>NZ_CP109078.1:7211988-8562983 GCF_035917455.1 Micromonospora sp. NBC_01796 | reverse complement strand
AATCTTCCAGTCAAGGGCCGCCCCATCCGGGTCGGCCCTTGACTGCGTTGTTCCGGCACCAGTGCCATGAGGAAGGATGTACCCGTGAGTTCAGGACCGCAGGGCGACGACCGTCAGCGCCGAAACGACGATCGCCCCTACCGTGACGGTGGTCGCGGCGGATCCCCGCGCCGGGATGACCGCCCGCCCTACCGGGGCGATCGGGACTCCCGTGGTGGGTCAGGTGACCGTGGTGGCTACGCCGGAGGCGGTGGCCAGCGAGGCGGTTCCGGTGGCGCCGCCGGCGGTGGTGGCGGCTACCGAGGCGGCGGCCGCAGCGATGGTGGCTTCCGCTCGGGTCCGCGTGACAGTGGTGGATCCCGTGAGGGTGGTTTCGGTGGTGACCGGGACTCCCGTGGGGGTCCCCGCGATGGTGGTTTCCGCTCCGGCCCCCGCGATGGCGCCGGTAGCTCCCGCGAGGGTGGCTACCGCAGCGGCCCGCGTGACGGCGGCGGCTCCCGCGAGGGCGGATTCCGTTCCGGCCCCCGTGATGGTGGTGGTGGGTCCCGTGACGGTGGTTACCGTTCCGGTCCGCCGCGTGAGGGTGGTTTCCGCTCCGGTCCTCGTGACAGCGGCGGTTCCCGTGATGGTGGCGGTTCGCGCGATGGTGGTTACCGTTCCGGTCCGCCGCGTGAGGGTGGTTTCGGTGGTGACCGGGACTCCCGTGGCGGTTCCCGTGACGGCGGCTTCCGTAGCGGCCCGCGTGAGGGTGGTTTCCGCTCGGGTCCGCGCGACAGCGGCGGTTCCCGTGACGGCGGTTACCGTTCCGGTCCCCCGCGTGAGGGTGGTGCCGGCGGCGACTCCCGTGGCGGTGGTTTCCGTTCCGGTCCCCGTGACGGCGGTGGTTCACGTGACGGCGGTTACCGTTCCGGTCCGCCGCGTGAGGGTGGTTTCGGTGGTGACCGGGACTCCCGTGGCGGTTCCCGTGACGGCGGCTTCCGTAGCGGCCCGCGTGAGGGTGGTTTCCGTTCCGGTCCCCGTGACGGCGGTGGTTCGCGCGATGGTGGTTACCGTTCCGGTCCGCCGCGTGAGGGTGGTTTCGGTGGTGACCGGGACTCCCGTGGCGGTTCCCGTGACGGCGGCTTCCGTAGCGGCCCGCGTGAGGGTGGCGGCTCCCGCGAGGGTGGTTACCGTTCCGGCCCCCCGCGTGACGGTGGATCCGGCGGCGACTCCCGTGGCGGTCCCCGTGAGGGTGGTTTCCGTAGCGGTCCCCGTGACGGCGGTGGTTCGCGCGATGGTGGTTACCGTTCCGGTCCGCCGCGTGAGGGTGGTTTCGGTGGTGACCGGGACTCCCGTGGCGGTTCCCGTGACGGCGGCTTCCGTAGCGGCCCGCGTGAGGGTGGTTTCCGCTCGGGTCCGCGCGACAGCGGCGGTTCCCGTGACGGCGGTTACCGCTCCGGGCCCCCGCGTGACGGTGGAGCCGGCGGCGACTCCCGTGGTGGAGGACGTGATGGAGGCTTCCGCTCCGGCCCTCGCGACAGCGGCGGTTCTCGCGAGGGTGGCTACCGCAGCGGTCCCCGGGACAGCGGCGGCTCGCGTGAGGGCGGCTTCCGTAGCGGTTCGCGTGATGGTGGCGGTTCGCGTGAGGGCGGCTTCCGTTCCGGTCCGCCGCGTGAGGGTGGTTACCGCTCGGGGCCGCCGCGTGAAGGCGGCGCTGGCGGCGACACCCGTGGTGGCTTTCGGCGTGACCAGGGCGGATCGCGTCCGGCCAGGGACGACCGGCCGCGCCAGGATGACCGCCGTGGGACGTCAGGCTCGGACCGGGATGGCGGCTACCGTGGCCGCGAAGGTGGCGACCGGGGACGGGGAGACAGTGGCCCGAACCGGTTCGACCGGGCCACGTCGCGCGATGGCGACCAGATCGGTGGCGTCGACGCTCCGGCACTTCCGGACGAGATCGTCGCGACCGACCTGGACAGCGGCGTACGGGCGGAATTGCTGTCGCTGGCCAAGCCGGTAGCGGACACGGTGGCACGGCACCTGGTGGCAACCGGGCAACTGATCGACGAGGAGCCGGCGCTCGCGCTGTCACACGCTCTCGCCGCCCGGCGACTCGCGTCGCGCATCTCGGCCGTACGGGAGGCAGTGGGGCTGGCCGCGTACCACGCGGGGGAGTGGCAGACGGCGATCGCCGAGCTGCGCACGTACCACCGGATGAGCGGCAAGCAGACGCACCTGCCCGTACTCGCCGATTGTGAGCGGGCGCTCGGGCGGCCGGAACGGGCGATCGACCTGTTCCGGGGGGCCGACCGTGAGTCGATGGACCCCGCGCAGGCGATCGAGCTGCTGATCGTGGCCGCAGGCGCCCGAGGTGACCTGGGGCAGGGCGACGCAGCGGTGGCGATGCTGCAGGTTCGCGAGCTCACCGGTGCCGTCAACGAGGCCTGGGCGGCACGGCTGCGTTATGCCTACGCCGATGCGCTGCTCGCCAACGGCCGGCGTGAGGAAGCGCGTGAGTGGTTCGCCCGCGCGGCCGAAGCCGACGAGGACTCCGAGACCGACGCGGCCGAGCGGCTGCTCGAGCTCGACGGCGTTGTCCTGGAGGGCGACGAGGAACTCGACGAGGACGAGGCCGGTGACGACGTCGACGCCGAGGCCACTGATGTAGACGAAGACGACGAAGACGACGACGACGACGACGACGAAGACGAAGACGACGACGAAGACGACGACGAAGACGACGAAGACGACGAAGACGACGAAGACGAAGACGACGAAGACGACGACGACGAAGACGACGACGATGACGACGATGACGACGACGATGACGACGACAGCGATGAAGACGACGATGACGACGATGACGACAGCGATGAAGAGGATGACGCTGACGTGGTCGACGGCGGGGCGGGCGATGGGACTGCAACCGCGGTGACCGACGCCGGCTCGGAGTCGACATCGTCGGACCAGGGTGGCGACGCCGAGGACAAGTCGGCGGACCGTACCGGGCCGGTCGGAGCATGAGCGCCGTCCAGGGCGAACGGCTGGTCGATGCGTACGACCTGGTCATCTTCGACCTGGACGGCGTCATCTACCTGATCGACCGCCCCATTCCGGGTGCGGTCGAGGCGGTGGCCCGGTTGCACGGCGAGGGCAAGCCGTTGGCGTACGCGACCAACAACGCGTCCCGTCGTCCCACCGAGGTGGCCGAGTTGCTCGTCGGGCTGGGTGTCAACGCCCAGCCCGGCGAGGTGCTCACCTCCGCGGTCGCGTCGGCGGCGGCGCTCGCCGAGCGTTTCCCGGCGGGCGCGCCCGTGCTCGTGGTCGGTGCCGAGGCCCTGCGGGCGGAGGTACGTGCCGTCGGGCTGACGCTGGTCGAGCGGGCCGACCAGTCACCGGTCGCGGTTGTCCAGGGCTACGGCCCGCAGGTCGGCTGGACCGAGCTTGCCGAGGCGTCGGTGGCGATCCGGGCGGGAGCGTTCTGGGTCGCCACCAACACCGACCGTACGCTGCCGAGCCCTCGGGGTCCGCTGCCCGGCAACGGCTCGCTGGTGGCGGTGCTCCGTACGGCGTTGGACCGGGAACCGGACCTTGTCGTCGGCAAGCCGGAATCCGCCCTCTTCGGTACCGCCGCCCGTCAGCACGAGGCGCGGCGGCCGTTGACGGTGGGGGACCGGCTGGACACCGACATCGAGGGAGCCGGCCGGGCCGGCATGGACAGCCTGCTCGTACTGACCGGGGTGAGTAGGGCGGCCGACCTGCTTCTCGCGTCACCGTCGTCCCGGCCGACGTACGTGGCACACGACCTGCGGGGGCTGTTCGACGCCGACGCGGTGGTGGGCCTGCACGACCTGCCCGCTCCGCAGGGGGATCCGGCCGTGGTCGCCGGGGGCGGCTGGCAGGTCACCGTCGACGGGGCGGTGCCCACGCTGACCGGTGCCGGGCGTCCGCTTGACGCGCTGCGGCTGCTCTGTGCCCTCGCCTGGTCCGGTCACCCGGTCAGCTCGGTCCGTCCGGGATCGGATGCCGCCGGCGGCGCCCTGCGCGAACTCGGCCTGTCCGGCTGAGCGGCTGAACTGACACGAGCCGACGCAGGGCCGGACCCGGGAAGCGGCGCCGATCACTCGAAGCAACGCCACGGCCGATTACGGCCGTGGCGTTCTGCTTGTTCCAGTTTGCGCTGCTAGAACAGTTTGTGCTGCTTAGAGCAGTTTGCGAAGTTTGAGCAAGTCGAACGGGTTGGCGTCGACCGACACCCGCCGGGCCGCGAGCGCCTTAGGGATGTCGAGGTGGCCTGCGACCAGGGCGACAAGATCCTCGCTGGTGGTGGTCAGGGCGATCTTGGCGTCCGGATCGTCGCCGTCGGCGAGGTCCAGCAGTCGTCCGTCGCTGATCCGGCCGTGGAAGGCGTAGTCCAGGTCGCTGACCCGGCACGCCAGGGTCCGCTCGAGGTTGGCATGGTCCCGGACCTGGGCCGCGTTCGCATCCATCCGCGCAGCCAGATCGTGCAACGCCTGTCGGCACTCGTCAACGCTGGCCAATGCTCGCCCTCCTCGTCGCACGCCACGCACGTTCCCCGGCACCGTACCGCACCAGGGGGTGACCAGCGCCCGGTAGCGTGACAGCTGATAGTCCGACAGCGAAAGGATTCGGGTATGCAGGACGCGTGGCGGGCCTACCTGGAACTGGCCATGGGCGTGACGGAGTCGTCCAGGAAGCGGGCCCAGACGGTCGCCAGGAAGCTGGTCGGTCAGGGCGGCGCCACCGCGGCCCAGTTGCAGGCCCTGGCCGAGGAACTGAGGTCGACCGGGCTCGCCAACCGGGAGGCGATGACCAAGCTTGTCCGGTTCGAGGTGGAGCGGGCGCTCGGCGCGGTCGGTCTGGCGACGGCGGACGAGGTCGCGAGCCTGAACGAACGGGTCGCCGAGCTGGAGCGGGACCTGCGGGGGGCGCGGGCCGCCGCCGGTCCGAGCACGCCGCCGCCGGCCGCCGCCGCGCCGGCTCCGGCAGGACCCGAGAACACCCCCGAACCGGTGGCGAAGAAGGCCGCCGTGGCGAAGAAGGCGGTAGCGAAGAAGGCCGTGGCGAAGAAGGCGGTGGCCAACAAGGCCGCCGTGGCGAAGAAGGCGGTAGCGAAGAAGGCCGTGGCGAAGAAGGCGGTGGCCAACAAGGCCGCGAGCCTGGCGAAGAAGGCCGCGGCCGAACAGCCCCCGCCGGCGACCGCGAAGAAGATCGCCGCGAAGCGGCTGCCCCGGCCGGCCAAGAAGGTCACGGCGGAGAAGCTGCCGCCCGCCACCGGCTCCGGTCCGCAGTGAGCACCGCTCCCGTACCCGGACCGCCGCGTCCCGGCGTACCCGGGGGCTATCGGCCGGCACCACCCCCGGTCGCCCGTCCGGCCGACCACCGAGACCCGGGTGCCACCGACGGGTCGGGGCACCCGGCGGTCGACGCGGCCCTCCAGGCCATCGCGAACGCCGCCGACCTACCCCCGGCGGACCAGATCGCCCAGTACGAGGCCGCGCACAATACGCTTCAGGAGACCCTGGCCACCATCGACCAGGCCTGACGCACCCCCTTCCCACCGGAGAGCCCTCGCATGGCACGTCGCACCCGGCTTGATGCCGAACTCGTCCGCCGCGGTCTGGCCCGTTCCCGCGAGCAGGCCGCCTCGCTCGTCGAGGCCGGGCGGGTCCAGGTCAAGGGCATGGCCGCCCGCAAGGTGGCGGCCATGGTCGACCCGGCGGACGCGGTCCGGGTGATCGGCGACGACCCCACCCAGGAGTACGTCTCCCGGGGCGGTCACAAGCTGGCCGGCGCGCTGGCCGCGTTTGGCCCGGACGGGCTCACCGTGACCGGCCGGCGCTGCCTGGACGCGGGCGCCTCCACCGGCGGCTTCACCGACGTGCTGTTGCGCGGCGGCGCGGCCGAGGTGGTCGCGGTCGACGTCGGCTACGGGCAGATCGCCTGGTCGTTGCGGAGCGACGAGCGGGTACGGCTGTTCGAGCGCACCAACGTCCGTACGTTGACCCCCGACCTGATCGGTGGCCAGGTCGACCTCACCGTGGCCGACCTGTCGTTCATCTCACTGCGGCTGGTGCTGCCCGCGCTGGCCGGCTGCACCAGTCCGGACGGTGACCTGGCGCTGATGGTCAAGCCGCAGTTCGAGGTCGGCCGGACCAGGGTCGGACCGGGCGGGGTGGTCCGCGATCCGGAGCTGCGCGCCGAGGCCGTCTTCCACGTCGCCACCTCCGCCGCCGAGCTGGGCCTGGGGCTGGCTGGCGTGGCGGTGAGTCCGCTGCCGGGGCCGAGTGGCAATGTGGAGTTCTTCGTCTGGCTGCGCCAGGGCGCGCCACCCGCCGACGAGGAGCGGGTGCGCGCGGTGGTGCTGGCCGGTCTGGCCGGCGAGGGCCGGACGACGGAGGAAGAGGAGATCCGATGAGCCGTACGGCACTGCTCGTCACGCACACCGGCCGTCGGCGCAGTACCGAGCACGCCCGTACGGTCGCGGCGGACCTCATCGCCGCGGGCTTCGAGGTACGGGTGATCGCCGAGGAGGCGGAGGACCTCGACCTGCCCGGGGTGGTTCCGGTGAGCGGGACCACCGCCGCCGAGGGTGCCGAGATCGTGTTCGCGCTCGGCGGCGACGGTACCTTCCTTCGTGCCGCCGACCTGGCCCGACCGGCCAAGGCCCCGCTGCTCGGGATCAACCTCGGCAAGGTGGGATTCCTGGCCGAGGCGGAGATCCACGACCTGGACCTGGCCGTACGGGACGTGGTGAGCCGGGACTACACAGTGGACGAGCGACTCACCCTGGACGTACGGGCCGAGTTCGAGGGTGGCCCGACGATCGAGTCCTGGGCGCTCAACGAGGCCAGTGTGGAGAAGGGCGAACGGGCCCAGATGCTGGAGCTGCTGGTCGACGTCGACGGCCGGCCGTTGTCGCGTTACGGGTGCGACGGCGTTGTCTGTGCCACCCCGACCGGCTCGACCGCGTACGCCTTCTCCGCCGGTGGCCCGGTGGTCTGGCCGGAGGTGGAGGCGCTGCTGCTGGTGCCGATCAGCGCGCATGCGCTGTTCAGCCGCCCGCTGGTCACCGCCCCAACGTCCACCTTCGTGATCACTGTGGACCCGTTCACCACCCTGGCCGTGCTCTGCTGCGACGGCCGACGGGTCTACGACCTGCCGCCGGGCGCGCGGGTGACGGTGCAACGCGGCGCCCTGCCGGTACGGATCGTCCGGCTCCGGCCGCGTCCGTTCACCGACCGGTTGGTGGCCAAGTTCGGCCTGCCGGTGCAGGGCTGGCGCGGCGGCCGCAGCTAGCGGGGGAGACGACGGGTCGGCGGGGGCGCAGCCCAGGTCGCCGGGAGCTGACCGGTGGTGGTCCGGGCGAGGGCTCGCAGCCCGCTCGAACCGACGCTCACGCGGCCACCGACCACGCCCGGTGGGCTGGATCCGCCGCGTCGCGGCGAGCGTGTTCTCAGCTGCCTGATGAAACAGGCTCTTGTCACGTTCCGGACATGACACCGCGACAGGTGACGCAGCGGCGTCCTGACCTGACGCAGTGCTGTCGGATCCGGGTGTTCGGCGTCATCGGAGCGCGGCGTGCCGGTGTTTCGCCTCGGGTCGGGTCCGTCGTGGGGTCGAACGCTCGGGTTGGTGCCGCCCGTCGGGTGGTCAAGTGTCGGGCCTCGCCACTACTGTCGGGTGCTGTGCTGGAAGAGCTTCGCATCACCGGGCTGGGCGTCATCGAGGACACCACATTGCCACTGACCAGTGGCATGAATGTCATCACGGGCGAGACCGGCGCGGGAAAGACGATGGTGGTGACCGGCCTCGGGCTGCTGTTCGGCGGCCGGGCCGACGCGGGACGGGTCCGGGCCGACCCCGGCCGCGCGCTGGTGGAGGGTCGGCTCCGGCTGACCGAGCCGACCGCGACCGCGGTGCACACCCGGATCATCGACGCCGGTGGCGAGCCGGACGAGGACGGGGGGCTGCTGCTCAGCCGTACGGTCACGGTCGAGGGGCGGTCCCGGGCGCACGTCGGTGGCCGGAGCATGCCGGTGTCGATGCTGACCGAGATCGGCGAGCAGGTGGTGGCCGTACACGGGCAGTCCGACCAGTTGCGCCTGCTGCGCCCGGCCGAGCAGCGTGCCTCGCTCGACCGGTTCGGTGGCCCCGAGCACGAGAAGCTGCTCGACGCCCTGCGGGAGACGTACGCCCAGTGGCGCCGGGTCGCGGACGACCTGGCCGACCGGCGGCGCAACGCCCGCGAGCGCAACCAGGAGGCGGATCTGCTCCGGCTCGGGTTGGACGAGATCACCCGGGTGGACCCGCAGGTCGGCGAGGACGACGACCTGAAGGCCGAGGCCCAGCGGTTGGAGCACGCCGAGGGGCTGCGGACCGCCGCGCAGCTCGCACACCAGTGCGTCGCCGGTGGCACCGAGCCGGCGGACGAGACACCGGACGTCACCGCACTGCTCGGCACCGCCCGGCGCACGCTGGAGGCGCAGGCGAGCGTCGACCGTACCCTCGGTGACCTTGCCGGCCGGTTGGCCGAGGTGGCGACCCTGGTCGGCGACGTCTCGGCCGAGCTTTCCGGTTACCTCGCCAGCCTGGACGCCGACCCGGCCCGACTGGAGATGATCTACGAGCGGCGGGCCGCGTTGCGCGGGTTGACCCGCAAGTACGCCGACGACGTCGACGGTGTGGTCGCCTGGGCGGACCGGGCCCGGACCCGGCTGTCCGAGCTGGACACCTCCGACGACCTGCTCGAGGAGCTGGACCGGGAACGCAAGCGGCTCGCCGGTGAGGTGGCCGAACTGGCCACCCGGCTGTCGGCGGCCCGGCGCGAGGCGGCGGTCCGGTTCGCCGAGCAGGTCAGCGTCGAACTGGCCGGACTGGCCATGCCGCACGCCCGGATCGAGGTGGCGGTGCTGCCCCGGCCGGTCGGGCGGGCGGAACCGACGCTGACGGTCAACGGTGTCGAGGTCGGCGTCGGGCCGGACGGTGCCGACGAGATCGAACTGCGGCTGCTGGCCCATCCGGGCGCACCGTCGCTGCCGTTGCAGCGCGGAGCCTCCGGCGGTGAGCTGTCCCGGGTCATGCTCGCCATCGAGGTGGTGTTCGCCGGCTCCGGTGGGCCGCCGACGCTGGTCTTCGACGAGGTCGACGCGGGCGTCGGCGGGCAGGCCGCGGTGGAGATCGGTCGCCGGCTGGCCCGGTTGGCCCGCAGCCACCAGGTCCTGGTGGTGACCCACCTGCCGCAGGTCGCGGCGTTCGCCGACCGGCACCTGGTGGTGGCCAAGGACACCGGAGGCGCGGTGACCACCAGTGGGGTGCGGGTAGTGGAGGACACCGACCGGGCCCGGGAGCTGGCCCGGATGCTCGCGGGTTTGCCGGATTCGGACCTGGGTATCGCTCACGCCGAGGAGCTGTTGGCCGTGGCGGCCAAGGATCGTCGCCCGTAGGCGGGGGAATTTGTGACATCTGGCACATCAAACGGGCAATCGGTGTGCTTCCCTGAGGTAACGACCTGCTTGCGACCCTGCTCAAGCGAGTCGCGACCGGTAAGTCGTGCTCGCGCATGCCAGGATGGTCCCGATGCGTCTACCCATCTTGCGCCGGACCCGGAGCGCGGAACCGGGCATCGTCGTGGGCACCGCCCGCCTCGATCGTCGGACCAAGCGCCTGGTCGGTCGTCTGCGCCCAGGCGAGATCGCGGTGATCGACCACGTCGACCTGGACCGGGTCGCGGCCGACTCACTGGTCGCGGTCGGTGTCGCCGCCGTACTGAACGCGAAGCCGTCGGTCTCCGGTCGCTACCCCAACCTCGGCCCCGAGGTGCTGGTCAAGGCCGGCATCCCGCTCCTGGACGACCTGGGGGAGGACGTCTTCCAACTGGTCCGTGAGGGCGACACGGTCCGGATCGACGGCAACACCGTGTTCATCGGCGACGAGCCGATCGCGCACGGTGGCCGGCAGGATCCGGAGACCGTGGCCAAGGCGATGGCCGACGCCCGCGAAGGACTCTCCGTCCAGTTGGAGGCCTTCGCCGCCAACACCATGGACTATCTCAAGCAGGAACGTGACCTGCTGCTCGACGGGGTCGGGCTGCCCGACATCGAGACCTCCATGCGGGGCCGGCACTGCCTGATAGTCGTACGCGGTTACGACTACAAGGCCGACCTCGACGTGCTGCGGCCGTACATCCGGGAGTTCAAGCCGGTGCTGGTCGGGGTTGACGGAGGCGCGGACGCGCTGGTCGAGGCCGGGTACACCCCGGACATGATCATCGGGGACATGGACTCGGTCACCGACGACGTGCTGCGCTGCGGTGCCGAGGTCATCGTGCACGCGTACCCGGACGGACGGGCGCCCGGCCTGGCCCGGGTCCAGCAGCTCGGGGTCGCCGCGATCACCTTCCCCGCCGCCGCCACCAGCGAAGACCTTGCCATGCTGCTCGCCGACGGCAAGGGCGCCTCGCTGATCGTCGCGGTCGGCACGCACGCCACCCTGGTCGAGTTCCTGGACAAGGGCCGCGGCGGCATGGCGTCGACGTTCCTCACCCGGCTCAAGGTCGGTGGCAAGATGGTCGATGCCAAGGGGGTGAGCCGGCTCTACCGGCAGAACATCTCCGGCTCGTCGCTGCTGCTGCTGGTCCTCTCGGCGGTGGCCGCGATGGCCTCAGCGGTGGCGGTCTCGACCGTCGGCAAGGCCTACCTCGGGGTGGCCTCCGAGTGGTGGGACAATCTGGTCTTCCAGCTCGGGCAGCTGTTCTAGGCCGTCCACGATCAAGGGGCTGTAAGCGTGATCAATTTTCGGTACCACGTGGTTTCCCTCACCGCGGTGTTCCTCGCCCTCGCCATCGGACTGGTGGTCGGTACGGCGGCGCTCAACGGCCCGGTCGCCGACTCGCTCAGCGCCAACGTCAACGAGCTGCGCAAGGACAACCAGCAGTTGCGGGAGACGGTCGGCAGCCTCCAGGAGGAGGTGACCCGGGAGGAGGACTACGCCCGGGAGTCCGCGCCGCTCCTGCTCGGCGGCAAGCTCACCGGCCGCCGGCTGCTCGTACTCACCCTGCCGAGCGGGGAGAAACACGTCGACGGGGTGATCGAGATGCTCCGGCAGACCGGTGCCACCATCACCGGCCGGGTCGACCTGCAGGACAAGTTCGTCAACCCGGACAACAGCGTCGACCTGCTCGGGCTCGCCGAGCGGTCCGCCAAGCCCACCGTGCCGGCCAACGGCCTGCCAGGCAACAGCAACGGCGTCGAGACCTCCAGCGCCTTCCTGGCCGGTGCCCTGCTCGACCGGCTCGACGGGATCACGGTCACCGACGCCGACCGTCGGGCGGTACTCGACGCGTACAGCAACGCCGGGTACCTGACCGTCGGGGACAAGGTCACCGGTCCGGCCGAGGCGGTCATCCTGGTCAGCGGGCAGCCGTACGTCGACCGCGACTCCGCACAGAAGGACCAGGCCGTGGTCACCATGACCGAGCAGTTCGACAAGGCGGTCCCGCTGATCGTCGCGGGCAGCGGCACCAGCGCCGGCAACGTGGTCGCCGCCGTCCGGGACGACCCGGCACTGGCCAAGACGATCTCCACCGTCGACCACGCCAACACGGTGCAGGGACAGGTGGTCACCGCGCTCGCCGCCACCGAGCAGATCGTGAACAAGAAGGCCGGTCAGTACGGCATGGGCGCCGGCGCCACCTCCCTGCTGCCCCAGCAACCCAAGTGAGCGGGCAGCGGAGAGCCGGCCGCCGCTGGGTGGCCGGCGGCGCGGCACTGGCCGCGCGGGCCGCCCTGCGCGCCGTCACCGGCCTACCGGTGGCACCCGCGTTGGAGCGGACCAACTTCCGTGGCCGGACGGTCACGCTCGCCGGTGGACCCGCGCTCGCCGCCGCCGCGTCCACGGCCGCCGCCGTCGGCGCCCCCAGCGCCCCCGCCGCAGCGGCCGCCCTGGTCGCCGGCCTCGGCTCCGGGGCGGTCGGGCTCTACGACGACGTGGTCGGCAACCGACCGGAACAGAAGTCCGCGAAGGGCTTCGCGGGACACCTCGGCGCCCTGCGTGAGGGGCGGATCACCAGCGGACTGGTCAAGGTCGCCGGGGTCGGTGCCGCCGGACTGGCAGCCGCAGCGCTGCTCGCCGCCGACCCGACCGTACGGTCCCGGCGTTCCCGCCGAGGCCGGCTCGGACTCGCCACCGACATCCTGCTCGGCGCCGGAGTGATCGCCGGTACGGCGAACCTGGTCAACCTGCTCGACCTGCGCCCCGGCCGGGCACTCAAGGCCGGTGTCCTGCTCGGCACCCCCCTGCTGCCCGGCCCGACCGGTGGGCTCGCCGCCGGCCCGGTCGGCGCCGCCACCGGACTGCTCCCGGCAGACCTGAACGAGGAGATCATGCTCGGCGACAGCGGGGCCAACGCCCTCGGCGCGCTGCTCGGGGTGGCGCTGGCCGCCCGTACCGGGCCGGTGGGTCGGGCCGGGATCCTGGCCGCCCTGGTCGCCCTCACCGCAGCCAGCGAGAAGGTCAGCTTCACCAAGGTGATCCAGAACACCCGAGGGCTGCGCGAGCTGGACGCCCTGGGCCGGCGACCCTCCTGACGTGGCGGCACCGGCACCCCTCGCCGGCGCCGGCCGGGTCGCCGGGGCAGCCGCACTCATCGCCGTACTCACCGTGGCCAGTCGACTGGCGGGCTTCGGGCGTACCGGAATCTTCACCTGGGTCGTCGGCGACACCGATCTGGGCGGCGTCTACGTGGTCGCGAACACCGTGCCGAACATCGTCTTCGAGATCGTCGCCGGTGGGGCGCTGGCCAGTCTGGTCGTACCGCTGCTCGCCGGCGCGGTCGCGGCCGGTGACCGGCGCTCGGTCGCCGAAACCACCGGGGCGCTGCTGACCTGGACGGTGACGCTGCTGGTGCCGCTCGCGGTGCTGGTGGCGGTCTTCGCCGGGCCGATCGTATCGCTGATCATCGGCGACCCGACCCCGGCCCAGCGCGACGCCGGTGCCGGGATGTTGCGGGTCTTCGCCCCGCAACTGCCGCTGTACGGGATCGGCATCGTGCTCACCGGCGTCCTCCAGGCCCACCGCCGGTTCGCCTGGCCGGTGCTCGCCCCGCTGCTGTCCAGTCTCACCGTGATCGGCGTCTACCTGCTCTTCGGTGGGGTCGAGGGGCGGCACGCCTCGATCGCCCAGGTGGAGGTGAGCGGTCAGCTCATCCTGTCGATCGGGACCACCCTCGGCGTGGTGGTGCTCTCCGGGTGTCTGATCGTCCCGGTGAGCCGGCTCGGGCTGCGGCCCCGACCGGGGTACGGATTCAGCGCCGAGAACCGGCGACGGATCGGCGGGCTCGCGCTGGCCGGGGCGGTGACCGTCACCGGGCAGCAGATCGCCCTGCTGGTCATGCTCCGCCTCGCCGCGGACGCCAGTGTCGGCAACCCGGTGGTGCTCAACCTCGCCCAGACCATGTACCTGCTGCCCTGGGCGGTGCTGGCGGTGCCGCTGGCGGTCGCCGCGTACCCGACCCTGGTCGCCGCGTACGCCACCGGGGACGAGGAGACGTTCCGGCGTACGCTCGCCCCGACCACGCGCGGTGTCCTGCTGCTGAGCTGCCTCGGCGCCGCCGCGCTGATCGCCACCGCCGAACCGGTCGCCCGGTTCTTCGACTTCGGCAGCGAGTCCGCCGCCGCGATCGCCGGGTTCGGGCCGGGGCTGCTCGGCTACGGGGTCTTCGCCGTACTGTCCCGCGCCCTGTACGCCCGGGGCGACAACCGGGCGGCGGCGGCCACCACGGCGGCCGGCTGGTTGGTCGTACCGGTCGCCGCGGTCGGCCTGTCCCGGCTCCTGCCGGACGCCGACCGGCTGGTCGCGGTCACCTCCGCCAACTCCATCGGCATGCTCGTCCTCGGCACCCTCCTGGTTGTCGTCGTCGCGCGTCGGGCCGGCCGGTCGATGCTCGACGGGCTGGCCCGTTCGGCCCTGGTCGGCCTCGCCGCCGGTGCCGTCGCCACCCTGGCCGGCATCGCGGTGCTCCGATGGCTGCCCGGACTGTTCGCCGGCACCCCGGCGAAGGTGGACGCGCTGCTGCAGGGCATGCTGTCCGGAGTCGTCGTGGGGGCGGTGTTCCTCGCCGTTTCCTACCCACTGGACCGGCACGACGTACGGCCGATGATCGGTTCGGTGGGGCGGCGGCTGAGCCGACTGACCCGGCGGAAACGATCCGGTGGCGGCCCCGACGGGCCCCACCCCGGCCGGGGAGACGAAAAGGAGACGGTGTCGGGGTGAGCGCGAGGAGCGAGCCGGGCGACGACGGCTGGGGCGGCTCGGTGGTCCTGGTCCTCGCCTCCAGCACCGGAGGCGTCGGCCAGCACATCACCTCGCTCGCCCGTGGCCTCGTCGCGGGCGGCACCACGGTCACCGTCTGCGGCCCGGCCGCGACCGAGCAGCAGTTCGCCTTCACCGCCACCGGGGCACGGTTCGTCCCGATCGAGATCCCCGCGAACCCGACCCCGGCCGATGCCCGCGCGGTCGCCGCGCTGCGCCGGGTCCTCGCCGGCCCGGTCGACGTGGTGCACGCCCACGGACTGCGCGCCGGCCTGGTGGCGGTGCTGGCCAGACCGACCCAGCCGCTCGTGGTCACCTGGCACAACGCGGTGCTCGCCGGTGGGCTGCGTGGTCGTCTCTCCCGCTGGGCGGAACGGATCGTCGCCCGGCGGGCCCGGGTCGCCCTCGGTGCCTCCGCCGACCTGGTCGAGCGGGCCGCCGCCCTCGGCGCCCCG
Source organism: Micromonospora sp. NBC_01796 (assembly GCF_035917455.1). Classification (NCBI taxonomy): domain Bacteria; kingdom Bacillati; phylum Actinomycetota; class Actinomycetes; order Micromonosporales; family Micromonosporaceae; genus Micromonospora; species Micromonospora sp. NBC_01796. Next base: position 8,548,218 of record NZ_CP109078.1, on the reverse strand, counting down.
GACGCCCGGCTGGCCCCGGTCGCCGCACCGGCGCTGCCCACCCCGACGCGTACCCGCGCGGCCGTACGGGCCGAGTTCGGGGTGGCGCCCGACCAGCCGTTGCTGCTGTCGGTCGGTCGGCTGCACCCACAGAAGCGGTACGACGTACTGGCCGAGGCCGCGGCGCAGTGGCGTGACCTCGACCCACCGCCCGTGGTGCTGATCGCCGGCAGCGGGCCGTCCTATCTGCCGCTCGCGGCACACATCTCCGAGGTGCGGGCACCGATCACCCTGCTCGGGCACCGTACCGACGTCGCCGAACTGCTGGCCGGGGCGGATCTCGCCCTGGTGACCAGCGACTGGGAGGCGCGTCAGCTCTTCGTCCAGGAGGCGCTGCACAGCGGCGTACCGCTGGTCAGCACCGCCGTCGGTGGCATTCCCGAACTGGTCGCGGACGCGGCCGTACTGGTGCCTCCGGGTGATGTCGACGCCCTCGACCGGGCGGTCCGCGACCTGCTCGCCGACGGCGGACGCCGGGACGACCTGAGTCGGCGGGGGATCGCCCAGGCAGGGACCTGGCACACCGAGGCGCAGACCGTCGCCGAGGTCAGCGCGCTCTACGCCGAACTGGCGCCCGTCCCCGCGGTGCCGTCCGACACCTCGCCCGGCCGCGACCACGGGCGCGGCCGATGATGCTGCGTCGACTGGTGCCGGTGCTGCTGACCGTGGCCGTCGTGGCGTCGGCCGTGGCGGCGCTGGTGGTCCGGCCGGCCGGGGGAGCACCACAGCGCACCGCCGACTACGTGGTGGTGGCCGGGGTTGCCGGACTGCGCTGGGAGGATGTCAGCCCGCAGACCACCCCGACCCTGTGGCGGATGGCCGAACGAGGGTCCATCGGCTCCCTGTCGGTCCGCTCGGGGCGGCAGCCGACCTGCCCGGTGGACGGCTGGCTGACCCTCGGCGCCGGCAACTACGCCGCCTGGGACGGTGAGCCGGTCAGCGGCGACTGTGCGGCGCCGCAGGTGACCGTCGAGCAGCCGGACGGGATCGGCGCCAACCTTCCCGGCCAGCAGGCCGTGGTGCGCTACAACAAGGAACGGCAACCGTGGGGGGCGATCCCCGGCGCGTTGGCCGAGTCGGTCCGGTGCACCGTCGCCGTCGGTCCCGGCGCCGCTATCGCCGCCGCCCGCCCCTTCGGCCGGGTCGACCGGTACGCCGCGACGCTGCCGGCCAACCCCGCCGAACTGCTCGCCTCGTGCGTGCTCAGCATCGTCGACCTGGGTGCCGTCACCGGCGACGACCCGGCCGTACGCGCCGCCGCCGCCCGCCGGGCGGATGCCGCCCTGGCCCGGGTACTGGCGGCCCGACCGGCGCGGTCGCTGGTCCTGGTGGCCGGTATCTCCGACACCGACCAGACGTCCCGGCTGCACGTCGCGGTCGCCGACGGCCCCGGTTGGTCCGGGGGCTGGCTCACCTCGTCCGGCACCGGACGCGACGGGTACGTCCAGCTCATCGACCTGGCGCCGACCGCGTTGGCGGCGGTCGGCCGGCCGATGCCGGAGCGGCTGTTCCTGGGGCAGGCGGCGACCACCTCACCGGGCCGCCCGTCCGACCTGGCCGCGGCGATCGCCCAACCCGCCGACGCCGATCGGGAGGCCGGCGCGCAACGGCGGGTGGCGAGCTGGTTCTTCGCCCTGCTGGCCGGCTTCCAGACCCTGCTCGCGATCGCGGTGCTCCCGCTGCTGCGCCGCGCCCGCCGACGCGCCGGTCCGGTCGGTCCGGTCCCGGTGTCCCGCCGGGTGGTCGCGGTGGTCGAGGTGCTGCTGATCGCCGCCGCGTTGGCGATCCCCGCCGCCCTGGTCGCCGACGCGGTTCCCTGGTGGCGGTCCGACCACGGCGGCCTGTACTTCGGCCTGGTCACCGTGCTGGTCCTCGGTCTCGCCACCGCTGCGGTCCGGCTGGCGAAGATCTACGCCCGTACGCTCGGGCCGATGGGCAGCGTCGCCGGGCTGGCCGCGCTCGTCGTCGGGGTGGACGTGGTGACCGGCGCCCGGTTGCAGCTCAACGGGGTCGCCGGCTACTCGGCCCTGGAAGGCGGCCGGTACGCCGGACTCGGCACGGTCGGGCTCGGGGTTTTTGTCGCCGGCACCCTGCTCGCCGCCGGGTGCCTGGCGCAGCAGGTCCGCCGCAGTTGGCGCCCGGCGATCGTGGTGCTGGTCGGCGGCATCGGTCTGGTGGTGATCGGCAGCCCGTACCTCGGTGCGGACTCGGTCGGGGCGGTCGCGCTCACCGCCGGGGTGTGCATAGCCGCGGCGATGAGCACCGGCGGCTGGTTGACGCTGGGCCGGTTGGTCTGGGCGACCCTGGCCGGACTTGCGGTGACCATCGGTTTCGCCGTACTCGACATGCGTCGGCCGGACGGCCAGCGGGGGAGTCTCGGCCGGTTCCTCGGCGCGGTCGCGGACGGTACGAGCGGCCTGACCGTGCACCGCTCCGGTACGGCGAACATGGACGCCCTGTTCGGCAGCCCGCTGACCGTACTGGCCCTGGTCGGTGCGGTGCTGGTGTGGTTCGCCCTGCTGCGCCCCTGGGGCGGGCTGAAGCGGCTGTTCGGCATCTACCCGGCGATCCGCGCCGGGATGGCCGGTATCGCCGTCGCCGCCCTGATCGGCGGGTTGCTCGGCGGTTCGGCCCTGGACGTGGCCGGTGCCGCCGCCGCGCTGGTCGTACCGCTGGCGGCGCTGGCCGCGCTGCGGGTACTCGACCACGCGGCCGACCGCACCCAGCCGTCGGCCGACGGGGCCGCCGAGATCGGCCGGCTGCCGACCGAGCCGCCGACATCGGCGCCACCGGTGCCGCCGTCGTCGTCCGGAGCGCCGCTGTCGGGAGAGCCGTCGTCGTCCGACGCGCTGTCGTCGGAGCCGTCGGAGTCGTCGGTGCCGTCCGACACGTCGGAGGCGGCCGAGCCGTCCGTTCCGGACCCGGCGTCGGGTTCGGCCGGGGTTGCGCCGCCGGGGTCGGCCGAGCCGAGTCGGTCCCGGCCAGGGCGGTAGGTGGGTGCGACCGGCGGGGCGGGTCGCATTGGTGTTACCGTGGAATCCCGTGGATCGCGTGATCATTTTCCTGATCAACACGACGGTCTGCACGACCGCAACGGACGACCACGGGAGCAGGCGTTGGCGCCATCAGCACGGACGACCAAGCACATTTTCGTCACCGGGGGCGTCGCCTCCTCGCTCGGCAAGGGCCTGACCGCCTCCAGCCTCGGCAATCTGCTCACGGCGCGCGGCCTGCGGGTGGTGATGCAGAAGCTGGACCCGTACCTCAACGTCGACCCGGGCACGATGAACCCGTTCCAGCACGGTGAGGTCTTCGTCACCGACGACGGTGCCGAGACGGATCTCGACGTCGGCCACTACGAGCGGTTCCTCGACCGGGCCCTGTCCGGCAAGGCGAACGTCACCACCGGCCAGATCTACTCGGCGGTGATCGCCAAGGAGCGTCGCGGGGAGTACCTCGGCGACACCGTCCAGGTGATCCCGCACATCACCAACGAGATCAAGGCCCGGATCCGGGCGATGGCCGACGCAGACGACGACGGCCGTACGCCGGACGTGGTGATCACCGAGGTCGGCGGCACGGTCGGCGACATCGAGTCGCTGCCGTTCCTCGAGGCGATCCGCCAGGTACGCCACGACATCGGCCGGGACAACTGCTTCTACCTGCACGTCTCGCTGGTGCCGTACCTGGCACCGTCGGGCGAGCTGAAGACCAAGCCGACCCAGCACTCGGTGGCCGCCCTGCGCAACATCGGCATCCAGCCCGACGCCATCGTGTGCCGGTCGGACCGGGAGATCCCGGACACGCTCAAGCACAAGCTGTCGCTGTACTGCGACGTCGACCGGGAGGCGGTCATCGCCGCCCCGGACGCGCCGAGCATCTACGACATCCCGAAGGTGCTGCACAACGAGGGGCTCGACGCGTACGTCGTACGCCGGCTCGGGCTCTCCTTCCGGGACGTGGCCTGGCACGGCTGGGACGACCTGCTGGAGCGGGTGCACCACCCCCACCACACGGTCAAGGTGGCGCTGGTCGGCAAGTACGTGGACCTGCCGGACGCGTACCTGTCGGTGAGCGAGGCGATCCGGGCGGCCGGCTTCGGTCACCGGGCCCGGGTGGAGTTGCACTGGGTGCCCAGCGACGAGTGCGTCAGCCCGTCCGGTGCCGCCGCGGCACTGGCCGGCGTGGACGGCATCGTGATCCCCGGCGGCTTCGGCGTACGCGGCATCGAGGGCAAGATCGGTGCGTCGCGGTACGCCCGGGAGAACGGGATCCCGATCCTCGGGCTCTGCCTCGGCCTGCAGTGCATGACGATCGAGGTGGCCCGCCACCTCGCCGGGCTGGAGGGCGCCAACTCGCTCGAGTTCGACGAGCAGGCCAGCCACCCGGTGATCGCCACCATGGCCGACCAGGAGGACATCGTCGCCGGCAAGGGCGACCTGGGCGGGACGATGCGGCTGGGCGCGTACCCGGCGAAGCTGACCGAGGGTTCGCTCGTCGCCCAGGCGTACGGCGACACCGAGGTCAGCGAGCGGCACCGGCACCGGTACGAGGTGAACAACGCGTACCGGGACGCGCTCACCAAGGCCGGTCTGCAGATCTCCGGCACCTCGCCGGACGGCCGGCTGGTCGAGTTCGTCGAGCTCGACCGGACGCTGCACCCGTTCTTCGTGGCGACCCAGGCGCATCCGGAGCTGAAGAGCCGGCCGACCCGTCCGCACCCGCTGTTCGCCGCGTTTGTCGGTGCCGTTGTCGCGTACTCGGCCGCCGACCAGCTCCCGGTGGAGCTGGGTGGGCCGACCGCGACCTCGGTGGCCGATCTGGAGCAGGCCGGCCCGGACACCATTGAACCGGCACCGCAGGCCCCCAGGACCGGCCAGAACGGCTCGGGCCGCTCGGCGAAGGCGCGGTCGACCTCGTGACCGCCCCGGCATCCGGGGAGCACCGCTACGAGGTGCGTTCCCGGACGGAGCGGTACGCCGGGCGGATCTTCTCCGTGGTCACCGACGAGGTGACCATGCCCGGTGGCCGGGTGGCCCCCAGGGACTACGTACGGCACGTCGGCGCGGTCGGTGTGGTCGCGCTGGACGACGAGGGCCGGGTGGTGCTGATCCGGCAGTACCGGCACCCGGTCGGCCGGATGCTCTGGGAACTGCCCGCCGGCCTGGTCGACGTGGCGGGGGAGGCGCTGCCGGCGGCTGCCCTGCGGGAGTTGGGTGAGGAGGTCGACCTCACCGCCGACCGGGTGGACCTCCTGGTCGACCTGCACACCTCGCCGGGTGCGTCGACCGAGCTGATCCGGATCTTCCTGGCCCGGCAGCTCGCCGAGGTGCCGGTGGCCGATCGGCACGAGCGCCGGGACGAGGAGGCGGACCTGGAGGTGGTCCGGGTCGACCTCGACCGGGCGGTGGAGATGGTGCTCGCCGGCGAGATCACCAACGCGGCCTGTGTCGCCGGTGTGCTCGCCGCCGCCCGGGCCCGGGACGCCGACTGGGTCCCGCTACGCCCGGCGGACGCCCCGCTGCCCGGCTGACCGTCCTGGTACCGGGGACGACCCGCTGCCGGTGGTGGGCCCCGAGAGGGGCACCAGCCGCGGGGACCGGGCACGCCCGATCCCGAGTGCGATCCGGGAGGCCGGCCCCGCCGTCTGTTCGACGAGACGGCGGGGCCGGCCTTCCGGCGTTCGTACCGGTGTGGTCGGCCACGGCGGGGACCACGGGCTGACACATCGTCAAGATCAACCATCACTGGCTGTCACAATGGCGGCTGCCCGACCCGCTCGGCGGTTCTAGACTGCCGCCGGTGGTACTGCGGACCGCGACGGCAACGGAGCCGGTCGCGCGCAACGGCCGGGGCACGTCGACCCCGGAAGAAAGGTGTCTCATCGTGAAGGTCGGAATCCCACGCGAGGTCAAGAACCACGAGTACCGCGTGGCGATCACCCCGGCGGGTGTGCACGAGTTCATCCGGGGTGGCCACGAGGTGTTCGTCGAGGCCGGAGCCGGGATCGGCTCGTCGATCACCGACGACGAGTTCGTCACCGCCGGTGCGACGATCCTCCCCACCGCGGACGAGGTCTGGGGCGCCGCCGAACTGGTCCTGAAGGTCAAGGAACCGATCGCGCAGGAGTACCACCGGATGCGTCCGGGACAGGTGCTCTTCACGTACCTGCACCTGGCGGCCTCGAAGGAGACCACCGACGCGCTGCTCGACCGGGGCGTCACCGGTATCGCGTACGAGACGGTGGAGACCGCCGACCGGGCGCTGCCGCTGCTCGCCCCGATGTCCGAGGTCGCCGGCCGGCTCGCCCCGCAGGTCGGCGCGTACCACCTGATGCGCTCCGGTGGCGGGCGCGGCGTACTGATGGGCGGTGTCTCCGGCGTCTACGCCGCGAAGACCGTGGTCATCGGTGCCGGTGTCTCCGGCATGAACGCCGCCGCGATCGCGCTCGGCCTGCAGGCCGAGGTGCTCCTGCTCGACCGCAACGTCAACCGGCTGCGCCAGGCCGACGCCATCTACCGTGGCCACCTGCAGACGGTGGCCTCCAACGCGTACGAGATCGAGCGGGCCGTGCTCGACGCGGACCTGGTCATCGGCGCGGTCCTGGTGCCGGGCGCCAAGGCCCCGACGCTCATCTCCAACGAACTCGTCTCCCGGATGAAGCCCGGCAGCGTGCTGGTCGACATCTCGATCGACCAGGGCGGCTGCTTCGAGGACTCCCGGCCGACCACGCACGACAACCCGGTCTACCCGGTGCACAACTCGCTGTTCTACTGCGTGGCGAACATGCCCGGCGCGGTCCCGCACACCAGCACCTACGCGCTGACCAACGTCACCCTGCCGTACGCCCTGGAACTGGCCAACCACGGCTGGCGCGAGGCGCTGCGGCGGGACCAGGCCCTGGCCCTGGGCCTCAACACCCACGACGGGCAGGTCACCTACGGCCCGGTCGCCGAGGCACACGGCATGGCCAGCGTCGCCCTCGCGGACGTGCTGGCCTGAGCCGCCGCACCCGCTGACGCCGAAGGGATCCGAGCCTGACCGGACGAACGCAGGAAACCGGGGACGGGGCAGCACCGCAACCGTCCCCGGCCCTGCGTCGTGCCGTACGCGGCTACCTCGACCACCTCACCGTCGAACGTGGCCTGTCGGCGAACACGCTCTCGGCGTACCGCCGGGATCTGGACCGCTACCTGGTCGAACTGGCCGGCGGCGGGGTCGACGACCTCGCCTCGGTCGCGCCGGCCGACATCACCGGCTACGTCGCCCGGTTGCGCGACGGTGACGACCGGCACCCGCCGCTGTCCGCCGCCTCCGCCGCCCGCGCGGCCAGCGCGGTACGCGGCCTGCACCGGTTCGCCCTGCGCGAAGGGCTGGTCGGCGAGGACGCCAGCCGCGACGTCCGACCGGCCGTGCCGACCCGCCGGTTACCCAAGGCCCTCGACGTGACCGAGGTGATCCGGCTGCTGGAGACCGCCGCACCGGACGGTCCGGCGGGCGCCGACGGGGTCCTGGCACTGCGCGACCGGGCCCTGCTCGAATTCCTCTACGGCACCGGCGCCCGGATCTCGGAGGCGGTCGGCGCGGCGGTCGACGACCTGGACCTGCCCGACGAGGGGACCGCGGTCCTGCACGGCAAGGGAGGCCGGACCCGGACCGTGCCGATCGGCGGGTACGCCACCGAGGCACTGCGCGCCTACCTGACACGTGCCCGGCCGCTGCTCGTCGCCGCCGGTCGAGGCACCCCCGCGGTGTTCCTCAACAACCGCGGCGGGGCACTGTCCCGGCAGAGCGCATGGACCATCCTCCGCAAGGCGGCACAGCGCGCCGGCCTGCCGGTCGACGGCCCGCGCGCGGTCTCACCCCACACCCTGCGCCACTCGTACGCGACCCACCTGCTCGACGGCGGCGCCGACGTCCGGGTGGTGCAGGAACTGCTCGGTCACGCCTCGGTGACCACCACCCAGGTGTACACGTTGGTGACAGTGGAGCGGCTGCGCGAGGTGTACGCTACTGCGCACCCCCGAGCCCGAGCCTGACCGGCGGATCTACCCGTGGCTTCTGCCGCGTCGACACGCCGGACCGGTGCCCGCGGGGGTGACGGGACGTGGCGTACAGTCGGGATCGGCGCGGGCCTCCTGGGGCGGCAATCGAGGTTCGTAGCGGCGCCGCGCGGGACGCCAAACGGCTCCGGCGTGCAGTCGTCGGAAGGGGGCGGACAAGCACATGGCTGGCAACGGTGACCGAGCCGAGGCGTGGACCTCCGCACTCCGTGAGCAGCAGTCCGCCTTGGATTTCGGCAACGACCTCGCCCCCGCGGACCCGACCGCGTACACCATGCGCAAGCCCATCCCCGAGCCGATGCCGACCGACCGGCACGGGCCGGCCCGGATCCTGGCGTTGGCCAACCAGAAGGGTGGTGTGGGCAAGACCACCACCACCATCAACCTCGGCGCCGCGCTCGCCGAGTACGGCCGCAAGGTCCTGCTGGTCGACTTCGACCCCCAGGGCGCCCTCTCGGTCGGGCTGGGCGTCAACCCGCACAACCTCGACCTGTCGGTCTACAACCTGCTGATGCAGGACGACGTCACCGCCGAGGACGTCCTGATCAAGACCGACGTGGCCGGACTGCACCTGCTCCCCGCCAACATCGACCTCTCCGCGGCCGAGATCCAACTGGTCAACGAGGTCGCCCGGGAGATGGCCCTGGCCCGGGTGCTGCGTACGGTCCGCAAGGAATACGACTACATCCTGATCGACTGCCAGCCGTCGCTGGGCCTGCTCGCGATCAACGCGCTGACCGTGGCCCACGGCGTACTCATCCCGCTGGAGTGCGAGTTCTTCAGCCTGCGCGGGGTGGCCCTGCTGCTCGACACCATCGACAAGGTCCGGGAGCGGCTCAACTTCGACCTGGAGTTGGAAGGCATCCTCGCCACCATGTACGACAGCCGTACCACGCACTGCCGGCAGGTGCTGCAACGCGTGGTGGAGGCCTTCGGCGACAAGGTCTACCAGACCGTGATCACCAAGACCGTCAAGTTCCCCGAGTCCACCGTCGCCGGTGCCCCGATCACCACGCTGGACCCGGCGTCGTCGGGTGCGCGCAACTACCGGCAACTGGCCCGCGAGGTGATCGCGCAGCAGGCCGAGCGGTAGCCGGCCATTGCCCACCCAACCCGTGGACTACGGTGCTCGGGTGACCGTCCAGCCCGCCGAGCCGCCGCCGGTTGACGCAACCGATGCCGACGCCGCGCACCCGGACGACGTCACCCCGGCCGCCGCCGCGCAGGACGAAGCCGCCCCGGCCCCCGCGCCCGCCGAGGAGCCGGCGACCGGATTCACCGTACGACTGGCCAACTTCACCGGCCCGTTCGACCTGCTGCTCCAGTTGATCGGCAAGCACAAGCTGGACGTGACCGAGGTCGCCCTGCACCGGGTGACCGACGAGTTCATCGCCTACATCCGGGCCATGGGCGACGAGTGGGACCTCGACGAGGCCAGCGAGTTCCTGCTCATCGCCGCGACCCTGCTCGACCTCAAGGCGGCCCGGCTGCTGCCCGCCGCCGAGGTCGAGGACGAGGAGGACCTCGCCCTGCTGGAGGCGCGCGACCTGCTCTTCGCCCGGCTGCTCCAGTACAAGGCGTACAAGGAGGCGGCGAGTCACATCGCCGGCCTGGAGGCCGTCGGGTCCCGTCGCTACCCGCGGGCGGTCACCCTGGAGGACCGGTACGCCCAGGCCCTGCCCGACCTGGTCCTCGGCATCGGACCGGCGCGGCTGCTGAAGATCGCGATCAGGGTGATGACCCCGAAACCGGTGCCGGTGGTCTCCATCGCGCACATCCACGAGGTACGGGTCAGTGTCCGGGAGCACGCCGCGATCCTCCGGGACCGGTTGCGCCGGATGGGCACCGCGACGTTCCGGCTGCTCTGCGTCGACTGCGAGTCGACGCTCGAGGTGGTGGCCCGGTTCCTGGCCCTGCTGGAGCTGTACCGGGAGGGCCTGGTCGGCTTCACCCAGGAACAGGCCCTGGGCGAGTTGACCGTACGGTGGACCGGCCCGGCCGACGGCGGAGCCGAACTCCAGATCGACGAGTACGCCGGGTCGCCCGTACCGCCCGACCAGCCGGCATCGCCCGACCAGCCCACGCCGCCCGATTCGGCGGAGTCCTCGGACGAGCCGGCGGTGGTGGCCGCTGTCGACGGTGACGGGGCCGAGCCCGGGGCGAGTGCCGAGGAGACGCCGTCGGGCCCGGCGCAGGCAAGCAGTGGTTCGACGGCGCAGGAGGACGTACCGCAATGACGAGCGACGAGCGTCGGGACGCCCCGGACTCCCTGGCCGACCAGGCCGCCGCGTGGGTGCCGCCATGGGCCCGTCCGGCCGCGGCGCCGGCCGACCAGCCCGCCACCCCGTCCGCCGACGTGGCTCATGCCGGCGATGCGGCTGAACCCGACGAGACCGTTGATCCCGCCGACCTGGTCGATCCCACTGGCGCCACCGCCGAGTCCGTCGACGCCGCCGAGGTGGTGGCGCCGGACGAGCCTGTCGAGGAGCGCCCGGAGGAGACCGATCCGGTGTCGGCTCGGCCCGACGTCGGCGCCCGGGTGCCGGACGCCACCGCAACCAGGCCGGTGGACAACTCCCGACCGGCGCCGGAACCGACATCGTCAGCCCTGCCCGAACCGACGTCGGACGCCGCGCCGGAACCGACATCGTTGGTCCCGGCCGAACCGACGTCGGACGCCGTGGGGGACGGGGGACCGGAGGCCACCGGGGCAGGATCGTCGGAGGCGCCGGGGCTGGTCGACGAGGAACTGCGGGCGGCGCTGGAAGCGATCCTGCTGGTGGTCGACGAACCGGTCGCGGAGATCGTGCTCGCCGAGGTACTGGAGCAGCCGACGAATCGGGTCGCCGCTATGCTCGAACAGGTGTCCGGTGACTACACCGCAGCCGGACACGGCTTCGACCTCCGGCGGGCCGCGGGCGGGTGGCGGCTCTACACCCGTCCGGAATACGCCACGTACGTCGAACGGTTCGTACTCAACGGACAGGCGGTACGACTCACCCAGGCTGCGCTGGAGACCCTGGCGGTGGTGGCCTACAAGCAGCCGGTCACCCGGTCACGGATCTCGGCCATCCGAGGTGTCAACTGTGACGGGGTGATCCGTACCCTGGTCTCGCGTGGCCTGGTCGAGGAGTGCGGCAGCGAACCGGACAGCGGTGCCTTCCTCTACCGTACGACGACCATGTTCCTGGAGAAGCTCGGGCTGAACACGGTCGACGAGCTTCCCCCGCTGGCCCCGTTCCTCCCCGACGACCTGGAAGAGATAGCCGATGCCCCGCGATGACAGCCGTACCCGTGTGACCCGCGCCGCAGGGAGGGCGAACGGTCCATCGAGTGGCGGCGGTGCCCAACGGGGGGAACCGGACGCGCGGGAGGGAACCGAGCGGCTGCAGAAGGTCCTCGCCGCCGCCGGAGTCGGCTCCCGCCGGGCCTGCGAGGACCTGATCTTCCGCCGCCGGGTCACGGTCGACGGCCGGGTCGCCCAGCTCGGCGACAAGGTCGACGCGGCCACGGCGGTGATCCACGTCGACGGCGAGCGCCTGGTCACCGACACCCGCCTGGTCTACCTGGCGATGAACAAGCCCCGCGGGGTCGTCTCGACCATGGCCGACGAGAAGGGGCGTTCGGCGCTCGCCGACTTCCTCGACCGGGTGGAGGAGCGGGTCTACCACGTCGGGCGGCTCGACGCCGACAGCGAGGGCCTGCTCCTGCTCACCAACGACGGGACCCTGGCCCACCGGCTCATGCACCCCTCGTACGGGGTGTCGAAGACCTACCTGTGCGAGGTGGCCGGACCCCTGCCCCGCTCCGTCGGCCGGCGACTCCAGGCCGGGGTGGAACTCGAGGACGGCCCGGCGCAGGTCGACTCGTTCAAGCTGATCGACACGCTCGGGCGTACCGCCCAGATCGAGATCACCCTGCACGAGGGGCGCAAGCACATCGTGCGCCGGTTGCTCGACGAGGTGGGGCACCCGGTGTCGCGGCTGATCCGGACCGAGATCGGACCGATCCGGCTGGGGGATCTGCGCGCCGGACGTACCCGTCGACTGAGCAACGCCGAGGTGGCCGCGCTGTTCAAGGCCGTCGACGTCGACGACTGACCCCCGATGCGGCGTCCATGACGCCCGACCCCCCGGGTACGGCATCCGCCGCGCCTCTGGTCGGGTGGGCGTCGCATCACGAGGTGCGCGGCGTGCGGGGCATCGTGCCGGGGCGCGAATCCCGGCGGGATCCGCACGGGCGGGGTGATCCGCCGGACTCGCAGAGCAGACTCAGGCGCTTGAGCCGTACCGGTGGTTGAGGCCGCCCGGGGGCGGGTTCGGTGGCTGATCCGTACAGCCGGGTCGGTTCGGGACAGGGTGACCCACGGCGGACCTCGCCGGGTCGGCATGCAGGCAGACCGGGGCGAGACGCTCGTTGATGCCCGGCGGGGGAGCGGCGGACGGTTCCCCGGCGTGGTCTGCGTCGCGCCTACTGAGGCGCACGCGGGCCGGTCGGACCGACGGGGCATGATGGACGACGACGAGTGGACGAAAATCCGCCCGACGGGCCGACTGGATCGGGCCCGAGACGGCGTGTACGTCCCCGAACTGGCGAAGGAGGAACGGTGGCGGAAAAGGTACGGACCGGGCGATGTGTGGTCGCCGTGGACGGCCCGTCCGGTTCAGGCAAGTCCACCGTTTCCCGGCGGCTGGCGAGCGCGCTCGACGCCCACTACCTCGACACCGGCGCGATGTACCGGGCGATCACCTGGGCGGTGCTGCGCGCCCAGGTCGACCCGGCCGACGCCGAAGCCGTGGTCAAGATCGCCAGTGAGGTCGACCTGGGGATCGGGGTGGAGCCCGACGCACCATGGGTGAGCGCGGACGGGACCGCGATCGACCAGGAGATCCGGGGCCCGGAGGTGACCGCCGCCGTGTCCGCCGTCTCCGCCGTACCCGCTGTTCGGGAACTCCTGGTGGCCATGCAGCGCGGCATCATCTCGGCCGCCGACCGGATCGTGGTCGAGGGCCGGGACATCGGTTCCGTGGTCGCACCCGACGCCGACCTGAAGGTCTACCTCACCGCCTCCGCCGACGCCCGAGCCCGCCGACGCAGCGCCGAGAACGCCACCGACGTCAGCGCCACCGCCGCCGACCTGGCCCGCCGGGACCGGCTCGACTCCACCCGGGCGGCGGATCCGCTGCAACAGGCCGACGACGCGGTGGTGCTCGACACCACCGCCATGAACATCGACGAGGTCGTCACCAGGCTGCGTGACCTGCTCGACGGCAAGGTGGACGCGTGAGCGCCCTGATCAATCGGCCCTGGGCCGTCTCCAACAGAGTCAACGAGCGGAACGAGGCAGTGGCATGAGCCCGGACGATGGCTGGATCGAGCTGCAAGAGCCCGATCTCGAGGTCGAAGAGACCGGGCCGGTACCGGTGGTGGCGGTCGTGGGTCGCCCCAACGTCGGCAAGTCCACCCTGGTCAACCGGATCATCGGGCGCCGCCAGGCGGTCGTCGAGGACGTACCGGGCGTGACCCGGGACCGGGTGCCGTACGACGCCCAGTGGTCCGGCCGGCAGTTCACGGTGGTCGACACCGGTGGATGGGAACCGGACGCGAAGGATCGCGCCGCCGCCATCGCCGCCCAGGCGGAGATCGCGGTCGTGACGGCCGACGTGGTGCTGTTCGTGGTCGACGCGGTGGTCGGTGCCACCGACGTGGACGAGGCGGCGGTACGCATGCTCCGGCGCAGCGCGAAGCCGGTGATCCTGATCGCCAACAAGGTCGACAACGCCGCCACCGAGGTCGAGGCGACCTCGCTCTGGTCACTCGGCCTCGGCGAACCGTTCCCGGTCTCGGCCCTGCACGGCCGGGGCGCCGGTGACCTGCTCGACGCGATCCTCGACGCGTTGCCGGACCCGCCGCCGATCAACGAGAACGGCCCCCGAGGTCCCCGCCGGGTCGCCTTGGTGGGCCGGCCGAACGTCGGCAAGTCCAGCCTGCTCAACCGGCTGGCCAAGGAAGACCGGGCGGTGGTCGACGCGGTGGCCGGAACCACCGTCGACCCGGTGGACAGCCTGGTCGAGATCGGCGGCGAGACCTGGCAACTGGTCGACACCGCCGGCCTGCGCAAGCGGGTGGGCAAGGCCAGCGGCACCGAGTACTACGCCAGTCTCCGTACCGCCGGGGCGATCGAGGCGGCCGAGGTCGCCGTGGTCCTGCTGGACTCCGCCGAGCCGATCAGCGAGCAGGACCAGCGGGTCCTGGCGATGGTCACCGAATCCGGCCGCGCTCTGGTGATCGCCTTCAACAAGTGGGACCTGGTCGACGCCGACCGGCGGTACTACCTGGACAAGGAGATCGAGCGGGAACTGCGACGCATCCCGTGGGCGATCCGGGTCAACGTGTCGGCGAAGACGGGACGTGCCGTGGACCGGCTCGCGCCGGCGCTGCGTACCGCCCTGGCGAGCTGGGAGACCCGGGTGCCGACCGGTCAGCTCAACCAGTGGCTGACCGCGCTGGTGCAGGCCACCCCGCACCCCGTACGCGGTGGACGGGCCCCACGGGTGCTGTTCGCCACCCAGGCCGGCACCAAGCCGCCACGGTTCGTACTGTTCACCACCGGTCCGCTGGACGCGGGTTACCAGCGGTTCGTCGAGCGCAAGCTGCGCGAGGAGTTCGGCTTCGAGGGCAGCCCGGTCGAGGTGTCGGTCCGGCCGCGCAAGAAGCTCGGCCCGGGTGGCCGAGGCAAGGCTCACGGCTGATCCCGTACGCCTGACGCAGCAGGGCCGGGCGGACAGCCCGGCCCTGCTTCGTCTCGCCCCACCGGCCCCGATACCCACCTATCTTCCTAGGATGCGGTAGGGGGTGTGGGTGGGGAACGGGGCGGCGAACCGGCTAGGGGGCGTGCGCGAGGGTCGACAGGGCTGCGCTACGCTGTAGCGGCTGTCGCACCGAGAACTAAGCGGTAGCAACGGGACGTGGCGCAGTTTGGTAGCGCACTTGACTGGGGGTCAAGGGGTCGTCGGTTCGAATCCGGCCGTCCCGACGCAGGTCAAAGGGCTGATCCGAGGTATGGGTCAGCCCTTTTTGTCGTGCTGGGGACCGGGGCCGGTCAGGTTGGCGGTGGCTGGCGCTTCTTGACCGCAGGTCAGATTTACGAGGCATGCGGAACTGGATCACTCGTCGAGAGGCGGCCACCGCGGATGGGTTGTCAGGGGCCCTGGCCGATATCATCGTCGACCTGAAGAATTTCTCCAGGCTGGTGGTGCCGATATTGCAGGAGCGGGGCTTGTTTCAGAAGGAGCAGGGTCGCCCCGTGCGCCGTGGGCGCTTCGGGGTGCCGTTCGCGAATCGGCTGCTGTCAGTGATGAACGAGGTCGCGGCCTGATGTCCGTCTCGGCCCGTTACGGCGACCCTGCCGTGTCTCTCGGCATGGTCAACGACGTGCTCAGCCTGCAACTCGCGCATCGTTCGGTACGTGCGTTCGGCTCTCGTGGGGTCACCGACGACGAGCTGACCGCGCTGATCGCGGCAGCACAGTCCGCGCCGACCTCCTCCAACCTCCAGCCCTGGAGTGTGGTGGCGGTTCGCGATCCGGAGCGCAAGGCGCGGCTGGCCGCGCTTGCCGGCAACCAGGCGTTTGTCGAGCAGGCGCCGCTGTTCCTGATCTGGGTCGCCGACCTTGGCCGGGCCCGTCGGTTGGCCGAGCGGGCCGGGACGGAAGTCGCTGCTGCGGACTACCTGGAGACCACCCTTATCGGCTTCGTCGACACCGCTCTGGCGGCCCAGAACGCGGTGGTCGCCGCGGCGTCGCTCGGGCTGGGCTCGGTGTTCGTCGGCGCGATCCGTAACCATCCCGAACAGGTCGCGGCCGAGTTGGGGCTGCCGCCGCACACGGTGGCGACGTTCGGGTTGGCCGTCGGCTCTCCTGACCCCTCTGAGCGGGCCGGTATCAAGCCGCGGCTGCCGCAGGGCGCCGTGCTCCATCACGAGCGGTACGACGCCGCCGTTGCTGACGCGTACATCGCCACCTACGACGAGAGACTGTCCGCCTACAACACCCGGTTCGGGCTGTCGGGCAACTGGAGCACCCGGGTGCTGAGCCGGCTCAGGGGTCCGGAGTCGATGGCGGGTCGGCACCGGTTGCGGGAGACGCTGGAGCGGCTGGGTCTGCGTTCGCGGTGACGGCTGTCTGACCCGCCTCTGCTGCCGAGCCGGCCGTGACGCGAGAGCCGCCCGCGAAACGGGGCGGTCTGTACGGCCCCGGTCGTTGGGTGCGGTGCCTAGTAGTGCTTTGTCATGTTTTGGTTAAAGGTAGTGGCGATAGGTGAATCAGCCTCGTTGACACCACTATGGACGAGGTTGAGGTGCGCCGTCTTCGTGATGACCTGGCTGATTTCGTGGGCGATGTTTTCGGGTCGTTGACCCGGGTCGGGTGGCAGGACCGGGCCGCCTCGTACCTGCAAGGGTTGATGATCGACGGGCGGCGCAAATCGATCCAGCCGATGGCGGGCCGCCTCGACGGTGTGCACGACCAGGCGTTGAACCACTTCGTGACGAACAGCCCGTGGGACGTGAACCCGGTCCGAGCCCGACTCGCCCAGCGGATGGACACCGTGATCAGACCCCTCGCGTGGGCGGTCGACGACACCGGATGGCTCAAGTGCGGATCCGCGTCACCCGCAGTGGCCCGGCAATACACCGGCACCGCGGGCAAGGTCACGAACTGCCAGATCGGGGTATCGGTCAACCTCGTCACCGACACCGCGTCCTGCCCGGCGAACTGGCGCCTGTTCCTCCCCGCCGCCTGGGACCCCGACACCTCCCCGGACCCCGACGTGGACCGGCGACGTACCCGAGCCGGGATCCCGGACAAGGTCAGGCATCGGGAGAAATGGCGTCTGGCGTTGGACATGATCGACGAACTCACCGGGTGGGGACTACGGGCGCCGCTGATCGTGGCCGACGCCGGATACGGCGACGCCGCCGAGTTCCGCCACGGCCTGACCGAACGGGACATCCCCTACGTGGTCCAGGTCTCCACCAACACCGGCGTCCACCGGCACGACACCGTCCGCACCACCCCGCCCTACCAGGGCGTCGGTAAACCACCCACCCAGCGGTACCGGCAACCAACCGTCTCGGTCAAAGACCTCGTCCTCACCGACGGGCAGGCCCGAACCGTGGCCTGGCGAAACGGGTCCCGCATCCGAGGCGGCAAACCGGTGAAGATGCAGTCCAGATTCGTGTTCCTCCGAGTCCGACCCGCCGGACGGGTACTTCTGACCGAGTACCGCGGCCAGGACCTGCCAGAGGCATGGCTGATCGCCGAATGGCCCACCGGACACGACGAACCCACCAAATACTGGCTGTCGAACCTGCCCACCACCACACCGAAACGCACCCTCATCCGCTGGGCGAAACTCCGCTGGCGCATCGAACACGACTACCGCGAACTCAAAACCGGACTCGGCCTCGACCACTACGAAGGACGCACCTGGCAAGGCTGGCACCACCACGTCACCCTCGTCTCCGCCGCCCACGCCTTCTGCACCCTGCAACGCCTCCACCACCCAAAAGCAGCAACGCCGGCCTGAGCCTCTACGTCGTACTCCGTGGACTACAACGTCTACTCGTCCGCCTCGCCGGCGCCTGCCCCACCTGCAAAACCCGTTTCCCCACAAAGAAACCCGACCACCCACTCAGATCATGACAAAGCACTACTAGTGCCCTGACCACAAACGTTGGCCGGGTTGAGTGACACGCCGGCCGGGTCCCCGGTGGAGCCCCGGCGGGGTCAAGGCTGTCGGGGTGGCAGAACCTCTTCGAGTACGCCGATTAAGTGATCAAGAAGGCCAACTCCCACCACCTAATGACACCGTGCAGACCCGCGCGCTGCGCGCCTACCTGCGGTGGCGCAACGTCCACGCCCGCCACTCCGACATACTCGCCGCACATCGCCGAGACCGTGCCCGCATTCACAGCGAGAAGGGCATCCGCTGGGGAGAGCGCCCCGCCTCCAAGACCGTGGCCTGAGCCGTCCTACACATGCGGCACATCGTCCACATGTCCCGGATCACCGCTCGGGCGGCGGCCATCGCTCTCAAGAGCTTCGGCGAGTTCGGCGCGTAACTGGCTACGGGTAAGCACCAGAATCCGCCCGAGCATGTTCTTGCCGTTCCCGGTCGTGCCCCGACCCCAGTAGTGATCGGTGGTCGTGTCTTCGACGATCTCTTCGTCACCGGTGGACAACAGAATGTCACGGATATCGGCGTGCGCGCGGAACTTGGTTGCCACCGCACGGCGCATCACGTCGTCCTTGACCCGATCCCAGTCCCTCCGCAGAGGTTTTGACGAGTCACGGCCCAGCTCCGCTGCCCGCATCGGTGTGTGAGCACGCCGGACGAGATCCGCGTGACGAGTGCCCTTGAATTTCTGCGCCTGGAAGTAGTGCTCCGAGGTCGGCCACCAGACCCCTTCGAGGTTGAAGCCGTGATCGGAAAAGTTAGAGAAGCATCCATAAGGGACTTCGCCAGCGCCATAGAAGTAAGTCGTCACGGGAACCTCACGGGTGTTACGGAAGCATGCACCGTCTCAGGCATGGCCTAGCCCCCGCAACCAGTATTCTTCGCCGGGCCCGGCCTTTCGGCGCGCCACCGACCCGGTAAACCTTCCCGGTCGAGCACTACCAACTTCCTGGGCTGGCGGCTGTCGGACCCGCGTGATGCCTGCAACGATCGCTTCGTGGATGCACTTGAGGTTCTGCGTCGCGAGTTTGCCAGCGACGAGGGGACTTTCCTGCTTGCGCTGTACAGCGAGCGTAGATGGGATCGCGTGGCCTTCACTCGCTCATCCACGATCGGACGCGCCAGGCGCGAACGCGAGGGGTCTCTTTTCGATGTCTTGGTCGGCCAGCGGGAGCGCTCGTGCCGAAAGTAGTGCGTCGGACCGTCGGCGGCGCTCCTTATGGCGACGATGCCGGGACGGCGCTCAACGGGCGATTGCTTCGTTTGATGGGAGGCCATCTCGTGAGCATCGAGACGAGGGGGTCGAGCGGGAAGCCGGTATCCTGCCGCGTGTGACCTATCCAATGATGCCGAACGACCCGCGGTGGCTTGGTAACTATGAGCTGCTCGGTCGTCTTGGCGAGGGCGGCATGGGCACCGTCTTCCTTGGACGGTCGCCGGATGGCCGGCTGGTGGCGGTCAAGATGTTGCGGGCCGAGCACGCCTGGGACACCGAGTTCCGGGGGCGCTTCCGCAGCGAGGTCAACCGGGCCCGCGAGGTGCCCGGCTTCTGCACGGCGGCGGTGCTCGACGCCGACCCGGATCACGAAACGCCGTATCTGGTGGTCGAGTACGTCGACGGGCCGAGTCTCTCCGAGGTGATCCGGGAGCGAGGGCCGCTGGACGGCGGCACACTGCACAGCGTGGCGGTCGGGGTGGCCACGGCGCTGGCGGCGATCCATGGAGTGGGGGTCATCCACCGGGACCTGAAGCCGCAGAACGTGCTGTTCTCGCTGGGTACGCCCAAGGTGATCGACTTCGGGATCGCGCGGGCGCTCGAGGCGACCAGCCGGCATACCAAGACGGACCAGATGGTCGGCACGGTGGCGTACATGGCGCCGGAGCGGTTCGACAACGACTCGGATCGTACGGTGGGGCCGGCGGCTGACGTGTTCGCGTGGGGTGTGGTGGTGGCTTACGCGGCGACCGGACGTACCCCGTTTTGGGCGGATTCCCCGGCCGCCACGGCGGCTCGCATTCTGACCCAGCCCCCCGACCTGACGGGGCTCGGCGGGTCGTTGCGTGACCTGGTGGGCCGCACGCTAGCCAAGGATCCGACCGAGCGGCCGACCGCACACCAACTGCTCGATCTGCTGCTGGAGGCGGAAACAGGGGGAGCGCTCGCCCAGCGGCCGGAGCTGCTCGAGGCCGCCGAGGCGGCCCAGCACACGGGTCGGGTGCGGCCTTCCGCCGTACGCGAGCCGGCCACACCCGTTCGTCGGCGGGTGAGCCGCCTGGTGGCCGTGGCCGTGGCCGCGACCGTCGTGAGTGCCGGTATCGGATTCGCGTTGTCGCGCAACGAGCCGGGTGAGACGCTGGCGTCCGTCGTGCCCAGCACGTCGCCGTCGGCGTCGGCCGCGCCCAAGTCGACGGTGGCCGTCTCGGACACGTCACGGATCCAGGGGCCGGGGGTGTCCGACCGACTCGACCGGCGGGGCCTGTGGAAGGCCGACCAGGCTGCCGACAGCGCCGCCGGGTGGTGCACCTTCGACCGGCGGATGCTGGCGACAACACACATGTCCACCCTCTATCAGTGCAAGGGGCCGCAGGACTCGTTCGCCGGCGACCAGACGATCGCGGCCGACGTCGGCATCGTCACCAAGGGCGCCTGCGCGGCGATCTGGTTCCGGGTCGTCGACCAGCACGGCTACGTAGCCTCGTTCTGCGAGAACGAGATCCGGCTGGGGATCGACGAGAGCTCGGGAAATGGGTTCAATTCGGAGCAGCGGGTCGCCTCGAGCGCGTTCCAGGTCGGGCAGACGCACCGGACCGGCATCACCGTGCACGACGGCACGGCCCAGGTGACGGTCGACGGCACGCCCGCTCTGAGCATGCCGGTCACCGACCCGCAGCTGGTCGCGGGCCGGGTCGTGCTCGGGGCGCTTAACGACGCGACCGAAGGGGACGCCACGGTGGCCTTCGCGAACGTCGATTTCCGGTCACCGGTGGTGGGTCAGCCGGCGCAATTCACCGATCCGACAACTGGCTCCAGTCAGTCGATGGTGGAGCTTTACTCGTACGACCCGGTCGCGCACTCCGCGGTGGCTCAGCCGGTGCTCGTGATGGCCAGTGCGGACTACTGCAAGCAGTTCAAGATTGACTCGAGCGATATCAGGTGCAGCGACCCGTTCCAGATCGTCGAGAGCCACACGAAGGTGACGATCCCGGTCCGGTCCGCGCCGAAACTGACGTCGTGGAGGAACGTCGGCGGCGGGGACGGCATCGTCTCGGTGCACGCCGGCGCCGGTCACTCCATCTCTGCGTCCGACTTCACCAAGTGGCTGTCCGGGAAGGATGGCGGCCTGGTCGCGGTCACCACCACCAACGGCGAGGTCACCACGCTGACCAAGATTGACAACCCCTGACCCGGTTGCGTCGCGGTCCCGGTCACCAGCGCGTCCGGGTCGGCGATCCGCCCCCACGGCGCGCTCTCTGCAACCGTCAAGGCGCGGCAGCCTCGGAGGCGACTGCTCGCGTGCGCTGCCCGACATGCAGATCGACTTGGTAGCTCCTGATCGTGGCTCAACTCGCCCGTGCCGAGCGGCGGGGTTTTGGATGAATCGGGCTACTAAGATCTTCCGGACTTGGCCCGCTTCGCGGCTACGCGTTGGGCCACGATCCCCGCCCCGGTTCATGTGCCAGCGGCAATCCAGCCGCCGTCCAGCCGCCGCCCATAGGCTGTCGCCAATTTGATCACTTTCTGGTCTGAAGGAGGCGCTGATGAGTCGAATGGCGCGCGCTGCGCGACGCGGGCCTCGTCAGCGCCCACCGCGCCGGCCGCTCGGTGCTCTACGCGCGCACGTCCGTGGCCGAATCCGTCCTCGCCGCCGCCATGTGAGCCGGGTTCGGTCGTGCGGCCTGCCGTGCGAGAAGTCAGTCGGCCGCGTCCGGATGTCCCGGCATGCTGGAACCGCCACTGCTGCTGCCGGAGGATCCGCCGGCCATGCCCGCGCCGTCGTCTTCGGTGACGATGTCCGGCTGTTCGTCGGTGTCGTCCGGCGCCGGCACGTCGGTGTCCGCCGTCGCCTGGGGCAGTGCGACCCGGTCGGCATCGTTCTCGGCGGGTGCGGGCTGCTCACCGTCGCGTGCCTGGTATGCCACGATCGCCTCCCGCGTTCACCGATGTCCGTTCGGGCCGCCTACCCCGGACCGCGGGGGCGAAACATCCGGCGTACGGCCAAACCAGGATGGCTTGCGGCTCGCGTACGCGAGCGGCGTGCGTCCGTGCATGCGTCACGGGACAGCGCCTCGGCATCGGAGAGGGCCTGCGCGACCGCGTCGAGGGGATAGCCGAGACCGACCGCCACCGAGGCGAGGACGTCGCCGACCTGGTGTTCTCCGTGCATCCGCAGCCGGACCCGTGCCTCGGCACCGCGGGCGACGAGCCGGAACCCGAGCCGCCCCTGCGCGTCAAGCTTGACGTCGATGGCCCGCACGTCGGCGCTGGGGCTCAGCCCGTAGGTCAGGACCCGCGCCCGCGTTCGGGCAGCCATCCCCTCCGCGCGGGCGTCGTCGGCGTTGAGCACGGCGATCCGCCGTCGTCGTCTGCGGGCAGCGCCTCGACCAGCTCGCCCTGAATCGGTGAATGCAGGGCATCGCCGAAGTCGATCCGCCGGGTTCGGCCTCCGGTGGGCCCCTTCCGGCCCGGCCACCCGGGGCCATGACTACCGGGTGATGTCGTCGGTGGGAGTGCCCGGCCGTACCACTCGGGGCGGTTGTTCGTTTGTGCGCGGCCTCCGGTGCGTCAACGGCGAGAGGACGATCAGGATGGCGGCCCAGAGGGTGGCCAGTGCGGCAGCGAGGCCCAGCGGGTAGTTACGGTCCGGCAGGCCGGGGTTTGGCGGTGCTGACGGCGGTCGCCACAGCAGAGGCACCGCGATCAGTACCAGCGTCGCGCTGACCATCAGGCCGGCGGTGATCCAGGCCAGGCGTACCCGGTCGGTCACCAGGCGGCCCAGCGCCAGTCCGACCAGCCCGATCAGCGGTGCCGCCAGGGCATCGTGCAGCAGTGGGCCGCCGATCAGCCACGGCAGAGTGGTGCCGAGTTGGGGGAGGAGCAGCCAACTGCCGTACGCGACCGCGGCGGCGCCGAGCACGAGCAGTAGCAGTCGGACGGTTCTCACGTCAGTACCTCCAGCCGGGCGACCCACTTGGTCTGGAGGACACCCGGTCGGCTCGGGGCGATGAGGCGGCAGGGGTAGCCGTGGTCGGGGGACAGTTCCTCGTCGTTGATCCGTAGTGCGAGCAGGGTCAGCGGATCGCTGGCGTGGGCCGCCGGAAGTGTGCTCGCGGCATACAGGCCGTTGGTTTCCAGTGATGAGATCCGGACCGGGCGGCCGGTCGGCGCGCCTGCGCGTCGGAGCAGGTCGACGATGGGCACTCCGGTCCAGTGCGCGGAGGCGCTCCACCCTTCGACGCACGCGATCGGCAGTTCCGCTGTGTGTTGTGGCAGGGCCGCGAGGTCGGCCAGAGACAGGGTGTGTTGCCCGCCCCGCCAGACAATCTCCAGACGCCAGTTGGGTGGTACGACGATGCCGGCGGCAGCCGCCGTACGGTTGATCGGTATCCCCTGCGGCCCGGCGGCCGAGCGCCAGGCCAGCGGGGACACCCGGCGCAGGAACGGTACGGTGACCCCGGCGGTGGCGAGCACGGCGATGCCGGCGGCGCCAACCGACGTACGCAGGAAAGCCCGTCGCCCGGACATGTCCCGGTCGTCGTGTCCGGGGGCCGCGGCCCCGGTTGTCACGGTGGTCTGCCGCAGTGACCTGGCCAGCGCCGCACGGGCGACCGGGAGCTTCACTGCGATGTGCAGCAGCAGTGCGCCCACCGCCAGCCAGGCGACCGCGTAGTGCGCGGCCGGGAAGAAAAACCCCCACGGGTACGACTGGGCGACGTTGAACAGGCCGGTGACGAGTTCGAAGAACGCGGCGCAGACCAGGACCAGGATGGAGAGCCGTTCGAGCGCGTGTCCGGGCAACCGGACCGGCTGGCGCAGCGGCGGACGGGCGAACAGCCGGGGGTAGACGCTCCACAGTTTGGCCAGCAGCAACGGGACCGCCGCGACCCCGGAGAGCACGTGGATGCCCTGGGTGATCCGGTAGAGGTTGACCGGTCGGGTCGGCCAGGTGAACCAGCCCGGCGGGTGTTGGATGTAGTGGCTGAGTAGTCCGGTGACGAAGCACAGCGCGAACGCCACCGCGAGCCAGAGGCCGAGTCGGGCGGCGACCAGCGGTGAGTGCGACGGCGCGGTGAAGTCCTCGGGGGCGGGTACGCGCGGCCGGCGCATCATCGGCGTACCAACTCGGCGAACCAGCGCGGACCGGACCGGAAACTGTGCACGGATCGGAAGCCGGCAGCGTTGGCGGTGGCATCCAGTGCCTCCACCCCGACCCGCGCCCAGCGAAACGCGGGTCCGGCTTGTTGCCCTTCGCGCAACGAGCCGGACAGGACGTACGCCTGCCCCCGCGACAGCCCGGCGCCCGGGGGCTCCACCTCGACCACCAGCGTCCCGTCCGCCGCGATCAGTGCGGCGCACCGGCGGAGCAGTCGGGCCGGGTCGCCGCCGATGCCGATATTGCCGTCGACGAGCAGGGCGTGTGCCCACCTTCCCTCACCGGGAAGTGGGTCGAAGACGTCGCGTCGTAGGGCTGCCACACCCCGGTTCCGGGTCAGGCGTACCGCTTCGGCGGAGATGTCCACCCCCAGTGCGACCAGGCCACGCTGGGCGAGCGCCAGGGTGAGCCGGCCAGGCCCGCAGCCGAGGTCGATCGTGGGCCCGGTGCATCGTGCGGCGACGGACTGAATTGCCGGTTCGGGCGGACCGTGCCACCGCCGTATCGGCAACGGGTCACGGCGCCCGTCGGCGTGCACGAGCCAGTGTTCGTGCCGCTCGGGGGCCAACAGGGCGACCGGCGTCCCGGACTCGCCGTGATTGGCGGGCCGATCGTCGGGCCCGCCCAGTACGACGTCGAAGCCGCCGCCGAGGGTGATCGTAGGAATCACGCCCGGCCCCCGCCCACCAGCCGGCGGCCCACCGACCCGACCTCGTCCGCGAACCGGGTTCCGGGTAGATCGGCCGCGACCGCCAGCGCGGTCGGCCAGTCGTCGACGTCACGCAGGACGGGCAGGATCACCGGGTCTACACCACGCCGGCGAAGGGCGGCAAGGGTCCGTCGACCGGTGTCGCCGGTTGACATGGGTACGCCGCGCAGCACGCTCGCGTACGCCGGATCGCGCAGCCCGAGTGCCCACCAGCCGCCGTCGAGCGCCGGCCCGAACACCGCGTCGTGTTCGGCGAGTCGTCCGAGCGCGGCGGTGAGCACGGCGGGCCGGATCTGCGGGGTGTCCATGCCGATTTGCAGCACCGGTCGGCCGGGAAATGCCGCGCCGGCGTCGGCGTGCGCGTTGGTGAGGCGGTCGGCGAACGTGTCGCCCCGCTGGGGGAGGAGGTGCCAGCCGGCAAGCGCGGCGGTTAGCTCCGCGCCGTACTCGGCATCGACCAGCCGCCCGGTGTACGCCAGCACCGGGGTGGTCGACGCGGTGGCGTCCACCGCCGTGAGGGTGTCCAGCAGTGCCGCCGCCGCGACCCGGGCGGCCTGGGCGGGGGTCGCCGGCGGGCAGAAGCGCGTCTTCGCCAGCCCCGGGACCGGTGCCTTCGCAACCACCAGCAGGACGTTCACCGGGCACCGCCGACGCCGCTGCGAAGCACTCCGGCGAAGTCCAGGGTCGCCCGCAACGTGCCCCGGACCGACCCGGAGACCTTCGACCGGGTGCCGGCGGCCCTCGGTGCGTACGCCACGTCGAACTCGTGGATCCGCCAGCCCGCCCCCGCCGCGCGGAGCAGCAGTTCCAGGGGGTAGCCGAACGCGCGATCGGCGACACCGAGCCGCAGCAGCGCCGCCCGGCGGGCCACCCGGATCGGGCTGATGTCGTACACCGGCACTCCCCGGCGCCGCAGTAGCGCGGCGACCAACGCGTTCCCGGTACGGGCGTGCCACGGCCAGGCGTCGGCGGAGACCGCCCGGCGGCGACCGACGGCGAGATCCGCCCGGCCGTCGAGCACCGCCGCGACGAGCCCGGGCAACTCGGCCGGGTCGAACGAGCCGTCCGCGTCGAGGACGCACACGAGTTCCGCGTCGGCCGCCAGCAGGCCCGTGTGTACGGCGGCGCCGTACCCGCGTCTCGGCTCGTGGACGACCCGGGCACCGTACGCCGCGGCGACCTCGGGTGACCCGTCGGTGGAGCCGTTGTCGACCACCACGGCCCGATAGCCGGACGGCAGCCCGCTCAGTACGGCAGGGAGTGCGGCTGCCTCGTCCAGGCAGGGCAGCACTACGTCGATCGTTGTCCGCATACCGGGGACGCTAGGCCCGCCACGGGCCGTTCGGACGGCTGCTCCGTCTTACGGATCGCTTACGTGGCAGCGGATCTTACGAGTCCCTGACGTGGTCGCCGATCGGCTGTCGGATCCCTGGTCGGAGGTCGTAACGTCGGCCGTCATCATGACTTCGACGACCCGGCCGGGACGCTCCCGGTCCGCCGATCTGATCGTCCTCGCGGCCGAGGCGGCGCTGCTCGCCGCCGCCATCGCCGTCGGCGTGCTGCTCAACCATCGGGGGGTGCGCCTTTATGCCGACGCCGCTCCGCTCTACGCCGCCTGGGGACCCCATCTGGGCCTCGGCACCCCGGTCGCACTTCTCGTCGCGGTGCTGTTCGTCTGGCGCGGGACGAGTTGGGGGACCGGCACGTCCTGGCCGCGGCTGCTGGTCGGCGGTTATCTCGCCTCGGTGCTCTGGACGCTGTCGCTTGCCCTGGTCGACGGCTGGTCGGCCGGGTTGACCGAGCGGTTGACCGTGCAGGCCGAGTACCTGCACGAGGTGCCCCGGGTGACGGACGTCGGGGTGATGCTGTCCGGCTTCGCCGGCCGGATTCTCGACTTCCAGCCCGATTCGTGGTCCACCCACACCGCTGGTCATCCACCGGGCGCGTTGTTGCTCTTCGTCTGGCTGGATCGGATCGGCCTGGGCGGCGGCACCGCCGCCGGGCTCGCCTGCGTGCTGCTCGGAGCCACCGTGTCGGTGTCGGTTCCGGTGACGCTGCGGGCCCTCGGCGCCGAGGACGCCGCTCGGGCGGTATGGCCGTTCCTGATCCTCTTCCCGGGGGCGGTCTGGGTGGGCGCGTCCGCCGACGGGATCTTCGCCGCGGTGGTCGCGGCCGGGCTGGCGCTGCTGGCGGTGGGTGCCCGAGCCTTGGCCGTACTCGGCGGGCTGGTTCTCGGCTTCGCGCTCTACCTGTCGTACGGGTTCGTCCTCGTCGGGCTGCTCGCGTTGACCGTGGTGCTGCTCCGGGCCCGGGATCGCCTCGGCGTGTTGCTGCTCGCGGCGGCGGGCGTGGGGGCGGTTGTCGCCGGGTTCACCCTGTCCGGGTTCTGGTGGCTGGACGGTTACCACCTGGTGGCACGCCGCTACTACCAGGGGTGGGCGGCGGAGCGCCCGTACGGCTACTGGATCTGGGCCAACCTGGCCGCCCTGCTGCTCTCGGCCGGCCCGGCGATCGGGCCGGCGCTGCGGCGGGCGGCGGCCGCCGTACCGATCCGACCACCGCGCCGGCCGGTCACGGTGGCCCTCCGGCAACGGTTCGCATCCGCCGGACCGACCGTGTGGTTGCCCATCGCGGCGGCGGTGGCCGTGCTCGCGGCGGACCTGTCCGCGCTCAGCAAGGCCGAGGTGGAGCGGATCTGGCTACCGTTCGCCGTCTGGTTGCTGGTCGCCACCGCGCACCTGCCCGCCGGCCACCGGCGGTGGTGGCTGGCGGCCCAGGCCGCGACCGCGCTCGCCGTCAACCATCTACTGTGGACGGTGTCCTGACCGTTGCCGGCTCTCGCATCACCGCGGTGGTGAAGTCGGCGACGCCGGCCACGAAACCGGTCCGGGCGGTGAAGCCGAGCAGCCGGGTGGCCCGCGCCGGATCGGCGACCACGTGCCGTACGTCCGCTGCCCGTCCGCCCCCGACCACGATCGGCATCGGGCCGCCCATCGCTTCGGCCAACGCGTGGGCGAGTTCGCCGACGGTGTGCGGCTCGCCCGAGCAGACGTTCACCGCAACCAGCGGGTCCGGTGCCGGTGTGGTCAGCGCTAGTAGATTGGCCGCCGCGATGTCGCTCACGTGGACGAAGTCGCGCCGCTGCCGGCCGTCCTCCAGGACCCGGGGCGGTTGCCCGGCGGCCAGGGCAGACCGGAAGATCGACGCGACCCCCGCGTAGGGGGTGTCGCGGGGCATTCGCGGACCGTAGACGTTGTGGTAGCGCAGCGCCCAGACCGAGCCGCCGGTCTGCCGGGCCCAGGCGCCGGCGAGGTGTTCCTGGGCCAGCTTTGTGGCGGCGTACGTGCTGCGCGGTTCCAGCGGTGCGTCCTCCGACACCAGGCCGGGGGCGAGCATCTGTCCGCAGCGGGGGCAGGGCGGCTCGTACCGGCCCTCTGTCAGGTCGGCGGCCCGGCGGGCGGCCGGCCGGACGACCCCGTGCGTGGTGCAGTGGTAACGGCCCTCGCCGTAGACCACCATCGAACTCGCCAGCACCAGGCGGCGTACCCCGGTGGCGTGCATCGCCGCGAGCAGGGTGGCCGTGCCGAGGTCGTTGTGGGCGGCGTACCGGGGGGCGTCCGCCGGATCGATGCCGTGGCCGACCATGGCCGCCTGGTGGCAGACCGCGTCGACCCCGCCGAGTAGCCGGGTCAGCAGGTCGGCGTCGCGTACGTCGCCGACCACGAGATCGTGCCGCCTCGCCCGGGGCGGTGGCGTCGCCCCGTGCGCCTCCGGCAGCAACGCGTCCAGGGCCACCACCTCGTGCCCGTGTTCGTCGAGCAGGTCGGCGACGTGCGAGCCGATGAACCCGGCCGCACCAGTGACAAGTATCCGCATTCCGGTCACCGTATGACCCCGCGTACGCCCACACCCGGTGGCCGGCCCAGCCGTAAGAACCTCGTTAGGTTTCGCCGACGAGGTCGGACCCCGGTGCCTGGCTACGCTGGGCCGATGGACACGCGGGCGGACAGGTCGACGGGCCGGACCGGGGGACGTTCGTGACACAGCGGGTGCTGGTGGTCGACGACGACCGGACGGTCAGCGACGTCATCTGTCGTTACCTCGAACACGACGGCTTCCAGGTGACCCACGCGGCCGACGGGGAGTCGGCACTGGCGGCGGTTGCCCAGCAGGCGCCGCACCTGGTTGTCCTCGATCTGATGCTTCCCCGGATCAACGGCCTGCAGGTGTGCCGGGAACTGCGGGCCCGGCCGGACGGCGTACCGATCATCATGCTGACCGCACGCGGCGACGAGTCCGACCGGATCCTCGGGCTGCAACTCGGTGCGGACGATTACCTGACCAAGCCCTTTTCCCCTCGGGAACTGGTCCTGCGGGTCCGTTCGGTGCTCCGTCGCGCCGGCAGCGAGCCGCCGGCCGAGCGACCGGAGACGATCACCGACGGCGGCCTCGTGGTGCGTACCACGTCCCGAACCGCTCGCCTTGCCGGTACGGAACTCGCCCTGACCCTGCGTGAATTCGACCTACTCGTCCACCTGCTGCGGCATCCGTCCCGGGTGTTCGGACGGGCCGAACTGCTCGAGCAGGTCTGGGGCTGGAACTTCGGCGACCAGTCGACCGTGACCGTGCACGTACGCCGGCTACGGGAAAAGATCGAGGACAACCCGGCCGATCCGCGGCGGATCGTCACAGTCTGGGGCGTCGGCTACCGGTACGAGCCGGCCGATGCGTGACCTGCTGCTGATCTTCGCGATCTCCCTCGGTGCGGCCCTTGCCATCGGACTCGCCGGCGCGCTCCTGCTGCGCGTACTGCGGCGCAGTTCGATCGCCGTGCACCTCAGCGTGCTGCTCACCACCACGGTGGTGGCGGTCGTCGTCGGGGTTATGGCGGTCGCGGAGGCGATGTTCCTCTCCCCGCACGACCTGGAAGTGGTCCTGATCACCGTCGCGGCGGCGGCGGTGGTCAGCCTTGTCGTCGGCGGGCACTTCGGCCGCCGGTTGGCGCTCGCCGCGGTCTGGAGTGATCAGGCCCGCGAGCGGGAGCGGCAGCTGGAGAAGGGCCGCCGCGACCTGGTCGCCTGGGTCTCCCATGACCTGCGGACCCCACTCGCGGGACTCCGCGCGATGGCCGAGGCGTTGGAGGACCGGGTGGTCCACGACCCGGACACGGTCGAGGAGTACCACCGCCGGATCCGACTGGAGACCGACCGGATGACCCGCCTCGTTGACGACCTGTTCGAGCTGTCCCGGATCAACGCCGGGGCGCTGCGGTTGTCGTTGACGGCGGTGCCGCTCGGCGAGGTGGTCTCGGACGCCCTGGCGAGCACCATCCCGCTCGCCGCAGCCCGCCGGATCAAGCTGGTCGCCAGCGAGTCGGGGTGGCCGACGGTTGCCGGGAGCGAACCGGAACTGGCCCGGGTGGTGGCCAACCTGCTGCTCAACGCTGTCCGCTACACCCCGGAAGACGGAACGGTGCGGATCGAGGCGGGCCGCGAGCGGGACCACGCCTGGCTGTCGGTGGCCGACACCTGCGGCGGCATCCCCCCGGCCGACCTTCCCCGGCTGTTCGACGTCGCGTTCCGAGGCGAACCGGCACGCACCCCCGGACCGGGTAACGGCAACGGTGACGCCTCCGGCGGACTCGGCCTGGCCATCGTCCACGGGCTGGTCGAGGCCCACGGAGGTCGGGTCGAGGTGCGCAACACCGCCGAGGGCTGCCAGTTCGTGGTCCGGTTGACTGCCGCCTGACGAGGTCAACGCCCGGGGGTGTCACCCGCACCGGCAACGCTGGGACCGTGGACGGGTCACCCCCGCAGGTCGCGGCGCTCGTAGCCGAACGCGCCACCAACCGTCAGCGCGGCGGCGACGAGGAGCGTGGCAAGGTTCCCGGCCAGTCGGGTGCCACGTCCGGCACCGAGGCGAGGTGCGCTCCACGTCGGAGCGTGCGCCCGACCGTCACCCTCGAACGGGCAAGTGTCGAGGGGCGTTCAGCCCAGCCGGCCGGGGACCTCGTAGGCCGTCCGGTACGCCGTCGACGTCGGTGTCGGCATCAGCTGTGAGCGATAACAAGACCGTCGTCAGATCCTTGGCGTCGAGGTGGTGCGGCTCATCGGTGGTTGGCCTGCGGGAGCCGACGGTAGGTGGGCGAGGCCGTCCTGGGTGCATCGATGTGATTCGGGGGATTGGTGTGGACGGTTCGTTACGTCTTGACGAAGAACATGTTATCGCTCACTCTCGATATAGAGGTTGACGGCACCTGTGGCTCACCGGGCGAGCCCGACAGGTCGCGCCTCGGATCATGACGTCCCCCAGGGCATGCGGACGTCGCCTCAGGACTCCCGGCTGTGCCGGGGACAGCCTGCCGGACTTCTGCGACGGTGCGGTGCGGCCGAGGATGACCGTCCCGGATTCCTCGGCCGAGCCGGTGTCGGCCGCCCCGAACGGTTGGTCCTGAGCGGAAACAGCACCTCGCCACCATCGATGCCACCAGTGAGAAGGATCGAGATGAAACCCAGGAAAAGTCTGCTAGCGACGGCAACACTCGCGGTCGCACTGACCGCGGGCATGACGGTGACGCTGGCCTCTGCGGCCACTGCTGGCACGACCCTGAAGGCGGCGGCGGCCGAGAAGGGCCGATACTTCGGTGCCGCCGTCGCGACGGGCAAGCTCTCCGACAGCCAGTACGTCGGCATCCTCAACAGCGAGTTCAACAGCGTCGTGGCCGAGAACGAGATGAAATGGGACGCCACGGAGCCTCAGCAGGGCCGTTTCACCTACACCGGCGGTGATCGTCTGGTCAGTCACGCGCAGGCGAACGGCATGAGCGTGCGGGGTCATGCCCTGCTCTGGCACGCGCAGC
Source organism: Micromonospora sp. NBC_01796 (assembly GCF_035917455.1). Classification (NCBI taxonomy): domain Bacteria; kingdom Bacillati; phylum Actinomycetota; class Actinomycetes; order Micromonosporales; family Micromonosporaceae; genus Micromonospora; species Micromonospora sp. NBC_01796. The sequence continues at coordinate 8,516,440 of NZ_CP109078.1, read as the reverse complement.
AGCCGGGTTGGGCGCAGGGCATGTCCGGCAGTGCGCTGCGCAACGCTGCGATCAACCACGTGACCCAGGTAGCGACCCATTTCCGGGGCAAGATCTACGCCTGGGACGTGGTGAACGAGGCGTTCGCCGACGGGGGCAGCGGCGGGCGACGTGACTCGAATCTGCAGCGTACCGGCAACGACTGGATCGAGGCGGCGTTCCGTGCCGCGCGGGCGGCCGACCCGGGTGCGAAGTTGTGTTACAACGACTACAACACCGACGGGATCAACGCGAAGTCGACCGGCATCTACAACATGGTTCGGGACTTCAAGTCCCGTGGCGTGCCGATCGACTGCGTGGGTTTCCAGTCGCACCTGGGCACCTCGCTGGCGGGGGACTATCAGGCGAATCTGCAGCGTTTCGCTGACCTGGGCGTCGACGTGCAGATCACCGAGCTGGACGTGATGACCGGCGGCAACCAGGCCAACATCTTCGGTTCGGTCACCCGCGCCTGCCTGGCCGTCTCGCGCTGCACCGGCATCACGGTGTGGGGCGTACGCGACAGCGACTCCTGGCGCGGCACCGACAACGCCCTGCTTTTCGATCGGTCGGGTAACAAGAAGGCGGCGTACACCTCCGTCCTCGACGCCCTCAACGCCGGCTCCAACACGCCGGGTTCCCCGGTGGACACCAGCGCCTGGTATGTGTTGGTGAATCGGAACAGCGGCAAGGCGCTGGACGTGTACAACCAGGCGACGACTGACGGTGCGCGAATCACGCAGTGGGCCCGGAACAACGGGGTGAACCAGCAGTGGCAGTTCGTGGACTCGGGTGGTGGCTACTACCGGCTGAAGTCCCGACACTCCGGCAAGGTGCTGGACGTCTACAACTTCTCCACCTCGGACTCCGCGGCGATCGTCCAATGGAGCGACGGCAACGGTACGAACCAGCAGTTCCGGCTCGCCGAATCCACCGGTGGTTACGTGCGACTGATCAACCGCAACAGCGGCAAAGCCGTCGAGGTGCAGGCAGCGTCCACCGCTGATGGGGGGAACATCGTTCAGTACACGGACTGGGGTGGCAACAACCAACAGTGGCAACTGGTCCGCATCGGATAACGACCGGACCATGACCATCGGTCTCCGCCGGTTGCAGGTCCTGTAGCAGGGATCAAACCCGGCTCCGGCAGCGGGTACATCCGCTGGGCCAGCACTCCGGTGGTGCGGGCGGCATCCGTCCCGCCACCGGCGGTGCTGGTCGCCCCACTGCAGCTGATCATGGCGCTCGCGGAGGCCAGCATCCGGCTGGAAGCTGTCGGGGCGGATGGTGGGATGGCGGCCCGCCCCGATGGGGCGGGCCGCCGCGACCGTCATGCGACCGTACAGCTCAGGTTGGTCGGTGATCGGCTGCCGCCGGCGGTGCTGCCGATGTGGCCCACGGTGGGGGATGCTCCCGCGGCAAGTCGTTGTAGCTGGCGTTGGTGACGGTCACCTGGTCGCCCTGCCGGGCTAGGTCATCCCGGATGCCCGCGAACGGTGCGGTCGCGCGGGCAGGGGCTGATGGCCTGCTGCAGCATCTCTCGCCCCACTCGGCCGGTTGAGCATGTTATCGATAACATGCTATTTTTTGGTGCGGGAGCGAAGGGCACGCTCCCGGTCACCTCAGTCAGCCGGCAGAGGCAAGCCCGAGGGCACGCCCTCCCGCCGCCTTCCCGGTCGGTGACCAGTCCGGGCCGCTCCGCCGATGCCAGGCGACCGCACGCGGTCGCCGGACGACTTCGGTCCGGCCGCATGCTCGGCTTCCGATGCCCCGTCGCAGGTAACCACCGGCACCGATGGACGGCCCGCAGACCAACCTGTGTACGCCGCGCCGGCCTGCGCGAGCATGCCGGCCCGCATCGGAAGGATCGCCGCTATGCCTCCACCAGGCAGTGCCAGAAACATCCGCCCACACGTCACGGAACGGCCGAACCGTCGTTCCGGCCGCGCTGAACGGCGGCTCCATCGGCCAGGAACCGAATCGTCGACGGCAAGGAGACGGGACAAGTCGCTATCCGCATCCTGCGGTGGCAGCGGGGCGCGGCCGGCGGTGGCCGGGTCGAGTTCGCGCAGTACCACCGGTGACAAGGAGGCGAGCAATGGCTAACCCGAGACACCTCACCTCATCCATCGCGGTCGCGGCGGTACTCCTCGCGACCATCGCCACCGCCAGCGGCATGCTGAGCGGCGGTTTCCGCGGAGCCGCGGTGGCCGCGACGAACGGCACCCTCGCGACGACCGCAGGCTGTGGCAAGGCCCACACGCTGACCAGCGGGACGCACACCATTCAGAGCAGTGGGCAGAGTCGCAGCTACATCCTCCGGATCCCGGACGGGTACGACAGAAATAGCCCCTACCGGCTGATCTTCGGCTTCCACTGGCTGAACGGCTCGGCCAGCAACGTCGCCTCGGCCGGCTACTACGGGCTTGCGCCGCTGTCGAACAACAGCACGATTTTCGTCGCGCCCCAAGGCCTCAACGCCGGCTGGGCCAACACCAACGGTCGGGACCTGACCCTCTTCGACGACATCTCCCGGCAGATCGAGAACGACCTCTGCGTGGACACGACCCGGCGTTTCGCTCTGGGCTGGAGCTACGGCGGGGCCATGAGCTACGCGGTTGCCTGCGCCCGGCCCACCGTCATCCGCGCGGTCACCGTCCTGTCCGGCGCCAACCTCAGCGGATGTAACGGTGGCAGCCAACCCGTCGCCTACTTCGGCATCCACGGCACCTACGACAGCGTGCTGAACATCTCCCAGGGTCGGTCGCTGCGCGACACGTTCGTCAGGAACAACGGCTGTACCGCGCAGAACCCGCGCGAGCCGAGCCGAGGCAGCCTCACCCACATCACCACCACCTATTCCGGCTGCCGAGCCGGTTACCCGGTGCAGTGGGCCGCGTTCGACGGAGACCACACCCCCAGCCCGGTCGACGGATCCTCCAGCCCCAACGACGCCAGGACCTGGACTTCGGGGGAGATCTGGAGATTCTTCACCCAGTTCCCGTCCGATACACCCCCCACGACGGCACCCCCCACGACGACACCGCCGACCACGACACCGCCCACGACGACACCGCCGACCACCCCGCCGCCGACCGGTGAGCCGGGCAACTGTGCCGCCACCTACAACTCGGTCAACAGCTGGCCCGGCGGCTTCCAGGGTGAGGTCACCGTCTCCAATAACACCGCCACCACAGTCAACGGCTGGACCGTACGCCTGACCCTGGCCAGTGGTCAGACCATCAGCAGTCTCTGGAACGGCACCCACACGGGCACCACCGGCAACGTCACCGTCCAGAACGCCCCCTACAACGGCACATTGAGCCCGAACGCCTCGACCACCTTCGGGTTTACCGCGACTGGCAACGGCAACCTCCCGCCCAGCAACATCACCTGCACCAGCCCCTGAACCTGCCACATCCAGGGCCCGGAGCCACTTGGCTCCGGGTCGCAGGGCGGTGGGCCGGGGCGAAGCCCCGGGGTTTCGGCACGGCCCGCTCGCGCGCCGGCCCGTGTACGTCGTGGACGGGAATCAGCCTCGACGGGAACGTGACGTGCTCGGGATGTGGGCCGGCGCAGGCAGGCAAGGTGCCAGCAGCGGGTGGCCCACCACACCGAGTTACGCAGCCGGGGTGGGCAGGGCGTCTCCGACTACTCGGACGGCGTGAAGGGTGACCGACGCAATCGAGCAGGTGTGGCTCCACGCCATGCACCAGCAGTGCGTCGTGCAGCTCTTCCGGGCGTCCCTGCCCCAGGCGGACAGCCGCCACACGTCCGTCCGCCGGTGGGCGACGGCGCTGCGGCTCCGTGTCAGTGGGTGGGTGGCACCCGCGCGGGGATCGGTGGGGTACGCGGCTGCGCCAGGGGGACGATGCGCCACCGGCCGATAGACCCATGACGTTACGACTTGACGAACGGCATGTTATCGCTCACAGTCGATGGCTAAGGACGACGGCGCCTGTGGCTTACCGGGCAAGCCTGCTTCGTCGGACCTTGGATTAGGCATGCGCCAAGGGCTCTTGTTAACGCTGACATTTCTGGCGCATGCGCCCCGGCCCACGTGCCGCGGGTGCTCATCACCGGGTGGACCGTTTGGCCCTTGGTCATTGAAGGAGGATCATGTCTGCATTTGGTAGGTCTCCATCGATCGCGCCGCCGTCGCGGCGGCGTGGGTGGTTGCCGCGGATCGTCGCCGCTGGCGTCACGGCGGTGGTGGTCGGTGCCGCTGCCGCCGCGGTGGTGTCGACGCCGGCGGCCGCGGCGACGGTCGACACGAGCGCGTGGTACGTGTTGATCAATCGCAACAGTGGCAAGGCGTTGGATGTGTACAACCTGGCCACGAACGACGGGGCACGGATCACCCAGTGGGCCCGGAACGACGGCAACCAGCAGCAGTGGCAGTTCGTCGACTCCGGCGGCGGCTACTACCGGTTGAAGTCGCGGCTGTCGGGCAAGGTGCTGGACGTCTACAACTGGTCGACAGCCAACAGCGCAAGCATCGTGCAGTGGACCGACACCAACGGGTCCAACCAGCAGTTCCGGCTGGCGGACTCCGACGGTGGCTACGTCCGGCTGGTCAACCGGAACAGCAACAAGGTCGTGGAGGTGCAGGGCGCATCGACCGCCGACGGCGGGAACATCGTGCAGTACGACGACTGGAACGGCAACAACCAGCAGTGGCAACTCGTACGCGTGGACGGCGGGGGCAACCCCACCACGCCTCCGACTACGCCACCCGGCAGCTGCGCACTTCCCTCGACGTACCGCTGGACGTCGACGGGATCGCTGGCGAACCCGAGGTCGGGGTGGGTCTCGCTCAAGGATTTCACCACCGTCCCCTACAACGGCAGGCACCTCGTCTACGCGACGACACACAACACGGGAACGTCGTGGGGGTCGATGAACTTCGGTCTCTTCACGAACTGGTCCGACATGGCCTCGGCCAGTCAGAACGCGATGTCGTCCTCCACCGTTGCGCCCTCGCTCTTCTACTTCGCCCCGAGAAACATCTGGGTGCTTGCCTACCAGTGGGGTGGGACCGCATTCTCGTACCGGACGTCGAGTGATCCCACCAATGCGAACGGGTGGTCATCGCAGCAGGCGCTCTTCACCGGAAGTATCTCCGACTCCGGCACGGGTCCCATCGACCAGGCACTCATCGGTGACAGCACGAACATGTACCTGTTCTTCGCCGGGGACAACGGCAAAATCTACCGGGCCAGCATGCCCATCGGAAACTTCCCGGGCAATTTCGGCTCCACCTCGACCGTGATCATGAGCGACACGACGAACAACCTGTTCGAAGCCGTTCAGGTCTACAAGATCCAGGGCCAGAACCAATACCTCATGATCGTCGAGGCGATCGGCTCCCAGGGCCGCTACTTCCGCTCGTTCACGGCCACCAGCCTGGGCGGCTCGTGGACACCGCAGGCCGCCACCGAGAGCAATCCCTTCGCCGGAAAGGCCAACAGCGGCGCCACCTGGACCAACGACATCAGCCACGGCGAACTGATCCGCACCAACGCCGACCAGACCATGACCATCAATCCCTGCAATCTGCAGTTTCTCTACCAGGGGCGTTCCCCCAGTTCCGGCGGCGACTACGGCCTCCTGCCCTACCGCCCGGGTCTGTTGACACTGCAGCGCTAATGGCATGACGCAGGCGGCCCAGGTGTTCCTGACCTTTCCGGGCAACGGCGTACGCCGAATCGGGTGACCGTTCACGGTCGCGATCAGGACCGAGTGGGTCTGGTTCGGGCGGGCTTGGCCAAAGGCCGAGTCCGCCCGGGCCACCGGAGGGGAATGACCGTGACGACGATCATTTGATGTACGACGATGCGAACGCCAACTTCTCACTCGTGGTTCACGTGGCCGCCGGGAGCCCGGTGACGTACCGCACGATCTGCCGGGGGCCATCACGATCGCATGGGTTCGTCGTCGTGGCCGGACCTCGCACGCCGGTGGCACCGCTGCCGTGGCGGACCCGTGAACAGCACGTTCCCTCTCGCGGCATCCCAACACGCCGACGCCACCACCAGACGCCGGCACACATGTCAGGGCCCGCGCGTGCGTTCTGCCCGTGGGTGACCCCCGATCGAAGGAGTAGATCATGAAGGTCATCGGTGAGGTTCGTCCCGCCTCTCCAGGTAGACGTCGCTGGCGGTCAGGGTTGGCCGCGGCGGCGGCCGCGGTCATGGCGGCCGGCACGTTCGTCGCGGTGGATGTTGCGCCCGCAGCGGCGGCAACCGTGGACACCAACGCCTGGTACGTCCTGGTGAACCGGAACAGCGGCAAGGCGTTGGACCTGTACGGTTCGGCCACCAACGACGGCGCGCGGATCAGTCAGTGGACGCGGAACGACGGTGCGAACCAGCAGTGGCAGTTCGTGGACTCGGGTGGCGGTTACTACCGGCTGAAGTCACGGCATTCGGGCAAGGTCCTCGACGTGCAGAACTGGTCGACCGCCGACGGCGGTGCGATCGCGCAGTGGTCCGACCTCAACGGGACGAACCAGCAGTTCCGGTTGGCCGACTCGGACGGCGGTCACGTCCGGTTGATCAGCCGGCACAGCGGCAAGGTCGTGGAGGTGCAGGGCGCCTCGACCGCCGACGGCGCGAACATCGTGCAGTACTCCGACTGGAACGGTGCGAACCAGCAGTGGCAACTCGCCCGAGTGGACGGTGGCAACCCGCCGTCGGGCGGCACCGGGTGCGGCAGGGCGCCGACGCTGTCCAGCGGTACGCACACGATTCAGAGCAACGGCAAGAGCCGCTCCTTCATCCTGCGGGTGCCCGCCAACTACAACAACAACAATCCCTACCGGCTGATCTTCGCCTTCCACTGGCGGGGCGGCACGATGCAGGAGATCTCCTCGGGTGGCACCAGCGGGACCGCCTGGTCGTACTACGGGCAGCAGGAGCAGTCGAACAACACTGCGATCCTGGTCGCGCCACAGGGGTTCGGCAACGGCTGGGGCAATGCCGGCGGTGAGGACGTCACCTTCGTCGACGACATGATCAGGCGGATCGAGAGCGACCTCTGTGTCAACCCGAGGCAGCGGTTCGCCCTCGGCTTCAGCTGGGGCGGGGGCATGAGCTACGCCCTCGCCTGTGCGCGGGCCGACGTCTTCCGGGCCGTCGCGGTCATCTCCGGGGCGCAGATCAGCGGGTGCAGCGGCGGTACGCAGCCCATCGCGTACTTCGGGCTGCACGGCATCTCGGACAACGTCCTGAACATCTCCCAGGGGCGGTCGCTACGCGACACGTTCGTACGGAACAACGGTTGTGCCGCGCAGAACCCGCCCGAGCCGGGAGCGGGCAGCCGTACGCACCTCACGACCAGCTACTCGGGGTGCAGGGCCGGCTATCCGATGCAGTGGGCTGCGTTCGACAACGGTCACATGCCCGGGCCGGTGGACGGGACCTACGCCGAGAGTGGCATCACGACCTGGACCAAGGGTGAGATCTGGAGGTTCTTCGCCCAGTTCTCGTGACGCCGGTCGACGCCCTGGCCGACGCCGAAGTCGAGCGGCGGCGCCTGCTCCCGTACGCCGGGGTAGGCACCGCCGTCCGCCTTCGCGCGTCGATGATCCGTTGTGCGTCCGGTCAGCGTTGCAGGCGGACCGGCTCCCCCGAACCACTGCGCCGGACCAGCCATGCCTCGGTGATGTGGGTGAACATCGCCTCGGCGGCACCGTTCGGGTCGTGGGCGGCGATGAACTCGTAGATGCGCCGATGTCCGCGGTTCGAAGCCACGCACAGGGCGCGTTCGGTCCGGCCCATGTAGCGGGCGGTGTTCATGACCTGACTTTCCAACGACCGTACGACACCGCGAGCGATGCGGTTCCCGGACGCCTGCATGACGGTGTCATGGAAGGTCCGGTCGTGCTCGTGGTACGTGACGTGGTCGTCAACGAGCCCGTCCATCCGGTCCACCAGAGCGCGCAGCCGGTCGAGAGTCTCCTGGTCGGCGAGGCGGGCGGCGACGTTCGCCATGTCGGATTCCAGCACCCGCCGGGTGACGACGAGGTCGTCGAGTACAGCGAGACTGTCGTCCCCGACGATGGTGGCGGCGAGGACGAGTTCGTCGAGCATGTCCCAGTTCGACGGCGGAGTGACCATGGTGCCGGCCCCCTGGCGGACCTGCACCAGCCCCTTCTCCTGAAGGATCTTCACCGCCTCCCGGACGACCGTCCGGCTCACGGAGAAGGTCTCGCAGAGGACCGGCTCGGGGGGCAGGGACGTTCCGGAGGGGTGGACCCCACGGACGATGCGCTCCACCAACTCGGCGGTGACCGCCCTGGCGAGGTTGGCGGGTCGGCGTACCCATGCCGGGGTCGCCGATGCATTCAGGGCTTTCTCCTGCGGTGGCGTCATGTCCCCCTCCGAATGAATCGCCGTGGCACGACGTCCGTGGTCAGTGTACGACCGACTATTGACGTCACACGTCATACGGGTTACGTTCCGGTCAATGATGGCGCGACGGGCGCGTCCGTCGGCCACCCCACTCTCAGAGGTGACAGCGATGAAACAGCGAGCAATGTGGTCGGCCGTCCTCGTTGCGGGGCTGGCGTTGGCCGGCTGTGGGAGTGCCGCCGATTCGGGCTCGTCCTCGGGCGGATCGGACGGCAAGCTGGTGGTGTGGGACTGGAAGTCCGGCGAGGCGTTCGCCGCGTCCTACCTCAAAGAGGCGAAGGCCGACTTCGCGAAGAAGCACCCGGATGTCAAGGTCGAGTTCGTCGCGCAGCCGTTCGACCAGTACTACACGCTGCTCGGTGCGGCGATCCAGTCCGGCAAGGGCCCGGACGTCATCCTGTTCAACGGCGGAGGCCAGATCCGCGACCGGACGGACTCGCTGGTCCCGCTGGACGAGTACGTGGCCGACGACAAGCAGCGGCTGGCCGGGTGGGACGCGTTCACCAAGGACGGCAGGATCTACGCGGGCCCGGTGACGCTGCAGGGTCACCCCATCTATTACAACAAAGCGCTCTACGAGAGGGCCGGGCTCGACCCGGCGAGCCCGGCCACGACGTGGAACGAGTTCGTCGCCGACTGCACCGCCATCGCGAAGGCCGGTGCCAAGTGTTTCGCCCTCGGCAACAAGGAGGGCGCCGGCATTCAGTTCTGGCTCTCGGGCCTGGCATCGGGCATCCTCACCGCCCAGGAGTACGACGACTGGATCGCCGGGAAGCGCGACTGGAACTCCGCCAACGTCAAGCGGGTCTTCCAACTCTGGAAGGAGGCCGGCGACGCGGGACTGAACAACGACGGGGCCAACTCGACCGCGATGTTCAACGACTCCTTCGCCCTCTTCCAGTCGGCCAAGGCGGCCCACGTCATCGGGCTGATGTCGGACGTGGGGCACTGGAAGGACTTCAACGAGTTCCTGGCGGCCGACAAGCTCGGTGTGATGGACGCTCCGGTAGTCACCGCCGGGACCACCCCGAGCCTCGCCTACGACGGTGGTATCGGCTACGGGGTCGCCAAATGGACGAAGGACCCGAAGGTGGCCGCCGACCTTGTGCGATCCCTGACCTCGACCGATGCGCTGAAGGCCTTCTACGCCGACGCCGGGGCGATCGCCGCCGACACCACGATCGACGTGTCGCAGGGCGGCCCGGCTGTTGCCACGATCGTCTCCGAGCTCAAGGGCGGTAAGCCCGCCCTGCATGTGGCGCTGTCCTCGAAGACCCTGGACCTGATGGGGCGGCTCTCCCAGCAACTGCTCAGTGGTTCGATCACCGTCGACGAGGTGGTGAAGCAACTGGCCGCTTCCGACCAGGCGGGCTGAACTCGTGCCGATCGGAAATGCACACCCGTCGGTCCGTCCGGCTCAAACCGGACGGACCGACCGGGCGGTGGCTGGATCATCGGCTGAGCGGGACGGTGCCCGCACCCGGCGCGCCGGTCGTGGCTCGCGCGCCGAGCGCTTCGCTCCCTACGTCCTGGTTGCCCCGGCCGTGCTGATAATCGTGGCGCTGCGGCTCTATCCGTTGCTCCTCGGGGTCAACTTCTCCTTTACCGGCGACGGCGAGCAGAACGGGCGGGCGGTTGGTTTCGACAACTACCGCGAGCTGCTCGGGGATCCGCTGTTCCAGACCGCGCTCGGCAACGTCGGGCTGCTGGTGCTGCTGCTCCCGGTGGCGGTGGCGATCCCCGGGCTGCTTGCGACATTCATCTACCTGAGGGTGCCCGGCCACCGGTTCTACCGCAGCGTCTACTTCTTTCCCGCGGTGCTCTCCCCGGTCATCGTCGGCGCGATCTTCAACCTGCTGCTCGCCTTCGACGGTCCCCTCAACGCCGTACTCGGGGCGGTCGGGGTCGGTCCGGTGGACTGGCTGGGCGACCCGGACCTTGCGATGTTCATGGTGGTCGGGGTGTATATCTGGGCCACCTTCGGAATGAGCCTGGTGGTGTTCCTCGCCGGGTTCGCGACCCTGGACGCCGCGCTTCTGGACGCGGCCCGGGTGGACGGGGCGTCACTACCCCAGGTCGTCTGGCACGTGATCATCCCGAGCCTCACGCGCACCATTCAGTTCGTCTTCGTTACCACGATGATCGGGATGCTGACCTCCATGTTCGGGCTGCTGTTCGTCATGACCAGCGGTGGCCCGGAGGGATCGACGTACCTGCCGGAGTACTACATCTGGATCCAACAGGGCCAGATGAACCGGCCGGCCCTCGCGTCGGCCGCGTCGACGGTTCTCTTCGTCATCATGCTCGTCGTGGGAATGCTGCAGATCAAGCTGCTCGAGCGAGCGGGAAGGGACAAGTGATGTCTCGCCTTCGTCTGGGCCGTTGGGTGGTGGCCATCCCGATGTCGCTGCTCGCGTTGGCAACGATCTACCCCCTGCTGTTCACCGCCAACGTCGCGATGAAGACGCGGCGTGACTACATCCTCGACCGGTTCTCCCTGACCGATGCCCTGCGCTGGGAGAACATCAGCACGGCGTGGAACAGCGTCGGCCTGGGCCGCTACTTCGCCAACTCCCTGCTCGTCGTGACGTCGTCGGTGATTCTGCTGTTGCTGCTCGGATCGATGGCCGGCTTCGCCCTGAGTCAGCTGCGTTTCCGTGGTTCGTCGGTGCTGTTCCTGGGCTGCCTCGCGGGACTGTTCGTCCCGTTTCAGGTGATCATGGTGCCGCTCGCCCGGATCATGGCCGACACCGCGCTCATCGACACGTACCCCGGGCTGGTCCTCGTCTATGTGGCCCAGTTCCTGCCCTTCACCGTCTTCCTGATGACGAGCTACTACCGGGGCATTCCGCCGGAGATCATTGACGCGGCCAGGATCGACGGCAACAGCGTGTACGGCGTGTACCGCCGGATCATGCTGCCGTTGGGCACCCCGGCGCTGCTGTCGGTCGGCATCCTCAACGCCCTGTTCTGCTGGAACGACGTCCTCATGTCGCTGGTGATGATGCCCTCGGCCGACCACCGGACACTGATGGTGGGTGTCACCTCGTTGCGGGGGCAGTACTCCGACGACATTCCCACCTTCGCCTCAGGTGTGCTGATCGCCGCGATACCCGTTCTGGTCGTCTACCTCTTCCTCCAGCGCCAAATCGCCGACGGCGTCGCCGCCGGTTCCACGAAGGGTTGACATGCGGATCACCGGATATCGGACACTATCCACTGTCCAGGAATGGGGACGGCCCGTCGGCGACGCCAACGGCGTGTTCGTCGACGGGGTGGTCCCGGTGCCGATCGTCATCGTCGAGACCGACGCGGGTATTTCCGGGGTCGGACTCGGACCGCACGTCGAGATCGAGCGTATTTTCGCGGCCATCGACGGCGAAGACCCCCGCGCGGTGACAACCCTCTACGACCGCATGCTGCGGCACACCTTCAAGGCCGGGCACGCGGGTCCGGTGTTCGGCACCATCGGCGCGCTCGACACCGCCCTGTGGGACATCAAGGCGCAGGCCGCCGGCGAGCCGTTGTGGCGGCTGCTGGGCGGACGCGATCGGCGGGTCCCCGCCTACGCGTCCGGCCTGGACATCGGGCTGACCGACGACGAACTCGTCTCGACCTACGAGGTCTACGCCCGGCACGGCCTACGGGCCGCCAAGCTCAAGGGCGGCCTCGACATCGAGCGCGACCGGCACCGCCTCTGCCTGGTCAGGGAGGTTCTGACCGAGGCCGGGCACGGACTGCGGCCGGGCCTGATGCTCGACGTGAACGAGGCATGGACCCGCAAGCAGGCCGTACGGCACGTCTGCGAACTCGAACGCACCCTCGACCTCATCTGGATCGAGGAGCCCGTCCGGCGCTGGGACGCGGAGGGACTCGCCACGGTCGGCCGAGGAATTCGCGCCTCGGTCGCGACCGGAGAGAACCTCACCGGGCTCGAACAGTACCGCCCGCTGATCGCCGCCGGCGCGGTCGACATCGTCCAGATGGCCGCCGTATGGGGGGTCACCCACTTCCTGCGGGCGTCCGCCCTGGCGCACGCCCACGACCTGCCGGTCAGCCCGATCGGCAACAGCCCGGTCGGACTGCTGCACGCCGCGACCTCGGTGCCGAATCACCTGACCAGCGAGCTACAGGACCTGCGTCCACCGGCCGGCGTCTCCATCGACCTTCACGTCGAGGACGGGGCCTTCGTCCTCGGAGACTCGCCGGGACTGGGCGTCCTGGTCGACGAGGACCGGATCCGGGAGGCCACCCGCCGCCCGCAGACGCAGACGACCGAGGGCCCCAACGTCCGGCCGGAGCGAGCCGGACGACGGCTGCTCGCCGGGGTCGACGGGATCGCGCCCGTACGCCAGGTTCCCGTCGGGCCGCTGAATTCCCACAACGCGGTGTCGCCTACCGCGCACCACTGACCTGGACACGGCTACCCGGACTCGTCCGGCGGGGCCGCCCGGGTCCGGACGCGGGCCCGGGGTCCGCCCGGTCGGCTCCGGTACCGGGGTGCCGGTTTCAGCGCGAGGTACCGACAGACCAAGGGGATCGTGGGTGCACCGCCACGGTGGTGCACCCACGACCATGCCCGGTCGGGACGACCGATGTACCGACTGCGAGACGGAGGATCGATGAAGACAGTCGTCTACCGGGGTGCGCGGCACCTCGGGATCGAGGAACGTGAACCGGAACCACCGGGTCGCGGCCAGGTGCGGATCGCGGTGGCGTACACCGGGATCTGCGGCACCGACCTGCACATTTACCACGGGGACATGGACGCCCGGGTCGGCCCCTCGGCGATCATCGGGCACGAGATGTCCGGGCGGATCGCGGCTGTAGGCGAGTACGCCACCGGTTGGACGGTCGGACAGGCCGTGACGGTGATGCCAACCCGGTCGTGCGGACGATGCGCGGCCTGCCGGAACGGGAACTCCCACGTCTGCCACGCCATGAATTTTCTCGGCATCGACTCGCCGGGCGCCATGCAGTCCTTCTGGAACGTGCCGGCGGAACTGGTCCTGCCGCTCCCCGAGGAACTGCCGCTCGACCACGCGGCGCTCATCGAACCGGTCGCGGTCGCGGTGCACGACGTACGGCGGGGAAACGTGACCGCCGACGATCTGGTGGTCGTGGTCGGCGGCGGGCCGATAGGGGTTCTCATCGCCGCCGTCGCGCAGGGCCGCGGCGCGCAGGTGCTCCTCGTCGAGCCGGACCCGTTCCGGCGTGCGGTCGCGGGAGAAATCGGGATCGACGTCGTCGACCCGGGTACGACCGACGTCGTGGCGTTGGTGAACGACCGCACCGAGGGCGCGGGCGCCGACGTCGCCTTCGAGGTGTCCGGCTCCGCCGCCGGGGTCGCCACGGCGGTCGACGTCCTGACCACTCGCGGCCGACTGGTGATGGTCGCGATTCACCCTCAACCCCGGGAGGTCAACCTGCACCGGTTCTTCTGGCGGGAGTTGGAGTTGCTCGGTGCCCGCCTGTACCAGCGCGACGACATGGCGGAGGCGATCCGTTTGGTCGCCTCCGGCGCGATCCCGGTGCGACAGCTCATCTCCCGGGTCGAACCCGTCGAGGCGGTCGCCGCCGCGTTCACGGCCCTGGAGGGTGGCGGCGTCATGAAGGTGCTGCTCGACCTGCGGGAGGGCAACCGGTGATGACCCTGTTCGACCTGTCCGGGCGGACCGCCGTCGTGACCGGTGCCCGGCGCGGAATCGGTCTTGCCATGGCCGAGGCCCTGGCCCTTGCCGGTGCCGACGTCGTCGGCGTCTCCGCTCAGATGGAAGCGCATGGAAGCGAGGTGGAACGCCGGGTCCGGGCGGCCGGCAGCCGGTTCACCGCGCTGCGGGCCGATCTCGCCGACCGGGCGGCCGTGCACCGGTTGGCCCGCGACCTCACCGCGCTCGGGCCGATCGACATCCTGGTGAACAACGGCGGCACGATTGCCCGTACCCCGGCCGCCGACCACCCGGACGAGATGTGGGACCACGTGATCGAGGTGAACCTGAGCAGCCAGTTCGTGCTGAGCCGGGAGATCGGCAGGGCGATGGTCGAGCGTGGCCGAGGAAAGATCATTTTCACCGCGTCGCTGCTGAGTTTCCAGGGCGGCATCACCGTTCCCGGCTACGCCGCGTCGAAGTCGGGAGTGGCCGGGCTCACCAAGGCGCTGGCGAACGAGTGGGCGGCCAGCGGGGTCAACGTCAACGCCATCGCCCCCGGCTACATCGCCACCGACAACACCCAGGCGCTGCGCGACGACCCCGACCGGGAACGGGCGATCCTCGCCCGGATTCCGGCGGCCCGCTGGGGCCGCGCCGACGATCTCGGCGGCGCCACGGTGTTTCTGGCATCGGCGGCATCGGACTACGTCAACGGAGTCGTGCTGCCCGTCGACGGCGGCTGGCTCGGCCGATGACGAGCGAGCAGTGGGCACCGAAACGCCGCCCGGCGGTACGCCGCACCGAACCGGGCTTCGGCGCGTCCGGCCACACCTGTCCGGGGCGGGTCAGCTCCGCCCGCACTCGTCTCGGTTGACGGCGACGTCCCGGTCGGGACCGGCTCCGTTTCGTCGGACGCCGGTCCCGACGGGACCGTCACTGGCTACCGCGGTAGCCGTGGTTGGTCAGGCCAGGCTGAACCGCCACTGCTGGTTGGTGGACCCGAGGCAGTTCCACTGCAACAGCCGGGCGCCGTCGCTGGTGGCGGCGCTGGCGACATCCACGCAGAGCCCGCTCGGCGCGCTCGTCAGGGTGTACACCCCGGCGGTCCCCGTCGTCCCGGCGGTGAATTTCTGCTGGTTGCTGTTGTTGCAGGTGGCCTGCTGGAGGAAGGCCCCCGCCGTAGTGGAGCCGCCGGTCACCTCGACGCACTTGCCGCTGTGGACCGCCTTCAGGTAGATCGCACCACTGCCGGCGTCGACGGCCTGCCACTTCTGGTTGTTGCCGCCGGTGGCCGCCCACTGGTGGATCTGGGCGCCGTCGGCGGTGGACACGCCGCTGACGTCCATCAGCTTGCCGCTGTGCAACGCGGTGAGGGTCCACGTCCGGCCCGCTACGCCGCCGGTGTTGGGCACGCCGACACCGGCGCCGCCGAACGTGTGCGAGTCGAGATCGAACCAGTTGCTCGCGCTGCCCTTGAACACCAGGTAGAGCGTCTGGGTTCCGGCGAGGGCGGCAACGTTCACCGGTGCCGTGGACTGATAGTTGTCCCATCCACCGGTGCTGGGCACCGGTGTGGTGGCCAGTAGGGTGCCGGTCGGCGAGCCGGCGCGCAGTTCGATCGATCCGCCACCGGAGGGCGACGACAGCCGGTAGCTGACGTTCGTGATGCCCGACAGGCTCATCGGGGTGAACGCCACCCAGTCGTTGTTGGAGATGTCCCCGACGCGCTTGCCGCTCTCCGCGCCGGCCTGGTCGACGATCCGGGTGCCGGATTGGCTGCTGTAGTACTCGGCCTGCTTGTGCTTGGGCTGGAGAATCGCCTGTCCGTAGCCGGTGAGCGGAGCCGCGCCACCCGCGCCGCCGTTGTCGGTGTACTTCGCGTTCAGCACGTAGAACAGGTTTGCGCCGTCGGGATGTCCACCGAGCAGGTCGGTGGAGATGGTGCCCGAGCAGCCCGGGTATTCCGTGGTTTCGTGCGCGTGGTCGTCGTGCCCGAGCGCCGGGTTGAGGACCACCTTGGCGCAGTCGATCGGGTCGCCGCCTGGGTCGGAGACACTGATTTGGTACGAGACCCGGTCACCGAAGGTGAGCATGCCGCCGTTCGACGGGGTGGTGATGGTGACCACCGGTGCGGTGTTGCCGACGGTGATCTGGACGTTGGCGAAGCCGGTCTTGCCGGTGTTGTCGGTGACTTTCAACTGCGCCGCATAGTTGCCGTTGGTGGTGTAGACGTGTGACGGGTTGGCCGCCGTCGAGGTGGTGCCGTCGCCGAACGTCCACTGGTAGGTGAGCGTGTTGCCGGGGTCCGGATCGGCCGTGCCGGCACTGCTGAACTGGACGTTGAGCGGTGCGTTGCCGCTGGTGGGCGTACCGGTGGCCTTGGCGACCGGCGACCGTCCGCCCTGGACGTAGTCGATCCGGTAGAGCCCGGAATCGCTGTTTCCACCGCCGAAGTTGGTGCCCCACTCCAGCAGGTAGAGCGAGCCGTCCCGGCCGAACTCCATGTCCATCGGCTTGTTGAACCTCGCCGTCGGCAGGAACGGGTTGGTGCGGGTCACCGCCGTGGCGGAGTCGAAGTGCACCTCCTTGACGTAGCTGCGCGACCACTCGTAGAAGAAGTGGACGCCGTCGTAGTACGGCGGAAACTTGGTTGCGGACGGGTTAGCCGGGTCGTACCGGTAGACCGGTCCGCCCATCGGGCCGGAACCGCCGGATCCGAGCTCCGGGAAGGTCGGCGAGGTGCCGTAGCCGTACCACAGGTTGGGCGCGACGACTGGCCGCAGGCTGGTCAGCCCGGTGTTGTTGGGCGAGTTGTTGACCGGTGCGGAGCAGTTGAACTTGGCGCCGACGACGCCGGTGTCCGGGTTGAACGGCGCGTAGGGCTGGTTGTCGCCGTGGCAGAACGGCCAGCCGTAGTTACCCGCCGACTTGATCACGTTGAGCTCGACGAGCCCCTCGGGGCCGCGATTGGTGGTCGGTGGGTTCCGGTCGGGGCCGTAGTCGGCCAGGTAGACCCAGCCGTTGGCCGGGTCGATCGAGAAGCGGAACGGGTTGCGAAAGCCCATGGCGTAAATTTCCGGTCGGGTCTGTGCCGTTCCCTGCGCGTAGAGGTTGCCCGTCGGGATGGTGTAGCCGCCGCTGGTCGAGGGCCTGATGCGCAGCAGCTTGCCGCGCAGGTCGTTGGTGTTGCCGGCGGTCCGGGCGGCGTCGAGATTGGCCTTGCCCGACCGCCAGTCCAGCGGCGCGTAGCCCTGCCAGTTGGGGTCGAGGTTCGGCGGCGTGTCGTCCCCGGTGCCGATGTAGAGGTTTCCGTCGGGACCGAATTCGAGGTATCCGCCGGTGTGGCCGGGTTCCGGGAACGTGCGGTCACGGTACGCCGGGATGTCGATGATCCGGACCTCGCTGGACAGGTTGAGCGTGTCGCCGGTGAGCGTGTAACGGGAGACGCGGTTGACGTCGGTCGTGCTGCTCGACGGCGAGTGGTACAGGTACACGTGACCGTTGGTGGCGAAGTTCGGGTCGAGCGCCAGCCCGGTGAGGCCATCCTCGCCGCCGGTGTAGACGCTGAGCGTGCCCGCGGTGACGGTGGTGCTCGTGCCGGGTTTGAAGATCTTGACCTGCCCGCCCCGCTGGACGTAGAGGACACGCCCGTCCGGTGCCACGGCCAGGGACATCGGGTCGACCGTGTTGTCGTCGAGGGCACGCTTCTCGAAGTTGCCCCAGACGGTGCCGCCGCAGTCGCCGGCCTCGTTGCCGGCCGCCCACTTGACTCCACCCAGGACGTGGTTGCGGAAGTACGTCTCGCTGTACGACTCGGCGGCGTGCCCCATTGCGGTGGTCCAGACCCGGCCGGAGGCGACGTTGCGGCACCAGGAGATCGGATGGTCCGGCCCCATCGCCCGTGAGCCCGGGTTGTACGTCCGCTCGTCGGCGGTCACCAGGACGTGGACGTCGCCGCGGGGGTTGCGGTCGAAGTTGTACCACTCCTCGCTACGGTTCCAGCGGTCCGGCAGGCCGGCCGTGGACGGGTGCTTCTTGTCGGCGACGATGGCGGTGCCGGGCAGCACGCCGGGGGAGTGTTCCGGCATGTGCGCGCCGGCGTTCACGGTCTGGTCCCACCACGGGTACTCGGATTCGATGCCCATGTCCGTGGCGTTGTGGATGGCGACGATTCCCTTACCGCTGGCGAGGAAACCCTCCACCGCCTGGCGTTGGGCCGCCGAGGTCCACACCATGCCCGAGGTCTGGAACATGATGAGGACGTCGAAGGTGGCGAGGTTGGCCGCGGTGAAGACGTTCGAGTCCTCGCTGTGTACCAACTCGAAGTTGTTCGCGGTCGCCTGCTGCTGGAACATCGAGACCCCGGCGGGGATCGAGTCGTGTCGGTAGCCGGTGGTCTTGGTGAACAGCAGGGCTCGGAAGGCCGGGGCCGCCGATGCCGGTTGGACGAGCGCGAGCGCGAGTAACAGGCCCGCGATCAACCCGATGATCAATGTCTTGCGACGCATGCCGTCTCCTAATGTGGGCGGGCAACGGGATTGCGACCACGGGCCCCACGGCGTGTCAGGTTGTGCCTGGACGCGCGAGGGGGCACGAGTGTGCCGGTTGGTCGTCGTGCCGTCCGCCGCAACGGCAGTCAGCCCCTGCAGGACGTCACACAGCGTGGCATGGGCTGTGTTCTCGTCCCGTGGTCTGTGAGGTCAGGATGCGCTAGGCATCGATGGGTGTCAATGGCCTGATCAAATGTCCCGGTTCTCCTCCGAGGGCCGGGCGAAGGCGCCCGGCTTCCTCGGTTGGCGCCGCCGCCGGTCCGGTGACGGGCCTGGTGATCGGCTCGAGTCGAGGATTGCGGACCCGCATCCAAACATCTATCTTCATACGTGTGATGTTTCGGCCATGTCAAGGCAATGTTTGCAACACGAGCACGTAAGCCTCTGTGGCGATCTGCGGAAGCTCGTCGTCCAGCGCCCCGAACGGCTTCAGGGCGGTGCGCGGATCTCGTCGGTGACTACTTTCTGTGAGGGTTCTCGGGATGTCAGATCCACGGCCGGCGCCGCTGCTCGCCCTGCGCGGCATCGGCAAGTCCTTCCTCGGGGTACGCGTCCTCGACGGTGTCGACCTGGAGGTCGCGCCGGGCGAGGTCCACGCCGTCGTCGGTGAGAACGGCGCGGGGAAGTCCACCCTCATGAAGATCGTCTCGGGCGGGTACGTCCCGGACGAGGGCACCGTCGAGTTCGCGGGCGTTCCGCGCGCGTTCCGGGGCCCACGCGACGCGCAGCGGGCCGGCATCGGCATCATCCACCAGGAGTTCAACCTCCTGCCGGAGCGCACCGTCGCGGAGAACGTCTACCTTGGGCACGAGCCGGTACGGCGTGGCCTGGTCGACCGCCGGGAGATGCTCAGCCGCACCACTGCGCTGCTTGCCTCGATCGGCGAGACCGCGTTGCCGGCCGACGCCCGTGTGGGGCGCCTCGGTGTCGCGCAGCAGCAGGTGGTCGAGATCGCCAAGGCACTCGCCCTCGACGCGCGGCTGCTCATCATGGACGAACCGACCGCGGCGCTGGCCGACCACGAGGTCGAACTGCTCTACCGGCTGGTACGCCGGCTCCAGGAGCGCGACATCGGCCTGCTGTACGTCTCACACCGGCTCACCGAGGTCTTCGACCTGTCCGGCCGGATCACGGTCCTGAAGGACGGTCGCCGGGTGACCACCTTGCACACCCCGGACACCAACGCCGACGAGCTGGTGCGGCACATGGTCGGCCGGGAGCTGTCCAGTTACTACCCGGACCGGGCCAGCCCCGACGACCTCGGTCAGGTCCGACTCACCGTCCGCGGCGGGGGAAACGGGAAGTTGCGCGGCGTGGACCTGGACCTGCGCGCGGGGGAGGTGCTGGGCGTCGGCGGCCTCCAGGGCTCCGGGCGATCAGCGCTGGCCCGTGCGCTCTTCGGCGTATCCCCGTTCACGACCGGCGGGATCACGCTCGGCGGCAAGCCGGTCCGGCTGCGCTCGCCGCGCGCCGCCATGCTGGCCGGCGTCGCCTACGTCACCGAGGACCGCAAGGGCGAAGGCATCGTCGCCCGACAGTCGGTGCTCGACAACGCGCTGCTCGCCAGCCGGGCCGTCTTCGCGGCTCGGTCCGGCCGCGCCGCCCGGACCGTTCGGGTCCGTGAACTGCTCGCCGCGGTGGAGGTCCGCGCCGCCGGCGACGACCAGGAGATCCGCTTCCTGTCCGGCGGCAACCAGCAGAAGGTCGTGCTGGCCCGATGGCTCGCGATCAACCCGCTGATCCTGCTGTTCGACGAGCCGACCCGGGGCATCGACGTGGGCGCGAAGTCGGCCATCCACGACCTCGTCCGCCGCCTCGCCCACGATGGCGCGGCCATTCTGATGATCTCGTCCGACCTGCCGGAGCTGCTGGGGATGAGCGACAGGATCGTCGTCATGCGCGACGGCCGCATCGCGGGCGAGCTGCCCGCCGGTGCGACCGAGGAGGACGTCGTCGCCCTGGCGGTCGGGACCGTACGGGAGGCGGCCGCGTGAGCGTCCTGTCGCTCCTGCCGGCCCGACGCCCCGTACCGGGCGTGTTCGTGGCCCTGACCCTCACTCTCGCGATCGGGTGGCTGGTCGTCCTGATCGATGGCGGTCAACTGTTCAACCAGTCGACGACGGTGAGTCTGCTGCATGTCGCCGCCGGGCTGGGGCTCGTCGCCGTCGGCCAGACCCTGGTCATCCTCGGTGGCTCGCTCGACCTCTCCGTGGCGTACGTGATCAGCCTGAGCACCCTCGTCGCGGCCGAGACCATGAACGGCAGCGACGGAGCGATGCTGCCGGCGATCGGCCTGGCACTCACCCTCAGCGCCGGCATCGGCCTGCTCAACGGCCTGCTCGTCACCAAGGTGCGGATAAACGCCTTCATCGCGACCCTCGGCGTCGGCCTGCTGCTCAAGGGATACCTCGACAGCGGCTACGACGGTCCGGCCGGCACCACCTCACCCACACTCGTGCAGACCCTCGGCTACCAGCGCGTCGGACCGGTGCCGCTGTCCTTCCTGTTGCTGCTCGTCGTCACCGGGGCAGCGTGGTTCGCGCTCTCACGGACCCGGTTCGGCCACCACCTGGTCGCCGTCGGCGGCGACCAGGAGGTCGCTCGGCTCTCCGGCGTCCGCAACGACCGCGTTCTCGTCACCGCCCACGTGCTCTGCTCGCTCTGCGCCGGGCTGGCCGGCATCTACCTCGCCAGCCGGCTCGGCTCGGGGGCACCCCGGGTGGGCACCGAGGGCCTCTACGACCTGGAGTCGATCGCCGCGGTGGTGCTCGGCGGGACCGCCCTCGCCGGCGGGCGCGGCGGCGTCATCGGCACCGTCGGCGGAGTTCTGCTGCTCGCCAGTATCGACGCCATCTTCAACCAGCTTGAGGTGGACGCCTTCTTCAAACAGGTGGTCAGGGGCGCCATCATCATCGCCGCGGTCGCCGTCTACGCCCGCCGGGCCTCACGAAAGGCGGCGTCATAGCCATGCAGATCGCCCAACGCCGTCCGCTGCCGCTGCGACTCCTGCGGGTACGCCCCGGCGGCGTCCTGCCGATCCTCGCGATTCTCGCGGTGCTGCTGGTCCTGCTCGCCGTCCGGCAGCCCGACTTCTTCGCCCCACCGTCGCTGATGTCCTTCCTCGGCCGTTGCGCGCCGGTCATCCTGCTCGCCGCCGGCCAGTACTTCGTGATCGTCTCCGGCGAGTTCGACCTCTCGGTCGGTTCCCTGGTCACCGCCCAGGTTGTCGTCGCCGCCCGGCTGATCGACGGCGATCCGTCGCGGACGTGGCCGGTGGTGCTGGTGCTGCTCGTCGGCGGCGCGCTCGTCGGGCTGGTCAACGGCCTGATCACGACGCGACTGCGGGTGCCGTCGTTCATCACCACCCTCGGCATGTTCCTGATCCTCGTCGGCGCGGTCTACCTCTGGTCCGACGGCGCACCGAAGGGCGGCTTCTCCGAGGAGTTCCGTCAGTTCGGCCGGCGCTCGATCGAGGACGTCCCGGTGCTCGGACGTCTCCCGTACGCCCTGGTTGTCCTGGTGGTCCTCGCGGCGCTGGCGGCGCTGCTGATGCGTTCCGACTTCGGCCGGACGCTGGTCGCGGTGGGCGACAACCCGCGCACCGCCGAGCTGAGCGGGGTACGCGTCTGGCGTACCCGGACGATCGCCTTCGTCCTCAGCGGAGTCGCGGCGGCGGTGGCGGCGATCCTGCTGGGTGGCTACAGCGGCGTGTCGTTCCAGGCCGGCGCCGGCCTGGAGTTCGGTGCGATCACCGCCGTCGTCCTCGGCGGCGTCGCGCTGGGCGGGGGGCGCGGCTCGGTCGTCGGAGCGATGCTCGGTGCGCTGACCCTCGAACTCCTGTTCACCCTCATGAATTTCTACGGCGTCTCCGGCGCCCTCAGGTCGACCGTCCAGGGCGCGATCATCCTGCTCGCCGTGGCGGTCTCAGCAACACGATCTTCGTTGAGATAAGGGGAATCATGGTACGACGTTCCATGGCGGCGCTGGCGGCCGTCACTCTGCTGTCCCTCGCCGGCTGTGCCACCGACGAGCCGACCGCGGGCCCCTCGGGCAGCGCCTCCGCCGCCGGGTCGGGCACCGGGGACCAGTCGAAGTTCTTCGTGGAGGCCGACCACCAAGCCGAGCTCTCGCTGCTGGACGCCGCCCCGACCGGGCCGGCCGACAAGCCGTGGGAACAGGTGCTCAACCCCACGATGGTGGACACCGGGAAGTTCAAGAAGAACGGCCCGTACAAGATCTGCTTCTCCAACGCCGCGCTCAACAATCCCTGGCGACAGGTCGGATTCAAGACCATGCAGGCCGAGGTCGAGGCGCAGCGCAGCCGCATCAAGGAGTTCGTGCACGTCGACGCCGAAGGCAAGGACCAGAAGCAGATCGCGGACATCAACGACCTGCTCGGCAAGAGTTGCGACGCACTCATCGTCTCGCCGAACACCACCGCCACGCTCACCCCGGCCGTCGAGGCGGCCTGCCAGGCGGGCCTGCCGGTTGTCGTGTTCGACCGTGGTGTCAACACGAAGTGCCCGGTGACGTTCATCAACCCGATCGGAGGCTACGGCTTCGGTCACGTCGGAGCCGAGTTCGTCAGCCAGCGGATGAAGCCCGGTGGCAAGGTGCTCGCCCTGCGGATCCTGCCCGGTGTCGACGTCCTGGAGACCCGCTGGTCCGCGGCGAAGGTGGCCTTCGACAAGGCGAAGGTCGACGTCGTCGGGGTCGAGTTCACCGACGGGGACCCGGCCAAGACCAAGAAGATCGTCAACGACTACATCCAGCGGTACGGCACGATCGACGGCGTCTGGATGGACGCGGGGGCGGTCGCCGTCGCTGCCGTCGAGGCGTTCCAGGACGCGGGCAAGCCCGTGCCGCCGATCAACGGCGAGGACCAGCTCGACTTCCTGAAGATGTGGAAGGACCAGAAACTCACCGCGATAGCCCCGACCTACCCGACCTACCAGTGGCGCACCCCGATCATCGCCGCACTGCGCATCCTCGAGGGCTCCGAGGTGTCCAGTCCGTGGAAGCTGCCCCAGCCGACCATCACCGAAGACAACCTGGACCGGTACCTCGATCCGAGCATGCCGCCGCTGCACTACGCCATGTGCGGCTGCACCGACCTGCCCGGCTACCCGCAGCGCTGGAAGTAGGTTCCGGTGTACGCCGTCGGCGTCAACCCCTGGGTGTGGACCTCGCCGGTCGACGACGAGGCTCTCGCCGAGCTGATCCCACGGATCGCCTCGTTCGGCTTCGACGCGGTCGAACTGCCGATCGAGCAGCCCGGCGACTGGGACCCGGTCCGCACCCGGGACCTGTTGGCGGCGTACGGCCTCGTCGCGGCCGGCGTCTGCGCGGTCACCCCGCCCGGTCGGGACCTGGTGGACGCGGCGCCGGCCGTCGTGGAGTCGACCGTGGCGTACCTGATGGGTTGCGTGGCGAGCGCGGCGGCCGTTGGCGCACCGTGCGTCGGCGGTCCCGTGTACGCCGCGGTCGGCCGCACCTGGCGGATGTCGGCGACCGCACGCGCCGCCTGCTACGCGGACTTCCGGCGGGCCTTGGCGCCGGTGGCCGAGCAGGCCGGCGAGTGCGGCGTGAGCATCGGTGTCGAGGCGCTGAACCGCTACGAGACGAGCGTCGTCAACACCATCGAGCAGACGATCGAACTGATCGACGGTCTGCCCCCGAACGTCGGCATCATGATCGATACGTATCACATGAACATCGAGGAGGCCGATCCCTACGAGGCACTCGCCGTCGCCGGACGGCACATCAAGCACGTCCAGGTCAGCGGGACCGACCGGGGCGCCCCCGGGCGGGACCACTTCGACTGGCCCCGATTCTTCGACACCCTGCGAGCCACCGGTTATCAGGGTGCGGTCTGCATCGAGTCGTTCACGGCGGAGAACGAGACCATCGCCACCGCCGCGTCGATCTGGCGTCCGCTGGCCGTATCGCAGGACCGTCTCGCCCTGGACGGCCTGCACCACCTGCGGAAGGCCATGAGATGACCGGTGGCCGTGCAGGAAACCGTCCGCGGTGGGTCGCTGCGCGGGAGCGGCGGTCCGCTGGTCCATGTTGTTAGCGCTAACGCGATCACCGCGTCACCGAGCCCCGCCGCGTTGAGGCGGTTCCACCACCACCCCTCCCAGGTCAGGAGACCGTCCCGTGTCCCTACCCCTTGTCCGCCGGCTGCTGGCCGGCGCCGCCGCCACGGCGATGACCGCCCTGGTCGCCGTGACCGCCTCGGCGTCCCCGGCTCTGGCCGCCACCACCACCCTCTATGCGTCCCCCTCCGGCACCGGCACCGGTTGCTCCGCCTCCCAGCCGTGTTCGCTCACCGCCGCACAGGCTGCGGTACGGGCGCGCAACAGCACGATGTCCGGTGACATCGTCGTGGAACTGGCCGACGGGGTGTACCGGCTCACGACGCCGCTGCGACTGACGGCGGCAGACTCCGGCAACAACGGCTACCAGGTGATCTGGCAAGCGGCCGCCTCGGCCCGTCCGACGATCAGCGGCGCGCGGGCGGTCACCGGTTGGTCGCTCGTCGACTCCGGGAAAAACATCTGGCGGGCCAACGTGGGAGCCGGGCTCGACACCCGCCAGCTCTACGTCAACGGCGCCGTCGCCACCCGGGCGCGTACCGCCGTCAACCGGGCCGACTTCACCTTCACCACGACCGGCATGCGATTCAGCAACAGCGCACTGAACTACCTCAACAACCTCGGCAACCAGAACCGGGTCGAGGTCGAGAGCGTGGGCTCGTTCACCGACCGGTACTCGCCGGTGCAGAGCATCAGCGGCAACTTCCTCACGATGCAGCAGCCCGCCTGGAACAACAACACCTTCGGCTTCGACACCCTGTCCAGCCCGCACCGGGCGGGCCCGTTCTACCTGACCAACGCGTACGAGTTCCTCGACTCGCCGGGGGAGTGGTATCTCAACCCCGGCACCGGCGCGCTCAACTACATCCCGCTCGCCGGGCAGAACATGGCCACCGTCAACGTGGAACTGCCGCAGTTGCAGTCCCTGGTCAACGTCGGCGGCACCTACGACGCGCCCGCGCACCACATCTCGTTGCGCGGCATCACCTTCACCGGCACCAGTTGGCTCGGGCCCAGCAGCAACCAGGGCTTCGCCGACCAGCAGACCGGCGCCCACATCATCGGCACCTGGGCCCGCCCGTCCGACGCCCTGACCTCCTGCCAGGCCGGCTGCCCCCAGTTCGAGGCCACCCGGCCGAACTGGTACCAGATGCCCGCCGCCGTGCAGGTCTCCGCCGCCAACACCATCACCTTCAGCGACTCCCAGTTCGTCAACCTCGGGCAGACGGCGATCGGCATCGGCAACGACGCCAACGCCCACGCCAGCGGCGTCGGCCTGGGCGCCAGCAACATCACGGTCACCCGCTCCG
Organism: Micromonospora sp. NBC_01796; assembly: GCF_035917455.1. Taxonomy (NCBI): domain Bacteria; kingdom Bacillati; phylum Actinomycetota; class Actinomycetes; order Micromonosporales; family Micromonosporaceae; genus Micromonospora; species Micromonospora sp. NBC_01796. Next base: position 8,490,399 of record NZ_CP109078.1, on the reverse strand, counting down.
AGATCGCCCGCAACTCGGCCGGCGGCATCGTGGTCGGCGGCGTACGAGCCGACGCGCATCACCCCGGTGACCAGCGGATGGTCAACCGGGACATCACCATCAGCAACAACCGGGTCCACGACCTCGGCCTGGAGTACCGGGGCGTCGTGTCGATCCTGACCACCTACGTCAACACCGCCACCATCTCCCACAACGAGGTCTACAACATGCCGTACACCGGCCTCTCGGTCGGGTACGGCTGGGGCGCCAACGACGCCGGCGGCAGTCAGCACTACGCCAATCGGGGCCTGTACAACTACCAGCCGCGCTACACGACACCCACCACCGCGTCCAACAACCGGGTCATCGGCAACTACGTGCACGACGTCATGCAGCAGATGACCGACGGAGGGTGCATCTACACCCTTTCGGCGAACCCGAACGGGGCCATCGACGAGAACTACTGTCTGCGGACCAACGGCTGGTTCGGGCTCTACTTCGACGAGGGCTCCCGCTACTACGGCGCCCGCAACAACGTTCTCTCCTCCACCGGTACCTGGGCCACCGCCAATTACTGGTACGCGGAGAACATGGGCAACTTCACCGTCACCAACAACTGGTCGACCAACGGCAGCACCAACGTGACCAACGGCGATCGCGGCAACGTCGTTTCCGGCAACATCACGGTCACCAACGGCAACTGGCCGTCGGGCGCCCAGGCGGTGATCACCGCGGCCGGTGTCCAGAACGGCGGCACCAACCCGCAGAACGTGCAGATCGTGGGGGGCCAGTCGGGCCGCTGTGCCGAGATTGGCGGGTCCAGCACGACCAACGGCACCCAGGCCCAGCTCTGGGACTGCACCAGTGGTACCAACCAGCGCTGGACCCAGACCGCCGGTCGGCAGCTCATGGTCTACGGCACCAAGTGCCTGGACGCCTCCGGCCAGGGCACCACCAACGGCACCACGGTGGTGATCTGGGACTGTAACGGCCAGGCCAACCAGCAGTGGAACATCAACGCCAACGGCACGATCACGGGCGAGCAGTCGGGCCTCTGCCTGGATGCGACCGGTGCCGCGACGGCAAACGGTACGAAGCTCGTCCTCTGGTCCTGCAACGGTGGCACGAACCAGCAGTGGCGGCTGCGCAGTTGAGTGGCGGGCGCCCGTACCGCCCTGCGCCGCGGGAGGTACGGGCGCCCGATCGCCCTCGTTCGGAGGGTCGACATCCGTGGGCCTCCGGGGCGGGTCAGGCCCCGAGGCAGGCTCGCACGGCGGCCGTGAGCCGGTCGCCCCGGTCGTCGTCGACACCGCCCATCTGGTTGACGACGTACGCGAAGCCCACCTGGTAGGCGTCGTCGCCGAAGGCCAGGTGGCCGCCCGCACCGTCGTGGCCGAAGCTGAGCGCGCCGAGCAGGGGGCGCGCCGGCGGGGAGTCCAGGAGGAAGCCGGTTCCCCACCGCTGGCCGGTGTCGGCCGGCCCGTACCGCTGCTGGCCGGCGACCCGGGGGAGGGTCGCGTCGTAGACCGAAGCCCTGGTGAGCAGGCGTTCGGTGCCGACCGGGGACACCGTGGCGGCGTAGAGACGGGCGAGGCTCTCGGCGGTGCTGACGGCACCGGCTCCGGGTATCCCGGCGGCCTGGATCACCGGGTCGTTGAAGCTGACCAGACCGTCGTTGTCGGCGGGGAAGGCGAAGGCGCCGCCCATGGTGAGTCCGCTCTCGGCGACCGGGTGCATGGGCACCGAGGAGCCGGCCGGCGGCGCCAGCATCCAGGCCACCGAGTCGCGCTCCTCGTCGGGAAGACCGATCCAGGTACGCAGGCCGAGCGGCGCGGCGAGTACGTCGCGGAAGAACGCGCCGGGCAGCTGACCGGTGATCCGGTGGATCACCTCGCCGATCAGCCAACCGTAGGTCATCGCGTGGTAGCTGTGCGCGGTGCCGGGCGCCCACAGTGGCGTCTGCGCCTCGATCGCCTCGATCACCGGCTTCCAGCCGACCACGTCCTCGCGGGTGAGGGGCCGGTCCAGGGCTGGCAGGCCGGCCTGGTGGGTGAGCAGCCAGCGCACCGGGATGGCCGCCTTGCCGTGCTGACCGAACTCGGGCCAGTACCGGGTTACCGGCGCGTCCAGGTCGAGGCGGCCCTGCTGGACCAGCAGGTACGCGCAGATGGCCAGGATCCCCTTGGTGCAGGAGAAGACGACCGCCGGGGTGTCAGCCTCCCAGGGGCGTCCCGACCGGGGATCGGCGAGCCCTCCGTACAGGTCGACGACCTTGCGGCCCCGGACGTAGAGGGCCACGGCGGCGCCGACCTCGTCGCGCGACGAGAAGTTGTCCCGGAAGATGTCGACGACCCGGCCGAAGCCCTCGTCGGCATCCCCCCGGATCGATGGATGCGTGGTCACGCACTATCCCTTCAGCGACCCCTGGATCAGGGCCTTGATGAACTGGCGTTGGAAGATCAGGAACACGATGAGCGTGGGGGTGAGGATCAGCAGGGACCCGGCGCACAGCAGCACCAGGTCGGTCCCCCACTGGCCCTGGAAAGCGCCGAGCGCGCCGGCCATCGTGCGTTTCGTGGCGTCGTCGACGAGCACGATGGCGAGCAGGAACTGGTTCCAGGTCCACAGGAACAGCAGGATGGTCAGCGACGCGATGGCCGGTCGGGCGAGCGGCACGTGGATGCGCCAGAACAACTGCCAGGTGTTGCTGCCGTCGACGCGCGCCGCCTCGGAGAGTTCCTTCGGCACGGTGGTGAAGTGTGCCCGCATCCAGAACACCGAGAACGGCATGTACAGGCCGATCAGCGGCAGGATGATCGCCCAGCGGGTGTTGAGCAGGCCGAGGTCGCGCATCTGGTAATACAGCGGGGTGACCACGGCTTCGAGTGGCAGGGTCAGCCCGAGCAGGAGCAGACCGAAGGCGATCGGACCGCCGGGCACCCGCAGGTGACCCAGTCCGAACCCGGCCATGGTCGCGATGACCACGCCGATCGGCACGACCCCGACCACGATCAGCAGGCTGGACTGCAACAACACACCCATGTTGGCGGCGGTGAACGCGGCGCCGAAGTTGCCCCACTGCGGGTCGGACGGCCAGGCCAGTCCGGTGGGGACGGTGCCGCGCGGCTGCAACGCCGCGGACAGCATGCTCAGGAACGGCAGGAGCGTGACGACGACGAGCGCGATCAGGAAGATCCGTCCGGTCAGGCGTTCGCCGCGGCTGGTGAGGTTCATGCCTTGTCCTCCCGGGTCAGCCGCTGGATCGGCAGCACGCACGCCAGCACCAGCACCATGAGCACCACCGCCAGCGCCGAGGCGAGTCCGACCTGCCGCTGGGAGAAGGCGAGCCGGTAGATCTCCAGACCGGGCACCGTGGTCTGGATGCCGGGCCCACCGCTGGTGGAGATGTAGACGATGTCGAAACTGGCGAGGGCGGCGATGATGGTCACGGTGAGGCAGACCCCGATCTCCTGGCGCAGGCTCGGCAGGGTGACGGCGAAGAACTCCCGTACGGGTCCGGCGCCGTCGATGCGGGCCGCTTCGTACAGCGCCGGGTCGATCTTGCTCATGCCCGTGACGAGCAGGATCGTGCACAGGCCGAGCATGACCCAGGTACCGATCACGCCCACCGAGGGCAGCGCCGTGTCGAACTCGCCGAGCCAGGCGCGGGTGATCCCGCCCAGGCCGACGGCCCGCAGGATCTGGTTGACCAGGCCGTCGGTGGACAGCAGCCAGGTCCACGCGATGCCGGCCGCGACCAGCGGGATCACCTGCGGCAGGAACAGCACGGTGCGCACGACGGTGCCGAAGGGGCCGGCGCTGAGCCGGCGGACGAGGCTGGCGACCAGCAGCCCCAGGCAGACCGGGACGAAGCTGAAGAAGATGATCAGGATGAACGCGTTCGAGATGATCTTCAGGAGGTCGCTGTCGGTGACCACGGTCAGGTAGTTGTGCAGGCCGACCCACTCGGCCTGACCGATGCCGTTCCAGCGGTACAGCGAGTACTGCACCGTGGTGACGAGCGGACGCAGGACGAAGAACCCGTACATGATCAGGGCCGGCAGGACCCAGAGCCAGCCGAGCCAGCCGGCCGTACGGCCCCACCGCTTCCGGTGAGGCCGTACGGGTGCCTGCCGATCCTCGCCGCCGGCCCGGGTCGGGGCGCCGGAGGGAGTGCTGCCGACGGCAGAGGTCATCGGGACAGTTCCTTCTCGTACTCGGCCTGGACCGCCTTCACGTACCCCTCGGGGGTCTGCTGCCCGGCGACGAGCTTCTGCATCTCCGGGGTGATCGCGGCGGCGAAGATCCCACCGGTCGCGTTCGCGGTGAAGTCGACCGCGCCGTTCTCGGCGCCGAGTTGCTGCGACGCCTTGAGCGTCTCGGACAACACGGTGCCCTCGGCGATGGTCGGGAGCGGCAGGTCGGACGGGCCACCGGGGTGCGAGCCGCCGACCGTCACCGAGATCTCCCGGGCCTTGGGGTCGGTGTGCGTCCAGTTGAGGAAGAACGCGGCAGCGTCCGGGTTCTTCGCCCGGGCGCCGACGCCGAACGTGTTCGGCGCCGACATCGCCACGTGCTTGCTGCCGGCGGCCTCGCCGGGGAACAGGAAGAAGCCCACGTTGCCGGCCATGTTCTTGTCGAGGTTGCCGGACTCCCAGTCACCGTTGAACATGAACAGGCCGTTGCCCTTCTGGAACTCGCCGACCATGGACGCGTAGTCCAGGGCGTTCGCGTCCTTCGGGAAGTAGTCCGCCTGCGCCCACCGCTGGATGGTCTGGGTGGCCTTCAGCGCGGCGGGGGTGTCGAACGTCGCGCCCGGCTTCTGAAAGATCCAGTCGGCCACCTGGGTGGGGTCCCCGAACTGGTTCTGCAGCGCCTGGTGCGGGAAGTTGATGCCGGCGGTGTTCTTGTTGAACTGCATGATCGGCTGCACGTTGGCGGCCTTCGCCTTGGCCAGCAGTTCCTCGAACTCGGCGATGGTGGTCGGGGGCTTGGCCATGCCCACCTGCGTGGCCAGGGTTTTGTTGTAGAACACCCCGGTCACGCTGTAGCCCAGGCCGAGCCCGTACAGCGAGCCCGAGCCCCGTACGGCGCCCCCGTCGGCGAGCCGTAGTTGGACGAGTTGCGAGGCCGGGAACTTGTCCCAGCCGTAGGCGGTCACGTAAGGGTCGAGGTTCTTCAGCAGGTCGTCCTTGACCAGGTCGACCATGGTGGGTAGCCGGATGATGTCGGGCGCGTTGTCCGAGGCCAGCACGCGGGGTGCGTTCTCGGTGATCACGGTGAACTGGTCCTCGCGGATGTTGAACTTCACGTTCGGGTGCTGCTTGGTGAACTCGTCCGCCAGCGCCTTGACCAGCGGGAAGCCGGTCTCCGCGTACAGCTCCAGGGTGATCGGCCCGGTGCCGAGTTCGGTGCTGACCGGGGCGTCGGACCCGGCCGACGACGGCTGGTCCGATCCTGGTGCGCTACAGGCGGTCATCACCAGGCCGGCGGTGAGGGCCGGCACCAGCAGTGCCAGCCGGCGTCGCGAGAACCTGGTCGAAAAATCCGGCACGTCAACCACTCCTTGATTCATGCCGCGTCACGCCGCCGACGGTCGGGCGGCACAGCCCCGACCGCCTCGCCCCGGTCGCGCGGCCGGGGCCCGGGGGCCGCGACCACGTCGGCCGACACGATCACGGGAAAGGGGGCTGTTTCCCTTCCGTAACACTGAACGACGTCGCTAAAATGATTTAGCAGAGCATGCGCGTGGCCCATGAACCCTGTCAAGGATGAGATCTGTAACGACCTGGAAACGGCTCGGCCACACGGCCGAGCGCGCCCGTCGCCCGTCCCGGCTGCGCCGGACACGGCGACTCGCGGATGATGAATGAGATGTGGTGGCGCATGTGACGCACCGCGGATTCGGAGGAGTCATGGGCAGCAACAGGGCGACCCTGGCCGATGTCGCACGACTGGCCGGCCTGTCCAAGACCGCCGCCTCGATGGTGCTCAACGGGCGCGAGGGCACCCGGCTCTCCGCAGAGGCCCACCAGCGCGTCTTCGCCGCAGCCGAGGAGCTCGGGTACCGACCCAACACGGCGGCGCGCAGTCTGCGCACCCGCAAGACCGCGACCATCGCGTTCGTCTCCGACATCGTCGCCACCACCAGGTTCGCCGGCGACCTGATCCGCGGCGCGCTGGACGCCGCCCGGGAACGCGACCACGTACTGCTCATCACGGAGACCCAGGGCGACGCGGCGTTCGAGCGGTACGCCATCGAGGCGATGCTCGATCGCCAGGTCGACGGCGTGGTCTACGCGGCGATGGCGACCCGTCGGCTCACGGTGCCCCCCGCCATCCTCGGCGGCCCGGTGGTGCTGCTCAACGCCACCAGCTCGGACGACCTGCCCTGCGTGCTGCCCGACGACGAGAAGGCCGCCGTGACGGTCACCGAGACCCTCCTCGCACACGGCCATCGCGACCGCATCGCGCTGATCGGCCGCAACCGGCTCAAGGAGGACGACCCCGAGGTCTCCATCGCCGCGCGGGCCCGCCTGCGCGGTATCCGCAAAACCCTCTCCGCCGCCGACGTCACCCTGTTCGCCGAGTGTCACTGCGTGGAGTGGCTACCCGAACACGGGTACGCCGCCATGTGCACCCTCCTATCCAGGTCACCACGCCCGACCGCGGTCATCTGCATGAACGACCGCCTGGCCTTCGGTGCCTACCAGGCGCTCAACGAGGCCGGGCTGACCGTCCCCGACGACATCTCCGTGATCTCCTTCGATGACGATCCCATCGCCGCCTGGCTCCGTCCCAGCCTGACCAGCGCCGCCCTGCCGCACGAGCGGATGGGGCGCCGTGCCGTGGAACTCGTGCTCGACGGCGGCGCGGCCGGGCCGTCGTACGTTCCCATGCCGCTGCGTCGACGCAGGTCCACCGCCGCGCCGGCCGGCACAACCCACTCACCGAGGTAGGGGATGTGCTAGCTAAACCGATTCACTGGTAGGTTGCCGGCATGTTGCGATTGCCGGACCACTGGGTGTGGGACAGCTGGTACGTCCAGGACGACGACGGCCGGTGGCATGTCTTCTTCCTGCGCGCCTCCCGCGCCCTGCACGACCCGAACCGCCGCCACCAGCGGGCCACGATCGGGCACGCCGTCTCCACCGACCTACGCGACTGGACCCTGGTCGCCGACGCGCTCGTGCCGGCCGACTCACCGGGCTGGGACGATCTGGCCACCTGGACGGGGTGTACCGTCCGCGGCCCGGACGGCCGGTGGCACATGTTCTACACCGGAGTCAGCCGCGCCGAGGACGGGCTGGTCCAGCGGATCGGTCGGGCGGTCTCCGACGACCTGACCACCTGGCACCGGCACGGCACCGAACCCGTCGTCGAAGCCGACCCGACCTGGTACGAGCTGCTCGACCGGGACATGTGGTACGAGCAGGCATGGCGTGACCCGTGGGTGTTCGCCGACCCCTCCGGGGACGGCTGGCACATGCTCGTCACCGCCCGCGCCAACCAGGGACTGGCGTCCGAGCGCGGCGTCGTCGGCCACGCGACCTCCCCGGACCTGGTCACCTGGACCGCCCGGCCGCCGCTGTCCACGCCCGCCGGATTCGGCCACCTCGAAGTGCCCCAGGTCGCCGTTGTCGACGGCCAACCCGTCCTGCTCTTCTGCACCAACGCCGTGGCGGACCCCCGCCTCGGCGACCAGCGAATCTGGGTGGTGGACGCACCGAGCGTGCGCGGCCCCTGGGACGTATCCCGCGCGCGGCCGGTCGCGCACCCGCACCTCTACGCACCCCGCCTGGTCCCCGACGGGGACCGGGGCTGGGCGCTCATCGGGTTCCTCGACCACGTCGACGGCACGTTCGTCGGCGAAATCACCGACCCCGTCCCGTTCCGACCCCCGTGGACGGGCCCGGACGCCGACACCGTGCGGGCCACCGTCGGCCACCGGCCATGAGGACAGCACGGGAGCAGGGGGACGGATCCGTCAGCCCGGACCCGACACCGGTCACCGTCTTGGGCGAGGCGGTCGTCGACCTCGTACCGGAGCCCGACGGCCGGTACGCCGCACATCCGGGCGGCAGCCCCCTGAACGTGGCCGTCGGCCTGGCCCGACTGGGTGTGCCGACCCGGTTGCTCGCCCGGTTCTCGACCACGGCCCTCGGCCGCCGGCTGCGCGGGCACGCGGCGGCCAACGGCGTCGACCTCCGGTACGCCGTCGACGCCGAGGAGCCGGCGACGCTCGCGATCGTCTCCCTGGGCGCCGACGGCAACGCCGGGTACGACTTCTACGTCGAAGGCACGGCGGACTGGGCCTGGCGGCCGGGCGAGCTGGACGTCGCACTCGCCCGGCGGGGCATCGTGCACGCCGGCTCGCTGGCGGTGTTCCTGCCGCCCGGCGCGGACCGGGTCGGCGCCGCCCTGCGTGCCGCGCGGGACAACGGCATGATCGTCAGCCTCGACCCGAATGTCCGGCCCGGCCTGCTCGGCACCCCCGCCGAGGCCCACACCCGGGTCGACGAGCTGGTGCGCCATGCCCACGTCGTCAAGGCCAGCGAGGAGGACATCGGCTGGCTCTACCCGGGGCGATCGCAGGAGCAGGTCCTCGATCACTGGCACGACCGGGGCGTGACACTCGGCGTCGTGACCCTCGGCCCGCGTGGCGCCGTCGCCCGCTCGGGCAACCGGCTGCTCCGGCAGGCGGCCCCCGCCGTCGAGGTGGTCGACACCATCGGTGCCGGCGACGCGTTCACCGCCGGGTTGCTCGCCGTACTCTCCCGGTCCGGCGCAGGGCCCGCCTGGTCGGACGACGAGATCGGCGCCGCCCTGCGGTACGCCGTCGCGGTGGCCGCCGCCACCTGTGCCCGCCCGGGAGCCGACCCGCCGCACCGGGACGAACTGCCCGGCCCTCCGACCGACTCCTCGGGGCGGGCCCCGGACGGGACGTACCGGTAACTTCCGTCCCTGGAGGCCGCCCTTATCCGTGTGTCGCGCGGAACCGTAGGGGCGCCGACGACGCGGGTCGGGAAACGCGGATGTTATCGATAACAATCAAATTGCGCATTGGTGTGCCGCTCCCGGTGGTGCGTTCGATCCAGGTCGGCATCAGCCCTGCGGAGCGGTCGATTCGGTCGTGCGGAAATGAGCCGGATCGGGTGTCGATCGTCGCGGCAGATGGGGTGCGCGGTGCCGGCCGTGGCGCACGGAGGACTCCGTTCCGACCGGAAGGCCCTGGTGTCGGCTGCTGCGAGCGTTCGGCGGCGGGAGGAGCCGTCGGTCCTGGGCCGGTTGAGTGGCGCGGGGGAAATGAATCCCTGCGTACCTGAAACGAGGACGGTCGCGGCGGCCGGCGATCCGTGGTGTCCTCCAATCGCGAACCTGGCATCGCGCGAGGTGCCGCACTGGCGGGTCGATCGATTCGACCGCGATGAATAGCTGGCTTCGCCGATGTTATCGCTGACATCGCGGACTGCCGACAGATGGTCGTGATTGGACAGCCGGGGTCGGCGGACTGCGCGGCGTGTCTCCTCGGCGGTGCTGTCGCTCGGTGTGAGCCACCCTGCCCGGCGAACGCGCATTCGCGGCGCCGGTCTGCGCGGCGGTCGACCCGGTCCCTCGGAAAGGGGACGGAACGGATCCTTTGCGCCGTCGCGATGTCGCTGCGCCCGAGTCGGGGCGACTGTTCGGCTCCGTTACGGAGCCGTTGCGTACAGATGTCTTGACGAGTTTGGATGTGAGCGTTAACACTATCCCCGTCAACGGTGGAGGTGAACATGAACCGTGTGGACGGAGCTGGCGACCGCTACGTCGTCGGTGTCGACTTCGGCACCCTGTCCGGACGAGCTCTCGTGGTTCGGGTCGGTGACGGTGTCGAGTTGGGGACCGCGGTGCACCAGTACGGCGACGGGGTCATCAGCACGGCGCTTCCGGCAGGCCGACCGCTTCCTCCGGACTGGGCTCTCCAGAATCCCGAGGACTACCGCGACGTGCTGCGGTACGCGGTTCCGGCGGCGGTGTCCGCCGCGAAGGTGGATCCCTCGGCGGTGGTCGGGATCGGCATCGACTTCACCGCCTGCACCGTGCTCCCGACCTTCGCCGACGGCACTCCACTCTGCGAGGATCCCGAGCTGCGCGACCGTCCACACTCCTGGGTCAAGCTGTGGAAGCACCACGCCGCGCAACCGCACGCCGACCGAATCAACGCGTTGGCACACGAGCGTGCGGAGCCGTGGATCGGCCGGTACGGCGGCAAAATCTCAGCCGAGTGGCAGTTCGCCAAGGGCCTGCAAATGCTGGAAGAGGACCCCGAGGTCTATCACCGGGCCGAGCGCTTCGTCGAAGCGGCCGACTGGATTGTCTGGCAGCTCGGCGGCGCCGAAACCCGGAACGCCTGCACGGCAGGTTACAAGGGCATCCTGCAGGACGGTCGCCATCCCTCCCGGGACTTCCTGACCGCGCTCAACCCGGACTTCGGCGACTTCGTGAGCAAGCTGGACGGTCCGTTGTCACCCCTCGGCGCCCGAGCCGGCGGGCTCACCGCCCGGGCCGCAGCGTGGACCGGTCTGCCGGAGGGGATCGCGGTGGCTGTCGGCAACGTCGACGCGCACGTCACCGCGGCGTCCGCGCAGGCGGTGAAGCCCGGTCGGATGGTTGCGATCATGGGCACCTCCACCTGTCACGTGGTCAACGGCGCACACCTCGCGGAGGTCGCCGGGATGTGTGGCGTCGTCGACGGCGGCATCAGCCCGGGGGCGTGGGGGTACGAGGCCGGGCAGAGCGGGGTGGGCGACATCTTCGGCTGGTTCGTCGAGCACGCGGCCCCGGCCGGCGTCGCTTCGCACGAACGTCTCAGCGAACTGGCCGCGAGCCAGGCGGTCGGTGCGCACGGCCTGATCGCGCTGGACTGGTGGAACGGCAACCGCTCGCTGTTGGTCAACCACGACCTGAGCGGGATGATCGTCGGGATGACCCTGGCCACCCGGCCGCAGGACATCTACCGGGCGCTGCTGGAGTCCACGGCGTACGGCACACGGATGATCATCGAGGCGTTCGTGGCGTCCGGAGTGGCGGTGGACGACCTGGTGATCGCCGGCGGTCTGACCTCCAACGCCCTGTTGATGCAGATCTACGCCGACGTCACCAACCGGCCACTGAACATCATCGGCTCCGCACAGGGTCCCGCGCTGGGATCGGCGATCCATGCCGCCGTCGCCGCCGGTGAATACCCGTCGATCCACGAGGCGTCGCAGGCGATGGGCCGGGTGCACGAGGCCGTCTACCGACCCGATCCCGAGCGGGTGCGTGCCTACGACGCCCTCTACGCCGAGTACCGGACACTGCACGACCAGTTTGGACGCGGCGGCAACGACGTCATGCTCCGCCTCCGGGCGATCCGCAACGAGGCGGTCGATGCCGCCGCCGTCACGCCCGAGACCGCGCTGGAGGTGATCCGATGAACGCCGAGGTGCGCCGACAGATCGGCGAGCTGCGGCAAATCGTCGCCCGCCTGCACGCCGAGCTGACCCGATATCGCCTGGTCGCCTGGACGGCCGGCAACGTCTCCGCGCGGGTCCCCGGCCGGGATCTGATGGTGATCAAGCCGAGCGGAGTGGGCTACGACGACCTCTCCGCGGAAACCATGGTGGTGTGCGACCTCGACGGCGTACTCGTCGAGGGAAATCTGGCGCCGTCCAGCGACACCGCCGCCCACGCCTACGTCTACCGGGCCATGCCCGAGGTCGGCGGGGTCGTCCACACGCACAGCTCGTACGCCACCGCCTGGGCCGCCCGCGGGGAGGCGATCCCCTGCCATCTCACGGCGCAGGCCGACGAGTTCGGTGGAGAGATCCCGGTCGGCCCGTTCGCCCTGATCGGTGGCGACGACATCGGCAAGGGCATCGTCGGCACGCTCGTCGGGCACCGCTCGCCCGCGGTGTTGATGCGCAACCACGGCGTGTTCACCATCGGCCCCGACGCCCGCGCGGCGGTCAAGGCGGCGGTCATGTGCGAGGACGTGGCCCGTACCGCGCACCTGGCCCGCGCACTCGGGCAGCCGGTGCCGATCGCGCAGGCCGACATCGACGCCCTCTACCACCGGTACCAGAACGTCTACGGCCAACAACCGGCGGCACCGGCGGATTCCTGACCGCCAGCGGTCGGGTCGAAAGCCCGCCGGTCTGCACCACGGAGTTACCAGCACGCACCAGCCGCGTATGCCACTTCCCGCACGTCGGCGGTAGGCGCGGTGCATCCACCACACCGAGCCCAAGGAGATCCGATGAGAAAGATGCGAACGCACTCCGCTGCATGGCGTACCGCCTCGGTCGTCGCCAGTGTGCTGCTCGTCGGCAGCATGGCGGCCTGCGGCAACAGCGACACCGGCGGCGGGTCCACCGACGACGGCAAGATCACGATGGGCTTTTCGCAGGTCGGCGCGGAGAGCGGTTGGCGTACCGCGAACACCACCTCGATCAAGGACGCCGCTGCCGCCGCCGGGATCGACCTAAAGTTCGACGACGCGCAGCAGAAGCAGGAGAACCAGATCAAGGCCATCCGCAACTACATCCAGCAGAAGGTCGACGTGATCGCCTTCTCGCCGGTGGTGGAATCCGGGTGGGACACCGTGCTCAAGGAGGCCAAGGACGCCGGCATCCCGGTCATCCTGACCGACCGCTCGGTCGACTCGGCCGACAAGTCCCTCTACAAGACCTTTCTCGGCTCGGACTTCGTCAAGGAGGGCCGGCTCGCCGGGGAATGGTTGGTCGAGCAGAAGAAGACCGCCTCGGGCCCGGTGAACATCGTCGAGTTGCAGGGCAGCGCCGGTGCCGCGCCCGCGAACGACCGCAAGAAGGGCTTCGCCGAGGCAATCGCCGCCAACCCGAACCTGAAAGTCATCGCTTCGCAGACCGGTGAGTTCACCCGGGCCGGCGGTAAGGCCGTGATGGAGCAGTTCCTCAAGGCGAACCCGACGATCGACGTGCTGTTCGCGCACAACGACGACATGGGGCTGGGCGCGCTGGAGGCGATCACCGCCGCCGGCAAGGTGCCCGGCAAGGACATCACCATCATCACCGTGGACGCCGTCAAGGACGGCATGCAGGCCCTCGCCGACGGCAAGTTCAACTTCATCGCCGAGTGCAGCCCGCTGCTCGGCCCACAGCTCATGGACCTGGCGAAGAAGGTCCACGCAGGCGAGGCGGTGCCGGCTCGAATCGAGACCGAGGAGACCACCTTCACCTCCGAGCAGGCCAAGGAGGCACTGCCCAACCGCAAGTACTGACCGACGCCGGGGTCGCCGCGCTCGCGTGGCGGCCCCGCTGCGTCACCCCCTTACCCGCAACGGACCGGGCGTGGCCCGCGATCACCCCCGTACCACGCCCGCCCGGGCGATCCGCAGCGACGACCGGGCGGGCGTACGGGAGCGCAGCGGCCCTTCCCTGTCGACAACCCAGAAGAGGTCTGATGGGATGACGGATAGCCGTCCGGTCCTGACGATGACCGGGATCGCCAAGTCCTTTCCCGGGGTGCGCGCACTCCACGACGTCAACTTCCGGCTCTTTCCGGGCGAGGTGCACGCCCTGATGGGCGAGAACGGCGCCGGCAAGTCGACCCTCATCAAGGTGCTGACCGGCGTCTACGACACCGACGAGGGCGCGATCACGCTCGACGGCGAGCCGGTGTCCTTCAGCGGGCCGATGCAGGCGACGGCCGCCGGTGTGAGCACCGTCTACCAGGAGGTCAACCTCTGCCCCAACCTCTCGGTCGCGGAGAACATCTTCATCGGACGCGAGCCCCGCTTGCTCGGTGCCGTCCGGTGGGGTGACTTCCGCCGCCGCGCCCGCGCGCTGCTGGCCCGCCTCGACCTCGATCTCGACGTCGGCGCGCCGCTCGGGACGTACTCCCTCGCCATCCAGCAGATGGTCGCCATCGCCCGGGCGATCGACATCCGGGCCCGGGTGCTGATCCTGGACGAGCCGACCTCCAGTCTTGACGCCGGTGAGGTCGCCCAGCTGTTCCGCATCATGCGGCAGCTACGCGACGAGGGCATCGCGATCGTGTTCGTGACCCATTTCCTCGACCAGGTCTACGGCATCGCCGACCGGATCACCGTGCTGCGCAACGGCGGGCTGGTCGGTGAGTATCCGACCGCCGAACTGCCCCAGCTCACCCTCGTCGAGAAGATGATCGGCAAGGAACTCGACGTACTCGACGGGATCGAGGAGCACTCGCGGCTCGACGTGGCCGCCCGACAGCAGGGCAGCCCGCTGCTGGCGGTGTCGAAGCTCGGCCGCTCGGGGGCGGTCGAGCCGTTCGACCTCACCATTCACGCGGGGGAGGTGGTCGGACTGGCCGGGCTGCTGGGCTCCGGCCGCACCGAGGTGGCCCGGCTGTTGTTCGGTGCCGACCGGGCCGACGGCGGTCAGGTCGCGGTGAACGGCACGTCGAGCAGCCTGCGTACCCCCGCGCGGGCGATCGAGCAGGGCGTGGGCTTCTGTTCGGAGAACCGCCGCGCAGAGGGCATCGTCGCCGACCTGTCGGTCCGCGAGAACATGATCCTCGCCATGCAGGCCGCCCGCGGCTGGCTGCGGCCGATCCCTCGTCGCAGGCAGGACGAGCTGGTCGAGAAGTACGTCAAGGCGCTCAACATCCGGCCGTCCGACCCGGAGGTGCCGGTACGCAATCTCTCCGGCGGCAACCAGCAGAAGGTGCTCCTGGCCCGGTGGCTGATCACCGAGCCAAGACTGCTGATCCTCGACGAACCGACCCGGGGCATCGACATCGGCGCGAAGACGGAGATCCAGAAGCTCGTGGCGCAGTTGTCCGACGGCGGCATGGCGGTGCTGTTCATCTCCGCCGAGCTGGAGGAGGTGCTGCGTCTCAGCCACAAGGTGGTGGTGATGCGTGACCGGCAGATGGTCGCGCAGCTCGCCAACGACGACAGCCTCGACGCCGATCGCATCATGCAGACCATCGCCAACGGATCCCACCGGGAGGAGGCAGACCGATGAACGCCACCATGGGCCGCTACCGGACGATGATCGGTCACCGGCTGTTCTGGCCCGCCGCCGTGCTGGTCGTCATGTTCGCCGCGAACACGATCTACCGGCCGGGGTTCCTGTCCATCGAGCTCAAGGACGGGCACCTGTACGGCGCCCCGATCGACATCCTGCGGCTGAGCGCGCCGCTGATCCTCGTCGCCCTGGGCATGACCCTGGTCATCTCGACCGGAGGAATCGACCTGTCGGTCGGCTCACTGTGCGCGATCAGCGGGGCGATCGCCTGCATGTACATCAGCCGGCAACCCGACCAGAACAGCCTCGCCGTGGTGTTGACCGCCCTCGCGATGGCCTTCGGGGTCGCGCTCGTGCTCGGCGCCTGGAACGGGGTGCTGGTCGCCGTGATCGGGATCCAACCGATCATCGCCACGTTGATCCTGATGGTGGCCGGCCGAGGACTCGCGCAGCTGGTCACCGAGGGCCAGATCATCACCATCAACTCCGAGCCGTACCGGGCGATCGGGCTGGGCCACGTGCTGACCCTGCCGCTGGCCATCTTCATCGCGCTGGCGGCGGCCCTGCTCGTCGCCGCGTTCACCCGCCGCACCGCACTGGGCATGATCATCGAGTCGGTGGGCGGTAACGCCGAGGCCAGCCGCCTGTCCGGCATCCGCTCCGGCCGGGTCGTGTTCCTCGCGTACGTGCTCAGCGCCGGCTGCGCCGCGATCGCCGGTTTCATGATGACGGCGAACGTCTCCAGTGCCGACGGCAACGCCGCCGGACTCTGGGTGGAGCTCGACGCCATTCTCGCGGTAGTCATCGGCGGCACGTCCCTCGCGGGCGGCCGGTTCTTCCTCAGCGGCACCATCCTGGGCGCGCTGATCATCCAGACCCTGACCACCACGGTGTACGCCATGAACATCTCACCGCAGACCTCGCTGCTGTTCAAAGCGGTCGTCGTGATCGCCGTCTGTCTCATCCAGGCGCCGGCCTTCCGCGCTCGGTTCAGTCGTCGCAGGACCAGCGCGCCACCGCCGAGCACCATCGCCGCCGAGCCGAAGGAGCAGGTGACGGCATGACCAGCGGATCGATCACCGCGCGTCCGTCCTGGATCCGGCTGCCGAGGAAACAGGTGCCGGTCCTGGCCACGCTCGCCCTGCTGCTGGTCATGTACGGCATCGGCGTGTCCCAGTACCGGGCGTTCTCCAACGTGCAGGTCATCTTCAACATCTTCATCGACAACGGTTTCCTGCTCGTTGTCGCGGTGGGTATGACCTTCGTGATCCTCACCGGCGGTATCGACCTGTCGGTCGGTTCCGTCGTCGCCATGACGGCGATGGTGTCGGCCTGGCTGCTCCAGGAGGGCCTGCCGGCGGGGCTCGTCCTCGTCATCGCGCTGCTCATCGGTCCGACGCTCGGCCTGCTGATGGGCTGCGCCATCCACTTCTTCGAGATCCAGCCGTTCATCGTCACGCTCGCCGGGATGTTCTTCGCCCGAGGGATGTGCACGTTCATTTCCGGTTCGTCCATCCCGATCACCGATGGGTTCTGGACCAGGATGTCGCAGGAGCGGATCGGTGATCCCCGCGGAAACTTCGTCTCGATCAGCGTGCTGATCACCCTGGTGGTGGTGGCCATCGCCGCGTACACGCTGGCCTACACCCGGCTGGGCCGCAACGTGTACGCCATTGGCGGTAATCCACAGTCGGCGCTGCTCATGGGCCTGCCGGTGGGGCGGACCCGGATCGCCGTCTACACGATCAGCGGCCTGTGCTCCGCGATCGGCGGGATCCTGCTGTCCTTCTACACCCTCTCCGGCGCCCCACTGATCGCCGTCGGCATGGAGTTGGACGTCATCGCGGCGGTCGTGATCGGTGGCACCGTGCTCACCGGTGGCTCGGGGTACGTCTTCGGCACGGTGCTCGGCGTGCTGGTCCTGGGCGTGATCCAGACTCTCATCACTTTCGATGGAAGTCTCAGCTCCTGGTGGACCAAAATTGTGATCGGGGGTCTGCTCTTCGTGTTCATCCTCTTCCAGCGACTCATCGGAATCCGTTACAAGTGACCGTCCCTCTCGCGGAAGGCAGCCCCATGGCATCACACACCGAACCCGAGGTCTGGTTTCTCACCGGCAGCCAAGGCATGTACGGCGAGGACACTCTCCGGCAGGTGGCCGAGCAGTCACGTCTGATCGCGGCCGTGCTCGACGAATCGCCGCAGATTCCCGCCCGGGTGGTCTGGAAGCCGGTCCTGACCAACAGCGGCGAGATTCTGCGGGTCTGCCGCGACGCCGCCGCGCAGGGCGCGATCGGGGTTGTCGCGTGGATGCACACCTTCTCGCCGGCGAAGATGTGGATCGCCGGCCTGGACGCGTTGCAGACACCGCTGCTGCATCTGCACACCCAGGCCAACGTCGTGCTGCCGTGGGCCGACATCGACATGGACTTCATGAACCTGAACCAGGCGGCCCACGGCGACCGCGAGTTCGGCTACATCCAGACCCGTCTCGGTGTGGCCCGAAAGACCGTGGCCGGGCACGTCAGCGACCCGCGGGTGACCGCCCGCGTCGGGGCGTGGGCCCGTGCCGCGCTCGGCTGGTCGGCGATGCGGTCGCTGCGCCTGGCCCGCTTCGGCGACAACATGCGTGACGTCGCGGTGACCGAGGGTGACAAGGTCGAGGCGGAGCTGCGCTTCGGGGTGTCGGTCAACACGTACGGCGTCAACGATCTGGTCCAGGTGGTCGGTGAGGTCACCGACGCGCAGGTGAACGAGCTGGTCAAGGAGTACGAGGACACCTACCGCATCGTCGGTGAGCTGCTTGCCGGAGGCGAGCGGCACGACTCGCTGCGGTACGCCGCACGCCTGGAACTCGGCATGCGCGCCTTCTTGGACGCGGGCGGGTTCCGGGCCTTCACCACGAACTTCGAGGACCTCGGCGGGCTGCGCCAGTTGCCCGGCATCGCCGTGCAGCGGCTGATGGCGGACGGCTACGGTTTCGGCGGTGAGGGTGACTGGAAGACCTCCGTGCTGGTCCGGACCCTCAAGGCGATGTCGGTGGGTGTGGATGGCGGTACGTCGTTCATGGAGGACTACACCTACGACCTCACCCCGGGCGAGGAGTTGGTGCTCGGTGCGCACATGCTCGAGGTCTGCCCGACCATCGCGGCCGGAGTGCCGAACGTGGAGATCCATCCGCTGAGCATCGGGGGCAGGGAGGATCCGGTCCGGCTCGTGTTCGACGCCGCGCCGGGCCCGGCGGTGGTGCTCGGGCTGGCCGACATGGGGGAGCGCTTCCGGCTCGTGGCCAACGAGATCGACGTGGTGGCTCCGCCGCAGCCGCTGCGCCGGCTACCGGTCGCCCGCGCCGTGTGGCGCCCGAGGCCCGACCTGCCCAGCTCGGCGGAGGCGTGGATTACCGCTGGCGCACCGCACCACACGGTGCTGTCACAGGCGGTCGGAGTGGAGGAGTTGCACGACCTGGCGCAGATGAGCCGGACCGAACTGGTCGTCATCGACGCCGAGACCGAGCCCCGCCGGTTCGCCGACGAGATCCGCTGGAACCAGGCATACTACCGGCTGTCCCGCGGCCTCTGACCGGCCCGGCCACGCCGCATCCGTGACGGGGTGGTCCGCCCCTGCCCGCGTCCGGCGGGCGGGGACGGGCCGCCCTGCCCGCGTCTCGGCACGACTGTGAACCGCTTGTGTTGCGTCTTGACTACGAGCGTGTTATCGCTCACAGTCTATATCTGAGACGGTCGATATCCGTGGCTGGTCCACCCGTGGTCATGTCTTTCCTCGTGCGCGACAGCAGAGTGCGGCGGAGTGCGATGGGTGATGTTAGCGATCACAAAGGGCAAGCTTCGCCAGCCTCGCGCCGCCGCCCGGTGCGGTGGACACCGCCTCAGACCGTTCGGTTCGCGTCGTCAGAGGAGGATCATGGTTGCCATCGATCGGGTTCCCCGGGTAGCGCCACCAACGCGGCGGCGTGGGTGGTTGTCGCGGGTCGCCGCGGCAGCGGTTGCGACGGTGGTGGGCGGAGCGCTGGCGGCCGTCGCCCCGACACCCGCCTCGGCCGCGACGGTCGACACCAATGCCTGGTACGTGTTGGTGAACCGCAACAGCGGTAAGGCGCTGGACGTCTACAACCGGGCGACGACCGACGGTGCGCGGATCACCCAGTGGGCGCGTAACGACGGTGCGTGGCAGCAGTGGCAGTTCGTGGACTCCGGTGGAGGCTACTACCGGTTGAAGTCGCGTCATTCGGGCAAGGTGCTCGATATCTACAACTTTTCCACCGCGAACGGCGCGGCGGTGGTGCAGTGGGCCGACGGCAACGGAACCAACCAGCAGTTCCGGTTGGCGGACTCGGCCGGTGGCTACGTCCGCCTGATCAATCGGAACAGCAACAGGGCGGTGGAGGTGCAGGGCGCGTCGACCGCCGACGGCGCGAACGTGGTGCAGTACGACGACTGGGGCGGCTCTTCAGTCCCATGAGATCTGTCGCAGTTGATGTCCCGGTAGATGTGTCACAAGATCAGTGGTCCGGGCGGTATGACTGCTGGGCATGGCGAACCGGCGGCAGGTCATGACCGCGTTGGATGCCCTGCTCGCAGCAGGCGTGAAGATCGATAACGTGCAGCAGTGGTGCCGCGACAACGGCGTCAACGCCCGCACCTACTACCGACACCGGGCTCGCATCGAAGCCGAAGGGGCATGGCGGCAACGATCCCGACGACCGCACCACAGCCCCTCCATCACACCCCCGGAACTGGACGCGTGGATCTGCAAGCTCCGCGCCGACCTCGGTGTGGACAACGGCGCGGACCACATCCGCGACGAACTCCAACGCATCGCCTCCGAAACCACCCCCGCCTGGGCGGTACCAGCACGATCGACCATCAACCGGGTCCTCGCCCGCCACGACCTCCTCGACCGCAATCCCGCCAAACGACCCCGCAGCTCCTGGCGCCGCTTCGCCTACGCCCAACCCCGAGACTGCTACCAGATCGACGCCACCGGCCTCACCCTCGCCGACGGCACCCCCGTAGTCATCTTCGACGTCCTCGACGACTGCACCCGCATGCTCGTCGCCTGCCGAGCCGCCCCCGCAGAGACCGCAGCCGCCGCGATCACCAGCATCCGCCGAGCATTCACCGACCACGGCCCACCCGCGATCGTGCTATCCGACAACGGCCTGGCATTCACCAGCCGCCTACTACACACCAACGCCGGCCCCTCACGCTTCGCCAAAGCCGTCCACCACTACGGCACCCGCCTGATCCACTCCAGTCCCTACCACCCACAAACCTGCGGCAAGGTCGAACGGCACCACCAAACCCTCAAAAAATGGCTCCGCGCCCAACCACACCAACCCCGCACCCTGCGACAACTACAACACCAACTCGACACCTACCGCGACCACTACAACCACCGCCGCCACAGCGCCCTACCCGGACGAGCAACCCCGCACCACGCCTGGACCACCGCCCCACAGCACGGCAGCCCCCAAGCACTACCGATCCAAACCGACGCAACGATCCATCGCACCCGCGTCACCGAGACCGGCACACTCCACGTCGGCCAAACCCGGATCGGCATCGGCCGCGCCTACCACGGCCAAACCCTCACCGCGATCCGCGACAACAACCACATCACCGTCTACACCACCAGCGGCCACCCCCTCGGCCACGTCACCATCACCCCCGGCAAGAGCTACACCCCACTCACACCAACCCACTGACACATGTCCCGGGACACCCCTTTGACAGATGACCCGGGACATGACAACGACTGGGGCGGCAACAACCAGCAATGGCAGCTCGTACCCGTCGGCAGCGGCCATCCCGGAAACACCCCGTACTCGAATCCGGTCGTGTGGCAGGACTTCGCCGACGTCGACATCATCCGGGTGGACAACACCTACTACATGTCGGCGTCCACCATGCACTACTCGCCGGGCGCACCGGTGCTGCGCTCGTACGACCTGGTGAACTGGGAGTTCGCCGGTCACTCCGTGCCCCGGCTCGACTTCGGGTCGAAGTACGACCTGAACGGCAGCCGGGCGTACGTCGACGGAATCTGGGCCTCGACGTTGAACTACCGTCCGAGCAACCGGACGTTCTACTGGGCGGGGTGCATTGACTTCGCGCAGACCCACATCTACACCGCGACCGCCGTCGACGGCGCGTGGAACCGGCACACCACCATCAACAACTGCTATTACGACGCCGGAATGTTGATCGACGACAACGACACCATGTACGTGGCGTACGGAAACGGCACGATCAGCGTGGCGCAGCTCTCCGCCGACGGGCGTAGCCAGGTCCGCGCCCAGCAGGTGTTCACCACTCCGTCGAGCGTCGGAACTCTGGAGGGAGCGCGTTTCTACAAGCGCGGGGGCAACTACTACATCTGGCTCACCCGACCGGCGAACGGGCAGTACGTCCTGAAGTCGACCAACGGCCCGTTCGGCCCGTACGAGATGCGCCAGGTGCTGCTCGACATGCCGGGGCCAATCTCCGGCGGCGGTGTGCCACATCAGGGTGGGCTGGTGCAGACCCAGAACGGCGACTGGTACTACATGGCCTTCGTGGACGCCTATCCGGGCGGCCGGATGCCGGCTCTCGCACCGATCACCTGGACCGGCGACGGCTGGCCCGTGGTGCAGACGGTCAACGGCGCCTGGGGTGGTTCCTACCCCGCACCGAACCTGCCCGCACCGCCTCGGGTGGTGAAGCCACTGACCGGCACCGACACTTTCGCCGGCACCACTCTCGGCCCGCAGTGGGAATGGAACCACAACCCGGACAACACCAAATGGTCGGTCAACGACGGACTGCGCCTGCAGACCGCCACCATCACCGGCGACCTGTACGCCGCACGTAACACGCTGACCCATCGCATCCAGGGCCCCAGCTCCACCGCCACCATCGAACTCGACTACTCCACCATGCGCGATGGTGACCGCGCCGGGCTGGCGGTGCTGCGTAACTCGTCGGCCTGGATCGGAGTCCGTCGTGACAACGGCACCACCCGACTGGTCATGCAGAACGGCCTAACGATGGACAGCAACTGGAACACCACCAGCACCGGTACCGAGGTGGCCGGCGCCGCCGTCTCCGGTGGCCGGATCTGGCTGCGCGCCAACGCCGACATCAGACCCGGCGCCGGCCGACAAGCAAGCTTTTCCTACAGCACGGACGGAGTCACCTTCACCTCACTTGGCAATGCCCTGACCCTGGCCAACAACTGGCAGTTCTTCATGGGCTACCGATTCGCGATGTTCAACCACGCCACCCAGTCGCTCGGTGGCGCGGTCACCGTACGCCGGTTCAGTCTGACAACCCCATGACACCACTTGAGCAGCGATTGATCTGATCGCTGGCGCGGAGAACCAGGTGCCTGCCGGGCGAGTGCCGGCGTGCCGCCGCGTCGTATCTGTCGCCGGCCTGCTCCACGCTCCGTCCACGGGAGCGTGGAGCAGGCCACGGTGCGCGGGGCGCACGCGGTCGTCTGCGTACCCGGCGCGCGGTGATCGCTCCGTGCGACCGTGCCCTCGTTTCGCCGATCCGACAAAGCGGTACCGCGTCCGAGCCGTTGGCTGACGTAGACTGCAGGCCATCCAGCGCTGGTCACCTGGGATTGCGCACCGGCGTGGTGACCGAGCGAGGAGGATCGGGCCGAACCGCTCCAGTCGACGTCGACGGGCCGCGGGCCGGCGATGTGGTGGGGGGAGCGAAATGGCCGTCCACGGTCCTGCCATGACGGACGTTGCTCGTCTGGCCGGTGTCTCACATCAGACGGTGTCGCGGGTGCTCAACGGGCACCCCAACGTCCGTGAGCAGACCCGGCTGCGGGTGCGAGCGGCAATCGCCCAGCTCGGCTACCGTCCCAACGGCGCGGCACGTGCCCTGGTGACCGGCCGATCGCAGGTCATCGGCGTGGTCGCGCAGAACACGACGCTCTACGGACCGGCGTCGTTGCTGGCCGCGTTGGAGCAGACCGCTGCGGCGGAGGGTTTCGCGGTCAGTATGGGCAGCGTGCAGAGCCTCGACCATCGTTCCATCTCGGCCGCCGTCGAGCGGCACCTGTCGCACCGGGTCGCGGGCATCGTGGTCATCGCGCCGGTCGAGTCGGCGGGTGAGGCGCTGGAGCGCCTGCCCAAGGATGTTCCGCTGGTCACGGTCGACGGTGACCCGAGTCGGCCGGTGCCGTTGGTGACGGTCGATCAGGTGGCGGGTGCCCGAGCGGCGACCCAGCACCTGCTCGACGCCGGGCATCGCAGTGTCTGGCACGTCTCAGGGCCGTCCGACTGGTTCGACAGTGTCGGCCGGATCGACGGCTGGCGGGCGGCACTGCTGGCCGCCGGGGTGGATCCACCGCCGCTGCTGCCGGGGGACTGGTCCGCGGCCTCGGGTTACCGGTGTGGGCAGATGCTGGCGCGGATGCCGGAGGTCACCGCGGTCTTCACCGCCAACGACCATCTCGCGCTCGGCGTGCTGCGGGCGTTGCACGAGTTCGGCCGGCGGGTGCCGGACGAGATCAGCGTGGTCGGCTTCGACGACGTGCCGGAGGCCGCGTACTTCATCCCGCCGCTGACCACCGTCCGGCCGGACTTCGGCGCGGTCGCGCGGGCGAGTCTGCAGATGCTGCTGGCGCAGATCGAATCGGGCACCGGCGGTGCGTTGCGCCAGACCATCGCCCCGGCCCTGGTCTCCCGGGACAGCGTCGCCCCACCGCGTCGCTGATCGCAGGCGGCCGGAGCCCGGCACCGACGTTCGCGTCCTCGACCGGCCCCCGCGTCGCCGCCAACTGCCGGTCGGCCAGGCGGCGGTGGGTCACCGACGCCGACGGCACCGGCCGGGGCCCGCATCGACGGTGGTGAGCGGCTTTCCGCGTCCGGTCCGAGGTCGAGTGGCAGTCCCGCGCACTGCTCGTCGGGACACCTCCGTTACGAGACCGTGACACCGGTATTTCGGAACAAGTGTTGACGTTCACTTTGTGAGCGCTAACGCTACCCGGAAGGCGACAGTCGGCCCGGCAGTCGGCGGGCGAGTCCAGAGAGGAGAAACTCATGGGCAGAAGGTTCCTGGTTGCTCTCGGCAGCGCCGTGCTGGCGATGAGCCTGGCAGCGTGCAGTGGCGAGGGTGCGGGCGGCGGCGGTGACACCGGCGGGGACAAGCCCGGCGACCTGACCATCGGCGTCTCGATGCCGACGCAGACCTCGGAGCGGTGGATCGCGGACGGCAACGCGGTGAAGTCGAAGCTGGAGGCAAAGGGCTACAAGGTTGACCTCCAGTACGCCGGCGACGACATCCCCACCCAGTCGCAGCAGGTCGACCAGATGATCACCCAGGGCGCGGACGTCCTGATCATCGCGGCGATCGACGGCACGTCGCTCAGCGGACAGTTGCAGGCCGCCGCCGACGCGAAGATTCCCGTCATCTCCTACGACCGGCTGATCCGTGGCAGCAAGAACGTCGACTTCTACGTCAGCTTCGACAACTACAAGGTGGGCGTCGCCCAGGCCACCGCGCTGCTGGTCGGCCTCGGCCTGCAAACCAGGGACGGCGCGAAGGGTACGGCCCAGGGCCCGCTGAACGTCGAACTCTTCGCCGGCTCGCTCGACGACAACAACACCCAGTACTTCTTCGGCGGCGCGATGGACACGCTGAAGCCGTTCGTCGAGGCCGGCACGCTACGGGTGAAGTCGGGCCAGACCGCTGTCGAGCAGGTGGCCATCCTGCGCTGGCAGCAGGGAACCGCGCAGACGCGGATGGAGGACCTGCTCACCTCCAGCTACAACGACGGCGCGCGCGTCGACGGGGTCCTGTCGCCGTACGACGGCATCTCCCGTGGCATCATCACCGCCCTACAGAACGCCGGCTACGGCGGCGCGGGTAAGAAGATCCCGGTGGTGACCGGCCAGGACGCGGAGATCGCCTCGATCAAGCTGATCAACGACGGCGTGCAGAGCTCCACCGTCTTCAAGGACACCCGTCTGCTGGCCGACCAGGCCATGCTCGCCGCCGAGGCGTTCCTTCAGGACAAGCAGCCACAGGCCAACGACACGCAGACGTACAACAACGGTGTCAAGGTCGTCCCGGCGTACCTGCTGCCGATCGCCACCGTCTACAAGGACGACATCAAGGCCACCCTGATCGATTCGGGCTACTGGACGGCGGAAGAGGTCGCCGCGGGTCAGGCCAAGAAGTAAGCCATCCGTCGGGCTCGGCGACGATGACCGAGTCCGACGGCGTCGCGTACCGCGTCCAACCGGACAGAGGACAGTGACCATGGACGACACCATCCTCGAGATGCGTCGCATCACGAAGACCTTCCCCGGAGTGACCGCGCTGGACGATGTCACCCTCGCCGTGCGCCGGGGAGAGATCCACGCCATCTGCGGCGAGAACGGCGCCGGCAAGTCCACCCTGATGAAGGTGCTGTCCGGTGTTCACCCCGCAGGCTCGTACGACGGCGAGATCCTGTTCGACGGCGAGCCGATGCGGTTCCGCGGCATCCGGGACAGCGAGGCCAACGGCGTCGTCATCATCCATCAGGAACTCGCCCTGGTGCCGCACCTGTCGATCGCCGAGAACCTCTTCCTCGGCAACGAGCGCCGTGGCCGAGGTGGGCTCATCGACTGGAACCGGGCCAACGCCGAGGCGGCGGAGCTGCTGGAATCCGTCGGGCTGGACGAAAACCCCGTCACCCCGGTCATCCAGCTCGGCGTGGGCAAGCAGCAGTTGGTGGAGATCGCGAAGGCGCTGTCGAAGAAGGTGCGCCTGCTCATCCTGGACGAGCCGACCGCCGCTCTCAACGACGTCGACTCGGCTCACCTGCTCGGCCTGCTGCGGCAGCTCAAGGGCCGGGGGATCACCTGCATCATGATCTCCCACAAGCTCAACGAGATCACCGCGATCGCCGACTCGACCACGGTCATCCGGGACGGGCGCGCCGTGGAGACCCTCGACATGCGAGCTGACGACGTGAGCCAGCAGCGGATCATTCGGGGCATGGTCGGGCGCGATCTGGACAGCTTCTACCCGGACCGTGTGTCGTCGCCCGGCGAGGAGGTGCTGCGGATCGAGGACTGGACGGTGCGGCACCCGACCCAGGACCGGCTGGTCGTCGAGGGCGTCGGTCTGTCCGTCCGCGCCGGTGAGGTCGTCGGGATAGCGGGGCTGATGGGTGCCGGGCGGACCGAGCTGGCGATGAGCGTGTTCGGCCGGTCGTACGGCCGCGACATCGCGGGCCGGTTGTTCGTGCGCGGGCGGGAGGTCGGCGCCCGTACCGTCGCCGAGGCGATCGGCAACGGCATCGCCTACGTCACCGAGGATCGCAAGCGGTTCGGACTGAACCTCATCGACGACGTCTGCCGCAACGTCTCCGCCGCCGCCCTGGACCGGCTGTCCCGCCTGGGCTGGGTCAACGGCAACGAGGAGATCAAGGTCGCCGAGGCGAGTCGGCGGGAGATGAACATCAAGGCGCCCAGCGTGATGACGGTGGTCGGCAAGCTCTCCGGCGGCAACCAGCAGAAGGTCGTCTTGTCGAAGTGGCTCTTCACCGACCCGGACGTGCTGATCCTGGACGAACCGACGCGCGGGATTGACGTCGGGGCCAAGTACGAGATCTACCAGATCATCAATCGGCTGGTCGCCGACGGCAAGGCGGTGATCATCATCTCCTCCGAGCTACCGGAGCTCCTCGGGATGTGCGACCGCATCTACACCCTCGCCGCAGGCCGGATCACGGGTGAGAAACCGGTGGGCGAGGCGACCCAGGAAAGCCTCATGGGGCTGATGACCAAGGACAAGGAGTTCGTCGGATGACCAGCATCAAGACCCCCTCGACGGAGCGTCCGACGCCTCCGGACGGCGCGCCGGCCGCCGCGCTGCACACCGGGACGAGCGACCTGCGGGCCTTGGTGCTGAACAACCTGCGGCAGAGCGGGATCTACGTCGCCCTGGTCGTGATCGTGGCGTTTTTCGCGATCCTGACCGACGGGGTGTCGCTGAGCCCGGGGAACATCACCAACATCGTCCTGCAGTACTCGTACATCCTGGTGCTCGCGATCGGGATGGTCATCCTGATCATCGGTGGGCATATCGACCTGTCGGTCGGGTCGGTCGTGGCGCTGACCGGGGCGGTCTCCGCCGTCCTGGTGATCCAGCAGGGCCTTCCGTGGTGGGTCGGCATTTTGGCCGCGCTGGCGGTCGGCGTACTGGTCGGCGCCTGGCACGGGTTCTGGGTGGCGTACGCCGGCATCCCGGCCTTCATCGTGACCCTGGCCGGGATGTTGCTGTTCCGCGGTCTGACCCTGCGGGTGCTCGACAACATCTCGCTGTCGCCGTTCCCGGCCGAGTACCAGCGGGTCGCGGCGGGATTCCTCAACGGACTGCTCGGCGGGCAGGGCTACGACGCCTTCACACTGCTGATCGGCGTCGTAGCCGTGGCCGGGTACGCGGTGAGCGGTTTCCGTACCCGGGTCGCGCGCATCCGCTACCAGCAGCCCGTCGAGTCGTTTCCGCTGTTCGTTGCCCGGGTGGCGGTGGTCGGGGCGGTCCTCATGTACTTCGCCTGGCAGTTGGCGCACGCCCGTGGGTTGCCGATCGTACTGATCGTCCTGGCGGTCCTCGTGCTGGTCTACGGCCTGCTCACCCGTCGTACGGTCTTCGGTCGTCAGGTCTACGCGATCGGCGGCAACCTCTCCGCGGCGGCGCTGTCGGGAGTGAGGGTCCGCACCGTCAACTTCTGGATGTTCGTCAACATGGGTTTCCTGGCGGCGGTGGCCGGTGTCATCTACTCGTCGCGGTCCAACGGTGCCCAGCCCGCAGCCGGCAACATGTTCGAGCTCGACGCGATCGCCGCCGCCTTCATCGGTGGCGCGGCGGTCACCGGGGGAGTGGGTACCGTCGTGGGCGCGATGGTCGGCGGCCTGATCATGGCGGTCATGAGCAACGGTATGCAGCTGATGGGCGTCGACCAGTCGACGCAGTCGGTGGTGAAGGGACTCGTCCTGCTCGTCGCCGTGGCCTTCGACGTCTACAACAAACGCCGAGCCGGCTCGGCCAGCTGACGCTGGAGTCGGCTGCACCGCGACCGCGCGGCCGTGTTCCCTGGCGGCACCGGCGGGTGGGGAAACGCGCGTCGTCGCCGGTGGATGGGTACGCGGTGTTACGGGGATACTTCGGGCACGTTGCATAGATGCTCTTGACAGGCATTGTTAGCGATAACAAGATGGCCTTCACGCCGCTCTCGCGTTTGGAGCTCGCCTTGGCTGTGTCGATCCGCTCGCATGTCCCCAGGCCCCACCGCAGATCATCGTTGAACAGCCCCAATGTCGCGCTTCAATGTGCCGTGATGGTGATGGCACGGATCGGCGCCACGGTTCACGCTCGCCGGCCCGGCCCACTGCGCACGCTCGCAACGGTGGGCGTCCTGCTCGGTGCCAGCCTCGTGGCAACGCCGGCCGTGGCGCATGCTGCCGAAGGATGGTCGCCCCGATCGTCGTACACCTCCACCGACACCGGCGCCGGCACGTACGCGGTCCCGCTGATCAACGCCGACGTGCCGGACATCAGCGTGGAGCGCGTACCGGCCGGCGAGAACGACGAGGGTCGGGACATCTACTACATGATCAGCACGACCATGCACCTGAGCCCGGGTGCGCCGATCATGAAGTCCTACGATCTCGTGAACTGGGAGATCGTCAACTACGTCTTCGACCGGGCGAACATCGGCGACGCGTTCTCCCTGCGCAACGGCCAGAACTCGTACGGCCAAGGTCAGTGGGCGTCGTCGCTGCGCTACCACGACGGCATGTTCTACGTCGCCTTCAACACCAACAACCTCGGTGGGGCGTACCTCTACCGCACGGACGACATCGAGGACGGCGCCTGGCAGCGCACACCACTCGGTCGTGGTCTCCACGACCCGTCCCTCTTCTTCGACGTCGACGGCACCCCGTACATCTTCTACGGATCCGGCGGCACGAGCGCCGTACGGCTCAACGCCGGCCTGACGGCCATCGAGCAGGACTACCCGAACATCTTCACGGCGAGCAACTACGCGGGGCAGCCGTTCATCGGCGGTCTGTTCGAGGGCGCCCAGTTTTACCACATCGACGGCTGGTACTACGCCGTGATCATCACCTGGCCGTCCGGGCAGGGACGCCAGGTTGTCATGCTTCGCTCCAGGGAGCTGCTCGGGCGTTACACCTCCGCCGGTGGTGTGAACACCTACGAGGCGCGCGGGGTGCTCAACTCCAACGGCTTCGCGCAGGGCAGCCTGGTGCCGATCGCCCGCGACGGCGGCGCGACCGACTGGCACGGGATGTTCTTCCGCGACACGTTCCCGACCGGGCGGATCCCGGCACTCATCCCCGCCACCTGGCAGGACGGGTGGCCGACCTTCGGCGCCAACGGGGTCGTGCCGGTCAACGGCGTGTTCGCCAAGCCGATCAGGCTCAGCCCGCAGGAGGAGGTCTTCGAGCGCCAGAGGAGCATCGTCGCCTCCGACGACTTCGCCAACGACGCGCCGCAGAAGGCCTACCAGGACGAGCAGTGGACGATTCCGGAGCCACCCGATGTCGACGAGTCGCTCATCGGCGTCGAACTGCTGACCAATTCCGGGTACGAAGCCGGAACGGTCGCGCCGTGGGCCGGACAGTTCGGCACGACGCTCGGCCTGGACACCACCGACCCGGCCGCCGGCGCGGCGGCGCTGCGGGTGAGCAACCGGACGCTCAACGGGGCCGGCCCGACCCAGCCTCTCGGAGGGCGACTGCAGCACGGCGTGACCTACGCCGTCTCCGCGAAAATCAAGTACACGTCCGGTCCGGGCACCGTGCGGTTCAACCTCACCGCGGACTGGGGTTCCGGCGTCCAGACAATGGCGTCCGGGGACGTGCCGAGCGGGCAGTGGGCGACGGTGTCGGGACGGTACGTCGTACCGGCGGCCGCCAACCTCGGCACTGTCAAGTTCGCCGTGGAGACCCCGTGGGCGAACCCGCAGCCGCCGTCGTCGAGCGTGGAGTACCTGATCGACGACGTCTCGATTGTCGGGCAGCCGTCAACGACCGAATACCCGACCGAGGCCGAGGTCGCCCCCAACGGATCGCGGCTGGACCTGGCGTGGGAGTGGAACCACGCTCCCGACAACCGCCACTGGTCGCTCACCGACCGGGACGGATGGCTGCGGCTGACGACCGGCAAGGTGGTCACCGGCCAGTACGTCTACACGAAACTGTCCAACCGAGCCGAGTTGGCCTGGTTCGAGGAGGCACGCAACACGCTCTCGCAGCGGACCTTCGGGCCGAGGCAGTCGGTGGAGACCAGGATGGACATCTCCGCGATGAAGAACGGCGACGTCGCCGGTCTGGCCGCCTACAACCGCGGATTTTCGTACGTGGCGGTCAAGCGCGTCGGCGGTGTCAACACGGTCGGCGTGGTCAACCGGGTTTCGCCTTTCGCGGTCGACCTCGACCAGTCGACGCTGGAGGCCTTCGTGCCGGGCACGACGGTGTCGCTGGGTGACGCGACCCAGGTGCACGTCAAGGCGGATCTCGACTTCGCCTCGCCGGTCGGTCAGTTGTGGACGACGTTCTACTACAGCCTCGACGGGCTGGAGTGGACCCGGCTGGGCAGCCGTGTCGGCCCGCAGACTCTGGACGGCAGCCTCGCGCACTTCATGGGTCACCGGATCGGCCTGTTCAACTACGCGACGCAGGAGACCGGCGGGCGGGTCGACTTCGACCATTACCTGCTCAGCGACACGCTGACCGCGCAGGCCCGGCCGCTGGACACCAGCGCCCTCGACGCGGCCATCGCATATGCGGGGACGCTCGACGGGCGCCACTACCCGGCGGATGCCTGGGCCGCGGCGCAGTCCGCTCTCGCGCAGGCCAGGTCGGCGCGGGCCGGACGGTTCGGTACCCAGAACCAGATCGACGCGCCGGAGCGAGCGCTCAGCTACCGGTTGGCCCGGCTCGGCGTGCTCGCGGCGATACCCGTCACGGTCAACGCGCAGGCGCGGTGCCTGGGTGGCAGGGCGTACATGGCGGTGCAGGCTCGCAACGATCATGACGGTCCGGTCGGGGTCGGTCTGGAGACCCCGTACGGGGAGCGGTCGTTCGAGGGTGTGGCGGCGGGGTCGAACGTGTACCAGTCGTTCAACACGCGTGCCGCGTCCGTGCCGGCGGGGTCGGTGACGGTCCGGGTGACCGGGGCGGTCGGAGGCAGCGACGTGACGACCGTACGCACCGCGCGGCATCCCGCCATCACCTGCGGCGAATAACCCCGGCGCGAGTCCTCGACTCACCGGTCGAGCCGGTGACGGCGGCCGACCCGCATCCGAAGCCGCCCGAGGACGCATTCCCAACGGTCTTCCGTACACCGATGACCCAGTCAGAGATGAAAAGGAGGATGTCTCGTGGAACAACACATGCGACGGGCGACCCGAGGAGGGATCGCGGTGATCGCGACGGTCGGCATGGTCCTGGCCGCAGGAATCTTCGCCAAAACGGCACCCGTCCACGCCGCCGACACGAATCTCATTGTCAACGGCGGGTTCGAGGGGGGCCTGGCCAACTGGTTCGTCAACAACGGGAACTCCGCCGACGGCGGCCAACTGTCGGTGACCTCGGATGCCTACTCCGGTCAGGGCGCCGCGCTCGTCGCCAGCCGGACCACGACCGGATCCGGTCCGATGCAGGACCTGAGCGGGAAGGTGCAGGCGGGGCAGACCTACGTGCTGACGGCCCGCATCAAGTACGAGAACCCGAGCGGGCCGGCGACCAAGCAGTTCTTCGCCACGATGCACTACGGCGCTGCCACCTACACCAACCTCGTCAGCGTGGTCGCGACAAAGGGCCAGTGGGCGCAGTTCAACGGAACGTTCACGATTCCGGCGACGCAGAACGTCTCGACGGCGCGGCTGTTCTTCGAGACGCCGTGGACGAGCACCCCGTCCTCGGATCCGAACCTGCACCTCATGGATTTCAAGCTCGATGACGTCTCGGTGGTCGGCGCCGCGCCACCGGCGGCGCCGTCGAAGACGATCGAGGTCGTCGGCAAGCTGCCGGGGGAGCACAACCCGTTGATCGGGCACAAGTTCGGTGCCGATGGATTCGGCTTCGTGCACGACGGCCGGGTGTACATGTACCTGACCAATGACACCCAGGGCTACGCTCCCGACCCCGTCACCGGCGTCTCGCCGGGCATCAACTACGGCGACATCAACCAGATCACGGTGATTTCCTCCGCGGACCTGGTGAACTGGACGGATCACGGCGAGATCCAGGTCGCGGGCCCGAACGGGGTGGCGCCGTTCACCGGCAACTCGTGGGCGCCCGGTATGACCAAGAAGGTGGTGAACGGCGAGGAGAAGTTCTTCCTCTACTACGCCAACGGCGGCGGCTCCAGCAACGTGATCACGGGTGGGTCGCCGCTCGGTCCGTGGATCAGCGAGCGTACGAGCACGCTGATCAACGGCAGTACTCCCGGTGCCGAGGATGTCGCGTGGAAGTTCGACCCGGCTCCCTTCGTCGATGACGACGGCCAGCCGTACCTCTACTTCGGCGGTGGTCCCGCGTCGACGAGCATGCCGCCGGCCGAGCGCTTCAACAACCCGAAGAACATCCGGGCGATCGAACTCGGCGACAACATGGTCTCGACCGAGGGATCGGCCGCGGTGGTCGACGCTCCCGTCGCCTTCGAGGCGGGCCACGTCTTCAAGCGCGAGGGCAGGTACTACTTCTCGTACTCCTCGCACTTCGGCGGGAACGACTTCGGCGGCCCGCAGACGCCGCTTCCCGGCTACCCCGGCGGCGGCCAGATCGGGTACATGATTTCCGACGATCCGATGTCCTGGCCGAAGGAGACCTATGCCGGCGTGCTGTTCCCGAACCAGTCACAGTTCTTCGGCGCCGGCACCGGTGGCAACAACCACCAGTCGGTGTTCGAGTTCGAGGGCAAATACTACTTCACCTACCATGCTCCGACGCTGAACAAACGCATCAACGGGAACACCACCCAGGGGTACCGCAGCCCGCACATCCAAGAGCTGACCTTCAACCCGGATGGCACGATCCAGCAGGTCGTCGGCACCTATGCCGGCGTCAACCAGGTCCGGAACTTCGACCCGTACCGTGTCTTCGAGGCCGAGACCTTCGGCTGGAGCAAGGGTGTCTCGACCCGGAAGGTCGACGGCGGCTCCGCTCAGTTCGGCGCCGCGGCGCCGAACCTGGTGGTACGCGACATCGACAACGGCGACTGGACCGCACTGTCGTCGGTGGACTTCGGCGACAACGGCGCCCGGAGCGTGACGGCAAAGGTGCGAGCGCTCGCGGCCGGCGCGCGTATCGAGGTGCGGCTGGATCAGCTCACCGGCCCCGTGGTCGGCACGATTCCGGTCGACACACCGTCCGGCGAATGGGCCGAGGTGACCGCCGAGCTCGACGGCGTGAGCGGCGTGCACGACGTCTACTTCACTTTCGCCGGCCCAACCGGCGTCGACCTCTTCGAGATCGACTCCTGGGCCTTCGAAGCCGCGACGGGCCAGCCCGAACTGCCCGTCACGGTCAGCGCGCAGGCGCGGTGCCTGGGTGGCAGGGCGTACGTGGCGGTGCAGGCTCGCAACGATCATGACGGCTCGGTCGGGATCGGTCTGGAGACCCCATACGGGGAGCGGTCGTTCGAGGGTGTGGCGCCGGGGTCGAACGTGTACCAGTCGTTCAACACGCGAGCCGCCTCCGTGCCGGCCGGGTCGGTGACGGTCCGGGTGACCGGGGCGCTCGGCGGCAGCGACGTGACGACCGTACGCACCGTGCAGCATCCCGCCATCACCTGCGGCGAATAGGCCCACCACGTCCCCTGTCAACCAACGATGACAACGGAGATCACATGAACACAGGTAAACGACGGCAGGTGCTCGCGGCCTGCGCCGTCGGTGCCGCTCTGGCCGGGGCTGCGGTGCTGCCGTCGCCCGCCGTGGCCGAGCCCGGTGACGACGCCGGCGTGCGGGTGACGGTCGACATCGACGAGATCAGGGAACCGGGGGTGCTCGCCCTGTCGATCGCCGGTGACGCCGTCGCGTTGGCCGAGGACGGCTCGACCCTGCTGGTTCGTCAGTTCGTCGGCACGCTGCCGACCGTGACGGTCACCGACACCCGCGTCGCCGACGAGGTGCCCGACGGCGCGAGCTGGGCCGTGCTCGGCAGCGCCACCGACTTCGACGGCGGTTCCGGCCAGGATCCG
This sequence comes from Micromonospora sp. NBC_01796, assembly GCF_035917455.1. Classification (NCBI taxonomy): domain Bacteria; kingdom Bacillati; phylum Actinomycetota; class Actinomycetes; order Micromonosporales; family Micromonosporaceae; genus Micromonospora; species Micromonospora sp. NBC_01796. The sequence continues at coordinate 8,456,165 of NZ_CP109078.1, read as the reverse complement.
ATCAGCGCCGAACACTTCGGCTGGAAGCCGCGTCTGCTCGACGGCGGTGACACCGGTCTGGTCACCGAGGGCGAAGAGGTCGTGACCGTCCTCGACGAGGAGACCCTGCCCGGCAACAATGTCGGCCTGGTCGACCAGGAACTGCTGGTCTCGGCCTTCGACTCCGAGGCGGTAGCCAGCGACTCGTACTCCGTCAACGCCGACCTGTACCTGCGCACCCCGGCGGACGTCGCCGCCGGTGAGTACAGCTCCACGCTCACGCTCTCCCTGTTCGAGTAGTGGCTCGGCGGGGGCCTGGACCAGGCCCCGCCGGCCTGGGTCGAAGGGCCGCCGTCATGACCGTCACCCCGCTGCGCCGGACGCTCACCATCCTCGCCGCCGCGATCCTCACGATCGCCACCGCGCCAACCGTGGCGGTGGCCGAACCGGACCCGAAAGCCTTGACCTGGACGATCCAGCCGGCCACCCCGAGCGGGCCGGACGAGCGGCGGTGGATCAACACCAGCCTCGACCCGGGAGAGGTCGTGACCGAACACCTGGCGGTACGAAACTTCAGCCGCACCGCCGTCGTCTTCGCGCTGAAGGCCGCCGACGCCTACCTCACCGACAAGGGCCGCTTCAACATGCTGCCGTCCGACCGCCCCTCGGTCGACGGTGGCACCTGGATCGACGTGCAGGGGAAGGTCACCGTCGGCGCCAACGAGACGAAGGTGGTCCCGTTCACCATCACCGTGCCCCGGAGCGCCACGCCGGGTGACCACCCGGCCGGCATCGCCGCGACCGTCACAAGCACCGGAGGTACGGTCAACGTCGAGAGTCGAGTCGGATTCCGCGTCATGGTGCGGGTCAACGGCACCGTTCAGGCGGCCCTGCCCGTCCAGAGCCTCAGTGCCACCTACACCCCGTCGTGGAATCCCTTCGCGGGCGGCACGGTTCGGGTCCGCTACACCGTGACGAACGACGGCAACGCCTGGGTCACCGGAAGGAGCCGGGTAGCGGTCTCCGACATCCTCGGCCTGAGCAGCCACGACGCCACCGGTGACGTCGAGGAACTGCTTCCGGGCGGCAGCCGGGAGGCCAAAATCCGCGTTGATGGCGTCTGGGCGCTGGGACGCCTACGAACAACCGTCACCACGACCCCGACCCTGCTCGGCGACGACCAGGCCGACGCGGACCTCCGGCAGGTTTCCGCCAGCGTCACCACCTGGGCCCTACCGTGGGCCCAGCTCGCGTTGCTGATCCTGTTCGCCGCGCTGCTCCTCGGCCTGCGGGCCACAGCCTGGCGCCGCCGACGGCGGCTGGCCGGGCTGGTCGCCCGCGCTCGGGAGGAGGGTCGGCAGGAGGGTCGGGAGTCCGTGCTCGTCGCGGGTTCACCCTCCGGTGGTGAACCCGGCCAGGGCGACGCTCGCCGGCAACCGGGTACGCGGTGACCTCCGAAGGCATGGATCCTGGGATGTTAACGATAATAAGGGTGCTGTCGGCCTCGCGGGATGCCAGGTTCTGCCGGTGTGCCGGATCCGCTTGATGTGCGGATGCAAAGCCGCTCCTGGCCAGCGGGATCACCTTCGTGAAGAGGTGTGTCGTACTGACTCTCTTGAATGTCAGGGCGACCAGACGTAACATGTATGACACATGTTAGCGCTCACTTTCGTGAGGATCGTGAGGCAGGGTTCGGCGTTTGTCTCCGCTCCGTCCCACCCGTCCCCGGCGAAGCACTCTGGAGGATTCATGTCATCCCTGCGCCTAAGCCGGCGTCACGTACTGGGCGCCGCGGCCGGCGGTGTGCTGGCCTCGGCGACCGGTGCCGAACTCCTCGGCTCGTTCCCGGCGATGGCCGCCGAACTCCCGCCGGCCCGCGCGGACATCGGGGTCTCGGCGTACCCGTTTGCGCTGGGTCAGGTTCGGTTCACCGCCGGGCGGTTCCTGGACAACCAGACCCGCACGTTGAACTACCTGCGATTCGTGGACGTGGAGCGGTTGCTCTACAACTTCCGGGCCAACCACCGGTTGTCGACCAACGGCGCGGTTGCGACCGGCGGCTGGGACGCGCCCACGTTCCCGTTCCGGACCCACATGCAGGGGCACTTCCTGACCGCATGGGCCCAGGCATATGCGGTGCTCGGTGACACGACGTGCCGGGACAAGGCCAACTACATGGTCGCCGAGATGGCCAAGTGCCAGGCGAACAACGGGGCCGCCGGGTTCGGCACGGGCTATCTCTCCGGCTTCCCGGAGTCCGACTTCACCGCCCTTGAGGCGCGCACCCTGAACAACGGCAACGTTCCCTACTACTGCATCCACAAGACGCTGGCAGGGTTGCTCGACGTGTGGCGGTACGTCGGAAACACTCAGGCGCGTACGGTGTTGCTGGCGCTCGCCGGCTGGGTCGACACCCGTACCGCGCGGCTGACCACGAGCCAGATGCAGGCGATGCTGGGCACCGAGTTCGGCGGAATGAACGCCGTGCTGACCGACATCTACCAGCAGACCGGCGACGCTCGCTGGCTCACCGCCGCACAGCGGTTCGACCATGCCGCGGTGTTCAACCCGCTCGCCAACAACCAGGACCAGCTCAGCGGGCTGCACGCGAACACGCAGGTGCCCAAGTGGGTGGGCGCCGCGCGCGAGTACAAGGCCACCGGCACCACCCGCTACCGTGACATCGCCCGCAACGCGTGGAACTTCACCGTCAACGCGCACACGTACGTCATCGGTGGCAACAGTCAGGCCGAGCACTTCCGTCCGCCGAACGCCATCGCGGGATACCTCAGCAGCGACGCCTGCGAACAGTGCAACACCTACAACATGCTGAAGCTGACCCGTGAGCTGTGGCTGCTCGACCCGACCCAGTCGACCTACTTCGACTACTACGAGCGGGCACTGGTCAACCACCTGGTCGGCGCACAGAATCCGGCCGACAGCCACGGCCACATCACCTACTTCACGCCGCTGAACCCCGGCGGTCGCCGGGGGGTGGGTCCGGCCTGGGGTGGTGGCACCTGGAGCACCGACTACACCACGTTCTGGTGCTGCCAGGGTGCCGGTATCGAGACGAACACGAAGCTGATGGACTCCATCTACTTCCACAACGGCACCACGCTCACGGTGAACCTGTTCGTGCCGTCGGTGTTGACCTGGTCGCAACGGGGTATCACGGTCACGCAGAGCACCGCCTATCCGGCCAGCGACACGACGACCCTGACGCTCGGCGGCACGATGAGCGGATCGTGGAGCATCCGGGTACGGATTCCCGGGTGGACCAACGGCGCGACGATCAGCGTCAACGGTCAGGTGCAGAGCGTGGCGACGGGTAGCTATGCCACGATCACCCGGACCTGGGCCGCAGGTGACACGATCACCGTACGTCTGCCCATGCGCGTCATCATGCAGGCGGCGAACGACAATGCCAACGTCCAGGCGATTACCTATGGGCCGGAGGTGCTGTGTGGCAACTACGGCAATTCCACCGTCGGTTCGCTACCCGCGCTGACAGTCTCCTCGATCACCCGGACCAGCGCGAGCGCGCTGACGTTCACCGCGACCGCGAACGGGTCCACCGTCAACCTCGTGCCGTTCCGCGACGCGCACGGTTTCAACTACACCGTCTACTGGAACACCGGCTCGGGTGGCGGCACCGGCAACACCTACAAACTGGTCAACGCGGCGAGCGGCCTGGTGCTCGGGGTGCAGGGCATGTCCACCGCCGACGGCGGTCTGGCCGTGATGTGGGGAGACACCGGGACCGCCGACCACCAGTGGGTCATGGTGGCCGACGGCAATGCTGTTCGTTTCAGAAACGTCAACAGCGGAAAGGTGCTCGGCGTGGAGAACATGTCGACCGCCGACAACGCCGTGGTGTTGCAGTGGTCGGACAACGGTACCGCCGACCATCGTTGGACGCTGACTGACAACGGCGACGGCACTCACAAGATCCGCAACGTCAACAGTGGCAAGGTTCTCGGCGTCCTCAATGGAAACACCGCCTGGGGTGCGCAGGTCGTGCAGGATGCCGACAATGCCAGCTCCGACAACCGCTGGCGCCTCCAGCGCGTCAGCTGAGGTTTGTTGGTGTCAATTTCCGGTGAGGGTCACCCCCAATGATCGACGCCTGCCGTCGATCGTCTCTTGAGGAGGCGGAATGAAGTGGAAGTCGCGATGGTTGTCGGTCCTGAGCCTGGTGGTGGTGGCCGTGGCGGCCACAGTCGTCGGGACGCACTCGCCACGATCGGCGTGGGCACTCAACAACGGTGTCGCTCGTACTCCACCGATGGGCTGGAACACCTGGAACACGTTCGGCTGCAACATCAACGAGACGTTGATCAGGCAGATGGCAGACACCATGGTAACCAACGGAATGCGCGATCTCGGCTACCGATACGTTGTGGTCGATGACTGCTGGTTCGACCCCAACCGGGACTCACAAGGCAATCTGCAGGCCCATCCGAGTCGCTTCCCGAGCGGAATGAAAGCGTTGGGTGACTATCTGCACGCCCGTGGCCTGCTGTTCGGCATCTACCAGTCGCCCATGGACCAGACCTGCGCCCAGTACTTCGACGCCTTCCCCGGCTCGACCGGGAGCCTCGGCCACGAGGTCCAGGATGCCCGGCAGTTCGCCGCGTGGGGCGTGGATTACCTGAAGTACGACTGGTGTTCGCCCGCTGGATCGATAAACGACCAGGTTGTGGCGTTCGCGAAGATGCGCGACGCGTTGGCCGCGAGCGGTCGACCGATCGTCTACAGCATCAACTCGAACAGCATCCACGAGAAGACCGGGCCGATGCGCAACTGGGGCGATGTGGCCAACCTGTGGCGTACCACCGAGGACATCACCAACACGTGGAACAGCGGACAGACGAACGGATACCCGATGGGAATCCAGAACATTGTCAACGTCAACGTCCCACTGTCCTCGTACGCCGGGCCCGGGTCGTTCAACGATCCCGACATGCTCGAGGTGGGTCGGGGCGGCATGACCGACACCGAGATGCGCAGCCACTTCGCCCTCTGGGCGATCATGGCGGCGCCCCTGATGGCCGGGAACGACCTGCGCTCCGCCGACTCGGCCACCCTGACGATCCTGCGCAACCAGCACCTCATCGCCATCAACCAGGACTCCCTCGCCCTCCAGGCGGTGCAGGTGTCGAACGACCAGACCAGGCGTGTGCTGGCCAAACGGCTTTCCAACGGGGACGTCGCGGTGGCCCTGTTCAACCAGGGCAGCTCCACCACGACCGTCTCCACGACGGCGGCGACGGTCGGCAAGACCGGCAACTCGTTCAGCCTGCACGACGCGTGGACGAACGCGACCACCACCACGTCCAGCACGATCTCCGCCAACGTCCCCGCCCACGGGACGGTGGTCTACCGGGTGAGCGGTGGCGGTACGGTCGAGCCACCGCCGACATTCCGACTGCGCGGCGAATCGTCCGGCCGGTGTCTCGACGTGAATTCGGGGTCGTCGACGAACGGGACCCCGACGGTGATCTGGGACTGCCACAACAATGGCAACCAGATGTTCAGCCAGAGCGGTCAGACTCTCCAGGTCCTCGGCAAGTGTCTGGACATCCCGGTGAGCGCGACCGCCGGCACGCAGGTACAGATCTGGGACTGCAACGGCGGCACCAACCAGCAGTGGAGTCTCAACGGCAACGGCACGATAAGCAGCGTGCGGGCGCCGACCCTTTGCCTCGACGTGAGCGGAGCCGCCACCACCAACGGCACAGCCGTGATCGTCTGGAACTGCCACACCGGCGCGAACCAGCGGTGGTCCCGGACATGACGACACCTGTGCGGGGTTCGACGTCGCGTCTCCCCTCGGCGCCGCGGGTGCCGTCCCTACGATCGGCTTGGAGATAGGCATGCCGAAGGTGACACGAAGGAATGTGCTCAGGGCAGGGGCCGTGGGGACCGGAGCCGCGTTGCTGCCGGCCGCCTGGAGCGCCACCGCCAGGGCCGGCTCGGTGCCGCCGCCGCAGGTGCTCGCCGCGGGCGATATGGCGCTGTGGTACGACGAGGAGGCCGGCACCGACTGGCTTCGCGCGCTGCCGATTGGCAACGGGCGCCTCGGCGCCATGGTGTTCGGCAACGTCAACACCGAGCGGCTACAGCTCAACGAGGACACCATCTGGGCCGGCGGCCCGTACGACTCCGCCAACGGCCGGGGCGCGGCCACCCTGGCCGAGATCCGGCGCCAGGTCTTCGCGGACCAGTGGACCCAGGCGCAGGACCTGGTCAATCAGACCATGATGGGAACCCCGGGCGGGCAGCTCGCCTACCAGCCCGTGGGCAACCTTCGGTTGGCTTTCGGCTCCTCCGGCGGCGTGTCACAGTACAACCGGACGCTCGACCTCACCACCGCCACCGTCACCACAACGTACGTGCTCAACGGTGTTCGGTATCAGCGTGAGGTGTTCGCCAGCGCACCCGACCAGGTGATCGTGATCCGGCTGACCGCCGACCGGACCGGCTCGATCACGTTCAACGCCACCTTCGACAGTCCTCAACGGACGGCCATGTCGAGCCCGGACGCCGCGACCATCGCCGTCGACGGCGTCTCCGGCAACATGGAGGGTGTCAACGGCTCGGTACGGTTCCTCGCCCTGGCCAATGCTGTCGCAACCGGCGGCACGGTCAGCAGTTCCGGCGGCACGCTGCGGGTGGCCGGTGCCACGAGCGTGACCCTGCTGATCTCGATCGGCTCCAGCTACGTGAACTACCGCACCGTCAACGGCGACTACCAGGGCACCGCACGTGCCCGCCTCGGTGCCGCCCGAAACGTGGGCCTCGATCAGCTGCGTAGTCGCCACCTCGCCGACTACCAGGGGCTGTTCAACCGGGTGACCATCAACCTGGGCCGCACAGCCGCGGCCGACCAGCCGACCGACGTACGGATCGCGCAACACGCGAGCACCGACGACCCACAGTTCTCCGCCCTACTGTTCCAGTTCGGGCGATATCTGCTGATCTCCTCATCGCGGGCGGGCACTCAACCGGCGAACCTGCAGGGCATCTGGAACGAGTCGATGGCTCCGCCCTGGGACTCGAAGTACACCATCAACGCCAACCTGCCGATGAACTACTGGCCCGCTGACACCACGAACCTGGCCGAGTGCATGCTCCCCGTCTTTGACATGGTCAAGGACCTGTCCGTGACCGGGGCGCGGGTCGCCCAGGCCCAGTACGGAGCCGGCGGCTGGGTCACCCACCACAACACGGACGGATGGCGTGGTGCCTCGGTCGTCGACGGGGCCCTGTGGGGAATGTGGCAGACCGGCGGCGCATGGCTGGCCACCCTCATCTGGGAGCACTACCTGTTCAACGGGAACGTGGATCTTCTCCGGTCCAACTACGCGGCTCTGAAGGGCGCCGCCCAGTTCTTCCTCGACACCCTGGTCACCCATCCGACGCTCGGATACCTGGTCACGAACCCGTCGAACTCGCCGGAACTCGCTCACCACGCGAACGTCAGCGTATGCGCGGGCCCGACGATGGACAACCAGATCCTGCGCGACCTGTTCGAGGCCGCAGCCAGAGCCAGCGAGGTTCTCGGCGTCGACACCGCATTCCGATCGCAGGTGCGCACGGCGAGGGACCGGCTCCCGCCGATGCGCGTCGGCTCTCGCGGCAACATCCAGGAGTGGCTCGCCGACTGGATCGAGCCGGAGCGGACCCACCGCCACATCTCCCACCTGTACGGGCTGCACCCCAGCAACCAGATCACCAGGCGCGGAACGCCCCAGTTGTACGAGGCCGCGCGCCGGACGCTGGAGCTACGCGGCGACGACGGAACCGGATGGTCCCTCGCCTGGAAGATCAACTATTGGGCCCGGATGGAGGAAGCCGCCCGCGCCCACAAGCTCATCCGGGATCTGGTACGAACCGATCGGCTCGCGCCGAACATGTTCGACCTGCACCCACCGTTCCAGATTGACGGCAACTTCGGCGCTACCTCCGGTATCACCGAAATGCTGCTACAGAGCCACAACGGCGAGTTGCACGTGCTGCCCGCGTTGCCGACCGCGTGGCCCGCGGGGCAGGTCGCAGGACTGCGAGGTCGAGGCGGATACACCATCGGCATGACCTGGACCAACGGTCAGGCCAACGAGATCCGGGTACGGGCGGACCGCGACGGCGTGGTGAAGCTCAGGGCTCGGCTCCTCACGGGAAGCTTCACACTCGTCGACGTCACCGACGGCAGCACACCGGCCACCACGCGACCTGAGGCAGATGTCGTCCAACTCAACGTCCGCGCCGGCCACACCTACCGCGTGGCGCGGACCAGCGTGTCACCGTCACCGACCCTCACCAGCACTCCCTCGCCGTCCGGCGCGCGGGCGGTGTACACGGTGACGAACTCGTGGTCGGGCGGCTTCCAGGGCGAGGTCACCGTGACCGCCGGCTCGGCCCCGATCCGCGGCTGGACCGTGTCCTGGGCCTTTCCCAACGGACAGGTCATCAGCCAGATGTGGAGCGGCTCGTACACGCAGAGCGGGGCGAACGTGACGGTGGCGAACGTCGACTACAACGGGTCGTTGCCCGCAGGTGGATCCGCCACCCTCGGCTTTGTCGCCACCGCAAACGGAACCAACAGCCCACCGACCAACCTCACCTGCACGACGAGCTGATTCGGTACGACGGCTCTTCAGGCTCCGCTGGACCGAACCTGCGTGCAGAGCATCTCGGCGCCTATCGCGGTCTCGACTGTTCGACCGAGCCATCTCGTCCCAGTCCGCCGGGTGGGCCGGAGCCGCCGGCCCCACCCGGTACGGTCACCGGCCGGTGGTACGCCGAACCGCCGGCCGGTGACCATCCCGTACCCGTACCCGTCGGCGGTCGTCGCGCCCGGGGCGGCGACCGGGAGCAGTGCGCGCCTGCTCCACCTCGCGCGGCCGATGTCTCCCGTCGCGCCCGCGCGGGCAGCAGCGGGTGCGCGGCTGACCGGCGCGTGAGCGGCGTGACGTGCCCGGTCGCGTGTGACCAAGGCGGTCGACGTCACCCACTAACCGGAACGTCGCGCCGTAAGACTCTCGCAATGGCTATGGCCATTTCCGCCGGTGCCGTCGCCGTATTCTCGACGAATGTTGAAACGGGTCTTCCGGTCACCGCTCGCCTGGGCCGGTGTGGTGCTTCTCGGCATCTTGGCGGCGTTCGGCCTCTACTGGTTCCAGCCGTGGAAGCTGGTCACGGACACCTATGTCGATGACGCCCTACCCGTTGGGCTGGCGACAACGAAGGCCGCACCCGGCCCATCCGGCACGGCCACGGCTGCTCCGGCGTCCGGCGCGCCAGCAGGGAACCAGGTACTGGCCGCAGGGGTCTTCATCACGCACGAGCACGCGACGACGGGGCGCGCGGAGATCGTCCGTCAGCCCGAGGGCCCGAACCTGCTCGTGCTGCACGACCTCGACACGTCGAATGGGCCGGACCTGAGAGTCTGGCTGACCGATCAACGGGTGGTCGCGGGTACGGCAGGCTGGCGGTTGTTCGACGATGGCGAGTGGTTCGAGGTGGCGCGACTCAAGGGCAATCGAGGTGACCAGGTGTACGAGCTGCCGCCGTCGATCGATCCGGCGGACTTCCGCAGCGTCTCGATCTGGTGCAAACGCTTCGCGGTCTCGTTCGGGGCGGCGGAACTGAAGACCGCCTGACCCGCGACCAGCCCGCTGACCCGTACGAGGCGCTCGTCAATGTCGACGGGGCAGACCGCCGAGAGTCGGACGACAAGAACGGCAACCGTCGGCGGTGTGTGTGCACCTTCACCCGGCCGCCCCGTGATGTCACCAATGGCGAACCAGGACCAATAGCCGTATTCGTCGCTCCGCCCCGGCCGCTACGCCGACACCGTGGGGGCGGGTCGGCGCAACGCGGGATTTCAGCCCGGGCCACATTGTCGTCTCCGCTGCCGTGGTCGCCGGCTACGCTCTGGTCCTACAACTGACCCGTGGATGGCCTGAGATGGGGTGCGCGGCGGTCCTTCGACTATGCATGGCGGCGGCGGCGGGAGCGGGCCAGAGCCAGCACAGCGATGGCCGTGCCGATCAGTCCCAACGCTACGGCTATGACAGCTCCGGCCAGGCCGTTGCCAGTTCCGAGGCCGCCGGCGGAGTTGGCCGCGTGCAGGCCGCCGACGACAGCGCCGATCAGCCCTGCAACCAGAGCAAGGACAGTCCTGACGCGCCCGTTGCCGGTACGACTGGGGCGTGTCAGCGCCAGCCCACCGATCACCACGCTGGCCAGCCCGACCACGGCGGCTGCGGTGGGCACGAGCCGCCCGGAGCCGAGCTCGTATCCGGCGGCCGAGACGTAGCTGGCCGGCGGCGCGACGAGCGTGTGCAGGATAGACATGGGGGCGTCCCTTCGATCGAGTCGGTCGTCTTGTCGACGGAGACGATCGTCGCGTTTCGCGGGCAGAGGCGTCCTCGGCCGGCAAGCGGCAGCGGATACGCAGTTCGGGGTAGTCGGCTCGCGCGGGATCGCGCTGCTCGACGTATGAGCCGCCCGGCTGCAAGCCGTAGGATCGCGGCATGCGGGACCGCGTCACGTCGTTCCGATTGCCGGCCTGGGCGCAGGACCTGCTGGTGGCGCTATTCATCACCGTGATGCAGGTCCAGGGCACCGTCTCGCGTACCCATGGAGATCCAGGATCCATGGTGCGGCCTCTGGCTGATCTCGGGCATCTCGGATATCTGCTGTTGATCGTGGGCGGCGTTGTCGTGGCCGTGCGCCGCCGCTGGCCCGTCGCCGTGTTCGCGGTGACCGCGCTTGCCAGCATGGTCTACTACGCCCTCGACTTCCCGGACGGGCCCGGGTGGCTCGGACTGTTCGTGGCCATCTACACGCTGACCGCCCTCGGCGACGGACGGCGTTCGCCGGTGATGGCCGGTGTGGGGATCGCCGCGCTGGCCGCCTGCTGGCTGATCGCCGCGGCCGACATTGAGCCACGAGCCGCCATCGGCTGGGTGTTCTTCCGGATCGGCGCCTCGGTGATGAGCGCGGCCCTCGGGGATAGTGTCCGTTCCCGGCGGGTCATCGCTGCCGAGGCGGTGGAGCGCGCCGAGCTGGCGGAGCGGACTCGTGAGCAGGAGACCCGCGCGCGGGTAGACGAGGAACGACTCCGGATCGCGCGGGAGGTCCACGACACGGTCGCGCATGCGATCGCCGTCATCAACATCCAGGCCGGTGTCACCGCGCATGTACTCGACCAGCGACCGGAGCGGGCACGCGACGCCCTGGAGGCTATCGAGCAGACCAGCTCGCGGGCGTTGCAGGAGATGAGGGCCATCCTCGGGGTACTGCGCGATGCTGACGACGGCCGTGTCCCGCATCCCGGGCTCGGGCAGATCGGCGAGCTTGCCACCCAGGGCCGCGAAGCCGGCCTCGACGTGGAGCTGCGAGTGGCCTCGTCACCGTCGCCGGTGCCGAGCGCGGTGGGCAGCGCTCTGTACCGGATCCTGCAGGAGTCGATCACCAATGTGATTCGCCATGTCGGACCGACCCGAGTCACGGTCGCATTGGACTACGGCGCCGACTCGGTGGAAATGCGCGTGACCGACGACGGTCCACATCAGGGTCCGGAAGCTGAGGAAGCCGCCCCTCGCCACCCGGGCAGCGGGATTCTGGGAATGCGGGAGCGTTGTCACCTGCTGGGCGGGGATCTCGACGCCGGTCCACGTGCGGGCGGGGGCTTCGCAGTCACCGCCCGGCTGCCGCTGGCCTCGAACGGAACGGCGAGCGTATGAGCACCACGACAGGCGCATGCAACGATGATGCCCCGATCAGAGTGCTTCTCGTCGATGACGAGCAGCTGGTGCGATCCGGCTTCCGGCTCCTGCTCGACATTGAGGACGACATCACGGTGGTGGGGGAGGCCACCACCGGCGCCCAGGCCGTGGAGCGGGCCCGAGCCACGCGCCCGGATGTCGTGCTCATGGACATCCGCATGCCGAAGATGGACGGCATCCAGGCCACCCGAGCGATCACGGCCGCGAACGAGCTGCGGAATGTTCGCATCCTCATCCTGACCACGTACGACACCGATGCCTACGTTTTCGAGGGCCTGCAAGCCGGAGCCAGCGGGTTCCTACTCAAGGACGCCGGCCCGGCCGAACTCCTGCACGGCATCCGCGTGGTCGCCGCCGGAGACGCGCTGCTCGCGCCGCGTATCACCCGCCGCCTCATCGCCCAGTTCACCGCCCGGAGGACTGCCGACGAGGTCGCCGAAAAGCGGCTCTCCGTCCTCACCGCACGAGAACGTGAGGTCCTGGCGCTCGTCGGTCAGGGCATGAGCAATGACGAGATCGGCGCCGCGCTGTTTCTCAGTCCGGCCACCGCCCGCACCCACGTCAGCCATGCCATGGTGAAACTCGGTGCGCGCGACCGCGCGCAACTGGTCGTCATCGCCTACCGGACCGGGCTCGTCACCCCATAGCCTCGCGACCGGCTCAGACCGGCACCGGCTACATGCCCTGGCCGCCGTCCATCCTCGGTTCAAGGCGCCACACCGCGCCGAGCTGGCCGTCGTGGCCGTCCTGGTGCTCGAAAGCCGTCCGGCTCGGGCCATCCCCGCCGTCGGGCTGGCCGGATGCCCGGTCCTGGCCCTCGTCCTGCCAATCTCCTCGCCCTGCGCAGCGCAGCGCCGACAAACGTCGCCGAGCCCTCACCGCCAACGCCGATCCGCAAAGCGGCATCGGTGTCTACGAAACCGCGATGAGCGTTCCACCAACCGTGCCGGGCCATCACCGCCCGAAACGCCACCAACGCCGCTCTCGTCACACAACGGAACCGGACCGGGTTCCGTGCCCTTCTCTGCTCGGCACAGCGATCCCCGCCCTGCGGCGCAAGATGTTCGGGCAGTCAATCTAATTGGCGACACGCCGACCGAGTACACCAAGGTCTGCCCGTCAAGGACACCTGGTACGCATGCCTGGCGCCTCTCGGGCGCGGCGCTGTCGAAGAATCGATAGCGCGGCTTAGGTTGATCACCATTCCCTGTGATGTGGAATGAATTGCCATACCTTGACCTCCATCTTTCGATCGGTATAGAGGATTCGACATCTGTCTTTTGCCGCCATCATTGAGTAATCTCTTCTCAATCGGTCACCGTCGATCTCTCGTCGTGGGCGAGTGGACGAACGAGTGCCGATCGAAGGGAGGGGAGAATGAGTCTCCCGAGAAGATCTTTTGTGGTGGGCGCCGCCGCGATGCTGCTACTGACGGCGGCCGCGCCGGCGGTGGCGGCCGAACCGGAGGGTGTCATCCGTAGTGCCGGCGGTGCCACGGCTGTCGCCGACAGCTACATCGTGGTGTTCAAGGAGAGCGCGGTGAGTCGGGCGCAGGTCGGCACCACGGCCAGCGCGTTGGCCGACAGGCACGACGGAGCGGTCGCCAGGACGTACTCCGCCGCGCTGCGCGGCTTCGAGATCACGGCCGGAGCCAAGGCGGCGGCCAGGATCGCCGCGCACCCCGACGTCGCGTACGTCGAGCAGAACCACACGGTCCGGATCTCCGGCACGCAGCCGAACCCCCCGTCGTGGGGTCTGGACCGTGTCGACCAGCGCAACCTACCGCTCGACAGCTCGTACACCTACCCGAACACGGCGACCAACGTGCACGCGTACATCATCGACACGGGCATCCTGTTTTCCCACAACGACTTCGGCGGCCGGGCCACCAGCGGCTTCGACGCGGTCGACGGCGGCTCCGCCGACGACTGCAACGGGCACGGTACGCACGTCGCCGGCACCGTCGGCGGCTCCTCCTACGGCCTGGCCAAGGGCGTGCAGTTGGTCGGCGTACGGGTGCTCAACTGCTCCGGCAGCGGCACCAACGCCGGTGTGATCGGCGGCGTCGACTGGGTCACCGCGAACGCGATCAAGCCGGCCGTGGCGAACATGAGCCTCGGCGGCGGCGCGAACGCCTCGCTCGACACGGCGGTCCGCAACTCGATCAACTCGGGCGTGACCTACGGTCTCGCCGCAGGCAACGACAACGGCGCCAACGCCTGCAACACCTCGCCGGCCCGGACGGCAGAGGCGATCACGGTCGGCTCGACCACCAGCACCGACGCCCGGTCGTCCTTCTCCAACATCGGTACCTGCCTGGACATCTTCGCGCCTGGCTCGTCGATCACGTCGGCCTGGTACACCAGCAACACCGCGACCAACACGATCAGCGGCACCTCGATGGCCACCCCGCACGTGGTCGGCGCCGCCGCCCTGGTCGCCTCCGCCAACCCCACCTGGACCCCGCAGCAGGTCCGGGACTATCTGTTCAACAACGCCACCAACAACGTGGTGACCAATCCCGGAACCGGCTCGCCGAACAAGCTGCTCTATGTGGTCAACGACGGCACGCCGCCGGCCAACGATTTCTCGGTCGGTGTCTCGCCGACGGCCGGTTCGACCGCGCCGGGCGGCTCGGTCAGTGCCACCGTGAGTACCGCGACCACCAGCGGCTCGGCGCAGTCGGTGAGCCTCTCGGCGAGCGGCCTGCCGAGCGGCGCCACCGCCTCGTTCAGTCCGGCCACGGTCACCTCGGGCGGCTCGTCCGCGCTCACCATCGCCACCTCGGCGAGCACGCCTTCCGGCACCTACAGCGTCAGCGTCACCGGCACTGGCACCGCGGGTACGCGCAGCGCCACGTACTCGTTGACGGTGACCGGCTCGGGTGGCGGCGGTTGCTCGGGCACGAACGGCACCGATGTGGCGATTCCGGACAGCAACACGGCGGTGACCAGCAGCATCGTCATCGCCGGCTGCAACCGTAGCGCCTCCTCGGCGTCCACGGTGGCGGTGAACATCGTGCACACCTTCCGCGGCGATCTGATCATCGACCTGGTAGCCCCGGACGGTACGGCCTACCGGCTGAAGAACCAGAGCTTCTTCGACGGCGCCGACAACGTCAACACCACCTACACCGCGAATCTCTCCAGCGAGGCGGCGAACGGCACCTGGCTGCTCCGGGTGCGAGACGTCTTCGCCGGTGACACCGGCTACATCAACACCTGGACCCTTACCCTCTGAGACGTGACAAAGGGCCCCTCCCGCTCCGATTTCCGGTGGCGGGAGGGGCCCTTCCCGTGGGTCAGTTGGTGTCGACGATCATGCCGGCGGCGACGGTGCGGTTGGTGGTCTCGTCGATGAGGATGAAACCGCCGGTGGTGCGGTTGCGCCGGTACTCGTCGGCAAGGAGGGGGACGGTGGTGCGGAGGCGGATCCGGCCGATCTCGTTGAGTCCGAGTTCGGTGGCGGTCTCGTCGCGGTGCAGGGAGTTCACGTCGAGGCGGTAGTGCAGTTCGCGGATGACGGTTCGGGCGGTACGGGTGGTGTGTTTGATGGCGTACTTGGCGCCGGGGCGCAGCGGGGTGCTCTCGTCCATCCAGCAGATCATCGCCTCGATGTCCTGGGCGACGGCGGGGGCGTTGTTCGGCCGGCAGATCATGTCGCCGCGGGAGATGTCGATCTCGTCGGTGAGCCGGACGGTGACCGACATCGGGGGGAACGCCTCGGCGACGGGTCCGTCGGCGGTCTCGATGCCGGCGATCCTGCTGGTGAACCCGGACGGGAGGACCATCACCTCGTCACCCGGCTTGAGTACGCCGGAGGCGACCTGTCCGGCGTACCCGCGGTAGTCGGTGATGGTGGTCGACTGGGGGCGGATCACGTACTGGACCGGGAACCGTACGTCGACCAGGTTCCGGTCGGAGGCGATGTGCACCCGTTCCAGGTGGTGCAGCAGCGACGGGCCCTCGTACCAGGGGGTGTGTTCGGACCGGGTGACGATGTTGTCGCCGCGCAACGCGGAGATCGGGACCACGGTCAGGTCGGGGGCTTCGAGTTTCGCGGCGAAGGCGGTGAACTCGTCGGAGATCCGCTCGAAGACGTCCTGGGACCAGTCGACCAGGTCCATCTTGTTCACGCACAGCACCAGGTGCGGGACCCGCAGCAGGGAGCAGAGGAACGCGTGCCGGCGGGACTGCTCGACCAGACCCTTGCGGGCGTCGACCAGGATCAGCGCCAGGTCGGCGGTCGAGGCCCCGGTGACCATGTTCCTGGTGTACTGGATGTGCCCGGGGGTGTCGGCGATGATGAACTTCCGCCTCGGCGTGGCGAAGTACCGGTACGCCACGTCGATGGTGATGCCCTGCTCCCGCTCCGCCCGCAGGCCGTCGGTCAGCAACGCCAGGTTCGTGTACTCGTCCCCACGCGCGGCGGAGACCGCCTCGACCGCCGCCAACTGGTCGGTGAACAGCGACTTCGTGTCGTAGAGCAGCCGGCCGATCAGGGTCGACTTACCGTCGTCGACACTGCCCGCCGTCGCGAAACGCAACAGGTCCATCGCCCGACCCTCGACCGGCCCGGTCTCGGTGACGGTGACCGCCGTGGTGCTCATCAGAAGTAGCCTTCCCGTTTGCGGTCTTCCATCGCGGCCTCACTGACCCGGTCGTCGCCACGGGTCGCCCCACGCTCGGTGATCCGGGTCGCGGCGACCTCCTCGATCACCAACTCCACGGTGTCGGCGACCGACCGGACCGCGGCGGTGCACGAGGCGTCACCGACCGTCCGGTACCGCACCAGGGTCACGAACGGCTCCTCGGCGCCACGGGGCGCGATGAACTCGTTCACCGCGTACAGCATCCCGTCCCGCTCGATCACCTCACGCTCGTGCGCGTAGTAGATCGACGGCAACGACAACTGTTCCCTGGCGATGTAGTGCCAGATGTCGAGCTCGGTCCAGTTCGACAACGGGAACACCCGGATCGACTCACCCGGATGATGACGCCCGTTGTACAACGACCACAACTCCGGCCGCTGGTTCTTCGGATCCCACTGCCCGAAATCGTCCCGGAACGAGAACACCCGCTCCTTCGCCCGAGCCTTCTCCTCGTCCCGACGCGCACCCCCGAACAACGCATCGAACCGGTACTTCTCCACCGCCGCCAACAACACCGGCGTCTGGATCCGGTTCCGCATCCCGTCGGCGGACTCCCGCACGAGGCCGGACTCCAACGCCTCCGGCACACTCGCCACCACCAACTGCAAACCCAACTCCGCCACCCGCCGGTCCCGGTAGTCGAGAACCTCGGCGAAGTTGTGCCCGGTGTCGACGTGCATCACCGGAAACGGGATCCGCGCCGGCGCGAACGCCTTCTGCGCCAACCGCAACATCACGATCGAGTCCTTGCCACCCGAGAACAGCAACACCGGGCGTTCCAACTCGGCCACCACCTCACGCATGACGAAGATGCTCTCCGCCTCGAGCGCATCCAGATGCGACACCCGGTACGCCGCCGGACTGGTCATGTCCACCGTGTCCATCGCGGGTCAGCCGACTGCCGTGGCCGTTGCCGGCACGAGGGTCAGGTGTTGCCGCAGCGCTGCGAGCAGCGGTGCGGCCAGCTCCGGCTGGCAGACCACCAGGTCCGGCAACCGGGGATCGGCCTCGTTGTATTTCAACGCAGAACCATCGATTCGGGAAGCGTGCAGCCCCGTGGCCGTCGCCACAGCCACCGGCGCGGCCGAGTCCCACTCGTACTGCCCGCCCGCGTGCACGTACGCGTCGACCTCACCACTGATCACCGCCGCGATCTTCGCCCCGGCCGACCCCATCGGCACCAACTCCGCACCGACCTCGTCCGCCAACTCGCTGAGGAACGCCGGCGGCCGACTCCGACTCGCCGCCAACCGGATCGTCCGACCGCTGACCGTCGTCGGCCGGGGTGGGGGTGTCGCGGTGCCGAGGGTACGGTGCTGGGCGGGCAGGGCGATGGCGCCCGCAATGAGACGGTGCTCCGTAGCCGCGTTCCGTTGCCAGAGTGCGACATGTACCGCCCAGTCCGTCCGGCCCGGCTCGGAGAACTCACGGGTTCCGTCCAACGGATCGATGATCCACACCCGGTCGGCGCCCAGCCGGTCCGGCGCGGGTCCGGCCGTACCCGTGGCCCATGCCTGCCGGGCGCCGTCGTCCTCCTCCGAGAGCACGGCGTCGGCGCTCCTGCACCGGGCCAGTTCATCGCGCAGCAGTTGGTGCGACGCCCGGTCACCCGCGCGCTTCAACGCGGCCGGGTCGTCGTGACCGTGCTCCGCGCGTACGCGCAGCAGCAGCCGGCCGGCCCGGTCGGCCAACCAGGCGGCGAACGCACCATCAGACGCGGGGGCTTCGGACCTGGGGGGTTCCAGCACGTTCATCGACGAGCACCTCCGGTAGACGCGTGGATCGTGCCGTTCACTGGACGGCACGCCGACTGAAGCTTCGTACGCTGGTGAACGTGACCATCGCGGCCACGCCGGCCAGGACCAGGAGACAGACCCAGGCCGGTATGTGTGCGACGCCGGGCAACATGGCCCCCCGTACGCCCTCGGAGACGTAGGTCATCGGGTTGAGGGCGGTGACCGTCTGGAACCAGGGCATCGAGGAGAGCCGTGGCCACGGGTAGTGGATGCAACCGGTCCAGATGATCGGGGTCACGACCAGCGAGAACGTGATGTTGATCCGTTGGATGGGCAGAATCGTCGCCAGCGTCATGCCGATGCCGCCCCCGATCCATCCGCCGAGCAGGACCGTCAGCAGGACCATCGGCAGCCGTTCGGGCTGCAACGGGGCTGAGCCGACCATCAGTGCACCCAGCGGGTAGATGAGGGCCGCGGCGATAAGGCCGCGCAGCATCGCGACCACGAGCTTGCCGACCGCGACCAGGTTTGTCGACAGCGGGGCGAGCAGCCGGTCCTCGATTTCCCGGGTGAAGCCGAACTCCTTGACCAGTGGCAGCGCGACGCTCTGCAGCGCGGTGGTGAGCGCGGCGAGCGCGATGATGCCGGGCAGGAACAGGTCGGCGAAGTTCCGGTCGACGATGCCCTGCCCGCCGAGCACCTTGACGAAGACGAAGAGCATGAACAGCGGGGTGAGGCCGACCTGGACCAGGATGACCCAGAGTTCCTTGCCGGTGACCAGCAGGTCCCGGCGCAGGATGGCCAGGAAGACCCGGTGGGCGCCGGGTCTCACGGGCGCCGCCGTGGTGCTCGTTGCCGCTACCGGCGGGGCGTCGAGGTCGGTCACCGTGGATCCCTTCCGGTCAGTCCGATGAAGACGTCTTCGAGGCTCGGCTCGGCGATGTGTACGTCGGTGAGGGTCGCCGACCGCGTGGTCAGGATGGTGAGAGCCGGCCCGAGCACAGTGGCGGGGTCGGTGGCGAGATGCAGCCGGATCCTGACGCGCTGGCGCCCACCGGGGTCGGGGGTGAGCGTGGCGACCGCCCGCTCCCGTCGGGCCAGCGCGGCCAGTGCAGCAGCCGGCACACCCGCGCCGAGCGCCGCGCCGCCGCCCAGGCCGAGGCCGGAGCGAAGGTTGGCGGCCCCGGCGCCGGGCGGCGACGCCACGGCGAGCCGTTCACCCTTGCGTACGCCGGAGACCTCGGTAAGTGCACGCAGAAGCTCGTCCGGTTCGTCGAGCACGGCCGGGGTGACCGTCAGATCGAGGATCGATCGTCCGGCGAGCCCTTTGACCAGGTTGCCCGGCGTGTCCAGGGTGAGCAGCCGACCGTGGTCGACGATGCCGACGCGGTCGACCAGGGCGGCGGCCGCGTTCATCTGGTGCGTGGTCAGCACGATGGTCACGCCGCGCCCGCGCATCTCGCGGATCCGGCCCCAGATCAGCCGCCGGGACTGCGGGTCCAGACCGTTGGTGGGCTCGTCGAGGAAGAGCACCGCCGGCTCGTGGATCAGCGCACGAGCGATCATCAGCCGTTGCACCATCCCGCCCGAGTACGCCTCGATCCGCTTGTCGGCCCGATCCGTCAGGCCGAAACGGTCCAGCAGTACGTCGGCCCGGGCCTTGCGGTCGGCGCGCCCGACACCGTGGTATGCGGCGTGGTACAGCAGGTTCTGTCGTGGCGTCAGCGACCGGTCCAGGTTGTTGTGCTGGGGCACGACGGCCAACTGGGCACGGGCCGCGACCGGGTCGCCGACCACGTCGACCCCACCGACCAGCGCCCGGCCCGCAGACGCCCGCAGCCGGGTGGTGAGGATGCCGATGGTGGTCGACTTGCCGGCGCCGTTCGGTCCCAGCAGCCCGAAGATCTCGCCGGGGGCCACGGTGAAGGACAGCCCGTCCACGGCTGCGGTCGTGCTTGCGGGATAGCGTTTGACGAGGTCGGCGACCTCGACCGCGGGCGGGCTGCCACCACTGCTGGGCATCTGCTGCTCCCTGTCCTGAACTGTGGGGTGGATGGGCGCCGGTTCGGTCAGCCGCCGGTTCGGGGATGTGCGTCGAAGAAACGCCAGATGGTCTCGGTCGCGTCCAGCGCGGTCGAGGGTGGATCCAGGCCGAGTAGGCGTTGCGCCGCCGGTTCGGGGCCGGCGGCACCGGGCCACTGGTGGCCCGCGTCGTCGACGGTGACCAACTCGACCGCCCGTCCCCCGGGACAGGTGGCGACCGAGGTGCTGACCGGGCCCGAGGCGGTGGTCGCCGGAGCGCCGCAACCGCCGGTCGTACGCCACTGGCCGAGCAGGTCGGGGGTGGGCGGACCGTCGATCTTGACCGGATTACGCCCGGTCCCGTCGTTGTCCCGCTTGCCCGGACCACCGCCGAACGGCACTGTCTGATCCGCCGTCCCGTGGATGTGGATCACGGAGGTCGGTGCCGGTGACGGGCACGGGCCGAGTTGGGTCGCGGCCACCGGCCCGATCGCGGCGAACAGCTTCGTGTCGCACGCCAGTCGGTATGCGAGCATTCCGCCGTTGGAGATCCCGGTGGCGTAGATCCGGTTGCGGTCCACCGCAAGCCGGTCGGCCACGGTGGAGACCAGTTGCTGGATGAAGGCCACGTCGTCCACGCCGTCGCGGGCCGGTGGGCCGCAGCAGTCCGGGCTCACCGCCCAGGAACGGCTCACCCCGTCCGGGTACGCGACGACAAAGCCCTCCCGGTCCGCCTCGGTGTTCCAGCCGTACGAGTTTTCCGCCTGGGCGCCTGTGCCGAGGGCACCGTGCAGCATGACCACGAGCGGCACCGCGGTCGACCGGGTGAGGTTCGCCGGCTGGTAGAGGCGGAAGTCGCGCTCCTGCCCGTCGACCACGAGGGTGTGCGCCGAGGAGCCGCTCGGCATCGTGGACACCGGCCCGACCTCGTGCTGCTCCGGGTCGTCCCGGAACAGCCCGCAACCGGCCAGCAGGGTGAGCGCTCCGACGAGCGGAACGACCGTGAGCAGGTGCCGCCACCGGGTGCGCGGTCCCGCATGACCTATCCAAGATCTACAGATTTCCATCATATTCGCACCATGACATAGTGATGTTCGGGATATGTAAGGATCCGAGGTGTTTGGAGTATCCGTGTGGCCGGCCCCGCCCGTGGCTGCCCACGATGCACGGGCGGGGCCAACCGGCTAACAGCGCTGCATACTCAGCCGGATCAGTTCCCAGCCGCCCTCGGGGACGTCGTCATCCGGGTCCGTACGCAGGTTCATCGGATTGGCCATGCCCAGGTAGAGGGTCGACCCGTCGGCGACCATGTTGCGGATCCCGTAGTTCAGGTAGTTGCCGAGCCCACTGTTGTCCACCACCGTGGCCGGCTTGCTGGTCGAGTCGAAGACGAACAGGTCACCGCCGTAGACCGGTGCCGGCGGGGGGTCGTCGGCCAGCACGGAGGCGTCGCCGAACTCGGCCGCGGCCGGGCCGGTGACACCCAACACCCGGGCGGTGTCCTGGCCCAGGTCCTTGGAGATGTAGCTCCAGTCCATGGTGCCCACGTAGAGTTTCCCGCCCGCCACCGCCATTTTCCACGTGTAGTTGTTGTACGGGTTGCCCATGCCCGACGGGCCGTACAGCGGGGTGTAGCCGGTCGGCGCGGCGGCCCACGCGCCCGCGCCACCGTTACCGGCCGGGTCGTACGCGGGCAGTTGGGGTGCGCCGTACAGCAGGTCCACCCGCTGGTGGCGGTCGCCGAAGCTCTTACCGCGGAAGATGCTGATCGCCCGCTGGGTGCCGCGTACCGAGGCGCGCAGCGCGGCCTCGTTCGCCGGTGGGTAGGTCGCGATGTGCACCGTGGTCGCCTTCATCGGCACGTGCATCGTGCCCCAGTAGAGGTAACCGTTGAACGAGGCCAGTCCACCCAGGGCGTAGGTGCGGGCGACGACCGGATCGGGCTCGTACCCGTCCACCGACCAGACCTGGGCCCAGCTGTCGGCGTCGGCCGGGGTGAGGCCGCGTTCCCCGTGCGACAGCTTCGGGCTCATCCACACCCCGGCGACCCCGGACAGCGGCTCGTCGGTCGTGCCGGGTACCGCGGCTGCCAGGGCGTCGTCACCGGAACCCGTCCAGGTGGTGACGAAGATCCGTCCGTCGTGCACGGTGAGGTCCGCCGCCTGGGCCGGCAGGTTCGCGACCTCGACGAAGCTGAACGGGTTGCTCCGAGAGCCGGTCCAGCGCAGCACGTGCCCCCGGTTGCCGCCGTTCGCGCCCACCCCGACACCCGCGTAGAGCGCGCCGTCGGCCACCACGAAGTGGCGGATGTTGCCGTACGCCGGGAGGTTGACCGAGCCGAGGAAGGCTCCGGTGTGGGTGTCGAAGGCGAACAGGTTGATGCTCTCGCCCAGGGCGGGCCCACCGAGGAACGCCACGCCCTGATGGGTGCCGGCGGAGCGGATTCCAGCGGTCGTGCTCAGCCGGTTGGCGTCGGTGGTGGAGGCGTTCTTGACCGCGTCGGTCTTCTCCGTCAACCGCCGCGAACGCTTGTCGTACGTGTACAGCCGGGGCGGGCGATGGTCGCCGAGGGTGGCGGGCAGGGTCGGGTTGCGTTTCGCGATCTGGCTCTCGCCGTACTCGCAGACCCAGTCATCGTTCAGGTTCGGCGTCGTGTTGCGCAGGTTGCGCCCGCTGGTCAGGCAGTTGACGTTCGCGCCGGTGCCGAACCACAGGCTCTGCTCGGTCTGGGTCATGCCCCACAGGTAGGACTGGTTCACCTTCGACTGCCCGGTCGCGCAGGGGGGACCGGTCGGATAGGCCACACCGACACCGGCGAAGCACTCGTCCGGGGTGCCCTTTCCGATCAGCTTCCGCTCGTACGTCGGCTGGTGTCCGGCCGTACCCGGTGCGTCCGTCCCGATCGGGGCGGCGGTGACCGGCGACGGCGCCGCCAGCACGTACAGCAGTCCCAGTACGGCGGCCGCGGCGAGCGGTCGCCGGCCCGACATCCGGAATGGTTTCACCAATGGTTCCTCTCGTTCGACGGAGTCACGACGTTCGGTGGGGTCAGGTATGCGGTCAGGCCGCGGCGACCTCTCGGGACCGGACGGGCGCGACGACCCGCCCGGCGACCCGCCGCGCCCAGTCCTCCCAGTCCTCGAACTCAAGGAACCGGGCCAGCAGGCCGAGTTGCCCGACCGGGTCGGCGACCAGGTCCTCGTAGCTCATCCGGTGCAGGTGTCGCGGAGGCAGGTCGGTGAGCGCCTGCTCGGCCTGGCTGGTCAGGAACGCGCTCAGACCGAGGTAGCGGCGCAGGTCCTGTCCCCGCTCCCGGAGCAGGTCGGCGGTGAGCCGGTCCGGCAGATACCGTTCCAGATCCTCGGGCACCGACTGGCCAGGCTCGATCCGGAAAGGATCGAGCCCGCACCGGCCGAGGAACTCCACCCGCAGCTGGATCAGCTGGAACGACGAGTGCCGGCTCATCGACCGGGCGGTAGCCTCCCGGTCGCGGGTCAGGTACACCACCTTCGCCTCGGGAAACGCCCGCAACAGGTACGGAGCGACGTGACTCGACCCGCCGGAACGCTCGACCCAGCGCCGCTTGCCGGTGACCACGGCCAGCAGGTCGAGGAACATCCGGTGGTGGTCACCGACCGACTGCGTCGGGAAGTCCGGCACCCGCTCGGCGAGTTGGTCGAACAGGCGGTCCGGGTCGGCGGTCAGCTTCGACAGGGTGATGGCGAGGATCCGCGGCAGTTCGGTCATCCGGTCCGCCCACCGGCCGGTCGCCGGATAGCGCACCTCCTTCGGCGGCAGCCCGATCCGGAAGAGGGTGGCGAGTTCCGCCTTGGGGCTGCTCAGCACCGCCCAGTACGCGGCACCGGTGAGCACCTCGGAACTGCGTGCCCAGGGTGCGACGGACATGAAGAACTCCTGCGCCGAGAGAGTCTCGGGCTGCTCCGCGATCAGGTCCGAGAGCAGCGTCGAGCCGCACCGGCCGTTGCTGATGATGATCGACCTGCCGGGGACCGGGGTGTCCATCCGAAGACCTCCTGCACGATGGGTTGTCACGGGGTGGTGGCGGCCTCGGCCACCTCGACGGCGCACTCCTCGCGGAGCCAGGCCAGGACGAGCCGGCGTACCGCCTCCGGGCGGTCGATCAGGACGGTGTGTTTCTCGCCGGGTAGGACGACGGTCCGCGTCTGCGGTAGTAGCCGGACCACAGCAGGTGCCAGCTCGACGACCGCGGAGTTCGCGCCGTACAAACAGAGCACCGGTACGCCGATCGCGCTGATCTGCGCGGAGCTGGGCAGGGCACTGGCCGGAAGGTCCCTGGCCAGGGTGGTCGTGACCAGCATCTCGCCGGTGGCCCGGGCCCGTCGGGCCACCCGTTCCCCCCGACCGGCGCTGATCTGTGCCAGCGCCTCCGGCCGGGGCAGGAGATTGGCGGCCCGGTCCAGCCGGCGCGCGACCCGGGCCATCCACGCCCTGGTCGGTGGTGACGATTCGATCGCCGTGACGGAGGCGACCCGGTCCGGGTGGTGGACCGCGTACGCGAACGCGATCGTGCCGCCGAACGAGTTCCCGAGCAGGTGCACCGGACCGGCGACGTCGAGTTCGGTCAGCATCGCCGACAGGTCGTCGACGAAGTCGTCGAGGGCGTAGCCGGTGGGTGGGCGCTCGCTGTGGCCGTGCCCCCGCAGGTCGTACATCAGCACCCGCAGCCCGGCGTCGGCCAGCGGCTTGGCCACCGTGAAATACCAGCTCGCGAGGCTGTCGGAGGCCATCCCGTGGATCATCACGAGGGTGGCCGGCCCGTCATTCCGGCCGGTGCGGCCCGCGCCCGCCCCTCCGTCCGGTGGCTCGAGTCGCTCGACGTGCATCTCGATTCCGTTGGCCCGGATCATCGTCACGAGCGGACCGCCTCGACAACGGTGGGACTGGCGTCGGCCGGCCTGTCCCGGCCGGCCGCGTCGAGGGAGTGTGCGATGTGCTCGACCAGTTGCCCGACCCGCAGCTCGCCCACGGTCTCCAGATCCAGTTTGGCGACAAAGTGCGCGAAGTTGACGGTGTTGCCGTACCGGGCCTGCAACCGGCCGGCGAGGGAGACGACGTCGATGCTCTCCATGCCGAGCTCGTCGCGGAAGGTGGTGTCCATGGTGATCGGGGCATCGGTGGCGAAGTCGCCGAGTACCGCGTCGATGATTCCCGTGAGTTCGGCGAGGATGTCGGCGTGCGAGGCGGCCATGGGATCTACTCCTTCGGATGGGGGTTGGGTGCCGGTCACGGTTGATCAGCCACGGCGCCGGTTCGCGGGCCCCAGGTCCAGGCGACGACGTAGCGTCGGGGCGGTAGGTCGTCGGGATTGCCGACCTCGCGGTGCTCCACCGGGTAGATCCGATCGTCGACGTGGACGGTCAGCACCGTGTCCGTTGCACTCGTCACGACGAACCGGCGCGGGCGCCCGTCGAGTCCGGTTCCCTCCGCCTTGCCGACGGCCTCCTTGGCGGCCCAGAACCGGGTGAACCACCGTCGCCGGTCCTCGGCGTCGCCGCCGAGTGAGTCCAGCAGGGCGGTCTCCCCGTCGGACAGGGCGAAGCGCAGGGTGCTCTCCGGATGGTCGGTGATCTCGGCGACGTCGATGCCGACGCCCGGCGCGTCGGGTGGCGACGCCGAATCGCGGGGTTTCGCGACCGCGACGCCGATCTCGGCGCAGTGCGCCAGCGAGACGTCGCAGTCGCGCAGGTCACGGCCCGGACGTCCGTACACCCGGGGCCGCCCGTCCGGATCGTTGCCGACCGTCAGCTCGATCGGGTAGATGTCGCTGTGCCCGTCCTCCCACAACCGGAACCGGACGGCGTCCTTCACCGCGATCCGGCCCAACAGCCACTGCTTGCGGGATTTGGCGGGCTGCCGTTCGTAGTCCGCGTACGCGGCCGAGCCCAGGATGCCGCGCGCGGCCATGCCCTGGGTGACCAGGTCGGTCCAGCAGTCGAAGGCCATCGTCCAGCCCTCGGGTTGGATCAGCGACATCGGATGCCGCTCGGGGAACCGTTCCGCTGGCCGCGCCTGCGGATGGCTGTCGAAACGGCGGTCGACCGCGCCCTCGATCTGCGCCCACACCCGGTCGTTGACTACCAGTTGGGTGTCCGCGACGAGTTGGGCGTCGTCGATCGAGCGCACCCGGGCGACACACTCGAACGCCGTACCGGGCTGCGGCGGTGG
Source organism: Micromonospora sp. NBC_01796 (assembly GCF_035917455.1). Classification (NCBI taxonomy): domain Bacteria; kingdom Bacillati; phylum Actinomycetota; class Actinomycetes; order Micromonosporales; family Micromonosporaceae; genus Micromonospora; species Micromonospora sp. NBC_01796. The sequence goes on along the minus strand of NZ_CP109078.1, from coordinate 8,429,769 downwards.
CCCGAAGTACCGGATGTGCCCCAGGCCCACGGGCAGCGCCACGGTACGGAACGGCTGCGTGGTGATGAGCCAGTTGCCGATCAGCTGCAGCGCGTTGTCCAGCAGAGCGCCCGGCGGTACGGGTGCGGTGACCACGCCCCGTACGTGCATGTCCCCGAGGGCGTGTACGGCGGTGACACCCTGGAACCGGGGGCCGTGGAACATCAGCCGCTCCGCGTACATCTCCTCGGCGCTGATCCGTGGCGGCCGTTCGGTCGCGGGATCGTGCCGCCACACCTCGGGCGGGTCCGCCGGATAGTCCGTGGCGAGTTCCACCGTCGACCGGGCGTACGGGCCGAAGGTGACCGAGACCAGGCCGTCACCGGTCGGCTTCACCGTGATCTCGACGTCCTGACCCGGCTCGGCTATCAGCCAACGGTTGAACCTGGCCTCGCGTACGGCCACCGCCCGCATACCGGGCACCGCCTGCTCCGCCGCGTCCACCATGTGCTGGACCAGGGTGGTCGCCGGCACCACCGGCCACCGGTCCTCCATGTTCGGCCAGTCCGGTGGCTGGACGAAGAAGCAGTGGTCCCTCAGGTACGGCATGGTCTCGACCGAGACCCGCAACGTGATCCGCCGAACCGTACCCCGGCCGCCGTTGCCGCCGTTGGCCTCCCTCCCGGTGTCGGACATGTTGGCCGGACCGACCCCGCTGGCCGTGGTGCCGTTGCCGTTGCCGGGGGTGTGGGGGCCGGTGGTTCGGATGGTCCCGGCCGGCGGGGCGACCGGGGGCTGCCCGACAACCGGCCGCGGCACCACCGGCGGAGCCGGTCGCTGCGCGCGGTGCGCCGGTGCGGCGGCGTCCAGCACGCTGACCGCGTCCCGCGCCGTGTCCTGCAACAGTGCGGCGAGCTCCGCCGCCGCGCTGGACCGCCCGGCCAACCGGTGCAGTGCGGCCAGCGCCGCCGCCGGGTTACCGCCGGTACCTGCCGGCTCCGGCTGGCGTCCCGCCCCACCTGTCGCCGACGCGTCGACCGGCACGGCCGGACCGTTGTCCGTCGCACCGGACAGATGGTGCGGCTGGACGCCGCCCACCGAGACGCCGAGCAGACCGGCGGCACCGGCACCGAGCCGGACCAGTGGTCCACCCAGGTCCAGCGGAACCGACGGGCCACGCCGTACCGGTTTCGCGGGCGTCTTCGCTGGTCGCGGGTCGAGCGCGGTCAGGTTCGGGCTGCCGCCCTCCACCCAGATCGCGGTGGCGACCCGGCGGAGCTGGTCCAGCCCGCTGCGGTGCTTCACGTTGACCGGCATCGCGAGATGGTCACGCCCGCGCAGGTTGTCGCTGATCAGCGAGGCGAGCTGTCCGGCGCCGAGTTGGAGGAAGACCCGTACGCCGGCGTCGTACATCGCCGCCACGGTCTGACGGAACCAGACCGGCTCCATCATGTGCCGGACGAACAGGGCGTTGACCTGCGCCTCGTCGGCGGGGAACGGTGCCGCCAGGGTCGCCGACCAGACCGGTATCCGAGTCGGGTGCACCTCCCACCGGCGCAGCGCCGCACCGATCGACTGCAGGCCGTCGGCGAACACGGGAGTGTGGAAGGCCGACCGGAACGGCAGCTTCTGGCACAGCACGTTCTCCGTACGCAGCGCTTCGACGAGCCGGTCCACCTGGGATTCGGGGCCGTTCACCACCGACTGTGCCGGGGCGTTGTCGTGTGAGAGCACCACCCCGGGGAAGTCGCCCAGCATCGGGGTGACGCGCTCGGCACCGGCTCCCACGGCGGCGAAGACGTACCCGGAGACCTCGACCGAGTCGGCGTTGAACAGCTCCAGGAACTCGTCCATCGCCGCCGTGCTGATCTGTCCACTGGTCGCGGCGGCGGTCCACTCGCCGATGCTGTGTCCGGCGACCGTGTCCGGCAGCACGCCGACGCGGCGCAGCGCCTCATCGAGCAGCTTGCCCACCTCGATCAGCCCGGCGCCGTGCCGGCCCAGGTCCGTCGCGGACCACTGCCGGTCCGGCAGCCCGAAGTGCGCGGCGATATCCGCGGTACGCGGGGCGAACTCCGCCTCCAGGCCGGGAAAGACGAAGGCGAGGCGCCCGGTGCCGGCGGCCAACAGCGGCGACGGACTGAACCAGATGTCCCGACCACCGCGCCACGCCTGCCCCCGGGCCACGGTCTTGCGGGCGACCGCCAGCAGCTTGTCGGTCGGGTTGACGATGCCGATCCGGCACGGCTCGCCCTCGGTCGCGGGCCGGTTGCTCCGGGCCCGTTCGATGCCGAGGGCCCGTACCTCGTGGTCGTCGCGGGAGAGCAGGCCGGCCAGCCGGACGGGGTCCGGCGCGGCGAGCCAGAGCACCTGGTCCGGCTCGGTCACCTCGACCGTCGAGCCGGCCACGGTCGAGGCCACGCCTCCTCCGACACCCGCACCGCCCGCTGTCACCGGGACCCCGCCGGCCAGCCGGTTCCGTACGCCGGCCGGCTCGGGTGCCTGCTCGACGATGACGTGTGCGTTGATGCCGCCGAAGCCGAAGGCGTTCACCCCGGCGCGACGTGGCCCGTCGCTCTCCCAGGGGCGGGCGGTGGCGACCGGGGCGAACCGGGTCGCCGTCATCTCCGGGCGTGGGTCGTCGCAGTGCAGGGTGGGCGGCAGCACCCCCCGGTGCACCGCGAGCGTTGCCTTGATCAGGCCGGCGATGCCGGCAGCCGGCATGGTGTGCCCGATCATCGACTTGACCGAGCCGATCACCGGGCGCGGTCCGTCACCGCCGTGTGGGCCGAACACCTCGGCGACCGAGACCAGTTCGGCCGCGTCGCCGGTCGGCGTACCGGTGCCGTGGGCCTCCAGCAACCCCAGCGAGTCCGGCGCGGTCGGATCCAGCCCCGCCGCCTCCCAGGCCCGCCGGATGGCCAGCACCTGTCCGGAGGAGGCCGGGTTGAACATGCTCGCCGAGCGGCCGTCGCTGGACATACCGCTGCCCCGGATGACGGCGTATACCCGGTCGCCGTCGCGGACCGCGTCGGACCACCGCTTCAGTACGACCACACCGGTGCCCTCGCCGATCAGCAGCCCGTCGGACTCCCGGTGGAACGGCCGGCTCTCCCCACGCCGGGACAGCGCCCGCAACTGGCTGAACACCGACCAGAAGCTGATGTCGTGCACGTGGTGCACCCCGCCGGCGAGTACGGCATCCAACCGTCCGCTGGTCAGTTCGGTGATCGCCTGGTCGACCGCGATCAGCGACGAGGCGCAGGCCGCGTCCAGGGTGTACGCCGGACCGCGCAGGTTGAGCCGGTTGGCCACCCGGGACGCGGCCAGGTTCGGCACCAGCCCGATCGTCCCCTCCGGCTGGTACGGGCCGAGCCGCTCGTCGAACTTCTCGCGTACCAGGTCGAGCCGGCTCTGGTCCAGTTCCGGGATCAACTCCCGCAGGACCTGGATGACCTGGCTCGACATCCGTACCCGTTGGGCATAGCGGGCCTGGGCCGGGCTGAGGATGCCGCCCCGCCCGAGGATCACGCCCACCCGGTCGCCGTCGGGCAGCCGGTCCGCCCCGCCGGCGTCGTCGATCGCGGCAGCGGCCACGTTCAGGGCGATGAGCTGGTCCGGCTCGATGTCCGCCACCGATGCGGGCATGATGCCGAACCGCAGCGGCTCGAAGCTCGCGAACTCGTCCACGAACCCGCCGCGCCGGCAGTACATCCTGTCCGGTCGGTGGGCCTGGTCCGGGTCGTAGAACTCGTCGTCCCACCGGTGCGCCGGCACGTCGGTGATCGCGTCCACGCCGTCGACCAGGTTGCGCCAGTAGTTTTCCAGGTTGCCGGCGCCGGGCATCACCGCCGCCATCCCGACGATCGCGACCGGGTCGCGCCGATCGGTGCTCGTGTTCATCTTCGACCTCTCGCTCCACCGTCGACGGGCCTACCGGGGGTACGGCTCAGCCGCTGCCGCACCTCGTGCACGATCACCAGCCCGAGGCGGTGTAGACCACGGAGTTGATCTTCGGGTCGCCCCAGGCCAACTCGCTCAACAGACTCAGCGCGCCCGCTTCGGGGTCGATCAGTTCGATGCCGCGCCTGGCGTACTCCCGGCTCAGCTCGGCACTGACCATCCCGCCGTGCCCGGCGCCCGGCGCCCAGGGACCCCAGTGCACGGTCACGCAGCGGTTGCCGGTGCCGGCCGCCCACCGGGCGCCGATCGCGTCGATCGCGTCGTTCGCCGCGGCGTAGTCGCCCTGACCCCGATTGCCGTACGCCGCGGCGATGCTGCCGAACAGCACCACGAAGCGGGGCGCCGAGCCCAGCTCGTCCAGGCCGGCCAGTACCGAGCGGGCGCCCTCCACCTTGGTGCCGAACACCCGGGCGAACGACTGCGGGTCCTTCTCCGCGATCAGCTTGTCCTCGATCACCCCGGCCGCGTACACGACGCCGTCGACCCGGCCGTGCGTACGCTCGATGTCCAGCAGCAGACTCCGGGTCGCCGACGCGTCCCGCACGTCGAGGGCGTGGTAGCGCACCTCGCTGCCCAACTCGCGCAGCTCGCCGAGGGTCGCCTCGACCTCGCGGGCGGCCAGGACCGCCTGCGCGGTGCGTTCGATCTCCGCCGGTGACCGTAGACCCCGGCGGGCGAGCGCGGCCCGCAACGACGCCCTGTCCCGGGCCGACACCAGGTCCGGATCCTCCGGCTCGGTCGGCAGTGGCGTGCGACCCACCAGCTCGATCCGGCAGCGGCTCGCCATGGCCACCGCACGGGCGAACCACGGCGTGATCCCGCGCGCCCCACCGACCAGGACGACCACCGAGTCCCGGTCGAGGCCGATCGCCGCTGCCTCGGAGGCGCCGTCGCCGGCCGGCCCGGCACCGCTCGTCGCCACCGCTCCCAGCGCCACCGGTGCGAGGTCGACCGTGGTCCGCTCGGTCTCGCCCCGTACGACAACCGGTGCGTCCCCGCCGGCCAGCAGTTCGTCGAGCAGGTGTCGGGCGATCCGCTGCGGGTCGGCGGCCGCGTCGACCTCGACGTACCTGGCCGTGACCTGCGGGTACTCCCTGGCAATGGTACGGAACAGGCCGGCCAGTCCATCGGTACGGTCGGTCCCGCCAACGGGTCCCGCCGCCAGCAGCCAGCGTGGACCGGCTGCGAGCGCCTGCTTGAGGAACGGGAAGATCTCGGGCAGCAGAGGGGCTCCGGCGCCGGTCAACCCGTCGAGCAGGATCAGCCCGTCGAAGCCGCCGAGCTGACCGGCCTGCTTCCCGTCCGCTACACCGGTCTGCCCACCCGCCCCATGCTCCTGGAGGAGTTCGGCGAGGTAGGCCAGCGCCGGACTGGCGCCGGTGATGAGGAAACTGGTCCCGGCGAGCACGTCGACGGGCTGCCCGGCGAGCGGGGCACCGGCGTCCGCGCCGGAAGGTCCCGCGATCACCTTCGCCTGGGGCAGGAGCCGCTTCGGCGTGATCCCCGCCCGGGCCCCGGTGGTGACCTCGGCAGCGACCGTCACGGTGTCGGCGACGGCGACGGCGGGGACGGGCGCGGGTGCGATGGCCGGACTCATCGTGGCCGGCGTGGATGGCGCCGCCATCGGTGCGGGTGCGGCGGTGGTGAGCGCGCGTGGTGCGGGCGGCGGGGCCAGCGCGCCGTTGCCCACCGACGGTGCGGCAACGGCCTCCCCCTGCATCTTCTGGTTGAGCCAGTCGACCATGGTGCGTACGGTGCGGGCCTTGACGAGGTCTTCGAGTTCGGCTTCGTCGCCTTCGACGGCGAGGCGTAGTCGTGCGGCGACCTCGCCGGCGACTTCGGCGCGTTTGATGGAGTCGATGCTGAGGTCGGCTTCGAGGTCGAGGTCGAGTTCGATGAGGTCGACCGGGTAGCCGGTGCGTTCGCTGATCACGTCGAGGATCGCGGTCTGGAAGTCGGGTCGGGCCACCACGACCGTGCCGGTCGCGACCAAACCGCCGGAGTGCGCCGACCCGCTCGCCGGTCCGAGTACGGCGGTCGCGTGGATCACGGTCGTGCCCGCCGTCGACCGCATCTTGTGGTTGAGCCAGTCGACCATGGTGCGTACGGTGCGGGCTTTGACGAGGTCTTCGAGTTCGGCTTCGTCGCCTTCGACGGCGAGGCGTAGTCGTGCGGCGACCTCGCCGGCGACTTCGGCGCGTTTGATGGAGTCGATGCTGAGGTCGGCTTCGAGGTCGAGGTCGAGTTCGATGAGGTCGACCGGGTAGCCGGTGCGTTCGCTGATCACGTCGAGGATCGCGGTCTGGAAGTCGGGACCGGACGCGGCGACCGGCACGGCAGCCACGTCGACCGCGCCCGCCGGTGCGGCCGGAGACACGGCCACCAGCGCCGTCGTCGTGACCGGTGCGACCTCGTTTCCATGACCGGGAAGCACCACCGGCGGGTACGCCTCGGTGGGCTGCCACACGAGCCGCCCACCGGCACCCTCGCCGAAGTACGCGAGCATCACGTCCCGCTGCGAGGCGATCATGTCCCGGCTGGTGCGCAGGAACTCGCTCAACAACTCGTCGCGGCCGTCCCGGCCACCGAAAGTGGTCTCGTTCGATGCGGTCATCGACAACTCCTTGATCCGTCGTGGGGGCGTCATCCCGCCGGGCAGGCTGTTCCCGAACTGGTCGCGTACGAGCTGGCCGTCGACGGTCCAGAACGGGCGCCGGGCCGGCTCGACCGTCGCGAGGTCCACCGTGTCGCGGCCCTGGAACAACCAACCGGTCCGGACCGGTACGCCGGCACAGGCAAGCTGGGCGACGCCGACGAGGAAGCCGCGCAGCCCTTCCTCGGGGCGCGGTTCGGCAGCGACCGCGAGGTGCGGCCGGTCGCCGAGGACGGCCCGGACCAGTTTGGTGAGGACCTGACCGGGGCCGGCCTCCACGAAGATCCGGGCGCCGCTGGCGTACATCGACTCGACCTGTTCGACGAAACGCACGGGTGCGCCGATCTGCGCGGCGAGTCGTTCACGTACCCGGTCGGCGTCGCCGTCGTACGGGGCGGCGGTGTGGTTCGACCAGACCGGGATCGCCGGCTCGCGTACCGTGCTGGCCGCCAGCGCCTCGGCGAAACGTGCGGTCCCGCCGGCCACCACCGGACTGTGGAACGCGCACGCGACGGAGAGTCCCCGGGCAGTCAGCCCGGCCTCGCGCAGCGCCGCCACTGCCGATCCGACCGCGGGCGTCGGACCGGAGATGACCACCTGGGTCGGCGTGTTCCGGTTGGCCAGTACCACCTCGCCGGCCAGTCCCGCCTCGGCGAGTACCCGGCCGACCTGCTCGGCGGTGCCGGTGACCGCCGCCATGGTGCCCGGATCGTCGCCGGTCGCGGCGAGGATCGCGTCGGCCCGTTGCCGGCTCAGCGCGAGCAGGGTCTCCGGATCGAACGCGTCGGCCACGCAGAGCGCGACCAGTTCCCCGTAGCTGTGTCCACCGGCCAGGTCCGGCCGCACGCCCAGCCGCCGCAGCAGGTGGTCGACCGCCAGCCCGCCGATGCCCAGTACGGGCTGGGCGACCCGGGTGTCGCGTACCCGGTCCTCCTGCTCGCGCACTGTCTCGGGGTCGAACGCCGACGGCGGGAAGAGCAGGTCCGCCCACTCGTCACCGAGGCGCAGATAGTGCCGCAACTCGGGGAACGCCACGAACAGTTCGGCGAGCGCTCCGGGTCGCTGGCTGCCCTGACCGGGGAAGAGGAAGGCCACCTTGCCCGGCTCCGGGTCGTCCGGCGGTTGGACCAGTCCCCGCGCCGGATCGTGCTCGCCGGCCAGGGCCCGGTCCAACAGCTTGGCGAGTTCGTCCCGGTCACGGGCGACGACGGCGATCCGGACCGCGCCCGCCCGGTGATCCGCCTCGCCGGCCAGGGATGCGGCCAGGTCACGCAGTGACCACGGTCGGCCCAGTTCGTCGCGGGTCGCGAGCATCTCCACCAGCCGCCGTACCCGCGACTGGGCGGCAGGGCGGTCGGCGCCGCGGAAGCAGAAGAGTTCCGCCGGCCAGGACTGCCGGGTGTGCCGTGGCTCCGGGCCGTTCGGGTACGCGCTGAGCACGGTGTGGAAGTTCGTCCCGCCGAAGCCGAACGCGCTCACCCCGGCCAGCCGCTCGGCTGCCGGCGCCGTCCACGGGCGGGCACCGGTGTAGAACGCGAACGGGCTGCGTTCCGGGCTCCACGCCGGGTTCGGGCGGGTCAGGTGGATCGTGGGTGGCTTGACTCCGGTGTAGAGCGCCAGGCTCGCCTTGATCACGCCGGCCAGGCCGGCGGCACACTTGGTGTGCCCGATCTGCGACTTCACCGAGCCCAGCGCGCAACTACCGGGCTCCGCGCCGGCCTCGTCGAAGAACCGGGTCAGGGTCTCCAGCTCGGTACGGTCGCCGACCACGGTGCCGGTGCCGTGCGCCTCGACCAGGCCGACCTGTCGGGGGGAGACGCCGGTACGGTGGTAGGCCCGGTCGAGGGCACGCCGCTGCCCGCTCGCCCTCGGCGCGGTGAGTCCGAGCGCGCGTCCGTCACTGGAGCTTCCGACGCCCTTGATCACGGCGTAGATCCGGTCGCCGTCGCGTTCGGCGTCGGCCAGCCGCTTCAGTACGACGCACGCCACCCCCTCACCGAGGGCGATGCCGTCGCCGGTGCTGTCGAACGTACGGCACCTCCCGGTCGGGGAGAGGGCGTGCGCGGAGGTGAACATCAGGTAGTCGTTGATGCCGTTGTGCAGGTCGGCGCCACCGCAGATCATCAGGTCGCTGCTGCCGGCGCTGAGTTCCTTGCAGGCGGCGTCCATCGCGGCCAGCGAGGAGGCACAGGCGGCGTCGATGGTGTAGTTGGGGCCGCCGAGGTCGAGACGGTTGGCGACCCGGCCGGCGATGACGTTGGCCAGCACGCCGGGGAAGCTGTCCTCGGTGACCGTGGGAAGTTGGTCCTCCAACTCGGTCGGCACGTCACCCAGGTAGGCCGGGAGCATGGTCCGCAGCGTCTGGGCGTGGCCCATGTCGCTGCCGGCCTCGGCACCGAACACCACCCCGGTCTGGCTGTGGTCCGCGCCGGCCGCGTCGTACGGGTATCCGGCGTCGACCAGCGCCCGGTGCGCCACCTCCAGCGCGAGCAACTGGGTCGGGTCGATGCTGCTCAGCGCCGCCGGGGGGATCCCGTAGCGGATCGCGTCGAACGGGACCGGATCGATGAACCCGCCCCACCGGGAGACGCTGATCCGCCCCGCCTGTCCGGGGCCGACCTCGGGTGCGTAGTACGTGTCGACGTCCCACCGGTCGGTCGGCACCTCGGTGACCGCGTCGGCGCCGCCGAGCACGGTCTGCCAGAAGCTGTGCAGGTCGGGGGAGCCCGGCAGGATGCAGGACATGCCGACGATCGCGATGTCCAGCGGCGCGGGGGGCTCCTCCACCGGTGTGGCCGGCGGGGTGAGTTCGGCGCGCAGCGCGGCGGCCCGTACCGCGTGGAACTCCCGTGCCTCGGTGGTGACCTGCGCGTGCAGTTCCGCGACCGTGGTCGGCGCGTGGCGCAGCACGGCAACCTGGCCGGCCATGAACATCCCCTCGACCGCCTGGACCGCCTCGTCGACCCGCGCCAGGCCGTCTTCCTCCCGGCGTACGCCCTTGCTGGCGATCCGCAGCCGGCCGACGTTCAGCAGCTCCAGCTGTTCCCAGACCTGGCGGTTCTCCACCCCGGCCGATTCCAGTTCCTCCCGTACGCCGTGGAAGTCGTCGACGAAGGGACTCGGCAGGCACCGGGTCGCGTGTCCGGGCGCGGTCTCCAGCAGCGACGTACCGGTGGCCGCGATGGCCTGCTGGTGGAACAGGGGCTGGATGGCGCCCTCTTCGACCGCCTCGGAAGTGAAGAGGTAGGCGGTCCCCATCAGCAGCCCGATCCGCGCCCCGCGCCCGGTCAGGGGCGCGGCCATGGCGGCGACCATCGCCGCCGACCGCGCGTCGTGGATGCCGCCCGCGAACAGTAGCTGCAACCGCCCGGCGTCGTCCGGCTTGTCCGCCAGGAACTCCTCCAGTACCAACAGCTGCGCCTCCCACAGGGGAAAGCTCGCCCGTGGCCCGACGTGGCCGCCGCACTCCGCGCCCTCGAAGACGAACTTGCGCGCACCCGACCGGAGGAACTGCCGCAGCAGCCCAGGTGACGGTACGTGCAGGAAGGTGTTGATCCCGTCCTGCTCCAACACCGTGGCCTGGGACGGGCGCCCGCCCGCGATGATCGCGCAGGCGGGCCTGATCTCGCGGATCGCTTCGAGTTGTGCCGCGCGCAGCTCATCGGGCGCGAAGCCCAGCACCCCGACGCCCCAGGGCCGGTCGCCCAGCCGGTCGGCGGTCTCCCGGAGCACCCGACGGGACTGTTCCGCGCCGGAGAGGGCGAGCGCGATGAAGGGCAGCGCACCGTCGGCGGCGACCGCGGCCGCGAACGGGGCCTCGTCGCTGACCCGGGTCATCGGGCCCTGCACCACGGGTATCCGGACGTTGAGGGCGTCGGCGAGGGCGGCACCCGGCGCCAGGGCGTCACCGGCGGCCGGTTCGGCGATCGCTTCGAGGAGGGTGGCGCGGATTCCGCGTACGGCGGCTGCGGTGTCGGGCCAACGCTGGGCGAAGACGGCGGCGAGCCAGCCGTCCTGGCCGATCGGCAGCAGTTGCGAGGCGCTGTCGTGCGGGCCGCCCCGGCGGATCCCGCGTACACCGTCGACCAGGACCGTCTCGGACCCGTCCAGCCGGCGGATAGTGCCCCGTACGTCCGCCGGCAGCTCGGACTCCGGCATGAGGGTGAGCTGGCTGTCCAGGACGACCCCGGTCGCCCCGCCGATGACGCAGGCGACGGCGGTGCGGGGACCGATGCCGCCGGCGACCCAGATCGGCAGGTCGATGCCGTCGGCCGCGGCCAGTTGCTGGAGCAGGACGAACGAGCTGAGTTCGCTGACCCTGCCGCCGCCCTCCATGCCCCGCGCGATGAGCCCGTGCGCCCCGGCGGCGGCGGCCAGCCGGGCGTCGTCGAGGCTGGTCACCTCGACCAGCACCCGGTACCTGTCGACCACCTCGGCCAGTGGCCAGGGTGTGTCCAGCGGTACGACGACCAGGTCGACCCGACCGTGCCCCGCCCGGTCCACATCGGCCGGTGTGGCGGTGCAGCCGGCCGGTACGCGTACGCCGATCGGCTCGCTTGATCCGGCGGTGGCCTGGGCCAGGCCGGTGAGTGTCCAGCTGTCGCCGGAGGCGAGGTCCAGGACGCCGTGACCGCCGCCGTGGCGGGCGGCTGTGGCGATCCGGGGACTGGGTTCGAGGAGGCTACCGGCGCTGATCGCGATCACCAGATCGCGTGTGTTCGGTGCAGGGCTCATCGGACTCCCACTTCATGGGGCGGCGGTTTCTCGGATGCGACCGAATCAATCAAATGATCAACCGAGGTGACCCGTAGATAATTGGCGCTAATCGATCTCGGGCTCCAATTAAGTTAGGCCAGCTTAGTTACGGCTCAGTTAAATCTCCCTAACTAGAGCGTGGGCCTGAGGGTTTTTCCGGTGAGTCCGCCGGTATGCCGGATATCTGCCGCCAGTCGAGGACGCGTCGCGCTGACCTGGGCAGGAAGCTGGCAGGTTTCTGTCCGGCATCGGGTCATCGTGTTAAATATCGACCTACTTTGATTGCCAAGATGTTGCCTGCCACCCAAAAAGAGTGACGTCGATCACTATCTTCTTGCCGATCTGAATTGTGAAAGCACTCTTGTCTGGTCGGTTTGGTTCGCGGAACCATTCCTATCTAGTGAGTATGAAAATGGTCCGGGTGAGTCCTGCCGAATGGGTCGGAACACCGACCGGAGAGGAGGGAAATCGGCTCACAAAAGGCCTCGTCATCGCACCTGGCGGCCCGGCCACCGTCACTGAACCGACCACCGCCGACACGCCGGTCCGCTCCACCGGGCCGCGCCGCAGTGCCTCGCGAATCCCCCAGGGCGGAAGCCCGACGCGACCCCCGTACGCCCTTTCCTCGACACCCCCGGGTACCGATGGGCCGCCACGCCTGCGCGCGTCCAGCGGCGACGCCGGGTGCGCGTCGGCGGTGACCGGACCGGCAAGGCCTTGTCGGACGGTCGGCCCACCCGCCTGTCCAACCCGAGCCCTCAACTCCCCGCTTCCACCTCCTCCGACGAACTGGTGGTCCCTCATGCGCAAAATCCTCCTGCTGGCCCTGGTTGGTCTCGGCGCCCAACTGGTCGACGGCAGCCTCGGCATGGCCTATGGCGTGACCTCGACGACCCTGCTGCTCGCCGTCGGCGTCCATGCCGCCGCTGCCTCGGCCACCGTGCACCTCGCCGAGATAGGCACCACCCTCGCCTCGGGTGCCGCCCACTGGCGGTTCGGCAACGTCGACGCGAAGGTCGTCGCTCGGATCGGCATTCCGGGTGCGGTCGGCGCCTTCGCCGGCGCGACCTTCCTGTCCAGCCTCTCCACCGACGCGGCGGCCCCGATCATGTCGCTGATCCTGCTTGCCCTCGGTAGCTACCTCCTGGTTCGCTTCACCACCTTCGGTCTGCCGCAGGGCAACGTGGGCAAGCCGCTTCGCAAGCGATTCCTCGGTCCACTGGGCCTGCTCGCCGGCTTCGTCGACGCCACCGGTGGCGGTGGCTGGGGCCCCATCGGCACCCCGGCGATCCTGGCCAGCGGGAGGCTCGAACCACGCAAGGTCATTGGATCGATCGACACCAGCGAGTTCCTGGTCGCGGTCGCGGCGAGCCTCGGCTTCCTGCTCGGGATCGGTGCGGAGAACATCAACTTCGGCTGGGTCACCGCGCTGCTCATCGGCGGGGTGGTCGCCGCGCCGGTCGCGGCCTGGCTCGTACGCAAGGTCCCGCCCCGGGTGCTCGGCTCCGCGGTTGGCGGCATGATCGTGCTCACCAACAGCCGAACCCTGCTTCGCAGTGACTGGTTCGATGCCCCGGCCACCGTTCGTTACAGCTGTTACACGGTCGTCTGCGCGGTATGGGCGGCCGCCGTCGCCCACTCGATCCGTCAACACCTGACGGAGCAGCAACGGCATCCGGTCGCGATCGGTAGCGACTCAGAATCTCGGCCCAGTTGACCCAGTGCCGGCACCTCCCGGTCCGCGGTCGGGGAGGTGCCGGTAGGTGACAGCGGCAGGACCGGTCGACACGGGAGCGCTGTTGGGGAGGAGGGGTCACCTCGAAGCTCTCGCCACCATCGCTGGCATGCTGACTTGCCACTGTCGGCTCATCAGACAACCAGGTTAGGTGGGTCTGCCTCGTGGAGGGTGTTTCCGGCGATCTTGGTTAGTGGTTCTCAGCCGTCCGGGAAGGCATCGTCAGGCTGAGGCCTTCCCGGACGCCGGCTCGTTCGCGCGCGGCGAGGATGTCCGGGACGTGCGTCTCGGCCCACTGTCGTACGGCACGCAGCGGAACCAGCAGGGAGCGGCCGAGTTCGGTCAGGGCGTATTCGACGTGGGGCGGGTTACCGCCCAGGTCGGTACGGGTGAGCAGGCCGTCGGCCTCCATGGCGCGCAGCGTCTCGGTGAGGGCCTTGGGGGTGATTCCGCGGATGTGCGCTTTGAGCTCGGTGAACCGCATCGGTCCGTCCTCCAGTGCGTTGACGGCGAACACCGTCCAACGCGCCCCGATGCGGTGCAGCACGGTGCGACTCGGGCACGTCGCCGCCATGACGTTGTACGCCTTACCCATGGGTCCTCCCGGTAGCGTTGAAGATACCGGTAGCAAATGTATACCGTCGCGGTCATGAGAGAGAACCTGACAGGCAAGCGGATCCTGGTCGTCGGCGGGGCTCGCGGTATCGGCGCTGAGATCGTCCGGCGCACCGGGCAGGCCGGCGCCGACGTCGTCGTCGCCACACGGTCTGGCCCCGAGGTCCGGATCGACGTCACGGACGAGACCACCATCGCGCGGGCCGCGGAGTCGCTCGGCGCCTTCGACCACGTGATCTCCACCGCGTCGGCTCACCATGACGTGCCGGTGCCGGACCTGGAACACGACAAGATCCAGGCCGCGTTCGCCGCCAAGGTCGTCGGCCCGCTGCTGCTGGCCAAGCACTTCGCCCCCCGGATGCCCACCGGCGGATCGTTCCTGTTCTTCTCCGGCATTGTGGGCTGGCAGCCCAAGCCGGGCACCGTCGTCAAAGGTACTGCGAATGCTGCCCTGGCCGCGCTGGTCACCCACCTGGCCGTCGAGCTCGCGCCGCTGCGTGTTAACGCCATCGCGCCCGGTATCACCGACTCCGGCACCTGGGACCGGCTCCCGAACGAGCGTCGCCGTGCCCTGTACGACAGTGCCGCCGCAGCCTCCCTCGCAGGCAGGGTCGGGACGCTCGAGGACGTCACCGACAGCGCCCTGTGGCTCCTGGGTGCGGGATGGGTGTCGGGCGAGACGGTCCATGTCGACGGCGGCGCACGGCACCGCTGACATGGCAACCAACACCAAGATTCAGCCCCGTGCCCTCGTCCGGGCCTCCGGAGGCCCCCGCTATGCCGTCGCCCTGGCCGTGGACGCGCTCGGCACCGGACTGCTGCGGCCCTTTCTGCTGCTCTACGGAGTGACGGTGCTGAGGCTGTCCGCGTCGGCCACCGGCATCGCCATGACGGTCGGCATCGTCATGGGGCTGGTGTGCATGCCCGCGGTCGGCCGATGGCTGGACCGGGGCGCACGCAGCACGGTCGTGGCGGCGTCGATGCTGGTGCGGGTGGTGGGCGTGGCGCTGCTGCTGGCCACCCCGGCGGGGCACGTCTGGCTGTTCGCGGCGGCGGCACTCTTCCTCGGCATCGGCAACCAGGCATGGCCGGCCGCCCACGCGGCCCTCGTGGCCACGGTCGCCCACGGCCGCGAACGCGACGCCGCTCTCGCGGCAGGGCGCGCGCTGCGCAACGCCGGCCTGGGCGCGGGTGCCCTCCTCGCCACCGCATGCCTGGCAGGCGGCACCACCGCATTGCAGGCGCTGGCAACTGTCACCGGGCTCGCCTATCTCGCCGCGGCAGCCTTGGCATGGTCGGTCCACCTGCACACGCATCCGGCCGCTACTGCGGACAGGGACAGGGCCGACGGGCCCGCACCTCGGATGCGCGCGCTGCTGGCAGCCAACGTTGTGTACGTCTTCTGCCTCAACGTCCCCGAAATCGCGCTCCCTCTGGTCCTGGTGACCCAGTTGCACGCATCTCCGGTGTGGTCGGCGGCCATCTTCGTGGCGAACACGGTGCTGGTGGTCACCCTGCAGGTGCCGGTCACGGTCCTGACGTCCCGCTTCTCCCGGCGAACCGTGCTTACTCTCGCCGGCGTGGTACTCGCCGCGTCCTACCTCGGCTTCCTCGCGGCCACCTCACTGGGACACGGCTGGAGCGTCCCGGCAGTCGCCACGGTGTCCGTGGTCTGCACCATCGGCGAGATCATCTATGCCGGCAGCGCCACCGCGCTCGTCACCGCCCTCGCCCCGGCCCATCTCCTGGGACGCGCCCTCGCCCGCTTCCAGCTCTCCACGGGCTTCGGCCTCGCCGTCTCCCCGGCAGTCATCACCGCTCTCGCGCCCCACGGCTCGGCCGCCCTCTGGGGCAGCCTCACCGCCGCGACGCTCCTCTCCGCCTCCGCCGTTGCCACCGAGAAGGATCAGGGCGCGGCTCAGCGGTTGCTGCCGCCGGGCGGGAGCAGGCTCGTGAGCTCGACAACCGCCTCTGGCGAGGGCTTGAAGTAGCGGCGGACGTTCTCCGGCACTGCACGTCGACACCGACGTGCTCGATCCGCCCCGTTCGGCCCGGCGAGCTACCCCGAACCGGACGGGCTTCTGCCGGCATAGTTGATCGCCGCGGCGTCGGCGGTGGCGCGTCACTGGCCCGTGGCCGAACCCGTCCTCACCGCCGCCATGTGAGCCCGGTTCGGTCGTGCGGCCTGCCGTGCGAGAAGTCAGTCGGCCGCGTCCGGATGTCCCGGCATGCTGGAACCGCCACTGCTGCTGCCGGAGGATCCGCCGGCCATGCCCGCGCCGTCGTCTTCGGTGACGATGTCCGGCTGTTCGTCGGTGTCGTCCGGCGCCGGCACGTCGGTGTCCGCCGTCACCTGGGGCAGTGCGACCCGGTTGGCATCGTTCTCGGTGGGTGCGGGCTGCTAAGCCCAGCGTTCTTGCTGACCATGTCGTTCGCTGTCGCGAGTCAGGCCGATGCGGTTGGCCTCCGATTCGCCCGCCGGGCGGGCTGTCCGTCGGCTAGGGGCGCCGGGTTGTTAGGCGAGGTGGGCAGAGTCGGGGCGACCCTGCCCACCTCGCGGCGGGGGAAGCGCTTCTTCCGAGCGCCCTCTGCGGCGGGAGCCGTCCGGTATGGGTGATGCTGGAGCCGGAGCTGATCTTCGGCTCGTCCCGTCCAGAGGAGGACTCGTGGTGTCTCCGGCCAGTGCCTGCCGGCGGACGAGAGGGCACGGCGTCCGGCGTGCGTTGCCGTTTGTGCTGGCCCTGGTCGCGATGGTGGCCACGGGTTGCTTCTCGGAGCCGCCGCCGCCACCCGTGGAGTCGGACATGCCCGGCGTCTGGTGCGGTACCGAGAACGAGCTCCTCGACCTTCGGATTGACGGCACCTTCAGGATGGAGCGGATCTCCAAGACGTACGTGGACGAGATGCTGGGGGACGGTGACTACGTTGACGGGTACCGTCTCCGGACGGAGTTCGGCGGCGTGGCTCCGACCTCGGGTAGCGGTAGCTGGGACTACAGCCGCAGCATCCAGGGCCTGCCGTTCGTGGGACTGGAGTTCGAGCGTCTCGACGAGAAGACCGTCACCGAGGGCGTGGGGTTCGGGATCGAGTGGGACGACGACCAGCGTGCCGCGCTCGTGATCTACCACGGGAGCCGGGACAACGGGTGGCGTAGCTGGTTCAGGAAGTGCGACGAGCCGGTCCGGGAGTCCGGAGCCTGAGGCGAGGCCGGGCTCGGCTCCTCGTGGGGTGGGTTGTCCTTGCTCATGTTGGCGGTGGAGTTGCCGTTGCACGTGATGACCGCCGGTCGCGCGTACCCGGACGAACACGCCGTGTGGGGCAGGGACCTGAATTCGCGTTCGCTGGGCGCGGCCCGGCCTGCTCGTCGGCGGCGGTGTCGTGGCCGCGACCCGTCTGCTCCAGACCCCACCGCCACGGCACAGCGAGCAGCGCCGAGTTCGAGCGCCGAACAGCCCGGGGACCAGAGGCATGGCGTTGTTGTGGTCGATGTCGGCGCGCTGGTTCGGTGTCATGGGCTGGGCCTCGTACTCCTGAGCCATGTACCTGACCGCGACCGCAGGTGCGAACGGGGATGTCGGCGGACGACCGGGGCGAGGGGATCGCCCGGTGGAACGCCCTGCTCCGCCGCTGCACCGGGCCTTCGCGTGCTCCGATCGCCCCTCGGCCGGACCCGGATCCGTAGTAGTGTGCGTGCGTTGGACGGGCCCGACGGTCCATCAAGCTTGACGATGGAGTCTCCGGTGCGGGTTGTCCTTGGTGAGGATCTGGCTCTGCTGCGAGACGGTCTGATCCGGCTGCTCGAGGCGTACGATTTCGACGTTGTCGCCGCCGTCGACAACGGCCCGGAGTTGCGTGAGGCGCTGGTCACGCACCGACCGGATGTCGCTATCGTCGACGTCCGGATGCCGCCCGACCTCACCGACGACGGTCTGCGCGCCGCGATCGCCGCCCGCGCGCGGGTGCCGGGGCTGCCGGTGCTGGTGCTGTCGCAGTACGTGGAGCCGCTCTACGCGCGTGAGTTGCTCTCCGATCGCCGTGGCGCGGTGGGTTACCTGCTCAAGGACCGGGTCTCCGCGGTCGGCCAGTTCGTCGACGCCGTACGTCGGGTCGCCGCCGGTGGCACCGTGATGGATCCCGAGGTGATCTCCGAGCTGCTGACCGGGCGCGCCCGTGGGCACTCGCTCGACGTGCTGACGCCCCGGGAGCGGGAGGTTCTCGCGTTGATGGCCGAGGGCAGGTCGAACAGTGCCATCGCGGGTCAGCTCTTCGTGACCGAGAAGGCCGTCGCCAAGCATACGAACAACATCTTCAGCAAGCTTGGGCTGCAACTGTCCGACAGCGACAATCGGCGGGTGCTCGCCGTACTGGCCTATTTGGACAGTTAGGCGGAGCTTGTCTGCCGGCGGGGCCGCGCCGGCAGGCCGGGTCGGTGAGCCTGGTCATCCGGGACACCTCGGCTGTTCGGTCAGCCTGCCGGCTCTGAACAGGGGTGGCCACGGTGGTACAAACAGTGTGTTCGGAAGGCTACTCTTCGTAAATCAATTGTGACGCGGTAACGCGTCGGGCGTTGGTTGCCGGGGGTATGCCCGTTTGGCGGTGTGTCCAAGTCGGATAAAGCACTAACTTTTGCAGCTTGCTGCAGCCGGCGATCCCGGCACGCGGGTCGATGTGTCCCTCCCGAGTGGGGCTTGTCTCGTGTAGCGTCGCTCACGGCCTCATAAAACGAAGCCGGTCTTTGTCGTGCAGTTGGCAAGTAGCGGTCAAGATCAAATCCACGGTACGGGTCGCTACCGTTGAGTAGCGGCTTGCTCGATGCTCGACCGTGGATTATGGTTTTGCCGTTTGAACCGCTCGGTCGGGTAATAGTGCCGGCCGTTCTCGTGCGATCTGGGGGGATCGGGTGGGTCAGTCCATGGCGCCGTCTTTCGCGGTGATTCCGGGCAGTCAGGTCCGTGGCACTCTCCAATCGAGAGAGCGGCAGGTCATACAGATCGTCGAGTCCGCGTACGGGGCGCACCGTCGTGGCGAGACGGTGAATCCGGATTCCTACTTCCTGCGATTCCCTGATCGTCCGACCTCGCGGATCATTGCCCTGCCCGCTTCCATGGGTGGTGCGGATCCTGTGGACGGGTTGAAGTGGATTTCCAGTTTCCCGGGGAATGTCGAGAGTGGGTTGCCGCGCGCTTCTGCCGTGCTCATTCTCAACGATCCGGCGACCGGTTACCCACTCGCCTGTCTCGAAGCCTCGGTCATCAGTGCCGTCCGGACCGCCGCCTCCGCGGCACTGGCCGCCGACTGGTTGACCAGAGGACGTGGGCGACCGGCGCGGATCGGGTTCGTCGGTGCGGGGCTGATCGCCAGATTCACCCACACCTACCTGGTCGGCAGCGGCTGGACGTTCGAGCAGGTGGGCGTACGCGACCTGGTCGACTCCCACGCGCAGGGCTTCCGCGAGTACCTGACCAGGGCGGATGACGCACCGGTGACGGTCTACCAGGAGACCGAGGATCTGATCAGGTCCTCCGACATCGTCGTGTTCGCGACAGTGGCGGGGCGGCCGCACGTCCATGACGCAGCATGGTTCAGCCACCACCCGCTGGTGCTGCATCTCTCCCTGCGCGACCTGGCGCCCGAGCTCATTCTCGACGCCACGAACATCGTCGATGACATCGAGCACTGCCTGAAGGCGGACACCTCGCCGCACCTGGCCGAGCAGATCAGTGGCGGCCGGGAATTCATCCTGGGCACGCTCGGCGACGTGGTGTTCGGCAACGTATCGGTGCCTGCCGACCGTTCTGTTGTCTTCTCGCCGTTTGGGCTGGGCATACTCGATCTGGCAGTGGGCAAATACGTCTACGACCAGGTTCGGGCGTCCGGTGAACTGGCTGTGATCGACGACTTCTTCGCCGAACTCCGTAGGTACGGTTGATGCGGCTTCAAACTACTTCTGTTTGACGGGGGCCTTGAGTGCAGGTCATCACCGCGCCGCAGGACTATAACGAAGAAGAGCTGTTCATCAATCTTGAGCAAATCTTTGGACGCTCTCTTTATCTCAAGTGTGAAGGTTTCAACTTCGCGGGATCAATCAAGCTCAAAGCTGCGGCGGAGATGGTCGCCGGAGCCGAGCGGATGGGTTTGCTCCGTCGTGGGTCCGTACTTGTCGAGTCCTCGTCGGGGAATCTCGGAGTCGCGCTCAGTGCCATTGCCGCCAGTCGTGGATACGGGTTCGTCTGCGTCACCGACGTACGTAGCAACGCGTCGGTTATCCGCACCATGGAGGCTTTCGGGAGTCGGGTATGCGTCATCACCGAGCCCGATCCGGTGGGTGGCTTCCTCGGCGCCCGGCTCAGGTACGTACGTGACCTGTGCGACCGCGACGAGCGGTATGTGTGGCTCAACCAATACACCAACCCGAACAACTGGCGGGCGCACCACCGGGTCACCGCGGCGGCGGTGGCCCGCAGCTTCCCGCAACTCGACGTGCTGTTCGTCGGTGCCGGCACCACCGGCACCCTGATGGGGTGCGTCCGCTACTTCCAGGAGCAGCGGCCCTCGGTGCGGGTGGTCGCCGTCGACAGCGACGGCTCGGTGACCTTCGGCGGACCGGCCGGCAACCGGATGATCCCCGGGCTCGGTGCGGGCGTGCGACCGCCCATGTTGGACACCTCGGCCCTGGCCGGAGTGGTGCACGTGGCGGAGGTCGACACGGTCCGGGCCTGTCACCAGATGGTCCGGGCCGGCTTCCTCATGGGTGGCTCCACCGGCACGGTGGTCAGCGGCGCGCTGGCCTGGCTGGCCGAACACGATGCGAACAACGAGTTGACCGCGGTCGCCATCTCGCCCGATCTCGGCGACCGCTACCTGGAGTCGGTCTACGACAAGACCTGGCTCCGCGAGATGTACGGCGACGCGCTGAGCGACGTCCACGAGGGTGGGCCACGTTCGTTGGTGGCGAGCGTGCCGGCACCGGTCGCAGCAGGACCGGTGGCGTCAGGTCAACCGAGGAGCAGGTGAGGTCATGACGGACGACCGAGTGTTCGCGCTGCCACTGTCCGCCGGGCAACGGGAGATGTGGCACGCCCAGCAACTGGACGTCGGCGACCCCACGTTCAACATGGGTGGCTGGCTCGACATCCGGGGCCCGCTCGACGAGCGGCTGTTCGAGGCCGCACTGCGTCAGGCCGTCATCGAGACCGACTGCCTACGGGCGCACTTCGTCCCGGAGCTCGGTGTGCCGCGCCAGATCGTGGCACCGCTCGACCAGCTGCCCTTCAGCACGGTCGACCTCCGCGCGTTCCCGGATCCCGAGGCGGCCGCACGGGCGAAGGTGAACGAGGACCTCGGTCGTCCGATGGACCTGGTCAGTCCGCCGCTCTACCGCTTCTGCCTGGCCAAACTCGCCGAGGACCGGTCCCTGATGCTGGTCGTCGTGCACCACGTGCTCTGGGACGCGTTCAGCGGTGGGCTCTTCGCCCGCCGGCTGGGCGAGATCTACACCGCCCTCGCCGAGCAGTTGCCGGACACCGGCACTCCCTTTCCGCCCCTGCGCGCGCTGATCGAGGACGAGCAGGCGTACGAGCGGTCCGAGCGCTCCGGGCGCGACCGGGACCACTGGGTCGCCCGGTTGACCGAGGCCCAGGAACCACTCAGCCTGTCGACCCGCCCCTTCGTACCGGGCCGTGGCTTCCGCCGGGTCACCGACGCCGTGACAAACCCGTCCGGCGAGCGGCTGCGCGAGGTGGCCTGGGAGTCACGGGTCACCCAGCCGACCCTGGTGATCGCGGCCACGGCGCTCTACACCCATCGGGTCACCGGTGCCAGGGAGGTGCTGCTCACCCTCCCGGTGGCGAGCCGGGTCGGCGCACTCGCCCGGAGCATTCCCGGCCTGCGGGCCAACTTCGTGCCGCTGGCGGTACGGCTGGACCCGGCGATGACGCGTACGCAGTTGCTGTCCGACGTGGGACGGGCCCTGAGCGACACCCTCAGGCACCAGCGCTTCCGGGGCGACCAGATGCGGCGCCACCTCGGTCTGGCGGGTGACGATCGGCGCCCGTTCGGCCCGGCGATCAACATCCTGCCGTACGGCGTCGAATACCGCTTCGGCCCGTGCGTCGCCCGGATGCACGAGGTCTCCAGCGGCCCGGTGAGTGATCTGCAGATCACCGCCTTCGACGAGGCTTCGGGTGACCTGGGGCTGCACTTCACCGGCAACCCCGAGCTCTACCGGGATGACGAGCTGGCCGGACACGCCCGGCACTTCGGCACCCTGCTGGCCGGGCTGTGCGAGGCGGAGTCCGGGGTACCGCTGGGGCGGCTGGATCTGGTCGACGCGGCGGAGCGGCGACAGGTGCTCGTCGAGTGGAACCGGACCGACCGGCACGGCGGCTTCGCCGGTGTGGTGGAACGGATCCGCGCCCACGCCGAGGCCCGCCCGGAGACGGTGGCGGTCGTCGACGACGGTCAGGCGGTCGGGTACGCCGCCCTCGTCGGTCGGGCGAGCGCGCTGACCCGGCGGCTACGGGCCCACGACGTGGGGTCGAACTCGCTGGTCGCGGTGCTCGGCGACCCGGGTGTGCGGTTCATCGTCTCGGCGTTGGGCGTACTGGGCGCCGGCGCCGCGATGATCCCGTTGGACACCCGTGCGCCGGTCGGCAGGACAGCCGGGATGCTGGCGGACAGCGGCGTGCGGACCCTCCTGGTCGGCCCGGAATGCCGAGAGTTGGCCGAGGAGATCGTGGCGTCCTCGGCGCACCACCTCGACCTGATCATGGCGGACGACGCCGTCGACCCGGCCGGCGCGCTCACCCCCCTGTCGGGACGGGAGGACGATCTCGCGTACGTCATCTTCACGTCGGGGTCGACCGGTCGTCCCAAGGGTGCGATGGTGCACCGGCGGGGCATGGTCAACCACCTGCTCGCCAAGGTCGAGGACCTCGAGCTGACCGCCGCCGACCTGGTGGTACAGAACGCACCGCTGACGTTCGACATCGCCATCTGGCAGATGTTCGCCGCACTCGTCGTCGGCGGTCGGGTACGGGTCGTGCCGCGCGAGACGGCGGCAGACCCCGAACTGCTGATGAACCTGGTCCGGCGCGAGGCGGTCACCGTACTGGAGGTGGTTCCGTCCCTGCTGCGCGCGGCGCTGGACAGTTGGGACAGCGGAGCGCCCGAGATCGGGCTGCCCGAGCTGCGCTGGATGGTGGTCACCGGCGAGGCACTGCCGGCCGACCTCTGCGTCCGGTGGCTGGCCCGCTATCCCGACATCGTCATGGTCAACGCCTACGGGCCGACGGAGTGCTCCGACGATGTCACCCACGCGTTCATCGCCGGTCGGGACGACCTGCCCGACGGCCGGGTCGCGATCGGCCGGGCGGTCCGCAACACCCGGCTCTACGTGCTGGACGACAGCCTGCGACCGGTCCCGCCGGGCGGGCGGGGAGAGCTGTACGTCGGCGGGGTCGGTGTCGGACGCGGGTACCTGGGCGATCCGACGAAGACGGCGGCGACGTTCCTGGCAGACCCGTTCGCCGACGAGGACGGCGCCCGGATGTACCGCACCGGCGACCGGGTGATGTCCCGGTCGGACGGGCAGTTGGAGTTCGTCGAGCGCCGCGACAACCAGGTCAAGGTCCGGGGCCACCGGATCGAGCTGGGCGAGGTCGAAGCCGTCCTGCGCGGCCTGCCCGAGGCCAGCGACGTTGTCGTCGACGTCAGGCCCGACGCCAACGGGCAGAAACGTCTGGTCGCGTGGGTGGTCGGAGTCACCGACCCGTCGTCGCTGCGGGCGTACGCGGCCGGGGTGCTGCCCGACTACATGGTGCCGGCGGTCTTCGTCGCCCTGGACGCGCTGCCGTTGACCGCCAACGGCAAGGTGGACCGCAAGGCCCTCCCGGCGCCGAGCGCCCGTACCACCACCGGCCGGGCCGCACGGACTCCCGGCGAGCAGGTGCTGCGGGACCTGTTCGCCGAGGTGCTCGGGGTGCCGGACGTCGGCATCGACGACAGCTTCTTCGATCTCGGCGGCGACAGCATCGTCTCCATCCAACTGGTCAGCCGGGCCCGCCGAGCCGGCCTGTTGATCACGCCGCAGGAGATCTTCCGTCACAAGACCGCGGGTGGACTCGCCGCCGTTGCCCGGCGGGCCAACCCCACCGGCGTGGAGTCGGCGCAGCAGGGCACCGGACCGGTCCCGCTGACCCCGATCATGCATTGGCTCCGCGAGCACGGTGGGCCGATGGCGGCCTACCAACAGTCGATGGTGCTCCGGGTGCCGGCGGACCTCGACCCCGACCATCTCGCGGCCGCGTTGCAGGCGTTGGTGGACCACCACGACCTGCTGCGAGCCCGGATCGAGGGGTCGGCCGGCGCCTGGTCGATGACGGTCGCCGCGTCCGGCACGGTCTCCGCGGCCGAGATGCTGACCCGCGTCGACGTGGCGCACCTCGGTGACGAGCGGCTCACGACGGTCGTCGCCGACGAGCGGCTCGCCGCCCAGGCCCGCCTCGCCCCGTCCGCGGGTGTCGTGGTGCAGGCCGTCTGGCTCGACGCCGGCGCCGATCGGGCCGGTCGACTGGTCCTCATGCTGCACCACCTCATCGTCGACGGTGTCTCGTGGCGGATCCTGGTGCCCGATCTGCTCGTCGCCTGGCGGGCGGTGTCCACCGGCACCCGTCCGGTGCTCGACCCGGTACCCACGTCGTTCCGACGATGGAGCGAGTCGCTGACCGCCGAGGCGTCGGCGGGGCGCACCGGTGAGTTGGCGTTGTGGACGGGCATCCTCGGGCAGCCGGACCCGGTGCTCGGCCGTCGACGGCTCGACCCGGGCGTCGACCTGCGGCGTACGACACGGCGGGTGGAGATCAGCCTGCCGGTCGCGGAGACGGCGCCGCTGCTCACCCGGATCCCGGCAGCCTTCCACTGCACCGCCAACGACGTGCTGCTGACCGCTCTCGCGCTGGCGCTGGCGGGCTGGCGGGGCAGCGGCTCGGGCGTGCTGCTCGGGCTCGAGGGACACGGCCGTGAGCAGCTCCGGGAAGACCTGGACACCTCGCGGACGGTGGGCTGGTTCACGAGCGTGTTTCCGGTCTTCCTCGATCCCGGTACGGCCGACCGGGCCGAGGTCGACGCCGGTGGTGTGGTCGTCGGGCACGCCCTGCGCCGGGTCAAGGAACAGTTGCGCGCGCTGCCCGACCACGGGCTCGGGTACGGGCTGTTGCGTCACCTCAACCCCGACACGGCCGCCGTGCTGGCCGGGTACCCGATGCCGCAGGTCGGCTTCAACTACCTCGGCCGGTTCACCACCACGGCCAGCGGTGCCGACTGGACCGTGGCGGACGAGTTCGGCACGCTCGGCGAGGACGGCGACCCGGACATGCCGCTGCCGTACGTTCTGGACCTGCGGGCCATCACCGAGGACGGCCCGGACGGGCCCCGACTCACCGCCACCTGGTCCTGGGCCGGCGGCGTCCTCACCGAGGACGAGGTGCGCGACATCTCCGACCGGTGGGTGGCCGCGCTGCGTGGCCTGCGCGTGCACGCCGAGCAGCCGGGCACCGGTGGTCGCTCCCCGTCCGACCTGCCGCTCGTCGCGCTGACCCAGGACGAAATCACCGCGATCGAGGCCGAGCATCCGCGACTGTCCGACGTGCTGCCGTTGGCACCGTTGCAGGAGGGCATGCTCTTCCACGCCAGGTACGAGCAGGAGGCACTGGACGTCTACAACGTCCAGGTCGTGGTCGACCTCGAAGGTGAGGCGGACCCCGTCCTCCTGCGATCGGCGAGTGCGGCCCTGCTGGCCCGACACCCGAACCTCGGGGCCGCGTTCCGGTACAACCGGTCGGGGCATCCGCTACAGGTCATCTCCGACGGCATCGCGCCGGGCTGGGTCGATCACGACCTGTCCGGTCTCGACCAGCGGAACCGGCAGGCCGAGGTCGACCGACTGACGGAGCAGGACCGTACCCGCCGCTTCGACCTGACCGAGGCGCCGTTGATGCGCGCGACGTTGATCAGGCTCGGCGACGGCCGCTACCGGTTCCTGTTGACCAACCACCACATCGTCTCCGACGGTTGGTCGATGCCGCTGGCGCTGGACGAGTTCTTCGCCATCTACGCCAACGGCGGATCGGACACGGGGCTGGCCCGGCCGGGCGCGTACCGTGCCTATCTGACCTGGTTGGCCGAACAGGACCGGGACGCGGCACGGGCCGCCTGGCGCGAATCGCTGGCCGGGCTCGACCTGCCCACCCGCGTGCACGCGACCGAGGACGCGCCCCTCGGGGCCCTGCCCCGACAGGTCGAGGTCGAACTCACCGAGCCGCTCACCGCCTCCCTGACCCGGTGGGCGCGGGCCCACGGGCTCACCCTGAACACGGTGTTCCAGGGCGCCTGGGCGATCCTGCTCAGCGCCGTCACCGGGCAGCGTGACGTGGTGTTCGGCGCGACCGTCGCGGGACGGCCACCGGAGGTTGCCGGCATCGAGTCGATGGTCGGCATGTTCATCAACACCGTGCCGGTACGGCTGCGCGTGGAACCGGCTCTGACGCTCACGGAACTGCTCGGGCGGCTCCAGGACGGCCAGGCGGCCCTGATGCCGCACCAGCACCTCGGGCTCGCGGAGATCCAGCAGCTCGCCGGGCTGGGCAGCCTGTTCGACACCGTGGTGGTGTTCGAGAGCCACCCGCTGGACCTAGCCGGATTCCAGCGCCTGGACGACAACCTGCGCATCGTCGACATGGCGGTACGCGACACCACGCACTACCCGGTCAGCCTGCTCGTCGTACCCGGGCAGCGGATGCGGTTCCGCCTGGACTACCGGCCGGACCTGTTCGACCGCGACGATGTCGACCGGCTCGGCGACCGGCTGCTGCGAATACTGCGGGCAATGGTGACCGACGGCGACCAACCGGTCGCGCGGGTGGACCTCCTGGAGGGTCCGGAGCGGCAGCGGGTACTGGTCGACTGGAACGGGCCCGTTCGTGCCGTCCCGGCCGGTACGGTCCCCGCCCTCTTCGAGGCGCAGGCCCGGCGCACCCCCGCGGCGGCCGCGCTGCGCCACGGCGACACCGTGCTCAGCTACGCCGAACTGAACGCCCGGAGCAACCGGTTCGCCCGGCTGCTCGTCGAGCGGGGGATCGGCCCCGGGGACGTTGTCGCGCTGCTGGTGCCGAGGTCCGTGCAGACCGTGGTGGCCCTGCTGGGCGTACTCAAGGCCGGCGCCGCCTACCTGCCCGTGGACCCGAACTACCCGGACGATCGGATCGCGTTCCTGCTCGACGACGCGCGACCGGCCCTGGCCGTCACGACCCGGTCGCTGGGCGACAGGTTGTCCGCGACGCCGATCGAGACGCTGCTGCTCGACGACCCGGGTCACCGGGCGGTGCTGGACAGCCGGGCCGACGGTGACCTCGACGACGCGCGTCGGACCCGACCGCTGACCGAGCGGGACGCGGCCTACGTCATCTACACCTCCGGCTCCACCGGGCGGCCCAAGGGGGTCGTCGTGGAGCACGCGAGCGTGCTCCGGCTGGTGGCCGACCAGATCGAGCGGTTCGGGGTCGGCCCGGACACCCGGCTGCTCCAGTTCGCCTCGCTGAGCTTCGACGCGGCGGCCTGGGAACTCAGCGTCGCCCTGCTCGGCGGCGGATGTCTCGTCCTGGCAGGCGACGACGAGCGGGAGGCCGGCGCCGCACTGGCCGACCTCATCACCCGGCAGCGGATCACCCTGGTGAGCCTTCCGCCCAGCGTGGTCGCCGCGTTCCCCCCGGACACCACGCTGCCGCGCGACCTGGTGCTGATCGTGGCGGGCGAGGCGTGCCCGCCCGAACTCGTCGCCCGCTGGGCGACCGACCGCATGATGATCAACGCCTACGGTCCGACGGAGGCGACGGTCTGCGTCACCATGAGCGACCCGCTGCAGGCAGCCGGTCGCCCGCCGATCGGCCGCCCCTTGGCCAACACCCGGCTGTACGTGCTCGACCACGCCCTCCGGCCGGTCCCGGTGGGAGCCACCGGTGAGCTCTACCTCGCCGGTGGACAGGTGGCCCGTGGCTACCTGCACCGGCCCGCCCTGACCGCGCAGCGGTTCGTCGCCGACCCGTTCGCACCAACGGACGGCTCCCTCATGTACCGCACCGGCGACCTGGTCCGGTGGGCGCCCGACGGGCAGTTGGACTACCTCGGCCGCTCGGACGACCAGGTGAAGGTCCGCGGGTTCCGGATCGAGCTGGCCGAGGTCGAGGCGGCGGTGCGTACGTCGGCGCAGGTCGCGCAGGCGGCGGTGGTGGTGCGGGAGGACCGGCCGGGCGACCGCCGGTTGGTTGCCTACCTGGTGCCCGGGGCCGGCGGGACCGACCTGGCCGAGATCCGCGCCCACGTCGCGTCGGTACTGCCGGAACACATGGTGCCGGCCGCTTTCGTCGCCCTCGGGGTGCTGCCGTTGACCACCAACGGCAAGCTCGACCGCAAGGCGCTTCCCGCGCCCGACTACCACGCCGGGACGATCCACCGCCGGCCCGCCACACCCCGCGAAGAACTCCTCTGCGAGCTCTTCGCCGAGGTTCTCGGGGTGCCCCGGATCGGTGTCGACGACAACTTCTTCGCCACCGGCGGCCACTCGCTGCTGGCAACCCGGCTGGTCAGCCGGATCCGTACCGAGGTCGGTGTCGAACTGTCCGTCCGTGCGCTGTTCGAGGCGCCCACACCGGAACAGCTGGGACGACTGCTCGACTCGGCCGGGCAGGCCCGGCCGCCGGTCCTGCCCGCCACCCGCCCGGACGTACTGCCGCTCTCCTTCGCCCAGCTCCGGCTCTGGTTCCTCAACCGGCTGGAAGGGCCGAACCCGGCGTACAACATTCCGACCGCGGTCCGGCTCTCCGGCGTCCTGGACCGCGACGCGCTGCGGGAGGCGCTCGCCGACCTCGTGGCACGGCACGAATCGCTCCGCACGATCTTCCCCGACGACGACGGGAAGCCACGTCAGGTCATCCTCGCCGCCCGACAGTGCCGGCCGGAACTCGTCGTCGTCGCGCAGCACGCCGACGGTCTGGACGCCGCCCTGATCGAGGCGTCCGGTCACGGGTTCGACATCTCCGTCGATCCACCACTGCGCGCGACGCTGTTCGAGGTGGCCGCCGACGAGCACGTGCTGCTCCTGGTGCTGCACCACGTCGCCGGCGACGGCTGGTCACTGGCGCCCCTGTTCCGGGACCTGGCGCACGCGTACGCCGCCCGGCGTGCCGGGGCAGCCCCCGAGCGCCCGCCGCTGCTCGTGCAGTACGCCGACTACATGCTCTGGCAACGCGAACTGCTCGGCGGGGAGCAGGATCAGGGCAGCCGTGCCAGTCAACAGCTCCGCTTCTGGCAGGCCGCGCTGGCGGACCTACCGGCCCAGATCGACCTCCCCTACGACCGTCCCCGACCGGCGGTCGCCACCTACGACGGTGACCTGGTCGAGTTCCGGGTGCCCGCCCCGTTGCACCACGACCTGCTCGCACTGGCCCGCGAGAGCAACGCGAGCGTCTTCATGGTCGTACAGGCGGCCCTCGCGTCCCTGCTGACCAAGATGGGCGCCGGCACCGACATCCCGCTCGGCACACCGCTGGCCGGGCGGACCGACGAGTCCCTCGACGACCTGGTCGGGTTCTTCATCAACACGCTCGTGCTCCGTACCGACACCAGCGGGGATCCCACCTTCAGGGAACTGGTCGGCCGGGTGCGGGAGGTCGACCTGGCCGCGTACGCCAACCAGGACGTGCCGTTCGAACGCGTGGTCGAGGTGGTGAAGCCGGACCGTTCCCTGGCCCGGCAGCCGCTCTTCCAGGTGATGCTGTCGTTCAACAACGCGGACGCCGGGGCGATCGAGCTGCCCGGCCTGCGCAGCGTGGTCACCCCCGTGCCTACCGGCACGGCGAAGTTCGACCTCTCCTTCGAGATGTCGGAACTGCCCGGCCGGGCCGGGGCCGAGGGTGGCATCGACGGGTACGTCGAGTACAGCACCGACCTGTTCGACCGGGCCACGGTCCGGCAACTCGCCGACCGGCTGGTCCGGCTGCTCGGACGGCTGGTGGCGGAGCCGGACCGCCCGGTGCGGACAGTCACCGCGCTGGCCGACGACGAGCGGCACCGGATTCTCACCGGGTGGAACGACACCGGTCGGCCGCTCGGCGTGGAGTCCCTCGTCGACCTGGTGGAACGGCAGGCCGAACGGACGCCGTACGCCGTCGCGGTGACCTGCGGCGCGGACTCGGTCACCTTCCGGGAGCTGCACTCCCGCGCCAACCAGCTTGCCCGGGCCCTGGTGGCCCGGGGAGCCGGACCGGATCGGGTGGTGGGAATCGCCCTGCCGAGGTCGGTCGAGCTGATCGTGGCTACCCTCGCCGTCATCAAGGCCGGGGCGGCGTACCTGCCGCTGGCCTCGGACTATCCCGCGTCCCGGATCGCGTACATGATCTCCGACGCCCGGCCGATGCTGGTGCTGACCCGTCGCGACGGCGTCCACGACAAGATCGCGGACACCGCCGTACCGCGTCTCATGCTCGACGCCCCGACCGTCGCCGTGGAACTGGGGGAGCGCAGCGGCGCCAATCTCGGCACCGACGAGCGGCGTGGTGCGCTCTCCCCGGACAACCTCGCGTACGTCATCTACACCTCCGGGTCGACCGGCCGTCCCAAGGGCGTGATGGTCTCCGTCGCCGGCCTGGTCAACCTACTCGACGACATGTGCCGCCGGATCTCCCTGACCCGCGACGACCGGTGGCTGGCGGTCACCACGTTCGGCTTCGACATCTCCAACCTGGAGATCTTCGCGCCGCTGGCGACGGGCGCCACGATGCTCCTCGGCCATCAGACCGAGGTACGTGACCCGGCGCTGCTCGTGGAACTCGTCGCCCGGCACCGGGTGAGCGTGCTGCAGGCGACGCCGACGCTGTGGCACGCGCTCGTGCGGGAGGGCCCGGACAGCTTCCGGGACGTACGGGTCCTGGTCGGCGGGGAGGCGTTGACCGAAGAACTCGCCGGCCTGCTGCACCCGGCGGCCCGAAGCGTCACCAACGTGTACGGCCCCACCGAGACCACGATCTGGTCGAGCGCTGCGTCCGTGACCGGCACGGGGGCACCGACGATCGGTGGTCCGCTCGCCAACACCCGGCTCTACGTGCTCGACGGAGGGCTGGAGCCGGTGCCGCCGGGAGTTGTCGGACACCTTTTCATCGCCGGACTCGGACTGGCCCGTGGGTATCTGAACCAGGCCCCGTTGACCGCGGGGCGGTTCGTCGCCGACCCGTTCGCCGACGAACCAGGGGCCCGGATGTACCACACCGGTGACCTGGCCGCTTGGACCGCCGAAGGTGAGCTGCGGTTCGTCGGCCGGGCCGACCGCCAGGTCAAGGTGCGGGGTTTCCGGATCGAACTGCCCGAGATCGAGGCCGTCCTGCGCCAGCATCCCACGGTCGAGGACGCCGTCGTGGTGGCGCGCGAGGACCGCCCGGGCGACCGACGACTGGTGGCCTACGTGGTGCCCACCGAACAGCACGGTCGGCGTCCGGACCGGGTCGACGTCCCGACCCTGCGGGCACATCTCGCGCAGACGCTGCCCGACTACATGGTGCCGGGCGTCTTCGTGGCCCTGCCGGCGCTGCCGCTTACCAGCAATCGCAAGATCGACCAAGGTGCGCTGCCGGCACCCACCGCGACCACCACCTCCGCCCCGACCGGAGCGGACACCGATGCGGAGCGGACACTGCGGGCGATCTTCGCGGATGTGCTCGGTCTCGCCGAGGTCGGCGTCGAGCAGAGTTTCTTCGACCTCGGCGGGGACAGCATCATCTCCATCCAGATGGTGAGCCGGGCACGTAAGGCGGGGCTGCTGCTCAGCCCCCGTGACGTCTTCACCCACCAGACCGTCCGGACACTGGCGGCGGTCGCCACGGCGGTCGACGCCGGACCCGCCGCCGCGCCCGACGACGGGGTCGGCGACGTGGCACTCACACCGATCGTCGCCGACCTGCTCGACCGGGGAGGCGAGTTCGCGGGCTTCAACCAGGCGCTGCTGCTCCGCACCCCGCCGGCGCTCGACGGCGAGTTGCTGACCACCGCCATCCAGGCACTCGTCGACCACCACGACGCCCTGCGGCTGTCGCTGGCCGGTGGACCCGGCACATGGTCGATGCGGGTGGCAGCCCCCGGTGGCGGCAGCCCGGGAGCGTTCCTGCACCGGACCGACATCCGTGGGCTGGACGACGACGCGGTGGCACGGACCGTACGCGTCGAGGGGTCCGCGGCCCGGGACCGGCTCGACCCGGCGCGCGGCGTCGTGCTGCAGGCGGTCTGGTTCGACGCGGGCGGGGACCGTCCGGGGCGACTCCTGCTGATGCTGCACCACCTCGCGGTGGACGGTGTGTCGTGGCGCGTGCTGATGGAGGATCTGGCCGAGGTGTGGCACGCCCTGACCGCCGGTACGCGGCCCACCCTCGCACCGGTCGGCACCTCGCTGCGAAGTTGGGCGGCGCTGCTCCGGACGGAGGCGCGGACCGCGAGCCGGACCGCGGAGCTGGCACTGTGGACCAGGATGCTCGACCGGCCGGAAGAGCCGCTGGGCAAGCGACCGCTGGACCCGGCCATCGATCTGACCTCGACGGCGGGCCGACTGGACCTGCGCCTCCGCCCGGAGCTGACCAGGTCGCTGATGACAACCGCCCCGGCGGCCTTTCACGCCGAGACCAACGACGTCCTGCTCACCGCGTTGGTCCTCGCGGTCGCCCACGGCCGCACCCAGCACGGGGCGCACCCGACGGGCGTCTCACTGATGATCGAGGGCCACGGCCGGGAGCAGATCCGGGCCGACATCGACCTGTCCCGGACGATCGGCTGGTTCACCAACTCCTTCCCGTTGCACCTCGACGTCGGTGAACCGCAGTGGGCGGACATCTGGGCCGCCGGACCATCCGTCGGCCGCGCCCTCAAGCGGGTGAAGGAGCAGGTGCGGGACATCCCCGACCGTGGGCTCGGCTACGGCCTGCTGCGCTACCTGAATCCGGAGACCGCACCGGTGCTCGGCGCGTTCGAGGTGCCCCGGATCGGTTTCAACTACCTCGGCCGGCTTGGCACGGGAACAGCGTCGGACTGGTCGGTCGACACCTCGCAGGAGGCGCTGCACGGCGCGACCGACCCCGGTCTGCCGTTGCCACACGCGCTGACCGTCGACGTCGTGGTGGTCGAGCGGGTCGACGGGCCGGAACTGGTCGCGAGCTGGGTCTGGGCCGGCGAGATTCTGGCCGAGTCCCACGTCTACGACCTCGCCCAGAACTGGTCACGGTTGCTGGAGGTGATCGTCGAGCACACCAGCGGAGGCGGCGCGGGCGGGCTGACCCCGTCGGACGTCTCCCACACCTCGATCAGCCAGGCCGAGATTGACGAGTTCGAGAACGATCTGGCCGATTGGGGTGCCGCCACATGACCCGTACCCGACTCCGTGACGTCCTGGCGTTGTCGCCGTTGCAGGAGGGCATGCTCTTCCACGCCCAGTACGACTCCTCGGGCGCCGACGTCTACGCCGTACAGCTGATCCTGGACCTGGCCGGTCCCCTCGACCCGGTGGCCCTGCGTCGCGCCGGAGACGCGTTGCTCGCCCGGCATCCCCACCTCTGCGCGGCGTTTCGTTACCGCAAGTCCGGTGAGCCGGTACAGCTCATTCCCGACCCGATTCCGTTACCGCTGCGGGAACACGACCTTTCCCACCTCGGGACCGTCGAGCGGGACGGGGCGTTGACCCGGTTGGCCGACGAGGACCGCCTCGCCCGGTTCGACCTGGCCCGCCCACCCCTGATCCGGGCCACGCTGGTGCGTAACGACGTCCGGGCCCACCGGCTCATCCTGACCATCCACCACATCCTCGCCGACGGCTGGTCGATGCCACTGCTGGCCCGCGAGCTGTTCACCCTCTACGCCAACGGTGCCGACGACTCGGCGATGCCGACCGTGACGCCGTACCGCGACTACCTCGACTGGCTGTCCGCGCAGGACCGTGAGTCGGCCCGCGCGGCCTGGCGTTCGGCACTGGACGGGTTGTCGGAGGGCACCCGGCTGGCCCCGTCGCAGCAGCGGCGGACACCGACCCTCCCCGAGCAGATAGTCGTCGAACTCGGCGAGAACGAGACGGCCCGGCTGACGGAGTGGGCCAGGGCCCGCTCGGTCACCCTGAACACCGTCTTCCAGGGTGTGTGGTCGGTGCTGCTCGGTGCCCTGACCGGCCGGCGGGACGTGGTGTTCGGCGGCGTCACCGCCGGCCGCCCCGCCGAGGTCGCGGGCATCGAATCGATGATCGGGTTCTTCATCAACACGCTGCCGGTCCGGGTCCGGCTGGATCCGGCCGCCTCACTCGGCCAGACCATGGCGGCGCTCCAGCGCCAGCAGGCCGCCCTGATGTCGTACGGCTACCTGGGGCTCGGCGAACTCCAGGAAGTGGCCGGCCAGGGCGAACTGTTCGACACCGTGCTGGTGTTCGAGAACTACCCGCTCGACCCGTCGGGCCTGGCGGACCTGGTACCGGGACTGCGTCTGACCGGCGCGCAGGGCCGGGACGCCAACCACTATCCGTTGACCCTGCTCGTGGTCCCCGGCGACCGGCTCACGATGCGGCTCGACTACCGCCCCGACCTGCTCGACCGGGCACGGATGCGCCGGATCGCCGACCGGCTGGTCACGTTGCTGCACCAGGTGGCCGCCGGCGACGAACGGCCACTGGCCCAGCTCGACCTCCTCGACCCGGCCGAGCGGCACGACCTGCTGGTGACCCGTAACGACACCCACCACGACGTCGTCGCGCAGACCCTGCCCGAGGCGATCGAAGCGCAGGTGGCCCGGACCCCGGACGCCATCGCCGTCACCTGCGGCGCTCGTGCCCTGAGTTACGCCGAACTCGACCGGCGGGCCAACCGGCTCGCGCGCCGGTTGATCTCCCACGGGGCGGGCCCGGAGCGGTTGGTCGCCGTGGCACTGGCACCGTCCGACGAGTTGGTCGTCGCGCTGCTCGCCACGCTCAAGGCCGGGTCCGGGTACGTCCCCCTCGACCCGTTCCACCCGGTCGACCGGATCGAGTACGTGCTGTCCGACTCGTCCGCGGTCCTGCTAATCACCACCAGCGGGGTGCTCCCCGACGTCAACACCGGTGGCATCCCGGTGCTGCACCTCGACGAGCCCGACTTCCGTGCGGCGTGGGACGGGGAGGACGACCGGGCACCCGGCGACCACGACCGGACCGCCCCGCTGCGCCCGGCGCATCCGGCGTACGTCATCTACACGTCGGGCTCGACCGGTCGCCCGAAGGGTGTCCTCATCGAACACAGGTCGGCGGTCAACTACGTCCGGTTCGCGGCTCGGGCGTATCCCAGCGTCGCGACGATGGCGATCCTGCACTCGCCGGTGACGTTCGACCTCACCGTGACCACGCTGTACGCGCCGCTGGTCTCCGGCGGCCGGATCGTGGCGGCCGACCTGACCGCCGAGTCGGCGGTGCCGGAGGGTCCCGTACCGACCGGCGAGGTGTGCACCTTCCTCAAGGCGACCCCGAGCCACCTGCGTCTGCTGGACCAGGTTTCCGGCCGCTTCTCACCCACGGGTGACCTCGTCGTCGGGGGTGAGCAACTGCTCGGGGAGAACCTGAGCGAACTCCGGCGACGTCGGCCGGCGATGACGGTGGTCAACGAGTACGGACCGACCGAGGCGACGGTCGGCTCGGTGGTCTACGCAGTGGCGCCGGGCGCACCGGCTCCGGCCGGCGCCGTACCGATCGGCCGTCCGATCTGGAACACCGAGGTGTACCTGCTGGACTCGATGCTCCGGCCGG
The DNA here is from genome assembly GCF_035917455.1 of Micromonospora sp. NBC_01796. Taxonomy (NCBI): domain Bacteria; kingdom Bacillati; phylum Actinomycetota; class Actinomycetes; order Micromonosporales; family Micromonosporaceae; genus Micromonospora; species Micromonospora sp. NBC_01796. The sequence goes on along the minus strand of NZ_CP109078.1, from coordinate 8,394,228 downwards.
TGGCCGACGGCGTGGTCGGCGAGCTCTACCTCGCCGGGGCCGGCCTCGCCCGGGGATACGTCGCCCGACCGACGCTCACCGCGGCGCGTTTCGTGGCCAACCCGTTCTCCGCCGGTGCCGGCGCCAGGATGTACCGGACCGGCGACCTGGCCCGGTGGACCTCCGCCGGCGAACTGGAGTATCTCGGCCGGACCGACGACCAGGTGAAGGTACGCGGTTACCGGATCGAGCTCGGTGAGATCGAGAGCGTGCTCATGGGCCATCCCGCCGTCGACCAGGCGGCGGTCGGCGTACGCGTGGACCTGTCGGGCAAGGAGCGGATCGTCGGCTACCTCGTTCCGGCGTCGGCGGCGTCCAGCGCCGGCATCCAGGTGCTGCGCAAGCACCTCGCCGAGGTGCTGCCCGACTACATGCTGCCGAACGCCTACGTCGGGCTCGACGCGCTGCCGTTGACCACCAACGGAAAGCTCGACCGGTCGGCACTGCCGGCACCGGATCGGCCGGCCGTCGGTGGTACCCCTCCCCGCGATGCCCGGGAACGCCGGCTGGCCGCGATGTTCGCCGAGGTGCTGGGGGTGCCCGACATCGGCGTCCACGACGACTTCTTCGACCTGGGCGGCCAGTCGTTGCTCGCCACCCGACTGGCCGGCCGGATCCGGACCGAGCTCGGGGTGCGCTTGCCGATCCGCGCGCTGTTCGAGGCCCCGACGGTCGCCGAACTCGCGGAGCGGCTGGCGGAGCTGTCGGAATCCGACTCGTTCGCCACCATGATCCCGCTCCGCCCGCGGGGCACTCGGCCACCGATCTTCTGCATCCATCCCGGCGGCGGACTGAGCTGGTTCTACCGGGGGCTGACGGCCCATCTCGGCGCCGACTACCCGCTGTACGGCCTCCAGGCGCGCGGGATCATGCGGCGCGAGACTCTTCCGGAGACGCTTGCGGACATGGCCGCCGAGTATCTGGGCGAGATTCGGAAGATCCAGCCGGACGGGCCTTACCACCTGCTCGGCTGGTCGTTCGGCGGAGTGCTGGCGTACGAGATGGCCGTCCAGCTCCAGCGGGCACAGGAACGGGTCGCCCTGCTGGTCAGCCTCGACGGGGCACCGGCCACCCCCGACGAGGAACTGCCCGACGACCGCGAGCTGCTGCGGCAGGTCCTGACCTACCTCGGCTACGACCCGGACGCACTGCTGGTCGGTCCGATCGTGCTCGCCGACCTGGTCGCCCGGTTCCACCGCGACGAGCACCTGATGTCGGCCATGACCGAGGAGCAGTTGGCGAACCTGCTGCGGGTGTGCCGCAACAACGCGCACCTGCGGCGGGCGTACCGGCCGGCCGGGTACGTCGGAAAGCTCGTCTACTTCAGCGCCACCGAGTCTGACGCCGTACCCGGGTCGAACGCGCAACTGTGGCGCCCACACGTCGACGGCCCGATCGAGCGCCACGACGTGCCCTGCGCGCATGACTTCATGCTCACCGCAGAGCCGCTCACGCAGATCGGTCGGATCCTCGCCACCGAACTGAACCAACTTGCCGAATATCAGCGGGAGGCCCGTGTTGAGTAACAACCCGTTCGACGATCCCGAAGGTGTGTTCCTGGTTCTCGTCAACCACGAGGGGCAGCACTGCATCTGGCCCCGGTTCGCCGAGGTACCCGCCGGCTGGTCGACGGTCTTCGGCGCAGCCGACCGGGATGCCTGCCTGGCCTACGTCGAGGAGCACTGGGTCGACATGCGGCCGAACAGCCTGATCGAGGCGACCCGCAGCTGAGTGGTACGCACCACCACCGTCCGTCGCGACACCATCTGGAGGAACAGTGAGCGCATCCGCAGTCGACACCGAACGCTTCGAGGAGATCAAGGAGATCGTCTGCGAGACCCTGGAGCTCGAACCGGAGGAAGTGACCGAGAGCAGCCTCTTCCAGGAGGAGCACGGTTCGGACTCGCTGGGCGCGATCGAGGTGCTGTCGGCCCTGGAACGCCGCTACCACGTGGTCATCGACCAGGCCGAGATGGCCCGGATGACCAACCTGCGCGGGGTCTACGACGTCGTGGCCAAAGCAGCGAACTGGTAGCCGGATCAGGCGACGCGACGATCGGACGGGAGCGGTCATGTCAGCTAGCAGGGAAACAGGTTCGGCGCACCGCGTGGTGCTCACCGGTGTCGGGGTCTTCTCCAGCATCGGCGTGGGCGCCGATCAGTTCGCGGCCGGCCTGCGTGCGGGACGGTCCGGTGTCCGGCCGATCAGCGTCTTCGACACCACCGGGTTCGCCCACACCAACGGCTGCGAGGTCGTCGGCTTCGAACCGGAGTCGTGGATCCGCAACACCCCGATCGAGCAACTCGGTCGGGCCAGTCAGTTTTCGGTGGCGGCGGCCAGGATGGCGGTGACGGACGCCGGTCTGGACGATGAGACGCTCCAGGCCCGACGCGGACTCATCTCCATCGGTACCACCGACGGTGAGTCGTACGACCTCGATCACCTGGTGGGGCAGGACGTGGCCGGCGGGCCGACCCGGATGGAACCGGCCCGTGCCCGCCGCCTCCCCGCGTCCCGTCTGGCCATGTCGGTCGCCCGTGAACTCGGCCTGTCCGACGTGGAGGCGATCACGATGGCGACGGCCTGCTCGGCCGGTAACTACGCCATCGGGTACGGCTTCGACGCGGTCCGTTCCGGTGAGGTCGACTTCGCGCTCTGCGGCGGCGCGGACGCGATGTGTCGCAAGACCTTCACCGGGTTCTACCGGCTCGGCACCATCGCGCCGGAGTTCTGCCAACCGTTCGACAAGAACCGCAAGGGGATCCTCACCGGTGAGGGCGCGGGGGTGCTGATGCTGGAGTCACTCGCGTCGGCGCAGCGGCGCGGCGCCCGGATCTACGCCGAGATCCGCGGTTACGGCCTCAACTGCGATGCGTACCACCAGGTGGCGCCCAACGAGAGCAGCGTCGCCCGGTGCATGGCGCTGGCCCTCGCGGATGCCGGCGTCACACCGGCGGAGGTCGACCTGATCTCCGCGCACGGCACCGGTACGAAGGCGAACGACGTGACCGAGACCCGGGCCATCCGCAGCGTCTTCGGCGCTGACACACCGCGCACCGTCTCGTTGAAGTCGATGCTCGGTCACACCATGGGGGCGGCCAGCGCGCTCAGCGCGATTGCCTGCGCGCTCGCCATCAAACAGGGCTTCATCCCGCCGACGATCAACCACGTCGAGACCGATCCCGACTGCGACATCGACTGCGTACCGAACCATTCGGTGCCGGCGCAGTTGCGGGTGGTGCAGAACAACGGGCTCGCCTTCGGCGGGAACAACGCGATCGTCATGCTCGGCCGTTACGAGGACGCGGACAACGGGGTGATGGTGTGAGTGCCACGGGGGTCGACGCGGACCGGTTGGTCATCACGGCCTGGGCGGCCGTCTCCCCGTACGGGGTCGGACGGTCGGCGTTCGTCGAGGGACTGCGGGAGCAGCGGCCGACGGACACCGAGGTGCGCGCCCCGCAGTGGGACGTGCCCGACGACCGGGCCTGCCTGGTACCCGGCTTCGACATCCGGGAGATGCTGGGCAAGAAGGGAACCAGGGCGATGGACCGGGGCACCGCTCTGGCCCTGTCGGCCGTCGGCGCGCTGCTGACGGAGCTCGGCCCGGACGGGGGCGTGCGGGGACGGGACGACACCGCCCTGGTACTCGGTACCTCCTTCGGCAGCACCCAGACGATGATGGACTTCACCCGGGCCTCACTCACCGAGGAGAAGCCCTTCTACGTCGACCCGGCGATGATGCCGTACGCGGTGATGAACGCCGCCGCAGGCCAGTGCGCGATCTGGTACGAGCTGCGGGGACCGAACACCACCATGGCGGGCGGGCGGGGCAGTGCGCTGCTCGGTCTGCGTTACGCCCGCCGGCTGCTGGCCAACGGTCGGGCGGCGCGGGCACTGGTGGGCGCGACCGAGGACTACTCCCGGAGCCGTTCGTGGCTGTGGCGGCAGGCGGCGCCGGAGACTCCGGTGGTGCTCGGCGAGGGCGCGCTGATGATGCTGGTCGAACCGGTCGGTGCGGTCGGCGCGGATCGTCGGCCGTTGGCCGAGGTCCTGGTCGTCGAGTCGCGGATCTTCTTCGACGCGGACCCGCGTGCGGAGTTGGCGGCCTGCATCCTCGCGGCGCTGAAGGCCGCCGGCCTCGCCGCGGCGGATGTCGACCTCGTGGCGCTCAGCGACGCGCCCGGACCGCTGGGGGGACACGAGCGGCAGGTGGTCGCCGAGACCCTCGGTGACGAGGTGACGGTGCTGCCGTCGGTGTCGGGTCTGCTCGGCGAGACCGCGTGCGTGTCCGGGGCCTTCCAGATCGGGTCGGTGCTGGCGACCGCGCACACCGCCGGTGGTCTCGGCGGGCGGGTCGCGCTGGTCACCTCGGTGGATCGGGACGGCACCGTGGCCTGCGCCCTGCTGAGGCTCTGCGATGCATCCTGAGGCGACCTCGACGTCGGTCCGGCAGCCGCTGAGTCCGCTGCGGGAACCGGTCCGGGTGGTCCGGCAGGCGGCCCTGGTCGATGGCGGGTGGCGGTCGGCGGCCAGCTTCAGGGTACGCCCGGACGAGCCCGTCCTCGCCGGACACTTTCCGGGCTTCCCGATCTTTCCCGGAGTGTGCGTCATCGAGGCGGTGCTCCAGGCGGCGACGCGTACGGCACCGCCCGAGTTCGGCCCGCTCCACCTCGACACGGTCGAATCGGCCCGTTTCCGCGACGCTGTATATCCGGGGGACACCCTGGCGATCGAGGTCGAGTGGGACCGGGTCGACCAGGGGACGGGTTGCGCCGCCCGGGTGTCGACAGAGCGCGGGCTCGCCGCGCTGGTCCGGCTCCGGCTGCGGCGAGGTGACCGGTGATGGGTACGACGCCGCAGCCGTCGCTCGCACACCGGTACCCGATGTTGCTGATCGACCGGGTGGTGACGATCGAGCCGGGTAACCGGATCGTCGCCGTAAAGGCGGTGACGCGCAACGAGCCGTGGTACGCCGGCACGGCTCTGGACAGCGACGAGCGCCGGGTGGCGTACCCACGGACCCTGCTGCTGGAGTCCTGGGTGCAGGCCGCGGGCCTGTTGTTGACCACCGCCGACGCCGGTTCGGATCGCGTCATGCTGCTCGGTGCGATCTCCGGGGTCGGGTACGGCGACCCGGTTCTCCCCGGTGACCTGGTCGAGCATCACGCACGGCTGGTGCGGGAGGTCGCGGACACCGCGATCATCGAGGGCCACAGCCTGGTGGGTACCACCGGGGTGCTGACCGTACGCCAGGCGGTGGTGACGATGCGCCCACGGATGGAGTTGCGGGTCCCGGAGTACGGGAGCCCGGCGGCCCGGCAGGGGAGTGACCCGACGAGTGTCGGCGCTTCGGTGGATCGGTGATGGGAATGGGAGACGGAATCATGGACGAGGGCGCATCGCGGCTCGCGGTGGTCAGTGGTGGGTCCCGGGGCATCGGCAGGGCGACCGTGCTGCGGCTGGCGGAGGAGGGATTCGACGTCGCCTTCTGCTACCGGGCCGACGAGGAGTCCGCGCACCAGGTGACGGTCCAGGCCGGCAAGTGGGGCACCCGGGTGGTCGCCAGCAGGGTCGATGTGGCCGACGCCGATGCGGTGCGCGCCTGGATCAGCCGGACGGAACGCGAGGTGGGTCCGATCTCGGTGGCGGTGACCTCCGCCGGCATCACCCGCGACGGCCCTCTGGTGACGATGTCGGACGACAACTGGGGTGCCGTGATGCGCACCAACCTGGACGGCGTCTACCACGTCTGCCGTGCGGCGGCCTTCGGCATGATGAAGCGCAGGCGTGGTTGCATCGTCAACATCTCGTCCGTCTCCGGCGTGTACGGCAATGCCAAGCAGACCAACTATTCCGCGGCAAAGGCCGGGATCATCGGATTCTCGAAGGCGCTGGCCAAGGAGGTCGGCCGGTACGGGATCCGGGCCAACGTGGTGGCACCCGGCTTCATCGACACCGACATGACCGACGCCCTGTCCGGTTCGGTCAGCGAGCGGATTCGCGATTCGGTCGCGCTGGGTCGGATGGGTACCGCCGAGGAGGTCGCCGACCTGGTCTCCTTCCTGGCCTCGGACCGGGCCACCTACATCACGGGCTCGGTCGTCGAGATTCACGGCGGGATATCGATCTGATGCCGGGACAATCGATGCGCGGTGACGACCTGTCGTGGGACGTGGTTGTCGTGGGTAGCGGACTCGGGGGCCTGACCTGCGCCGGCTACCTCGCGGCGAGCGGCCGGCGGGTGCTGGTCCTCGAACAGCACGACGTCGCCGGCGGCAACGGGCACGTCTTCCGGCGCAGGCGCGCGTACGAGTTCGACGTCGGCGTGCACTATCTCGGCGACTGCGGGCCGGGCGGCACCATTCCCGCCATCCTCGCCGGTCTGGGTCTGCGTGATCGGGTCCGGTTCCGACCGATGGACCAGGACGGTTTCGACCACATCGTGATGCCGGGGCGGTCGGTCGACGTACCGGCGGGCTGGGACCGTTATCGGGACCGGCTGCTTGCCACCTTCCCCGCCGAGACCGAAGGTTTGCTCCGGTACTTCGACGTCTGCGCGGAGGTGGTGCGGGCCGCGCCGGGTCTCCCCCCGACGCCCGGCGGCGGTCACCGGATCGAGGCGTCGACGACCGTGGCGTGGCACCGACGGACCCTGGCCGATCTGTTCGACCACTGCCGGCTCTCCAGACCGGCGCGGTCCGTGCTGGCCGCGCAGAGCGGCAACTACGGGCTGGCGCCGTCGGCCGCCTCGGTCGGCGTGCACGTCAGGATGATCGACCACTACCTGCACGGCGCCTACTACCCGGAGGGCGGTGGGCAGATGCTTGCCGCCTCGCTGGTGGAGTCCCTGGAATCCAACGGCGGCGAGCTGTGGACGCGCTGTGCGGTGTCCCGAATCCTGGTCGAGGGCGGGCGGGCGACCGGGGTGACGCTCGCCGACGGCCGGACCATCCGGGCCGACCTGGTGGTGTGCAACGCGGACTACCGCCGGACCGTCCTGGAACTGGCCGGCGGCAGCGACGCCTTCACCACGGCGGTGGTGGAGAAGACCGACCGGGCGGTGCCGACCCTGGCGCTGACGGTGCTCTACGTCGCACTGGACACGCCGCTGCCGGAGCGGCGCAACGCGAACCTGTGGTGGTTGCGCGACGACGACATCGAAGGGCTCTACGCCCGGTTGGCCGCCGGCTCGTTCGACACGGTGGACTACCTGTTCTGTTCCTTCGCGTCGCTGAAGGATCCGCACAACCGCGCGGTGTGCCCACCCGGACACTCGAACTTCCAACTGATGACCCTCTGCCCACCGGGATACGAGCGGTGGGGGGTGAGCACCGGCCCGGCGGAGGGCGGACGCTACCGCCGCAACGAGGTCTACCAGCGGGAGAAGCAGCGGGTGACGGACGCGATGCTCGACGCCGCGGAGGAGGCACTCGGTCCGTTCCGGGACCGGATAGTGCATCTCGAGACGGCGACGCCGCTGAGTCAGGAGCGCTACACCTGGTCCACCGGCGGCACCCCCTACGGCCTGGGCCGCTGGGGCGCCGGCGTCGGTACCCGACCGGACACCCGGACCACCGTGCCGGGGCTGTACGTGGTCGGCCAGAGCACCCGGCACGGCAGCGGGATCGGCGGGGTGATGGTCGGTGGTGCCATGTGCGCCGGACAGATCCTCGACCGGCCGCTGCTCGCCCAGGCCCGGTCCGGCACGGTGATCGGTGACCCGGCCGTCCTTCCGGACCGCCCGGCGGACTGGGATCCGCTGGCCGTGTCCCGAGGCACCGCCCGACGAGACGCGCGGGGACTCGCCCGCATTGGCTGATCAACGCCCGACACATTCACCTGAACGAATGGGGATCGAACCGTGAGACTGTCCACACCACAGCCGACTGCCGCAGCGGTGGGTACTGCGGAGGAGATGACCAGCCTCGTCGACATGGATCTCGTCTCGGCGTCCGGTGCCGACCACGGTGTCGTCCGTGCCGCGCACCGAATGTACGAGCACCTGATCGGGATCTGGGCGCCGGGGGTGATCGAGGCCGCCTTCGACCTCGGTGTCTTCGTGGCACTCGGGGACCAGCCGGTCACGGCCGCGCAACTGGCCGACGAGCTCGACACCAATCCGCGCGGCATGCGGGTGCTGTTGGACGCGCTGTACGCGTACGAGATTCTCGACCGTACGGTGACCGACGGCGCGGTGGGTTACACGCTCCCGTCGGACCTGCGGGAGTGCCTGCGGCCCGATGGCCTGTACAGCCTGGCGGGCAAGATGCGCTACGACCGGATGCGGGCGTGGGACGCCTGGCGCAATCTGGCCGACGAGGTACGCGGCACCGGCGGCGCGACGCAGCAGCACAACCAGATCTCCGACGTCCAGTACGAGTCGTTGGCACGAGGCATCAACTTCTGGGCGCCGCCGATCGTCTCCGCCCTCGCGGGCGCGTTGCGCGAACACGGCTGGACCCCGTACCAGGCCACGAAGCTGCTCGACGTGGGCTGCGGCACCGGCCTGTACAGCCAGCTCATGCTGCGGGAGTTCCCGGCGATGTCCGGTCTCGGGATTGACGTACCCCGGATCGTCCCGATCGCCCGGTCGCAGAGCGAACGGGTGGGGGTGGAGGCAAGGTTCGACGCGGTGGTGCGGGACTTCTGGGAACAGGACTGGGGCAGCGGCTTCGACCTGGTGCTGTTCGCCAACATCTTCCACCTCCAGACCCCGGAAGCGGCGCAGGACCTCAGCCTCAAGGCCAGCAAGTCGCTGGCCGACGGCGGCGTCGTCGCCATCATCGACCAGATCATCGACGATGGCACCGGACCCGGTACGACCCAGGACCGGTTCTTCCGACTCTTCGCCGCCTCGATGCTCGCCACCGGCGGCGGGGACGCCTACACGCTGAGCGAGTACGACCAGTGGCTCAACACGGCGGGACTGCGCCGAATCCGTCTGATCGACACGCCGATGCACCGGATCCTGCTTGCCGTGCGCGCCTAGTGCCGTGGCCCGCGAACAACCGATTGGGGGAGCGATGGACCTGGCGATAGAGGTCGAGGCACTCGGCAAGTCGTACGGTGGCCGAGCTGTGCTCTCCGAGGTGAGCTTGACCGTGCCGGCCGGCACGGTGCTGGGCGTACTCGGGCCGAACGGCGCGGGTAAGACGACCATGGTCCGGATCCTGACCACGCTGCTCGCCCCCGACCGGGGCCGGGTACGGGTGGCCGGGTTCGACGTGGTCGGACAGGCCCGGGAGGTCCGGCGGAAGATCGGTCTCTCCGGGCAGTACGCGGCCGTCGACGACACCCTGACGGGCGAGGAGAACATCGTCCTGCTCGCCCGGCTGTCGCGGCTCGGCCGGCGGCGTTCCCGGGAACGGGCGACCGAGCTGCTGGAACGGTTCGATCTGACGGACGCGGCGCGGCGACCGGTGCGGACCTACTCCGGTGGAATGCGCCGGCGACTGGACCTGGCCACCTGCCTGATCGCCGAGCCGCCGGTGCTGTTCCTCGACGAGCCGACCACCGGTCTCGACCCGACCAGCCGGGCCACCCTCTGGGCGCTGGTACGCGACCAGGTCGCCGAAGGGGTGACCGTGTTGCTGACCACGCAGTACCTGGAGGAGGCCGACCAACTGGCCAACCAGCTCGTGGTCATCGACAGCGGGCGGGTGATCGCCGAGGGGACGCCGGACGAGCTCAAGCGCAAGGTCGGTGGGGAGCGGCTCGAGGTTTCGGTCCGCGCGGATCTGGTTCCCGCCGCGCTCGCCGCCCTGGTGCCGGTCGCGGTCGGTCCGCCGATGGTGAGCCGGGCCGGTGACACCGTTTCGGCACAGTTGATCAGTGGCATCGACAGCATCGCGGAGGCGGCGGCTGCCCTGCGGGCCGCCGGCCTGGACGTCACCGACTTCGCCCTGCGCCGGCCCTCCCTCGACGACGTCTTCTTCCAACTCACCGGAGCACCGACGACCAAGGGCGGCGAGTCATGAGTGCAGGTGTGCTCGACGGCGGACGCGTAGCCGTCCTGGATCGTTTCGACGACGTCGTGCCGATCTTCGGAGACGTGACCGCGCTGGTCGGCCGGCGACTGCGGCACCTGCGCCGCAGCCCGGGCAAACTGCTCGCGGTCGCGTTGAACCCGCTCGTCATGATCGTGGCCCTCGGCTACCTGTTCGAGGCGTCCATCGTGGTGCCGGGGGGCGGCACCTACCAGGAGTACATCTTCGCCGGGGTCGCCGCGCAGATCGGGCTGACGGCCATCGGTCCGACCGCGGTCGGTATGGCCGAGGATCTGCGCAACGGCCTGGTCGACCGGTTCCGTACGCTGTCGATCTCGCGTGCGGCTGTGCTGATCGGGCACACGGTCGCCGATCTGATCCTCTCGGCGGTGACCCTGCTCCTGGTCACCGGAATGGGTGTGCTGCTCGGCTGGCGTCCGCACAACGGGCTCGGCCAGACCGTCGCCGGATTCGCACTGCTCCTGCTGTTCAGTTACGCGACGCTCTGGGTCGGCGTGCTGCTGGGGCTGGTGATGCGCAGTCTCGAGTCGATCGAGTCGACCGGCTCGCTCCTGCTCGTACTCTTCTCGTTCGTCTCCAACGCGTTTCTCTCCACCGAACGGATGCCGGGCTGGCTGGGTGCCGTCGCGGAATGGAACCCGTTGAGCTGCGTGGCCGCCGCCTGCCGCCACCTTTGGGGCAACCCGATCGCGGCCAGCGGCAGCCTTCCATCGGAGCAGCCGGTGCTGGTGGCCATGGTGGTGCTGGCGCTGATGATGGTGATCACCGTGCCGTTGGCGGTGCGGGCATTCAGCACCGCGGCGACGCGCTGACGAGATACTCCCGCCGCCGCCGTCGGGTGCACCTGCGGCACCCGCGACGGCGGCAGGGATCAGGCCGGGTTGCTCGTGTTCAACTCGCACGGGATGTCGAACCTGATGGTGGTACCGCCGCCGGGAGGGCTGGCCACGGCGGTGGTGCCGTCGAAGACACCGAGCCGGCGTTCGATCCCCTCCAGGCCACCGCCCGTTGTCGGTGCCGCGCCGCCCCGCCCGTTGTCGCCAACCAGGAACGAGAGGGTGCCGTTGACGAAGGTGCCACGTACCCACGCGTGGGTCGCGCCGCTGTGCTTGATGGCGTTGGTGAGGGCCTCCGCGACGGCGAAGTACACCGCCGACTCGATCGGCTCGGGCGGTCGTGCGGGCAGTTCGATGTCGACCTCCACCTCCATCGGGATGCGGATGGCCAGCGCCTGCAGCGCCCCGACCAGGCCACGGTCGCTGAGCACCGGCGGCCGGATGCCACGGACGAGGGCCCGCAGTTCGGTGATCGCCTGGCTGTTGTGCGCCCGGGCTTCGGCCAGCAGGCTCTGCACCTTGGGGTCGTCGGTCAGCATGGTCTCGGCGAGTCCGAGGTTCATCCCGAGGGCGACCAGATGAGCCTGGGTGCCGTCGTGCAGGTCGCGCTCGATCCGGCGCAACTCCGCGGCCTGGTGGTCCACGCTGTGGGCGCGCGAGCTGGCCAGACGCTCGACCCGGTCGGACAGCCGCGAACGTTCGTCGGGCCGCAGGCAGAGTTCGACCAGGCGGGCGTACCACCGCATCAGTGCGGGGGTCAGCCACCACCAGCCGACCAGATACAGGATCCCGTTGGGTACGGCGATGGTGAGCGCGCTCGACACGTCGGTGACCCGCAACCCCAGGGGAAAGTCCAGAGCGGCGTCGGCGGGCAACTGACTCCAGATCAGCGGAAGCGCGAGGCCGAGTACGCCGGCCAGGAAGAGTGCCACCGGCACCAGACAGAGCGCCAGGCCGGCGGTGCAGTCGACGAACAGCCAGCGGATGTCGCGCCAGGTCGCAGGGTCCTTGGCCACCGCCTGGAAGCGCATCACCCAACCGCGCTCCGGAACGGGTCGATAAAGACGGCCAATCACCACGCCCATCTTCTCGCCGGCCCACAGCCTGCGCCGGTCCGCGAACCGACGGAGCGCGAGCACAGCGCTGACGAAGAGCGGCAGACCGATCCACACCGCCGCGAGGGTCAGGGTGGTGAGCACCCAGGTGAGCAGGAGCAGTTCGGCCACGGCGAGCCCGGCCATCATGAACGCCCAGCCCAGCAGCTCCCAACGTCCGGCCATCCGGTCGATGCTCTTTGTCATGTCGATCCCCTCGCGATGCCCCGCCGCCGGGTGGCGCCATCGGCGGACGAGCCGCCGGTGACCCGATTATCGAGTAGGCCGTCGTCGAATAAACGGGTAGTAGGACCACCTTCCATGGGGATGGTGCTACCCGTGACCGGGCGAGGTTTGCGGCTCAGACTCGGTGCTGGCGAGATGTCGATCCGATGCCCGTTACCCCCAGTCGAAATGAAAGGTCCAAGACGTTGACCAAGCGATCTGTCACCGTTCGCGTAGCAAGATGGAGCGCGCTCCACCCGTGGTGGGCCATTGGTCTCTGGACCCTGTTCGTGGCGGTCTGTCTGGCAGCCTCGTCGGCCGGGATCCGCCTGGCCACCCCCGACGGGCTGGGCCAGGGGGAGTCGGGGCGCGCCACCCAGACGCGTGACTCGGCGGGGCTGACCCCACCGGCGGTGGAGAACATCCTGATCACGCCCCGTGGCGTCGGTCCCGACACGGCCGAGGCGCAGCGGGCCGCCGCCGACGCCACCCGCCGGATGCGTGCCCTGTCCGAGGTGGACCAGGTGGCCGACCCGGTGCCCGCACCGGTCGGCTCGGCGCTCCTGGTGGCGGTGACGATGTCGGGTGACGCGCGGACCGCCGACCAACGGGTGACTCCGTTGCTCGACGAAACCTCCGCCGTGCAGGACGCCTTCCCCGCCCTGCGGATCGAGCAGTCCGGCCCGGCCTCCGTGCAGGCCGGTATCAACGAGCAGCTGGGTTCCGACTTCGTCAAGGCCGAGACACTGAGCCTGCCGGTCACCCTGCTGATCATGATGGTCGCGTTCGGTGCGATCATCGCGGCCGGCGTGCCGGTCCTGCTCGCCTTCTCCTCGGTGGGCGCGGCGATGGGACTGTGGGCGCTCGTGTCCCAGTTGGTGCCGGATCCGGGTCAGGTGTCCAACATGATCCTGCTGATGGGAATGGCGGTCGGCGTCGACTATTCGCTGTTCTACCTCAAACGTGAGCGGCAGGAGCGGGCGCGCGGAAGGAACCGGATCGACGCCATCGAGATCGCGGCGGCCACGTCCGGCCACTCGGTGGTGGTCTCGGGTATCGCGGTCATCGTGTCGATGGCCGCGCTCTACCTCTCCAACGATCTGGTCTTCACCTCGCTGGCCACCGGGTCGATCATCGTCGTGGCGGTGGCGGTCCTGGGGTCCCTGACCGTGCTGCCCGCACTGCTCGCCAAGCTCGGCAAGGGACTGGACCGGCCGAGGGTGCCGATCCTGTGGCGGCTGACCGGTCGTAGCGGCGAGCCGAGGCTGTGGCCGGCGCTGCTCCGTCCGGTGCTGCGGTTCCCGGCGCTGACCTTCGTCCTCGCCGTCGCCGCGCTGCTGGCGATGGCGCTGCCCGCGCTGGACCTGCGGCTCAAGTCGGCCGAGGTCGACGACTATCCGCAGTCGATCCCGGCGATCGCCGCCTACGGCCGGCTGACCGAGGCGTTTCCGAGCAAGGGAACCACCCACCAGGTGGTCGTCGAAGCGCCGGCGTCGAGCGCGGATCAGGTGACCGCCACGCTGGCACAACTCACCACCCGGGTGAGCCAGGACGACCTGTTCGGCGCGGAGCAGGATCCGCAGTCGCGCTCCTCCGCCGACGGCACGGTGCACGTGGTGAACGTGGCGACCAGGTTCGCCACCAACTCGCCCGAGGCGGAGGAATCCGTACGGAAGCTGCGTGAGGTGATCGTGCCGGAGACGATCGGCAGGGTGCCCGGGGCCGAAGTCACGGTTGGTGGTCAGGTGCCCAACAGCCTCGACTACGCGGCCAACGTCGAGCAGAAGCTGCCCTGGGTGGTCGGTCTCGTCCTGCTGCTGACGTTCCTGGTCATGGTGGTGTCGTTCCGGTCGGTGGTGGTCGGCGTCGTCGCGCTGGTGATCAACACGTTGTCGGCCGGTGCTGCCTTCGGCCTGCTTGTGCTGATCTTCCAGCGGGAGTGGGCGGAAGACCTCCTGGGATTCCAGTCCAACGGCGCCATCGTCTCCTGGATCCCACTGTTCCTTTTCGTGGTGCTCTTCGGACTCTCCATGGACTATCACGTCTTCGTGGTCAATTCGATCCGCGAGGCGGCCCGCCAGGGCGGGGACATCCGTCAGGCGATCGCGACGGGCATCAGCCAGTCGGCGGGGGTGGTCACCAGTGCCGCGGTCGTCATGGTATCGGTCTTCGCCATCTTCGCCACCCTGAGCTTCATCGAGTTCAAGCAGCTCGGCCTGGGCCTGGCGTTGGCGGTGCTGCTCGACGCTCTGATCATCCGTGGGGTGGTACTTCCCTCACTGATGGCCATGCTCGGCAGGGCGAACTGGTGGCCGTCGCGGATCGACGTGCGGTCGGATCCGGGCGAGCCGGTGCACGAGGTCGACGCCCCGTCCGTCCCGGTCACGACGGCCCGCTGACCGCTGACCGCTGTCCGCTGTCCTCGTACGCGTATCCGACGCGCCGGCCGCCCGATGGCGGCCGGCGCGTCCGGTCCACACCGCCGTCGCAGCGCCAACCGGTCCGCCCGGGTCGGCCCAGGCGTGGCGGGCGGGTCGCGGGTGGTGCTACTCCGTGAGGGTGATGGCCAGTGCCGGGCATACGGCTGCCGCGTGACGGACGTCGTCGGCGAGTTCCCCTGGTGGGCTGGGGTCGAGTAGTACGACGATGCCGTCCTCGTCGCGCTGGTCGAACACGGTCGTCGCGGCTGTTACGCACTGCCCGGACGCGACGCACCTGTCCTGGTCGATGGTCACCTTCATGGGGTCTCCTCCGGAGGTAGGGTCACCAGGTCACGGGTAGCTCGTACACCCCGTACACCGAGCCGTCGTGTTTGAACGGGACCTCGTCCAGCTCGACCGCCAGCCGCAACGCGGGGATGCGCCGGTACAGCGTGCTGTACACAACCTGGAGTTCCATCCGTGCCAGTGGCTGCCCGAGGCACTGGTGCACCCCGAAGCCGAACGCCACGTGCCGGCGGGCGTCCCGCTGGATGTCGAGCCGGTCGGGGTCGGAGAAGATCTCCGGGTCCCGGTTCGCGATGTCGTTGGCCAGGATGATGCCCTCGCCGGCACGGATGATCCCGCCGGCGATCTCGATGTCCTCGAGCGCGACGCGGCGTCGTCCGTTGTGTGTGATGTGCAGGTATCGCAGGAGTTCCTCGACCGCGCCGGCGACGAGCTTCGGGTCGTTCGAGTCGCGTAACAGTTCCAACTGGTCGGGGTGTTCCAGCAGGGCCAGCGTGCCGAGCGCGATCATGTTCGCGGTGGTCTCGTGCCCGGCGATCAGCATGAGTACGCCGATCTGGGCCGCGTCCGGTCGGGTCAGCTCCCCGGTCCTGATCCGCTCGGTCAGTCCGGAAAGCAGGTCGTCGCCGGGTTCGGTGAGCTTCTCGCCGATCAGCTCGTCCAGGTACGCGAACAGCCGGCCGGCGGCGTCCCGCCGCTGCTCCGGTTCCGCATCCCGGTTGATCATCGTGCTGCTGTGCTCCTGGAAGAAGTCATGGTCCGTATAGGGCACGCCGAGCAGTTGGCAGATCACCAGCGACGGCATCGGAAGCGCGAGCGCCTGCACGAGGTCCACCGGCTTCGGGCCGGTCAGCATGTCGTCGATCAGGTCGTCCACGATCTTCTGTACGGCCGGCCGCATGGCCTCGACCCGTTTGATGGTGAAGGGCGCGGTCACCATCCGCCGCAGTCGGGCGTGCTCGGGGTCGTCCATGAGGATGAAGCTGATGGGCGCGTCGCTGATGGGCGCCGGGCTCGGGTAGCCGGGGCGGGTCATGTCGGCACTGACCCTCGGGTCGGCCAGCAGGACCCGCTGTTCCGCGTACCGGGTCACCAGCCATGGCGTGGTGCCGTCCCACAGTCGGACCCGCGCCAGCGGGGTCCGCTCCCGCAGCGCCTGCATGGTCGGCGGCGGGTCGAATGGGCACTTCGCCGCCCTGGCCGCCGGGAACCCCGGTGCTCCGGTCGAGTCGATGGTGCTGGTCATGATGCTCCCTCCACGAGTGCCGCAGCGCCGAGGATTTCCCGTCGGCGCAGGCGGGCTTGTTTGGGCATGTTCCAGCCGAGGACGCCGGTGGTCCTGCCGCCCCGGCTGTACAGCGCGACGAACCGGCGGTCCGCCACCGAACCGTCCACGACCGACACCTCGGCGTCCGGCGCCAGGATCCCGTGCACCTGGATCCTGGCGTCGTACTGGTCGGTCCAGTGGTAGGGCACGGGGGTGTAGGGGCGGTCGTCGCCGAGAATGGTGGCGGCGACGGCGACCGCCTGCTCGGTGGCGTTGGTCCGGTTCTCCAGCCGCAGCGACACGTCGAGCCGCTCGTGATGCCAGCGGGCCACGTCACCGGCGGCGTAGATCCCGTCGGCCGCCCGCGAGCGGGAGTCGCACACCAGCCCGTCGTCCAGCGGGAGCCCGCTGCCGACAAGCCAGTCCGTCGCCGGTACGGCGCCGAATGCCACCACGACAACGTCCGCCGGCAGCACCCTGCCGTTCTCCAGGCACACCCCGGTGACCCACCCGTCCCGCCCGGTGAGCCCGGTCGCCGCGGCACCGAGCCGCAGCTCGACCCCGTGCTCGGCGTGCAGGTCCGCGAGCAGGCCAGCGGCCAGCGGGCCGAACTGCATCGCCAGCGGCGCGGGCTGAGGGCCGGTCATGGTGACCGGGAGCCCCATGCCCCGCGCGGTGGCGGCGATCTCCGCGCCGAGCACGCCGTCTCCGACGACCACGATCCGCGAGCCGCGCAGCAGGTCCGCCCGGAGCGCCAGGGCATCGTCGAGCGTGCGCAGCACGTGTACGCCAGCCAGCCCGTCCTGACCGGGCAGCGTACGGGGCCTCAGCCCGGTGGCCACCACGATCGCCTCCGCTGTCAGCGTGCGTCCGGCGGCGGTGTGGACGGTGCGGGGCGCGGTGTCCAGACCGACCGCCGGGTCACCGGTGATGATCTCCGCGTCCAGGGCGGACAGGGCGGCCGGTGGCCGAAGGTGGGACCGATCGGCCGGCCAACTACCGGCCAGGATCTGTTTGGACAGCGGCGGCCGGTCGTAGGGCGGATGCGGCTCGGCGCCCAGCACCGTCAGTCGGCCCCGGTAACCCCCGCGGCGTAGGGCTTCCACGGTGCCGAGGCCGGCGGCCGAGGCTCCGACCACCAGCACGCTGTCGGGGATGCTCCGGGTTCGGCGGTTCGCCGCCGGGGCTCCGCTCACGGCTGCTCGCGCAACGAGATCGCGGCCGCCGGACACACGCTGGCGGACTCGCGGATGATGTCGTGCAGTGCCTCGGGCGGTAACGGGTCGAGCAGGACCACGATCCCGTCCTCGTCCCGCTGGTCGAACACCTCCGGCGCGAGCATCACGCAGGTGCCGGCGCCGCAGCATCTGTCCTCGTCCACCGTCACTCTCATGGTTGCTCCCGTTCTTCGTCGCGTCGGGTCGTGACCGGTGCCAGCCAGAGCCCGACGAGTGCGTCGATCAGCCCGTTCGCGGCGTCGTGCCAGCTGGGCCGGGGGGTGGGGGTGCCATCGGCCAGGGCACGCTCACGCTCGGCGAACGTATGCACCAGCAGTTGCCGGGACATGTCGGTTCGCTCGGCGCGCACGTCGGCCGGCAGTTCGGGGAGGGACCCGTGCAGCCCGTCCATGATCCGTCTTAGTGACGGTGACGAGACGTACTCTTCGATCATGATCGAGCGCAATGAGGGGTCGGTCATCACCTGCGCGGCGAACCGGCCGTGCCAGGTGGGGCTGCCCACCTCGGCCAGGTGATCGGTGACCGGCCGGACCAGGCAGGCGATCCAGTCCCGGATGTCCACGTGGTGGCCGATCCTGGCCAGCATGCGCTGGCGGTTCTCCTCGATCGGTGCCGAGTGCTTGCGCGCGATCGCGCGTACCAGGTCGGCCTTGGTGCCGAAGTGGTATCCGACCGCTGTGTTGTTGCCCTGCCCGGCGGCCTCGCTGACCTGCCGGTTGGACACGGCGAGCACCCCGTGTTCGGCGAACAGTCGCTCCGCTACCGTCATGATCAGCTCTCGGGTCGTGAGTGCCCGCTCCGCCCGCAACGTTCTCCCGGCGTCGTCGCCGGCGGTCCTGCCCGTCATCGCCATTCCACCCTGGTCCGCCTCGCCCTGAGCCACCGCACCGTCCTTTTCGGCGATGTCGGTCGACTCACAGCCTGCCGACAGCTTCCCGGTAAGTCAATCAATTGACTTAAACTTCGGTGAGTGCAGCACGAGATCGAGGCTCTGCCTGTCCCGACTCGGGGGTTCCACCTGATCATGGCGATCGCGGCCTTCGTGCCCCGGCCGGTACGGCGGCGCCGCCCGGATCATGGCTGGAGTCCGAGGTCGGGGCGGGCGTGCAGCGAGACGCGTGCCAGATTCGAGGAGAGATGTTCATGAAGCTGACCATGGTCGACCCTGAGCTGCGCCGCGCCGTCGCGCGTACCCCGCGGCTGCCGCTCAATCGGACGTGGGGACGGCGGGTGGTGCGTGCCCTGGTCCACCGGCGGGGGGCGGGCAAGCCGGTCGAGGGCGTCGAGGTCGCCAAGGTCGACCATGGCGCGGGCCTGCGCCTGTACACCCCTGTCGGTGGTGGTTCGGGGGTGGCGCTGCTCTGGGTGCACGGCGGCGGGTACGTCATCGGCGACGCCGTCCAGGACGACGCCTTCTGTGCCGTCACTGCCCGGGAACTCGACGTCGCCGTTGTCTCGACTAACTACCGACTTGCCCCTGAACACCCCTTCCCGGCCGCGCTCGATGACACCTTCGCCGCCTGGCAGTGGCTGCAACAATCGGCCGGGTCCCTCGGGGTCGACCGGGACCGCATCGCCGTCGGGGGTGCGAGCGCCGGCGCCGGTCTGGCCGCCTGCCTGGTGCAGCGGGTGCACGACGTCGGCGACGCCCAGCCGGTCGCACAGTGGCTCTTTGCCCCGATGCTCGATGACCGCACCGCCGCCCGTCGTGACCTCGACCGGGTGCGCCACCGGATATGGAACAACGCCGCGAACCGGGTCGGGTGGGGCGCTTACCTCGGCGGCGAGCCGGGCGGCCCGCGTACCCCCGACTACTCGGTCGCGGCTCGCCGCGCCGATCTTCGCGGTCTGCCACCGGCCTGGATCAGCGTGGGCGACATCGATCTGTTCGCCGACGAGGACCGGGACTATTCGCAGCGCCTACGCGACGCGGGCGTGGACTGCGTGCTCGACGTTGTGCCTGGCGCTCCGCACGGCTTCGAGGCATGGGCTCCCGACACGGGTGTGGCCCGGGGACTGCTGCAGCGCAGCCGCGCCTGGCTGGGAGCACGGCTGACCGGCCCGGGCTCGGACCAAGGTTGACCAGAGCCATTCGTTGATCGCCGCGAGGGAGATGGTGGCCTCGTGGCGCGCGGAGATGGGCAGGTGGCGTGGGTGCGGGGCATCGACGAATCTCTGTTCTCGTCGGCGTCCCGACGGATGCCGTCCGCGTATCATCTCGGCATGGGGCTGAACCTGGGGCCACCGATCAGCCGGCGGGCGGTGCTCCAGGCCGCCGGAGGGCTGCTCATTGGTTGCTCCCAGCAGCCCGACTTCGACAGGGTCCACCTGCGACTGGCCACCGGGCCGGCGGGGGCGGTGTACCGGCGCATCGGAGGTGCGCTGGCCGAACACATCTCCGAGCATGTGCCCGGTGCCGTGGTGACCACCGTGCCGAGCGGGGCGTCCACCGACAACATCCGGATGCTGCGGGCCGGCGAGGTGCACCTCGGGCTGACGAGCCTCGACGCACTCATCACCGGCGACGGCAGCGCGCCCGAGGGACTCTCGGCGATCTGCCGACTTTACGACAGCCACCTGCATCTCGTGGTCATGGCCAGTTCGGCGATCGAGGAGTTCCGGGACCTCGAGGGCAAACGCGTATCCCTCGGTGCCCGCGACTCCGGCACGGAGTTCACGTCGCTGCGGGTGCTGGGGCTCGGCCCGGTGAAGGCCGACGGTCGGTTCCTCAGCCAGGCCGAATCGGCGGCGACACTGCGCGATGGCGAGATCGACGCGATGTTCTCCCTGACCGGTGTACCGACACCCGCGATCACGGAGTTGGCGCAGCGGCACCCCATCCGGCTGGTCCCGTTGGACGCGCAGGCAGACGCGCTCTTCACGGCGTACCCCGGTCCCTATGCTCCGGCCATGATCCCCGCGACTGCCTACGCCGGCGTCCCGGCCACCCGCACCGTCGCGGTGCCGAACGTGCTCCTCGTGCGCAACGACCTGCCCGACGACCTGGTCTACGCCATCACCGACACGATCTTCACGTACGCGGGGACGATCGCCTCCGAGAGCCGTGACGACGCCGAGGCCGTGCCCGAAGCGTGGCGGATCAACGTCCGTACCGGGATCTCCACCGCATCGGTCCCGCTCCATCCGGGCTCGGCCGCCTGGTTCCGCGACCGCAAGCGCTGACCGGACGGCAACAGACTGGCGACGGGACCGGGTTCTCAGATCGGCGACCGGGCCGGGGCGCCGGAGGGCGACGCGACCCGCGGTACGACCGGCAGCGCGATCACCGCGGCGAACCCGTTGCCGGACCCGTCCGGACGCGGCAGGCCCTTCTCCAGCCGCAGTTCGCCCCCGGCGGCCCCGACCAGGTCGGCGCAGATCGCCAGTCCCAGGCCGGTCCCGGGCACGTTCTGGTGTCGCGGCGATCGCCAGAACCGTCGTAGTGCCTGGGCCCGCTCGGAGTCGTCGACCCCCTGGCCGTCGTCGCGAACAGCGATGGTCACCACGCCCCCGGTCGCGGAGTCGCTGAGGTGTCCGGCGGCACCACCACCGGGGACGACTCGGGCACTCACCTGCACCACCTGCGCGTCCGACAGCCGTAGCGCGTTGCTGATCAGCTCGTCCAGGATGCTGCCCAGTCCGCCCGGTGGCTCCAGCAACCGCAGCCCCGGTGGCACGTCGACCACCAGTGTCTGCCCCGCCGTTGCCGTCAACGCACGCCACCGGTCCACCCGGGTCGTCAGCACCTCGTCGAGATCCACCGGCGACGCCGTCCGCATGCTCTCCATCCGCGCACTGGCCTGCAGCGAGTTCAGCATCCGCTGCATGGCCTTCAGCTCGTCGACGGCGACGTCGTACATCTGTCGCCCGTCGCTCTCCGGCCGCAGGTGCATCTCGAGGCTCTCCACCGCGAGCCGGAGGCTGGTCAACGGGTTGCGCAACTGATGCGACGCGTCGGACACGAACGCCCGCTGCCGCTGCACGGCATTCTCGACGGCGTCCATCATGGTGTTGAACGACTCTGTGAGCCGCCGCAGCTCGGCCGGGCCGGCCTCGGCGTCGACGCGAATCGTCAGGTCGCCTTCGGAGATCCGCGAGGTCGCCGCGTCCAGTTTCCACACCGGCCGCAGCACCCACGCCGAAACCGGCCAGGCGACGGCCACCAGTGCGATCAGCGGCAGCAGCCCGAGCCCGGCGAGCCGGGCCCAGCGTACGAGGATGCGATCGCGCGTCCTGGACAGGTCGGAGATCGTCACGACGGCGCCGACGACCTCGCTGTCCCGGCCCACCGGCTCGGCCACGACGAGAGCGGAGTCGTCCCACGGCGCCCATTTCCCGGACGGTTCAGACCGCGCTCCGGCCAGCGCCGCGGTGACGATCCGGGGCAACGCCGGCTCGGCGCGCGCCGCCTCGTGGTAGGCGGCGGCCGGTCCGAGCAGCACCTTGCCCGACGTGTCGATCAGCGCGACCGGGATGCCGTACAGCTTGTGGTAGCGCGCCAGCTCCTGGTGGAGCGCCTCGGTACGCCCGCTGGACAGCGCGGTCTCGGCCAGCGACGCGAACCGGCCGACGTCGCCCAACCGGTCGACGTAGGTCTCCTGCATCTCCCGCTCGGCCACGGTGACACTGAGCGGTGCCCCGAGCGCGGCGACGAGCAGCACCGCGAGGGGTACGAGGACGGCGAGCAGGCGACGGTGCACGATGCGTCAGCCAATCAGCTCCGGCTGGTCGGCCAGGAGCCGATAGCCGACCCCGTGGATCGTGCGGATGAGTACGGCGGGCCCGATCTTGTGCCGCAGCGCCGCGATGTGGGTGTCCAGGGTGCGACTCGAGGACTCCCAGGTCGCGCCCCAGATCTGGTCGAGGATGATGTCCCGGCTCACCACGTTCGGCGCCCGCCGGGCCAGCAGTAGGAGCAGCTCGAACTCCTTGCGGGTCAGCGTCACGGGCGTGCCGTCGACGGTGACCTCGCGGGTGCCGACGCCGATCCGCATCGGGCCGAGGACGAGCGGCCCGTCCGGGTGGCTCAGGGCACGGGCCACCCGGGTACGTCGCAGGACGGCGTCGATCCTGGCCAGCAACTCCGGGACGCCGAACGGCTTCACGATGTAGTCGTCGGCGCCGGCGCGTAGGCCACGTACCCGCTCGTGCTCTTCGGAACGAGCTGTCACGGCGATCACGGCGGTCTCCGGGCGGTCACGCAGCCTGCGGATCACGTCGAGTCCGTCGCCGTCGGGCAGACCCAGATCGACGAGGACGACATCGGATGGGGCCGCGCACGCTGCCTCCGCGGCGGTGGCGATGCGGTGGACCTCGAAGCCCGCCTGGGCAAGGACGGTCACCAGACCCCGCGCCACGCGGTCGTCATCTTCGATGACGGTGATCCGCATACCCGCGAATTGTACGCCCCGGATCGACGATCGTGTCAGCCCCGAGTTCTTTGGATTCCTCTGACATGCGGAGCATTCCTTGGGATTTCTCTGACACCATCCGCGTCCCTACCAGCCGAGACTGAGGCCGCGCACTCGCCGACGAATGCGCATGCGCCGATGAGGAGGCCGCGATATGGAAACGACCGGCAGGTACCGGGCCGCCGCGCGGTTGGTCGCCGCGATCGGCCTCGTCTCGCTCGTCGCCGCCTGTTCCGGTAACGGGGGAGCCACCGGCGGAGGCGGGGGCTATCCGGACCAGAACATCACGTTCGTCGTGCCGTTCAGCGCGGGCGGTCCGACGGACACGGTCACCCGCATGATCGCCGAGCCGATGGCGGCGAAGCTCGGCGCCAAGATCGTCGTCCAGAACGTCGAGGGCGCCGGCGGCACGGTCGGCGCCGGTGAGGTCGCGCGGGCCCAACCGGACGGCTACACCGTGCTCATGCACCACATCGGCATGTCAACGGCTCCGGCCCTGTACAAGAGCCTGGGCTACAAGCCGCTCGAGGACTTCGAGACCGTCGGGCTCGTCACCGAGGTGCCGATGACCGTTGTCGCCCGCAAGGACTTCGCACCCGCGACGCTCCAGGACCTCGTGACCCACGTCAAGGCGAACGCCAGCAAGGTCACGCTGGCCAACGCCGGTATCGGCGCGGCATCACACCTGTGCGGCCTGCTGTTCCAGAGCGCCGCCGGGGTCAAGCTCCAGGAGGTCCCGTACCAGGGCACCGGCCCCGCGCTGACCGACCTCGTCGGCGGCCAGGTCGACTTCATGTGCGACCAGACGACCAACACCAGCGGCCAGATCTCCGCGGGCGAGGTGAAGGCGTACGCGGTGACCACACCGGAGCGGGTGAAGAGCCTGCCCGACCTGCCCACCACGGCCGAGGCCGGGTTGCCCCAGCTCCAGGTCAGCGTGTGGCACGGTCTCTACGTCCCGGCGGACACGCCCCAGGAGGTCGTACAGAAGCTGTCCGAGGCGCTGAAGGTGGCACTGGCCGATCAAGCGGTCGTCGACCAGATGGCCAAGCTCGGCACCGCGCCGGTCCCGGCCGAGGCCGCGACCCCGCAGGCACACCGGACCAAGCTCGAGGAGCAGCTCGGCACCTGGGCGAAGGTCATCGCCGACGCCGGGGTCAAGGCCTCCTGAGGTGGAACGCCGCAGGTCCTTCCCGGATGTCCTCGCCGGGGGAGTGTTCGTACTGATCGGTGGCGCGTTCGTGGTGGGGGCGCTCGGCTACGAGCTGGGTACCCCACTGCGGATGGGCCCCGGAGCCTTCCCGTTGCTGGTCGGCGCGACCGTGGCCACCCTGGGGCTGGCGATCGTCGTCAAGGGACTCGTCGCCGGCGAGGTGATCTCGTTCGGACCGGTCCCGTGGCGTGCGGTCGGCGTCATCGTGCTCGCGGTCCTGTTCTTCGGGTTCACCGTTCGGCGCCTCGGATTCGTACCGACAGCGGCGGTGACCGCCCTGCTCACCACGCTGGCCAGCACCCGCGTACGGCTGCTCACGGCCGTCGCCGTGGCCGCCGGACTGACCCTGGCCAGCACGCTCATCTTCATCGTCGGACTTCAGATGCGGATCCCGCTATGGGGCCCGTGGCTCGGGTTCTGACGCGACCGCCGGATTGAGGCATGGAACTTCTCGACAACCTCGCGCTGGGCTTCTCGACCGCCTTCCTGGTCCAGAACGTCCTCTACTGCTTCGTGGGTGTGCTGCTCGGGACGGCGGTCGGCGTCCTGCCCGGCATCGGGCCGACGGCGACGGTGGCGATGCTGCTGCCGATCACGTTCAGCTTCGAGCCGGTCACGGCGCTGATCATGCTGGCCGGCATCTACTACGGCGCACAGTACGGCGGGTCGACGACCGCCATCCTGATCAATCTGCCCGGTGAGTCGTCGGCGGCGGTCACCGCCCTGGACGGGCACGAGATGGCCCGGCAGGGCCGGGCCGGCGCGGCCCTGGCCGCCGCCGCGATCGGTTCCTTCATCGCGGGTACGGTGGCCACCGTCGCGCTCGCCGTCGCGGCCCCACCGCTGGCCCGCGTGGCGCTGAAGTTCGGCCCGGCCGAATACTTCTCGCTGGTGTTGCTCGGCCTGATCGTGTCGATCGCGCTGGCCCGTGGCACGGCGCTCAAGGCACTGGCGATGATCGCGCTCGGCGTCCTGCTCGGCACGGTCGGACAGGACATCTACACCGGCACGCCCCGGTTCGTGCTCGACCAGCGCGAGCTGTACGGCGGCATCGACTTCGTCTCGGTCGCCGTCGGCATGTTCGGGGTGGCCGAGATCCTGCGCAACCTGGAGAACGAGCACACCCGCGCGGCGGTCATCAGCAAGGTGACGAGCCTCTGGCCGACCCGCGAGGACCGGCGCCGGATCGTCGGCCCGATCCTGCGGGGCACCGGTCTCGGCGCCGCGCTCGGCGTCCTGCCCGGCGGTGGCCACGTGCTGGCCTCGTTCACCTCGTACGCCGTCGAGAAGCGGATCTCGAAACGGCCGCAGGAGTTCGGGCGTGGTGCGATCGAGGGTGTCGCCGGCCCCGAGTCGGCGAACAACGCCGCCGCACAGACGTCGTTCATCCCGCTGCTCACCCTGGGCCTGCCGGCGCACCCGGTGATGGCACTGATGGTCGGCGCGTTCATCGTCCACGGCATAACCCCCGGCCCGAACGTCCTCACCGACGAACCGGCACTGTTCTGGGGCCTGATCGCGTCGATGTGGATCGGCAACGTGCTGCTCCTCCTGCTGAACCTGCCGCTGATCGGGCTCTGGGTACGCATGCTGCGCATCCCGTACCAGGTGCTGTTCCCGATGATCATCCTGTTCGCCGCGATCGGCACCTACTCCCTGGCGTTCAACGCGTACGACGTCTACGCGATCGCGTTCTTCGGGATCCTGGGCTACATCCTGATCAAGTGCGGCTGCGAGCCGGCGCCACTGCTTCTCGGCTTCGTCCTCGGCCCCTTGCTGGAGGAGAACCTGCGGCGGGCGCTCATCATCTCCCGCGGCGACGCGTCGGTCTTCCTGACCCGACCGATCTCCGCGGTCCTCCTGGCCCTGGCCGTGGCGGCGCTCGTCGTCGCCGTCCTCCCGGCGATTCACCGGCGCCGCGAGGTCGTGTTCGCCGAGGAGGAGTAGGAGCCGTCGCCGGAAGGGCGCACGTGGTTGGCGGTGGCGTGGTCGGCGCGGCCGTCGTCATTGGAGCCGACGAAGTCGACGGTGTGGCCGCCGGCGACGAGCTTCTGCCGGAGACCGATCCGGTGACCACCGTGCCCGCGGTGAGAACGGCCGGTAGCGGTCTGGTCGATCCGTTGCGCATCTGATCCTCCGGGTAGGGAGGCGGCGGAGCGGCTCAGGTTGCCGTCGGGGTGCGCCGGCTCCGGTCGCCGGTAGGAAAAGTCGCTTGTGGGCACAGGTTACGAAACTTCTCCGAAATATCCAAGGCCCTGAATCTTCGTGGTTCACCGGGCTGTGGCCGCCGGGTGCCGGGGATCCCGCCGACCAACACGCTCTTTGCGCAGCTCGTACCGCCTGTCTGACAATCGGGTGACGGTGACGAGTCGACGTTGGCTCGTTCGTGTCGAGGGGGCGTACCCGCTCCCATGTGGTCGGTGTGGACTCTCCCCGGCCGCAAACTTACGAGCCTGTGGCCGAAAATTTCCAGGCTGTCCGGCGCCGACTATCCGCTGTCCGACCTGGGTTTTTGTGGCGGAAGGGCAGGTCAACACAAAGATTCATAGACTTGAATCATATGAAACTTTTCCGTAACCTCTCGGCCTACGGGTGGGCTTGAGGTCCATGTCCCGGCTCAACCGGCTTCGGGCTGCACCCGTACCCCACCACCCTCGCCCTGCAAAGGAGGCCGCGTTGGGCGTCTTACCCCGCGCGGCGGCGGACCGGCCCCGGTCGTGCCCGCTGTCGCGGCGATCCCGCCGCTCCCTCGGTCGTCGCAAGCCGGCCGGCGTGTGGGCGGCGCCACCCGTCAGCGTCCGGACCGATCCCGCCGGACCCCCCGCCAAATGCTGCCTGCACCGCCGCCCTGTCCCCGGGCCCACCGTGGAACTCCGTCGACCTTGTCAACTGACCAGAGAGGCTTACAGGAATGATGAACCAACCCGTTGAGGCGCGTCCCCGCCCGACGACGAGACGAATCCGGCAGTCCCGGCTGTTGCTGGGCGTCATGAGCCTGCTGCTCGCCACCGGCACCGCGGTCGTGGTGAGCACCTCGGCGCAGGCGGCCACGACCCTGGGTGCGTCGGCCGCCGAGCGTGGCGGGCGGTTCTTCGGTACCGCCGTCGCGGCGGGCAAGTTGAGCGATTCGGCGTACACGACCATCCTGAATCGGGAGTTTAACCAGGTCACGCCGGAAAACGAAATGAAGATCGACGCGACCGAGCCGAACCAGAACCAGTTCAGCTACGGCAACGCCGACCGGATCGTGCAGCACGCCCGGTCGCGCGGCATGCAGGTGCGTGGCCACACGCTCGCCTGGCACAGCCAGCAGCCGGGCTGGATGCAGAGCATGTCGGGTACGGCGCTGCGCAACGCGATGCTCAACCACGTCACGCAGGTCGCCACCCACTTCCGCGGTCAGGTCACGTGGTGGGATGTGGTGAACGAGGCGTTCGCCGACGGATCCAGCGGTGCCCGGCGCGACTCCAACCTGCAGCGGACGGGCAACGACTGGATCGAGGCGGCGTTCCGTGCCGCGCGGGCGGCGGACCCCGGCGCCAAGCTCTGCTACAACGACTACAACACCGACAACTGGACCGATGCGAAGACCCAGGCTGTCTACCGGATGGTCCAGGACTTCAAGAACCGTGGCGTGCCGATCGACTGCGTGGGTCTGCAGTCGCACTTCACGGGTGGCTCGAACTATCCGAGCAACTACCGTACGACGTTGTCCAGCTTCGCCGCACTCGGAGTGGACGTGCACATCACCGAGCTGGACATCCGTAACGCCCCGGCGGACGCGTACCGCAACGTGACCAACGACTGCCTGGCGGTGCCTCGTTGCACCGGCATCACGGTCTGGGGTATCCGCGATTCGGACTCGTGGCGGTCCGGTGAGAGTCCGCTGCTGTTCAACAGCAGTGGTGGCAAGAAAGCGGCGTACGACGCGGTACTCGCCGCGCTGAACAGCGGCGCTCCCAACCCCACCACCACGCCGCCGACCACCACGCCGCCCACGACCCTCCCCCCGACGACCCCGCCGCCCGGCGGTAGCTGCACGGCGTCGATCACCCCGGGCACGGTCTGGGGCGACCGGTACAACACCTCGGTCACGGTCAGCGGGGCCAGCACCTGGTCCGTGGTCGTGGCGATCACCTCGCCACAGCGGGTCTCCACCACCTGGAGCGGCAGCTTCAGTTGGGACAGCAGCGGCAGCGTGATGACGGTGCGCTCCAACGGCAGCGGCAACACGTTCGGCTTCACCACGATGATGAACGGCAACTCCAGCGCCCGACCCCAGATCAGGTCCTGCACCGCAGGCTGAGCCGTAGGGAACGACCGCTGGCCGTGCACGGCAACCGACGCACGGCCAGCGGCCCCCGGCACGGCTCCGGCGCCGTGGTGCGCATCGTCGGCCACCCGGAGCTGGTGAACCGTTCTCGGCCCGATCGGCAGGACACCGTGAAGGTGTCCGCTCCGTACCGACCCGCGGTCGGGTCCGCCACGCCGACCCTGGATGCCCGAGCGACCTACGCCTACGCCATGATCAAGATGGCCGGACCGCGTCGACGTCCCAGGCGGCCCACCGCAGCAACCGCCGCATCCCACGAACGTGATCAAGACTCGACTCGGTCAGTGCCGTTGCAGCACTAGTCCGAAGGCCGCCCGTCCGTCGATGATGCGGTGCCCGGGGCGAACGGCGGCTCCGTCGGCGCTCTGACACGCCGCTTGGCCGACCCGCGAATCGCCAGGATCACCACCGATATGACGATGACGATCAGCAGCTCGACCACCTGTCCCAGGGGCCAGTAGAGGGCCAGCAACCAGCGCGCTGCCCCCTCCAGCGGCGTCGGTGAGGGTCCGCCGAACCGGTCCAGGAGATTCACGGGTACGTCGACGAACAGCGCGCTGCCGGGTAGGTCGACCAACCGGCGCTGACTGCCATCGGCCCGGAAGGTCCTGAGGTCGACCCCGCCCACGGTCCACCAGTCGGTCTCCGACCAGTTCGGGTCGTTCGGACCCTTGACCGCGCCCTTCTCCGGGGCGTAGACAGCGACGACCGCGGCGTCGTCGCGCTGCCAGCCGAGCATGCGGGCGGCCAGTCCCCGGGCCGGGGCCAGGCGCGGCCCGTCGGCGGGTTGGCCGCTGTCGGCGTCCACGTACCGGACCTGGAACAGCCGCTGGGCGAGGCTCCTCTCATCGCAGGTCTCGCCCTCCTCGCAGCCGCCCACCGTGTACGTGGCGATCCGCTTGCCGTCGGGCAGCCAAGCGCCGGGCCCGGCAAGGCGGTCGCGTGCGGTGAGGTCGACCAACTTCCGGACGGAGTTGCCGGCCACGTCGATGACACTGAGAGCGTCTTCGGTGGCCACCGCAATCCGCGCACCGTCCGGGGAGAACGCCGCGAAGTTGCCGATCCGCATCCGGCCCTCGACCTCGGGCAGCGGGCGGGCCTGACCGGTTTCCAGGCTGAGCAGCCGTAGGTCACCGACCTGGTAGCTGACCAGCGGGGGTGAGTGCAGCAGGATCGAGCGACTGTCCGGCGTCCATCCCATCGGGAAGCCGCCGTCGTACTGGACCACCTCGCCGGTTACCAGGTCGACCACGGCGGTCTGATCCTGGGCCCACTGGGATCCCTCTATCCACGGCTGACTGGCCAGGTACCGGCCGTCCGGCGAGAGCAGGAGGCCGCCCGCGCCAGCGTTGGTTTCACCCACCGTACGGGCCAGTCGGTAACTGCCGTTCTGCCCGACGAGCAGGCTGCGGCCCTCCCAGCCCCAGATGTCGCTGCCTCGTAGTTCATGGTCTCCGGCGACGAGGATCGCGGCCGGTCCGGGTGGCGCCTCGACGATGGTGTCCTCGCCGGTCAGCGGAGAGTAGACATCCGATGGCACCACCGGCCGGGGCGCGTCGGCGGGAGCGATGCCCTGACCCCCTTGGTGGCCGAACAGCAGGAAACCCCCCGCGAGCGCCACGGCCACCGTCAGTACGCCACCGGCGAGGCGGATCCGGCGGCGGCGGATGCCCTTGCGCCACGTGTCGGGGGGAATCCGCGCCGGCCGTGCCTGATCGGCGATGCGGGCCAGGACGTCGGTCAAGGGTGATTCGGTCATGAGTCCGCCCCCATCAGGTCGGCCAGTTCTGGCGCGAGGGTGCGCAGGCGGGCCAGCCCGTCCCGAACCTGGCTCTTGACGGTGCCCACCCGGCAGCCGAGGACCGCCGCCGTTTCGGCCTCGGTCAGGTCCTCGAAGTACCGCAGGATCAGGGCCGCGCGCTGGCGTGGGCCGAGTCTGGCCAGGGCCCGCTGCACGGCGACCGTCACGCTCACCCGGTCGGCGTAGTCCGGCACCGGCTTGTCTGCGCCGACCGACGTCACCTGACCCACCCGTCGTGCCTGCCGCCACCAGGAGACGTGTTCGTGGTAGAGCACCTTGCGGACGTACGGGTCGGGGCTCCCCTCCATCACCACCCGCTGCCAGCGACCGGCAACCCGCAGGAACGTCTGCTGAACCAGGTCCTCGGCCAGGTGATGGTCGCCGGTGAGCAGGAAGGCTATTCGCGACAAAGCCGCCGTACGGGCCTGCACGTACGCGTCGAACGACGGCCTATCGGCATCCACACGCCACCTCCTGCCTACTTACACGCCGCCGCCGCCCAATTTGGAGGGGACCAGTTTTCCATGCCGTACGCGGACCGGTACGGCTGGCAGGTACGGGTCTACGACCTCGGCGGCGACGCGCGGACGCGTACCCAGCTAGGTCACGGGCGGCAAGGTCGAGCCGAGGCGCTGACACACCCGTGAAGGCGCAGTAGAGGGGCGCAAGAGTCCTGGGCCCGGGCGACGGAGGGGGCATCATGGGGGGCATGACCGCCTATTGGATCAACACGTTCACCGCTATCCATGACGATGCCAAGCTGGCTCGCTACGTCGAGCTGGCGGGGCCGGCGATAAGGGCGGCGGGCGGCGTGTTCCTCGCTCGTGGCAATCCGGTGCATGTGCTGGAGGGGTCCGGGGCGCTGCGTACGACCCTCATTCGCTTCGACAGCGCCGATGCGGCAGTCGCGGCGTACCACAGCCGCGCCTACCAGGAGGCACTCGCGGCGCTCGGTGACGGCGCCGACCGTGACATTCGCATCCTGAATGCCGTGGAGGACTGACGCCATCGATGGGTGGGGGAGGGCACCGACCGGCACCGTCACCCGGTCAAGTTACGTGTCCACGAATCGTGTCCGGGCCTCCCTCGATCTCACTAGCCCCCGTCACAGGACGACCCGTCAGAGCCGGGCATCGGCACCCCTGCGCCGATCGGCGGTGGGTAACGGCCGCGTCATCACAACGGGGGAACCCGGTCAGTCGAGGGAGGCCACGAACTCCTCGGCCCGGCGGGCGAAGAGGTGGGTCTCGCGATCGGCGGACCAGGCTCGGGCCGCTTCGGCGGCGGCCCGGACGACGTCGACGGGCTCGCCCCGGGCCTGGAGCAGGCGCGCCCGCAGCAGGCGGACGAGTCCTTCGGCGTAGCGCTGGCCGTGGGCCTCGAGCGCCCGGTCCGCCCGGTCGAGGGCGGTGCCGGCCTCGACCGGCCTCCCTGCGGCCAGCCACATCTCGGCGAGCAGTCCGTTGTGGTACGCGATGCCCCACCTCGGCGGGTCGACCAGCGTCGTGGCGAGCAGTTGTTCGGCCTCCGCCGCGATTCCCGCCGGATCGTCGCCGGTGAGGGCCCGCGCCCAGTACCAGTTCAGCCGCACGTAGTGCTCCTGCTGGACGGCGGTGCGGCCGGTGCCCATGGCCATCCACCGCTCGATCGTGCGTATCACCCAGCCCGCGTCACCGGCCATGGAGGCGATGATGGTGATGTAGTAGGCCCAGGTCGCGACCCCCAGCGGGTCGGCCGGGCCGTTCCATTCGTCGATCATGGTGCCCGCCGTCCCGGCGTCGCCGCGCAGTGCGGTCACCACGGCACGCCAGCCGGGCCACTCACCCGAGACGTCACGCCGGACGGGGGTCTCGCTGTGCGATGAGACGGCGCCGTGCAGCACGGCGGGGTCGTTCGCCATGAAGTACCGGTATGCCTCACCGATGTTGCCGATGTCCCACTGGTGCAGGCCCCATGCCTGCCGGCCGTACACCCGCAGGATCGGGTCGGAGGACGCCTCCCCCTGCTCGTACAGTCGGCGTACCAGAGACTCGCGGTCCGGCTCCAGGAAGGTGTAGGCCCCGAACAGGCGGGCGAAGAGGAGGCCGGCGGCCTCGACGTCGCGGCCGAGCTGGCGGGCCAGGAGTTCGGCACGCTCCAGCAGATCGAACGTCGTGCCGCCGAA
Source organism: Micromonospora sp. NBC_01796 (assembly GCF_035917455.1). Lineage (NCBI taxonomy): Bacteria > Bacillati > Actinomycetota > Actinomycetes > Micromonosporales > Micromonosporaceae > Micromonospora > Micromonospora sp. NBC_01796. The sequence continues at coordinate 8,361,870 of NZ_CP109078.1, read as the reverse complement.
TCCGGCCTGCCGGCGCGGGGCGATGGCCAGCAGCGAGAGGGCGGACAGCTCCAGCTCCGGCAGGCCGGCGTTCCGCGCGACCTGGGCGGCCGTCTCCAGGTGTCGGTCGGCGGCGGCGAACGCGAGCTTGGTCGCGGCGCGATGGCCGGCGCGCTTGAGCGCCTCCGCGGTCCGGACCGGGTCGGCAAGGGGGCCGGCGGACCACAGGTGGTAGGCGAGGCGCTCGGTGATGGACTCGTCGTCCGCCCGGCTTGCTTCGAGCGCGTCCGCGACGCGCAGGTGCAGCCGGATCGCCCGCTGCTGCGCCGTCGTTTCCGTGATCGACTCGCGGACCAGGTCGTGCGCGAAGCGCAACGAGAACGGATCCTCGGGCCTCGTTTCGAGCAGACCCAGCGCCTGCAACGGTTCGAGGCGTTCGAGGCAGTCCGCGGCGTCGGCGTCCGCGGCCCGGGCGAGCAGGCCGAGGTCGACGTCGCGACCGATGAGCGCGGCGATCTGGAGCAGATCGCGGGCGCCGTCGTCGAGGCCGGCCATCCGGCCACGGACGACGTCCCGCACCGTCGACGGCACCCCGGCCCGCACCGGCGCCTCGTCGTCGGCGAGCGCGCCACGGTCGTTGAGCAGCCGGGACAGCTCCCGGACGTAGAAGGGATTGCCGGCGGTACGGGCGTGGATGCTGCGGGCAACGTCGGCGCCGGGCTCGTGTCCGGCTTCGCGGCGGATGAGTTCCGCCACGTCGGCCAGGCTGAGCGGGCCGAGTCGGATCCTGCGGTGGCTGGGCAGCCGGCTGGCGACGGCGAGCGCCCGCGAGAGGTCGGAGCCCGGGGTGGGCGCCCGATCGCGAAGGGCGCCGATGATCGCGGTGCCGGTCGGCAGCCGGCCCACGAGGTGGCCGAACAGCTGGAGCGAGGCGGTGTCGGCCCATTGGAGATCGTCCAGTACGAGCAGTATCGGCCGTTCGGCCGAGGCCTGACCGATGACGGTGACGACCTGCTCGAACAGGCGGAACTGGGCGCGACCCCCGGCGACCACCGGCGACCCGTCGTCGTCCCGCGATTCCAGGAGGCTGCCGAGCTCGCTGGACAGCCACTTCTCCCGCGCCGACGCGGGCAGGCTGTCGATGACGATGGTGAGCGCCTGCTCCCACGGCCACATCGAGGGGGTTCCGTCGCCTTCCAGGCAGGAGGCCCAGACGACGCGCGCGCCGTGCTGCTCCGCCACGTCGGCGGCCTCCTCCAGCAGGCGGGTCTTGCCCACGCCCGGCTCGCCCTCGACGACGGCGAGCCCGCTGCCGCCGGCGAGTGCCGCCTCCATGGATTGCCGCAGCACGGAGAGTTCCTCGGCCCGGCCGATCAGCCCGGCCGCCTTCCGCGCGGGAGCGCCACCGGCCTTACCGCTGGTGACCGAATCGGGCGGGGATGTCGGGGCCTGCGTCAGCACCCGCAGGTATGCGGCCTGCAGCTCCGGTCCGGGGTCGATGCCGAGCTCGTCGGCCAGGCGTTCCCGGAGTACGCGGAACGCCGACAGTGCTTCGGCCTGGCGTCCGGCGGCGCCCAGGGTGGCGATGAGGCTGGCCTGTACGGGTTCGTGGAACGGTGCCATCTTGGTGGCGAGCTGCAACGCGGGGAGCACCTGCTCCGGTCGGCGTAGTGAGACGGCCAGGTCGGCCGCGGCCGTACAGGCGGCGTGGAACTCGTCGTCGAGAGCGGCGAAGATCGCCATCGCCGGTGTCGCGTGCGTGAACCCCTCCGCCGCGGGGCCGTGCCAGAGGCCGAGCGCGTCGACGTAGTGCTCGAGTGCCGCTTCGTGATGCTGCTGCGTCAGGGCAGCCCCGGCGGCGGCGAGCAGTTCCCGGAAGGCGACCAGGTCCAGCGTGCCGGTGCCGGCGCTGAACAGGTACGCGTTGCCGCGACGGTGCAGGTACGAGCCGGTTTCCCGGGCGGGGATCCCGGGCTCGAGCAGGCGCCGCAGTGCGCCGACGTACTTCTGGATGATGTTGAGCGCGCTGGTGGGGACGTCGTCGCCCCAGATCAGCTCGATCAACTCGCTCGTCGTGATCGGCTGGCCGGTCCGGGCCAGGAGCAGGGCCAGCAGATACGCCTGTTGCCGGGGGCCCGCATCCAGCTCGGCGGCGCCGCGCCACATCCGCAACGGGCCGAGGATCCGCAGACGCAGGGGTTCGGCGCCGGCCGGGGGCACGGGTACGTTCACCTGAGCTCGACCGGCGTCGGTTCACCGGGTACGGACTCCTGGGCCCGGCGACGGGTGACCAGCCAACCGAACGTGACCGCGGTGAAGAACATGATGATGCCGTACACCGCGCCGGGGATGGCCATCTCGGGGTTGTTCAACAGCGCCGGGCTCAGCGCGATGGTGATGGTGAACGCGGTGTTGTGGATGCCGATCTCGAACCCGGCCGAGATCGCCGCGCGGCGGTCGACGCCGGCGAGGCGCGGCCCGGCGTAGCCGATCAGCAGGCTCACGACGTTGAAGGCCAGCACCGCGAGCCCGACCGAGACGAAATAGCCGGCGAGGTTGGCCCGCTCCCCGTACAGCACGGCGCCGATGACCACGAGCAGGACCACGACGGACAGCGCACGGACCGGGCGGTTGAGCCGCTGCGCCACCTCGGGCGCCCGCGTACGCAGGAGCATCCCGACCGCGACCGGGACGACCACGATCACGAAGACCTGTACGACCTTGTCGAACTGCAGCCCGAGGCTGGCACCGTCGGGCAGGAAGTACCCGGCCGACAGGTTCACCACGATCGGCATGGTGACCACGACCAGCCCCGAGTTGATCGCGGTGAGCGAGACGCTCAGCGCGACGTTCCCGCCGAACAGGTGGCTGTACAGGTTGGCCGTGGGACCACCGGGCGACGCGGCGAGCAGCATCATTCCGACCGCCAGCTCCGGCGGGAGCCGGAACGCGAGCACCAGGCCGAAGCAGATCACCGGCATCACCACGATCTGGCACAGCAGTGCGACCACGGCCGCCCTCGGGTTCCGGAGCACCCGCCGAAAGTCGTCCGCCGCCAGGCTGAGGCCCAGGCCGAGCATGACAACGCCGAGAGCAAACGGCAGGCTGGATATGATCAACGCGGAACCCACGGTGCATTCTCACTGGGCTACCGCAGCCGGTCAATAGCCCGTTCCGCCGCTTCTGCGTGGGTTCCTTCAGGCTTGGATCGGGTGGTCGATGGTTTCACCGCCGCCGCGTACGCAGGACGCCGGTCAGCATCGGCAGGGTGAACTCGCCGCTTGCGGTCTCCGGTCTGCTCGCGAGGAAAGCGCGGATCCGGCCGAGCGTGGCCTCTCGTTCCTGTTCGGGCATGACGAGCATCCCCGCGCGGGTCGCGATCGTCGCGACGAGGGAGTCGGCGGTGCGCCGCTGCCCGTGCGGGAACTCGGCCTGCTCCGGCGAGCCGAACCGGGCGACGCCCGTCTCGGGAAGGTGCAGGCCCGCCGTCGCGGCTCGCCAGTTGCCGAGGGTGTCACGTGGGCCGATGGCCGCGCTTCCGCTGACCCGATCGAGGCCGGCTACCCAGTCGACCCGGTTGTCCATGACGTTCCACAGGCCGGCCAGGATCCCGCCGGGTGCGAGGACCCTGGAGATCTCGGGTCCCGCGACGGCCATGTCGAACCAGTGCAGGGCGTTTCCGGCCAGCACGGCATCGACGGAGGAGTCCGGCAGCGGTATCGCCTCGGCGCTACCCGACAGGGCCCGGACGGCCGGCTGCGCGCGGCGCAGTTCGGCCAGCATCGCCGGGTCGGGCTCGACCGCGATGACGTCGACGCCCAGCGCGACCAGCGTGGCCGTCAGCTTGCCGGTTCCGGCGCCGAGATCCAGCACTCGTGGGCCGGACGCGGGCTCCAGGGCCCAGCGCACCGCGGCCGGCGCGTAGTCCGGGCGGTGCTCGGCGTACGCGACTGCCGCCGCGCCGAATGACGATGCCTCACGTAGCCGCATGTCCCGTTCCATAGGGGCACCCTACTGCGGGTGATCAACGGATTCGGCTCCGCCACTGGCCGAGGGGAATCTCGCTGGCGGGCAGGTTCACGCCCGTGTGGTCGACGCGTACGACGTGCCCGTCGAGACGCCGTACCAGGTCCGCCATCTCCAAACCCTCGGTGTACGGGACCTGCCCGTCGCCCCGCAGCCCGATGGTGTGGACCGTGTCGAGAACGACCTCCGGTGCCTGTACCTCGGCCATTCGAATGGTCGTCACCGGCAGGGCGTCGACGGGCAGCGGTGGGCTGAGGGTACGTTACCGGCGGAATCGAACGAGGCGTAGGCGACCTCGGCAAGCAACGTCCGCAGTCCTTCGAGGATGACGCCGGAGTCGGCAGTGCCGGGCAGACGAAAGGCTGTCTCTGCAAGACGGTCCATGGGCGCGAAAATTCCGGGAACTCCGACCAGCTTGCACCGTGTGCGTCTCCTATGCGGAGTGCTTGTTGGCGAGTGCCGAGCGGGTCGCGTGCAACGACGCCAGGAGTTGTAGCCGGTCCGCGTCGGGGCTGCCCGGCTCGGCGGTGAAGACCAGCATGACCGGACCGGGATTTCCCGGCAGTGCGTACGTGTCCCAGGCCAGGACGATGTCGCCGACCTCGGGAACCCGGAAGGTCTTGGTGCCGCTGACCGACTCGCGTACGTCGTGCCGGGCCCACAGCCGCCGGAACTCGGCGCTGCGGATGCTCAGCTCACCGACGATCGCGGTGGCGCGGGGGTGGGTGGGGTCGGTGGCGACGGCGGCGCGCATCATGCCGATGTAGTCCAGGGCCTGGCGCTCCCAGTCCGGGCAGGTTCGACCGCCGGTCAGCGGGTCGTCGAACATCAGCAGGAGCATGTTGAGCCGGTTGGCCGGGTAGGCGTCCGGGGCGCCGAGCAGTGCCTCCGCCAGGGGATTCCAGGCGAGCAGGTCGAGGTGCCGGCCGAGCACGACCGCCGGGGTGTCCATCACCCGCAGCAGCCGCCGGGTGCTGTCCGGCACCTGTTCCGGACCGTGGTCCGTCCGGGCGGGCATCGGCCGGCGGGCGGCGTGGGCCAGCGTGAACAGGTGCCGGCGTTCCTCGTCGTCGAGGCCGAGCGCGCCAGCGAGCGCGTCCAGGACGTCGTCGGACGGGCGTACCTCCCGGCCCTGTTCCATTCGCTGGTAGTAGTCGGTGCTCAGCCCGGCGAGCAGGGCCAACTCCTCGCGTCGCAGCCCGGTGACCTTGCGTCGGCCGCCCGGCACCAGGCCGACGTCGTGTGGATGCAGCCGGCCGCGCCGGGCGCGAAGGAAATCACCGAGTTCACGCGCGTACGGATGGGTCATGCCGCAAGTGTGGCGCCTCGCCGGTTGCCCAGGGTAGGTCCGGCAGACCTGGGTAACGGGGGACGACCGAACCCGGTCGTGTTGCTCCTAGCGTCGTCGGTCTACCGCCGACACCTTGGGAGCAGCAGATGACCGGATGGACCGCCGACCGCATCCCCGACCAGCACGGCCGGGTCGCCGTCGTGACCGGCGCGAACTCGGGCCTCGGCCTGGTCACCGCCAACGAGCTGGCCCGCCACGGCGCCCACGTCGTGCTCGCCGTCCGCAACACCGCCGCCGGCGAGGAGGCCGCCCGCCGGATCGGCGGCGACGTCGAGGTGCGGGAGCTGGACCTGGCCTGTCTCGATTCGGTACGGGCGTTCGCCGCGAAGGTGGGCGCCGACCACCCGGCGATCGACCTACTGGTCAACAACGCCGGCGTGGTCCTGCTCGGCCCGCGCCGCACCTCCGCCGACGGCTTCGAGCTGCAGCTCGGCACCAACATGCTGGGCCACTTCGCGCTGACCGGTCTGCTGCTCGGCAACCTGACCGCGGCCCGGGAGGCCCGGGTGGTCAGTCTCAGCTCGATCACCCACAGGAACGCGCACCTCGACCTGGACGACCTGATGTTCGAGCGCGGTTACCGGGGCGCTACCGCCTACGGGCGGTCCAAGCTCGCCACCACTGTCTTCGGCATCGAACTGGACCGCCGCCTGCGCGCCGTCGGATCGTCGATCGTCAGCGCGTTGGCCCACCCCGGTCTCACCCGCACCAACCTGACTCCGCGTGCCTGGGCGCACCGTGGTCGGTTCGGGCAGGTGATCGCCTCGCTCGGCCTGCTCGTCACCCAGTCGGTGGAGCGGGGCGCGCTGCCGCAGTTGCGCGCCGCGACCGAGCCCGGTGTGCGGGGCGGCCAGTTCTTCGGCCCGGCCGGGCTCTGGGAGACGCGGGGCCCGGTCACCGAGGCCCGGCTCAGCCGGGAGGCCGCCGATCCGGCCGTCGGCAAGCGGCTCTGGACGGCGGCGGAGGGACTGACCGGCGTCAGCTACCTCTGAACCCGGTGGTCACCGACTGGCCGCCGGCACACGACCCGCCGCGGTTGTTCGACGCTCCCCGCCGTTGGCGTTGGCGTTGGCGTTGGCGTTGGCGTTGGCTGCGGCTGCGGCGGGGAGACGTCGGCCGCGGCGGGGAGAGGTCGGTGGCGGCCAGGGACCTGGTTCAGTGCCGACCGACGAGGTCGCCCACCTCGGTCCGGGACGAGACGCCGAGCTTCCGCAGGATGTTCGAGACGTGAACGGCGGCGGTTTTCGGTGAGATGTAGAGGCGCCGGGCCAGCTCCGTGTTGGTCAGCCCGTCGCTGATCAGTACCGCCACCTCCCGCTCCCGGGGGGTCAGGGCGGCCGGGCCGGTGACCGCTGGTGCCGCGTCGACCGGCGCCATCCCGAGCCGGGCGCGTACCCGGGCGAGCTGGTCCACCCGCCAGCCCCGCCACTGCGCCAGCAGGGGAGCGGCGGCCTCCACCTGCGCGGTGGCCTCCTCGCGCCGGTCGTCCGCGAGCAGACAGCGGGCGACGTTGACGCGTACGGTGCCGCGGGTCGCCGGCCCCAGGATGTGAGCCTCGGCGATGGACAGGTAGCCGGCCAGTGCGTCGGCGTGCTGGCCGTGCGCCTCCGCGAGCTGGGCGTCGACGAGTGTCCGGTAGGCGTCCCACACGTTGGAGTCGAGTAGCGCGGTGGCCATCTGATCGAGCCGGTCCGTCGGCAGGCCGATCTCCAGCGCGGCGGAGATCAGGTCGTGAGCCTGCTCACCGCTGCGCCACGCCTGCTCGTCCATCGCCGCGATCAGCACCTCCAGGCTCGCTTCAGCAGCGGGAAGGTCGGCGCGACGGCAGGCGAGGTGGAACGCCAGCCCGGGAATCGTGGTCGACGGGTTGTTGGGCAGCGCCGCCAGGTCGGTGATGAGCTGCTCGACCTGGTCGAGGTCGCCCGCCTCCAGGTAGAGCCCGGCGAGGAAGACCCCGTGGTAGTCGGCCCAGCGGCCCCGGCGCCGGTAGCTGCGGTCCTGTTCGCGCCCCTCCTCCAGGGCCGCGATCGCGGTGCCCAGGTCGCCGGCCCGCAACGCGAGCCGGGCTCGGCCCTGGAAGTACGTGGCCACCGCGAGTGACTCGAAACCGGCCCGTTCGGCGTTGACCCGCATCCGTTCCAGGGTCTCGGCGTGCTCGACCGGCGAGGTGGGTGGCTCGCCGTGCACCAGGGCGTTGAGGGCACGGGCGGCCAACACCCACTCGCCCGCGGCTTCGGCCTCGTTCACCAGGGTGGACAGGATCCTGCGGCCGTCGGCGGCGGTCTGCGGGCGCTCGGTGAGCGTCGAGCCCTTCTCGATCAGCGCGGCCAGGCGTACGGCTGGCAGGTCGAACTCGTCCGCCAGCGCCAGCGCGCGGTCGGACCAGACCAGCGCGGCATCGAGGTCGTCGCGCAGGTACGCCGACTGCGCGATCGCGGTCATCGCCCGTGCCTGGTCGGCGCCGGGTGGGAGTTGTGCGATCAGGGTCCCGATGTCGTGCGTGAGGGCGCGCATCTCGTCGGTCTCGCGGGACTCCCACGCGATGCGGACCAGGAGGTAGAGCGACTCGGCCCGGTCCGTCGTGCTGTCGGCGAGGTCACGCCAGCGTCGGCCGTACCGCAGGGCGTCATCGAGCAGTCCGGCCAGCCATGCCGCTCGGGCGGCGGAGGCGAGCAGGTCGGTGTCCTCGGGCACCTCGTCGAGGCCCATCTCCGCCAGTTGGAGGGCCTGGTAGGCGGAGCCGATGGAGAGGTAGAGCTCGGTCCCGCGACGGGCCGCGGCGACCAGGTCGTCGTACCGGCCCGCGCCACGGGCGTGGTGCGCCACCATGGCCGGGTCGGAGGCGCCGCCGCCCAGGAGCACGTCGAGCGCCGCCTCGTGCAGCCGGCGGCGCTGCCGGCCGAGCATCTGGTCGGCGATCGCCTCGCGTACCAGGGCGTGCCGGAACGCGAACTCGTCGTCGCCGGACTCGACCAGGACGCCCCGGGTGACCAGGTCGCGCAGTACGGCGATGAGCTCGTCCTCGCCGGCGCCGGTCACGTCGGCGAGCAGGTCGAACGGGATGCGGTGGCCGAGCACGGTGGCCGTCTCGACGATGCGGTGGCTGACCGGGTCGAGGTCGTCGACCTGGCGGCGCAGCACGTCGGCGAGGCTCCACGGCAGTGGTTGCTCGACCAGTGCCTCCACGTCGTAGCTGGGCAGCGCACGCAGCAGTTCCTCCAGGAAGAACGGGTTGCCGCCGGTGCGGTGGTGCAGTGCCGTCGCGGCGCGCAGTGGTGCCGGGGCGCCGGTGGCCGCTGCCAGCAACGCCGCGGTCTGCGCGGGGGTGAGGCGATCCAGGCGTACGTGGGTGACGGTGTGCCGGCGTTCCATCCGGGCCAGCAGGCCGGCCACCGGTTGGCGGCGGGTCACCTCGTCCGGCCGGTATGTTCCGACAAGAAGCCGCGGCCCGCGCTGGTCGGCGATCCGCTCGAACAACGCCGCGCTTTCCGAGTCGGCCCAGTGCAGGTCCTCGAAGACGATGACGGCGGGGGAGTCGCCGATCAGGTCGGCCAGGATGGCCAGGCCGGTGTGCAGGCGCTCGACCGGGCTGAGCCGCGGGTCCGCGAGGGCGGTGAGCTGTTCCTCGTCGACCTCCGGGCGTCCGTCGATGGCGTCCAGGAGCACCTCGTACGGGCGGGACAGTGAGCCGGGTTCCGCCTGGCCGACGAGGACCACGGTCTCCGCCGGCACGGTCGTCAGCAGTTCGTGCACGAGTCGGGTCTTTCCGATGCCCGGCTCGCCCGCGATGATCGCGACCGCCGGCTCACGCGCCGAAGCGAGCTGCGCCAGCCGGCGCAGCTCGCTTTCCCGCCCGATCATCACCGGGCTGGCACCGCCGCGGATGGTTCGCACGAGGCCAGGGTACCGGCGGGCTGTCCGCGTACCGCCGTGGCTTTGCGTGCCCGGCGGACCCGGCGGGCGCTGGTGAGCAGACGCCCCCGGTCGGCCTCGGCGATCAACTCACGGCGACGGTCGTTGGCCAGAACCAGCAACGTGTCCGGATGTACAAACATGACTTGCCTCCCTGTCAACCGCTGATGGATCAATCCTCGGTTGACGGAGGTGCTGCCACATCGGCAGCGCTTACCTATCTTCACCGGTCAACGGGGTTCAGGTAGGTGCGCGGGCCGTCTAGGCATACCTAGACCGGTGCCGTGCGCGCTCCTTCGGGCGGGTGCCGTACTCAGGAGAAGTAGTGGCCCTGCCGGAGGTCGGCGATCAGTCCGGGGCCGTCGGGTTCCCATCCGAGAAGGTCACGGGTGACCTGTGCCGAGGCGGGCCCGTCGACTGCCCAGAGGCCCCCGAGCCAACCGACGTGGTCGCCGGCTTCCTCGGGGGTGACGGAGACTGCGGGTAGGTGCAGATGTGCGGCGATGGTCTCGGCGACCTGACGAATCGGCACACCCTCGTCGCCGACCGCGTGCAGCACGGAGCCGGCCGGCGCGGACTCGACCGCGAGGCGGAACAGTCGTGCGGCATCGTCGCGGTGGACGGCGGGCCAGCGGTTGCCGCCGTCGCCGACGTACGCCGCGGCGCCCTTCTGGCGCGCGAAGCCGATCGCGGTGGTGGTGAAGCCGTTGTCGCCCCTGCCGTGGGTGGCGGGTGGGAGCCGCACGATCGAGGAGCGGACGCCCCGGTCGGCGAGCGCGAGGGCCTGGCGGGCGTTCGCCATCCGTCCGCCGGCCCCGCTGATCGGGCCCGTGCCGGAGTCCGGGTCCAGCCCGTCGTTCTCGGTGGCGACGACCCCGGACGGCAGCCCGAGTACGCCGAGCATGCCGGAGGCCATGACAAACGGCTTGCCGGTGCCGGCGAGGGTTTCGCCGAAGGCGTCGATCGCCGCGCGATCGGCGTCGGTGGCCCCGGCGAAGTCGCCGGCGAAGAACAAGTCGTGCTTGAACGCGAGGTGGACGACGCCGTCGCTGGCGGCGGCCGCGTCTCGCAGGGCGTCGAGGTCGTCGAGCGACCCCGGATGGATCTCGGCCCCCAGTTCCCGCAGGGATCGGGCCGCCGAGTCCGAGCGGGCCAGCCCGGTGACCTTGTGGCCGGCGGCGAGCAGCTCGGGGACGAGCCCTCGACCGACCCAGCCGGACGCTCCGGTGACGAACACGTGCATGAGGACCTCCCAGATCCTAGAACGATCGTACGAGAAACGAATGTAGTACGATCGTTCTAGAAACCGCAATGCGAGAGGGATCACGAGCAGCGATGACGGGACGGCCGGTCAATCACCAGCGGCGAGCGGACCTGCTCGACGCCGCGGTCGACTACGCGGTGGAGTACGGGCTCGCCGACCTGTCGTGGCGGCCGGTGGCCCGCGCCCTCGGGGTGTCGACCACAACGCTGGTGCACCACTTCGGCACCAAGGAGCAGATGCTCGAGGCCATACTCGGGCGGCTGCGGGAACGGGCGTTCGCGGCCACGAGCGAGGCGGTCGGCGACCAGCCCGACCTGGCCACGGCCGCGCGTGCGGTCTGGACCCGCACCTCCGACCCCCGCCAGGGGGCGGAGTTCCGACTCTTCTTCGCGGTCTACGGACGCGCCCTGCAGTCGCCGCGCCAGTTCGCGGAGTTCCTCGACCGTGTCGTGGCCGACTGGATGAGTGCCCTGGTCGACGCGCAGGGACCGGACACCGACGTGGCGACCGCGACGCGCACCGCGACCCTGGTGATCGCGACGATCCGCGGGCTCCTGCTCGACCTGCTGGCAACCGGCGACCGAGACCGTGTCCAGGACGCGGCCGACAGCTTCCTGGCGACCCTCGAACACGGCCCGCGACCACGGGGCGGCGTGCAGTCACGCTGACCCGGGTCCTGGCGGTCACCTGCGCGTGGCCAGGAACCGGGTCAGGTGCTCGATCACCTCACGGGCGTCGTCCTCGATGCCGTGGATGAACGTGGACTTGCGCCGCCGCAGTACGGGTAGGCCCAGGGCGTACATGCCGGGGCTGTCGACCGCACCACCGTCGTGGCGCAGCTGTCCCTTCGGATCGACCACGGGCACGTCGAGCCACCCGTAGTCGGGCCGGAAACCGGTCGCCCACACGATCGTCCGGATCTCGCCGCTGCCCAGGTCGAGCCGTAACCGCGGCGACTCGGGGATGCGGGTGGACGGGAAACGCTCGACCGGGCCGAGTTCGGTGCCGTGTCCCTGGGTGTGCGCCCACTCGTCGAACGTGTCCAGCAGGCGTTCCATCTTGAGGTCGGCGAGGGAGAACACGTTGCGCAGACCACCGGAGAAGAGTGCGTGACCGTCGCGCAGGGCCGCCCACCGGCCAACCATCTCGACACCCGACGCGGCGAGGGCGTTGAGATCGAGGGTCCTCCGCTCGGGCGTTCCGACGAGCTGCGGCGAGGGTAGACGCCGGGCCCGTGCGAGGTCGTCCACCTCGTCGTACCGCTGGTCCCACACGCCCGACGCGTCCATCCACCACAGCACGTCCCGTCCGCGGTACGAACGCGGCAGCCGTACGTGTTCGCCTACCGACAGGATCACCGGCCGTCCCGACCGCCTCAGCTCGGACGCCAGTTGTACGCCGGTCGCCGATGCTCCCACGACGAGGACGCCGCCGTCGGGCAGCTTGGTGGGGTCGCGGTAGTCGAACGGTGTCAGTTGCTCGACGGACGCCGGCACCGCGTGGCTGAGCTGTGGCACCACCGGCCGGTTGCAGGCGCCGCTCGCGATCACCACCGTCCGGCAGTGGATCTCACCTCGGCTCGTCGTCAGGTGGTATCCGTCGTCGATCCGCCGTACCGACGTGACGTTCGTGCCGGTCCGGACGGGGGCGCGGGCGACGGCGGCGAAGCGCTCGATGAACTCGACCACCTCGCCGGTCGTCATGTACCCGTCGGGATCCGAGCCCTCGTAGCGATGATCCGGCAGGCGGCTCTGCCAGTTGGGAGTGAGCAGTCGCAGGGAGTCCCAGCGTTCGTGCCGCCAGGAGTTCGCCACCTTACCCCGATCGAGCACCACGTGGTCGATCGACTGTTCGGTGAGGAAGTGGCTCGCGGCGAGGCCCGCGTGCCCCGCCCCGACGACCACCGTGGTGATGCGCTCGATGGCTCGGACCCCCTCAGGCGACCTCGACGGTGACGTCGGTCGGGTTCGTCAGGGCGTCGAAGACGGCGGAGCGCTTCTGGGACTGGGCCACCAGCGCCTCGATCTCCTGCTTCGACGCGTCCGCGTCGATGTTGAACGTGACCTTGATGTCGTTGAAGCCGTTGCGGACGTCGCTGTCGACGCCGAGGATGCCCCGGATGTCGTGCTGGCCTTCGACCGTCGCCTCCACCGAACGCAACTGGATGCCGCGGTTCTGCGCGACCGACGCCACACCCGCGGTCAGGCAGCTCGCCAGGCCGACGAGGAGGTACTCGATCGGGGTGATGCCGTTGTCCTCGGCCGCGAAGACCTCGGGGTGGTCGGCGTCGAACACCGTCTCGGACTTGTGGGCCTGCTCCTGCCCGAGGCCGAAGAAGTTCCCCACCGTCGTGGTGCTGTGCACCCCGTTCTGCCACTTCGAGGACGCCCGCCAGGTGAACTGGGCGGCCTCGGGTGCGCCCTTCAGCGCTTGCCGTGCGTCGAGCAGTGCCTGAACGTTAACGCCGTTGTCGACAGTCGTCATAATGCGTGCTCCACCTTCCACGCCCCGTTCGCCTAATTACCTACGAAGGTGGTAGACAATACCCCGAGGGGAGGAGATTGGCTATGAGTACACCCGTGGCACCAGCGCGGTCCGCCTCGGTCGGCGCCGTCAAGACGCGGTACCTCGACCTGCCCGAGCCGGTGCGACTCGACTGTGGCCGTGAGCTGGGCCCGATCCGGGTGGCGTACGAGACCTACGGCCTTCTCTCGCCCGAGCGTGACAACGTCATCCTGGTGTGCCACGCGCTCAGTGGCGACGCCCACGCGGCGGGTCTGTCGCAGACACCGTCCGAGGAGAGCACCCGCGACGGGTTCGCGGCGACCGATCGTGACGGCACGGCCGGACGAGGGCTCGGCTGGTGGGACGGGATGATCGGGCCGGGCAAGGCATTCGACACCGACCGGTACTTCGTCATCGCCACCAACCTGCTCGGCGGCTGTCGCGGCACCACCGGGCCGTCGTCTACCAACCCGGCGACAGGCAGGCCGTACGGCGCCGACTTTCCGGTGGTCACCGTGGCGGACATGGTACGGACGCAGCGCGCGTTCCTGGACGTTCTCGGCATCGACCGACTCGCCGCGGTGGCCGGCGGATCACTCGGCGGCATGCAGGCGCTCGAATGGGCGGTCCTGTTTCCCGACCAGGTCGACGCCGTCGTGGCGATCGCCAGCACGCACGCCCTCCACCCGCAGGGCCTGGCCTGGAATGCGATCGCGCGGGACGCGATCCTGCGCGATCCCGCCTGGCAGGGCGGTCACTACTACGGCACGGGCCGGGCGCCGGACGGCGGCATGGGCGTGGGCAGGATGGTCGGCCACGTCACGTACCTGTCCGGGCCGGCGCTGGACGACAAGTTCGGCCGACGGCTGCAGTACGCCGACGACATCCGCTACACGATCACCGAGCCGGAGTTCGAGGTCGAGAACTACCTGCGCCACCAGGCCGACTCGTTCGTCCGGCGCTTCGACGCCAACACCTACCTCTACCTGTCGCGGGCGCTGACATACTTCGACCTCGGACGGCAGCACGGCGGCGGATCACTGGTCCGGGCCCTCGAAGGCATGTCTGCCCGGACCCTGCTGATCGCCTTCAGCTCGGACTGGCTCTATCCGCCGTCGGCGTCGACGGAGATCGAGGACGCGCTCCGCACCCTCGGCAAGCCGGTCGAGTACCACCTGATCGACGCGCCGTACGGGCACGACTGCTTCCTGCTGGAGGAGGCACGCCAGACCCCCATCATCCGCCAGTTCCTGGCCCACGGCCGGGCTGTCGGCGTACACCAAGGAAAGAGGCCTTCGTGACCGACAAGCCCCTGCGGACGGAGGAAGACCACGCATACGGATTCGAGACCCGGCAGTTGCACGCCGGGCAACGACCCGACCCGAACACGGGCGCTCGCGCGGTGCCGATCTTCCAGACGACCAGCTACGTCTTCGAGGACCCGGAATCGGCGGCGGCCTACTTCAACCTGCAGGAGTACGGGAACACGTACTCGCGCATCATGAACCCGACCGTCGCGGTGTTCGAGGAGCGGATGGCGAACCTCGAGGGCGGCTCCGGGGCGGTGGCGTTCTCCAGTGGCATCGCCGCCCAGGCGGCCGCGCTCTTCACCCTGCTGCAGCCGGGCGACCACGTCGTGTCGTCCACGGCGCTCTACGGCGGGACGGTGAACCAGTTCAAGCACCTGTTGCGCAAGATGAGCGTCGAGCTGACCTGGGTCGACCCCGATGATCCGGACGCGTGGCGGCGGGCGGTCCGTCCCAACACGAAGGCGTTCTTCGGTGAGACGATCGGCAATCCCGCCGGGAACGTCCTGGACATCGAGACCGTGGCGGCGATCGCCCACGAGCACGAGCTGCCGTTGGTCGTGGACAACACGTTCGCCACGCCGTACCTGTGCCGCCCGATCGAATGGGGCGCCGACATCGTCATCCACTCGGCGACCAAGTTCATCGGCGGCCACGGTACGAGCATCGGCGGAGTGGTCGTCGAGGCGGGTACGTTCAACTGGTCCAACGGGCGGTTCCCGGTGATCGCGGATCCGTCTCCGGCGTACCACGGACTCCAGTTCCACGAGACGTTCGGCGCCTACGGTTACCTGATGAAGCTGCGGGCGGAGACCCTGCGCGACCTCGGCGGGGCGCTCTCGCCGTTCA
The DNA here is from genome assembly GCF_035917455.1 of Micromonospora sp. NBC_01796. Taxonomy (NCBI): domain Bacteria; kingdom Bacillati; phylum Actinomycetota; class Actinomycetes; order Micromonosporales; family Micromonosporaceae; genus Micromonospora; species Micromonospora sp. NBC_01796. The sequence continues at coordinate 8,346,677 of NZ_CP109078.1, read as the reverse complement.
ACGCGTTCCTGTTCCTGCAGGGGCTCGAAACGCTGTCGCTGCGGATGCAGCGCCACGTCGAGAACGCGCGTACGGTCGCGGCGTTCCTCGAGTCGCACGACCTGGCGACGAACGTGACCTACCCCGGCCTGCCGACGAGCAGGTACCGGTCACTCGTGGAGAAGTACCTGCCGGGCGGGGCGGGCGCGGTGTTCTCGTTCGACTGCGCCGGTGGCCGATCCGGCGGGCAGGACCTCATCCGGGGCGTGACCCTCTGGTCCCACCTGGCGAACGTGGGCGACGCGAAGAGTCTGATCATCCACCCCGCCAGCACCACGCACCGCCAACTGAGCGACGACGAACTGCGGGCGGCCGGCGTCGGACCGGGTACCGTACGCCTGTCGGTCGGCACGGAATCCGTCGAGGACCTGATCTGGGACCTGGAACAGGGTTTCGCCAAGGTCGCGGCAACGGCGGGGGCAGTCGCCGCAACGGCGGGAAATGAGGTATCGGCGGCATGACCACGACAGATCTCGCTCGGTACCAGGACCCGTCGACGATCCAGCGCGTGCTGCACACCACCCGGACCATCGCGATCGTCGGTCTGTCGAACAACGAGCTTCGGGCCAGCTATTTTGTCGGCTACTACCTCAAACGACACGGCTACCGGGTCATCCCCGTGAACCCCCGCGAGACGACGATTCTGGGTGAGACCAGCTACCCGAGCCTGCTCGACGTACCCGTGCCGGTGGACGTCGTGAACGTCTTCCGCGCGCCGAGCGCGCTGCCGGCGATCGCCCGGGAGGCTGTCGCCATCAATGCCGGCGCCCTCTGGTGCCAGTTCGGGGTGATCAACGCCGAGGGCGGGCAGATCGCGGAGGACGGCGGGTTGACGGTGGTCATGGACCGCTGCCTCAAGATCGAGCACGCCCGCTATCGGGGCCGGATGCACTGGCTCGGCTTCAACACCCACCGCATCACCTCGGTCCGCACCGGGCTCCAATAGCGAACGGTCAACGTCGGGACAGGGGTAACCGAACGGGCGGCGGAAGCGGCATCGGGACGGGGTTCGCCTGGAAGGACTGGATCATCAGGGCCGCGAAGCGGCGCGACGCCGCCACCCTCATCTCGGGCGTCTCGGCCCGGATGCCCTCGTTCGCCATCAGCGCCAGGCTGAAGTCCTCCAGCACGAAGTCCTGCCGCAGGGAGCCGGCGTCCTTCGCCCGTCGTACCAGTTCGAGCAGCAGACGCAGCGTGCGATCGCGGTCGGCGGCGAAGTCGACCGCCTGGGGGAGCTGCGAGGTGAAGGCGCGGGCGAAGCCCCGGTCGAGGGCATGCATCTCCATGAGTTTCCGGATCACCAGGCCGAACCCGCGCCAGGGGTCGTCGGCGGCCAGACCCTCCCGCACGACCGCCGAGCAGAGGGCCAGCTGCTCGGCAAAGGCCTCGGTGAGCAGCGCCTCCTTGGTCTGGAAGTGCCGGTAGACGGTCGCGACACCGACCTCGGCGCGCCGGGCGATCTCCCGGATCGGCACGTCGAGGCCCTCGGCGGCGAAGGCCGCGCGAGCGACCGCGAGGATGCGCCCCCGGTTTTCCCGGGCGTCCGCACGGAGCTGCGTTATCACTTCGGCCGTCACCGCTCTCACTTTAGCCAAACGGACGGGGTGCTCCGTTACGGTCGCCGCATGAGAGCGATCCAATTCACCGAGTACGGCCCGTCCAGCGTCCTGCACGTCGCCGAGGTGGAGGCCCCGCACGCGGGACCGGGCGAGATCCGCGTCGCCGTACGGACCTCCGGGATCTCGCCGGGGGAGGTGTCCATCCGTTCCGGGGCGTGGCGCGAGATGGTGCCCGTGACCTTCCCGTTCCGGACCGGGTTCGACGCCGCGGGCGTGGTGGACGAGATCGGCCCCGACGTCACCGGCGTCCGGATCGGTGACGAGGTGTTCGGTATGACCAGATCGGCCGTACGCGGTGCCAACGCCGACTTCGCGGTCCTGGCTGCCTGGGCACCCAAACCCGCCGGGTGGAGTTGGGAGGAAGCCGGCGGCGCCGCGGGCAGCGTCGAGACCGCCACCCGTGTCCTCGACCGGCTCGCGGTCGACGCCGGGCAGACCCTGCTGGTGCAGGGCGCGGCGGGCGGGGTGGGCACCATCGCCGTCCAGTTGGCGGTCGCTCGCGGTGCCACCGTCATCGGTACGGCCAGCGAGCACAACCACGACTTTCTCCGTGTCCTCGGCGCCGAGCCGACGACGTACGGATCGGGGCTGGTGGAACGGGTCCGGGCACTGGCACCGGCCGGAGTGGACGCGGTGTTCGACTGTGCCGCAGGGGCGTTGCCGGACCTCGTCGCCATCGCCGGCAACCCGGCGCGTGTGGTGACGATCGCGGATCGGACCGCTGCGGCACACGGCGTACACATGTCACACGGTGCGCCGGCAGACGACACGGGCGTGGCCGTGGGAGCACCAGCCGACCCGCTGGCGGTGCACGGCCTCGCGATCGCGGTCGCGCTCGCCGACGAGGGCCGGTTGCGGGTGCCGGTCGCGGCGGCGTTCCCGCTTACCGAGGCCGCGGCCGCACACGAACTGAGCGAAGGCCGGCATGCGCGTGGAAAGATCGTGCTGGTGAACTGATCACGGCGGTGGTGAGCGCCACACGTACCGTTTCTGGCTGGAACAATTCCGCCCCGGTTCAGTAAGCTGACGGAGCCCATCCAGAGCGACTGAGAGACCTGGCTCGTTGACGTCGCAGCAACCCCCCATCGGGTGCGGGTGCTACCGCCAGGACCGATGGAGGTTTGTTCCGTGGGTACGCGTGCCGAACGAGTGAGTCGGCTGCACGTCACGTGGCATTGGTGGCGTCGGCATGTCGATCTGTGCCGTACCAGCACCATGCTCTGTCGCCAGTACGGCTGAACCCGACTGCTGGTCGTCACACCGCGCCGGCATCTTTTCCCACCATTCCTGAAACGGCTGTAACACGCCGTTCGGGTCAGGCTGTCGCGCCACCATTCCTGCCGGTTCTCCGGCGGCTGTGCCGCGCGTATTTTTCTGGAGTTCCACACATGCGTCTGTCATCTGTCCTCGCACGTCTGCTGCCCGCCGCCGCGGCCCTCGCACTGGTCGGTGCTGCTGCCGGCTGCGGTTCGTCGTCGTCCACCGACTCGGCCGACAACCCGTACAAGCTGCTCCAACCCGGTGTCCTCCGGGTCGGTACGCTCAGCGACGCCCCGCCCAACGTCTATCTCAAGGACGGGAAGTTCACCGGCTTCGACAACGACCTGCTGAGCGCCGTTGCCGGCAAGGTGGGGCTGAAGGTCGAGTTTGTCGGCACCGAGTTCTCCTCCTTGCTCGCGCAGGTCAACAACCACAAGTTCGACGTGGGCAGTTCCTCCATCACCATCACCGAGGCCCGTAAGAAGACGGTGGACTTCGGCAACGGGTATGACTTCGGCTACTTCGGTCTCGACGTACCGGCCGGGTCGCCGATCAAGAGTTTTGCGGATCTCAAGGGCACCCGAGTGGTTGTTGTCCAGGGCACGGTCCAGGATGACTATGCCACCAAGGAAGGGCTCGATCCGGTACGCGTCCCGGACTACAACGGCGCAATCAACCAGTTGAAGGCCAAGACCGCGGACGCCTGGATCTCGCCGGCCGAAATCGGGGAGAAGTCCGCCCAGGACAGCGCCGGAAAGATTGTCCTGGTGGAGAAGCAGCTCAGTTCCGCGCCGACCGCGTTCGCGGTCGCGAAGGGCAGCGACGCACTGCGCGAGGCGCTGAACAAGGGTCTCGACCAGGTGATCGAGGATGGCACCTGGACTCGGCTGCAGGAGCAGTACTACCCGGGACGTCCTGTCCCGGACACCTTCAAGCCCGGCAGCGGCAACGTCGCGTACCCGGCGGTCAGGACGAGTCCCGCCGCCACCCCCTCGGCCTGATCCGAGGGTGACCGGTCAACGGGTTCGAGACAGGTAAGGCGATGGATACCCTCAAGACGTTGTGGGAGACGTTCTTCGACCTGGAGTCGATGCGCGAAGCCCTGCCCGAGATGCTCACGGTCGGCCTGCGCAACACCCTGCTGCTCGCGCTGATCTCGGCCATCCTGGGCACCCTGCTCGGCATGCTCCTCGCTGTCGCCGGCCTGGCTCGGACCCGTTGGCTGCGCTGGCCGGCACGCATCTACACGGATGTGTTCCGGGGTCTGCCGGCGGCGGTCACCATCCTGCTCATCGGGGTCGGACTCGCCCCGCTCGGAATGGCCTGGTGGGGGCCGAACCCGTACCCGCTCGGCATTCTCGCGTTGTCGCTGATCGCCGCGGCCTACATCGGTGAGATCTTCCGGTCCGGCATCCAGAGCGTCGAGGCCAGTCAACTGGAGGCATGCCGGGCGCTCGGGCTGTCCTACCGGACGTCGATGCGGCTGGTGATCATTCCGCAGGGGGTCCGACGGATCCTGCCGGCGTGGGTCAACCAACTGATCGCGCTGATCAAGGACTCCAGCCTGGTGTACTTTCTCGGCCTGCTCGCCAGCCAGCGGGACCTGTTCCGGGTCGGCCAGGACTACGCCGCGAACACCGGCAACGAGTCCGCGCTGCTCCTGGCCGGCCTCTTCTATCTGGTCATCACGGTGCCGCTGACGCACGTGGTGAACGGAATCGACCGGCGGCTGCGGCACGCAGGCGTGAGTGGCCCCGACGAGGAGGAACTCGCCGCCGACCCGGCGAGTTCTGCTGTCGCAGGAGGGACGATACGTGCCTGACGATCACCAACCAGAGGTAGGTCCGCCGGACCGAACTTCCGCCGACACCGGGTCGGTGAGTCTGTCCACCCGGGACATCCACCTGGCGTTCGGCCGTCACCAGGTGCTGCGCGGAGTGGATCTGGACGTCGGGCGGGGGCAGACCGCGTGTGTCATCGGCCCCTCCGGCTCGGGGAAGTCCACCCTGCTGCGAACCGTCAACCGCCTGCTGGAGCCCGATCGTGGCGACGTACTCCTGGACGGGGAGAGCGTACTGCGGCGCGACCCCGACCTGCTGCGTCAGCAGATCGGCATGGTCTTCCAGCAGTTCAACCTGTTCCCCCATCTGACCGTGCTGCGGAACGTGACGCTCGCGCTGCGACAACTCAGGCGGCTACCGGCGGACGAGGCGGTGGAGGTCGCGCTGCACCACCTTGATGTGGTCGGTCTGCGCCACAAGGCTGATGCGCGCCCGGCGCAGCTCTCCGGCGGCCAGCAGCAACGGGTGGCCATCGCCCGTGCCTTGGCGATGTCCCCGCAGGTCATGCTCTTCGACGAGGCGACCTCGGCGCTCGACCCCGAGCTCGTGAAGGGCGTCCTGGCCCTGATGGCGGATCTGGCGTCACAGGGGATGACCATGGTGGTCGTCACCCATGAGATGGGCTTCGCGCGGCAGGTCGCGGACCTGGTCGTCTTCATGGACCGTGGCCGGGTGGTCGAGGCGGGCCCGCCAGCGGAAGTGTTCGACGCTCCCCGCAGCCAGCGGCTCCAACAGTTCCTCGCGCAGGTCCTCTGACGCCGCGCCGCCCTGCCGGTAAGGGTGATCCCTCGGCGGTACGTCCGGTCGGGCGCCAGAGGCCGTCCAGTGCGCCTCGCTAGGTTGCGGCCAGCGGGTATTCCGTCCGCTCCGAGCACCTGGACCACCAACACCGCTGCGATTGCAGTGACGATGATCGGAGGATCACCGCGCGCGGCGGGACGCCTACCGCAGGAAATCCAACAGTTGGCGGGTGGTCTCCTCGGGAGCCTCCTCCGGGATGAAGTGGCCAACCGGGACCGGCCCGCCGCGAACGTCGTCGGCCCATCCCCGCCAGATCCCGAGCGGGTCGTCGTAGAGCTTCGCGACCGAGCCGCGTTGACTCCAGAGAAACAGCACCGGGCAGGTGATCCTCCGCTTTCCCCGGTCCGCCTCGTCCTGTTCGTAGTCGAGCGTCGAGGCGGCCCGGAACTCCTCGCAGATCGCGTGCACGGTGGCGGGATCGCTGAATTTCCTGACGTACTCGGCGCGTACCTCGGGCGGGAAGGCGTCCTTCACCTCGGGCCACGTGTCGAGCATGAAGTCGACCAGGACCGCCGGTGCCGCGTCGATGAACCGCTCAGGCACCGGCTCCGGTGCGGCCAGGAACGACCAGACCCAGTACGCGAGGCTGAACTTCCGCTCGGCGCGGCCGTACGCGTCCCCGATCGGGACGACGTCCATGACGGAGAGCCGGGTGACCGCACCCGGTTCGTCGAGCGCGAGCCGGTACGCGCACCGGGCACCCCGATCGTGTCCGACGAGCCTGAACTGCTCGAAGCCCAGACTCCGCATGACCTCGACCTGGTCGCGAGCGGTCGCCCGCATGCTGTACGGCTCGTGGTCGGCGGTGCTCGGCGGCTTGCCGCTGTCGCCGTACCCGCGCAGGTCGGTGGCGACCACCGTGTAGTGCTCGGCGAGTCGCGGCGCCACCCGATGCCACATCAGGTGCGTCTCGGGAATGCCGTGCAGGAGAAGGACGGGTGGACCGCTGCCACCACGGCGTCCGTGGATCGTCGCTCCCGACGTGGGAATGTCGAACTCCTCGAATCCGTCGAACACGCTGTCGACCCCCTGCGGTTCTGCGGGATCGTCCGCTCCGCCGTCCGGTGAGAGGGATCGATCATCACCCCGTGCGACTGTCCGGGCATTTCGCCCCAACCGTAGCAAGAGAAGGGGGACGGACCGGACCATCGGCGGAATCCGGACGCGAGCCTTCCGGAACCCGAGCGAGGCAGAGCCCTCGGTCTCGTTTTGTCATCCGAAGTTGGCTCACCGGCCAACGTTCGTGAAGGACTGATGTCGGGTTGACGGCGAAGGATCATGATCATGACTTCGTACAACCCCTCGGCATCCCCGTTCCGCCGGGCCGGAGCTATCGCGGCGACCGTCGTCGCGGCGGTCGGCCTCGGTCTGGTTCCGGGCAGTCAAGCCACGGCCAGCAGCGACGTCCTACCGCTGGGCGATACGAATCTCACCGAAACGCGCGTCATCACGCCCCTGACCAGCGGCGTCACGCTGACCCACATCGTACGCGGGACCGAGCCGGCGCCGGCTGACCAGATCAACACCACCACCCGTGGTCCCTGGGTCGTCAACGTCCTCACCATCGATCCGAAGAAGACCAGCGGGCACCTGGCGGCGACGTACGGGCCGGACCTGGCGGGTGTCGAGACGACCACCGACCTCGTCCGCTCCGCGGGTGCGCTGGCCGGCGTCAACGCCTCCTTCTTCACCTTCACCGCGAGCGCGCAGTACCCCGGTGACCCGGTCGGTCTGGGCCTGTTCGACGGGAAGCTGCTCAGCGAGCCGGGAACCGACGCCGCCGAGGTCGACGTGGTCGTGGACGCCAACACCAACAAGGTCGTCCTCATGGGTCGGCTGCAGTGGACCGGCACCGTCAAGAACGTACGGACCAAGGCCACGATGCCACTGGAGTTCATCAACCACCCGCCGGTGGTCCCGGCGGGATGTGCCGCCCTCACCGACCAGACCCGGTGCACCGTGCCCGGTGACGTGGTCCAGTTCACCCCGGAATTCGCCGCCGCGACTCCGTCCGGCCCCGGCGTCGAGGTGGTCCTCGACGGGCGCGGCTGCGTGGTCCGTACGTCGACGACCCGTGGCACCGCGCTGACGCCGGACCAGACGTCGCTGCAGGCGACGGGCCAGGATGCCCTGACCCTGCTCAACGTCGCGAACGGTTGCGTCAAGCAGACCAACACCCTGGTCAACGAGAAGGGCAACAAGCTCAACCTCCGTCCGGGACTGTTCGGGGTGAACGGCCGCTACCGGCTCACCGCCGGCGGTGAGATCGTGGTGCCGGTCGGGTCGCCCTCGGACAGCTTCTTCGCGCGCAACCCCCGCACCATCGTCGGGACGACCCGCGACGGCAGGATCGTGCTCGCGACGATCGACGGCCGGATGACCTCGAGTGTCGGCACCACGATGGCCGAGACGGCGATGGTCGCCGACGCGTTGGGTCTGCGCGACGCGATGAACCTCGACGGTGGCGGTTCCACCACCATGTCGGTCGAGGGTGAACTGGTCAACCAGCCCAGCGGCGGCAGCCAGCGGGGCGTCGGTGACGCCCTCGTCTTCGTCAACGGCCCGGTCGGCGCCCAGGCCCGGTAACGCCGTAAGGATCGTTCGAGTGGCCCGGGTCGCGACGGCCCGGGCCACTTCGTTCGGTGGTCGATCCACGCTGGCGCACGAAGGATGACGCAACAGCGCGGGAGTGTCACGACGGGGCCCGTGGTCCTCGATAGGGCAGGGGCTGGCTGTAGACGAGATTGGTGGTGGTGCTGCCGAACTGGGCCAGCTCGTCGATGAGTCGTTCGAGATGGGCCATGGAGGTGGCGCCCACCTTCAGCACGTAACAGTCGTCCCCGGTGGTACGCAGACACTCGAGGAACTCGGGGCGCTCGCCGAGCAGCCGGTGCAGTGGCTGGTGCTGGCTGCCCGGGTACTTCAGGCGTACCACGGCGAGGATCGGGAAGCCGGCTCTCACCAGGTCGACCTCCGCACGGTAGCCGGTGATCACCCCGGCGGTCTCCAGCCGCTTGACCCGTTCGGTGGTCGCGGAGGCACTCAGGCTCACCCGTCGCCCCAGTTCGGTGAGCGGGATGCGCCCGTCGCGTTGCAGCTCGACCAGGATCGACCAGTCCGTTGCGTCGATATTCTCGGCCATCGGGCAAGAGCACCGGGACATCCACGGCCGATCTTCCCGTACGCCGTGAGAAGTCTCTTCAGTCGCCGGCCGCGCCTGGATAGGCTTTCCGAGCCATCCCAGGGTTGCCCGGCGGCGTCGCCACCGCAACCGTGGCTCCGCCCGTCGCGACCCGTGGATCCGGTGAATCGACAACCGCCCAACCAGGACAACGGAGCAACCATGAGCCAGGACGACAAGCGGCATCTCCACCGGGCGATCGAACTCGCGGCCGAGGCGAGAACGGGCGGCAACCCGCCGTTCGGCTCACTGCTGGTGGGCCCCGACGGTGCCGTCCTGGCCGAGGAACGCAACACCTCGCTGACCGACGCCGACATCACCGCCCACCCGGAGTTGAAACTGGCCAGGTGGGCGGCCCGGGAACTCGCGCCCGACACGGCGGTGGGTACGACGATGTACACCAGTTGCCAACCATGCAACATGTGCACCGGCGCGATCGAACGCTCCGGGCTCGGCCGCGTCGTGTACGCCCTGTCCAACGAGCAACTCCTGGCGCTGAAGCCGTCCGGCGGGTTCCCGTCCGTGCCGCACGAAGGACCGGCCCTCCTCGACGAGGCGCGGATTCCGGTCGAGGGCTACTACCGGTAGGGCGTCGGCGAGGGCTGCCGCGACGGTCCCGTCCCCGCACCCGTGGCATGCCACCGGGGCTACTTCAGCCTGGTCGCGACCTCTGCCTGCCCGTCACCGGTCAACCCGGTCAGCCCCGCCCGCCGACCGGTGATGACGAGGAGCAGGTCGCCGGCTGGTCCGCGTACCTCTCCGGGACCGTCGCCCGCCGACCAGTCGGCGTCGGTGGCCACGAACCGCAGCCCGGTGAAGCGTTTCCGGGCGCCGTAGAAGAAGCTCCGCCAGACGTGTTGCAGCACCGGACGCGCCCGCTCGACGGGTATCGGGCGCTCATGCCCGAGCGGTCGGGCGATGTCCTGTCCGTGCACCAGGATGTCGGTCAGCGGGTCCAGCGGGCTGCTCATGGGGAACCGTCGGGGCCGCCCGGCCGTTTCCCGCAACTGTGCGACGAGGTCGCCGGGGCTGTACCGCAGGGCCCGTTCGCGGGCCATCTCGGCGGTCACCCGGTCGAAGTCCCCACGGGCCGGGATCAGCCGCAGCATCGTGCTGGTGAACTCGCGGTCGGCGAGCGTGAGGTGGGCGACCACCTCGCGTACGGACCAGCCGGCGCAGAGCGACCGGGCCTGCCACTGGTGGTCGTCGAGGGTGTCGAGGAGATCGGCCAGGTCGAGCCGTTCGGCTTCCACGTCGGACACCATGGCAACCCGGCTGCGGCGGGTGGACGTGGTCATCACGGATCCTCCTCGGTCGAATCCTGCGCGTGCCCCGAACGAGGCGTGGCCACAGGTCACACTCGCCCGTGCCCCGCGTACACCCGGTCGGGCACGGGGACCCGGCGTGGGTGGCACGTTACAGCGGGTGCCCGACACTTTTCGCCCCGGTGATCAGGAGTACGTCCAGCCGCTGGTCCGCCGGCCTGTTCCGTCCCGTGGTCACCCGACCACCCGGTCCAGGAACCCGGCCAGGTTGGCCGAGGTCCGTTCGATCTGCTCCTGCTGCGTGAGCGACTCGTGCAGCCGCCCGCCGGGCGCGGCCGACTTCTTCCCGCGCAGGTAGAGCGAGCAGGCCAGGTCGGCGCAGATGTAGATGCCCACCGAGTTGCCCTGCTGCCCGCTCGGCCCCGCCTTCCGCGCGGTCATCAGCGAGACACCGCCGCCCGGGTGGGTCGTCAGGCACAGCGAGCACATGCTGCGTCGTGCCTGCCCGGCGTGCGATGACGCCAACCTCAGTGCCACGCCCGTCACCCCGTCTCCCGATCCGGCGACCAGATAGGCGCGCTGGGGCGCCGCCTGGTCCCGCCAGCCGAGGAAGTCCAGGTCGTCCCAGGGCCGCTCGGCCAGATCCCGGGGCATGGCCAGGCGTTTCACCTCGCCCTTGGTGCAGTTGACGAACGACGCGCGGATGTCCCGCTCGGTTAGGGGTTCCATAGCCAAAAAGCTACACTCGTTAGAGAAATCCGGCGAACCAATAAGCAGCAACCTAGAGGGTCTAGGTAAAGGAAGAGGCGCATGGCACGCGCGGGGGTGACCGTCGAACGCCTGACGCAGGCGGCGGCGGACCTGGCCGACGAGGTTGGCCTGGAGAACGTGACCGTCTCGGCGCTCGCGCGCGGCTTCGGGGTCAGGGACGCCAGCCTCTACTCACACATCAGGAACGCGCACGACCTCCGGGTGAGAGTGGCGGTACTGGCCCTGGCGGAACTCGCGGACAGGGTCGCCGCCGCCCTGGCCGGTCGGGCGGGCAAGGACGCGTTGGTCGCGTTCGCGAACGCCTACCGGACCTACGCGAAGGAGCATCCGGGTCGGTACGCCGCGATGCAGGTCGAACTCGACCCGGTTACCGCGGCCGGCAGCGCGGCACGCCGGCACTCGGAGATGACCCGGGCGATCCTGCGCGGCTACGAGCTGTCCGAGCCCGATCAGACGGACTGCGTACGGCTGCTGCACAGCACCTTCCACGGGTACGTGAGCCTGGAGAGGGTGGGCGGGTTCCGGCACAGCCCGCGCGAGGCGGACGTCTCCTGGTTGAGGGCACTGGACGCCCTCGACGCCGTACTCCGCAACTGGCCACCGGCCTGACGAGCAGACCTGCGGGCGGGCGGGTGCGGGAAGGTCAGAACGACATCAGCCGGAACGTGCCGACCGTACGGAAGCCGATGCGGCGGTAGACCGGCTCACCGGGCGGGCTGGAGGTGAGGGCGGCCACCCGTACGCCTCGTTCCCGGGCCAGGTCGATCGCGGCCACCGTCATCGCGGTGCCGATGCCCCGACGCCGGAACTCGGGCTGGGTGCCGACGAAGTACAGCGTGAGCAGGTCGTGGCTCAGCCAGGCGACGGCCGTCCCGGCGATCCGGCCGTCATCGAGGCGACCGGCCAGCCTGACCACCGTGCCGTCGCCGGCGAACGTCCGCTCCCGGTCGATCGCGGTTCGCATGCCCGCCGGGGGGATTCCGGACACCCGGCCGTACGCCGGGACGAACTCGTCCAGGTCGGTGGTCTCGCTGATGTGCAGCCCGGCCGGCGTGGGGACGGCGGCGGGCCGGTCGATCTTCATGGTCATGATCGGCAGGTCCGCGAGATGGACGGCGTCGAGCGAGAGCAGGCCGTCGGCGGTGCCGGCATCGCTGTCCGGCCCGGCCCACCACACCCGGGGTACGCCGTCGAGGCGGTCGCGGGCCTCGGCGAGTGCGTCCTTCGGCGTACGCCCGGACACCCGGACCACACCGTTGAGGGTCGCGTGCGGCACCTCGCTGCGGTACGTCAGCAGCTCCGGATCCGCGGATGTGCCGACGTCCCAGCCGAGCAGGTACGCGCGGTGCGCGGCGAGCAACGTGTCGAGGGACTCCACGGACTTGATCTTAACTGCGCCTGGTCAGGGCCGGGTACTCGCCGGCGAACCCGGCGCGGGCGGCGTCAGCAGCCCGTACCGGGTCCGTCGGGGGAGTGCCGGGCCGTCGGCTACGGCAGGACGTAGTTCTCGTTGAGGGCCGCGCCCCGGTTCGGCTTGTACTGGTCGAAGCCCCGGGGGTCACACTGCAGGCCGCCGTTGATGCAGTGCGACGAGAGCGCGGCGAGGGTGGGCGGGTCCCACGCGTTGTAGACGTCGTAGTGGAACGAGTACCCGCGCCCGCTGGCGAAGCGGACGTTGGACATGTTGCCGCTGACCGGCCACGCCATCTTGAACTCGATCATCGGTACGGCCACCGGGTGCGAGGACGGGCAGACCCCGATCACCGGGTAGGCCATGTGCGACTTGTGGTCCGGGGTGTCCAGGTACCGGCCGTCCCAGCAGCTCGGGGCCTGGAACCGGAGGTTGAGTTGGCTGCCGGCGACACAGTTCGCCGGGATGTCCCAGTTGCGGACGCTGTCGCCGCACTCGAAGCCCTCGACGGCGCCGGGTGAGTTGCGGAAGTCGTCCAGGGTGGCGGACGGGCTGCCGACCACGTACCGCAGGCCCGGGGGGAACGGTCGGACGCTGCGGTAGTCGATGACACCACTCTTGTAGTAGATGACCTGGCGTCCGACCGGCTGGACGGCGGCGTCACCGTTGAGGAGCGTCGGCATCCAGTAGCCGGTCTTGTCGCCCGGCGTGATGCAGGAGGTGCCACCGGCCTGCAACGACGGGAGCGTCGTGTTGGCGTTGGTGGTGGTGTTGCCCATGAAGGTGTGCGAGTGCGACGCGCCGGGCAGGCCGAAGAACACGATCGGGTCGTCGTTGAGGTTGCTGCGGCTCACCGAGCAGTTCGCCTGGAACTCGTGGTGGGTGGTCGGCGGGTTGGTGGGCGGCGGGGTCGCCGTCGACGGCACCACGCCGGTGACCGGTGGATTGGCCGGTACGTAGCCGGGCCCCCCGGTCGGCGGGGGAGTGGTGCTCAGCGTGCCGTAGACCTTGAACTCGTACAGCGAGTAGCCGTAGCCGGTGCCGCGCTGGGTGCCGTACATCCGTACGTAGCGTCCGCTGCCCGTGACGGTGAGGGTCTGCGTGCCGCCGGTGGCGTTGGTGGTGCTGTAGACGGTGGTCCAGGCGTTGCCGTCGGGTGAGGTCTGGATCTGGAAGGCCCTGGCGTACGCGGCCTCCCACTGGAGGACCACCTCGGAGATGCTGGCGGTTGCGCCGAGGTCCACCCGTAGCCACTGTGGATCGCTCCAGGAGCTGCCCCACCGGGTGGTGCCGTTGCCGTCGAACGCTGCCGCCGCCGGTGACTCGCCCAGCTCGGTCGAGGAGGCGAGGGCCGGTCGGCCCTGCGAGAGCGGGGTGCCGACGGCGGCGCCGGCGGCCTGGAGCTCGATCGCGCCGACGGCCAGGGACGCGATGAGCATGGACATGATGACCCCGGCGACGCCGAACGGGGTGGTGAGTCGCCGGAGTCGGTTTCGGAGTGCGTGTGGTGTTCTCAACGGAACTCCCAGGATTGGACGGGAGCCGTCGCAGGCAGGGGTCGCGACGGCGTGCGGGGGCACGCGTCGCCGGTGCCGTCGAGGGAACCGGTGGCGCGGGTACCATGTTGGAGAGCGCTCTCCCATATGTTGCGAACAGATGACCGGTCTGTCAATATCTACGCCAACCGATGGGTGCTAATTACCCCGAAACGTCATCAAGTCAACCGTCGCCCGGGGGTGACCTGGGTGAACCGTTGGGGCGGCTGGTTGACGGCGGCCGGCGGACGGGCCACCTGGCTACCATCCACCAATGAGATCAGCCGAGCCGAAGTGTTGTGCCGTGTTGTGTTCCGCCGCGTCGGTCCCGAGCGGTGTCGACAATGGGAGAGCGCGTACCCGCGACGACGTCGCTGGCGGTGGCGGCCGCTTCTCGGCTCCGTACCCGTTGTGACCGGACGGTCGGTGCCTGCCCAGCGGGCCGTTCCGCCGGGAAGCCCGGCCCGGCCCTCGTCGCTGGCCCGGCGATGTACGCGGATCGCGGAATCACGGGCGTTCGACGTGGTGATCATCGTCGTGATCGGGGCCAACGCCGTCGTGCTCGGCATCGAGACGTACGAACACCTGGGATCGGCCGGACCGCTCCTGCACGCACTGGAGTGGTTCTTCCGTGCCGTCTTCGTGGTCGAGATCGTGATCCGGGTGCTGGCGTACGGCCGCCGCCCGCAGGACTTCTTCCGCCAGGGCTGGAACGTCTTCGACTTCGTGGTCATCGCCGCGGTGTTCATCCCCGGCCTGCACGGCGACACCACCGCCCTGCGTGTCATACGCATCGCCCGGGTCCTACGGCTGGTGCGGTTCTCGCCGGGGCTCCGCACGATCGTGACCGCGCTGCTGCGCAGCCTGCCCGGCGTCGGTGGTTTCCTCGCCCTCGCCATCGTCACGCTGTACGTCTACGGCATGACGGGCTGGCTGATCTTCGCCAAGGAGCAACCGGAGCAGTACGGCACGATCGGGCGCGCGGTGCTCACCCTCTTCGTCCTGCTCTCCCAGGAGAACCTGCCGGACCTGATCGCACAGGGCATGGCGGTGTCGCCCTGGACCCTGATCTACTACGTGAGCTACGTGCTGATCACCGCGAACCTCCTGCTCAACATCCTCATCGCGGTCATCGTCAACTCCATGGAGGAGGCGCGCCGGTTGGAGGCGACCGAGCGCCTGGCGGACGGCTATGACGAGGACGGCGACGGCGTACCGGACGAGGTCGACCGGATCGTGATCGCCCAGCGACTCGACGACCTGCGGGACCTGGTGGCCGATCTCGAACGGGAGCTGCGCATCGAACGCAAGGTGGGGCCGACCAGGTCGGAACAGCGGAGTACCCGCCCGTCCGGGGAGCAGTGACCGGTAGGGTCGCATCCCATGGACACGGGGGTGGGGGCGGCGATGGTGACCGTCCCGTCGGGACGGGTGACCCTGTCGGACCGGCGGACGCAGCGGAGCTGGTCGGTCGAGCTGGAGCCGTACCAACTCGCGGCCTTCCCGGTCACCCGGGCCCAGTACGCGCTGGTCACCGGCGAGCGGTCGGGCACGGCACCCGGGGATCGACTGCCGGTCGAGGAGGTCACCTGGTGGGACGCGGTCCGGTTCTGCAACGCCCTGTCGGTACGTGAGGGGCTGGTGCCGGCGTACCGGTTCCCAGCCGACGTCGACGGCGACGACGAGGGCGTCGAGTGGGACCGCACCTCCGACGGGTACCGGCTGCCGACCGAGGCCGAGTGGGAGTACGCCTGTCGAGCCGGCACGACCGGGCCGCGTTACGGGCCGCTCGACGAGATCGCCTGGTACCGCGGCAACTCGGACGAGCGGATCCACGACGTCGGCGGCAAGCAACCCAACGCCTGGGGCTTCTACGACATGCTGGGCAACGTCTGGGACTGGTGCTGGGACATCTACGACGCCGAGGTCTACGGCACCTATCGGGTGCTGCGCGGCGGCGGGTGGTTCGACGAGCACTGGAGTTGCCGCGCCTCGGTCCGGCGGCGCAGCCACCCGACGTACCGGATCGACGACGTGGGGTTCCGCCTCGCGCGTTCCGGTCCGCGCTGATCGGTCGGCCGCCGGGCCCCCTCCGGTGCCGACGGCGACCGGAAGGGGCCCGCGATTCTCAGGCCGAGGTGAAGTCGCAGCGCGTGCCGTTGAGAGTGACCATGTCGGGCGCGGGGTTGTCGCCGGCCCGGGAGCCGATGAAGCCGAAAGCCGTGCTGCCGTTCGGGGCGATCCGGCCGTTCCAGTGGGCATTGCGTACGGTCAGGGTGGCGTCGGTCGGGGGGTCGGCCACCGCGTTCCAGATCTGGCGTATGCCCTGGCCGGCGGCCGGGAAGATCCAGTGGAGCGTCCACCCGTCCACCACCGACGAGGTGAGGTTGTGCACCGTCACCTCGGCCTGGAAGGCGCCCGGCCACTGTCCGAGGACCCGGTAGTCCACCCGGCAGGTCGGTGGTGGTTCCTCGGGTGCGGTGAGGGTGAGCGGCTCGGAGCCGGCCGACCGGTTGCCGGCGGTGTCCTCCGCGTAGACGACGAAGGTGTACAACCGCCCCGGCACCAGCGGGACGTAGTCCCAGTTGGTGGAGGTGCGACCGACCTCCGCCGGTCCACCGGGCGCGGCCTGGTCGAACACGATGTAGCGGACCACACCGCCCACGTCGGTCGACGGGTCCCAGGTGAGCATGACCTCGCTCGGGCTGAGCGTCGCCGCCACCGGTGTGCCCGGTGCGGTCGGCGGCGTACGGTCCGGGGGCAGGGTCGTCACGGTCACCGAGTCCGAGGGCGCCGAGTAGTTGCCGGCCTCGTCACCGGCGCGTACGGCGAGGGTGTACGAGGTGTCGGGGGTCAGCCCGTACAGCGTGGTGGTGGTCCGTGGACCGTACGGCACCACCTGCGGGACGACGGCCAGCACCTCGATCCCGGCGGGGGTGAGGGAGAGCACCTCGTACCGCCCCAGGGTGATGTTGTCGGTGGAGCGACCCCAGGACAGGGTCAACGAGGTGTCCGCCAGGTTGGTCACGACCGCCGGGCCAGGCACCGTCGGCGGTTGGGCATCCCCCGGTGCCATGGTGACCCTGAACTCGGCGGTACTCGGTGACCTGTTGCCCGCCGCGTCCAGGGCCGCGACGCTGAAGTAGTAGGTCCGGGACGGTTGCAGCCCGGACCAGGTGATGCTGTTCGTCGGGGTGGTCTGGCTGAAGATCATGTCGGTCTCGCGGTGGTACACGACGTACTGCTGGACGGCGACATCGTCGGTCGAGGGACCCCAGCTCAGGGTGACCGACGTGGTGCCGAGGTCGACGATCTCGATCGGGCCGGGCACGGTTGGCGGCTGGGTGTCGGCCGCGGCGGCGTGAGCCGTGGTGACCGGGAGGACCAGCGTCGCGGCCACGGCGACGGCTACCAGCCGGGACAGCAGTGCGCGGCCGGGGCGGCGGGCGGTTCTGGGTGTTCGGTGGCGGATCTCGACCATGGACATCTCACTTCCCCGTACGGGCGCCGCAGCGAAGGAAAGGGCGCCACATACATCCATGGTGGCCGATGGAAGGCCGGGTCCGTGCCCTCCGATCGGGTCGGTCTGACCGTCGCCCGGCGTCAGACCGTTCCGTCCGCTGGCGGCAGCACGTTTCTGGTGAGCCCGGCGAGTTCGGCCGCCCGGTCGGTGCGGGTACGGGGCCAGCCGGGTGCGTCCGGTCGGCGCTGCCAGGGCTGTGGCCCGCCGGGCGGTCGGTACTCGACGCCCAGCGCGTCGAGGCGCCGCAGGTGCTCCCCGAGTCGCTGGTCGAAACCCTGCCAGGGTGGCTGACCCGCCGGTGACCAGACCGCCTCGGCGAACGCCGACAGGCGCGGGAAGGCCAGGTAGTCGACCGCGCGTGGGTGGTCGGCGTGCTCGGTCCAGATGTTGCACTGCGCGCCGAGGACGCGGTGCCGAAGGTCGGCCGGGAGCGCGGCGGGCTCCGGATCGAAGGCACGGACGTCCGCGACGGTGAGCACCGTACCGACGGGGACGGGTTCGGCGGGGTCGTCGGACTGGCGGTAGTCGAGGTAGGCGGCGCTGTCCCAGCAGGCGACCACGTCGTGCCCGGCACGGGCCGCCGCGACCGCGAGCGCGGGGCCGCGCCACGCCGCCACCGTCGCACCGGGTGGCAGGTCACCCTCCAGGATCTCGTCCCAGCCGAACAGGGTGCGTCCGTTGGCGCTCAGGTGGCGCTGGAACTGCGCCACGAACCAGCTCTGCAACTCGTCGGCGTCCCGCAGGCCGAGTTCGCGCATCCGGTCCCGGGCAGCCGGGCTGGCCCGCCACTCGTCCTTGTCGCACTCGTCCCCGCCGATGCCGATGTGCCTGCTGGGGAAGAGTTCCATCACCTCGTCCAGCACGTGCCGGAAGAACGAGACGGTCTCGTCGGAGACGTTGAGCACCCGCCGCGACACACCCCAGCGGGTCGAGACGCGTACCGGCTCGTCGGGGTTGTTGCCCAGTTCGGGGTACGCCGCGATGGCCGCCTGGGTGTGGCCCGGCAGGTCGATCTCGGGCACCACGGTGACGAACCGCTCGGCCGCGTACGCGACGATCTCCCGGATGTCGTCCCGGCTGTAGTAACCGCCGTGCGGGCGGCCGTTGAACCGCTCGTGCTGACGTGACCCGACCATCGACTCGTGCCGCCACCCGCCGACCTTGGTCAGCCGGGGATAGCGCCGGATCTGCACCCGCCACCCCTGGTCGTCGGTCAGGTGCAGGTGCAGGACGTTGAGCTTGTGTACGGCGAGCAGGTCGATCAGGCGCAGCACCCCGGCGACCGGCATGAAGTGCCGCGCCACGTCGAGCATGCAGCCCCGCCAGCCGAAACGCGGCCGGTCGGAGATCTCCACCCCCGGCACGGTCCACGGGCCGCTGACCACCGGCGCCCGGCGGAAGATCGCCGGTGGGAGCAGTTGCCGCAGGGTCTGCGCGCCGTAGAAGACCCCGGCGGGGGAGCCGCCGGTGATGGTGATCCGGTCGGGGCGTACCCGAAGGTGGTATCCCTCGTGGTGCAGCGCGGGGTCGACGGCGAGGCGGATGGTGGGGTCGGCGGTTGTCGGCAGGGGAAGTCCGGTCGGGCGGGACAGCGCCTCGCCCAGCCAGCGGGCGACCCCGGCACAGGCCGGGTCCGCACCGATGGTCGTGCCCCCGGTGAGGGTGAACGAACCGGCAAGGGTACGGACGTCGACCGGCAGCGGGAGCATCAGTCCTTCACCGCCCCGCCGAGCCCGGAGACCAGCCGGCGCCGGACCAGGATGAAGAAGACCAGCACCGGGATGGTCATCAGGGTGGAGGCGGCCATGATCCCGCCCCAGTCGTTCTCGTCCGGTTTGAAGAACACCAGCAGCGCGGCGGGCAGGGTCTGGTTCTCGGTGGCGCTGATGATGAACGTCTTGGCGAACAGGAAGTCGTTCCACGCGGTGATGAAGGAGAACACCCCCGTCGCCGCCAGACCGGGTGCCACCAGGGGGAACAGGATTCGCCACAGGATCGTGAAGCGTCCGGCCCCGTCGAGAGTGGCCGCCTCCTCGATCTCCTGCGGGACCGCCGCGACAAAACCGCGCAGCATCCAGATCGCGAACGGGAGGCTGAACGCCAACTGCACCAGGATCAGCGACCCGAGGGTGTTCAGCCCGACGCCGGGGACCGTCCGGCCGAGGTCGCGGATCTGGAAGAAGAGCGGGATGCTCAGCGCCTCCACCGGAACCATCTGCGCGACCAGGAACATCACCAGGATGGTGGTCCGGGTGCGGAACCGGTAGCGGGTCAGCGCGACCGCGGCCAGGAACGAGATCAGCGCGCTCAACGCGACCACGGTCAGCGCGACGACCGCGCTGTTGAGGAAGTAGCGGCCGAACCCGCTGACCCCCAGCGCGGAACCGAAGTGCTCCAGGGTCGGGTGCAGGGTCCAGGGGCGGGGATCGGCGGACCGGATCTCGCCGGTCGGTTTGAGCGCCGACAGCACCATCCAGTAGATCGGGAACACCGTCACGGCCGCGACCGCGATCGCCACGGCGTCCGCGACACGGCGGCGGATCACAGAACCTCCCCGGTACGGCGCAGCGCCCGCAGGTAGAACAGGGTCACCACGAGCAGGATCACCGTCATCACGATGCCGATCGCCGACCCGAGTCCGTACTGGGACGAGGCGAAGGCCTTCTGGTACGCGTACACGTTGAGCACCAGGTTCTGCCCGGCGATGCCCCCGCCACCGGTCATCACGTAGATCTGGGTGAACACCTTGAAGTCCCAGATGATCGACTGGATCACCACGATGATGATCAGTGGCCGGAGGATCGGTGCGGTGACCCGGCGGAACGCGGTGAACGCGCCCGCGCCGTCCAGCGCGGCGGCCTCCAGCACCGAGGCGGGGACCGCCTGGATGCCGGCGTACAGGGTGATCATGACGAACGGGAACGAGTGCCAGACCACCACGGCACCGACCAGCGCGAACGCCACGCTCCGGTCGTAGAACCAGTTGTAACCGTCGAGCCCGAGCACCTCGTTGACCAGCCCGAGGTTGCTGTCGAACAGGAACGACCAGACCACCGAGCCGGTCATCGCCGGTGCGGCCCAGGCGGTCAGCGCGGCGAACGACAGCGCCGCCCGCGCGACCCGGCCGATCCGGGTCAGCAGTACGGCCAGCGCCGCGCCGACGGCGAGCGTCACCACCACACAGCCGGTCGCGAAGACCACGGTCTGGCCGAGCACGGTCCAGAACGTCGGGTCGTCGAACAGCGCCCGGAAGTTGCCGGCGCCGACGAACCGGGCCGGTTCGCCCCCGCTCACCTGTGGTTGTCCGTACTCGAACAGGGAGAGCAGGCCCAGTTGGTAGAGCGGGTACGCGAACATCGGCACCAGTACGGCGAGCGCCGGCAGCAGCAGCCACAGTGGGGTCAACCGCTGCCGGCGGATCGTCACGGACACCGTCACTACCTGCCGAACGCCGTGGTGATCCGGGTGTTCGCCTCGGCCGCCGCCGCGTCCACGGTTGCCTGTTTGGTGATCACCTTCTGGAGCAGGGTCGGCAGGATCTTCTCGGCGTCGATGGTGGTCCACGCCTTGTCCACCGGCACGAACCTGGTCCCCGCCTCCATCGTGTCGATGAACGGCTTGAGCTGCGGGTCCTTCGTGATGACCTCGGTCCGGGCGGACTTCATCGCGGGCACGAAGCCCATCGCGTCGTAGAGCTTCAGCGTGTACTTGCGGCCGGCGAGCAGTTGCATGAACTCCACCGCCAGGCTCCGGTGCCCGGTGGACCGGAAGACGCCGAGGCTGCTCCCACCGGCGAAGGCGGGCGCGATCGAGCCGGGCTTGGCGCCGGGCAGCGGTACGACCGCGTACCTCCCCTTGACCGCGCCGGCATCGACGGCGGAGCGGTTGAAGTTGCCCAGGATGCCCATACCGGCCCGTCCGGCGGCGAACGCCTCGACGGTCCCGCCGCCGGTCAGGTCGACGCACTGCTGCGCCGGGCAGATATCGTCGGCGAACAGGCTGGTGTACGCGGTGATGCCGGCCTTCGACGCGGCCGAGTCGATGGTGGCGGTGTACCCGCCGGCCGAACCGGTGGCGATGTCACCACCGGCGTCCCAGACGAACGGCAGGGCGCCGAAGACGTAGAGCCCGCCGACCGCGATCCCGAGCATGTCCTTGCGCTCGGCCCGGATCTTCTTCGCCGTGGTGACGAGTTCGGCGTACGAGGTGGGTGGGGTCAGGCCGAGTTCGGTGAAGACGTCGGTGCGGTAGTACAGGGCCCGTACGCCGATCCACCACGGTACGCCGTACGCCTTGTCGCCGACCGTCACCGTGCTCACCAGGTCGGCCGGCAGATCGGTGGCCTCGGGCCAGGTCTTCAGGTCGGCGCTGACGTCGGCCATCCCGTTGGAGGCGACGAATCCGGCCAAGTCGGTGTTGCCGACCTCGGTCACGTCCGGGGCGCTCGCGGGATCGTTGAGCGCTCCCTTGTACTTCTCCGCCCGGGTGTCGGTCGCCAGGTAGCTGACGTCGACCGTCACTCCGGGATGGGCGGCGGTGAACTCGGTGACCGCCTCCTTGACCACCGCCTCCTTCGCGGCGCGGTTCGCCTCGTCGAACAGCCAGACCCGCAGCGTGCCGGTCTTGGCGTCGGCGCTGTCCGTGGGCGTGCCGGTCGACGGCGCGCAGGCGGCGGCGCTCAGGGCCACCGCGAGCAGCGCGGTGAGTGCCAGGGGTTTCCGCACAGACTCTCTCCCCTCGAATAACGAGCCAGGTTCGTAATTAGGTCGGTATCGATGTCCCCCAGGTTGGGCTCCCCGAGGTGTTCCGTCAAGCCACGTTTTCGCAGGTGGGAGCGGTTCTCCGGGCATGCCGGTCGAGCCGCCCCGGCGGCTGCGGGGGCGGCGGCTGCGGGGGACCGGGGATCACTCGCCCAGGTACAGCACCGCGTCGATCTCGATGTCGAACCCCTCCAGCGCCACCGGCAGGGTGGTACGGGCGGGCAGCTTCTCGGTGCCGAAGAACTCCACGTAGACCTCGTTCATCGCCGGGAAGTCGGCGAAGTCGCGCAGGTAGACCCCGACCCGTACGGCATCGGTCAGGTCACCGCCGGCCGCCTCGGCCACCCGGGCCAGGTTCGTGAACGCGGCCCGCGCCTGCTCGACGAAGTCCCCGGTGACCCAGGTCCCGTCCGGGCGCACCGGGCACGCCCCGGCGAGGTACGCGAAGCCACCCGCCACGACCGCGTGCGAGTACGGACCACCGGGCGGTGCCGCCCGGTCGGCCACGACGACCTTCTTCGGCATGGATCAACCTCCGTGTCGGGGGAACTGTTCGGCGAGCCCGTCCGGACCCACCAGGGGCGAGGTCAGCAGTTGGCGTACCGCACGTTCGCGGTGGCGCAGGGCGTCCCGCTGGGCGCCGGTGAGCGGAACCCACGGCGGTACCGGCGCAGGCAGGCGCGGTGGCAGCGGCCGACCGGACCGGTACGTCGTCTCGTTGACCAGGCGCAGTGGCGACGTGCGGCGCTGCCCGTGCACGTCGACGAGTTCGAACCGGCCGTGCTCGACGGTGAACACAGCGATGTCCGCCGGTGCGCCCGGCGCGAGCGTGCCGACGCCACCGGCCAGGCCCAGCGCGCGGGCCGGTCCGACCGTGGCCGCCTCCACCACCTGCTCCAGGGGCATGCCGGCGGCGAGCATCTTGGCCATGGTGGTGGGCAGGTCGAACGCCGGACCGTGCAGCGACCGGCTGTGCAGGTCGGTGGAGACGGTGTGCGGTGGCATACCGGCGGCCAGTTGCGCCTCCAGGACGTCGAACGCGAACCCGCCGGAACCGTGCCCGACGTCGAACAGGACCCCGGCGTCGTACGCCTCCTTCGCCGCCGGATCGAACCCGGTCGGCCCGGCCGCGATGCCGCTGGCGCAGTGCGTGATGAGGTCACCCGGGCGCAGCAGCGGCAACATCTGCGCTATCGAGGGCGGTGCCGCTCCGATGTGGACCATCACCGGCAGGCCGCACTCCCGAGCCGCCTCGACCGCCCGGCGCAGCGGTTCGGTGCCGTGGGCGCCGACGTTGTGCCGGTCCATCCGTACCTTGATCCCGACGATCGTCCCCCGGTACGCCCGGACGGTCGCCACGGCCAGGTCGACGTCGCAGTTCGCCAGCTCGCGTGACTCGCCGACCGGTGCGATCAGTCCCACGGCGCTGATGTTCAGCAGCGCGGGCACCCGCACCGTGTAGCCGGCGATGGCGGTCGTGAGAGCCGGGAACGAGTAGGCACCGGCCGAGCCGGCGTCGACCCAGGTGGTCACCCCGGAGTGCCAGGCAACCGGGTCGGGGTCGATCCCCCAGTACGTGGCGCCCCCGTACACGTGGGTGTGCAGGTCGACCAGCCCCGGCGTGACGAGCCGGCCGGTCACGTCGACCACCTCGGCGGCGTACCCGCTCGGCAGTGACGCGCCCACCTCGGCGACCCGCCCGTCCCGTACGGCGATGTCGTACCGGCCGCTGCGGCCACCGCCCGGATCGAGCAGGTCCCCGCCGGTGAGCAGCAGATCCCAGCGCACCGGCCCGCTCACGGGCGCTCGATCGCGGCGCCGATGCGCAGCCGGTACAGCCGGGCCGGGCGGCCCTTGCGGTGTACCTGGGTGCTGCCCTCCACCTCGACCAGCCCGGAGTCGCCGAGCTTGCGGATCAACCGTCGGCCGCTCGGGTCGGTGATGCCGAGCTGCTGGGCGAGGTCGCTGGGAGAGATGGCCCGGCCCATCTGGCCCCGCTCGATCGCGGCCAGCCGGGACAGGGTCGCGGCGCTGAGCCCGACCTCGCCGGCCAGCCGTTCCAGCTCCGCGCCGTGCTCCCGGTAGGTGAAGGTCAACGCCGCACCGGCCGGGCTCATCGGGCCGATGATGACGCCACCGTCCTCGATCAGGAACGCGCTCGGGGACTCCTCCTGCTCGGCCCGGTTGGCGGCCCGCTCCGCCAGGTGCACACAACTGCGCGCGGACGCACCGACACCGAAGCCGGCGGCGACCCGGATCCCGAGCGCCTCGAGTGCCTGGCTCAGCGCCGGAAGCGACACCCAGCTACTCGTCGCCTTCTCGAACAGGGCCTGGTGGGCGAAGACCACCACTCCCCGCCGACCCCGGTTCTCTATCCACGCGTCGGCGAACTCCGGGGTGTTCAGCAGCAGGTTCATCAGGCCCACCCGGGCCCGGTCCAGGTCGAGCTGCGGGCCCGCCTTCGCGACCAGGAACACCCCGGCGGCGAACCGCAGCGCACTGGCCTGTTTGGACTGCACCCGCAGGGCCAGCTCGTGCAGTTGGGCGCGCAGTGTCGCCGGTCCGGGCAGGCCGCCGAGCACGTGGGTCTCCCCGCCCAGTTCCGCCGCGACCGCCGTACGCAGGCTGATCACGTAGTCGGCTCCGGTGCGGGCCAGGGCCTCGCGGTGGAACGCGACGATGCCCGCGACGCTCTGTTCCGGGTCGTACGGCAGGCAGGTCACCCTGGCCGGGTCCAGGTCCAACGCCCTCGTGACCTCGTCCACCGTCTGCGCGTCGAAGGTGTCGATGCTGACCGGTGTGGGTCGCCACCCTCGGGCCACCGCCTTGAACAGGGCCAGCGACAGGTCGAGGCCGGCCGAGCGCAGGATGGCGACCGGCAGGTCCGCGGGAAGGAGGTGTCGACACTTCGCGTACGGGACCGGGCCGAGCAACAGCCCGTCGACCCGCTGCCGGGCGAGCAGCCGGTCGACCCGTACCCGGACCTCGTCCTCGTGTTCGTAGACGACCCACTCGAGGCTCACCCCGGCCAGCGTCCGCGCGGCGTCCTCGAACACGGCACGGTGACTGGCGTGGATGACGAGACCGATCACCATCGGCCCTCCAGGTTCGGAAGTAGCTCGTTGAGGCAGGGCGTCGATAGCCTGCTGTCTCTGCCCCGCTCCCGTCAACCCGTTGACGGTGCGGGCCTGATCGGGCAGGCTGTGCGTCCATCAGCGAGCCACATCCGAACCTGTGGGAGGGCCCGTGCGGCACGACCCGTTCGACGAGCGAGCCCTCGACTGGCGGGCGAAGGGGTTCTGGCAACCCGGCCCACCGGTGCCCGACACCGAGTTCGTCGCGGCCGGCCGCCACCTCTTCGACGGCGCGGTCACCTGGCCGGTGCTGGTCGCCCGCCGGGACGCGATCGACCACAACATCGCGACCATGGCCGCCTTCTGTGCCCGGCACGGCTTCCTGTTCGCCCCGCACGGCAAGACCACCATGGCGCCGTCCCTGTTCGCGGCGCAGCTGGCCGCCGGCGCCTGGGCGATCACCGTGGCCACCGCCAACCAACTGCTCGCCGGCCGCGCCTTCGGGCTGCCCCGGGTCCTCCTGGCCAACCAGCTGCTGGACCCGGTGCCGCTGCGCTGGCTGGCGGGTGAACTCGACCTCGGTTTCGAGGCGCTGATCTTCGTGGACGCGGTCGCCGGTGTCGAGGCGATCGGCGATGCACTCGCGGACCACCCCGGTCGCACACCCCTGCGGGTCCTGGTCGAGCTCGGGCATCCCGGTGGGCGTACCGGGTGCCGCACGGTCGAGCAGGTCGTCGAGGTCGCCGCGGCGGCTGCCGCCGCACCCCGGGTACGTCTCGACGGCGTCACCGCGTACGAGGGTGGCCTGCAGGACGTGACCTCGGTGGCGGCGTACCTGGACCGGACCAGGGAGGCGGTCACCGAGTTGGCCGGGCGGGGACTGCTCGCCGACGAGGTGATCGTCAGTGCCGGCGGCAGCGCGTACTTCGACGTCGTGGCGGATCGGCTCGGCGGCGGCTGGCTGCCCGGTCACCAACTCCGGGTGGTCCTGCGCAGCGGCGCCTCGGTCACCCACGACCACGGCTTCTACGCCGACCGCACCCCGTTCCGCCGCCTGCCGGGCGACGCCGCCCTGGATCCGGCGTTGGAGCTCTGGGCACAGGTGACCTCCACCCCGGAGCCGGGGCTGGCGATCGTGGGGATGGGCAAGCGCGACGCCCCGTACGACGAGGGGTTGCCGGTGCCGCTGCGGATCCGGCGTCGATCCGGCGCGGTCGGCCCCGCCACCGGCTTGGGTGTGACCCGCCTCAACGACCACCACACCTACCTCGACGTGGCGCCCGGTGTGGAGGTCGCCCCCGGCGACCTGGTCTGCTTCGGGATCTCCCACCCGTGTACGGCGTTCGACAAGTGGCGGTCCATCCCGGTTGTCGACGATGGACACACCATCGTGGACGTCCTGCACACCTACTTCTGAT
Source organism: Micromonospora sp. NBC_01796 (assembly GCF_035917455.1). Classification (NCBI taxonomy): domain Bacteria; kingdom Bacillati; phylum Actinomycetota; class Actinomycetes; order Micromonosporales; family Micromonosporaceae; genus Micromonospora; species Micromonospora sp. NBC_01796. Next base: position 8,320,179 of record NZ_CP109078.1, on the reverse strand, counting down.
CTCGGCGGCCGGATCCGGTCATGTCTGCGCGGGCTCGGGTCGTCGCGCGGTGCGACCCGAGGCTCGCGGTCAGTTGTTCGGAGGGGGTTGCAAGTGATCAACCAGGGGTCTTTTGTCGCAGCGGATGAAAGTGCGGCCAATCCTGTCGAAAGATGTAGACATGCTGATGCCAAGCCCGTTAGTGTCGGTCAACATCAAGATGTTTCGTCGAGGTAACCGGCGGCGCGGTTAGCTCACCGTCCGACCAGGGGAGAGGCACTCCCCGAGGTCGGTGTTGCCCGCAGACCGAACCGGCGCGGCGGTGCGCGCCACGCCCGCTACCACGCCATTCCTCCACGCCCGGTGACGCGCGGACGGCCCCCGGCCGGTCGCGGGTCCGACCTCGACCAACGTCCAGTCCGTCCCAGACCTCAGACTCGTGTGCCCACATGTCGGACCGGGTGGCCTCCGCCACGCCGGTGCAGCAGCGCGGGCCGGACGAGGCTGCCGTCTGCCGCCATGGCATCCATCGACCCTCGCGGAAACCCCGACGGGAAACCGAAAGTTCAAGGAAGACTCGCGAAAGGCACACGCGACATGCCAACTATCCCTGTGCGACGCGGTTCGCCAAGTCGCCTGCGCCGGCTCACCCGGCGCACCACGGGTCGGCTCCGCCGCCCGATGACGGTGCTTGCGGCAGCGGCCGTCCTCCTCGTCAGCTCCACACTGGCCTCGGTTCCGGTGAACGCCCAGCCGGTCGACACCGCCTCGGGCACGCCCGGCACCCTCGCGTCGGCCCCGCAACTACAGGCCCAGGTGCTCACCTGGACGGCGAACAACAACTTCCAGGCGTACGCCTCCGTACCCACCACCGCCGTCGCGGGTGCGACCACCCTCGTCTTCGAGAACAGCGCCGCGACCGGCAACACGACCGGTATGCAGCACACCCTCACGTTCGACACGGGCAACCCGGCGTACAACAGCGACGTCAACGTGAACATCCTCGCCGACCCGTTCGACAGCAACCAGGGCCGGTGGACCGTCGACGTGACGCTCACCCCCGGCACCTACCGGTACTTCTGCGCCATCCCCGGACACGGCGCCATGACCGGGCTGCTCGTCGTCACCGGTGGGAGCGAGGACACGACCCCGCCCACGGTGACCGCCGCGGTGACCGGTGACCGGAACGAGGACGGTGCGTACGTCGGCGCCGCCACGGTGACCCTCTCGGCCACCGACAGCGGCTCGGGCGTCGGCCGGGTGGAGTACGCGCTCGACGGTGGCCCGTACGGCACGTACTCGGGTCCGGTGACGGTCAACGCCCCCGGCGAGCACACGGTCAGCTACCGCGCCACCGACGTGGCGGGCAACACCTCACCGGTCCAGTCGACCGCGTTCGAGGTGGTGGCCCCGCCGGACCCGGACACCACCGCACCGACGGTGACCGCCGCGGTGACCGGTGACCGGAACGAGGACGGTGCGTACGTCGGCACCGCGACGGTGACCCTGTCCGCCACCGACACCGAGTCCGGCGTCGAACTGGTCGAGTACTCCCTCGACGGTGCCGCGTACGCCGCGTACACCGCGCCGGTCGCGGTGAGCGCGGTCGGCGCCCACACGGTCACGTACCGGGCGACCGACGTGGCGGGCAACACCTCTCCGGTCCAGTCGACCGCGTTCACCGTGGTCGGTACCCCGGACCCGGACACCACCGCACCGACGGCGACCGCCGCGGTGACCGGTGACCGGAACGAGGACGGCGCGTACGTCGGCATGGCGACGGTGACGATCTCGGCCACCGACGCCGAGTCCGGTGTCGAACTGGTCGAGTATTCCCTCGACGGTGCGGCGTACGCCGCGTACGGCGCGCCGGTCATGGTGCACCAGCCGGGTGAGCACACGGTCAACTACCGGGCCACCGACCGGGCCGGCAACACCTCGGCTCCGCAGTCGGTCGCCTTCACCGTGGCCGGCACGTCGGATCCGGACACCACCCCGCCGACGGTGAGCGCCGGTGTCACCGGTGACCGCGACGGCAACGGCGCCTACATTGGTGCCGCGACCGTGACCGTCTCCGCCACCGACACCCAGTCGGGCGTCGAGCGGATCGAGTACGCCGTCGACGGGCAGGCGTACGCCGAGTACACCGCCCCGGTGACGGTCAACACCCCGGGCCAGCACACGGTCACGTACCGGGCGACCGACGTGGCGGGCAACACCTCACCGGTCGGGTCCGCCGCCTTCCAGGTCGTCGGGGCGCCGAACCCCGACACCACCGCTCCGGACGCGACGGCCGCCGTCACCGGTACGCAGAACAGCGCCGGTGCCTACGTCGGTGCCGCCACGGTGACCGTGACCGCCACCGACGCCGAGTCGGGTGTCGACCTGGTCGAGTTCTCCCTCGACGGGCAGGCGTACGCGGAGTACACCGCCCCGGTGACGGTCAACCAGCCCGGCCAGCACACGGTCGCGTACCGGGCCACCGACGTCGCCGGCAACATCTCCACCCCGAAGTCGGTCGCGTTCACCGTGGTGACGCCGCCGAACCCGGACACCACCGCGCCCACCGTGACCGCCGCGATCACCGGTCAGCAGAACGGAAGCTGGGCGTACGTCGGCAGTGCCACCGTCACGCTCACCGCCGCCGACACCGAGTCCGGTGTCCACCGCCTCGAGTACGCCCTCGACGGGCGGGGCTACACGGTCTACTCCGGGCCGCTCACGGTCAACACCGTCGGTGCGCACACGGTCAGCTACCGGGCCACCGACCGGGCGGGTAACACCTCCGGCACCGCGTCGACCACCTTCACGGTCGTGGAGAGCGCACCGCCCGCGCCGGTCTGCCGGGTGACCGACACCCGGCCGACGGTCTGGACCGGCACCCTGAACAGCGGCGTGACCAACCGGGTCGTCGAGGGCCGCTGCTCGATCAACGACCTGATCGAGGACGAGCGGGCCTGGGCGACCCACGCCGAGTTCGTCGACCACGTACGCGCGGTCGCCGAGCGCCTGTACCACCGGGGTCTCATCCTGCTCAAGGAACACAACATCCTGATCCGCACGGCCGGCGACTCCGGTGTCGGCAAGGCCGAGGACAAGGCGGGCTACCAGCCGCTGCTCGACCGCTCGGTCGCCTCCTTCAAGCAGTGGGAGCAGGTCGGCGCGGGTGGCTTCGGCCGCAACGCCGACGGGTCGATCACCAGCCGTTCCGTCGACGGTCTGGGCATGCTCTGGTTCCCCATCCGCTCCTACGGCGACTTCTCGCTGAAGCTCCAGTGGCGCGACGACGCCCCCGGTGACGGACGCGCCAACAGCGGGGTCTTCGTCCGCTTCCCGCAGGTGCACCAGCACCCGACGGAGTCCCGGCCGGAGTGGGTGGCCATCAAGTACGGCCACGAACTCCAGATCAACGACCGGACCGACGGCGACGCGTACAAGAGCGGATCGGTGTACGGCTTCGACCGGGTCGACCTCGACGGCGCACAGGTCACCCCGAAGGGCACCTGGAACGACTACGAGATCCGTGTTGTCGGCCAGCACTACTCCGTGTTCCGCAACGGTGTGCTGATCAACGAGTACGTCAACGTACCCGGAGCTGTTTTCGACCCGCCGCGGTCGGACGATCCCGGCGGTGCCGGGCGCCAGAACGCGACCGGTTACGTCGGCCTGCAGAACCACGGCGCCGCCGACATCGCCAGCTTCCGCAACATCCGGATCGCCCCGCTGACCCCGTGACGCCGGTACCGCACGCCGTCCTCTCCCCTTCCGCCGCCGTCGACGGTGGTAGGCGCAGCGATTGGATAGAACCTTGGACAGGGAATTGAACGACACAGGTGAGTTTGTGCAGCCGCCACCGGCCGACGTTCCGCAGGGCCGTCCGGCGTCGCCGGTCCGGTTCCTCGGGTCGAGCGCGGGCCGTGCGGTGATGGTGGTGGGGGTCCTGGTGGCGACGCTCGTCGGCGCCGGTGGGTTGGCCCTCGCCGGTGGCACCACCGAGCGCCCGGCCGAGCTGGCCGCCGGTGCCGGCGTCGCCGCAGTCCGGTCGGCCGAGCGGCCCGAGGGCTGCATCGCCCCGGACCGCCGGATCCAGATGTACGCGGTGGAACTGCCGAAGGATCCGGTGACCAACCAGGTCCGGCTCGGTTACGGCCTCACACCGGAGACGGCCTCCTACCCGGGGCCGACGATGGAGATGATCGAGGGTGAGTGCCTGGCGATCACCGTGCACAACCAGGTGCCGGCGGCGACCCTGGAGGCACTGCGTACCGACCCGGCGCACCCGATCGGTGTCTCGTTGCACGTGCACGGGGTCAAGTACACCCAGATGTCCGACGGTACGGCGCACAGCAACTCCTTCGTGCCGCCGGGCGGCTCGCGTACGTACATCTGGTTCGCCAAGCCCCGCAGCGCCACCTCGCAGGGCACGGCCGGCTACTGGTGGTACCACGACCACGTGGTCGGCGGACCGCACGGCACCCAGGGCCTCAGCTCCGGGCTGTTCGGCGGTCTCGTGGTACGCCGGCAGGGTGACCCGAGGCCGGACCGGACCTATGTGACGGCCTTCGGCGACCGGCAGACCATCAACCTGCGGCGCAGCGCGGACGCGGACACCTGCGATCCGGTGAACCCGGTGCCCGGTCCGACCTGCCTGGTCGCCAAGCTCGGGGAGCGGGTCGAGTTCATCGTGATCGGACTCGGCAACGACATGCACACGTTCCATGTGCACGGGCACTCCTGGGCGGACACCCGGACCGGCATGGTGGCGGGGGAGAACAAGGCCCTCGTCGACTCGATACCGGTCATCGACAACAAGACCCTCGGGCCCGGTGACACCTTCGGGGTGCAGTTCGTCGCCGGCGACTCGGTCGGGCCGGGTCACTGGATGCTGCACTGCCACATGCAGTTCCACTCCGACCTGGGCATGGCGACGACGTTGCACGTCCTCGACGAGAACGGGGCGATGCCGCCGCACGGTAATTCGATGCCGACCGCACCGGCGCAGGGTGCCCCCGTAGCGCCGGCGCAAGGTGCCGCTGCGGCGCAGGGTGCCCCGGCACCGGCCCAGGGTGCCGCCGCGCCGGCCGCCCACGCCAACCATCGCTGACCGGCGGCTCCGTCGCACCGGTTCCCAACCACGACCGGCTTTCCCACCACCCGAAGGACTTTCCGTACCTCTGGAGGAGGAGAAATGGCCCAACGCCATTTCCAGCTGTCCCGATCGGTCGGACGACTCCGTTCCGACCCCGCCGACCCCCTGCCACCCGTACCTGCCCGCGTACTGCGGTCGCGGCGTCCCGGCGCCGGACCGTTCCGTCGCGCGGTCGCCCTGACGTCGGGTGCCCTGCTCACGCTCGGCCTGCTGACCACACCGGTGTCGGCGGCGCCCGACCCGGGCGTGGGCGGGTCGGCTGTCGCCCCCGCCTGGGGTAGCCAGGTGGTCAACGTGCTGGTGTTCCACGGGCCGGCCGCGTCCCAGGACGACCCGGTCGTCAAGGCCGTGAACACCATCCGCAAGCTGGGCAGCGAGAACGGCTTCTTCGTCCACGACTCCGACGACCCGTCGGTGTTCACCCCGGAGAACCTGGACCGCTACCGCAGCGTGGTGTTCCTGTCGGCCAACGGGGTGACCTTGAACGACGCGCAGGAGGCGGCGTTCCAGGCGTACGTCAAGGGTGGCGGCGGCTTCGTCGGCATCCACGACGCCGCCCGCGCGCAGCCCACCTCGGAGTGGTTCACCGGCCTCATCGGCACCCGCCCGGCGGCGAGCCTGCCGAACGCGGAGAAGATCCAGAGTGTCACCGCCAGTGGCAGCAACCCGCCGAGCGAGGTCGAGGCGAACCTGATCGACGGGCTGACCGGCACCAAGTGGCTGGTCCGTACGCCGGCGGCGTGGGTCACCGCGAAGCTCGCCGAACCGAAGGCGGTCGCCCAGTACGCCCTGACGTCGGCAAACGACTTCCAGGGACGCGACCCGAGGGACTGGACCCTCCAGGGGTCGACCGACGGCAACTCCTGGACGACCCTGGACACCCGCAGCGGGGAGACGTTCTCCGGGCGGTTCCAGACCAAGCAGTACACGTTCACCAACACCACGCCGTACCAGCACTACCGGCTGAACATCACCGCGAACAGCGGTGAGCCGCTGATCCAGCTCGCCGAGATCTGGCTGATCGGCCCGAACGCCGGGCCGGCGCCGGAGAACACGGTGCAGCAGGCGGTGGTGGACGTCGTCGACCGGCAGCACCCGGCGAACAAGGGTCTGCCGCTCAACTGGACCCGCTCGGACCAGTGGATGAACTGGAACCCGAGCCCGGTCGGTCGGGTCCACACGATCGCCCAGGTGCAGGAGAAGTCGTACAACCCGGGGCTGGCCGGCAACGGCGCGTTCCACCCGATCTCCTGGTGCCGCGACTACGACGGGGGCCGGTCGTTCTACACCGGCATGGGCCGTACCGAGGCCAGCTACACCACCGACGCGCAGTTCCGCAGCCACCTGCTCGGCGCCCTCCAGTGGACGACCGGCCTGGTACGCGGTGACTGCCAGGCCACCATCGCCTCGAACTACAAGATCGAGCGGCTGACCGCGACGAACCAGTCCGGTCAGCTCGACCAGATCGGCGAGCCGCACGGCCTGACCATCGCCCCCGACGGCAAGGTCTTCTACATCGGCAAGGCCGCCTGCGCGACCGGGCCGGTCACCGACTGGGCCAACCCGAACGTGGGCCTGGGCTGCGGCACCATCCACCAGTGGGACCCGAAGAACAAGCAGGTCAAGCTGCTGACCACGCTCAAGGTGATGGGCAACCGGGGCAGCGGCAGCGAACTGGTCAAGAACGAGGAGGGCCTGGTCGGCATCACGCTCGACCCCAACTTCGCGGAGAACGGCTGGTTCTACGTCTACTGGATGCCGCACGAGTCGATCGACCGGGAGAAGCGGATCGGTCAGCGTACGGTTTCCCGGTTCACGTACAACCACGCCCAGCAGTCGATCGACCAGGGCACCCGCAAGGACCTGCTGCACTGGGACACCCAGATCCACAGCTGCTGCCACGCCGGTGGCGGGATGACCTTCGACGAGTCCGGCAACCTCTACATCGGTAGCGGTGACAGCAACTCCTCCGGCGGTTCGGACGGTTACTCCGGCAACAACTGGACCCAGGAGTACGCGGGCACCTCGTTCCAGGACGCCCGCCGTACCTCGGGTAACACGAACGACCTCAACGGCAAGATCATCCGTATTCACCCGGAGGCGGACGGGACCTACTCGATCCCCGAGGGCAACCTCTTCACCGGCGAGGAGCAGGGCGGCGGCAAGACCCGTCCGGAGATCTACGTGATGGGCGTACGCAACATCGCCCGGATCGCCTGGGACCCGGTGAACGACTGGCTCACCGCCGCGTGGGTCGGCCCGGACGCGGGTGCGCCGAGCCCGGAGCTGGGTCCGGCGAAGTACGAGACCGCCACGATCATCACCTCGGCGGGCAACCAGGGCTGGCCGTACTGCATGGGTAACCGGCAGCCGTACCGGGACCGCAGCACCACCGACGCCACGGTCCTGACCGGCTGGTACGACTGCGACAACCTCAAGAACGAGTCGCCGCGCAACACCGGTCTGGTCAACATCCCGCCGGCCCGGGACAACATGATCTGGTACTCGCCCCAGGGCGGTGGCCCGGTCTTCCCGAAGCGCACCGACGGCAGCGGCCTGCCGACGTACGTCACCAGCCAGACGACCTACACCCAGCCGTACCTGAGCGGTGGCGGTCAGGCCATCATGGACGGCCCGACCTACCAGCGTTCGAAGGTCGACGTCAACAGTGGCGTCGCGTGGCCGGCGTACTGGGACAACAAGTGGTTCATCGGTGACCAGTCCAACTCCAACAACCGGATCGCCGTCACCGTCGACCCGACCAAGGTCGAACAGGCGGGCGCCCCGGCCTTCGCCGAGGACCTGCGCAGCATCATCCAGGGCGGTAACGGCACCACCCAGCTCCAGTCCTGGATGGACGCGAAGTTCGGCCCCGACGGCGCGCTGTACCTGCTCGACTACGCCGGTGGTTTCTTCAGCCTGCACCAGAACCAGAAGCTGATCCGGATCACCTACCAGGGTGGTCAGGCCACCCCGAACCCGAGCCTGGCCGAGGCGCAGTCGGTCACACCGAGCCAGCCCCGTACGGTCGCGTTCTCGGCCGCGAAGGTCGGCGGCGTGGCCTGGGAGTGGGACTTCGGCGACGGCAGCAAGGTGTCGACCCAGGCCCACCCGACGCACACCTACAAGCGGTACGGCACCTTCCAGGCGACGGTCAAGGTGACGTACGCCGACGGCGAGGTTGTCACCGGGAAGATCGACGTCAACGCCGGTTGTGCCGCGGCCGACGCCCGGCCGACGGTCTGGATGCTCGACACGGACACCGGTGTGGCCAACCGTCAGGCCGGCGGTGGCTGCACGATCAACGATCTGATCGACGACGAGACCACCTGGCCGAACAAGGGTGCGTTCGTCAGCCACCTCGATGCCGTCCTCGCCGAACTGAGCGCGGCGCACGTCATCGACAACCGTGAGGTGACGAAGCTACGCCGGGCCGGGGCACAGTCCCCGATCGGTGTCACCAACGGGTACGAGCCGATCTTCGACGGTTCGGCGAAGTCGCTCGCCGGCTGGCGTCAGGCGCCCAGCGGGTCGTTCTCGCTGCGTCCCGACGGCTCCATCCGCAGCTCCGGTGGCCTCGGCATGCTGTGGTACGCCGACCAGCAGTTCGCGGACTACTCGATCAAGGTTCAGTTCCGGGACGTCTCCCCGGAGAACGTCCGCGCCAACACCGGAGTCTTCGTCCGGTTCCCGGACCCGAGGACCCCGCTGGACCAGCGCCCGCCGGGTAGCTGCGGCACGGTCGGGTCGGCCCGCAGTTCGCAGGCCTGGGTAGCGATCTACTGCGGTCACGAGATCCAGATCTACGACGGCGAGACCGGTGAGCCGCAGAAGACCGGCTCGGTCTACAACTTCTCGCCGAACACCCTGGACAAGGCCGGGGTGACCCCGAAGAACCAGTGGAACGACTACGAGATCCGCGTGGTCGGCCAGCACTACACGATGATCCGCAACGGTGTGGTGATCAGCGAGTTCGACAACACACCCGGCAAGCAGTCGTCCCGCCAGGGCGACCCGTCGACCGATCTGCGGCAGTTCCTCAGCGGGTACGTCGGGTTGCAGAACCACGGCACCAACGACCTGATCGACTTCCGCAACGTCAGGGTCAGGGAGCTCTGACCGACCGGTGCCGGGTGCGGGCGTGACCGCCCGTACCCGGCACCGCCGGTGTGGACCCGAAGCACGGCACCCATTCGTTCACGTGTACGAATGGGTGCCGTGTCGTGCTGGTGGTCGGCCCCCGGGCCACCTACGGTTTGGCGGATCGGGGCGGGTGCCAGCCCGCGCGGGCCGTCGAGGGGGATTCCATGACAGATGTGCAGGTCGACGCCAGGGTGCCGGTTCCGCGCCGACGGTCCGGAGCGACCGTCGGCTTTGTCGTGGACGGCACCGAGGGGCACCTGGTCACGGCCGCGCTCGCCGACGGCCGGTTGAGCGACGTCCACCTGTCGGTGGACAAGCAGGGCTCCACCCTCGGGGGCATGGCTGACGCCTTGTCCATCGCGCTCACCACGGGTCTGCGGGCAGGCGCGCCGCTGTCCGCCTTCGTCGAACAACTCCGGGTGACGAGCTACCCGCCCGCCGGTCCGACCGATGATCCGGACATCCCACGCGCGACCTCGCTGGGGGACTACGTCGTACGGCGGTTGGACCTCGACTACCCGAACGGCCGCGAGGTGCGCTGACCACCGTGACTGCCCGGCTTCTCCGGCTCGGCCAGCTCAGGCGTGGTCGGCCAGGTGCGGGTAGAGCGTGGTGATGTCCGCCGCCAGGCCGCTCTTCACCGTCCGGGACCAGTCGTCGGCGAGCACCTCGTGCCGGCCCGCCTCGACGCCGTCGATCGCCTGCCGGGCCACGTCCGCCGGGGCGGACCGGGGAGCGTCCGGTGCCGCCCACCGGGCCGCCATGTCGGTGTCGATCCAGCCGGCGTGCAGCCCGGTGACGCCGACACCGTGCGGGTGCAGGTCCTGCCGCAGGCCGTTGGTCATCGACCACAGCGCCGCCTTGGACGCCCCGTACGCGCCGAAGGCCGCGTACCAGGACAGCGCCGAGTGGATGTTGAGCAGATGGCCGCCGTTCGCGATGAGCCGGGGGGCGAGGGCCCGGATCACCTGCAGCGGTCCGTAGAAATTGATTTCGATCTCCCGCCGGATCTCCGCCAGGTCGCCGTTGAGGTAGTTCGCGCCGAGGGTGACGCCGGCGTTGTTGATCAGAAGATTGACGTCCGACGCCTGCGCCGTGGCGGCGGCCACCGAGGCCGGATCGCTCAGTTCGAGCCGGAGCGGGACGACGTTCGGGTTGGTGATCGTCTTCGGGTCGCGGGCGGTGGCGTACACCTTGGCCGCGCCGCGCGCGAGCACCTCGTCGACCAGAGCCTTGCCGAGGCCGCGGCTACCGCCGGTGACAAACACCACGGAGTCCTGGATCTTCATCGCTGTTCCTTCGCTGGTGGAGGGATGGGTCGGGTGCGCGAGACCGGCGCCCGGACCTGACAGAACCAAAATCCGTTTGACTCTGTCAGGAAGGAACGTTAGCACTCCACGACAGAACCAACTAGTGTTGGGTTATGTCATGGATGGCGACCGGCCGGTACGGGTTGCGCGCGGCCGACACCGGTGCCGCGCTGATCCAGGATCTGATCAATACGCGTGCCCTGGACGGCGCGCCGGATCTGTTGTCCGGGCGCGGGCACGCGCAGGAGTGGTGGGACCGGAGCGTCCGCCACTGGGCGTCGGTCCGGGGAGTCGCCGTTCCGGACGGTGACCTGTCGGACGAGGACGCCGCTGCCCTGCGTCGGCTGCGTACGACGTTCGAGCGGCTGATCGAGGGTGGCGAACTTCCGTCCGGGGCGACGCCCGGTGTCGCGGTGACCCTCGTGCCGGGCGAGGACGGGATGGTGCGACCCGTACCGAGTGGGCGGGGCACCGAGTGGCTTGCGTCAGCCCTCTGGTCGGAGACGCTGCTCGCCCAACAGTCCGACACCTGGTCCCGGATCAAGCTGTGCCGCAACGAGACCTGCCGTACGGCGTTCTACGACGCGTCGCGTAACCGCAGCGGTGTGTGGCACGACGTCAGCACGTGCGGCAACGTCGCGAACCTGCGCGCCGCCCGGGAACGCAAACGACGTACCGCGGCCGACCGGGACCGATGACGGCGATACCGGACACCGGCCGTACGGCGCGGGGTTCGATCACGTCGCGAACCGACGCGTCAGGGGCCGGGCCAATATGGCCCGGCCCCTGACATCCGGCGTCTCGCTGTACCGGACCCTCCCTCGAGGCTCAGTAGGTCTCGCTGAGCTGTCCGCGGAGTTTGGTCAGTGCGCGGGTGAGCAGGCGGGAGACGTGCATCTGGGAGACGCCGATCTGGTCGGCGATCTGGGATTGGGTGAGGTTGCCGTAGAAGCGGAGGGTGAGGATCTTCTGTTCCCGCTCGTCGAGGGTGGCGAGTGCGGGGCCGAGGGCGATGCGGAGTTCGGCTTGTTCGAAGTCGGGGTCTTCGCCGCCGAGCATGTCGCCGAGTTCGGTGGCGCGTTCGCCGTCGCCGGTGGGGGTCGAGAGGGAGACGGCGTTGTAGGCGCGGGCGCCTTCGAGGCCTTCGAGGACTTCTTCCTCGGTGACTTTGAGGTGGGTGGCGATGTCGGCGACTGTGGGGGAGCGGCCGAGGGTTTGCAGGAGGGTGCTGTTGGCTTCGCTGATGCTGAGGCGGAGTTCCTGGAGGCGGCGGGGGACGCGGATGTCCCAGGTGCGGTCGCGGAAGTGGCGCTTGAGTTCGCCGATGATGGTGGGGATGGCGTAGCCGGCGAAGTCGACGCCGCGGGTGGGGTCGAATTTGTCGATGGCTTTGATGAGGCCGATGGCGGCGGTTTGGGTGAGGTCGTCGGTGGGTTCGCCGCGTCCGCCGTAGCGGTGGGCGAGGTGGTTGGCCAGGGGGAGCCAGGCTTCGATGGCCCGGTCGCGCAGGGCGGCGCGGGAGGGGTGCTTCGCCGGTAGGGCGGTCATCGCGAGGAGCAGGTCGGTGGCCGAGTCGGTGAGCGCGTTCGGGTCGAGCTTCGGCGCTGCTTTGGCGGCTACCGCTGTGGTGGTGTCCTGCTCGGTGGTGGTTGACGCGGTCATGGTGGTCCTCCCTGCACCTCGTCCGCGGACAAGACAAGTGCTGCACAAAAGTTCGTTGTAGGTCGTTCGGTGTTGCTGTGAGCTGACCGGTTGTTCGCTTAGGGCCGATCAGTGCAGCCACCATAACCTGTTTAGTCAGCCGGAAGCTAGCCGAAAGTACGATGTATATAGGGGGTGAAACACCCTAAAAGTGGTCGAAACGGGCGGCAGCCGCCCCGTTCGGGGGTACGACGGCGGCCCGGTCCGTTGGTTGGACCGGGCCGCCGCCGTACCTGTTCGTCGGATCAGTGGTGCGGCGACTCCCCGGAGAGGTCGTCGGCGTACGCGTAGTAGCTCGTGCCGAGCTTGGGCCCCCACTCCACGGTGAGTACGGGTGCCGGCTCGTCGTCCGGCTCGCGCAGTGGCAGACCGGCGTTGAGCAGCGGCTGCCACTCGACGGTCAGGAACGGACCGGTGGCCGTCATGACCAGGCCCGCTCGGCCACCAGTGGATCGTTCGACAGTTCCGGCGGTACGACCTCCTCCGAGGGCGACAGCCCCCGGCTGCGCTGGGCTTCGAAGGTCGGGTCCGGCGGTGCCGCCCGGTGGTACGAGGGGTACCGGTCCTGGTAGTCGATCGCGGCCTGGACCAGGGTCGGCTCGGAGAACCGCGGACCCCAGAAGGCGGCGTTGATCGGAAGGCCCTCGGTGCCGTCGTACCCGATCGGGAACGAGACCATCGGCCAGGTCAGCGCATTCGGAAGCTGGTAGAAGGTGCGGTAGTTCGACAACTGGGTCCCGCCGGAGCGTGGCCCGATCCGGGCGCCGATCGGCAGCACCAGCATGAAGTCGACCCCGGCCTCGTCCAGCGCCCGCTGGTAGTTGGCCTGCAGGACGCGGCGACGGCGTTCGCCCTCGTCGCGTACGGAGGCGGGGATCGAACCGGCCGTGGCCGCAGCCGCGGCGAAGTCACCGAACTGGCGCCGGAGCGCTTCTGCGTTCGCCGGATGGGAGTCGGCGAACGCCTGTACCGCCTGCCAGTAGCGGATCTCGTACCGGTTGGGGCTGAGCACCGCGGTCGCCGGTGACACCGGGGCACCCACCGGCACCGGCAACCGGTCCGGCGTACGGAAGTAGGGGTCGTTCTCGGGCACCGTGACGTCCAGGCCGGGGAACTCCTTGACCCGCGCACCGAGCCTGACCAGCTCCTGCTTGAACCGCTCGAACGCCGCCCGGTAGTCGGCGTCGTAGGTCTCGGCCGGGGCGGTGCCGGTTCCACCGCGGGTCATCCAGTCGGTCTGCGGGATGCCGATGGTGACGCCGGCCAGTGGGGACCTGCCCTTGCGCGCGGCGACCGGGAGCGCGGGGAACGGGTTCGGGGCGGACAGCGTGAGCGGGTCGGGTGCCGGGTCGGGGCCGAGGATCGCGGCCAGGACCAGGGAGGCGTCCCGGACGGAGCGGGCGATCGGTCCGAGCACGTCGTACCCGGGGGACAGGGGCATCACCCCGGCGGTCGAGACGAGGCCGAGCGACGGTTTGATGGCGCTGGCGCCGTTCGCCGAGGCCGGCATCATGATCGAGCCACCGGTCTCCTCGCCGATGGTTGCCGCCGCCAACCGGGCGGCGGTGGCGACGCCGGAACCCTGGCTCGACCCGCCCGGGATGAAGCGGGGATTCCAGGCGTTGCCGGCGAAGGTGCCGGAGATCGAGCCCGAGAACGCCGAGGCGATCGTGTGGCCGATGATCACCGCGCCCTGCGCTCGCAACTTGGCGACCACCGTGGAGTCGCGGTACGCCACGTTCCCGTCGTACGCGTGCGTCCCGTTCTTGGCCTCCAGCCCGCGTACGCCGACCGAGTCCTTGATCCCGAACGGGATGCCGCACAGCGGCGGCGCCGAGCGCGAACCCTTGCGCAGCAGCTTGTCCGCCGCCGCGGCCTGACCGAGTGCGCCCACCCGGTCGATCCGTACGAACGCGTTGTAACCGCCGTTGTCGCCGTAGACCTCGAACGGGCCGTTGAGCCGGTCGATCCGCTCCAGGTACGCCCTGGTCAGCTCGACCGAGGTCAGCCGGTTGGCGCGGAGCAGGACGATCAGTTCGGCGATCTCGTAGTCGACGATCCTGGCCCGGCGGGGGATGTCGCGTACCGAGGGCAGCGAGTCGAGTAGTTCGTCGTGCTCGTTGCGGGTCGCTGCCGCGGGCTCCGCGACGGCGAGGGTGGTCACCGTCGCGCCGGCCACCGCCGCGCCGCTGCCGAGGAACATCCGTCGGCTGAACCCGGTCCGGTGGTCGTCGTTCGGATCCGCGGCCTTCGGGGAGGTGTCTAACTTGTCGGGCATGTGCTGAGGGCTCCTGTCTTGTGCCAGGAATGGGCACCGCGCTGAGATGCCCGCTGGGCGCCGGCTGGCGGCCCGCCAAGATCATCGCAACGTCGTCGCTGCGGCGAGTTTTCGATCTCTTTTCGGCTCGGTAAACCGATCCGCGGCGTGGAAGGCTACCGGGATGAGCACGGACTTGATCGACTACGGGTTGACGGACCGAGCGGACCGGCGGGTCACACTGCGGCCGGTCGACGACGAGAACTGGCGCGCGGTTGCCGACGTCGTGCCGCTCGACGAGCAGCGCGCCTTCGTCGCGCCGTCGGCAGCCCGATACCTGCTGCTCAGCATGCGTGAGGGGGTGTGGCGGTCGCTCGCCGTCTACGCGGACGAGGAGGTGGTCGGTCACCTGATGTGGGGGCATGACAACGACGACCTGACCTACTGGCTCGGCGGCATGCTCGTCGACGCGGGGCAGCAGGGCAGGGGGCTGGGCCGCGCCGCCGTGCTGAGCCTGGTGCGTTGGCTGATGGAGCGCCCCGACTGTCCAGCCGTCCGACTCTCCGTCGACCAGTCGAACGTCACGGCCCGCAGGCTCTATGCGTCGGTTGGTTTCGTCGAGCAGGAACCGGACGAGGACGGGGAGATCGTCGCCGAGATCGCCCGGGACGTGGCCCGCCGCCCCGCCGACGCCGTCTAGCGGCGCGTCGAAGAAGACCGGCCGGCTTCAGCCGTCCAGGCCCGCGTGGTGCAGCAGGTACGCGGTCAGCGGCGCGTAGAGGCCCGGATCGAGGTTGTCGTCCAGCGGCACGCACACCCGTACCCGGCCCTCCGCCTCACCGACGAACAGCGCGGGGTCGTTGCAGTCGGCGAAACCGACCGTGGCTATCCCGGCCTGCGCGGCCGCACCGGCCCACCCGTGGTCTCCGATGACCAGTTCGGGCAGCGGCTGGCCGGCGGTCTCCAGCGCCTCCAGGATGGCCACCATCGGCAGCGGGGAATGGGTGTGCTTCGGCCGACCGGAGGAGTCGGTCAGCACGGCGACGTCGTCGAGGAACCGGATCGACCGGTGCGGGCTGCGGTAGGACGGCTCGTCCGGGTGCGCCCAGCCCGCCGCCGCCGAGAGCAGCGAACAGCCCGCCGTACGCAGTGCCCGCGCCAGCGCGCGGTGGATGGACATCACCCCGTGTGGATGTCCGGTCGCGACCAGCACCCGTTGCCGCTGCCGGGCGGCGTCGCGTACGAGCACGGCCATCGCCTCCAGCCGCTCGACCGTGCGCTCGGGGTCGATGGTGTCGTCGCCGCGTACGTGTCCGACGTCGGGGGAGACTCCGCAACGCTCCACCATGAGTGCCAGTACCTCGGCCGGCGTCCAGGTGCCCACGGGTTCGAGCCCGAACAGGTAGAGCGGTTGGCGCTTGCTCATCCGCCGGAAATGGTCGAGGTTGTTGTCGCGCGGGGTGGCGACCCGTCCGGCGATCCGGGTCGTGACCAGGTGGTCGAGCAGAGCCTCCCGGCTCGGTGTGTCGGTCATGACGTCTTCCTTCCCATTTCGGCCGTGACGAAGCCGAAGCGGAACCCGAGACCGTCGACAAAGGATCTCACTCCCTCGCCGAAGGGACCGACACCCCCATCGACCGCTGCGGCGACCGCTACCGGATCCGCCGTCCGGCCCGCTGACTCCGCCCAGCGGACCGCGTACCCGGTTGTCTGCTCGACCGAACCGGCGAGTTCGGATGGCATGTCGAACGCCCTGACGGCGTCCGCCGGGTTGAGGCAGCCGTACCACTCGTCGCCGCCCGGTGCGGCGCCCCCGACCACACCGACGGCGCTTTCGATCACATAAACGCTCAGCGCCGGCGCGCCCGTCTCGGCCACCAGGTCCGCGACGTCCAGCCCGGCACCGTCCAGGACCTGTAGGAACTGCCAGTCGCCATCGCTGTGGAGACCACCGACCGTGCCGGCACGGATCCCGTCGACACTCTCCCGGCAGAGCCGTTCGATCGAGGGAAGCTCGGGCAGCGGTCGTACGTGACGGGCGACGATGAAGTAGCCGAAGAGTGACACCCGAAGATCGTACGGTTGGGCACCGAGCCCGGCGATCAGTTCCGGTGACAGGAAGGTCCGCCCCGTCGCGGAACCGCGCGGTACGGGGAGGGCTTGTCGCGGCACGCCGTACGGCTTCCGTTAGCGTATGGCCACTGCCGAGCGGACGGACGAGGCGATGCTGGACTGGCTCAACTCACCGGCGGTGACGGTGTTCGGGGCGCCGACCTCGTGGGCGGAACTGCTCGGGTTCGCCACCGGGATGCTCTGCGTGCTGCTCGTCGTACGGCAGCACGTCGCGAACTGGCCGGTCGGCATCCTGAACGTGCTGCTGTTGATGGTGGTCTTCTGGTCCGCCGGGCTCTACGCGGACGCCGGGCTGCAGATCGTCTACGTGGTGCTCGGCGGGTACGGCTGGTGGCAGTGGACCCGGGGCACCGGACGGGACGGCGTGACCGGGGTGCGTACCACCACGAGGGTCGAGTGGACCGGCCTCGCGACAGCGGGGGTGGTGCTCACCGGTCTGCTCTGGTTCTTCCTGGATCGTTTCACCGGCTCGACGGTCCCGCTGCCGGACGCGTTCACCACCGCACTCTCCCTGCTCGCGACGTACGGCCAGGCGCGCAAGCTGGTGGAGAGCTGGTGGTTGTGGGCGGCGGTCGACCTGGTCTACATCCCGCTCTACGGCTACAAGGGCCTGTGGCTGACCGCGATCCTGTACGTCGGATTCCTCGGGCTGTGCGGACTCGGGTGGCGGGCATGGCGGGCCGACCTGCGCGAACGGTCGGCAGGACCCGGCCCGGTGGGCGCCACGGTGACCGCATGAGCGCACCTGCGCCCCGCCCCGACCGTCCGGCCGCCGAGAGCCGGTTCGGGCACGGTCTGGTGGTGGGCAAGTTCTACCCGCCGCACGCCGGCCACCATCACCTGATCGCCACCGCCGCGGCGGCCTGCGACCGGGTGACCGTGGTGGTGGCACCGTCGAGTGTGGAGTCGATTCCGCTCGAACTGCGGCTGGACTGGCTGCGCGAGGTGCACGCGAGCACGCCGTGGGTGTGGTTCGTCGGCGTCGTCGACGATCACCCGGTCGACTACGCCGACCCGGTGGCCTGGGACGCGCACTGTCAGGTCTTCCGGGCCGCGCTCGACGGTCCGGTGGACGCCGTGTTCAGCTCCGAGCGGTACGGCGACGAGCTGGCCAGGCGGTTCTCCGCCACCCACGTCTGCGTTGACCAGGCACGGAGCACCATCGGGGTGTCCGGGACCAAGGTGCGGGCGGACCCGGTGTCGCAGTGGCGGCACCTGGCCCCGCCGGTGCGGGCCTGGTTCACCCGGCGGGTGGTGGTCGTCGGTGCGGAGTCCACGGGCACCACGACGATGGCCCGTGCCCTGGCCGAGGCGTTGCGCGGTGACGGCGGCGTCTGGACGCAGACCCGCTGGGTCCCGGAGTTCGGCCGTGAGCTGACCCAGCGCAAGCTCACCGCGTTGCGGCGTACCGATCCGGGGGCGAGCGTGTTCGACGTGACCTGGTCGCGGGAGGACTTCGTCGAGGTGGCCGAGACCCAGAATCGGGCCGAGGACGACGCGGCCCGGTCCGGCGGACCGATCCTGGTGTGTGACACCGACGCGGCTGCCACCGCGGTCTGGGAGGAGCGCTACCTGGGCTCCCCGTCCGTGGCGACGCTCGCCGCCGCCCGGCGCCCCGACCTCTACCTGCTCACCGACCACGAGGGTGTGCCGTTCGAGGACGACGGCCTGCGTGACGGGGAGCACCTGCGCGCCTGGATGACCGGGCGGTTCCGGGAGGTGCTGCGCGACACCGGGGTGCCCGTACGCGAACTGACGGGGCCGCCCGAGGTGCGTCTCGCCACGGCCCGGTCCGCCTGCGCCGACCTGGTGGCTGGCGGCTGGCGGCTCGCTCCGCCGCTGGCCGAGGCGGGTGCCGACCGTTCCCGCTGAGCGGCCGGACCCGGCTCAGTCGCCGGTCCGGCTGAAGTGCTGGTAGTCCGGCGCGGTCGACCACTCGCCGCCCCACTGCCACCCGGCCCCGGCGAACGCCTTCACCAGCGTCCCGCCGGGCACCGCCAGGCCGTCGCCCTCGACCGTCGTACGGTCGGCGTACGGGGCGCCCGCGGGCGGCAGCACGTCGCCGTCGACCAGGTACGGGTTCTCCACCGGGTTGATGTCGATCGCCTGCCCGTACGCGTGCGCGGACCACTTCGTCGGCCCGTCGGCCACCGCCTCCCGGCAGTTGAACCCGGAGCTGTTGTCGTCGGCCATCGACCGGTCGTCGCTGCCGCCGTAGTCGCTGACCGGGGTGAGTCGACGGATCGGGAACCGTTCGCGGTACAGGGTGGCGAACACGCCGACAACCTCGTCGGCCACCGTACGGTGCACGACGATCGTGCCGAGGTGGGACTGGCCGTCGAAGCCCCAGTAGCTCAGCTTCAGCGTTCTGAGATCGGCCGGACCGACCGGGCAGCCGGGTCGCCAGCTCGCCCCGAGTTCGGTGGCGGTCACCGTGGTGATCTCGGAGCTGAAAGCGGGTGGTGCCGGGGTGCCGGTGCTCGCCGTCCCGGACGGCGACGTCGCGCCCGAGCCGGAACCCGCGCCCGCGCCCGCGCCGGGCCGGGGTGCCGGAGTGCCGCAGCCGCCGACCGCGAGGGCCAGCAGGAGCACCGGGATCAGCCCGTGGGGACGGCGTCGCACCGCGGAAACGGTACGCGGCCAACGGCGGGAAGGCCGTTCCGGAAGAGGGGATTGCGACGTCAGGCGCCAACTGCACCATTTTTGCTGGCAGAGTCGCCGGGACGGGTCCGCTGCTCCCGCCAGATCTCGACCACCTCGTCCGGATCGAAGGTGTCGAGCAGTACGGGTGGTCCGTCGACCAGTCCCTGCCGGGCCCGCCGGATCCGCTCGTTGAGATCCGCGACGCTGTCCCGTACCGCCTGTTCCGACGGTTTTCCGGTCAGGGTGCGTACCAGGTCTTCGGCTTCCTTGCGCAGCCGCAGCGAGGTCGGCGCCAGCCCGGTGAGGTTCTCCCGCCGGATCCAGGCCTTGATCCACCAGTCCTCGTCGTAGGGGGTGCCGCGATCGGGGAGGGGCTTGCCGGCACCGGGGAGGTTGTCGAACTCGCCCCGCTCCTGCGCCTCGCGGATCTGGCGGTCGATCCGGGACTCGTACCAGCTCGACATCAGCGCTCACCTGCCCTGGGTAGAACCACTTCCCGCCGAGTTTAGCCGGGCATCTCCCACTTTCCCCTGGTCACGGGTCGGCGGTGCCGAGGTCAGGTCAGCAGCATCCCGCTCAACCGGCGGTTGGCCAGCCACACCCCGCCCACCCCCATCACCAGCAGGTACGCGGTCGCCCCGACCATGCCGAGCCCGAGGTGACCCGTGGTGAGTCCCCGCAGCAGCTCGATGCTCTGGTAGAGCGGGAGCGCCGCGACCACCGGCTGCACCCCGGTCGGATAGACCGACAGCGGGTAGAACGTCGTCGCGAACAGGAACATCGGCAGCATGCACAGTTGCAGGTACTGGTGGTGGTGCGGGTCGCGGATGTAGGTCGCCGCGGCGAGCCCGGCGGCGGAGAACGCGAAGGCGATCAGCACCGCCGCCGGCACGGCCAGCACCGCCCACCACGAGTGGACCATGCCGAGCGCGACGATGACGACGAAGAAGCAGGTGGCCGAGAGGGTGCTGCGGAGCACCGAGGCGGCGATCTCACCGACCGCGATGTCGGCGATCCGCATCGGGGTGGTCACGATGGCGTCGTAGAGCTTGTCGAAACGTACCCGCCACCACGCGTTGTTGGTGGTCTCGTTCACGGCGCTGTTCATCGCCGAGGTGGCGAGCAGGGCCGGGGCGACGAAGGCCGCGTACCGGGTGGTCGCTCCGCCGGTCGCGCCGTCGTCGACGAGCTGGCCGATGCCGATGCCGACCGAGAGCAGGTAGAGGAACGGCTCGAAGATGCCGTTCACGACGAGGTTCCACGGCCGCCCGTGGCGCAGCACCCACAGGTGGCGCAGGACGATCAGGTGTGCGGAGGACACGGTCGGCTCCCTACGCGTGCAGGTGACGTCGGTAGTTGCGGCGGGCGACGAGGTAGCCGACGCCGGTCAGGGCTGCCAGGTAGGCGATGTGGACCAGGCTGGTCGGCCAGGTGGCCGTACCGAGGCTCAGCGTGCGGCACAGTTCGACGCCGTGCCACAGCGGCGTGACGTAGACGACCGGTCGCAGCGCCTCCGGTAGCTGCTCGACCGCGAAGAAGGTGCCGGAGAAGAGGTAGAGCGGCATGACGACCCACTTGAAGACGCCCCCGACCGGTCCGACGTCGGTCAGCGTCACCGCCCAGGCGGCCGACGGGAGGGCGAACGCCATCCCGGTCAGGGTGGCCGCCGGCAGGGCCAGCGCGACCAGCGGGGACATCGCGGCCCCGAAGGCGACCATCACCACCAGGAACGCGGCGGCGCTCGTCAGGACCCGCAGGGTCATGAACAGCAGGTGGCCGTGGAGGATGTCCTCCGGCTCCAGTGGTGTCCCGGCCGCGACCGGGTAGGCGCCGCCCGGCCGCCGACTCCAGGCGACCGGGAAGGCGGCCTCGATGATGCCGTTCTGCATCGACGCCGCGGCGAGCATGCCGGGCGCGAAGAAGGCGAGATAACCGACGCCGCCGAGGACCGCCGTGTCCGGGCCGATCAGCCGGCCCAGTCCGAGCCCCATCGCGACCAGGAACAGCAGGGGATTGGCGACGCTGATGACGATGGTGCCGCGCCAGGTCCGCCGGTAGCGCAACGTCCAGTACCGGTAGGCCCGCAACGCCATGCCGGTGCCGGTGGTCGCTTCGTCGACCGGCGGGGCGAGGGTTTCGGTGGCCATCTCAGTCCACCAGGGTCCGGCCGGTCAGGGCGAGGAAGACGTCCTCGAGGCTCGCCCGTCGCACCATGGCCGTGACCGGTCGCAGACCCAACCGGTGTACGGAGGCCAGCGCGGCGTCGCCCTCGCCGGTGTACCAGAGCAGCCGGTCGGGCAGTTCCTCCAGCCGGTCGCGTACGCCCTCGTTGCGCAGTTTCTCCAGTGCGGTGCCCTGTTCGCCGGTGCCGAACCGCAGTTCGAGGACCTCCCGGGTCGAGTGGGTGGCGATCAGCTCGGCGGGCGAGCCCTCCGCCACGATCCGTCCCTTGTCCATCACCACCAGCCGGTCGCAGAGCTGCTCGGCCTCGTCCATGTAGTGGGTGGTGAGGATCAGGCTCACCCCCTGTTGCTTGAGCCGGAACAGGCGGTCCCAGAGGATGTGCCGGGCCTGCGGGTCCAGCCCGGTGGTGGGCTCGTCGAGCAGCAGGATCTCCGGTTCGTTGATGAGGGACCGGGCGATGGTGAGCCGTCGCCGCATGCCGCCGGAGAGTGACTCGACCCGTTCCGCCGCGCGCTGGTCGAGCTGGGCGAACTCCAGCAGCCGGTCGGTACGTTCGGCGATGACCTGTTTCGGCAGTCCGAAGTAGCGGCCGTAGATGAGCAGGTTCTCCCGTACGGTCAGCTCCCGGTCCAGGGCGTCGTCCTGGGGTACGACGCCCAGCCGGGCCCGGATCCGGCGCCCGTCCGTACGCGGGTCCATCCCGAGTACGCGCAGCGTGCCGGCGGTCGGTGGGGAGACGCAGGCGATCATCCGCATGGTGGAGGACTTGCCGGCCCCGTTCGGGCCGAGGAACCCGAAGGCCTGGCCCCGGTGCAGGGTGAAGTCGATGCCGTCGACCGCGGTGAAGCTCGTGGATCGACGGTCGCGGGGCGGGTAGCGCTTGACGAGGCCGGCAGCCTCCACGAGGGGAGCAGTCACGGAGCCGAGCGTAGAAAATCTGACAACAGGACGCAATTAATAAACAGAACTCTGCAAGAAGCGTGGACTGCTCGACGGGGGACGGGTTACTGCTGACCGCCCGGGGCGGGGACACCGGCGCCGGTCCCAGCGGGACTGAGCGCCACGGGATCGGCGCTGGCGTGCGCCGGATAGACGCCGACCCGATTGGCCGAACGGGCGCGGGTCAGCCAGCCCAGCAGGGCGGCTTGGGAGGTGAGCCGGTCGAAGCGCAGCATGCCGCCGGCGCTCTCCTCGATGAGCCCGACCGCCCCACCCGAGGACGGATCGTCGTGCAACCGCCGGGCTTCGTCGGCGAGCTGCCCCAGCGTCACCTCGTCGGGATCGCGCGGCGGTTGACCGTAGACGGTCACCCCGGCGGCCGGCGCCAGCCGGGTGCGCACGGCGGCGATCGTGGACACATCGGTGAGCAGGTGCCAGCGACGGGCGCGCGGCGTGTCGGCCCACGCCTCCAGGAGCGGTAGTGGTCCCTCGGATCGTGCCGTAGCGTCCGCGACCGCCTGCCAGAAGGCGTCGTCGCCGGCCTGCCGGTGCTGCGGGGTCGGTGACGGGGCCAACGCGCCGAGGTCGGAGGGTTCCGGTCGGTAGCGGCCGGGGCGCGGCGGGCTGCTCCTGGCCATGGTGTCTATCCGGCGGGCCACGACGCAGACGCCGGCGACGAGGAGCCCGACGATGGGGATCCGCAGTGCGGTGACGAGGATCGCGTACCGGTCGTTTTCGGCGGCGGCGACGAGGTCGATGCCCTCGCCGGCCCGGGTGGACCTGCTGCCGACGGCGATGGAGAACAGGACCAGCGCGACGATCGCGACCCGCCAGGCGGTGAGGGTCCAGTGGGTGAGCGCCGGCTTGTGGTCCCGGCCGTACCGTTGCACCGTTTTTCGGCTGAGGACGAACCAGCCGACGTAGCCGGCGATGTAGGCGATGAAGATCAGTTGGATCACGGCAAAGCCAACGGCCTCGCGCTGCACCAGGTCCGTGATCTCGCTGGGATCGACGCCGTCCGGGTCGGTCTGCAGCCGCCTGACCATCCGGTAGTCCTGCACCAGCAGCAGGATGTTGACGATCGTGGCGACAAGGTGCACGGCGACGACACCGAAGAATGCCAGGGTCAGGACCCGCCAGCTCAGTGGCGCCCGGCCCGGTCGGTACGTCGGCACCGGACGTACGTCGGTCGTGCAACGGTGGCCGTCACCGCTGGGGACGTCATCCACACCGCATGTCGCGCAGGTCATGCTCGCCGCTCTCCCGTTGTCGCGATCCGATGATCGTGCCCGCAAGATCATGCACCATCGGCGGCTGGTCGTGGTGCCCGTTTTCCCGGCGGAGGTTGCCAGGACGACCGGTTCGACGTACAGCGGGGCGGCCTGGCGATCGGCTGCGGAGCGCTGCGGCAACCGGACCGGTCAGGTCAGCGTCCGGTCTCGGCGAGACGGCCGGTCAGGAAGTCCCGTTCGGCGTTGTTGTCGGTCAACGCGATGGCGCGCTCGTACTCGGCGGCGGCCTCGGCGTTGCGCCCCAGCCGGCGCAGCAGGTCGGCCCTGATCGCCGGCAGGTAGTGGTAGCGGGCGAGGGATCCGCTGTCGTCCAGGGCGTCGACCTCGGCCAGCGCGGTCGCCGGTCCGCTGACCATCGCCACCGCCACCGCCCGGTTGAGCGCCACCACCGGCGACGGCCACGCCCGCAGCAACTCGTCGTAGAACACCAGGATCTGGCCCCAGTCCGTGTCGCCGTACGTCGGCGCGGCGGCGTGCAGGGCCGCGATGGCGGCCTGCAGGGCGAACCGGCCGGGACTCCCGCCCTGGAGTGCTTCCAGGACCAGTTCGTGCGACTCGTCGATGCTCTGCCGGTCCCACGCCGACCGGTCCTGTTCCTCGAGCAGCAGCAGGCGCCCGTCCACCCCGGTACGGGTGGCCCGACGGGCATGGTTGGCCAACAGCAACGCGAGCAGCCCCCGGACCTCGCGTTCCTCCGGCATCAGGTCGCGCAGAAGACGCGCCAGGTCGAGTGCCCGCCCGGCGATGTCGTCCCTGGTCAGGGTGGGTCCGCTCGGTGCCGTGTGGCCGGTGGTGAAAAGCAGGTGGATCGTGGTGAGGACGCTGTCCAGCCGTTGTGGCAGTTCGTCCGGCGGGGGCATCCGGAAAGGGATCCGGGCCGTGGTGATCTTCTTCTTCGCCCGGGTGATCCGGGCCGCCATGGTCGTCTCGGAAACGAGGAAGGCCCTCGCGATGTCCGGGGTGGACACGCCGCAGACCAGCCGCAGGGTCAGCGCGACCTGGGCCTCGGTCGCCAGCGCGGGGTGACAGCAGAGGAAGACCAGGCGTAGCGGGTCGTCGTGGTCGACCGGGTCGGCGACCTCCGGCTCGGCCTGCACCGGCTCCACCAGCAGGTGCAGCTTCGACCGGAGGGTGCCGGCCCGGCGTAGCGCGTCGAGCGCCTTGTGCCTGGCCGCGGTGGTCAGCCACGCACCCGGACTGCTCGGTACGCCGGTACGGGTCCACGCGTCGAGCGCGGCGACGTACGCGTCCTGGACGCACTCCTCAGCCAGGTCCAGGTCACGGGTGATGCGGACCGTCGCGGCGAGCACGTTGGCCCACTCCCGGCGGTGCGCCTCGTCGACCGCCCGACCGACCGAGGTCACCGTGGGAGCGGTGGACGCACCCCGACGGTGCCGTCCACGATCGGTGTCGCGTACCGCGTCATGGTTTGTCCTGTCTGTCAGCCGGCCACGGCGCGCAGCGCGCGTGACCCTCGTAGGTCGAGTCGGTCGAGCGCGGCGGTCGTCGCCGGGTCGGCGGGGAGGTACACGATCAGCCGCTGGTTGTCGTCGACCGGAAGTTCGAGCGTCTCGTAGGCCAGCCGCAGCTCGCCGGCCTCGGGGTGGACCAGCCGCATGATCCCGCTGGACCTCGGCAGCCCGGGTACGGTGCCCACCCGGCGGGTGAACGACTCCCCGGCGGTGATGGTCAACTCGTCCGCCAGCTCCGCCACGGCCTGGTCCGCCCGGAACGGCCCCTGCTTCAGTGCGGCGACGTGTTCGTCGGCGACGTGGTCCCAGTCCGGGTACGCGGAGCGGGCCCGGTCGTCGGTGAAGACGAACCGGGCGAGGTTCGGTGGTGTTCCGTCCAGCAGGCCGACCGGTCCCGCCAACCGCTGGTAACCGGCGGTGCAGACGAGGATCTCGCTCACGTGGTTGAGCAGTACGGCGGGCGCGGGCTCAAGCTGGTTGATCAGGCTCTGCACGGTGGGTCGTACGGTGCGCGTCGGTCCCGCGTCGCCCCGGCAGGTGAAACCGCCCTCGACCCCCTTGGCCAGGCGGTGCAGGTGTACGCGTTCGCGTCCGGTCAGCCGGAGCGCGTCGGCCAGGGTCGACAGCACCTGGGCGGACGGCCGCCGGTCGTGCCCCTGCTCGAGGCGGGTGACGTACTCGACGCTGACGCCGGCCAGCACGGCGACCTCCGACCGGCGCAGTCCCGGCGTCCGGCGGCGGGGTCCGGCGGGCAGTCCCACCTCGGCGGGCGTCACGGTCTCACGGCGGATACGCAGGAACATACCCAGCTCGTTGTCGCTCACGTCCCGAACCTAACAGCAGTCGGTCATCGGATCGTATCCCCACCGCTACCACCCTCGGCTCGGACTCCCTGGTCGTCGCGGGCCTCGCCAGGGTGGGGGCGTGGCCTTTCCGGGCCACCTCGTGATTCGTCCCGGAGGTGTGCTGTGGTTCCAACAGTGGTCGTGGTGGGCGGCGGGTACGGCGGCATCACGGTGGCGAAGGCGCTGGACGACGTCGCCGACGTTGTCCTGGTCGAGCCCCGCGACACGTTCGTGCACACCGTCGCCGGGTTGCGCGCGGCCGTGGACCCGGACTGGGCGGATCGGATCTTCCTCCCGTACGACCGGCTCCTGACCCGTGGACGGGTGCACCGGGACCGGGCGGTCCGGGTGTCCGCGACCGCCGTCGAACTCGGCTCCGGAGAGGTGATCGGGGCCGACTACGTCGTGCTCGCCACGGGCGTGGTCTACCCGTACCCGGCCAGGATGGATGTGGAGGACAGTACGTCCGCCCGGTCGAAGCTCGGGGCCACCCGCGACGCGTTGCACCGGGCCCGACGGGTCCTGCTCCTCGGCGCCGGACCGGTGGGGCTGGAGTTCGCCGGCGAGATCAAGTCGGTGTGGCCGGGGAAGACCGTCACGGTCGTGGACCCCGGTACGGATCTCGTCTCCGGACGTTTTCCGGACGAGTTCCGTTCGATCCTGCGCACCCAACTGGACCAACTGGGCGTCGAGGTCCTGCTCGGTACGTCGTTGCGGGAACTGCCCCGGTCGGAGCCGGGTCGGGCGGCCACCGTCACCGTGACCACCGGATCCGGTACGGAGATCACCGCGGACATCTGGTTCCCCTGCTACGGGGTGAGTACCGACACCGACTATCTCGACGCCGACCTGCGGGCGGCCCGGCGGCCCGACAACCTGCTCGTCGTCACACCGGAGCTGCGGCTGCACGGCCAGGACACCGTGTTCGCGATCGGGGACGTCACCGCGGTACCCGAGATGAAGATGGCCCGCGCCGCCCAGAAACACGCCGAGGTGGTGGCCGCCAACATCCGGACCCTGATCGGGGGCGGCACCGACCTGACCACCTACCTGCCGGCGGCGGACGCCATCGTCCTCCCGCTCGGCCCCAAGGGCGGTGTCTCGTACGCACCCGAGGTCGGCGTGCTCGGCGCCGGACCCACCTCGGACATCAAGGGCGACCTGTTCGTCGACAACTACCTCGAACTTCTCGGCCTGACCGTGACCCCGTGACCATCCGCCGACGTTAGGTTCGACCCATGCAGTCAACGTACGTATCGCAGCATGTGCGGGCCTCACGTCCGGCCGTCTACCGGGCACTGCTGGACGCCCACGCGATCGCGAAGTGGCGGGTTCCGGTCGGCATGAGCAGCCAGGTGCACGAGTTCGAGGCGAGAGAGGGTGGTTCGTTCCGCGTCTCGCTCACGTACGACACCACGGACGGCGTGGGTAAGTCGGCGGCGCACACCGACACGTACCACGGGCACTTCGTCCGGCTCGTGCCGGACGAGCAGGTGGTCGAGGTGTTCGAGTTCGAGACCACGGACCCGGCGCTGCGCGGCACGATGACGATGACCACCACCCTGGTCGACGCGGACGGTGGAACCGAGGTGCGGATCGCGCACGAGGGCCTGCCGGACAGCATTCCCGCCGCCGACAACGAGACCGGTACGCGGATGGCGCTGGAAAATCTCGCCCGGCTCGTCGAGGCCGAAGAG
Source organism: Micromonospora sp. NBC_01796 (assembly GCF_035917455.1). NCBI lineage: Bacteria > Bacillati > Actinomycetota > Actinomycetes > Micromonosporales > Micromonosporaceae > Micromonospora > Micromonospora sp. NBC_01796. The sequence goes on along the minus strand of NZ_CP109078.1, from coordinate 8,292,435 downwards.
GGAAGTTCCTGACGACGTCGAGCCCGGCTCCGCCGACCAGCCGCCGGAGCCGGGCCGGGTGGCGGGACGAAGACCGGCGTCGGTGACCGGGAAGTCCCGCGTGGGCGTTGCATGATGGGACGATGAAGACCGATGACGAGGTCAACGATCTGCTCCGCCGGCTGGCGCCGCAGGTTCTCGGCACGTTGGTCCGGCGTCACGGTGGCATCGACACGTGCGAGGACGCGGTCCAGGACGCGCTGCTCGCGGCGGCCGTCCAGTGGTCCACGGACGGCATACCCGACAATCCTCCGGGCTGGTTGATCACGGTCGCCTCGCGCCGGTTGACCGACCGGTACCGCAGCGACGCCGCCCGTCGGCGCCGGGAGGTGACAGACGCGGCGTTGCGGCCACCGGACCGGCAGTGGGTGCCGGGTCCGGACACGGATCAACCACCGGACTCCGACGACACGCTGATCCTGCTGTTCCTGTGCTGCCACCCCGCGTTGTCACCGGTCTCCCAGGCCGCCCTGACCCTGCGCGCCGTCGGAGGGCTGTCCACGGAGCAGATCGCCCGCGCGTTCCTCACCGCCGAGCCGACGATGAAACAACGGATCAGCCGGGCCAAGCAGCGGATCAGGGCCAGCGGTGTGCCGTTCGAGCTGCCGCCCGAGCAGGAGCGGCCGGCCCGGCTCCGGGTGGTCACGCACGTCCTCTACCTGATCTTCAACGAGGGGTACACCACCACGTCGGGTCCCCGGTTGCAGCGAGACGACCTGACCGGTGAGGCGATCCGGCTGACCCGCGAACTGCACCGGTTACAGCCGGACGACGGCGAGGTCGCCGGTCTGCTCGCGTTGATGCTGCTCACCGATGCCCGTCGGCCGGCGCGTACCGGGCCGGACGGCAGCCTGATCCCGCTGGACGAGCAGGACCGCAGCCGGTGGGACCGGCAGGCCGTACGGGAGGGAGTGGCGCTGTTGACCCGTACGCTGCCGCGCGGGTCGGCCGGGCCGTTCCAGTTGCAGGCGGCGATCGCGGCCGTGCATGCCGAGGCGGAACGGGCGCAGGACACCGACTGGCCGCAGATCCTCGGCCTCTATGACCTGCTGCAACGGATGTCGCTCGGCCCGATGGTGGCGCTCAACCGTGCGGTGGCGGTCGCCATGGTGCACGGGCCGAGGGCCGCACTCGGCCTGCTCCGGAAACTGGCCATGGACGACCGGTTGGCCGGACATCACCGGCTGGAGGCGACCCGTGCCCATCTGCTGGAGCTGGCGGGCGAGCCGGTGGCGGCACGGTCCTCGTACGCCCTGGCCGCCGTTCTGACGACAAACGTGCTGGAGCGGCGCTACCTCGAGAAGCGCGCCGACCGGGTGGTCACCGACACCGTCGGGGCGGCCGGCGGCTGACCCCGGTCAACCCGCGCTCACTCCTCCGGCCAGAACGGCCGCAGTTCGATGGTGCCGAGCTTGGCGCCGGGGTGCTTCGACGCCACCTCGATCGCCTCCTTCAGATCGGCGCACTCGATCACGTCGAAGCCCGCCATCTGCTCCTTCGTCTCGGCGAACGGACCGTCGGAGATCAGCAGTTCGCCGCCGCGCAACTGGACCGAGGTGGCATCACTGACCGGGCGCAGACGATCGCCGAGTACGCGTACCCCACGGTTGTCCATCTCCCGGGCCCAGGCGCCGACGGCCTCCATCTCGGCCGCGTCTTCCTCGGGGGTCAGCTCGATCGACTCGTCAACGCAGACCATCAGCAGGTACTTCAACGTCCGTCCTACCTGTTCGGGGGCCGGTAACCGACCGGAATGTACCAGCCGGCCAGGGCGTCGGCGGAAAGTTCCCCGCCCTGTGTCGCCGACCGGATCTCCGCTCCGACCTGTCTACGGAGCCTCCACCGGGGGCACGTCGAGAAGGGAAAGCGGCATGGGTGACATCCAGGTGGTGTCGAGGGACGCCTGGTTGGTGGCTCGCAGACGGCTGCTCGCCAACGAGGAGCAGGCCGCGCGGGTGCTGGCCGAGGTCAGCGCCGAGCGGCAGGCGCTGCCGGTGGTCGAGGTCGACAAGGAGTACGTGTTCGAGGGGCCGGACGGCAAGGTGACCCTGCCGGAGCTCTTCGAGGGGCGAAGCCAGTTGATCGTCTACCACTTCATGTTCGACCCCGCGTGGGAGGCCGGCTGCAAGTTCTGCTCCTACCTGGTGGACAGCATCGGCAACCTGTCCCATCTGCACCGCAGGGACACCACGTTCGCCCTCGTCTCCCGTGCCCCGTACGCCGGGATCGAGAGGTTCAGGGCGCGGATGGGTTGGACGATGCCCTGGTACTCGTCCTTCGGCAGCGACTTCAACTACGACTTCCACGTGACGCAGGACGAGAGCGTCGCCCCGGTCGAGTACAACTACCAGGACAGGGAGACCCTGCTGCAAAACGGCGAGGAGTGGGTGACCCGGGGCGAGCAGAGCGGCCTGAGCGTCTTCGTCCAGCACGACGCGACGGTCTTCCACACGTACTCCGGATACGGCGACGGCCCGACCGTGCTGCACGGCACCGACACGCTGCTCGACTTCACCCCGCAGGGCAGGCCGCGGCTGGACGAGCTGAGCCGCTGGCTGCGCCACCACGACAGGTACGCCCCCGCTCAGCTCGGGGCGGCGGGGGTGGTCAGTCCGTCGAAGTAGGGCTTCATCGCCGGGTAGTAGTCGTCGAACACGGGCGTGGGCGATCCGTCGCGCGCGGCTGCGAGCATGTCCAGGTAGTACTCCCAGCCGGGGCCGACCTCGCCCACCCCGTCCTCGGTCTCCAGGTGGTGCACGAGCGTGAGTTCGGTGCTGCCGTCGATCTCGGCCAGGAGCAGTTCCAGCCGCCACGGGCCGGCCTCGTCCACGGTCGACACGGCCAGCCGGCGCGGCGGCTCGCAGGCCTCGATGAGCATGTCGGACCAGGGAGCGGTCTCCTCGTACGCCATCTGGACCTTGATTGTCCTGCCCGGCGCAGGGTCGCCCTGCCACGGGCCGAACCAGCGGGCCGTGCGCTCGGATTCGGTGACGCTGGCCCAGACGCCGGGCCGTGCCGCTCTCAGCGGTCGTGCACGAGAGTGAGCATCTCCGCGACGGAGCCGGCCGGGTCCGTGATCGGAAACTGCGTCGCGCGGATCACCGAGTCGGGGTCGACCAGCAGGGTGAAGCGCTTGAAGCGGTCGACGCCGGCCGCCCGGAACGTCGGCAGCAGCAGCCCGGCGGCGAGCTTGCTGTCCTGGTCCGACAGGAGCGGGTAGGGCAACCTCGCGTGCGTCACGAAGGCGGCCAACTCGTCGGGTCGCTGCGTGCTGACGCCCCGGACGGTGGCGCCGGCCGACTCGAAGTCGGCGAACCGGGACGCGTAGGTGAGCGATTCCAGGGTGCAGCCCCTCGCACCCGGAATGTCGGCCCAACCGGGCGGGTAGCCCTGGGTGCCGGGCGCGAAGGCGCCGGGAAAGAAGTAGAGGACCGTCCAGACGTCGCCCGGTCCGGTGGGGGAGACCCGCTCGCCGTCGTGCCGGTCCAGGACGACGTCCGGCATTCTCCGACCAATCAGATCGTGTACGCGGCGGCTCTCGGCGGAACCGTCCTCGCTGGTCGCGGTCACCGTCCCGTCGCCCATCACGTGTCGGGTGCCCCAGTCCTGCAACGCGATGAGGGCCGGGAGCAGCCCCTCGCCCTTGCTCGTCAGCACATAGTCGTAGCGGGGCGGGTGGGCGGAGTAGACCCGTTTCTCCAGCACCCCGTGTGCGACGAGGCTGGCCAGGCGCTCGGCCAGGGCGCGGCGGCTGACTCCCAGTTCCCGCTGGAGGGCGTCGAACCGGGTCGTGCCACCGGCGATGTCGCGTACGACCAGGAAGGTCCACCAGTCGCCGATCACCCCGAGCGCCTGCGCGATACCGCAGTCGGCATCGGCCAGATCCGCCCGCTTCATGCCCTCGACTATAGTGCGTTTCATTCTGGAACTCACTCGGGGAGGGTGCGGGATGACGGTCGACAGTGCCGGTGGCGGTGTCTTCTGGCGGTGGTGGACGGCAGGGACCGCGAGTGGGCTCGGTTCGGCGGTCGGCGCGGTGGCGTTGCCCCTGACCGCGTTGACGGTGCTCGACGCCTCCGCGTTCGAGATGGGCCTGATCGTCGCCGCCACTTACGTCGCCTGGATCGTGATCGGCCTACCCGCCGGGGTGATGGTGCAGCGACTACCGATGCGCCGGACCCAGATCGTCGCCGACCTCGCGCGTGCGGTGGCGGTCGTCTCGATCCCGGTGGCCTGGTGGGCGGACCGCCTGACGGTTGCCCAGTTGGTCGTCGTGGCCCTGGTGACCAGCTTCGCGAACGTCATCTTCGACGTCGCCAACTCCACCTTCCTGCCGTCGATCGTCAGTCGGGAGCAGTTGCAGTCGCGCAACAGCCTGACCTCCGGCACCCATGCCACCACCCAACTCGGCGGACCGTCCGTCGGCGGCCTGATCGTCCAGGTGCTCGGCGCGGTGCCCACCCTCCTCGTCGACGCCGTCAGCTACCTCGCCTCCGCCCTGCTGCTGCGTACGCTGCCCGAACGGCGCGCCGAGGCGCCCGACCGCTGGCCGCCGGTGCGCGCGATGATCCGTGAGGGCTGGCGGTTCGTGGCGCACCACCCGGTGATGGGCCCGTGCATGTGGGTGGCCACCGCGGCGAACACCGTCTGCGGGGCCCAGCACGCGCTCTACGCGCTCTACCTCGTACGCGAGCTGCACGCCGAGCCCGGCCTGGTCGGCCTCCTGTTGGCGGCGGACGGCGTCGGTACGCTGATCGGCGCCGCGCTGACGAATCGGATAACGGCCCGGCTCGGGACCGCCCGCGCCCTGATCGTGGTCGGGTTCGTCTCGGTCGCCGGGGCGGTTGTCGTTCCACTCGGTACGGGCTGGCTGGCCTTCGTGGCGTTCGCCGTCGGCAACGTGGTCTTCTCCGTCGGCGTGGTGGTGCTCAGCGTGGTGACCAGGACCTACCGGCAGATCGCCAGCCCACCGGAAATGCTCTCCCGGGTGATGGCCACGGTCCGCTTCGTCTCCTGGGGCGCGATCCCGATCGGCGGCCTGGTGGCCGGACTCGTCGCGGGGGTGCTCGGTGGTCGCGCCACCCTGATGATCTTCGTGCTGGCGGCCCTCTGCATGCCACTGATCCTGCTGGCCTCACCGATCCGGCACCTGCGCGACCTCACCGACTTCCGGGCGGACGAACTGCCGTCGAGCCCGGTGTCGGGGGGTGTCGTCGGGGCCCGTTGACGCTATTCGCGTTGACCGCCACCTCGGCCTCCTGCTACCACTGGCGGTTTCCGGCTACCACTGTCGGTTTCCGGAACCAACCATCGAAGTGGACGAAGGGCCGGGGTGTGTTCGTACTGGGGAACCTGGTGAAGCTGCGCGCGATGGAGCCGTCGGACGCCGAGGCGCTGTGGCGGTGGAACCACGATCCGGAGGTGATGCGCTGGATGGACGACGGGTACGCCCAGACGCTGACCCGGGTCACCACGTGGATGCAGGAGCGCCCGCGGAACGACTACGGTGACGTCCTGTTCGGGATCGAGGTCGTCGAGAACACCAGGCTCATCGGCCTGGTCCGGCTGCACGGCGCCGAGCCGGAGACCGGCTGTGCCGACCTGGACATCTACCTCGGCGAGAAGGACTACTGGGGAAAGGGCTACGCCACCGACGCGATGCGTACGGTCTGCCGGTACGGCTTCGACAAGATGCGCCTGCACAAGATCACGCTGACCGTGGTGGCCGAGAACCACGCCGCCCACCACGTCTACCGGAAGGTGGGGTTCGTCGACGAGGGCAGGTTGCGCCAGACGTTCCGCCGGGACGGCAAGTGGCACGACAAGTTCACCATGGGCCTGCTCGAAGGCGAACTCCGCTGACCGGTGTTGGCGCGGCGGGATCGGCCCGCCGCGCCAGCACCCCGCCGGCTGTCAGCCCTTGAGCCCCGTGTGGGCCAACCCCTCGATGAACTGGCGCTGGGCGAGGACGAAGACGACCAGTACCGGCAGCGCGGTCATCGACGCCGCCGAGAGCTGTACGTCCCACATCGGGCCGCCGTACGCGTCGACGAACTGGGTCAGCGCCTGGGGCAGGGTGAACTTCTCCGGACTCGACAGGAAGACGATCGGCTCCAGGTAGAGGTTCCAGCTGTGCAGGAAGGTGAAGATCGCCACCGCGCCGAGCGCCGGCCGGGCCAGCGGCAGCGCGATCCGCCAGAACGTCGCCAGCCGGCCGAGCCCGTCGACCCGGGCCGCCTCCTCCAACTCCGCCGGCAGGGTGATGAAGAACTGCCGCATGATGAAGGTCGCCAGCACACTCGGTGCGCCGAGCATCGGCACCAGGATCAGCGGCCAGTGGGTGTCGACCAGGCCGAGCGAGTTGAACAGCTGGAACAGTGGCACGATCGTCACCTCGCTCGGAATGAGCAGGCCGACGAGCACCACCAGGAACAGGAACTGCTGCCCACGGAACCGGATCCGGGCGAAGGCGTACCCGGCCAGGGCCGACACCGCGAGCGTGCCGATGGTCACCACGGCCGCGATGTACGCGCTGTTGAAGTACTGCCGGGCGAACGGCTGCAACTCGAACACCCGGCGGTACGCCGAGAAGCTCCACTCGGTCGGGATCAGCGACGGCGGGAAGGCGAAGATGTCGGCGACCGGCTTGAACGACGAGGTGATCATCCACCAGGTCGGGAAGACGAACGGTACGGCCAGCAGGCAGATGACGCCGTAGAGCGTCAACCGGGCCCGCAGCGACAGCCTACTGTTCATGGAAGACCCACCTCCTGCGCATCCGCCACTGCACGACGGTCAGCGTCAACACGATTGCGAACAGCAGCACGGACAGGGTGGACCCGTAGCCGAACTGGTGGAACTGGAACGCCTGCTGGTAGAGGTAGTAGACGAGCACGGTGGTCGAGGTGCCCGGCCCGCCCTGGGTCAGGACGGCGATCTGGGCGAAGACCTGCAACGCGCCGGCCACCGTGATGATCGAGGTCAGCAGGATGGTCGGGCTGATCAGCGGCACGGTGATCCGGCGGAACTGGGTCCACCGGCTGGCGCCCTCGACCGTCGCCGCCTCGTACAACTCGGCCGGAACGCCCTGCAACGCGGCCAGGAAGAGCACCATGTTCAGGCCGACGTTCTTGACCACCTGCACCACGATCACCGACAGCATCGCGGTCCACTCACCGCGCAGCCAGTTGGGGCCGTCCGCGCCGACCATCCCGGCGACGCCGTTGACCCCGCCGTTGTCCTGCAACAGGAAACCCCACACGATGGTCCAGGCGACGAGCGAGACCACCACCGGGGAGAAGAACAGCGTACGGAACACGACGGTGCCGCGCAGTTTCTGGTTGAGCAGTACGGCGAGCAGCAGGGCCAGCCCGAGGTTGAGCACGACCAGCCCGACGGAGAAGTACGCGGTGGAGCGCAGCACCGAGGGCAGGTTCGGATCGTCGACGAGCTTGCGGTAGTTGTCCGTACCGACGAAGTCGAAGGTGTCGGCGAGCACGTTCCACTCGTGCAGGCTGTACCAGACCACCAGGCCCAGCGGGAGCAGCACGAACAGTGCCGTACCGATGAGCTGTGGGGTGACGAAGAGCAGGCCGGCGAGCTGGTCCCGCCGGCGCGACGTCCACCACGCGCGCCGCTGCGGCGGGGTCTCGCCCGGGGCGGGCCGGGTGTCGACCCGGCCCGCCGCGTTGTCCGTCAGGACCGGCATCGGTGATCCCCTACTTGCCCAGGAGCGGGTTGATCGCCGAGCAGACCCCGTCGAGTACACCCTCGACGTTGGCGTCGGCCTTCCACAGCGGGTCGAGCGCCGCCCGTACGGCCTGGCTCAGCTCGGCCTGACCGCTGTGGCTCGGCTTGACCACCCCGTTGGCGATCCCGTCGATCACCACCTTCTGCAACTGCTCCGGCTTGAGCAGCGGGTTGGTCTTGGCCAGCGTCTCGGCGGTGAGCAGCGGCGTACGCGGCGGCGGGAAGAACTGCGCCAGCTTCGCCGAGTTCGTGGGATTGGTCAGGTACGCCAGGAAGTCGGCTGCCGCGTCGGCGTGCTTGCCCTTCTTCAGCACGCCCATGCCGCCCTGCCCGATCACCGAGTAGCCGCCCTTCGGCCCGGCCGGCAGCGGCACCAGGTCCCACCCGAACGTCTGCTTCTCCAGCAGCGACGCCCGGGAGATCTGGGTGATGGTCATGCCGGCCTCACCGGCGAAGAAGTCGGCGGCGGTGCCGGGGCCGGGCAGCGCCTTGGCGGTGAAGATGGCGTTGTGCAGGAAGGTCATCGCCTCGACCATCTCCGGGGCGTTGAAACCGCAGGTTTTGCCGTCCGCGCTCCACGCCTGGGCACCCCAACCGGTCCACACGGTGGAGAGGTTGTCCCAGCCCTTGTAGTCGAAGTCGCGTACGACCAGACCGGCCTTGCCGGTCTTGGACGCCACGGCGGACGCGGTGGCGATGGCGTTGTCCCAGTTCCAGGTGCCGGTGGCGATCAGCTCGGCCGGGCTCTTCGCGCCGGCGGCCTTGACCAGGTCGGTGTTGACGAAGATGCCGAACGGCGAGGTGGAGAAGGGGTAGCCGTAGAGCTTGCCGTCGCGCTGCCAGAGCTTGGTCGCGGCCGGGGTCAGCTCGTCGAAGTTGTAGCCGTCGGTGCCCTTGAGGGTGTCGTCCAGCGGCACCAGCGCACCGGAGGAGACGAAGTCGGGGGCCGCGTTCTCCAGCACCCAGGCCAGGTCGGGCGGGTTACCGCCGGCTATCTGGGTGGTCAGGGTGGTGGTGTAGCTCTCGAACGGGATCGGGTCGAAGGTGATCGCGGTGACGTCCGGGTGGGTGGCGCGGTACTCGGCGGCGATCTCGTTGAACAGCTTCAGGTGGGCCTCGTTCGCCGACCAGGTGGTCATCCGCAGCGAGACCGGGCCGTCGGAGCCGCCGCTGTCGCCGCCTCCGCAGCCGCTCAGGCCGAGCAGCGCGGTGAGCGCGACGACGGCCGTCAACCGGTTCTTCATCAAGGTCCTCCCTCAGTAGCCGGCGACGTCGGGCCAGCGCAGCTCGACACCGTCCTCGGCGAGGCGGTTCTGGAAGTCGGCCAGCAGGCCGGGGGTGTAACGCACCGCGCGGGGGGTGACCCGCCGGGCCAGGCAGAAGTCCGCGAGCAGGCCGGCAACCTCGCCGACGTTCCACTCCACGGGGTGAAGGCGGTACGAACCGTTGGTGATGTGGGTGGTGCCGATGTTCTTTCCGGCGGGCAGCAGGTTCTCCACCCGCCGGGGGATGAGGGCGCCGAGCGGGATCTCGAACGGGCACGAGGCCACGTCGACGTAGTTGTCCCCGCCGGTGGAGGGGTGAAGGTCGATCCGGTACATGCCGACGCCGACCGAGTCCGCGTAACTGGCCGCGCCCTTGTCACCGCGTACGTCCAGGGAGAGGTCCTGTTCGACCACGGTGTACTCGGCCCGGATCCGCCGGGCCTCCCGGATGTACGGGGCCTGGGCGAGCCCGCTGTGCGTCACGTCGCCGCCGTTGCTGATTCCCCCGTTGCCGGTGACGTCGCCGCGCAGCCGCAGCCCGGGGAACCCGGCCCCGCCGTCCGCGCGGGGCGCCTCGGTCTGTAGCCAGTACAGCACCGACAGGGAGAGTTCCCGGGCCGCCGCGATGTGCCGCTCGGGGTCCGGTACGTCGATCACCGGGCTCTCGAAGTAGTCGATCATCGGCCAGTTGACCAGGCAGATGTCGCTGTCGTACGCGCCCGGCCGGAACGAGCGCCGGGCGGCGATCCGGCGGAACGTCCAGAGGTTGCCGTCACCGGCGCTGACCCGCTGGTCGGCCTGGACCAGCCACGGGTCGTCGTCCGGGTTGGGGGTGAAGCTCCGCTCGGAGATCTCCAGCGTGCGCGGGTTGGGGGAGCGGAACGACAGCATCCTGTCCCCCCAGAACGCCGGCTGGTACGCGCGCCAGAAGTCGTACCGGGCCGGCCGGTCGATGGTGTGGTCGCCGTCGACGTGGTCGATCGCGAAGCAGACCGAGACCGCCTGCATGTTGGTCGGCTGGGCCTCGTCCGGTGCGCTCGGCTCACCGGTCTCGGCCCGCGACTCGAACCCGGTGACGTACTCGGTGCCGGTCAGTGGCAGCAACTCCCCGGTCTCGGTGGCGTCGAGCACGTACGGGGCGGTCACGTGCACCCGCTCGTCGCTGTCCCGGTGCGCCAGGGTCACCCCGGTCACCCGGTCGCCGTCGGTGTCGGCACCCACCGGCCGGTACGGCTGGAGCAGCCGCAACCGCCCCGCACCCAGGTACGGCGCGAGCATCGCCTCGATCACCGCGACCGCGACCCGGGGCTCGTGGCAGAGCCGGCTGACGTGCCCGGCACCGGGGTTGAGCGCGACCGTGTTCCGGGCCCGTTCGGTGAGCGGGTAGTAGCGGCGGTAGTAGTCCCGGATGCCGTCACGCAGTGACCGGTAGCTCGCGGTCACGCCGAACTGCTCGACCCAGGAGTGCTCGTCCGGCGGGACGGCCTGGCTGGTGAGCTGGCCACCGAGCCAGTCGTACTCCTCGGTCAGCACCACCGATCGGCCGGCCCGCAGCGCGGCGAGTGCGGCGGCGACGCCACCGAGCCCGCCGCCGACGATCAGTACCTCGGCCCGCATGTCTGACAAGATCTGTCCTTTCATTTCGGTGCCGCCGGGGACGCCAGGGTGGCGCCGTCGACCGGCTGGCAGGGCACCAGCAGTTGCGGCGCGCCCTCCGGGCCGCCCTCGATCAGCCCGGTCAGCACCTCGACGGCCTGCCAGCCCATCTCGCGGCGGGGGATCCGGAAGCCGGTGAAGTCGAGGTCGGTGGCGGCCGCGGGTCGGGTCGGGTCGCCGAGCGCCAGGATCGACAGGTCGCGCGGCACGTCCAGTCCGCGTTCGCGGGCCACCTGCGCGATCGCGACGCCGTCGGCGTACTCCTCGACGACGGCGGCGGTGATCCCGGTGGCGAGCAGGGTGTCGAGCAACTCGGCGGGGGAGCGGTCCGCGGTCGGCTCGTGCGTCAGGGGTAGGCCGGCGGCGTCGAGCGCGGCCCGGAAGCCGGTCATCCGGTCCGCGTGCGACTCGGGGCCCGCGCCCTGCCCGAGGTAGGCCAGCGCGGTGTGGCCGGCGTCGAGGGCGCGGCGTACGACCGCCGAGGTAGCCTCGGGATAGTCGGCGCCGACGTACGGCACCGGACCGCCGGCGTCGTCGCGGCGGCCGACCGAGACGAAGGGTTGCCCCTCGGCGACCAGCCGGGCCAGCTCGTTCCGGTCGAGCGAGCGGCCGAGCAGGACGCAACCGTCGGCGAGGCGCAGCCGGTTGTCGTCGTGGAAGATCCGCCGGTGGCCGTCGGCGACCGGGGCGCTGGTGAGCAGGAGCAGGTCGCAGCCGAGCCGCTCGGCGCACTCCTCGATGCCGACCAGGAACGGGTGGTAGAAGTCGCCGGTGCCGGCGGGGAAGACCGGTTCGTAGGTGAAGACGCCGAGGATGCGGTTGTGCCGGGCGGCGAGGCGCCGGGCGACCGGGTCGGCGACGTAGCCGGTGGTGCGGATGGCGTGCAGCACCCGTTCGCGGGTTTCCGGCGCGATCCGTACGGTGCCGTCGTCGCGGCCGTTCAGCACCAGCGAGACGGTCGCCTGGCTGACGCCGGTCATCCGGGCGATGTCCTGCTGGGTGACTCGCCTACGGGGTCCGGTCACTGTGCGTGTCCATTCGTTTCTGGGCTAATACGCATTAGCTACGTCGAGGTGAAATCTTGCGGCCGACCAACCGCTCACGTCAAGACCTCGCGCAGGATTCGTTCGCGACAAACTCGCGGTGATAATTCGTATTAGCGCCTTGACGGCCGTACCGCCCCGGCGCAGACTCATCGACCACAACCCACTGTCCCGGGCGGACGGCCTGCTTACCCAAGGTGACGTCAAGCGGCCACTGCACGATCGACGAGCGTCCCCTCACGATCGGAGACACCCATGGTTCACCCGTACCCGAATCCGACCCCGCAGCGGCCCGACGGCGGCCTGAGCCGGCGCGGGCTGTTGCGCGGCGCCGCGCTGCTCGGCACCGCGACCGCGACCGGCGCCGGCCTCGGCGCCCTGGTCGCGGGCGGTCCGGCGCTCGCCGGCCCGGCCGGCTTCCCGAGCTACCGGTACGTCCGCGACGCGTTCGACCGCCCGCTGGTCTACAACCCGACCGGGGAGACGATCTTCCCCTGCGTACGCGGGGTCTACGACAAGATCTCCGGGGCCCGTGGCCGCTACTACCTCTACTACGCCCCGCACGACGCACCCGGCGGGATCTGCCTCGCCTACGCCGACCGGCTCGAAGGCCCCTACACCGAGCACCCCGGCAACCCGATCGTCGACCGGGTGCTGCCGACCACGACGGTCAGCCACGTCTCCTCACCGCACGTCGTCTGGAACGCCTCCAGCAGGGAGTTCTTCCTCTACTTCCACGGCGAGAACACCACCACCCGGGTCGCCCGGTCCACCGACGGGATCACCTTCACCAACGAGACGCCGATCCTGAGCACCAACCTCGTCCCGAACACCACCGAGACCTCCTACGCCCGGGTGTTCGAGCACCGGATCGCCGGCCGCAACAACAAGTACGTGATGCTGTTCATGGGCGCGCACACCGTACGGCCGGGGACTCGGAAGATCTTCTGGGGATGGTCGCCGAACGGGTGGGACCAGTGGCAGTTCGCCCCGAACCCGTTGATCTCACCGTCCGGCGACGGGCTGGCCGACATCGCCGCACCACACCTGCTCACCCGCAACGGCACCGCGTACGTGGTCTACCACGGGGGTGACGGGCGGATGCACCTCACCGAGGTTGGTCTGAACTTCGATCGTGAGGTGCATCTGGGGGTGTTCCACACGCCGATCGCTTCGGACAACGGTCGGGTGGCGTCGCCGAGCTTCGGTACGGACGGCGGGGTGTCCTACATGGTGTACGAGGCTGGGCCTCGGTTGGATGCTCGGATCTGCGTGGCTCGGGCTGTGTGACGGGGTGGGTCGGGCCTGATTGACGGGGTGGGTCGGGCCGACCGTGCCCGGCGAGCGCCGTCAAGCTTGATCCGCTCGCCGGGCACGGTCGGCCCGACCCTGTCCACAGTGGTGGTTTTGCTTCGTTCTGCTCTGGGTATGGGTGGGGTCCCGTTCCTGGAGGTCGACGATGACCCGGACTGCTGCTGATCGGTTTCCTACCCGGCATCTGCCGGGGGTGAGTGTGCGGGATCTGCCGGAGCCGCCTCGGTCGGCGTGGCCGGTGATCGGGCCGGGGGTGATCGCGGCCGGGGTGGGGTTGGCCTCGGGCGAGTTCATCCTGTTTCCGTACATCGCGTCGCAGGTGGGGCTGGTTTTCCTGTGGGCCGCCGCAATCGGGATCGTGACCCAGTGGTTTCTGAACATGGAGATCGAGCGGTACACGCTTGCCACCGGTGAGACGGCGTTGACCGGGTTCTCGCGGTTCTGGCGTCACTGGGGGCTGGTCTTCGCGGTGATGGTGTACTTCGCGAACCTCTGGCCGGGATGGGCGTCGAGTTCGGCGACGATGGTGACGTACCTGTTCGGTGGGGACGCCACCTGGATCGCGATCGGCATGTTGGTGATCATCGGGATGACGCTCACCCTGGCGCCGGTCATCTACACGGCCCTGGAGCGGGTGGAGTTCGTCAAGGTCGGCCTGGTCGTGGTCTTCCTGGTGGTGGCCCTGCTGTTCGCGGTCGGCGCGGACGCATGGAGCGAACTGCCGCGTACGGTCACCGCGCCGGAGTTCCCGACCGAGCTGGGCTTCGCGCTGATCCTCTCCGCGCTGGTCTTCGCCGGTGCCGGCGGCGGGCAGAACCTGGTGCAGTCGAACTGGATCAGGGACAAGGGATTCGGCATGGGCCGGTACGTTCCCCGGCTGGTCAGCCCGGTCACCGGGCGGCCGGAGGCGGCGCCGGACACGGCCGGGTTCGTGTTCGAGCCGACCGAGGAGAACCTGGGCCGGTGGCGGCGCTGGTGGCGGCTGGCGAACCGGGAGCAGCTCGTCACGTTCGTACTGATCTCGTTCGTCACCATCGTGCTGATGTCGATGCTCGCGTTCTCGACCGTGCACGGCGTACCCGGTCTCGCCAACAGCGTCTCCTTCCTGGAGGTGGAGGGCGACCGGCTCGCCGAGCTGGTCGGGCCGTGGTTCGGCACCCTGTTCTGGGCGATCGGCGCGATCTCGCTGTTCGCCGCGGCGATGGGCATCGTCGACTACACCAGCCGCCTCGCCGCCGACGTGATCAAGACGTCGTACCTGCCGCGCCGGTCCGAGAGCACGATCTACTTCGTGCTGGTCTGGGGTCTGGTCGGGTTGGGGTGCGCGATCCTGCTCGCCGGCTTCGACCAGCCGCTGGTGTTGCTGGTGATCTCCGCCTGCGTGGGTGGGCTGATGATGTTCATCTACTCGATCCTGCTGCTGGTGCTCAACCGGCGGGTCCTGCCGCCGCAGATCCGGCCCCGGTCCTACCGGGTGGTCGCGCTGATCTGGGCGGTGCTGCTGTTCGGGGTCTTCTCCGCGCTGACCGTCTGGCAGCAGGGTGAGCGGCTGCTCGACTGGCTACGCTGACCGAACGCGATTCCGACGGGCACGGGACGGAACCGGGGGCGTCATGGATGCAACGAAACACGTCCCCTGTGCGCCCTAGGGATGTGCTGGTACAGACGTCCGTGGGCGCGGCGGCGACCTTCGACGAGGTGTACGCCTCCCACTACGTCCTCCTCGTACGGCTGGCCTACGTCACCACCGGCAGCCAGCAGACTGCGGAGGACGTGGTGCAGGAGGTCTTCATCGAGTGGCTGCGGCGGTTCGACACCGTCCGGGACCCGGTGCCGTACCTGCGCCGGGCGGTCGTGTCCCGGTGCACGTCCTGGCTGCGTCGGCTGATCCTGGAGCGCCGGCACGGTGCCATGTCATCCGGTGGACCGCCACCGCTGCTCCCACCGGACGGCACCACCACCGCCGTACGCGCGGCGCTGGCCCGGCTCAGCCCCCGGCAGCGGTCGGTGGTCTTCCTCCGCTACTACCTGGACCTCCCGGTCGACGAGATCGCCGTGACCCTGGGGTGCCGGCCGGGAACCGTGAAGTCCCTGCTCCACCGCTCGCTCGCCGCTCTCCAGGAGCACCTCGATGACAACTGATCACGATCGCGACGGCCGGATCGCGTACGGGCTGCGGCGGGTCGCCGACGCGCTCACGGTCAGCCCACCCGATCCCGACCAGCTCCGTGCCCGCGCCGCGCTGCCGCCCCGTACGCCCCGGTTCGCCGTCTGGCAGTGGCCGGTGCTCGCCGCGGTCGCGGTGCTCGCCGTGATGGCGACGATCGCACTCCTGCCCGGTCTCGGCGTACGCGGTCGCGGGGCCGCGCCGGCCGGTCCGGTCGACGTGCCGACGCTGCCGACCCGGTTCGCCGGCATGTCGTTGCTGACCGCGCCGGTGTCGACGGCGCCGCCCGGGCCGGCGGTCGCCCTCTACCACCAGGGCTCCCTGGGTACCCGGCGGGGCACCACCCAGGTCGTGGTGCTCGGCGCCGACGGGCACACGTACCGCCGGCTCGACCTGGCCGAGAAGCGCGGTGCCGTGGGCGACGACGGCGAGTGGAGCGCGGCCGGCGCCCTGCTCGCGCCGGACGGCTCCGAGGTCGCGGTCGCCAGCGCCGACCGGCTCGCCGACCACCTGGAGCTGGTCGATCTCCGGTCCGGGGTGGCGCGGGCGATCCCGCTCGGCCGGTCCGCCGCCGTACGACTGCTCGCCTGGGCCCCGGACGGAACCCGGCTGGCCATCGCGATGCTCGACGGTCCCCTTGACGGGTCGCCGGTCACCGGACGGCTCGCCGTGCTCGACCTGCGGGACGGGCGGGTCCAACCGGTGGGCACGGAGCAGCTCACCGACGTCATGCTGCAGGCGGCGGTCTCACCCGACGGCACGATGCTGGCCGTACCGGTGGGGACCGGCCGGGTCGACCTGGTCGACTTCTCCGGAGCCGTACGCCGCAGCCTCACCCTGCCCGAGGGCTACTACCTCGACAGCCCGTCCGCGTGGTCACCCGACGGTCGGCTCCTGGCGGTGCAGTACCTCGGGGCGGTACGGGGTGGCCTCGCCTTCGTCGACACGACCGGGTCGGGCGGCCCGGTACCCGCCCCGCTGAGCCGCCCGGAGCACCCCTCCGAACTGCTCGGCTGGACGTCGGACACCACCGTCCTGGTCGGGGTGGAGGGCTCGGACTACGAGATCGTGCAGCGGTCGGTGGACGGGGTCACCACCCGTACGGTCGCCCGGCTGTCGCAGGGGGTGGGCCGGATCGCGAGGGTCAGCGGGCTGCAACTCGCGGGCGGACTGGTGCCGGACTTGCGGATCACCGAGGTCGGTGAGGTGGACCGGGGTCCCTGGCCGAGGTGGTGGCTGACGCTGGTCGTGGCGTTCGTCGTGGTCATTGGCCTGCTGGTCCACCGGGCGGTCCGCCGTCGGGCGGTTCGGTCGTCGACTGTCTCCGGGAGCGGGAGACCCACCGGGCCGGGCCCGACCGGCCGCACGGACCGGGTCGATAGATGACAAGCTGTATGTCCAATATTCCACTTATGGTCGGTTATCGTCGGCTTGGCTGGGTGACTGCCCGGCGCTGATCCGCTCCCGGGAGGAGAACAGCCAGATGACGCACGGGCGCATCGCCGACGCGGCCACGGGTGCGATCGGTGACACCGCCGGAGCGATCATGGACCCTGCACAGGGGATCCACCGGCTCAGGGGCGCCGTGAGCGGCCCCGCGCTGGTCGTGGTCGTGGCAGCCCTCGTCGTCGGCTACCTGATCGGTCGCCGGTCCCGGCGCTGAGTAAGCCTGGCGGTGGCGCGTGACGGGTCAGCGCCGTCGCGCCGCCCCGCCAACCGCGCCGGCCGCCCGCCGAGGGCGCCATCCCAGACACGGGGGAGCACTGATGCAGGAGATCGTCGGAGAGGCTCTGGCCAAGCGCCTGGTCGACTGGGGGGTCGACACCGTGTTCGGGCTGCCGGGCGACGGCATCAACGGGCTGATGGAGGGCTTCCGCCGGCAACGGGACCGGCTGCGGTTCGTGCTGGTCCAGCACGAGGAGGCGGCCGCGTTCATGGCCACCGGGTACGCCAAGGCGACCGGCCGGTTGGGGGTGTGCGCGGCCACCTCCGGTCCCGGCGCGATCCACCTGCTCAACGGGCTCTACGACGCGAAGATGGACCACATCCCGGTGCTGGCCGTCACCGGCATGCAGGAAACCTCGGTCCTCGGTACGCAGTACCAGCAGGAGGTGCAGACGACCCAGCTCTACCAGGACGTCGCCGGCGCCTACAACCTGATGGTGACCAACCCGCAGCAGGTGCCGGGCGTGGTCGACATCGCGATCCGGCACGCCCTGGCCAAGCGGACCGTGGTGCACCTGAGCCTCCCGAACGACATCCAGGTGGCGGAGACCGCCAGTGACCCGTACCGGCACGTCAGTCCGGGAGCGCCGCCGAAGAGCAGCCCGGTGCTCTCCCGCCCGCCGGTGCCCGCCGCGCACGAGGAGCTCGAGCGGGCGGTCGAGGTGCTGGACGCGGGACGGAAGGTGGCGGTGCTGGTCGGGGTCGGTGCGCGGGACGCCCGCGAGGAGGTGATCGCCGTTGCCGACGCCCTCGGCGCCCCGATCGTCAAGACGCTGCCGGGCAAGCAGGTCGTGCCCGACGAACACCCGCTCACCACCGGTGGCCTCGGCCTGCTCGGCACGAAGCCGAGCGAGGAGCTGATGGAGGAGTGCGACACGCTGCTGATGGTCGGCACCTCGTTCCCGTACGCCAGCTATCTGCCGTCGCCGGGGCAGGCCCGGGTGGTCCAGATCGACCACGACGCCAGCCAGATCGGGGTACGGCTGCCGGTGGAGGTGGCGATCAGCGCGGACGCCCGGCTCACGCTCAAGCAACTCCTGCCACTGCTGGGCCGCCGCGACGACCGGTCGTTCCTCGGCAAGTACCAGGGCAAACGCGACACCTGGCGGGACGAGATGAAGGCGTTGCAGGACGGCGCCCGCCACCCGGTCGCACCGCAGTACCTGATCGGGTGCGTCGACGATCTCGCCGCCGACGACGCGATCCTCACCTGCGACTCGGGCACCATCGCCACCTGGGCCGCCCGGCACTGGACGATCCGCGGTGGCCGGGAGTTCTACCTCTCCGGCAACCTGGCCTCGATGGCGCCGGGGCTGCCGTACGCGATCGGGATGCAGTTCGCCCACCCGGGGCGGCAGGTGATCGCGTACGTCGGTGACGGGGGTTTCGCGATGCTGATGGCCGAGTTCCTCACCGCCGCCCGGTACGAGCTGCCGATCAAGGTCGTGGTCAACAACAACAACGCGTACGGGCAGATCCTCTGGGAGCAGATCATCCTCGGCTACCCCGAGTACGCCGTACGCCACCGGCAGCCGGAGGCGGACTTCGCCGCCTGGGCGACGAGCTGCGGCGGCTACGGCTGCAAGGTCACCGAGCCGGGGCAGGTGTCGTCGGCGATCCGTGAGGCACTGGCGTACCCGGGGCCGGCGCTGGTCGACTGCCGGGTCAACCCGGACGAGCCGCCGATGCCCGGCAAGATCCGGTACGAGCAGGCGAAGGAGTTCACCGAGGCGTTCCTGCGGGGCGAACCGCACAAGGTGTCGACCCTGGCCACGGTCGCCCGCGACAAGTTCAACGAGCTGCGCTCGTGAGCCCGGCCGCCCCCGTGTGCCCGGGACATGCGGCCGACTGACGGTGCCGGATGGTGAACCGCCGTCGGGGGCTGCTCGGGCAGTTGCGCCGGGCCGGTCCCGGGACCAGGGCGAACAGCCTGGAGGTCTTCTTCGACCTGGTCTTCGTCTTCGTGTTCTTCAGTATCGCCCGGGTGACCAGCGAGAATCTGACCCCGGTCGGGCTCTACCACGGGCTGTTGATCCTGGCCCTGCTCTGGTGGTGCTGGTGCTCGCACATGGTGGTGGCCAACTGGCTCCGCCTCGGCGAGGGGATCGGGCCGCTCGTGGTCTTCCCCGTCATGATCGCCACTTTCACGATCGCCCTGATCATCCCGCAGGCTTTCGTCGGCGAGACCAGCGGATTCGACGCCCCGCTGGTCCTGGCCGTCTGCTACCTCGTCGTGCGGGCGCTGCACGTGGTGCTGCACTGGTACTCGGCCGGGGACGATCCGGTCCTGCGCCGGCAGATCCTGCACTACGCGCTGCCGCTGGTCAGCGCCACCACCCTGCTGTTCATCGCCGGTCTGATCCCGTCGGAGTTCCACGGCCTCGACGAGGTGACCTTCCGTACGCTGCTCTGGACCATCGTGGTCGTGGTCGAGTACGGCGCCGGCAGGTTCCTCAGCGTCTCCCACTGGGGGCTCGCCTCGGCGGGTCACTGGGTGGAACGGTTCGAGCTGATCATCATCGTCGGGCTGGGGGAGACGATCATCTCGGTCGGGCTCGGCACCAGCCTGACCGACCGGACCGAGACCTGGGCGATGTTCATCGGGACCGCGCTCGGCATCGGCATCACCGCGTCCCTCTGGTGGGCGTACTTCGACATCGTCGCCCCGGCGGCGCACAAGGTCATGCACGGCACCCACGACCTGGCCCGGATCCGGCTGGCCCGGGACGCGTACGTCTACCTGCACCTGCCGATGATCGCCGCGCTGATCCTGCTCTCCCTCGGCGACAAGGAGATGGTCCACCAGCTCAGCGGCGAACACCTCGGCCTGTCCGAGCCCCAGCAGGGTCCGGGTGTCTATCTCGCCTTCGGTGGGGTCATCCTGTTCCTCCTCGGGCACATGGCCTTCCAGGCCCGGATCCTCGGCACGGTCGCCTGGACCCGGGCGGGCGCGATCGTCGTACTCGGTGCCCTGATCCCGCTGGCGGTCCGGCTCCCCGCGCTGGCGGCGCTGGGCCTGCTAGCGCTGGTGTGTCTCGTCATGGTCGTCAGCGAGGTGGTCATCTTCGCCGACTCCCGGCACGAGCTGCGGGAGTCGGCCCTGCAGGAGGCGACGGCGCACGAGGACCGCGAGACCGAGTGGCGCCGCGACCGCTACGAATAGTCAGCTGCCCCCACCCCCGCCCGATTCCTCCAGCTCAAACCCATTGATCCACAGTAGAAGACAAAGATCGGGAGACGCTTTGGCCGGGGGGATTGACTCCCCCGAAACCGGCCGGCAAAGTCCGGGCGATACCGAACGGCTCGGCGGCCCTTCGGTGACCGACCAGGTGCGGCGGCGCGCTCCTTTCACTCCCGACCTCCGGAAGGAGCACCCATGCGTCGACGCATCATCGCGTCCGCCGCCAGTGCTGCCCTTGTCCTGACCTCACTGGTCACCCTGACCCCGCCCGCCACCGCCGCGCCCGCCGCACCGGCCGTGGCCGCCGCGGAGGTCCTGCAGGAGGTGACCCTCGCCAAGGGGCCGGTCGCGATGGGCGAGCCGATGGCCCTGACCGTCCTGCCGGACCGTACGGTGCTGCACACCTCGCGCGACGGGCGGATCTTCTCCACCGACGCGCTCGGCAACACGAAGCTCGCCGCCACCATCCCCGTCTACACCCACGACGAGGACGGGTTGCAGGGCATCGCCGCCGACCCCGACTTCGCGACCAACCGGTGGGTGTACGTCTACTACGCCCCGGTGCTCGCCTCCACCCCGGCCGGCGACGCCCCGTCGAACGGCACCGACGCCGACTTCGCCCGGTGGGAGGGGCACAACCAGTTGTCCCGGCTGACCGTACGGGCGGACGGGACGATCGACCTGGTGAGTGAGAAGAAGCTGCTCCAGGTCCCCGTCGACCGGGGGATGTGCTGCCACGTCGGCGGCGACCTCGACTTCGACGCCCGGGGCAACCTCTACCTGACCACCGGCGACGACACCCAGCCGTGGTCGTCCAGCGGGTACACCCCGATCGACGAGCGCGACGGCTTCACCTGGGCCTTCGACGCGCAGCGTACCTCCGGCAACACCAACGACCTGCGCGGCAAGCTGCTGCGTATCCACCCCGAGGACGATGGCACCTACACCGTGCCGGCCGGCAACCTGTTCGCGCCGGGGACGGTGAAGACCCGCCCCGAGATCTACGCGATGGGCTTCCGTAACCCGTTCCGGATGTCCGTGGACAGGGCCACCGGCGTGGTCTACGTCGGCACGTACGCCGCCGACGCCGAGGTCGCCGACCCGAACCGGGGCGACGGCGGGCACCAGGAGTTCGAGCGGATCACCGGCCCCGGCAACTTCGGGTGGCCGTACTGCCAGGGCTACAACTCGCCCTACAACGACTTCGACTTCGCCACGAACACGTCGGGGCCGAAGTTCGACTGCGCCGCCCCGGTGAACCAGTCACCGCACAACACCGGCCTGACCGAGCTGCCGCCGGCCCAGCCGGCCTGGATCGCGTACGACGGCGGTCTGTCCTCGCCGCTGGGCAACGGCGGCGGCCCGATGGCGGGCCCGGTCTACCACTTCGACCCGGCACTCGACTCGCCGACCAAGCTGCCGGCCAGCTTCGACAACAAGTTCTTCGCCGGGGAGTTCACCCAGGACTGGATCAGGACGATCACCGCCGACGGTGACGGCAGCGGCGGCACGATCGGCGACTTCCCGTGGACCCACACCCACCCGATGGACCTGGCGATGGGCCCGGAGGGCGCGCTCTACGTGCTCGACTACGGCGCCGGCTGGTTCAACGGCGACGAGAACTCCGCGCTCTACCGGATCGAGACCGCCCCGAACGGCAACCGGGCACCGACCGCGGTCGCCGGAGCCGACAGGACCTCCGGACCCGGTCCGCTCACCGTCACGTTCAGCTCCGCCGGATCCGGCGATCCGGAGGGCGACGCGCTGAGCTACGCGTGGACGTTCGGCGACGGCGGCACCTCGACCTCCGCGAACCCGACCCACACGTACGCGGCCAACGGCACCTACCCGGCCAAGCTCACCGTGCAGGACCCGGCCGGCAACTTCGGCAGCTCGACGGTGACCATCACGGTCGGCAACACCGCACCGACGATCACCATCACCGGACCGGCCGCCGGATCGGTGTTCAACTTCGGTGACGCGGTGCCGTACCAGGTCACGGTCACCGATCCGGAGGACGGGACGATCGACTGCACCAGGGTCGCGGTCAACTTCGTCCTCGGGCACGACCAGCACGGCCACCCGATGACCAGCGCCACCGGCTGCACCGGCGTGCTCCAGACCACCGCCAACAGCGAACACGGTCCGGGCGACAACCTGTTCGGCGTGATCGACGCCGCCTACACCGACCGTTCCGGCCTGGCCGGACACGCCCAGGTGGTGCTGCAACCCCGGCACCGCCAGGCGGAGCACTTCGCCGACTCCAGCGGCAACGTGACCATCTACCAGAGCCCGGCCACCGAGGGCGGCTACGTCGGGGCGATCAACAACGGCGAGTGGGTGTCGTTCACCCCGTACAACCTGGTCGGGGTCACCGGTTTCACCGCCCGGGTCTCGTCGGCCAACGCCGGGGGAGTGCTCGAACTGCGTACCGGGTCGGCGACCGGACCGGTGGTCGGCTCGGCAACCGTGCCGGGCACCGGCGGCTGGGAGAACTTCGTCAACGTGACCGGCCCGGTCACCGCGTCGACCGGCACCGACACGCTGTTCCTGACCTTCGCCGGGGATCCGACCGAGGGTCTGTTCAACGTCGACAGTTTCACCTTCACCGGTGGCGGCAGCGCCAACAGCGACCTGGCCCGGCACCGGCCGGTGACGGCGTCGTCGACGTACGAGGCGTACCGGGTGCCGGGGCTGGCGGTCGACGGCGACTCCAGCACCCGGTGGTCCAGTGAGTACACCGACCCGCAGTGGATCAGCGTGGACCTCGGTGCCTCGTACGAACTGGCGCGGGTCCGGCTGAACTGGGAGACGGCCGCCGCGAAGGCGTACGAGATCCAGACGTCGCCGGACGGTGACACCTGGACCACCGTGCACAGCACCACGAACGGCAACGGCGGGGTGGACGACATCCAGATCAGCGGCACCGGCCGGTACGTCCGGATGTACGCCACCCAGCGCACCACCGCCTGGGGCTACTCGCTGTTCGACTTCAACGTCTACGGGCCGTCGGAGGAGGAGAACCCGCCGGAGACGTACCAGGTGATGGTCTTCTCCAAGACGGCCGGGTACCGCCACGACTCGGTCGGCGCCGGGATCTCCGCGATCGAACAGCTCGGGCGGGAGAACGGGTTCCGGGTCGACGCCACCGAGGACGCCGGAGCGTTCACCGCCGCCAACCTGGCCCAGTACGAGGCCGTGGTCTTCCTCTCCACCACCGGTGACGCGCTGAACGGCGAGCAGCAGGCGGCGTTCGAGGCGTACATCCGGGGTGGTGGTGGTTTTGTCGGCGTGCACGCGGCGGCCGACACCGAGTATGACTGGCCCTGGTACGGCGGCCTGGTCGGCGCCTGGTTCGACTCGCACCCGGCGACCCAGCCGGCCACGGTCCGGTTCTCCGACCGGGCCAACCCGTCGACCTCGCACTTCGCCCCAACCTGGAACCACACCGACGAGTGGTACAACTACCGCACCAACCCACGGGCCAACGTGAAGGTGCTCGCCACCGTGGACGAGTCGACCTACAGCGGCGGCGGGATGGGCGCGGACCACCCGATCACCTGGTGCCAGGAGTACGACGGCGGCCGGGCCTGGTACACCGGAATGGGCCACACCGTGGAGTCCTTCGCCGAGGAAAACTACACGAAGATGCTGCTCGGCGGCATCCGGCTCGCGGCCGAGCAGGCCGATGCCGACTGCCGGCCGGAGACCGGCTACACCGCCCTGTTCGACGGCACCCAGGCCAGCCTGGACCAGTGGGAGCAGGCCGGTCCGGGTGGGTTCACGCTGGCCGACGGCACGATCAGCTCGTTCGGCGGGATGGGCCTGCTCTGGTACCCGCAGCGCACGTACGCCAACTACTCGCTCAAGGTCGACTGGATGATGCCGGGCGACGACAACGGCGGGGTGTTCATCGGGTTCCCGGATCCGCAGGGTGACCCGTGGAAGCCGGTCGACGCCGGGCACGAGATCCAGATCGACGCCACCGACAACGACCCGACCCGTACCACCGGCAGTGTGTACAGCTTCAAGGCGCCGGACACGGCGTTGCGCGAGGCCAACCTCAACCCGCCGGGTTCGTGGAACACGTACGACGTCCGGGTGCACGGGCAGCACGTGGAGATCTACCTCAACGGGGTGAAGATCACCGACTACACCTCCGGCCGGAACATCGCCGACGGTCACTTCGGGGTGCAGAACGACGGCGCAGGACTGGAAATCAACTACCGCAACATCCGTATCCGGACCGACGACTCCCCGACCGGGGAGGACCTGGCCCGGGATCGCCCGGTGACGGCGTCATCGGTGGAGCCGAACTCGTCGCACGTGCCCGGCAACGCGGTCGACGGCAACCCCTCCACCCGGTGGGCGAGCGAGCACCTGGTCGACCCGCAGTGGCTCGCCGTCGACCTCGGCGCCGAGTACAACCTCGACCGGGTACGCCTGGCCTGGGAGGCGGCGTACGCCAGCGCGTACGAGGTGCAGACCTCGACGGACGGCACCACCTGGACCCGGATCCACGGCACCGCCAGCGGTGACGGTGGGGTCGACGACCTCGCGGTCACCGGCACCGGCCGCTACCTGCGGGTCTACGGCACCGCACGGGCCACCGAATGGGGTTACTCGCTCTACGACATCAACGTCTACGGCACCCCGGCTGCCGGGGACACCACTGCCCCGACGACCAGGGCCGAGGTCGCCGGACCGGTCACCGCCGGCTGGTACACCGGGCCTGCCACCGTCACCCTGACCTCGACCGACGAGGCCGGCGGCAGCGGGGTCGGCTCCACCGAGTACCAGCTCGACGGTGATCCCGCGTGGACCGTCTACACGGGGCCGGTTCCGGTCGCAGGCGACGGCGAGCACGTGCTGCGGTACCGGTCCACCGACCGGGCCGGGAACCTGTCCGCACCGGGCCAGGTCGAGGTGAAGGTCGACGCCACCGCGCCGGTCACCTCCGCGACCTTCGCCCCGGCGAACGACAACGGCTGGCACGCCGGGGCCATCCCGGTCACGCTCGCCGCCACCGACGCCGGATCGGGCGCCCAGGGGATCGAATGGTCCCTGGACGGCGGGCCGTGGACGGCGTACTCGACGCCGGTCGACGTCACCGGCGACGGGCAGCACGAGTTGCTCTACCGGGCGAAGGACGCGGCCGGGAACGCCGAGACCCTCAAGTCCGCCCTGGTGCGGATCGACGGGACGAAGCCGACCGTGATCGTCTCCGGGCTCGCCGACGGCCAGCTCTACGGCGACAGCGGCGAGGTCCGCGTCACGTTCCAAGCGATCGACCCGACCTCCGGGGTCGCCGCCACGATCGGCAAACTCGACGGTACGCCGTACGCCAGCAACACCCTGCAGGCCCTGTACGACCTCAGCCTGGGCCTGCACGAGTTGACCGTCACCGCCACCGACAAGGCCGGGAACAGCACCACCAGTTCCGTACGGTTCTTCGTCACCACCTCGTTCCGGGACATCCAGCACCTGCTGGACCGGTTCGAGGCGACGAACCGGCTGTCCGCCAAGTCACACCGCCAGCTCACCAACAAGCTGACCGCGGCCCGTGACTCGGAGGCGGCCGGCAACGACAAGCGGGCGGTGCAGCAGCTCGCCGCGTTCGCCGTACTGGCCTCGGACCCGGCCCTGGTGCCCGACGCCGACGTACGCGGCGTGCTCGTACGCGACACCGACGCGATGATCGTGTCGCTCGGTGGAGTGGCCAGCACCGCCGGTGTGGCCGCGAACGACGGCCGGCAACTGGGCGGCACCGGCCGCCCCGACGGTGACACCGGCAGGGTCGCCAAGGACGGCAACCTGTAATCAACAGTCGGGTGGGGGACAGCAGCCGAGCTGACTACTGTTCCCCACCCGGCCCCCACCCCGACCCGTGCACAGGATGTGGGATCAGGATGACCGGGCGCTGCAGAGGCGCTCGCAGGTCCGCGCCCAGCATCGCTCGGTCGGCGGCCTCCGCCCACGTCGCCGAATAACCCCGCGTCCTCGCGATGAGTCAGGACGTCGGCACCGGGGGACGGCGAACACCGAGAGTGACGGTTCGTCCTCCGCCTTGACACAGAGGGGTGCCAGAAGCGTGCACCTGATCTCGGTCGTGCGCGGAGGGATGGCGGCGTCGCGGAGGGAAGGGCTCTGGAGGCGTCCGTTTCGTGGGCGGTGGTCCGGCAGCAGCCGCAGAGTGGTAGTGGTGGTGCTCGGCATCCTCGCGTTCGTCATGACGCTCCGGCCGGGGACTCAACCACGACCTGTGGCATCTGGACGAGTCCAGAGGACCGTCGCTACCCTCCCCAACATGACGCGGTACCTTGTCGTGCCCGGTCGAGGTGTCCCGTTGCCCGACCACTGGTCGCGCAGTTGGGTCAGGGACTATCCGGGATACCAATGGGCGCCCGAACCGCCCGGGCCACCGTACGTCGCCGCCGAACGGGTCGCCGCGCTGCACGCTGCCATCAGCGCCGACAGTGAGCCGGCGATCCTCGTCGCGCACAGTGCGGGCTGTCTGACCGTCGCAGTGTGGGCTAGTCAGCACGTCGGTCCTGTGCGTGCCACCCTGCTGGTCACGCCACCGTACCTGGATCCGGACTGGACTCCCGACCCGCACGAGACGGTCGATGTCTTCATCGGCCACGTGCCACGCGAGCCACTGCCCTTCCGCTCGATCCTGGTCGCCAGCCGCAACGACCCGATTACGACGTTCGAGCAGTTCGAGCAGTACGCGCGAGACTGGGGCTCGGAACTGTTCGACGCGGGCGCGGTCGGGCACCTGGACTCCAAGACCGGGTTCGGCGCGTGGCCCGACGGCGAGCGCCTGGTTCGATCATTGACCCAGCCGGTACAGCCTCAACACCGCTGACGCCACTGCAGTCGTGGTCTTTCGCAGTCCGAACACCGTCACCGACTGCACGAACTGCGGCATCTCGTCCGAGGAGAGTCCGGAGTTCCGTACGGGTCGACTCGGTCAAGCATCGGCGTCGACCCGCGGTGCAGCTCGACGATCCGGCGTCGCCGTGGGCTCGTGCCCTCCTGCGCGAAAGTGAAAGATCAACATCAAAGGCCCACGCCAGGGGACTACCGCTACGCGTCCGCGCCCCTCGGTTTTCATCGACTTGACCCCATGCCAGGTACCGACCCGAGCTGTGCATTGTCCGCGGCAGATGCGGCAAGGACTTCACAAGCCCGGACGGTCAATATCGACACCGTACCGCGCAACCATGGTGCGGACGGCTTCGTCCACGACCGCGGTCACGCGGGCAGGGGTCACCGTCCAGTCGGGGAGCACCAGACTCGGCCAGAACAGGTAGTTGGAGATCATCCCGAGGAACTGCGTTGCGGCCATCTCCGGATCAGCGATGTCTGCGGCTCCCGCGTCGTGCTCGGACAGAAGGTAGATCCGGACGGACTCGAAGTACGGCAGTTTGCCTTGTGAGAAATGTGCCTTGGCCAGTTCGGGAAAGCGTGGCAGTTCGGCGATGACGATGCGGAACAGGTCAGTCATCTCCGGCTGGCCCAACAGCGCCGCGTAGCGCCGTCCGAGAACCGTCAGGCCGGCCGTCAGATCGCCGGCGGGCGGAACGTCGGCGACGTCGTTTTTGGCCCACGAGTCGATGACGATGGCATCGAACAACGCTGCCTTTGTCGGAAACTGCTTGAACAGCGTCGCTTTCGAGACACCAGCGCCGTCGGCGACACGCGCCAGAGATGCCCGGTCGTAGCCCAACTCGAGGAAAAGCTCAGTGGCGGCTTGCACGATGAGCGCGCGCTTCTCCTCCGCCACGCGCTGGTGATAGGCCGACGGCGCTGGGGTCATGCACCCATGATAGCGAGGTGAGTGGGTTGACTCACCACGCCGGGCGGCGTAGCTTCGGTGTGGTGAGTCGCGCGACTCACCACCCGGTTCTACGGGTTGTCGTCTCTCGCACTCAGAGGATCGAATGTCCCGTTTCGCCAATCAGACCGTTCTCGTGACCGGCGGCACCGGCGGGCAGGGAGCCAGCCACGTTCGCGCCCTGCATGCCGAAGGCGCCAACGTCGTCGTCGGCGACATCAACGCCGAGCGTGGCGCCGACCTCGCCGCCGAACTGGGAGACGGGGCACATTTCGTCCGCCTCGACGTCTCCCGGGAGGAGTCGTGGGCCGCCGCCATCGCGGAAACCGAGACGGCCTTCGGTGCGCTCACGGTCCTGGTCAACAACGCCGGGGTACAGAACCCGCCGGCCCTCATCGAGTCCACCGACCGGGCTACGTGGGCTCGCATCCTCGACATCAATCTCACCGGCGCCTTCCTCGGCATCAAAGCGGCCGCACCGGCGCTGCGGCGCGCAGGTGGAGGGGTAATCGTCAACATCGCCTCCACCATGAGCCTCGGCGGTACTGCCTTCTACGCGCCCTATGTCGCCAGCAAGTGGGCGATTCGAGGGCTCACTCAGACCGCTGCCCTCGAGTTGGGCCGTGACAACATCCGCGTCAATGTCATCCACCCCGGCGTTGTCGCCACCCCGTTCATCACCGAGCCAGCGGCTGGCAGCGACGCCCCGATCGCCGACTTCTACTCGCCCGAGCCGTTCGCCGTACCGCGACTCGGGCAGCCCGCCGACATCACTGCGCTGCTGTTGTTCCTCACCTCGCCGCACGCGGCCTTCATCACCGGCGCCGAGTATGTCATCGACGGGGGGCTGCTCCTCGGCCCCGCCTTGCAGAAGGAAGCCGCATGAGGATCGCAGACCAGCGCGGTGAGCGCGGCGCGCCTGATCCACTTGCCCACCTGCCGCGCGAGATCAGGCGCGCCATCGAGATCACACCCGCGGCCGGAACCCGCGAACGAATCGTGGACATCACCACCACCGGGCGGCGTACCGGACGACACCGGCGCATTGAGATCTTCTTCTATCGCGCCAACGGCGCGACCTATCTTTGCAGCGGAGCGGGCGGCGGCGCGACCGGCTGGTACGCAAACCTACGAGCGAATCCCGCTTTCACCTTCCACCTCAAGAACGGCACCAGAGCAGACCTGCCGGCGCACGCAACAACGGTCACCGATCCGACCGAACGGGCCGCAGTGATCGCAGCCATCGTCGACGACCTCAACCAGCCCCACGACCCCGGCACCATCAGGCCGACCCGACTGGACGACTGGGCCGCCAGCAGGCTGATGCGAATCGCCTTCGACTGAGCCGCCCCGCATGCTGTGCGGCGGACTGTCATCGACAGATCAGGATGCCGGCAACACGGGGCGCCGAACACCGAGCGTGACGGCTCGTCGTTTGCCTACGCGCACGGCCAGCGGCAGATCCGGGCGTCTGATCATGCGCTGTGAGGTCGGTCCGGGGCTGCCTTGTTAGGTTCTTGACCACGGTCGCTCGGTATGTCAGGAGTCCCTGGTGTCCTTTACGTTTGTCACTGCGGCGCGGATTTCCATGCCCCGGAAGGGCTTCGACTCGTGGCTTGACGTCCCGATAACGTCTGCGGCGGTCATCGAGAACCCGGCTGACACGTTTGTCGGCTGGTACTGGGGCGACCGCGAGGGGCAGGCCGACTGGGGAGACACCGAGACCGATCTGACTCCTCGCCAGCTCCTCGCGGGGCGGGTTGCTGCCAGTTGCACTGCGAACGGCGACGAGGTGCTCACTGTGCTGCGCTATCGGGATGGCGCGTTGGAGGCATTTCTGTGGACGGTTGGTTACTCCGGTGCCTGGGAGACAACCGTGCGGCGCCTTTTGCTGATGCTGGCCGGCGCCGCTGAAGTCAAGGACGACGGCCCGGACGACTACGTCCTGTTCTGGGAGGACGCTGTGGGCATGCTGCCCCGACGCGATCCGGATTCACCGTTGGCGCTGCTGGCGGTGAGTAAGGGCCGGGTACGTTTCGTCGGCAAGCGGCCGCTGGTCGAACTGCTCGCCGAGCTCAAGCCCGCCGAGGACGCCTTCGCGGACCTGGCCGAAGCGCTCGACGAGGATCTCGATGTCGAGGATCCGCAGGATTCCGTTGTTCCGCTCGACCCGCAGTACGTCGACCCCGCCGTACTGAGCTCCATCCGTCCGCAGTACGTCGACCCCGCCGTACTGAGCTCCATCCGTTCGACGCGCCCAGATCGGCCTGTTCGGATGTCCGACTGAAGAGCGGACCTTCGGCGGTGATCGGCTCCTACGCGGCGCCCCTCCTACCTGTCGGCGCGCGACGCGTACCCGTGGCCGTGCGCGACCGGCAACTGGGCGGCACCGGCCGCCCCGACGGTGACACCAGCAGGGTCGCCAAGGACGGCAAGCTGTAGTCGATCGCCAGGTGGGGGGAGGGTCGCCGGCCTCGGCAGCCTTCCCCCACCCTGTCGCGACCCGACCTGCCGTCGGACGGTCAACCATCGAGGCACGACGATGTTATATTCGGTCGTCATCGATTTCGGTCTGTGTCGTGTGCATTCGACAGCCAGCATCGATTACCTACCGACGGGGAGATCATGACGAGCCGCAACCAAACACGCCGTACGTCCTGGTCGCGCATCATTCCCGCGACACTCGCGCTCGGTGCGCTGGTCGCGTCCACGGTGACCTTCCCGGCGCCCTCCGCCGCAGCCGCGATCTCCGGCACCGGCCCCAATCCGGTGGTCACCTGGGACCTCAACGCCCAGACGGCGATCTGGGACGTCGCCGCCCAGCAACCGAACGAGCAGGTACGCAGCTTCGCGATGGTGAGCGGGGCCGTCTACGACGCGGTGAACGCGATCGCCGGTACCCCGTACCAGCCGTACCTCGCCGCACCGCGGTCGAGCGGGACCGAGTCGACGGACGCTGCCGTCGCCGCCGCCGCCCACGGCGTACTCGCCGCCCTCTTCCCCGATCAGCAGGAGCGGCTCCGGGCACAGTACGACGCCGCGCTCGCCGTGATTCCCGATGGGCGGTCGAAGCAGGGCGGCATCACGATCGGGGCGCGAGCCGCGGCTGCGATGGTCGCCGCTCGGCAGGACGACGGCGCGTTCGGGGACCAGCAGTGGCGCAACGGGACAAGGCCCGGCCAGTGGAGACCCACGCCGCCGCTGTTCCTCTCCGACGGCGCATGGACCGGACACATGCGGCCGTTCCTCATCCCCCGTGCGTCGATGTTCCGCATTCCCGAGCCGCCACGCCTGACCAGCAGCGCGTACGCCCGCGACCTCAACGAGGTCAAGGAAGTCGGCTCGGCGACGAGCACGGTGCGCACCCGGGACCAGACGGAGGCCGCGATCTGGTGGCACGACCGACGTTCCGCCTCCTGGGAGATCAAGCGACAGCTCGCCACCACCCAACGGCTGAACGCCCTGCAAACCGCGCGCTTCTTTGCGATGACCGACCTCATCGTGGCCGACTCGGGAGTGGCGTGCTTCAGCCAGAAGGACTTCTGGAGCTACTGGCGCCCGGTAACGGCGATCCAACTGGCCGACACGGACGGGAACCCGAGGACGGCCGCTGACCCGGGCTGGCAGTCGCTCCTCGTCACGCCCCCCTTCCCCGAGTACCCTTCCGGCCACGCCTGCGGCACCGGTGCGCGGATGTCGCTGTACCGGTACTTCTTCGGCCGGGACGACATCGCTTTCAGTGGATCCAGCGTCGCCTCCGGCACAACCAGGCAGTTCACCAGCTTCTCGCAGGCGCTCGACGAGCTCATCGGTGCGCGCATCTGGGGCGGCGTCCACTTCCGTACCGCTGACGACGAGGGGGCGAAACTCGGTGAGGAGGTCTACCGCTACGCGGTCCGGCACCACTTCCGCCCCCTGAGATAGCCTGCCGGCCCTGGGGCTGGCGGGGTGACTCATCCGACGGGCCCGGAAACCTACACTCATGCGATGACCGATGAGAGTGGTGGCTTCCGGGCGGCGCAGGAGCGTGCCGAGCGGTTGAAGGAGCGTGTCTACATCACGTTCACCGCGCTCGCCGTCGTGCTGGCACTGCGCTCGCATGGAGCGACAGCCGCCGAGGCGGGGGTGACGCTACTCATCGCCGTGACGGGCACGCTGCTGGCGGTGTTCGTCGCCGACGTGGTCTCGCACATCGCCGTACACGCCGCGCTGCCGGCGAGACATGAACTGAACAGGATGCTCCGGGTGAGCTTCGGTGCACTGGGAGCCCTCGTCGTTCCGTTCGTTTTCATCGGGCTCGCGATCGCCGACAGATGGCCCGTGACCACGGCGCTGCGTGCGGCGACGATCGCGCTCGTCACGGCGCTGGTGGTGATCGGCTACCTGGCCGTGCGCAGAGTACGCCTGCCCGGCTGGCAGAAACTCGTCGTACTATTCGCGGAGTTCGTCCTCGGCGCTGCCGTGGTGGGACTGGAACTTCTCGCCCACGGTGTCTGACCGCCCCGAGGCGTCGGCGTCGTGGTGCCGCACGCCCGAGCGGGGATTCTGCGAGAGCCACCCGAGCATGTCGTTGACATCGAGGGCGTACCACTCGGTGTATCCGCATGCGGCGCATATCCAGACCTCGAAGCGGCCCGCCTCGATGCGCTTGCGCATCTCCTCGCCGATCGCCGATCCGGAGGCCAGTCGGGTAACTCCCGGCAGGAGCTTCACCACGTTGCCGCTGTCGGGGTCGGGGACCATGAACGGGTCGACCTGCCACAGACGCGGGCACCCACATTTGACGCACCGACGACTCGTACGCATGAGCGCAGGCTAGACGCCCGTCCCGCCGGACCCGGCATGGGTCCGTTGCGGCCGCGGTGCCAGCGTCGATCTCAACGCGAAACGGTGTCGTCGACAGCGGCACGTGGCCGACGGACCGGTCGAGAACGCGCTGCGCGGGCCGGGCGGCGCAGGTACCACTCGGCCACGGCAAGGTTGATCAGCCAACCGGCGAGCACCAGGACGGCCCGGACGTTCCCGTCGGGCTGTTCACCGGTCGCCAGGAGGTACGGCGCGTTCGTGAACGCCTGCGTGCCGGCGCCGATGCCGATCGCGTAGCCGCGCACCATCCACGCCCGGTGTCGGGTGAAGTCGCGGCGTAGCACGGCGGCGAGGCCGAGCAGGATCGAGGCGGCCATGGCCGAGCCGAAGACGAGTCGCATGCCGGCGAGCACGTCGTTGTCGTGGGCCGGCAGGTCGTACGCGAACGTCATCCACAGGCCGGAGAGGGCGACCGCCAGCCCGCAGGGGACGAGGACCCGGCCGGCGAGGCGGTGCCAACGGCGGCGGCGCAGGCTCGGTACGAACTGGAACGCGCCGAGGATCGTGTAGACCA
Organism: Micromonospora sp. NBC_01796; assembly: GCF_035917455.1. Classification (NCBI taxonomy): domain Bacteria; kingdom Bacillati; phylum Actinomycetota; class Actinomycetes; order Micromonosporales; family Micromonosporaceae; genus Micromonospora; species Micromonospora sp. NBC_01796. Next base: position 8,259,076 of record NZ_CP109078.1, on the reverse strand, counting down.
CCGCGCCGACGATGTGCAGCACCACCGGCAGCGGATCGGCGACGAAGCGGGCGTTCGCCGGGGTGACCTCCGGTCCGGTGCCCAGCTCGGTCAGCCGTGCCGCGCCGGCGATGACCGGTATCAGGCTCAGCAGGATCAACGCGGCCGGCAGCCGCCACTCGCGAATTGTCATGCCATCGATGGTGTCCGCCGCACTCACTCTGGTTCATCGACACATGGGCCGCGATCGGGCGGCTCATGGTCGTACGCCGTCGTCGTACTTTCGGCGCCAGTCGCCGACCCGCCCGCTGCTCGGCCGGGAGGCAGGTGCCGTTACCCGCGTCCCCGGGTGCGGTTCGTCTCGTACGCCCACATCGCGATCTCGACCCGGTTACGCACACCGAGCTTGGTCATCACGCTGGTGATGTGCGACTTGACGGTGCTCAACGTGACGTAGAGCTCGTCGGCGATCTCCTTGTTGGTACGCCCCCGGGCGACCGCGAGCAGCACCTGTTCCTCCCGGTCGGTGAGCGCCTCGATCGGCTGCTTCAACGGCGAAGCAGGACCCGAGTCGGCGAACGCCTTAAGTAGACGCGTGGTGACGCTCGGCGCGATCAGCGCGTCCCCGTTGGCGGCCGCGTGGACGGCCTGGCTGAGCAGGTCGGGGCCGGCTTCCTTGAGCAGGAAACCGCGGGCGCCGGCGCGCAGAGCCTCGTACACGTAGTCATCGAGATCGAAGGTCGTGATGACGACCACCGCGAGCGGCTCCGCGACCGATGGACCGGCGAGCGCCCGAGTGGCCTCGATGCCGTCCATGCCGGGCATGCGGATGTCGAGGAGGCACACGTCGGGGCGGAGTCGGCGGGCGAGCTCGACCGCCCGGCGCCCGTCGCCGGCCTCGCCGACGACCTCGATGCCGGGCTGTGCGTTCAGGATGATGGTGAGGCCGGTACGGACGATTTCCTGGTCGTCCGCGACGAGCACGCGCACCGTCACGCGCCGACTCCCGCGCGGGGGAGCACCGCCGTGACGGTCCATCCACGGTCGGGGTTGGGGCCGGCCTCGCAGGTGCCGCCGAGCAGGTCGGCACGCTCGATCATGCCCATCAGGCCGAAGCCGGGCGAGCCGGCGGGGCCGGCGGCGGCCTCGCCGTCGTCGCTGACCCGCAGGTGTACGGAGGTGTCGTCGGCCGCGACGCTGACCTCGATGCGGGTGGCGTGGCGGGCGTGGCGGCGGGCGTTGGTGATCGACTCCTGGGCCAGGCGGTAGAGCGCGGAGCCGACCGTGGGCGGGAGGTTGTCGAGGTCGCCGCGGATGTCGACGTTGACGGCCGGGCCGGTGTGGAAGCGGCCGGCGAGCCGTTGGATGTCGGCGAGCCGTGGGTTGGGCGCCAGGTCGGCGGGCTGGTCGCGGCGCAGGACGCGGACGATTGTGCGCATCTCGGCGAGCGCGCGGGACGCCTCGGCCTCGATCACGCGGAGTGCCTCGACGGCGGCACCGGGCTGGCCGGCCGAGGCGGCGATGCCGGCCTGCGCGCGGATCGCCATCGCCGACACGTGGTGTGCCACCGTGTCGTGGAGGTCACGGGCGAGCCGTTCGCGTTCCAGTAGTTTGGCCTGGTCAAGCTCGCGCACTCGGGCGGCGGCGCCGAAGCGGATCGCGATGCCCAGGGTGGCGGCGGCGAACATCACCGCGAACCCGGCGACCAACTCGCTGCCGTCGATCGAGCCGACCAGGCCGGCGGCGGCCACCTTGGTCACCACGAAGAGCGAACCGATCATCGCATCCCGGCCGGAGCCCCAACGGAACAGTGAGTAGGTCAACAGGACCAGAAAGCTCGTCGTGAACATCTGACAGGCATCGCCGGGCAGCACGAGCGGGGCGACCGTCGTGAAGCCGAACGCGATCGCCACCATCACGAGCGGCTCCGTGCGCCGCCACAGCAGCGTGGGCAGCAACGCGAGCGCGATGACGACGCAGCCCACCCGCCACGGCAGATCGGGTCGGGCGATCCCCTCCAACACGATCGCCGGCGCGAGGACGGCGATCAATACCCAGTCGCGCCAGACCCGGGCCGGGACGTGCGGGGCGTGCGGCTCGGCCAACACGGCGCGCAGGCGAGAGTGCACAGGACCATCGTACGAACGGGGCGGCGCCTTCAGATCGTCCCAACGTACGCAATCAATCCTCATCAAGCTGATCATGATCCACGCCGCAGGATCAGACGTACCGCCGTCGGCAGTTGTCCTCAGGCCAGCAGAATTGGGTTCGTGAGTGCGGCCATGTGCCCGGCAGGGTGGCGTACCTCGATGCGGACGAACGCCGAGTCCTCTGCGCTGACGGAACACTCCAGGGCACCCGTGCCATGGTCGGGCAACCGTTCGCGGTGTGTCCCACCCTGCTCGGTGAGGAAGGTGACCGTGCCGGATGGCACGCCCTGTATCTCCACCCGGGCCGTGGCCGGCTTGCCGTCGGTGACCAGTCGTTCACCGATCCCCGCGCTGCGGTCGCCGGCGGAAAGGGTGAACGAGAGTTGGACCTCGGCTGACTCGGCGATCCAGCTTCGTCCGGCGCGGATACCGGCGAGTGCCGCGTCCGTGTCGAGTCCGTCGGCCATCACGACGGTGTGCGGGATGCCGATCTGGCCATCCAGGTGGGCGTCGCTGTTGCCGATAGCCGGACGCCACCGTCCGTGGTGGATGTCAAACGCCAAGCTTCGGCCCCATTCGGCCAGTGCCGCTTCGTTGTCGGCGTTCCACGGCAGGTCCGAACTCCATCGTCCGTTCCAGACCTCCACCGCGTCGAATCCCAGGAACGGATACATGAAGGTCCCTGACGGGTACGGCGCGTGCGGGTGGGCCGCGACGCACAGCCCGCCCGCACGATGGACCTGATCCACGGAAGAGGTGATCAGGTTGTCCCGGACGCCGTAGCGCCAGTCGACAACCTGCCCCGGATCGAGGCCCAACGCCAGCCAGTGCCCCGTCTCGGTGGTGATTTCCTGGCCCAGGATCACCAACAGATCATCACCGGCCAACGATGCCCAGGCACCGTGGCTATCCGTCGTGTTGTGTTCGGTGATGGCGATGAAGTCGAGTCCGGCCTCACGGGCGGCGGCCGCGAGCTGGCTCGGTGTGAGTTCACCACCATGGGAGAGCTGCGAATGCACGTGACAGTCGCCCCGGTACCAGCCCCATCCGCGACCGGCCACCTGTCGCGGCGGCGATTCCGGCTCGCGGCTGCGTCCTGCCGTGTTCGCTTCGGTAGGCACGGCGGCATCGTACTCAGCGGAGCACGGACGAAGATTCCCCGTACTCAGGCGAACGGATCGCGATACACGAGTGCATTGGGTCGGTCCCAGGATCTCTACTCCTTCGGCCACCCCGAGGGATTGCTGACCGACTCTCGTGAGATGCCGGAGCGGCTCTCCGGCCAACCCCCGAAGCGTTCCTCGTACAGATGCGCGAAGAAGTAGCAGAACTCCTCGCAGTCTGCGTCGAGCACCGCCAGTCGCGGATTCGCCTGGACCGCCTCGTAGAACTCCCGTCCCATCGCGACGATGTACCCACGGGCGTACAGGAAGCCGTCGTCGGAACCGTCCGTCGCCTCATGGATGTCGGCGCGGTCGATGTCGTACAGCTTCCGCTCGACGACCCGGTCGAGGGCAACCAACTCCGGGCCGGACAGCCCGAGGCACATCTCGCGTAGTGCAGTGAGGAAGGGTTCGAGCCAGGTGTCTATGGCGTACAGGTTGACGTCTTCGTCGTTGTCCGGATCCCGATCGAGCAAGGCCCGGCGCAGCGCCGCCGGTTCCGGACCCAGCCGGGCCCATGCCTGCTCCACCACCTCCCAGAGACGGGCCTCCTCTTTGGGCGTCGGCGACGAGCAGGAAGGAGCAAGGTGGGCATCGGTCACCGGCGGACGGTAACCGGACCCACCGACAACAAGGAGCTGGCTGCTGACGGCCGTCTCCCGCCTTGCGAGTCATGACGGCGACGGAGCCGATCAGCATCGGCCCGGCGCATCTCGCGAGGGGCCTCGCTATTCGATGGAGATTCATCCTGGGTGCGTGCACACTCCACGGCATGCGTACCCGGGATGCGGACCTGGCCCTGCGGTGGCTGGCCGAGGCGGGGATAACACCGGTCGGCCCCGGTCGCTGGCTGGTCAGCGAACCGTCGGGCGTGACGGAGATGTCGAACGACGACGTCGCTTTCGCCTGCGCGTACACGATGGTCTTCGATGACCAATCGGACCCGGTACGGCGTGTTCGAACGGCGATGGGCCTGCTGGATCTGACCGGTGAGTTCGAGGTGATGACCCATTTGAACGCATACGTCCTCGACCATGACGACCCGGCGGTCATCGACGCCTTCTGGGCCGGCTGCCGTGCACGTATGGAAGTAGCCGATCCGATCGAGAATTTGCGGTTGTCGCTACGGACGTACTGGTTCCTCGGAGACACCTCCACGGCCGCCTTCGCCGCGATGATCGGCGACGACGTACGTCGTCTCGCGGCCGCCGATCGCCTGCCGCAGCTGGCCCACGGTCCGCTGCACCGCCGCGCCCGCCACGTACTGGAAGACTCGGGCACGGTTTGCTGGGCCGACAAGCACGACATCCTCCGGGCCGCCGCGACGGTCGTTGAACTACATCCGGCGGTGCTCCACGCTCTGCTGGCCGGTTATCACGCGGTCTACGGCGACCTTCAACCAGCGGACGCGCTCACTCTGCTGGAGCAGCTGCACCTCCCGGCCGACGCCGAAGGCCTCGCCCAGCTGCGGACAGCCTTACGCAAGGGCACCAAAAGCCACTACGACGACCCCAGCCCGTGGAGCGAATCGCCAATGCTCGTCGTGTGGTGCCTCGGTGGAGGTGGGTTCGCGCGCAAAGTATGCCGTCAGCTCCGTTCGGTAGGCCAGCGCTGGGCCGCCCGCGGTGCTTCGGGGGATCGGGTCGCACGTTCCGGCACGCCTAAGAGCAGCTGTTAGCGTCACGTGAGCGGCCCGGGCTGGTCGGCGACCGGCCATGGGGTGGCGACTACCTATCCCGGGCTGGCTCGCGGGAAGCCTGTGGGCCGGCCGCCGTCTCGTTCGGCAGCCGCCGTTCGTCGGTCACGGCCGTCCGGGATTTTGGATATCCGCCGCCTGCCACCGCAGCCGATGGGACTCTGAACGCGGGGAATGCGGTCGCGGGCCCGGGAGAGGCGGCATCGGGATCACGATGAACGGCTTCTGATGCGTACCGCGTTGATCGTGTTGGCCGCACTGGCGGCGGCCGTGGTCGTGGACCTGGTATCCGGCGTGCTGGTCCGCCGGGTTGCCGCAGGCCGCTACAGGTGGCTGCTGGGGCCGCTGCGGCACGCCTGCCGCCGCCCGGCGGCCGTGGTCCTGCTGGTCGGGGCGCTGTACTACGCGCTGCCGTCCGAACCGGGCGGTTGGCAGCGTGATCTGCGGCACGCGATCCTGCTGGTCCTGATCGCCACCGGGGCGTGGCTGATGATCAAGGCATTGCACGTCGCCGAGGCGGTCGCGTTCAGCCGGCTGCCGGACGATCTGGTCACGAGCCGGCGGGTTCGGCGGGCCCGGACCCAGATCCGTCCGGTGCGGCGGCTCACGGTGGCGGTTGTCACGGTCCTCGCGGTCGGCCTGATCCTGATCACGTTCCGGCCGGTACGCCTCTTCGGCATCTCCGTTCTGACCTCGGCCGGAGTGGTCGGTGCGGTGATCGGTCTCTCCGCCCGAACCGCGCTCGGCAACGCGTTCGCCGGCATCCAGGTCGCCTTCGCCGACGGACTGCACGTCGGCGACGTACTGGTCGTGGACGGCGAATGGGGCCGGGTCGAGGAGGTGAAGCTGACCAACGTGGTGATCCGGCTCTGGGACGACCGGATGCTCATCCTCCCGACCACGTACTTCACCGAGCGACCGTTCCAGAACTGGACCCGGAACGAGTCACGGGTGATCGGCAAGATCCAGTTACATGTCGACCACACGGCCGACCTGGACGACCTGCGGCGGGAGGCACGCCGACTCGTCGAAGCCTCCCCGCTGTGGGATCGAGACCGGTGGGTGCTCCAGATGGTCGACGCCACCCCGCAGACCGTGGTCATCCAGGTGCAGGCCTCGGCCGCCGACGGTGCCAGTGCCTGGGACCTGCGCTGCGATCTGCGCGAGGGACTGGTCCGCTACCTACGCGACCAGCACCCCCAGTGGCTTCCCCGCACCCGCAGCCAGTACCAGCCCTGAGCCGCAGGAGTCCGGCATTGCCGCCGTGCGCCGATGAATGAGTCGGCGCCTACCGGGGACTAGCTGGACCAGGACCGACAGACACAGGAGGCGGTGATGGGCGTCGACCGGGACTGCACCGAGGTGGGGGACGACTTCGTCCGGGTCACCCGTACCGTCAACGCTCCCATCGGCCAGGTCTTCGAGTACGTCGTCGACGTCGACCTGAGCCACATCTTCCCCAGAACCGGACACTCGCCGGCAATCGTGGCCAGCAGCGTCACCACCGGCTGGAACACCCCGGGCCTGCGCCGGACGAACACCTCCGACGACGGCTCGACCAACGAGGAAGAACTACTGACGGTAGAGCCGCCGAACTCGTTCTCGTACCGGATCGACAACTTCAGCTCGGCGCGGCTGCGCGAGGTGGTCGACAGCATCGAGGGGTCCTGGTACTTCAGCGACCAGGAGGACGGCACCACGAGCATCGAGTGGACGTACGCCCTGAACCCGGTGGACGAGGCCGCCCGGGCGACCATCAAGGAGAACCTGCTGCCGATCTACACCGAGCGACTGAAGACGGCAATGACCATCCTGAAGGACGACCTCGAGTGCTGAAGTCAGCCCCACGGACCGGCGCCACGCCCGGGCAAGCGGCCGGGCTGGCTCCGGGCGTGTGGTGACCAGGCGCGGGCCCGTCGTCGTGGGTGTGGTGGCCGCCCCCGGGGCCGCGGCCGACCTGGTGCGGGGGGCCGCCGCGGAACTCGCCGACCGGCTCCGCAGCCGGGTCCCGGAGGTCGACTGGGCGGTACGCCTCCAGGTGGCGCGGCTCGTCGATGGGCCGGCCGACCTCGGTCAGCTCATCGAGGCAGCCCGGCGGCGGATGCTGGCCGAGGGTTGGAGTCTGGTCCTCTGCGTGACGGACCTGCCGTTGCAGACCGCGCGACGACCCGTGGTCGCGCATGCCAGCAGCACCCATGGCGTCGCGGTCCTTTCCATGCCCGCGCTCGGTCCCGTCGCCGGGGCCCGGCGGCTGGCCGAGGCCGGGGATCGGCTCCTCGCGGCGCTGCTCGGCGATGCCGACGCGGTCGGCGACCCGGTACGGGCCGGCCCGTACCGCCGACGACTGGCCACCGGACGGCGGGCCCGGGAACTCGGCGCACGCGTGAACCACCAGGCGTCCGGCATCGGCCTGCTGACCGGGGTGTTCGGCGGCAACCTGCGGCTCCTGCTCGGCATGCTCCGGGCGAACCGGCCCTGGCGGCTGGCCGTCCGGCTCTCCCGGCTGCTGGTCGGTGCCTTCGCGACCGCCGTCCTCGCCCTGGTGAGCGCCGACATCTGGCAGCTGTCGGCGGCCTCGGGCAACCTGCGGCTCGCCCTGCTCACGGCCGGATCCGTCCTGGCGGTGGTGCTGACCATGGTGCTCGGGGCGCGCCTCTGGGAGCGGGTCCCGCACGGCCCGGGAGCCCGGGAACAGGTCGTCCTCTTCAACGTGGTCACCGTCCTCACCGTGGTAATTGGCGTCCTCGCGCTGTACGTGGCGCTCGCCGCGCTGACCATCATCGGGGCGATCGCCCTCGTCCCCTGGGACCTGCTCGCCCAATCCACCGGCCGACCAGCCGGCGTCGCCCACCAGGCCAAGCTCGGATGGCTCGCCAGCTCACTGGCCACCGTCGGCGGCGCACTCGGCGCCGGACTCGAGTCCGACTCAGCAGTACGGGAAGCGGCATATCGCTACCAGCCCGACGCGAAGCTGACCGGCGAGCAGGATGGGCCGGATCCGACCGGCGAAGCCGAACCGGGACCGAGCAGCGAGGACGGGCCAATATCCAGTGACGGGCCTGAGCCGGAGCGCAACGACGAGGCAGGCTGACGGCCCGGTCGGCGCTAGGGTCAGGACCGCCGTGGCGCCGCTGCTCGCGGTCGACCGAGCCGCTGAACCTCGATCGCCGACGGCACCGGGGCCTGCCCCACGTCCTGCGGCCCGCTGGCCGACGGTGTCTTGGAGTTGGCTCCGCCGTCCGAAGGCGGTCGCGGCAGCCGGCGGCTTCCGACCGGCGACGGCCGGTGAAAGGGTCCAGCGGCTACTTTGACCCGGGGAAGCCCAATCCCGCTACGAGGGTGTGTTGCCTGTCCCAGCGGGTAACGCAGGCAACACACTGGTACCCAGATTCCGGAGAGATCGACATGACCCGCGCTGCCGCGATCGAGCTGCCGTCCGGCCAGACGATGCCCGCGCTCGGCCAGGGAACCTGGTACCTGGGCGAGCAGCCCACGAGGCGGCAAGACGAGATAGCGGCCCTACGCGCCGGGCTCGACCTGGGCATGACAATGGTCGACACCGCGGAGATGTACGGTGACGGCGCTTCCGAGGAACTCGTCGGCGAGGCGATCGTCGGACGACGCACCGACGTCTTTCTGGTCGACAAGGTGCTGCCGTCCAACGCCAGCCGACGGGGAACCGTGCAGGCCTGCCGTCGCAGCCTGCAACGACTCGGTGTCGACCACATCGAGCTCTACCTGCTGCACTGGCGCGGCACGCATCCACTCACGGAGACGATCGAGGCGTTCGCCGAACTCGTCGACGCCGGTGACATCGGGCAGTGGGGCGTCAGCAACTTCGATCTTTCCGACATGACGGAGCTACTCGAGGCGGGCGGGAATTCCTGCGCGACCAATCAGATTCTGTACAACCTCACCCGCCGTGGTCCGGAGTACGACCTACTGCCATGGCTACGCGAGCACCGAATTCCGGTGATGGCGTACTCGCCGATCGAGCAGGGCCGACTGCTCGGCCACCCCCAGGTCGCGGAGGTCGCCGCCCGGCATCGGGCCACGCCCGCTCAGGTGGCGCTGGCCTGGCTGCTGAGGCAGGAGATGGTCTCGGCCATCCCCCGATCGTCCAAGCCCGAACACACCCGGGAGAACGCTGACGCGCGCAATCTGCATCTGACTGACGAGGACGTGGCGGCACTCGACACGGCGTTCCCGCCGCCGGTCGGCCCGCAACCGCTGGAGATGCTTTAGCGCCACTGCCGCCGAGGGCATGGCGATCAACGCGAAGTCGCTCGGTTGTCGGACCGTCGCGCGGCGGTGATGAGTGCTTCGAACGGCGGACACGGTCGACGGCTGGAAACGGCGGACGTCCTGGAGCCAGCACACGTACTACTCGATGTCGGCGCGCGCATCCAACAGTGGATCGACCTCCTGATCCGTTCAGCAGGTCAGGAAGACCCGCAGGTCGGAATGGTGTGCGACCGCGTGGCACCTCGGGGTCGACGCCAACGCCGGATTCCTCGGGAGCGTGACCAGAATCCGTGCGTCGGGCCCCACGGTGTCGTCCATGGGTGACAGTGACGAACGTTGCCCGACCGTGGGAGGGGGAGCAGCGACGGGACCACTTCCGGGAGTGGTCCCGTCGCTGTCCGACCAGGCTCGCGGCAGGTCATCCGGTACGGCGACCAACCAGGTGGGTCGCGTACGCGCCGGTGGTGAAGAACGTCGGCAGGGTTTCGCCGAGCGCTGTGCGTACGAAAATCTCCTCGGCCTCGGCCCACCGGTGCCCGGCGGCATCGGTTCCGTCCCGGACCGCCGCGACCTCCTCGGCCAGCAGTTTGCGGACCAGTTCCTCGTCCACCGTCCGGCCGTCGGTCAGCCGGGTCCCGGTGTGGATCCACTGCCAGACCTGGCACCGGGCGATCTCGGCGGTGGCCGCGTCCTCCATCAGGTCGAAGATCGCCACCGCCCCGTTGCCGCCCAACCAGGCGTCGAGGTAGCGCAGCGCGACCGCGATGTTGTTGCGCACCCCGGACTCGGTCACGGTGCCGCCGGTGGCGGCAACGTCGAGCAGGTCGGCCGGGCCCACCCGGACCTCGTCGCGGAGCCGGTCGAGCTGGTGCTGCCGGTCCCCGAGCGTCCGGTCGAAGACGTCCCGGCAGATCGGCACCAGCCCCGGATGCGCCACCCAGGAGCCGTCGAAGCCGTCGGCCGCCTCCCGTTCCTTGTCCTGGTGCACCTTTGCCATAGCGCGGGTGTTGGTCTCGGCGTCCCGGCTCGGGATGGAGGCGGCCATCCCGCCGATGGCGTACGCGCCCCGGCGGTGACAGGTCGACACCAGCAGTTCGGTGTACGCGCGCATGAACGGCACGGTCATGCTCACCTGGGCCCGGTCCGGCAGGACGAACTCCGGCCGAGCACCGAACGTCTTGATCAGGCTGAAGATGTAGTCCCAGCGGCCGGCGTTCAGCCCCGCGCAGTGGTCGCGCAGCTCGTACAGGATCTCGTCCATCTCGAACGCGGCGGTGATCGTCTCGATCAGTACGGTCGCCCTGATCGTCCCGTGCGGCATCCCGAGCAGCCCCTGCGCGAGTACGAACACGTCGTTCCAGAGCCGGGCCTCGAGGTGACTCTCCAGCTTCGGCAGGTAGAAGTAGGGTCCGCTGCCCCGGTCGACCTGTCGCTGCCCGCAGTGGAAGAGGTAGAGCCCGAAGTCGACCAGGCTCGCCGACACCGGGCGCCCGTCCACGATCACGTGCTTGTCGACCAGGTGCCAGCCGCGCGGCCGGACCACGATCGTCGCCGGGTCCGGCCCGACCCGGTACCGCTTGCCCGTCTCCGCGGTGAAGTCGAGCCGCCCGTCGATCGCGTCGCGGAGGTTGAGCTGCCCGCCGATCAGGTTGGACCAGGTGGGCGACAGGGCGTCCTCGAAGTCGGCCAGCCAGACCCGGGCACCGGAGTTGAGCGCGTTGACCGTCATCCGCTGGTCCGGCGGCCCGGTGATCTCGACCCGCCGGTCGACCAGGCCCGGCGCGGCACCGGCGACCCGCCACCTCCCGTCGGCCCGGATCGACGCGGTCTGCGCCAGCCAGCCCAGCGACTCCTCGCCTCGGGCCAGCCGTTCCCGCCGCTGCGCCCGCGCCACCAGCAGTTCCGCCCGCCGGCCGGCGAACTCGGCGTCGAGCCGGGCGACGAAGTCCAGCGCCTCCGGGGTGAGGATCTCGTCGTACCGGTCACCGCCCGGACCGACGACCGCGATCTGTGAACGCATAGTGGTCGGCATCAGGACACCGCCCCGGTGAACTGTTCCTCCTCGGTCGACCCGCGCAGCGCGACCGTGTCGCTGGTCGGGTTGATCACGGTGCTGACCAGGTCGAAGTAGCCGGTGCCGACCTCGCGCTGGTGCCGGGTGGCGGTGTAGCCGTCGGCCTCGGACGCGAACTCGCGCTCCTGGAGGTCGACGTAGGCGGACATGCCGCCGGCGGCGTAGCCGTGCGCCAGCGAGAACATCGAGTGGTTGAGTGCGTGGAACCCGGCCAGGGTGATGAACTGGAACTTGTACCCCATGTGGCCCAGCTCGCGCTGGAACTTGGCGATCGTCGCGTCGTCGAGGTGCTTGCGCCAGTTGAACGACGGCGAGCAGTTGTAGGCGAGCAACTGGTCCGGGTACTCGGCCTTGATCGCCTCGGCGAACGTACGGGCCGCGTCCAGGTCGGGAGTGGACGTTTCCATCCAGAGCAGCTCGGCGTGCGGGGCGTACGCCAGGCCGCGGGCGATGCACGGGGCCATCCCCGGCCGGGCCCGGTAGAACCCCTCCGCCGAGCGCTCACCGGTGAGGAACTCCCGGTCGCGCTCGTCCACGTCGGTGGTGAGCAGGGTCGCCGCGTCCGCGTCCGTACGCGCCATGATCAGGGTCGGCACGTCGGCGACGTCCGCGGCCAGCCGGGCGGCGTTCAGCGTACGGATGTGCTGGCCGGTCGGGATCAGCACCTTGCCGCCCAGGTGTCCGCACTTCTTCTCCGAGGCGAGCTGGTCCTCCCAGTGCACCGCCGCCGCACCCGCCGTGATCATCGCGCTCATCAGTTCGTACGCGTTGAGCACCCCGCCGAAGCCGGCCTCGGCGTCGGCGACGATCGGGACCAGCCAGTCCGCCGGCCCGGTACCGCCGCCCTCGGCGTGCTGGATCCGGTCGGCCCGCAGCAACGCGTTGTTGATCCGTCGCACCACCGCCGGCACCGAGTTCGCGGGGTAGAGGCTCTGGTCCGGGTAGGTCTGTCCGGCCAGGTTGGCGTCGGCGGCGACCTGCCAGCCGGAGAGGTAGATCGCCTTCAGCCCGGCGGCCACCTGCTGCACGGCCTGGTTGCCGGTCAACGCCCCCAGCGCGGGGACGAAGTCCTCGCTGTGCAGCGACTCCCACAGCCGACGCGCCCCGCGCCGGGCCAGCGTCTGCTCCTCCACCACGCTGCCCCGCAACCGGACCACGTCGTCGGCCGTGTACGTCCGGCGGATGTCCCGCCAGCGCGGGTCCTGCGCCCATCGCCGGGTCAGCTCGGCGGCCGAGGCGGTCCCCGCCGCGCGCGGTTCGTCGCCCGCGTGACCGGCCGCTACGCCGTTGGCCGTACCCGACGTCTTCGTTCCCGTGAACTCGTCCATGCCAACGTCCTTCCATCCGATTTGCTCGACTCGGTACTGCCTGTGGATCGACCGTGACATAGGTGAACGCGCTGGTCGATGGCCCCAATCAGCCAACAGTTGCCAATCTTCGGTGCGGTATTGCAAAGGTTGCGAAGGTACTGTTGGCAAACTGGCAGCCCAGCACGGGGACTCGCGGCGCAACCTGGAAGGGGGGGCGGTCGATGCAGAAGGACGTGGCCGGCGCGCGGCTGCGCAGACTGCGCGAGGAACGCCGGATGACCCAGGCCGCTTTTGCTCGCCTGCTCGGGATCTCGCCGAGTTACCTGAACCAGATCGAGCACGGATCCCGGCCGCTGACCGTGCCGGTGCTGTTGAGCATCAGCGAGTCACTCGGCGTCGACGCCGGTTTCTTCGCCACCCACGACACCGCCCGGCTCACCGCCGAGATCCGGGAGGTCTCCTCCGACGACACGCTGCGCCTCGACATCCCGACCGAGGAGGCGGCCGAACTCGCCCAGCGGATGCCGCACACCGCACACGCGCTGGTCACCGTGCACCGCCGGTACCGGCAGCTCGCCGAACAGCTCGCCGCCCTGACCGGCGACCGGGAACACGAGATGGGGGAGTTGGGGTCCGGACCGCACGAGGAGATCCGGGACTACTTCTACCAGCGGCACAACTACATCGCCGAACTCGACGAGGCGGCCGAGCGGCTCGCCGGGGTGATCGGCATTCGTCCCGGCGACATGCGTCCGGTGCTGGCCCAGCGGTTGGGCATGCACGGCATCCGGGTCCGGGTCGGTGAGCCGGGCTCCGGCGAGAACGACGAGCTGCACCGGTACGACCCGAGGACCCAGTTGCTGCACCTGTCGGGTTACCTGCGTCCGGGGGCGTTGGCCATTCGGATGGCGACCCAGCTCGCCTTCGCCGAGGTGGGGGAGATCCTCGACGACCTGGTCGACGCGGCCGCGTTGAGCAGCCCGGACTCGGAGACACTGGCCCGGATCGGGCTGGCCAAGTATTTCGCCGCCGCGCTGATCCTGCCGTACGGGGACTTCCACGCGAACGCGGAGGAGTTCCGTTACGACCTCGACCGGCTGGCCACCCACTACGGCATCGGGTACGAGACCGTCTGTCACCGGGTCAGCACGCTCCAACGACCCAGGGCGCGCGGGGTGGCGTTCTCGTTCATCCGGGTCGACCGCGCCGGCAACATGTCGAAACGCCAGTCGGCGACCGGTTTCCACTTCTCCCGTACCGGCGGGACCTGCCCGTTGTGGAACGTCTACGAGGCGTTCGCCGCGCCGGGCCGGATCCTGACCCAGATCGCGGCGATGCCCGACGGGCGGCGCTACTTCTGGATCGCCCGTACCGTCACCCGGGCCCCCGGTCGGTACGGCCGTCCGGGCAAGTCCTTCGCCATCGGCCTCGGTTGCGACCTGCGCCAGGCCGGGCGTCTCGTCTACTCGACCGGGCTGGACCTGGACGACGCCGACGCCGCCGTTCCGATCGGGATCGGGTGCAAGGTCTGCGAACGCAGCGGTTGCCCACAGCGGGCGTTCCCGCAGATCGGACGCGGGCTGTCCATCGACGAGAACCACAGCACCTTCGCGCCGTACCCGGTCGCCGAACCGGACCGGTGAATCGTTGCTGTTTACCTTTCCGAGATCAATGTCCACCTATGTTGTTCATGATCGCTCTGCCAGGCTGTGACCCCGATCACCAAGCTTCGGCAGAGGAGAAGTTCGATGCGTAAACGTTTGCTGTCCGCCGTGGGTGCCGTACTGCTGCTGGTGGGAGCGGTGCTCGTGCCTGCCGCACCGGCGATGGCCGCGCCCACCTTCAAGGTTCCGTTCCCCTGTGGACAGTCATGGTCCGGGCAGACCCGGACCGACCACAGCCCGGCGCCCGCGATCGACTTCAACCGTACGAACGACGACGGCGACCCGGTGGTGGCGAGCGCGCCGGGGACCGTGGACGTCAGGACGGATCTCGGGAACACCAGTTACGGCCGCTACATCCGGATCAACCACGGCAGCGGCTACACCACCTACTACGCCCACCTGAGCAGCTTCGCCAGCGGTATCGGCGTCGGTTCGACCGTCGGGTACGGCACGGTGATCGGGTACGTCGGCACGACCGGCGGCTCGACCGGTCCGCACCTGCACTACGAACAGCGGCTCAACGGCTCGTACGCCCAGGTCCGCTTCAACGGCGCCCTCGCCCTGTACTACGGGACGAAGACGTACACCAGCGACAACAACTGCGGCAGTGGCGGCAGCGCCACCGGCACGGTGAACACGTCGGGGACCGACCTCAACGTGCGCTCCGGTCCGGGGACCGGTTACGGCATCGTGGGTGCGGTCGCCGACGGGGCCCGGGTGACCATCCAGTGCCAGACGACCGGCACCACGGTCACCGGCACGTACGGCACCAGCAACATCTGGGACCGGATCGGCACCGGCAGGTTCATCTCGGACACGTACGTCCTCACCGGTTACGACGGTTACATCCCCGGCGTGCCCCGCTGCTGACAGGGCACCCGGTCGACCCGGCGGCGTCGCGACCCTCCTCCGGTCGCGGCGCCGCCGCTGGACGCCGTGCCGTCCGGGTGCCGGGTTCACAACCAGTCCCGGCGTTTGAACACCAGGTAGAGGCAGGTGCAGACCAGGGCCATCAGGGCCAGGGCGAACGGGTAACCGAAGCTCCAGTGCAGTTCCGGGATGTGGTCGAAGTTCATCCCGTAGATGGTGCCGATCAGGGTCGGCGCGAACAGGATCGCCGCCCACGCGGAGATCTTCTTGACCTCCTCGTTCTGCGTGTAGCTGGCCTCGGTCAGGCGCTTGACCTCCTCGTTCTGCGCCTGCGAGACCAGGGTGGCGTTGAGCGTACGGATGTCGGTGAGGATCTGGCGGAACCCGTCGACCCGTTCGGCGGCGGTGGTGGCGTGGTCGGCCACGTCACCCAGGTAACGCCGTAGCTCCTCGTCGGTGCCGTGCTTGGCAAACCCGGCGGACAGCGCCCGCAGGATGTCCAGTAACGGACGGGAGGCCCGCTGGAACTCGATCACCTCGCGGGAGAGTTCGTAGATCCGGCGGGTCACCTTCGGGTCCCCGCCGAAGACCTCGGTCTCGATCTCGTCGATGTCGTGCTGGAGCCCGGCGACCACGGGTGCGTAGCCGTCCACCACCGCGTCCAGGATCGCGTACAGGACCGCCTCGGGACCACGACGCAGCAGTTCGGGATCGTCCTCCATCCGGCGCCGTACCGCTCCCATGTCCGGGGCCTCGCCGTGCCGGACGGTGAGGACGAAGTTCGGACCGACGAACACGTGCAGTTCCCCGAAGTCGACCTCCTCGATCTCGTCGAGGTAGCGGGCGGCGCGCAGCACCACGAACAGGGTTTCGCCGTACCGTTCCAGCTTGGGGCGCTGGTGGGCGACCACGGCGTCCTCGACCGCCAACTCGTGCAGGCCGAACTCCTCGGCCACCGCCATGAGCTGGGCCTCGGCCGGTCGGTAGAGCCCGATCCAGGCCATCGTGCCGGGCTGCCGGCGCAGCAGCTCGCAGGTCCCGGTCACGCTCGGCGGCGCGTCGACGCGGTGACCGTCCCGGTAGATGCCGGAGGTGACGACGCTCGCCTCCACCGATGCCGGCTGGGTCTCGGCCCGGGGGTCCATCGACAGTTCCGGCGGCGAGGGCTGCGGGTACCGCTCGTGCGACCGGCGCCAGGCGCGCTTGGCCGGACGCTGGGCGCGGGACCGCCAATCGGACATGCCACGCCTCCACCCCCGCTGGTCCGAACAAAGCTCGTCTTCCACACTCGCAGAGTTAGCCGACGGCCGGACGGCCCCTGGCTATCCGGAGGCCGGAACTTGGTTCAGTGACTCCTGAATACATCGGATGCTGTACTGTGCTGTTCCATGGAGGCACTGACGTACGGCCAGGTGCTGGCCCGGTTCGGCCACGCCCTGTCCGACCCCACGAGAGCCCGCCTGCTGCTTGCGCTGCGTGACGGACCGGGCTACCCGGCGGACCTGGCGGACCTGCTCGGGGCGACCCGGCAGAACCTCTCCAACCACCTCGCCTGCCTGCGCGGATGCGGCCTGGTGGTGGCCGTACCGGAGGGTCGCCGGACCCGGTACGAGTTGGCCGACCCCCGCCTGGCCCATGCGCTGGGTGACCTGCTGGGCCTGGTGCTCGCGGTCGACCCCGCTGCCTGTGCGGAGTCCGAGAGTCAGGACTGCTGCTGATGGCCACCGCGATCTCCCTCGGACCGGGGCCGGAACGGTCGGCGGTGCTGACCCGGCGGGTCCGGCTCCTGGTCGCCGCGACGATCACCTACAACGTGATCGAGGCGGTGATCGGGATCGGCGCGGGTGTCGCGGCGTCATCCACCGCGCTGATCGGTTTCGGTCTGGACTCGGTGATCGAGGTGTCCTCCGCAGCGGCCGTGGCGTGGCAGTTCGCGGGTGCCGATCCGCGCGCACGGGAGCGGACCGCGCTGCGGCTGATCGCGTGCTCCTTCTACGCCCTTGCCGCCTTCGTGACGGTGGAGGCGGTACGCGCCCTCGCCGGTGGCGGGGAGGCGGAACACTCGTCGGTCGGGCTTGTGCTGGCGGCGGTGTCGCTGGCGGTGATGCCGTTCCTGTCGTACGCCCAGCGCCGGGCCGGGCGGGAACTGGGCTCGCGGTCGGCCGTGGCGGACTCGAAGCAGACCCTGCTCTGCACCTACCTGTCCGCGGTCCTGCTGGTGGGCCTGGCGCTCAACAGCCTGTTCGGCTGGTCCTGGGCGGATCCGGTCGCGGCGCTGGTGATCGCGGCGGTGGCGGTCAGGGAGGGCCGAACGGCATGGCGCGGCGACACCTGCTGCACCCCGCTGCCGCCGGCCACGGGCGGTGTGGGTCCGGCGGCGAACTCGGGCTGTGCCGACGGGTGCTGCTCGTCCTGAAGCTCGTCGGCGCGACCCGTCAGGCGCGTCCGGGACCCGGTCACCCAATGTAAGGACTCTTTACAGTACGTCGCATCGGTGCCTATCATTCGGCCAGCGTCATTCGCGTTGATCACTCAAGTCGCGCCGGTCGACCGTCACTCTGCTGCGTCCGCACCGAGCCGTGAGCCAGCGGTCGGTGGGCGTGGGCGGGCGCCGCGCACCCCGAGCAGGGAGCGTGACATGCAGACGTCCGGCCGGTTGTTGGCAGGCACAGGGGACAGACGTGCCACCCGGGTACGCAGACGCCGGCTCGGCGGCGCCGTACTGACGCTCGCGCTGGTGGTACAGACGATGGTGCTCGCCGGCCCGTCGGCGACACCGGCGCTGGCGGACACCGCACCGACCGGCCCGGCCCAACTCGTACCGATCCCGGCCAACCTGGTGAACGTGCCAGGGGAGTCGTTCGTGGTCGGACCGGCGACCCGGATCGTGGTGGCCCCCGACGCCACCGAGGCACTCCCGGTGGCGGAGACCCTGGCGGCGATCATGCGCCAGTCGACCGGCTACCCGCTCCCGGTCGCGACGGCCACGCCCCAGCCGGGCGACATCGGACTGCACCTCACCGGCACCGCCGACCTCGGCGCCGAGGGTTACCGGCTCGACGCCTCGACCGCCGGGGTACGGCTGGAAGCGGCCGAACCCGCCGGGCTCTTCTACGCCGTACAGACCCTGCGTCAACTGCTCCCGCCGTGGATCGAGAGCCCGACCGTACGCCCCGGACCGTGGACCGTCGACGGCGTACGGATCACCGACAGCCCCCGGTACGCCTACCGGGGCGTGATGCTCGACATCGCCCGGCACTTCCAGTCGCCCGAGGTCGCCAAGCGGCTGATCGACCAGGCGTCGGCGTACAAGCTGAACGTGTTGCACCTGCACGTCAGCGACGACCAGGGTTTCCGGATCGCGATCAACGGTCGGCCCGAACTCACCACCATCGGCGCCCAGTTCTCCATCAACAACGATCCGGGCGGCTACTGGACCCAGGCCGAGTACGTCGACGTCGTCAACTACGCCGCCGCGCGCTTCATGACCGTCATCCCCGAGGTCGACTCACCCGGGCACACCAACGCGATCGTCATGTCGTACGCCGGACCGCAGGCCGACCCGGTCCTGCCCGACGTCAACTGCACCAACCGCACCCCGCCGCAGTGGAACCTCACCGGTGCCGTCGGCTACAGCGCGATGTGTCCGGAGAGCCCCAACACGTGGGCGATCATCACGGACATCGTCAGCCAGCTCAGCGCGATGACACCCGGCCCGTACTACCACCTCGGCGGTGACGAGGTGCCCGCGACGACCCTGTCCAGCGAGCGGTACGTCGACTTCGTCGACCGCGAGTCCCAGATCGTCAAGGCGCAGGACAAGGTCGTGATGGGCTGGGCGGAGATCTCCCAGGCGAACTTCGACCGGCCCGGATCGCCGCAGGCGGTGGCCCAGTTCTGGAACAACGGGAACCCGACCGGCTCCGGCGGCGACTCGGCCCGGCGGGCGGTGCAGAAGGGCATGAAGGTCGTCATGTCACCGGCCAACCACACCTATTTGGACATGCAGCAGTTCGTCGGCAGCCCGCTCGGGTTGAGCTGGGCGGGCCGGCTGGACGTGTCGCAGTTCTACAACTGGTCGGGCACCAGCAGCGACCCGGGCGCCTACATTCCGGCGCGTACCACCGGCGGGGTCACCCTGCCTGCGGTGACCGACGCGGACATCATCGGCGTCGAGGCGCCGATCTGGTCCGAGACGCTGCGGACCCTGGCCGACATCGAGTTCCAGGTCTTCCCCCGGATGCCGGCGACGGCGGAGATCGGCTGGTCGCCGAACGTCCACCCCGAACGCAACCTCGCCTCCTTCGTCTCCCGGATCGCCGGTCACGGCGCACGCCGGCAGGTGCAGGGCCAGAACTTCTACGCCTCCCCGCAGGTGCCCTGGCGGGTCGACGTGGCAGCCCCGGACATCACCACCGACCGGCGGACGGTATCCGGTGAGATCGCCTCGATCGCCACTCCGGGTGCGGCGGTCGACCAGGTGGCGGCGACGATCGACTGGGGCGACGGAACCACGTCGGCGGCGACCCTGAGCGGCACCGCCGGCACCAACAAGAGCATCAACGGCATCTACTCGGCGACGGCGCAGCACGCGTACGCCCGCGACGGCGTCTACCGGGCGACGATCACGGCCACCCGACCGGGCGGTACCACGACGGCCCACTTCACCGTGGTCGTGAACACCTGCACGGCGACGGTCTCGGGCAACCACAACGGTCCACTGCTCGTCGCCGCCGGGGTGACCTGCCTGGCCGGCGCCACGGTGTCCGGACCGGTGACGGTACGGGCGGGAGCATCACTGATCGCCACCGGTACGTCGATCCGGGGACCGGTGACGGCGACCGGTGCGGCGGCGGTCGAACTGCTCGGCGGGTCGGTCAGCGGGCCGGTGACCATCAACGGGACCACCGGTGACGTGATCGTGGAACGGGTCGGTATCAGCGGTCCGCTCGTCCTGACCGGGACCGCCACCGTCCCGGCACCCCTGGTCGCCGGGAACACCGTCAACGGCCCGCTCGCCTGCACGGGCAACACACCCGCACCCGTGAACGGCGGCCTACCCAACACCGTGCACGGCCCGTCCACCGGCCAGTGCCGAGCCCTCTGACCCGTTTCCGCATCCAGCCCGCCCCGCGCCCAGCCTGTCCCGCCCCTCGGACCGAGGCGGCGGGGCAGGTAGGGGGATCTGGCCGGGGTGACGGGTCAGGCCGGCGGGCGGCGCAGGACCGTGACCGCGAAGTCGGCGTCAGCCCGCCACGGGCGCAGGTCCCAGGTGGCGAAGCGCTGCTCGACCAGTAGCCCGGCGGCGTCGGCGTGGGCGTCGAAGTCGGCCAACGGGTAGCCCCGGTCGGTGCCGAACCCGACCACCACCGGCCCGTCCGGGCGTACGTGCGCGGCGAGCCGGCTCAGTACGGCAGCCTCCGTGCCGGATGCGACGTACGGCATCACGTTGCCGGCGACCACCACGGCATCGAACGGATCCGGCTGCCCGGCGGCGGGCAGGTCCAGTTCGGCGAGGTCGGCGACGAGCAGGGTCAGTTCGGGGTGGTCGACGCGGGCGGCGTCGATCAGCAGCGGATCGGCGTCCACGCCCACCACCCGGTGACCGCGTACGGCGAGTGCGGCGGCAACCCGACCGGTCCCGCACCCGGCGTCCAGGATCCGCGCGCCGGGGGCCACGATCGCGTCCACCAGCCGGGCCTCACCGGCCAGGTCCGCCCCCTCGGCCGCCAACTGCCGGAACCGGTCGACGTACCACTGCGAATGCCCGGGTGCGGTTTCGGTCACCCACCGTGTTGGTCGTTGCATGAGCCCACCGTAACCACCCCCACCCGTGCCTCCCGCCCCACCCCGCCCCGACCGCGACCCAGGGCACACGGGCACGTATCAGCCCTGGACCGGCGCGTTGAGGTAGGCGAGTACGGCGCGGACCCGGCGGTGGGCGTCGTCCGCGGGTGGGAGGTCGAGCTTGCCGAGGATGTTGGTGATGTGCTTCTCGACCGAGACGGGAGCCAGCACCAGCCTCGCGCAGATCGCCGAGTTCGACAGTCCCTCCGCCATCAGGCCGAGCACCTCGCGCTCCCGTGGGGTGAGGCCGTCGATGCCGTGGTTGCGGCTGTTGCGGGTGAACAACTGCCGGACCACCTCGGGGTCCATGGCGGTGCCACCCGCGGCGACCCGGTCGACCGCGTCGAGAAAGTCGTCCAGCGCGGTGACCCGGTCCTTGAGCAGGTAACCGACACCGCCGCGCCCGTCGGCGAGCAGCTCCGCGGCGTACGCGCGTTCGACGTACTGGGAGACGATGAGCACCCTGGTGTCGGGGTCGGTGGCCCGCAGGTGCAGGGCGGCCCGCAGGCCCTCGTCCCGGAATCCGGGTGGCAGCCGGACGTCGACGATCGACACGTCCGGCCGGTGCTCGGTCACCGCCGCCACCAGCGAGTCGGCGTTGTCGACGGCCGCGACGACGGTGTGCCCGGTGTCGGTCAGCAACCGCACCAGACCCTCGCGCAGCAGGAGCAGGTCTTCGGCGATCACGATGCGCATGGGAACTCCGCCTCCAGGATGGTGGGTCCGCCGACCGGACTGGTCAGGGTGAGTACGCCGTCGAGCGCCTCGACCCGCCGACGCAGCCCGTCGAGTCCGGATCCGTCGGGGTCGGCTCCGCCCCGACCGTTGTCGGCGAGCCGGATCCGGAGCGTGTCGGCGACCCTGGACAGGTCGATGGTGCAGGTCGTGGCGTCGGCGTGCTTGCCGGCGTTGGTGAGTCCCTCCGCCACGACGAAGTACGCCGCCGACTCGACCGCGGCCGGGTAGCGGTCACCGGCGTCGCCGTTCAGCTCGACGGTGAGCGGGCTGTCGCCGGCCAGCGCGGCGAGGGCGGCGTGCAGGCCACGGTCGGTCAGGATCGGCGGGTGGATGCCGCGTACCAGGCGGCGCAGCTCGGCGAGCGCCTCGTCGAGCTGCCGCCGGGCGAGCGCGACGTCGGCCTGCGCGCCGGTGGTCGTCCCGCCGCCGGTGCCCAGTTTGCGGGCGGCCAGGGCCAGGGTCATGCCGGCGGCGACGATCCGGGCCTGCGCCCCGTCGTGCAGGTCGCGTTCGATCCGGCGCAGCTCCGCGGCCTGCGCGTCGACGACCCGCTGCCGGGTTTCGGTCAGGTGGGCCGCCTGCTCCACCAGGCGCCGGTGGGTGCCCGGCGCGAGCAGGGCCCGCGCCAACAGGGCCTGCAGACCCGCGACGGTACGCAGCAGCCACGCGACCACCGGCACCAGGAGCAGCCCGAGCACGGTGAGGACGATCCGGCCGGACGTTGTGGTCATCAGCGGCTTCATCGGGAACGGCGCGTGCGGATTCGGCACCGCCCACGCCCAGACCGGCGCCACGATGGCACCGAGGTCGACCGCGCTGACCACGATCGCGGCGCACCCACCCGCGAGACCCAGCGGGAACAGCAGGACCAGCCAGGCGAAGTCGCGCCAGGTGGCCGGCTGGGTTCCCACGGCGGTGACCCGCTGGCGGACCGTCCCGCCGGTGCCCGGCAGGTACGGTGCGGGAATCGCCGCCCCGAGCACCCAGCCGGCGCGGCGCCGCTCGATGCCGGCGAGCGTACGGCCGAGCCGGGCGGCGCCGAGGAAGGCGGGCCCGCCGAGCTGGGTGACGGCCAGCAGGGTGACGCCGAGGACCGAGGCGAGGGTGAAGGCGAACCCGGCAACGCCCGCGACCACACCACTGACCAGGTACGCCAGGGCCCGCGCCGTCGCCTTTGTCATCGCAAGGATGCTAGTGCTGACGGCGCGGACCCCGACCGGCACCGTCAGCGCCCCTCGGCAACGGCCGGCAGGCTGCGCCGACGCAGGATGAACCGGGCGGGAAGCGCCCCGGCGAGCAGGCCGAGCAGCGCGACCCCGCCGAGCATCGCGCCGTACGTTCCGGGGTCGACGATCAGCCGGAAGGTCCCGTCCTGCGCGGTGCTGAACGCGCCGACCACGATCGCCGTGACCGCGGCTCCGAGCAGCAGTCCCACCGCGACGGTGATCAGCGCCTCCCGGCCGGCGAGCCGGTGCAACTGGCCGGTGGTCGCGCCGACCAGCCGCAGGTCGGCGTACTCGCGGCGGCGGGCGGCGGTGGCGATGGCGAACGTGTTGACCACGGCGATCGCGGTGAAGCCGAGCGAGATGACGACCATCAGCTCCCAGGCGCCCTGCTGGTTCTGCGCATCTCCGGCGGGGGCCGCCGAAGCGGTGGGGGTCACCCGCAGGGTCGGCCAGTCGGCGTTGATCCGTGCGGCCACGTCGCCGTGGTAGCGCAGCGCCACCGTGCCGGCCAGTCCCCGGGGGTCGTGCGCGGCGACCAGTGCCGCCGGCAGCACCAGTTCGCCGAACCCGCGTGCCCGCTCG
The DNA here is from genome assembly GCF_035917455.1 of Micromonospora sp. NBC_01796. NCBI lineage: Bacteria > Bacillati > Actinomycetota > Actinomycetes > Micromonosporales > Micromonosporaceae > Micromonospora > Micromonospora sp. NBC_01796. The sequence goes on along the minus strand of NZ_CP109078.1, from coordinate 8,235,532 downwards.
TACACCGAGGTCAGCCGTAGTTCGGTGCGGTGCCCGTCGGCGAGCCAGAGCGGCACCCGGTCACCGGTCCGCCAGCCGTACTGGTGGGCCAGGGTCACGCTCGCGGCGAACGTACCGTTCCCGGCCAGCACCTCCGGGGCGGAGGTCGTACCGGCGCCGGCTGCGGTGACCCGCTGCACGTCGAGGTCGAGTGCCGGTTCGCTGCCGGCGACGAGCAGGCCCTGGGCCGGGTAGTCCTCGGGCTTGCCGCCCTGCGCCACGATCACCCGGGTCGGCAGGGTGGCCGCGGCACCGGTCACGCCGGGCAGGGCGACCAGCCGGTCGACGGTGCTCAGCGGCAACCCGCCGGTCGCGGTCACCTGCGCGGTCGCGCCGGCCGTGCGCGCCGCCTGCTCCTGCCCGGTCAACCGCTCGATCAGCGAGCCGTTCAGCAGCATGGTGGCGTTGATCGCGAAGATCAGCACCAGCGGTACCGCGACGGCCGCCACCCGCCGGCTCTCGGCCCGGGTGACGAGTCCGGCCAACCATCCGGTCGCGCCGCCCAGACCGGCCAGTCGGGATACCGGTGCGGTCAGGAGCCGTACCAGGACCGGGCCGAGGGCGGCGACCGCGCAGAGCAGCAGGGCGCAGGACACGAAGCTCATGCCCATGCCGAGCACCCCGTCGAGCGGCACGAACGTCAGCACGCTGACCGCACCACCGGCGGTCACCAGGGCGAGCAGCGCCCGGACCACCGCGCCGCCGGCCGGTGCCGTCGCGGTCTCGGCGAGCGCCTGGGTCGGCGCGACCCGTACGGCACGACGGCCGGCGATCCGGGCGGCGACGAACGTGACCAGTACGCCGGCCAGCCCCGCCAGCAGCAGCACCGGTACGTTGACCTGGACCGTGAACTGTGCCGGCACCGCCCCGAGGGTTCGGAACCGTCCGGCCACCACGTGCGCGAAGAGCACGCCCAGCGGGGCGGCCGGCACCGCCGCGACGGCGGCCAGGACGACGCTCTCCAGCCCGAGCAGCCGGCGCAACTGGCCCGGAGTGGCGCCGACCGTACGCAGCAGGGCCAGTTCGCGCAGTCGTTGCCGTACGCCGAGGGTCACCGTGCCGGTGAGCACGAACACCGCGGCGAACGCGGTGATGCCGATGACAAAGCCGAAGATGGAGATCGGTCCGATGTAGTCGGGCAGTGCACCGGGCAGGTCGGCCCGTACCCGCTCGGCGCCGGTCAGTACGGCCGCTCCGCCGGCGAGTTCCCGTACGGCTGACAACAGGTCGGCCCGGTCGGCGCCGGGCGTGGCGACCACGCCGACGGCGGTTGGACCGTCGAGTCCGGACACGGCCGGCACCTCGCTGTCGGCGAGGAACAGCGCGCCCTGCGCGGCCAGGCCGGAGCGGCCGGCGGGTGCGGCGATGCCGCTGATCATCACGGTGCGTACCCCGGTGCGGGTGGCGAGTACCAGCTCGCCGCCGACGACGAGCCCGCCGCGTGCGGCGAGGTCCGCGTCGACCACAGCCCGGCCGGCGTCGGGCGGACTGCCCCCGGTCAGCGTGTACGGCGTCAACGCCGCCGATGCCCAGCCGTGGCCGATGACGGGCGCGTCGTCCGTTCCGCGCACGACCCGTCCGGCCGGCGTGGCGACCTGGACCGGGAACGCGGCGTCGGCGACGGCCGTCGCGACACCGGGCAGTGCCCCGATCCGGCCGGCGAGGTCGGCCGGCAGCGTACCGGCACCGGTGAGTCGTTCGGTCTTGACCTTCCGCTTGACCTTGACCTTGTCCTTCTTCTCCTTCGTGGTCACCGTTTCCAGGCTGACCTCCCGTGCACCGGAGACGACCAGGTCCGTCGCGGCGAACCGGTCGGCCGGCGGCTTCGCGGTGAGCACCGAGAACAGCAGCAGGCCACCACCGGCGAGCAGGGCGACCGCGAGGAAGGCGGCGAGGAACGTGCCGGCGTAAACGCCACGGTGGCGGCGCAGCGTGCCGAGGGCCAGACGCATCATCGGGCGCTCACCGACATCATCTCCGCCGCGACCTTCTCCGCCGTCGGGTCCGCCAACTCGGTGACGATGCGGCCGTCGGCGAGGAACACCACCCGGTCTGCCCAGGCAGCGGCGGCCGGGTCGTGGGTGACCATGACGACGGTGGTGCCGAAGGAGTCGACCGCCTCCCGCAGCAGTCCCAGGACCTCCCGGCCGGTGGACAGGTCCAGCGCCCCGGTCGGCTCGTCCGCGAAGATCACTTCAGGTCGGGTGGCGAGCGCCCGGGCGAGCGCGACCCGCTGTCGCTGCCCGCCGGAGAGCTGTGCCGGCCGGTCGTTCTCCCGTCCGGCGAGGCCGACCCGCCGCATCACCTCGCGGGCCCGGTTGAGGTCGGGGCGTACCCCGGCGAGCCGCTGCGGCAGCAGTACGTTGTGCCACACCGAGAGCGAGTCCAGCAGGTTGTACGACTGGAACACGAAGCCGACCCGCTGGCGGCGCGCCTCGGTCAGCCGTGGCTCGCGCAACTCGCTGATCTCCTGGCCGGCGAGCAGCACCCGTCCGCTGTCCGGTGTGTCGAGCCCGGCCGCGCAGTGCAGCAACGTGGACTTGCCCGAGCCGGACGGCCCCATCACCGCGTTGAACGTACCGGCGGCGAACGCCACCGAAACCCCGGCGAGCGCCCGTATCCCGGCTCCTCCGGGGTACGTCTTCGTCACCTCGACCACTTCGACCACCGCTGTGTTTCCCATGGTGGTCAGCCTGGTGCAGGGCCTGTCCGGGCAACACATGGCGAACCATGAACCCGATGGTGGGGCTGTCCCTACCTCCGAGGTTCCGCCGCCTCTGTGCGGGACGGCGCGCCGGGCCACCAGAACCGGCGCCCCAGGGTGATCGCGATCGACGGTACGAGCAGCGTTCGCACCAGCAGGGTGTCCAGCAGCACGCCCAGCCCGACGATGACACCGATCTCGGTGAGGGTGACCAGCGGCAGCACCCCGAGTACGGCGAACACGGCGGCGAGCATGATGCCGGCGCTGGTGATCACCCCGCCGGTGACCGCGAGGGCGGTCAGCATGCCCTGCCGGGTGCCCCCGGTCGGCGTCTCCTCCCGTGCCCGGGTCGCCAGGAAGATGTTGTAGTCCACCCCGAGCGCGACCAGGAAGAGGAAGGCCAGCAGCGGTACGGAGGTGTCCAGCGCGGCGTAGTCGAGGACTCGGGTGAACAGGAAGTTGCTGGCCCCCAGGGCGGCGAAGAAGGTGGCCACCACGGTCGCGACCAGCACCAGCGGGGCGATCAGGGAACGCAGCAGCAGGATCAGCACGATCAGGACCACGGCCAGGATGAGCGGTACCACCACCCTGAGGTCGCGTACGGCGGCCCGCCGGGTGTCCAGGTTCGCCGCGACCGTACCGCCGACCAGCGCCTCCGCTCCGGACACGGCGTGGACCCGGTCGCGGAGTTCCTCGATGGTCCGGTAACTGGCGGCACTGTCCGGCTCCGCGTCGAGTACGACGTCGATGGCGACCAGGTCGCCGGCGCGTTCGGTGACCCGGGCGCTGGAGACCCCCGGTGTCGCCTCGGTGGTCTCCAGCACCGCCCGTTCGCCGGCCGACCGGGTGACGATCACGGTCGGGTCGGCGGAACCGGCCGGGAAGTGACGGCTCAGCGTCGCCAGGCCGTCGATCGACTCGGCCTGTACCCGGAACTGCTCGGTCTTGCTCAGCCCGAGCCGGGCGTCCGCGAGCCCGGCGGCCAGCACCGCGAGTACCACCAGGGTCCCGGCGAGCACCGTCCGTGGGCGTCGGGCGACCAGGCCGCCAATCCGGGCCCAGACGCCGGTACGGGTCGGGTCGGCCTGGCCTTCGCGGGGAACGAACGGCCAGAACAGGCCACGCCCGCAGACCGACAGCGCGGCGGGGAGCACGATCAGCCCGAACAGCGCGGCGACCGCGATGCCCAGCGCGCCGGTGACACCGATGGTCCGGTCGTTGCCGAGGATCGCGGTGAGCAAGGTGAGCAGGCTCAGGCAGACCGTGGTGGCGCTGGCCGCGATAGCCGGTCCGGCCGAGGAGAGCGCGCGGCGCATGGCCAGGTGCCGGTCGGCGCTGCCGCGCAGTTCCTCGCGGTAGCGGGCGATCAGCAGGAGTGCGTAGTTGGTGCCGGCGCCGAAGACGAGCACGTCGACGATGCCGGTGGTGGAGCCGTCGATGTCCAGCGCGGCGGCCCGGCTGACCATCGCGATGACCGCGTTGGCGACCACGTCGGCGGCACCGACCACGGCCAGTGGCACGAGCCAGAGCCAGGGGCTGCGGTAGGTGACGATCAGCAGGGCCGCGACCACCGCGACGGTGACCAGCAGCAGGGTGACGTTCGCGCCGTCGAAGGCGGAGGAGACGTCGGTGGTGAATCCGGCGCCTCCGGTGACCTGGGCGATCGTCCCGTCGGGCAGGCCGTCGCGGGCGGTCGCGCGCAGCCGGTCGACGATGCCGGCGAGTTCGTCGTTGGGCAGGTCGGCCGGGAGCGGTACGGCCAGTAGGGCGGCCTGCCGGTCGGGGGAGAGGACCGGCGGGGAGACCTGCCCACCTACCGCCTCGGTGGCGTACGCGCGGGCGTCGTCGGCGATGGCGCGTTCGTCCTCGGGGCGCAGGGGCTGACCGTCGCGGGAGTAGACGACCAGGGCCGGGTTGAGTTGTCCGCTCGGCAGTTGGCGCTGGAGGGTGGCGACCCGTACCGACTCGGCGGAGTCGGGCAGGGCCGAGGTGGGGTTGTTGTCGGTGTGGGGTTCGCCGCCGAGGGCGATGACACCGGCGGAAAGCACCGCCGCGATCAGCAGCACCAGCCAGGCGCTCCACCGTCCGCTGACGACGTGCGCGATCCTGGACCCGAACGAACCCATGCGTAACTCCCGACCGTCGAGTATCTCGATGGCCGAGATTATCGACGGGTGAGATAAGGTGCAAGCTGGGCGGAGGGAATCGGCACAGTGGTGGACGGCATGTATCGACCGAGGGAGACCCGACGGGCGGTCCTCTCCGGCGAGATCGTCTCCGACCTGCGCAACTACACGGTCGACGCCCAGCACATCGGCCACGCGTTCGCCGCGCTGCACGGCCTGGGCGTGACCGACCTGCAGGCACTGATCGCGGTGATGCACGCCGAGCGCCGGGGTGAGCCGATCACGCCGGGCCGGCTGGGGGAGCAGCTCAATCTCTCCTCCGGCTCGGTCACCGCACTTGTGGACCGGTTGGAGCGGACCGGCCACATCCGCCGGGACCGGGACACCGCCGACCGGCGCAAGGTCTTCCTCCGGTACGCCGACGAGGGCGCCCGGGTCGCGGTGGAGTTCTTCCGTCCGCTCGGTGCGCGTACGGACGTGGTGATGGAGCGGTTCACCGACGACGAGCTTGAGGTCGTGCACCGGTTCATGCGGATGATGGTGGACTCGATGCGCGACCACCGCGACGCCGTACGCGCCGCCCGGAACCCGGCGGAGTAGCCGGGCGGACGGTCAGGGCGACTCGGGGGTGTGGGACCGGAGCAGGTCGAGGGCCTCGTCGGTGCGGCCCTGCTTGGCGAGCAGGGCGAGCAGCAGACCGACCGAGCGCCAGTCGTCCTCCGGCCCGCCGCGCAACAGGTTGATCGCCTCCTCGACGCGTCCGTCCGCGACCAGGAGATCGGCCAGTTCGGGGCGGGCGTTCGGCTCGCCCTGCCCGACCGCGAGTCGCCAGAAGTGCTCGGCCTCGTCGGTGTGGCCCTGGTCGAGGAGGAGAGCCGCGAGCCGGGTCGCGGCGTGCCCGTTGCCGCTCTCCGCTCGGATCCGCAACTCCTCGACGCGTCCCCGATCGGCCAGCAGGTCCGCCAGCACCCTGCCCGCGCGGGACTCACCGGAGTCGGCCAGGTCGCGCAGGTACCCGGTCGGATCCGGTACGGGTGTCAGACCGGACGCCTCCGCCCCGAAGAACCGACTGCCGCCGAACTCCTGGTGCAGGTGATCGTCGAGATCGTCCGCCAACCTGATCATCGCCTGGATCGCCAGCAGCAGGTGGGTGGGTTGGAAGTCCTCCCCGAAGACCGGGACCGAGGCCCAGATCGTGTCCCCGGTGCAGTAGATCCGGCCGATCACCATGCCGTTGGTCAGGTCGGAGAGTCGACGGTAGAGGGACTCCGTCGGCTGGACCCCGGTGAGCAGTGGCGAGAAGACGTCCACCAGTGGTGGATCCTCCTGTGCCCGTACGAAAATGATCGCTGACCCGGCGCGGATGCCGATGTCTCCGTCGGAGTCGACGCGCAACTGGTCGGCGGTGGTGCCGAGCAGTTGCGCCACCACCCATCTGACCTGGTCGGTGATCTTGTCCCCGGGCCAGGCGGACAGGTCGACCAGCCCGCGTGCCTGGGTGATGGGTCTGGCCGCGAGCGCCGCGGCCAGTCTGGTCCGGGTCGGTAGCGGCACGGAGGCGGTGGTGGTGGACGGCTGGGCCGCCAGCGCCCAGGCCAGCCGGCGGAAGAAACCGTCAGGCGGCGTCATCGTCGCTTCCTCCCGGTTGACTGTCCCTTGTCGTCGGTCGGTCGAGCACCCGGATCTGGTCGAACATCTTGGCGATGACCAGGGGTGCGGCCACGCCGAAGGTGAACGTCGCGAAGGCCGTCGTGGCCAGTCCACCGGCGGAGGCGGCTGCCGCCAGCCCGGTGCCGGCGACTGCTCGCAGCGCAACCGCGAACATCACGATCGGACGGTCCCGTTTGTCCCGCCACGGCCACTGCCAGCGCCCCTTCGATTCGGTGGTCGGGCGCATCATGGCGTAGAGGTTCAGCGCTTCGGAGACGGCGCTGCCGACAAGTCCCCAAGTTGCGGCGATCCATAGAGACACGCCCCTACTGTACTGATCGTGGTCGCTTGCCTACCTACCCGGCGTCGTGATCGCGTTGACGATCGTCCGAGCCGCCGACCATGTCTGAACGGTAGCGGCCCCGGACAAGCCGACGGTCTCTTCGGATCTTGGTGCGGGGGCGACACGCACCACGCCGACCGGGCGGGGTTGACGAACCCCGGACAGGAGAAAGGCCGGGCATCCACGGGGGGAGATGACCGGCCGTTCTGCCAATAATGTAAGCACGATCACGCCGTTCGCGCTACCCGTGCGGGCGGGACTGTCACATCGCTCCCCGTACCTGCCTTCCGTCGACCGGGAACGACGCGTCGTAGAGGCCCCGGAAGGTCCGGGACCCGAGCCACTGGAGTGCGCCGGTGGCCACCCCGAGCGTGATGGTCACGTTGACGACGAAGTGCAGCCCGGCGAAGAAGACCAGGAATGCGACGCCGTGCCGGCGGCGGACGAAGCCGTACATGCCGGCGTCGAGGGCCAGCGAGGTGACCAGCAGACCGGCCGGGAGCACCGCCGCCCACGGGCCGAACAGCAACGGCGCCACCAGCGCCGGGAGCACCGCGAACGCGGCCAGGCTGCCACCGGCCCGGGACGCGGTCTCGAAGCCCTTGCTGAACCGGCGGGCGCGGGCGTACAGCGGGATCCGCAGGCGTCCACGGTGGAACAGCTTGCGCAGCAGCCCGCGCAGTTCGTGGTCGTGGTCGTGTCGGCCGTGCACGTCGGAGGTGAGCACCATCCGGTAGCGCCGGGTCAGCCGGTAGCCGTAGTCGACCTCCTCGGTCTGCCGCAGCGCCGGGTTGAACGGGCCGATCTCGTCGAAGACGTCCCGCCGGATCACGCAGACCGCGGGAAAGAGGAACGAGATGTCGCCCTCGGAGCTGATCGACCAGTAGTGGTACTGCAGACCCCGGTAACGGGCCACCGCGGTGTCGTGCAGCAACGGCTCGGGGTCCTCGATCCCGCACACCGCCCCGATGGTCGAGTCGCGGGCGAGCAGGCGTACCGCGTTTGCCACCGCGTCGGGCGCCATCACCAGGTCGGAGTCGACGTAACAGAGCAGCTCGCCGCTGGTGTTCGCGGCGCCGATGTTGCGGGCCTGCCCGCAGCCGCCGTTCACCCCGGTGCTGATCACCCGTACGCCGAGCGTCTCGGCGACCGCGATCGACTGGTCCGTACTGCAGTCGTCGACGACCAGGATCTCGACGTTCGGGTACGTCTGGTCGAGGATGGACCGCAGACACAGGTCCAGCGACTCGGCGTAGTTGTAGTTCGGCACGATCACCGAGACGAGGGGTTGCGGGTTCATCGGGTCGCCGCCTCCGGTCGGTTGTAGAGCCGGCGGAACCGGGCCGAGGAGAGCCACGCGATCACTCCGGACAGTGCGGCAGCCGCGATGACCACGTTGAGGAAGAAGTGCATCGCGACGAAGTAGATCAGGAACACCGGATGGCGTTCCCGGAGGACGAACCGGTACATCGGCAGGTCCCCGGCGACGAAGGCGGCGAAGGTGACCAGCGGTACCAGCAGGAACGCCGGTCCGAGCAGCACCGGCAACACCACCGTCAGTACGGTGAACAGCGCGGCGATGCTCACCCAGGCGCGCGGCCCGCTGCTCAGCCCGCCGGGGAACTCGGGTTTGTGGGCGTACATGGGGATGTGCAGGGCGGTCCGGGTGAACACCTTGCGGACCAGCACCCGCAGCTCGTGGTCGTGGTCGTGCACGCCGCGTACCCGTGGGGTCAGCCAGATCTGGTAGCGCTGGGCCAGCCGCAGTCCGTAGTCGGCGTTCTCGGTCTCGCGCAGCCGGGGGTTGAACGGCCCGATCTCGGCGAACACCGCCGCCGGGATGGCGAGCAGGGCGGTGTAGAGCGTCATGATCCGGCCCTCGTCGGCGATCAGCCAGTAGGACTGCTGCAGGCAGCGGTACTCCTCGACCAGGCTGTCCCGGATCAGCGGCACCGGATCGTAGTTGCCGCAGACGGCCCCGATCTCGGGGTCGGAGGCGAGGACCTCGACCGCGTTGGCGACCGCGTCCGGCTTGGCCGCCACATCGGAGTCGATGAAGAACAGGATTTCGCCGGAAGCGTTCGCCGCGCCCAGGTTGCGGGCCGCCGCCGGTCCCGAGTTCTCCGGCGTACGGAGCACACGGGCGCCGTACGACCGCGCGACCGTCGCCGAGTCGTCGGTGCTGCAGTCGTCCACCACGATGATCTCGAGGTTCGGGTAGGTCTGCGCCTTGAGCGAGGTGAGGCACATACCGAGCGCGCGGGCGTAGTTGTAGTTCGGCACGATGACCGAGACGAGCGGCTTGTTCATCTGTCCATCCATGTCAGCAGTTCCGGATAGCGGGCAGCGACCTCCGCCACGGCCAGCGCGGTGCCGATCAGGACGGCGCTGGTCACGATCATGGGATCCCGTAACAGGGCCCGGATGGGATCGCCGCCGAGCCTGAGCACCAGGACCGATTGAAGGTAGCGGAAGGCGGCGAGCAGCCCCAGTGGCACCACGACCATCAGCACGGCCGGGCGGAGCGGGTCGATCGGCGCCTCCGTGTGGAGGTAGAGCAGGAAGGTGGCGGCGGCCAGCGAGGCGTTGAGCCCGAGCAGGTGGTCGGCGAGCAGGACGTTGTAGCCGGCCAGGGCGGGTCGGTGGGACACCCCGGCGACCGCGATCTCGGCCCGGCGTTTGCCCAGGATCAGCACCAGGCAGCCGGTGAAGACGGCGGTCAGCAGCAGGCCGGACGCCTCCCCGCCGGTGGCCGCGTACCCCTGGAGCACCCGCAGGACGAACCCGGCGGCGATCACGCAGATGTCGAGCAACGGCAGGTGCTTGAGCCGCCGGCTGTACGCTGCGCTGAGCGCGAGGTAGACCACCAGCGGCCACCAGGACATGTTCGGCCCGGCGAGCACCGTGGCCACCAGCAGTCCGGCCAGCCCGGCGGCGAGCAACCAGGCGAGCGGCACCGGCACCAGGCCGGCGGCGATCGGCCGGTGTTTCTTGACCGGATGCGCCCGGTCCAGCCGACGGTCGGCGATGTCGTTGACGACGTAGATCAGTGACGAGGCGAGGGTGAACGCCACCACCGCCCAGCCGGTACGCAGCAGCGTCGGCCCGTTCCAGGCCGGCGCGTCGACCAGCGCCAGCGGTACGGCCAGGATGTTCTTGATCCAGTGGCCGGGACGGGTCAGCGTGATGAGGTGCCGGGCCAGTGCGAGCACGTTGGTGGTGGCGCGGGGTGCGGCGGCGGGGACGGTCCGCTCGACCGTGGTCTCGACGGCGGTCACGATGGGGCCCTCCGGTCAGAAGAAGATCTTCGCGAAGGCCAGGGCGCCCTGCCGCCAGGGATCGCGGCTGGTCCGTCCGCGCTGCGCGGGCTCGGTCCGGTGACGCTGTTCGCGCCACCACTCGTAGGTGCGCAGGATCGCGTCCTGGTTGGACAGCTTCGGGGCGAATCCGAGCCGCTGCTGGGCCTTGTCGATGCTGACGTACGAGTCGCCCATCAGCTTGTGCAGCAACCGTCCGTAGACCGGGGAGAGTTTGGTGCGCTCCAGCAGGTCGAGCGCGGCGAGCGCGGGCCGGGCCGGCAGGGAGACGACCCGTTTGCCGTGCCCGGCCGCGTCCAGTACGGCCTGGAAGTCCGCGCGCAGGGTGTCGAACCGTTCCGCACCGAGGTTGTACGTGTCGTTGGCCGCGTCGTCCGGCGCGTTCAGCACGGTGACGACCGCGTCCACCAGGTCGTCGACGGCGAACATCTGGATCCGTACGTCACCCCGGCCGAGTACGGGGAAGTTGCGCCCCTCCTCGGCCCACTCGAAGAGCATGGCGAACAGTCCCATCCGACCGGGACCGAGGAAGGTCTTCGGCCGCAGGATCGACAGCTTGGTGCCGCCGGCCCGGTAACGTTCGGCGACCTCCTCGGCGGCGGCCTTCGCCGCGCTGTAGGTGTCGACCGGCGTACGGGGGTGCTCCTCCGGCGTGGGTACGAGCTTCGGCAGCCCGTAGACGGCGGTGGACGAGACGTGCACGACGTGCCCCACCCGTGCCCGGTGCGCGGCGGCGAGCACGCTCTCGGTGCCGTCGACGATGATCGAGCGGATCTCGTTCGCCGGGTAGCTGGGCAGTGCCGCCGCGCAGTGGATCAGGGTGGCGGCACCGGCGGTGGCTCGGTCCATCACCCTCGGGTCCCGGATGTCCCCGACCACGGTGACGCCGGGAGCGGAGCGCAGGTCGACCCCCTGGACGTCGTGCCCGTCCGCGGCGAGCCGTTCGGCCAGCCGGGAGCCGAGCATGCCGGCGGCCCCGGTAATGGTGATCACCACAGCGACGACCCCACCTTCTGCGCCACGAACCGGGTGACCAGCCGGGTCAGCCCCTGGCTCAGCACCTCGCCGAGTGCGTCGGTGGCGCGCTGCACGTCGGCCGGCTCGGTGACCAGGGAGGGACCGAGGATCAGCGGGTTGAGCCCGTTGAGGGTGTAGTAGGTGAAGATCTGGTGGTCCTGGTAGAGGGCGTTGATCACCGCGCAGGTGACGAGTTTCGCCTTGAACCTCGGGTCGCGGGCCATGCCGGCCGGGGCGACCTTGGAGACCAGGTCGAGGATCTTCGGCCCGCCGTCGATGTGCACACCCCACAGCGCGCCGGCGCCGGCCACCCGACCGACGGCGTCCGGGAACTCCTTGGCCAGCCGGTGCAGGGCGGGCTCCAGCACACGTTCCAACTCCCGGGCCCGGCCCGGATAGTCGTCCTCCACCACGATGTTGATGGCCTCGAGCGCGGTGACGCACTCCTCGCCCATGCCGTAGTAGGTGGTACTGGTGCTCTGCAACAGCGCGTCCGTCAGGTTGTCGTACGCCTTGCGGAAAATCGGCTCGCGAGCGACAAAGGCCGAAATGGAGGACTTCCCGCCGCCAAAGGACTTGCTCGTGGTGAGGACATCCGGGACCAGGCCGGGATAGCGCATAAAATAGAACAAGCTGCCGGTCTTGCCCCACCCGGTGTAAATCTCATCGAAGATGAGCACTATGTCGTGCTGAGTGCAGAGCTCGCGGAGTCCACGAAGGAAATCTTCGTCGCACCACTGTATGGTGGACGCGCTGAACGGCTCGACGATCACCGCGTATACGTCATCCGGATGTGCGGCCAGCGCGGCGCGGACCGACTCCAGGTCGCCGTAGGTAAAAGGAACAATGCCAGGAATCGTGGGGAAGGCGAACGACGGTTGGCCGGTGAGCCCGCCGGATCCGAGCAGCTTCCCGTGGAATCCGCAGTCGGCCCGCAGGACCGTCCCGCGTCGCCCCCGGTGGTACTTGTAGGCCAGCTTCACCGCGCCCTCGACCGCCTCCGCGCCCGAGTTCGGCAGGAAGGACATCGAGAGGTCGCCGGGGAGGAGCTGGGCCAGGTTGTGGCCGAGTGCGGCCAGGTAGGGCGAGAAGTACGTCTTGTGCACCTCCATCCGCCGCTGGTCGGCGAACCGCTGTCGGGCCGCCACGATGCGGGGATGGTTGTGCCCGTGGTTGAGTACGCCCACGCCGCCGGTGAGGTCGAGGATGCGCCGCCCGTCGCGCAGCACCAGGTACGCACCCTCGGCGTGGTCGACCAATTCGCGGCCGAACCCGAACGAGGTCATGAGGCTGACCTGGCTGGCGTTGACGTATCGGCGATAGAGGTCATGAACCTCACGAACAGTGAGCCGGTCGCAATCGTCGAGGCTGACCAAATTGGACATACTGCGACGCTATAGTTCGGTCCGGAATCTTTTCTGGACCGGCCCTGGACGGAACCTTGACTACTCAAGGCAACGCTTGCCAGTCCCAATGCGGGTGGATAGCGTAGTCGCGGCACGATCGTTTTCGATGTGTCAATGTCCCGACCATTCGCCCCTGCGCTCCGGTGAGGTGTTGATCATGCGCCCGACGGTGTCGGTCATCATCCCCGTGTACAACAGCTCGAAAACCCTGCGGGCCTGCCTGGAAGCCGTCTACGCGCAGCGCCATCCGATCACCGAGGTTATCGTGGTCGACGACGCGAGCACCGACGAGACCCGGGACATCGCCCGCGAGTTCCCTTGCCGACTGCTCGTCGCCGACCACAATATGGGACCGGCGGCCGCTCGCAACCGGGGAATTCGGGCCAGTACCGGTGAGATGCTGTTCTTCCTCGACTCCGACTGTGCGCCCGAACCCGAGGCGCTGGACAACGCCCTGGCGATTCTGCGCGACCAGCCCGACGTGGCCTGCGTACACGGCATCTACGCGCTCCGGCCGATGTTCGACGACGGACCGGTCGAGGCGTACCGCCTGCTGCACGGCCACTACTGGCGGTTACGCAACGTAGGGCGGGTCCGTACCACCCTGTTCGCGGTCTGCGTGACCCGCCGGGTGGCCTTCACCGAGGTCGGCCTCTTCGACGAGAAGCTGCGTGCCTCCGAGGACGTCGAGTGGGGCGACCGGCTGGCCGACCGGTACGGGACCGTACTCACCGACACGGTGGTCTGCCGGCACGACGACGACAGCCACCTCGGCAAGCTGCTGCGCAAGCAGTTCGGCCGCTCGCAGATGCTGGTCCCGGTCGCCCTGGCCGAACGGGGACCGGCCGGTATCCGCGCCAACGGGCCGGCCGGCCTGCTCACCGCGGTGCTGGTGCCGCTGTCCGTACCGCTGGTCCTGCTCGGCCCGGTGTTCCTGGTGCTGCCGTTGGTCCTCTTCGGGCTGTTCGCCGCCGCCGACCCGGGGCTGCTGCGTTTCGTGCTGCGCCAGCGCGGCCCCGCGTTCGCGGTCTTCTTCTACGGCGTGCACCTGCTGGTCCAGCTCACCATCGCCGCCGGTGCGGCCGTCGGCGGGATCCGGCACCTGGCCGACCGGGACTTCGGGCCGACCCGGACGGCACCCGTGGAGTCCCGGCGATGAGCGGCACGGCGGACGGGACGCGCGGCCTGTCGTACCTGTCCGCGCAGGCGTTGCACTATCTCTTCTTCGCGATCAGGGGTCAGCAGTTCCTGCGCCGGCGCGCGAGCCTCGGCGGCGGCCACCTGCCGGCGTTCGGTGTGCCGGGTCCCGGCATCGCGTTGACCATCGACGACGGCCCGCACCCCGAGTGGACGCCCCGCATGCTCGACCTGCTGGCCCGTCACCAGGTCCGGGCCACGTTCTTCCTGATCGGCGACCGGGTACGCGAACAGCCGGAGCTGGCCCGCCGGGTGCTGGCAGCCGGGCACACCATCGGCAACCACTCGATGTCGCACCCGCAGCCCTTCGCCGCGCTCTCCCCGCAGCGGATGCGGGCCGAGATCTCCCGTACCCAGGACGAGATCGTGGACGCGACCGGTCTGCGCCCCCGGCTGTTCCGCGCCCCCGGTGGCAACTGGTCCCGGGACGTCCTGCGCACCTCGGCGGATCTTGGCTTGAGCGCGGTCGACTGGACGGTCAACCCGAGCGACTGGCGCAGTCCGGGCGTACGCCGGATAACGCGGAAGCTGTCGCGCGGTCGTGCCGGGCAGGTGTTGCTCTGCCACGACGGCGGCGGCGACCGCTCGCAGACCGTGGAAGCCCTGGAGACCGTGCTGCCCCGACTGTTGGACCGGGGTCTGCGGTTCGTCACCCCCGAGGGCGGCCGGTGATCGTGAGCGTGTCGGGTCGGTCGCCACCGGAGCCACGGCCAGCACCGATGGGAAGCCGGGTGCCACGCCTGTCGACAGCTTGGGTGGGAGAGACCTATGCCGGACGATGACCTTTCTATCTCGCTGCTCGGACCGATCCGGACCGAACGCTGCGGGTACGCGCTCTACCTGGGTACGCCACGGCAGCGTGAGGTGTTGGCGGTGCTCGCGCTGCGCAGCGGGATGGTGATGTCGGTGGCGCAGATCGTCGACGCGATCTGGGTCGGGCGGCGGCCGAACTCGGTGGAGAACATGGTGCACACCTACATCGGGCGGCTGCGGCGGGTGCTGGAGCCGCCGGGGCGGCGACCCGCCCTGGCTCAGGTGCTGCGCTCCACCCGCCCCGGATACACGCTCGACATCCCGGACGGGGCGGTCGACATCACCCGGTTCGAGTGGGACATCAAGCTGGCCCGTGCGGCCCGGGCCCAGTCCGACCTGCCGCAGGCACTGCGGATGTTCCAGCAGGCGTTGGGTCGGTGGTCCGGCCCGGCGCTCCAGGAGGCGACCGGCCCGCTCGCCGAGGCCGAGCGGATCCGGCTCACCGAGCTGCGCCAGGACGTGGTGGAGGAAACCACCGGCGTACGACTGCTGCTCGGTGACGACGAGAACCTGATCTCCGAGCTGCGGTGGATGCTCGCCGAGCAGCCGATGCGGGAGCGGCTCTGGGAACTGCTGCTGGTCGCCCTCGGCCAGACCTCGCGACGGGCGGAGGCGCTCACCGCCTTCGAGGACGCCCGGATCACCCTGGCCGACCGGCTCGGAGTGGAGCCGGGACACCAGCTCCAGGACCTGCACCGCAGGCTCCTGCGCAGCGAACCGGTCGCGGTACGCCCCTGGTGGGACCGCCGCGTCTCGGTCTGAACCACCTCGACGCCGGGCCGTACGGGGGCGGCCCGTCCCGCGACCGCGCCGGTTCAGGGCGCGACGGCCCTGCCGTCCACCCCACCCGACTGCGCGGACGGGTGCTCCGCCGAGGCGGCGAGCACGAAGAACGCGCCCGCCGGCCCATCGCCGAGCCATGTCGGCACCTCCGCCACCACCGGTACGCCGCAGGTCCGGATGACCTCCACGAACTCCCCGGTCTGGGACACGTCGTAGACCTGCACCACGATCCTTCCGCGCGGGGTGAGCAGCGCGGGCAGCCGGCGCAGCAGAGCCGCGGACTCGGCACCGGACAGGTAGTAGATCACCTCGCGCAGCAGGATCGCGTCGTACCGCTCCGACGAGTCGAAGGTACGGATGTCGCCGACGTCGAACGAGGTGTTCGGTCGACCCAGCGCCCGAGCCTGCGCGATGGCCTTACGACTGATGTCCACCCCGTGGTAGTGCCGGTACGACCCGGGCGCCAGTGGCAGATTGGCGCTGGTGCCGCAGCCGAGGTCGAGAATGGTCGGTTGCGGTGCCCAGGTTTCGATCAGTGACAGCGGTACGGTTCCGTCGGACATGCCGTCGAGATAGCTCCACAGACCGAGGGCGTACTGGGTGTCCCACATCGCCGCGTTGATTCTGCGATTGGGGCGGACGAAAAGGCGTACCGGGATTCTGGTCAATCGCGACAGTGCCCGGAGGAGTCCGTTGGACATGAGATCACCGACATTCCTGGTCGCGTACGGGTCGAGGGAGAATGCGTTGTTCTTCGGTGAGTTCAGCTCGCCAGGGCCGGGTCGGCGGTGCGGTCGACAACGGTCCGGCGCCGGTGCATGTACTGCGCGATCATGAGCCCGCCCGCGCCGATCGCGACCTCACTGAGCGCGCAGACGAGCCGGCTGGCCAGCACCACAGGGGTGGCGACCGACAGCGGCATGACGGTGGCCAGGCCGACCATGAGCACCGCCTCCCGTACGCCGAGGCCGTCCGGCGCGATCATGACGACGAGTCCCGCCACCGTGGCGGCGGCGAACCCGGCGACGCAGATGAGGTACGACCTCGCGGGCGGGGCGCCGGCGGTGACCGCGAGCAGCCAGAGGTGGTGTCCGGAGATCACCCAGGACAGCGACTGCGAGGTGATCGCCCGGCGCAGACCGGCCGGTGACGCGCTGACCTCCGGCGGTGGGCGCCGCAGCAGCCGGGCCGCCGTTGCCAGCCCCCGGTTGAGCAGGTCCGGGCGGGCGAACAGGACCACCAGCGGCACGGTGGCCAGCACCAGCCAGCCGGTGGTGCCGCCGAGCACGGCCGGGCCGGCGGCGAGTGCGACGGTCGCCCCGGTCAGCGCCACCACCGCCCAGCTCAGCATGAAAACGCCGGCCAGCCGGACCGGCCCGACGTTGATCTCCTTGCCCATCCGGAGCAGCACCGGCAGGGCGACGAACCGGCCGGGCACGAACTTGGCCAGGAACCCGACGAAGAACAAGCGGTACGCCGTCCACCGGTTCACCGGCGCACCCAGGTCGACGAAGAGGGCCCGCCAGGAGAGCATCCCGAGCAGCAGCCCGGAGGCGTTGATCAGCAGTGCGGCGACCAGTGCGGCGCCGAGCCGTACCGGGTCGAGTTGGGCTGCCAGGGACCGGACCGGCGCCCAGTCCTGGTCGCGTACGAACAGGACCAGGCCGATGGTCAGCCCCACCACGAACACCACGACCAAGGCCTGGTTGACCAGGCGCCACCAGTTGACCCCGGCCCGGGCCGCAGGTGGCGGCGTCGTGTCGTGGGCCCCAGGCGTCATCGCCGCGCTCCCAGCGCCGCCGGACGGGCCGCGCCGGGCCGCAGCCGCCGGACGAACGCCCGGCCCACCCCGATGGACAGCCCGGCGAACTCGGTCAGGTGGGTGAGGAAACGCATCGCCGTCGCGTAGAGCAGGAAGGCCGGTCCCCGCTGGCGCAGCGCGAAGGTCAGCAGCTCCCGGTCGGCGACGAGGAACACCGTCAGCAGGCCCAGAGGCACCGCCACCAGCCAGGGGGAGACGGCGAACAGGGGCACGGTGGCGACCGCGAGCGCGCTGCCGAGCAGACCCGCGACCGAGGCGCGGTCGACCCGGTGCGGTGCCCGCCCGTCCGGCGGTGGTTCGGGGACCGGCCGGGGCGCCCACCGGGCCAGCACCACCGCGTCGGCGTACGTCAGCGCGCGGCGGAACAGCTCGGACACGTACGGCCACAGCCGGTCCACGTCGTCGTGCCGCCCCACCATCTGCGCGCTCGTCCGGATCTCGTACGACGCCGGCAGGCGGGTGCCGAACTCGATGTCCTCGGCGTCGCGCAGCCGCTCGTCGAAGCCGCCGACCAGCTCGAACACGTCACGTGGCACGGCGGTCAGGGCGAACATGGTGGACGTGGCCAGCCCGGCGTCACGCCGTCGCCAGAAGTGCTCGAACAGCGTCTTGTAGGACTCGACCGGCCCGTCGGCGTAGAGCGGGTGCAGGTCGTAGATCCCCTGGACCACCCCGCAGGCCGGATGCTCGCGCAGCGTCCGTAGCGCGACGGCCAGCGCGTCCGGCGCCAGCGCGATGTCGGAGTCGACGAAGAGGAGCACGTCGCCGCCGGCCCGTGCCGCCCCGGCGTTGCGGGCCGCGGAGACGCCCCGGTTGACCGGGAACGCCACCAGGGTGCAGTCGAAATCGGCGACGATCTGCCGGGACCGGTCGGTACTGGCGTCGTCCACCACGACCACCTCGGCCGGGGTGTGGGTCTGCGCATAAACCGCTGTGAGGCAGGCCCGTATCGTCTTTTCCTTGTTGTGATTCGGAATGACCACCGACACTCGCACAATTCGAGGCTAGCGGCGGGTCGACAAAAAAACAATGGCCACGAATATCTTTGTCGGCCGATCGTATGGCGCCCTGTATCGGTGACAGGGCGCGTCGAATTCCCCGCCCGAACCGGTGCGGAATTGTCCCGACCATTGCTTTCCGGTGTTCCGTTCCGGCTATCCGGTCGAGATCACCAATTGCTGTGAGCGGTGGTCGGACAGGCCGTGGGCGCTGCCGAACCCGTACGAGTGGACCCGTACGTCGGGGGAGACGAACGCCCAGTCGAGTCGCCACCAGCGGGGCCAGTTGGACGACTCGGCCCAGCTACGCGGGTAGATCGAGGGCATCGCGTACGCGGCGTCGCGCAGGCCGTCGGGCAGCTTGCGTACGTCGCCCATCGCGGGGCTGGTGTTGAGGTCGCCGGCCAGCAGGATCGGGTTGTCGTTCGCCGCTACGTCGCGGGCCAGCGCCCGGAACTGCGGTTCGCGCTGGCCGTGCTGGTCCTTGACGACCCGGTAGAAGTCTCCGTCCAGGGGACCGTCGTCCGGTGACAACTGCACCGGCAGGTGCACGTTGTACGTCGACAGCACCCGTCCCCGCCCGAGATCCAGGTCCGTACGCAGCGTCTTGTAGAGCCAGTGGTCGGTGCTGCCTCCCGTGGGGGGTGGCAGGTCCGGTGCGTCCAGCGGGAACTGCCGCAGGATCGGGAACCGGGAGACGGTGATCAGCTCCCCGACGATCGCGATGTGGAAACCGGGGAACTCGGCCCGCAGGCGGGTCGCCGCCGGGTCGAGCGGTTCGGGTGTCTTCGCGTACCAGTACTCCTGCAACAGGTAGACGTCGGCGTCCGCCTCCCGCAGCGTGCGGTAGAACGCCTCGGTCTCCTCGTCCTCGTCCCAGTACCCGGTGTTCCAGGTGAAGACCCGGATGGCATCGGCCGGGGCGGGGCCGTCCCCGCCGCCGAACCGGTGCACGTTGATCCCCGACAGGGGCGCGCCGAGCAGCAGCGCGGTGGCGGCGAGCAGCGCCACCGGCCCCCGTGACCGCCGGCAGGGGAAGGCCCCGACCGCCAGGACCACCGGGATGGCGAGGAAGAACACCGGGGGGATGGCGTCCACCGCGAGCCAGAGCCACCACTGCCCGCTGAGCACGAGGTGCGCCACGACAAAGGCCAACCAGGCCGCCCCGGCGGCGACCAGCGCCGAGTAGAGCCACCAGCGCCAGCCTCGCCGGGGGGCGGGACGGACCAGCTCCCGGACCGGCGCCTCCGGCGCAGTGACCGTCATGACATCGACCGTACCGATCCGCATGGAACCCCTTCTGAACCGGCCCTGGATGCAACCTTGACTACGGTCGGCGACCGCGACGCAGATAAAACGGCAGGTAGCCGAGTGCGGCGAGCCCGATCAGCACGTACAGGTTGCTGTAGATCAGACCCAACCCCCGGAAGTGCAGGTCCCGACCCTGGATCCCGACGAGGACCCAGGCGGTGGTCAACACCAGGACGAGCCAGGCCGCCCCCGCGACCGCGAGCCCGGCCCGGTTGCCGGTGCTCCGGGCCCGGTCGACCAGCAGTACCAGCGCCGGCACCACCCAGACCCAGTGGTGGTGCCAGGAGACCGGGGAGACCAGCAGCCCGGTCGCCGCGCAGGCCAGCACGCCGAGCAGGTGCTCACCCCGGCGTACGCACCACGCGGCGAGGACGATGCCCGCCACCGCGACCAGGGCGGCCACCGGCAGCCAGACCGTTGACACGTCGGCCGAGTCGGCCAGCCGGGCCAGCGCGCCGTGCAGCGACTGGTTCAGAATCGTACGGGGGTCGCCCGTCACCCGGGACGAGTCGAGCAGCATGCCGCCCCAGAACTGCGCCGAGTCGGCCGGACGCCAGGCGAAGCCGACGGCGATGGTGGCGAGGAATCCGGCGACCGCCGTCCCGGCAGCCCGGATCCGCCCGGTGGCGAGCAGGAAGACAACGAAGATCAGCGGGGTCAGCTTGAAACCGGCGGCGAGCCCGACGCCGAGCCCGTACCACCAGCGTCGGGGATCACCGGTCAGGTCGACGAGCACGACCAGCACGAGGAAGAGGCCGACCTGACCGGCCTGGAGGTGACCCGACACCGCGAAGATCGGCAGTGCGACCACCGTGGCGACCAGGGCCGGCACCATGCGGCGGTCGGCCGTGGGGGCGGCCGACCGAAGGGTCACCTGGACAACGGCGACCAGCGCAAGGACCGAGGCGAACGTCCAGAACGCGATGGCGAGGTCCGGTCCGACGTACGCGAGGGGCTGGAACAGCAGTGCCGCGAACGGCGGGTACGTGAAGCCGAGTTCGATGCCGTCGGTGCCCCGGACGGCCACGTCGTACAGGTTGCCGTCCCCGCCCGCGGCGGCCGACGCGCCCGTACGGTATGCGGCGAGGTCCCACCAGAACTGCCCGGTGCCCCGGTGTACGGCGACCGCGGCGGCGGCGATCAGCACCGCGAGCGCCGCCGGTGCGAACGCGACGAGCCTCGGACGGGTCCGCGGGCGGCTCGGCGCCTGCGTGGTCAGAGAAGGCATCAGCACCGTGTCTCCCTCCGTCGCCGGGCGAGGAAACGGTATCGAGCGGCGCTCTACCCTTCCTGGAACCGACCTGGATTACCCAGCGTCGACACCCGCCGCGGCGGGTGGGTGGGTCAGAGCGGGTCGGGGCACTGCGCCGTGCCGAATTCCAGGTAGCGGCTGGTGACGCCGAACGAGTCGCTGCTGCCGTCGCAGAAGATGGTCCGCCCTCCGACGACGGTCTCGTGGTCGGCGGCGCTGTAGTAGACGTAGCTGCACTGGTATCCCGCGCGGCAGTGCGGGATGGCCTGCGCGGGCGTGGCCGGACCGACGATGATGGCCGTGGCGGCGCCGGCGGTGGCCGCCAGCATGGCGAGCGATCGGCGGATGGTGACGTTGCGACGGGACATGTTTCCTCCCCAGCGTCTGTCCACTTCGGATGGTGGACACCGTCACCACATTCTGCGGCGGTGACCCCCCGAGTGCAATGGGTAGCCGGCCCGCCGGCCGAGCCAAGATCGGCAGGACTAGCCTGGTAGACCCCGCCCGAGGAGCACCGATGACCGCCGCCACATCCGACCGCCCCGCCAGCGACCTGGTCCGGTACGGGCAGCCGGCCGGCCGCTGGGTGCTCTTCGCCACCGTGCTCGGCTCCGGCCTGGCCTTCATCGACGCGACCGTGGTCAACATCGCCCTGCCCCGGATCGGCGACGAGTTCGACGCCGGTGCGGCGGCGTTGCAGTGGACCGTCAACGGCTACACCCTGAGCCTCGCCGCGCTGATCCTGCTCGGCGGTTCGCTCGGGGACCGGTTCGGCCGGCGCCGGGTCTTCGTACTCGGCATCGTCTGGTTCGCGGCGGCCTCCCTGCTCTGCGGGGTGGCGCCGAACGTCGAGATCCTGGTCGCGGCCCGGGTGCTCCAGGGCATCGGGGGCGCCCTGCTCACGCCGGGGGCGCTGGCCATCCTCGGGGCGTCGTTCCATCCCGACGACCGGGCCAGGGCGATCGGCGCCTGGTCGGGGCTCGGCGGCATCGCGGGAGCCCTCGGTCCGTTCCTCGGCGGGTGGCTGGTCGAGTCCGCGAGCTGGCGACTGGTCTTCCTGATCAACGTGCCGCTGGCCGCGATCGTGGCGCTGGTCGCGCTCCGGCACGTACCGGAGTCGCGTGACCCGGACGCGCCGGACCACCTCGACGTTGTCGGGGTGCTCACCGGCGCGGCCGGTCTTGCCGGTCTGACGTACGGCTTCACCGCCTGGCCTACGGCCGGGCCGACCTCGCCGACCGTGCTCGGCGCGCTGGTCCTCGGTGTCGCCGGTCTGGTCGGTTTTGTCCTCAACGAACGGCGTTCGTCACATCCGATGCTGCCGCTGGAGGTGTTCTCGGTCCGGGCGTTCAGCGCGGTGAACCTGGTGACGTTCGCCGTCTACGCCGCGCTCGGCGGGGTGTTCTTCCTGGTCGTGCTCAACCTCCAGGTTGTCGTGGGCTTCAGTCCGCTGGCGGCCGGAACCGCGATGCTCCCGGTGACGGTGCTGATGCTGCTGCTCTCGGCGCGGGCCGGAGCGCTGGGGCAACGCATCGGTCCACGGATCCCGATGACGGTCGGCCCGATCGTCTGTGCGGTGGCGCTGGTCCTGCTCGCCGGTGTCGGGCCGGGCACGGCCTACCTCACGGGTGTGTTGCCGGCTGTGCTACTGCTCGGGCTGGGGCTGTCGCTGACCGTCGCGCCGCTGACCGCCACCGCCCTCGGTTCGGTCGACGAACGGCACGCCGGCATCGCCAGCGGGGTGAACAACGCGGTCGCCCGTGCGGCCGGTCTGCTCGCCGTCGCGGTGCTGCCGCTGGCCGCCGGCATCGGCGCCGGGAGCCTGACGAACGCGGCCGACCTCCGGCCGGTCTACCGGGTCTCGATGCTGATCTGTTCGGGCCTGCTGCTGCTCGGGGCGGCGATCAGCCTGGTCGGCATCCCGTCCCGGCTGGCCTCCCGGGGAGACTCCCCGACGACCGGCGCCGGACCCGCCGAGCCCGAGGAGATCCCGACCAGCCCGGTACGCGTCCACTGCGCCATCGCCGGCCCGCCGCTGCATCCGGGCCCCGGCACGACGGCGTCGAGGACCTGACCGGGGATCAGCTCACCGGCCGGCGTCGGCGGTAACCGGTCCGGGATGCCGGTGCAGGCCCGGACCGGGGCGGGGTACCACGTCCCGGGGCGCGGTCACCTCGTGGCCGTCGGCGCAGCGCAGTTCGACGCGGACCGGGGCTTCGCAGTCGCGGTGCACGGCGAGCAGGGGAGAGCCCTCGGGGTCGGCGAGGTACCGGTCGCCCCAGGCCAGCAGTGCCACCAGCATCGGCCAGAGGTCCAAGCCCTTGTCGGTGAGCCGGTACTCGTGTCGCTGCCGGGCGCCCGGCTCCCGGTAGGGCTCGCGACGCAGCAGCCCCTCCTCGACGAGTCTGGCCAGCCGGTTGGTCAACACCTGCCGGGGTATCCCGGTCCGCTCGCGCATGTCGTCGAAGCGCCGTACGCCGGTGAAGACCTCGCGGAGCACCACCACGGTCCAGCGTTCGCCGAGGATCGCCATCGCCCGCGCGATGGTGCAGTTGTCGAGTTCCCAGTCCAGTGCGGTCGGCGTCACCCCGCCAGGCTAAGTCTCGTTGACAGACGCAGCAATGCCTGCGACGCTGCGTCTGTGACTCAGACCCAGCCTCGTAGCCGTACCTTCACCTGGTCCGACCCCACGATCAACGCGGCGAGCCTGGGCCGGCGCAGCGGCCTGGAGCTGCTGACCGCCATGATCGCCGGTGAGCTGCCTCCGCCCCCGGTGATGCACCTGATCGACATGTCCCGGATGACCGCCGAACAGGGCCGGGTGGTGGTCGAGATGGAGGTCCAGGAGTTCCACTACAACCCGCTCGGCAGCGTCCACGGCGGCGTGCTCTCCACCCTGCTCGACACCGCCGCCGGCTGCTCGGTGCACAGCACCCTGCCGGCCGGCGTCGGCTACACCTCGCTCGACCTGAACGTGAAGTTCCTCCGCCCGGCCACCATCGACTCCGGCGTATTGCGGTGCGAGGGCAGCGTGTTGCAGCGCGGTCGGCGTACGGCACTGGCCGAGGCGAAGGTGCTGGACGGCGCCGGCCGGCTGATCGCCCACGCCACCTCCACCTGCCTGCTCTTCGACCTCGAACCACCGGTGGCCTGAGGTCGGCGCCGGCTACCTCAGGTCGGACAGGGCGCCGACCAGTCGGGACATGCTCCGGTGCAGGTCCGGGTCGGGCAGGTGGCCGAAGCCGAGCACCAGCGCGGGCGGCGTCACCCGGCCGGAGAAGTGGTACGGCGAAAGCGTCGACACCCGTACGCCGTGCTGGCGTACCCGGTCGGCGACCTGCTGGGCGTCGGACCGCTCCGGTAGGTACAGCACCTCGGTGTTGACCGCGTGCGGGGCGCCGAGCCGGATCCGGCGCAGCGGGGCGAGCGCGGACTCGACGATCCGGCGTCGGGCGGCGTACCGGCGGCCGAGCCGGTGCATCAGCCGGACGATCACCCCGTCGCGCAGCAGTGACGCCAGCGCGAGCTGGGTCAGGTACGGCGGCACCGCCGCGTACTCGCCGAGCTGCCGGCCGACGGTGGCGGTGAGTTCGCGCGGGACGAGCGCGTACCCGAGGTTCAGGGCCGGGGTGAGCAGCTCGCAGAAGCCTCCGACCAGGATCGACCGGGCGCCGGCGGTGCCGTACAGCCGGGGTAGCTGGCTCACCCCGGGCCGGAACACCGGGTCGCAGGCGATCTCGACGACGTGGCCGCCGGAGCTCGCCGCCCACGCCACCGCGGCCCGGCGCCGCTCGGCGGAGAGCACGTGACCGAGTGGCACCTGGGCATCGGGGGTGACCACGACGGCGCGGCAGTTCGGCCCGACCGCGTCCAACCGGGCGCCCTCGGCATCGACCGGCAGCGCGGCCGGCCGCTCCGAATCCCCGGCGGCGGCCCGGTGCAGGGCCGGCGGCACCGGCTCCTCGATCGCCACCTGGCGTCCGTGCAGGCCCAGCGCGTCCAACACCAACCGGAGCCCGTGCGCGGTACCGCCGGTGATCACGACGTCCCGGCCGGCCAGCGGGACCCCACGACTGGCCGCCAGGTGTTCGGCGACGGCCCGGCGCAGCTCGGGCAGGCCGAGCGGGGGGAGGGACTGTGCCGGCGGCCGGTTGAAGCTCGCCCGCCGCCAGGCCGCCCGCCAGGCGGGGAGTGGGCAGGCCTCGATGTCGACCTGCCCCGGCCGCAGGTCGATGACCGCGGGCCGGTCGGCCGGAGCCGGGGGACGGGTCGCGGCGGCCCGGTCGGGCAGGCCGCGCGGACGCCGTCCGGTGGCACCCGTCCCGGTTCGTCCCGGACCGCCGGGCTCCTGCCGGGCCGTCACCCGCCCGGCGACGTACGTCCCCGACCCCGGCTGGCTCTCCAGGTAGCCACGGGTGAACAGCAGCTCGTACGCCGCGGTCGCCACCCCCCGCGAGACGCCGAGCAGTGCGGCGAGGGTACGGGTCGACGGCAACTGCGTACGGTGTGCCAGCAGCCCGTGCTCCACGGCCGTGCCGACCTGGCTGGCGATCTGTTCGTGCAGTGGCTGCCGGGCCTGCCGGGTCACGGTGAGCGGGATGGTGAGGATCGCCTGGTGACGCATGACCTCTGTCTACGGAACCCGGGCTGCGGGGCGGTTGTGTGTGGGTTGTGGACCTGTCACGCGCCCTGGGCCGGATCTCCGACGATTGCTATCCATCGATCCTCCCCGACCACTATGCTGCCTGGACAGACGACTTCGTGACGCGTGTCCGGCACGCGGAAGGGGGGCCGTGGGGCGTATGTCGGCGGTCCCTGACCCCAACGTCCCGGCTCCGGCACAGGCCCGGTTGCACCGGGCAGTCCCGGCGCGACGGCAGATCCGCCTGCTCGGGCCGGTGGAGGTGCTCGGCCCGGCCGGACCCGCGCTCCTCGTCGGCGCCCGCCAGCGTGCCGTGGTCGGACTGCTCGCGCTCAAGGCCGACACGGTGGTACCGCAGTGGCGGCTGGTCGACGCGCTCTGGGGACAGCGCCCACCCCGTACGGCGATCAAGTCGCTGCACAGCCACGTCGCCCGCGTACGCCAGGCGCTGACCCTCTGCGGCCTGCCGGACGTGCTGGTCACCAGGGAGTCCGGCTACATCCTGCGGCTGGATCCCGATGCGGTCGACGCGGTCCGGTTCGAGGAGCACGCCCGCCGGGGTCGGGAGGAACTCGCCGCCGGTGCACCCGCCCGCGCCGCCGCCCACCTGCGCGAGGGACTGGACCTGTGGCGGCACGACGTCGCCCTCGCCGACGCCGACCCGACCGGTTGGGGCGCGGCGGAGGTGGACCGTCTCTCCGAGGTACGGCTCGCCGCGATCGAGGACCGGTGGGACGCCGAACTCCGGCTGGGGCGGCACGTGAGCGCGGTCGGCGAACTGGAACGGCTGCTGGTCGAGTACCCGGCCCGGGAACGCCTGGTCGGCCTGTTCATGCTCGCGCTGTACCGCGCCGGCCGGCAGACCGACGCGCTCGACGCGTACCAGCGACTCCGGGCCGGTCTGGCGGACGAGTTCGGGGTCGATCCGGGTCCGGACCTGGCCCGGCTGCACACCCGGATCCTGCGCCGCGACCCGAGTCTCGACCCCGAGCCGGACAGCCCCGCCGAACCGGCCGTTTCCCCGGCGGGATCCGGGCCGGTGCGGATCGACGCCGGGGCGGCCCCGCTGATGCCGACACCGATGCAGCTACCGGCGCCGGTCGGCTTCTTCACCGGGCGGGGCGCGGAACTGTCCGTGCTGGACAAACTGCTCGACGACCTCGACGGTGACCTCCCGCTGGCGCTCATCTCGGGACCCGCCGGCATCGGCAAGACCGCCCTGGTGGTGCAGTGGGGTCGGCGGGTCGCGAACCGGTTCCCGGACGGGCAGCTCTTCGTCGACCTGCGCGGGCACGAACGGGAGTCGACCCTCTCACCGGAGCAGGCGCTGTCGCACATGCTGCGCAGCCTCGGCGTACCGGCGGACCGGATCCCGGCCGACCTGACCGAGCAGGCGAGCCTCTACCGATCCCTGCTGCACGGCCGTCGGATCCTGATCGTGCTGGACAACGCCGGCACCGCCGACGACGTACTGCCGCTGGTTCCGGGCAGCGCCGGCACCATGCTCGCGGTGACCAGCCGCAGCACCATGGCCGCCCTGAACACCCATCACGCGGTCTGCCCGGTCAACCTCGACGTGCTGCCGGACGCCGAAGCCCTGGCGGTGCTGCGGCGGCTGCTCGGCGCCGGGGCGGTGGAATCCGAACCGGAGGCGGCGGCCGAACTGGTCCGGCTCTGTGACCGGATGCCGCTGGCACTGCGGATCGCGGCGGCGAAACTGGCGAGCCGGCCCAACCGTACGATCGGCACGCTGGTCACCGAGCTGGCCGGGGCGAACCGGCTCGACGCGCTCAGCGTGGACGGGGACTCGCGCAGCGTACGAACGGTCTTCGCCAGTGCGTACCGGGCGCTGAGTGCTCCGGCCGCACGGCTGTTCCGCCTGCTCGGGCTCCATCCCGGCCCGACCTTCCACACCCTGCTCGCCGCCGCCGTGGCCGACCTGGACCCGGCCGAGGCACGCCGGATCGTCGACGAGCTGGTCGTCGCCCACCTCGCGATCGAGACCGGCGTGGACCACTACCGGTTCCACGACCTCATCGCCCTCTTCGCCCAGCAGTGCGCGACCGTGGACGAGAACCCGGCGGACCGGGACGAGGCCACCGTACGGATCGCCGACTGGTACGTCGCCGTCGCCTACGCCGCGAACCGGGTCCTCGATCCGGGGCGGGACCGGGTCACCCCCGTACTGCGGTATCCGCCGGCCGAGCCGCCGTTCCCGGCCGAACACCACGCGGCGCTCGCCTTCCTCGACGCCGAACGGGGCAACCTGCTCCCGATCACCCGGTACGCGGCCGAGCACGGGCTGCCGACGACCGCCTGGCAGCTCACGTACCTGCTGATCGGCTTCTACGACTCCCGGGGGCACTGGCCCGAGCGGGTGGAGATGTGCCGGTGGGCGGTGGCGGCGGCCCGGCAGGTCGGCGACCCGGCCACCGAGGGCCTGATGCTCAGCGGACTCGGGGTCGCGCACATCATGGCCCGGCGTTTCGACGCGGCGCTGGCCAGCCTGCACGAGGCTCTGCCGCTGATGCTCGCCAGCGGTGACCAGCGAGGTGCGGGGCACGTGTACAACAACATCGCGGCGGCGTACAGCGGGCTGCGCCGGTTCGACGAGGCGGTGACCGCGTTCCGGCACGCGTTGGCGATCCACACCGCCAGCGGTTACCGCCTGGGGATCGCCCTGGCACTCAACAACACCGGCCACACCTACGTACGGATGGGTCGGCCGGACCTGAGCTCACCGGACCTGGCGGAGGCGCTCACCATCAGCCGGGAGGTCGGCAACCCGAGGCTGGAGGCCGCGGTGCTGCACAGCCTCGGCGAGGCCGACCTCGGCCGGGGCGCTCTCGACGACGCGCTCGACCATCTCGGCCAGGCGTTGCTGGTCTACCAGGCGATCGGTGACCGTCGCTACGAGGCGGAGACGATGAACGGGCTCGGGCTGGCGCTGCTGCGCCGGGGGGACCCGGACGCCGCGATCAGCCCGTTGCGCCGGGCGTTGCTGCTCACCCGTGACCTCGCCGACCAGCACCTCGAGGCGATCACCCGGCACAACATCGGGCAGGTGCACCTGAGCGCGGGGGACCTCGCCGAAGCCGGCGACCAGCTCCGGCACGCGCTCGCCCTGCGTACCCGGATACCCGATCCGTACGAGGAGGCGCGGGTCCGACGACATCTCGGCGACCTGGACCGGCGACTCGGTGACCGGGCCGGGACCGAGCAGCAGTGGCGGCTGGCGGTGGCGTTGTACCGGCGGGCCAACGCCACCGCCGAGGCCGAGGAACTGGTCGTGCGTCTCGATCGGGACGCACGACCGGTAGCCGCTCCCCGTTCCTACTGACCGCCGCCCTTGGGGGGTGCCCCGTCCTTGACGACCACCGTCGCCCGTCCCTGCCCGATCACGCCGACCGACGGATCGGAGATGTTCACCGTGAACCACTCGTCCGGTTCCCGCACGCTGTCGGCCCGGATCTCGACCGGCACCTCGACACCACGGGCGCCGGCCGGGATCGTCACCCGGCGCTGCGGGACCGCGGTGTAGTCCTCCGGTGCGACGGCGGTGCCGTCGGCGGTACGGAACACCACCGTCAACGGCGTCTTGACCGGTTCCGACAGGGTCACCGTGACGATGGCCCGACCGCCCTGCGCGTACGTCACCGGGGGACCGTCGATTGGGGGCTGCTCCCAGCAGATCGTCCCGTTGATCGAGACCACCACCCGGTCGTCCTCGGGTTCGCAGCAGGCGTGGCTGGCCGCCGGGGTCAAGCCCAGCAGCGCCGTGGGAACTACGACGGTGGCGGCAAGACTGCCGACTCGCCAGCGCAGACGTGTCATCGGATCCTCTCCTTCGGTCGCCGGTGTCAGCTCCCATTAAGCCCTGGCGCGGTTGTGGCGCGGTTGTGACGCACATCGATGGCTTCGGTGTACAGGTCCAGTGCCGTACGGAACTGGACCCGGCACCGGTCCTGTCCGTTGTGACCCGGCTCGACCGATCCTGATCGCAGGCGGTACATCCGCCGCACCGGAGGTCGGAGGGGGGTGAGCATGGTGGTGGTACCGCACCCGCACGCCCCGACCGGAGCCGTCCGGTCGGGCTCGGCCCCGGCGGCGGCCGGACAGCCGGAGTTCGGAGGGCACGAACGGGTGGAGGGGACCGCGATGTTCTCGTGGCTGGGCACCCCGACCTCCGGTGGGCCGGACTGGCCGCCGGCGGATCGCCGTCACGACCACGCGTCCGCCCGGCGTCGGTTCTCGGTCCGATCCCTGCTCGCCCTCGGATCGGGCCCGGTTCGGTTCCTGCTCGCCCTCGGGTCGGGCCCGGCGCCGGAGTTGCCGCTCCGGCCGGCGGGCGGTATCCACGGGCGGACCGGCCCCGGGGACCTCGGTGCCCGGGGGCGGTTGTCGCGACTGCTCGTGCGGCGCTCGGTGCCGGCCCGGTCGGAGTTCCCGATGGTGCCGGCGGTCGGGCGGCAGGTCCGATGGTGACGGTGTCCACCGACCGGTGGGGGGCGAGTGTGGGCGGTCCGGGAGCGGCGTTCCGGCAACCGCCCCGCTCGGCCGTACCGGGTCCACGGGAGGCGGTACGGCCGTCGCCGAGCCCTTGACGGGAGCGATGTTATCGCTAACATGATCGCTGTCGCCATCGTATCGGCCGTGGTGGAAGGAGAGCGGACCCGACGCGCCCGCCGTGTTACGGCATGACGCACCGTGTCGACCGGCACCGCCGAGGGATCCCCGCGATCGGCCGGATCGGTAGCTGACCGATCGGTCCGCCCGGGATGGCCACGCGTGGGTGGGTGAATCGGTCGGGCATGGCCGACGATAATCAGGCACACCCGGGCGGGCGCTCGGCGCAGACGCGGCGATATGTGAGCTTTCCCCGAGTGAGGTAGTGAAAGTGGATAACAGGATGATGCGTAATCCCGCGATGACCGATGTCGCGCGTCTTGCCGGGGTGTCCCATCAGACGGTGTCCCGGGTGCTCAACGATCATCCGAACGTCCGCGAGCAGACCCGCAGTCGGGTCCGTGCCGCCATCGCCGAACTGGGTTACCGACCGAACCGGGCGGCCCGGACACTGGTCACCGGTCGATCGCAGTCGATCGGTGTCGTGACCCAGAACTCCACCCTCTACGGACCGGCGTCGTTGCTCGCCGCCTTCGAGCAGGCCGCGGCGGAGGCCGGTTTTGCCGTCAGTGTGGGCAGCGTCAGCGTGCTCGACCGTCGATCCATCGCCGAGGCGGTGGCCCGGCACCTCGACCACCGGGTTGCCGGGATCATGGTCATCGCGCCGGTGACCTCGGCGAACGAGGCCCTCGACGATCTGCCCGCCGACGTTCCGCTGGTGGCGATCGACGGGGATCCGCAGCGCTCGGCCGCGCTGGTCACGGTCGACCAGGTGACCGGCGCCCGGGACGCCACCCGCCACCTGCTCGACGCCGGTCACCAGACCGTATGGCACGTTTCCGGCCCGGCCGAGTGGTTCGACAGCGCCGGCCGGATCGAGGGGTGGCGGGAGGCGCTGCGTGCCGCCGGTGCCGAACTGCCGCCGTTGATGCCCGCCGACTGGACCGCCGCCTCGGGTTACCGGGCCGGCCAGATGCTGGCCCGGATGCCGGAGGTCACCGCGATCTTCGCCGCCAACGACCACCTGGCGCTCGGCATCCTGCGGGCGATGAGCGAACGGGGTCGCCGGGTGCCGGAGGAGGTCAGTGTCGTCGGCTTCGACGACGTGCCGGAGGCGGCGTACTTCATCCCTCCACTGACGACGATCCGGCCGGATTTCGGTGCCGTGGCGCGGGCGAGTCTCGCCCTGTTGCTCGAGCAGATCGAGTCCGGGCTGCCGACGACCAGCCGTCAGACCGTCGCGCCGACCCTGGTGTCCCGGGCGAGCGTCGCACCCCCGCCGCGCTGACCCGCGAACCACCCCGAGCCCACGTCCGTACGCGACTCGGCTCGACCCGACGTCTCGCCGTGATGCCCCGACCCGATGTCCCTCCGCGATCCGGCTCGACCCGACATGTGCCCGGACGGCGTCTGCTCCGGCGGGCAACTCGAATGCCTACCAGGCGGCGAGCGGGTAACGGAATGTAGCCGGTTGTGTGCCAAAACACCTCCGCTCGTTACTGAAATGTTACGACCTCCGGTTGACCCCACGAATGTTAGCGATAACACTCGTGGTCCGGAGCCCGCGCCTACAGGCTCCCGACCTCGTCCGTCCACCCCCGAAGGTGCCAGACATGCCGATCGATCCGTCAGAAGCGCTCGTAGTCGGAGTTGACTACGGGACGCTGTCCGGCCGTGCCGTCGTGGTCCGGGCGGTGGACGGGACCGAGCTCGGGTCCGCGGTCTTCGAGTACCCGCACGCCGTGCTCACCGACGCGCTGCCGGACGGCGGGGCCCCGCTCGGTGCCGACTGGGCCCTCCAGGTGCCCGGCGACTACGTCGACGTCCTGCGGTACGCCGTACCGGCCGCACTGGCCGACGCCGGGGCGGACCCGGCGGCGGTGGTCGGAATCGGAACCGACTTCACCGCCTGCACCATGGTTCCGACGCTGAACGACGGCACCCCGCTCAGCGAACTGCCCCGGTTCGCCGACCGTCCGCATGCCTACGTGAAGCTCTGGCGCCACCACGCCGCCCAGCCGCAGGCCGACCGGATCAACGAACTGGCCGCAGCTCGCAACGAAGCGTGGCTACCTCGTTACGGTGGGCTGATCTCGTCCGAGTGGGAGTTCGCCAAGGCACTCCAGCTCCTGGAGGAGGACCCCGAGGTCTACGCCGCCATGGAACGCTGGGTCGAGGCGGCCGACTGGATCGTCTGGCAACTCACCGGGAACTACGTCCGCAACGCCTGCAGCGCCGGGTACAAGGGCATCCTCCAGGACGGCCACTATCCGAGCCCGGACTTCCTGGCCGCGCTCAACCCCGCCTTCGCGGACTTCGTCGCCACCAAGCTCGACCAGCCGATCGGCGCCCTCGGTGCCGCCGCCGGCACACTCAGCGCCGAGGCGGCCGCCTGGACCGGGCTGCCCGTCGGCATCCCGGTGGCGGTCGGCAACGTCGACGCGCACGTGACGGCCGCGGCCGGCAACGCCCTGGAACCCGGCCAGATGGTCGCCATCATGGGCACCTCCACCTGCCACGTGATGAACGGACGCGAACTGCGGGACGTACCGGGCATGTGCGGGGTGGTCGACGGCGGGATCGTCGCCGGTAGCTGGGGCTACGAGGCCGGGCAGAGCGGCGTCGGCGACATCTTCGGCCACTTCGTCTCGACCCAGGTGCCGGCCGGTTACACCGAACGGGCGCAGGCCGAGGGGCTGACCACGCACGAGTACCTCACCCGGCTCGCCGCCGAGCAGCAGGTCGGTCAGCACGGACTGGTCGCCCTGGACTGGCACAGCGGGAACCGCTCGGTCCTGGTCGACCACGAACTGTCCGGGCTGCTGGTGGGGGAGACCCTGGCCACCCGCCCGGAGGACATCTACCGCGCGCTGCTCGAAGCGACCGCCTTCGGCACCCGGACCATCATCGAGACCTTCGCCGGAGCCGGCGTACCCGTCTCCGAACTGGTCGTGGTCGGCGGTCTGACCAAGAACAAGCTGCTGATGCAGATCTACAGCGACGTCACCCGGCTGCCGCTGTCGCTGATCACCTCCACCCAGGGACCGGCCCTCGGCTCGGCCATCCACGCCGCCGTCGCGGCCGGGGTCTACCCCGACGTACGCGCCGCGGCGGCCCGGATGGGTCGGGTCGAGCGCGCCGTCTACGTACCCGACGAGGCTGCGGCGGACCGCTACGACGAGCTGTTCGACGAGTACCGGCAGCTCCACGACCACTTCGGCAGGGGAGGCAACGGCGTCATGCGCAGACTCCGGGCGATCCGGCGACAGGCATTGGCGAGCGCGGCCGGTGCCCCGACCGAGGCCGCGACGACCCGGGCGGTGAACGGGTGACCGTCACCGAATCCGTCGCCGGGACCATCCGCGCGTTGCGCGCCCAGGTCGCCGCGCTGCACGCCGAACTGCCCCGCAACGAACTGGTGGTCTGGACCGCCGGCAACGTCTCCGCCCGCGTCCCCGGCGCGGACCTGCTGGTCATCAAGCCGTCCGGGATCAGCTACGACGAGATCACCGCCGACAACATGGTGGTGACCGACCTCGACGCCAACCTCGTCGACGGCGAGCTGGCCCCGTCCTCCGACACCGCTGCCCACGCCTACGTCTACAAGCACATGCCGCACGTCGGGGGCGTGGTGCACACCCACTCGACGTACGCGACCGCCTGGTCGGCGCGGGCCGAGCCGATTCCGTGCGTGCTCACGATGATCGCCGACGAGTTCGGTGGCGAGATCCCGGTCGGCCCGTTCGCACTGATCGGGGACGACTCGATCGGCCAGGGCATCGTCGCCACCCTCACCGGGCACCGGTCGCCGGCGGTGCTGATGCGCAACCACGGGGTGTTCACGATCGGGGCCAGCGCCCGAGCCGCGGTCAAGGCGGCGGTGATGTGCGAGGACGTGGCGCGGACCGTACACATCTCCCGCCAGCTCGGCACCCCGCTGCCGCTGGCGGCCGATGACATCGACTCGCTCTACGCCCGCTACCAGAACGTGTACGGGCAGGCCTGAGTCATGCCCGGAACAGGAGGATCCGCCATCACACCGGACACCAAACCCCAGATCTGGTTCCTCACCGGCAGCCAGCACCTCTACGGCCCGGAGACGCTCCAGCAGGTCGCCGAGCAGTCGCAGGAGATCCAGCGGACCCTGACCGCCGACGGCCGGATCGCCGCGGAACTGGTGTGGCAACCGGTCCTCACCGACGCGGGCGCGATCCGGCAGGTGATGCTCGCGGCGAACGCCGACCCGGACTGCATCGGGGTCATCGCCTGGATGCACACCTTCTCCCCGGCGAAGATGTGGATCAGCGGGCTCGACGTCCTGCGCAAGCCGCTGCTGCACCTGCACACCCAGCTCAACGTCGCGCTGCCCTGGGCGTCCATCGACATGGACTTCATGAACCTCAACCAGGCCGCGCACGGTGACCGCGAGTTCGGGTTCATCCAGACCCGCCTCGGGGTGGCCCGCAAGACCGTCGCCGGGCACGCCTCCGACCCGGCCCTGGTGGCCCGGATCGACGGCTGGGCCCGTGCCGCCGCCGGCTACAGCCACCTCCGTACGCTGCGCCTGGCCCGCTTCGGCGACAACATGCGCGACGTCGCGGTCACCGAGGGCGACAAGGTCGAGGCCGAGCTGCGTTTCGGCGTCTCGGTGAACACGTACGGCGTCAACGACCTGGTCGAGCTGGTCGACCAGGTGGCCGACGACGCGATTGACAAGCTGGTCGTGGAGTACGCCGACCAGTACCGGCTCGCCCCGGAACTCGCCTCGGGCGGCCAGCGCCACCCGGAACTGCGGTACGCCGCCCGGATCGAACTCGGGCTGCGTCAGTTCCTCACCACCGGCGGCTTCGGTGCGTTCACCACCAACTTCCAGGACCTCGGCGGGCTGCGCCAGCTCCCCGGCATCGCGGTCCAGCGGCTGATGGCCGACGGCTACGGCTTCGGCGGGGAGGGCGACTGGAAGACCTCCGCGCTGCTCGCCGCGGTGAAGGCGATGGGGGTCGGCACCGGGCGCGGCACCTCCTTCATGGAGGACTACACCTACCACTTCGGGCCCGGCGAGCCGAAGATCCTCGGCGCGCACATGCTGGAGGTCTGCCCGACCATCGCCGGTGGGCAGCCGTCGTGCGAGATCCACCCGCTCGGCATCGGCGGCCGGGAGGACCCGGTCCGGCTCGTCTTCGACGCGGTCTCCGGACCGGGCGTGGTGATCGGCCTGGCCGACCTCGGTGACCGGTTCCGGTTCGTGGCCAACGAGATCGAGGTCGTCCCGCCGGACGAGCCGCTGCCGAACCTGCCGGTGGCGCGGGCGGTGTGGAAGCCCGCCCCGACGCTGTCCACCTCGGCCGAGTCGTGGCTGACCGCCGGAGGACCGCACCACACCGTGCTGACCCAGGCGGTCGGGGTGGAAACCCTGCAGGACTTCGCGAACATGCTCCGCACCGAGCTGCTGGTGATCGACCAGCACACCACCGCCACCGGCTTCACCGACCGGCTGCGCTGGAACCAGGCCTACTACCGGTTGGCCCAAGGGCTGCCGGGCAGGGGGTGAGGGAGATCCCGTCCCTCATCCGCACGATCACGTCGACGGGCCCGAGGCCGGTCGACACCCCAAGGAATGAAACGCGGCGACCTTCGCAGCCGGATCAACTGATCACGGTCGGCCCCCGCGCTCTGTACTCAAAGGAGAGAACATGAGGTTCGTACGGCTCGCGTCGGTGGCAGGAGCCATCACGCTCGCCGCCGCCCTGACGGCCTGCGGCTCGAGCACCAAGACCGTCGACCAGGGTGCGGAGGGCGGGAACAACGCCGGCGCCCTGATCGGCGTCACCATGCCGACCAGGTCCTCCGAGCGTTGGATCCACGACGGTGACAACGTCAAGAGCGCGCTGGAGAAGCTGGGCTACAAGGTCGACCTGCAGTACGCCGAGAACGACATCCCGACGCAGGTCAACCAGATCGAGAACCAGATCACGAAGGGCGCCAAGCTGCTCATCGTGGCCTCGATCGACGGCACCGCGCTGACGACGCAGTTGCAGGAGGCGGGGGACAAGAAGATCCCGGTCATCTCCTATGACCGCCTGATCCGCAACAGCCCGAACGTGGACTACTACGCCACTTTCGACAACTTCAAGGTCGGCGTCGAGCAGGCCACCTCGCTGCTGGTCGGCCTGGGTCTGAAGAAGGCCGACGGCACCGACGGCGAGGCCAAGGGCCCGTTCAACATCGAGCTGTTCGCGGGCTCGCCGGACGACAACAACGCCACCTTCTTCTTCAACGGGGCGATGTCGGTCCTGCAGCCGTACCTGGACAAGGGCACGCTGGTGGTGAAGAGCGGTCAGAAGGACTTCAAGACCGTCGCGATCCTGCGTTGGGACCCGGCCACCGCGCAGAAGCGGATGGAGGACCTGCTGTCCAAGACCTACAGCGGCGGCACCAAGGTCAACGGCGTGCTGTCCCCGTACGACGGGCTGTCGATCGGCATCCTGTCCGCGCTCAAGAGCAACGGTTACGGCACCGCCGGCCAGCCGTACCCGCCGGTCACCGGTCAGGACGCCGAGCTGGCGTCGGTGAAGTCGATCATCGCGGGTGAGCAGTACTCGACCATCTACAAGGACACCCGGCAGCTCGCCGACGTGACCGTCAAGATGGCCGACGCCGTGCTCAAGGGCGACAAGCCCGAGGTGAACAACACGACCGACTACGACAACGGCAACAAGGTCGTGCCGTCGTTCCTGCTCGAGCCGGTCGTGGTGGACAAGTCCAACTACCAGAAGGCCGTGGTCGACTCCGGTTTCTACACCGCCGACCAGCTGAAGTAATTCGATCGCGCGGTCCTGCCGCCGGATCCGGGAACACCGGGCCGGCGGCGGGACCGGCGGGGTGACGCGGCTCAACGGCGATCAGCACAGCCCGGAGGGACACCAGGCATGACCGACGACAACATCCTGCAGATGCGCGGGATCACCAAGACGTTCCCCGGGGTGAAAGCGCTCCAGGACGTCAACCTGTCCGTACGCCGGGGCGAGATCCATGCGATCTGCGGTGAGAACGGCGCGGGCAAGTCGACTTTGATGAAGGTGCTCTCGGGCGTCTACCCGTACGGGTCGTACGAGGGCGAGATCTACGTCGACGGCGAGCTGTCCAAGTTCGGCGACATCCGGGCCAGCGAGCAGCGCGGCATCGCGATCATCCACCAGGAACTGGCGCTCGCCCAGCAGCTCTCGATCGCCGAGAACATCTTCCTCGGCAACGAGTTGGCGACCCGTGGGCTGATCGACTGGAACCGGACCAACCACGAGGCGGCCGAGTTGCTGCGTCGGGTGGGGCTGACCGAGAACCCGGTGACGCCGGTGCTCGACCTGGGTGTGGGCAAGCAGCAACTGGTCGAGATCGCCAAGGCGCTCTCCAAGCGGGTGCGACTGCTGATCCTCGACGAGCCGACCGCGGCGCTCA
The DNA here is from genome assembly GCF_035917455.1 of Micromonospora sp. NBC_01796. Lineage (NCBI taxonomy): Bacteria > Bacillati > Actinomycetota > Actinomycetes > Micromonosporales > Micromonosporaceae > Micromonospora > Micromonospora sp. NBC_01796. Next base: position 8,198,031 of record NZ_CP109078.1, on the reverse strand, counting down.
ACGACGACGACTCCGCCCACCTGCTCGACCTCCTGCGTGGCCTGCGCAGCCAGGGGATCACCTCGGTGATCATCTCGCACAAGCTGAACGAGGTCCGGGAGATCGCGGACCGGATCACCATCCTGCGCGACGGGCGCTCGATCGAGACCCTCGATCCGGCCGTCGAGGAGGTCACCGAGGACCGGATCATCTCCGGCATGGTCGGCCGGGCACTGGAGAACCGGTTCCCGCCGCACGAGTCGCGGGTCGGCGAGGAGGTCCTGCGGATCGAGGACTGGACCGTACACAGCCCGACCCAGCGCGGTCGGGTGGTGGTCTCGAAGGCCAACCTGACCCTGCGTCGGGGCGAGATCGTCGGGCTGGCCGGTCTGATGGGCGCCGGTCGTACCGAGCTGGCGATGAGCGTCTTCGGCCGCTCGTACGGCACGAACATCTCCGGCCGGATCTTCAAGGACGGCCGGGAGATCGAGCTGAAGTCGGTCCGGGAGGCCATCCGGCACGGCATCGCGTACGTGACCGAGGACCGCAAGCGGTACGGGCTCAACCTCATCGACGACATCAAGCGCAACGTCTCCGCTGCCGGGCTGCGCAAGCTCGCCCGCCGGGGGTGGGTGAACGAGAACGAGGAGTACCGGGTCGCGAACGACTTCCGGACCAGCATGAACATCAAGGCGCCGACCGTCGCGAGCATCACCGGCAAGCTCAGCGGTGGTAACCAGCAGAAGGTCGTGCTGTCGAAGTGGATCTTCACTGATCCGGACGTACTGATCCTCGACGAGCCGACCCGTGGCATCGACGTGGGTGCGAAGTACGAGATCTACTCGATCATCAACCGGCTCGCCGACGAGGGCAAGGCCGTGCTGGTCATCTCGTCGGAACTGCCCGAACTGCTGGGCCTCTGTGACCGTGTCTACGCCCTGTCGGCGGGACGGGTGACCGGCGAGGTCGATCGCAAGGACGCCACCCAGGAACGACTCATGCAGTACATGACCAAGGAACAGGAGTAGACCCGATGAGCAGCATCGCACCCGCGAGCGCCGATGCCGGTGCCGTGGTCGGCGTCGGCGACTCGCGGCAACCGGACGGCAAGCCGCAGCGACGACTCTCGCTGAACCTTCGGCAGAGCGGCATCTACGTCGCGTTCGCCCTGATCATCGTGTTGTTCTCGGTGCTGACCGGCGGTGACCTGCTACAGCCGCAGAACATCTCAAACATCATCGTGCAGAACTCGTACATCCTGATCCTCGCGATCGGGATGATCCTGATCATCATCGCCGGGCACATCGACCTGTCGGTCGGGTCGGTGGTGGCGGTCAGCGGTGCCATCTCCGCGGTGCTGATGGTCAACCATGATGTCCCCTGGCCCCTCGCACTGCTCATCACCCTGGTGATCGGTGGCCTGATCGGCGCCTGGCAGGGCTACTGGATCGCGTACTTCGGTATCCCGGCGTTCATCGTCACGCTGGCCGGCATGCTGCTCTTCCGCGCGCTGACCCTCACCGTCCTGGGTAACCAGGGCATCGGGCCGTTCCCGGAGCAGATCCGTACCCTCTCCAACGGGTTCACCAGCGGTTACTTCGGCAACATCGGCCTCGGGCCGCTGGGTGGTGCGGACCTGTTCAGCCTCCTGGTGGGGGTGGTCGCGGTGGTCGGGATCGCCGGTACGCAGTGGCGTACCCGCAAGGCCCGGCTCGGCTACCAGCAGGTCGTGGACCCGCTGCCGCTGTTCCTCCTGAAGATCGTCGCCGCTGCCGTGGTGGTCCTGGCGGTGGTGGTGCAGCTCGCCCGGTTCAAGAACCTGCCCTGGGTGCTGGTGCTGCTGGCGGTGCTGGTCCTCGGCTACTCGCTGCTGACCAACCGGGCGGTGTTCGGTCGCCAGATCTACGCCGTCGGTGGCAACGTCCAGGCCGCGACGCTCTCCGGCGTCAAGGTCAAGTCGGTGATCTTCTGGATCTTCGTCAACATGGGTGTGCTCGCCGCCCTCGCCGGGGTCATCTTCGCCGGCCGGCTCAACCAGGCCGGCCCGACCGCGGGTAACTCGTTCGAACTCGACGCGATCGCGGCCGCGTTCATCGGCGGCGCCGCGGTTCAGGGCGGCGTCGGCAAGGTGGTCGGTGCCATCACCGGTGGTCTGATCATGGGTGTGATCAACAACGGCATGTCCCTGATCGGTGCCCCGAGCGAGCGGGTGATGCTGGTCAAGGGCATCGTCCTGCTCGCGGCGGTGGCGTTCGACGTCTGGACCAAGCGGCGCGCCGGCCTCGCCAGCCGCTGACCGCAGGTTCCGCCCGTAACGGCGGTCGGTGCCGAACCGGCACCGACCGCCGTCGGCGTTCATCACGGGACCGGCCCCGCCCCGGCCCATGGCCGGGGCGACTCGTCCGTACGCTCAGCGTCGCAGCATCGACAGCGCGTGCATGGCCGACCGTGCGGCCATCACCCGACCCATGCCCTTCGAGGCGTACCGCAACCCGCCGGACGCCTGCCGCATTGCGCCCGGTACGTGCCGCATCGCACCCGACGCCTGGTTCAGGGCCCCCGGCACATGCCGCATCGCCCCCTGGGCGTACCGCGACACGTGCGACCGGCGGTGCCGCATGCTCCTGGCCCGTCGCAGCATCCCCTTGGCCACCTGGCCGGGCTTCTGCTGCTCCCCGGCGAGCGCGGTGATCACAATCAGCGCGCCGGTGAGGGCGGGAATCGCCCACTGGAGCACCCGGAGCTGGCGCTGGCTCGCCGCGATGTCCTTCGGGGTGGCGTGGTTCGGCTCGGTGGTCCCGTCGACCGGTGGACCACCGGCCTTCTGCAGCCTCATCCCGAGCATCCGGCTGTAACCGGTCACCGCCAGCGCCGCCACGGTGAGCCCGGTCTTGACCAGGCTCATCCTGGCCACCCCGGCCTGGGCGATCACCCGTGGACTCTCGGTCACCAACTCGCCCGCGGCGCCGGCCATGTGGGCACCGATCGCGGCGGCGTTGACCGGTGTCCACCGGGCCCAGCCGGCCGAGGCCACGCCGAGCCGTTCCTTGGAGTTGTCGACCCGGGTCGCCGCGCTGTTGACGCCGACCGCCCCCATCAGCGAGCCGCCGAACCAGGCCGCCAATCCCAGATCGTGCATCGAGCGCAACACCGTGTGTCGTTCGGACATCTGATCCCTCCCACCTGGTGAGGACCGCCGCTTACCCGTCGGCTGCCGGGGTAATCCAGCCGGGGCGTGAACGTCGCTGCTGCTCGAAGGCGAGCGGCAGCGGGTGGACCGCGACCCGTCCCACGGCGATCAACGGCGGGGGTCGACGTGCACCTTCGGACCCGGTCCGGCGTTTTCGGGCAGACCACCGGCCAGCACCTCGCCGACCTGCTCCAGGCCGACGGTGGCGGCGACCAGCGGCCGGGGGTCGACGGTGGCGGCGGCGTACCGCTCGATGGTGCCGGCGAGCCCGGCCGAGGCGCCGAGGATCCCGACCGCCGTCACGTCCTTGAGTACCAGGGTCCGGGTGTCGAGCCGGCTCGGGGTGCCGGCCAGGCCGATGTAGACCACCCGGCCGCCGGGTTCCACCAGGTCGAGCGCGAGCGCCGGTACGGCCGGGTCGTTGGAGGCGTCGACAACCGCGTCCCAGGGCAGTGCCGGGATGCGGTCATCGCCCCACACGCCGGCAAAACCCAGGGTGCGGGCGAACTCCAGCGACCGGGGCGACTTCCCCACCACGTGGACCTCGGCACCTTCGGCGCGGGCGAACTCGGCCACCAGCAGCCCGATGGTCCCGGGGCCCAGGACGAGCACCCGGTCACCCGGAGCGGGTGCCGCGGCCCGTACGGACCGCAGCGCGTTCCCGCCCGGCTCCACCAGGGCACCGGCGCTGTCGTCCACCGAGTCCGGCAGGGCGTGCAGGGCGCTCACCGGTACGGCCAACTGCTCGGCCAGTGCACCGGCAAATCCGCCCCGGATGCCGATCTCGCTGCGGTCCGTGCAGACATGACCCAGGCCGCCCAGGCACCGCCGGCAGTGGCCACAGCCGAGCATCGTGTCGCCGGTGACCCGCCGGCCGAGCCACCGTGGATCGACCCCGCGCCCCACCGCCGCCACCGTGCCGCACCACTCGTGGCCCAGGCGCATCGGGTACCGGGCGTGGCCCTGGTGCAGGTACGCCATCTCGCCGGTGAAGAACTCGACGTCGGTGCCGCAGACCCCGACCCGGGACACGTCGACCACGACCTGGTCCGGTCCCGCCTTGGGTGGCTCGACCTCCTGCACGCCGGACCGGTGCGGGCCGGTGACCACGAAGGCCCTCACCCCGTCCGCCCTCCCCGTTCGACGATGGCCCGGATCGCCGGCAGATCCTCGACCAGGTCCCGCAACGGGGTCCGGTACGTCAGCGCGCTGATGCTGACCGCACCGCTGGGTTCGGTCGGCGAGGAGAGGAACAGGGGGAGTGCCAGGCAGCTCACGCCGGGCTCGTTCTCCTGGTCCTCGACGCCGTACCCGCGTTGTCTGGTCAGGGCCAGTTCGGCGCAGAGGTCGGCCACCGCCGTCCGGGTCCGCTCGGTGCGGGGTTCGAGGTGCGTCGAGCCGGCCCAGGCGCGTACGGCGTTGTCGTCGGGGAGGTGGTGGGCCAGGAGCAGCTTGCCCAGTGCGGTGCTGTGGGCGGGATTGCGCCCGCCGACGGTGGAGGTGAGCCGGACGGCACCGCTCGGCGGATCGATCTTCGACCGGTACACCACCGACCGCCCGTCGAGTACGGCGTAGTGCGCGGTCTCGCCGTGCCGGGCGGACAGCTCGCGCAGAATGGGGACGACCCGGAGGTGGTCCAGCCGGGCCTCATGGTTGGCGAAGGCGAGGCGGATGAATTCGTCGCCCAGCACGTACTGCCGGCGGTCGTCCTGGGTGGCGAAACCGGCTCGGCGCAGCGCGGCCAGTGCCCGGTGCACGGTGGGTTTGGGGCTGGCCACGGTACGCGCGAGGTCGTCCAGTGCGATGCCGTCGGGGTGCCGGGCCAGTTCGGCGAGGACGGCGAGGACCCGGTCGGAGCCGACGAGCGGACCCTCGGCGGGCCGTTCCGCCGTACCGGATCTTGCGGTAGCCTCGGCCACGTTCCGAATCGTAGACTGAGGTTCCAATAATTGGAAGGCGGTCACATGTCGGGGCAGCGCAGCGCGCAGTGGTACGGCGGAACCGACCGCAACGCCTACATCCACCGCGCCTGGATGCGCCGTGGCCTGCCCGCGCACGCCTTCGACGGCCGTCCGCACATCGCGATCGCGAATACCGCCTCGGACCTCACCCCGTGCAACAGTCACCTCGACGAGGTGGCCGAGAGCGTCAAACAGGGCGTGTACGAAGCCGGCGGCATCCCGCTGAACCTCCCCGTCGTGTCGCTCGGCGAGACACAGGTACGCCCGACCGCGATGCTCTGGCGCAACATGGCCGCGATGGCGACCGAGGAGATGCTGCGGGCCAACCCGATCGACGGCGTCGTGCTGCTCGGCGGCTGTGACAAGACGATCCCGTCCCTGCTGATGGCCGCCGCCTCGGTCGACCTGCCCGCCGTGGTGGTCCCCGGTGGCCCGATGCTGACCGGGACCTTCCGGGGTGTGCCGCTGGGCTGCGGCACCGACGTGTGGAAGCTCTCCGAGGAGGTCCGCGCGGGCACCCTGTCCGAGGAACAGTTCCTCAGGTCCGAGTCGTCCATGATCCGCAGTCGCGGGCACTGCAACACGATGGGCACCGCGTCCACCATGGCGCTGGTCGCCGAGGCCCTCGGCACCACCATTCCCGGATTCGCCGGCACCCCGGCCCCGGACAGCCGCCTGCTCGAACGGGCGCACGACACCGGCCGGCTCGCCGTCGAGCTGGTCGCCGAGCAACGCCGCCCGAGCGACCTGCTCACCCGTGGCTCGTTCCTGAACGCGATCGTCGCACTCGCCGCCATCGGTGGATCGACCAACGCGGTCGTGCACCTGCTCGCCATCGCCGGCCGGCTCGGGATCGAGCTGACCCAGGACGACTTCGACCGTACCGGTGGGGGTGTGCCGTTGCTGGTCGACCTCCAGCCGGCGGGCCGGTTCCTGATGGACGACCTGTACCGCGCGGGTGGGCTGCTCGCCGTGCTGCGCGAGGTCCGCGACCTGCTCGACCCGGACGCGCTCACGGTGACCGGTCGCCCGCTGGTCGACTACCTCGACGAGGCCCAGATCTGGGACCACGAGGTCATTCGGGTACGCGACCAGCCGCTGCTCCCGCGCGCCGGGATCGCGGTGCTCTACGGCAACCTGGCCCCGTCCGGCGCGATCATCAAACCCGCGGCGGCATCACCGCACCTGCTGCGCCACCGTGGCCGGGCGGTGGTCTTCGACTCCATCGAGGACCTGCACGCCCGGATCGACGATCCGGATCTCGACGTCGACGCGGACTCCGTGCTGGTCCTGCGCGGGTGTGGACCGCGCGGTTATCCGGGCATGCCCGAGGTGGCGAACCTGCCCCTGCCGACCAAACTGCTGCGGGCCGGCGTCCGCGACATGGTACGGATCTGCGACGGCCGGATGAGCGGCACCGCGTACGGCACGGTGGTGCTGCACGTCGCGCCGGAGGCGGCGGTCGGTGGTCCGCTGGCGCGGTTGCGTACCGGTGATGTTGTCGTGCTCGACGTCGAAGCCCGCCGCCTGGACGTCGACCTGCCCGAGGGGGAGTGGGAGTCGCGCCCGCCGGACGCGGCAACGGTACGGGCGTACGCGAACCCGAAGCGCGGCTGGGAACGGCTCTACGTCAACACCGTCCAGCAGGCCAACACCGGTGCCGACCTCGACTTCCTGATCGGGTCCAGCGGCGACGAGGTAGCCCGCGAGTCCCACTGAACTCCTATCGACCGGAGCGTGCCTCCACGCAGCGGCGGAGGTTGCTCAGGTGCGTGCGCCAGCCGGCCCGGTGTTCGTCGGTGAGTCGGGCGCCGTCCGGATGCCGGTCGAGCCCGTGCTCCCGTACGTGGACCACCGTGCCGTGATCGCCGGCGAGGAGGCGGAACTCAACCTCGGTGGAGTCGTCCCACCCCTCGTCGGCCCAGCGCAGGCGCAGCAGTTCGTTGGCGACCAACGCGGTCACCGCACCCCGGGTGTGAACCGGATTCCCGTCCGGCCCGGCCCAGGTTTCCGTCACCGGGCCGCCGACCACCGGTTCCAGCTCGAGATAATCCCACTAGCCGGTACGCCGCTCGGCGACGACCAGCGCCGCCCAGACCTCGGGTGCGGGGGCGGCGATCTCCATCGTCTCGTGCACCACCAGGTCGTCATCGAACCGGTCACCCATGGGCGAAAACTCTATCGATCCGATTCACCGCCGGCAATTCACCCGACGGGCGGGCAATTCCGAGTCGTATTCACGTAATCGATGTCCGGGGCGGGTGGCTTTCATCTCGCGTACAGGTTGCTTGAAGGTTTCTCCCGGTCAGGGGTGCTGCAATGGTTGGGCTGCCGGAAGTAGGCCGCCGGCGGTTGTTCGGACTCGGACCGAAGGAGCACCTGATGCGCTGGCTGTCCCGGCGGCGGTCGCCCGCCGATGATCACACGCCCACCAAGCTCGACCGGGAGGGAACCTCCGCCGACCTCGCGGCGCTGTCCGCGTTCATCGACGACCGGCGCGGCGTCGAGTTGTACCTCGAACCGGAGACGACGGCGACCGACACGACCGTTGTCGCCATCGCCGACGACGGCGAGTGGATCCGCCGCCGGACGGGTTCGCCCCGGGTCGCGCAGCGGCTGGCGCACCGGCACTCGGTGCCGATCTACGAGGCGGCCCGGGTCGGCTATCCGGAACGGATGCGGGCCTGGAACCGCCAGCACCCCGAACGCCGGATGCGCTGATCCATGAAGATCACCTCCCTCGGGACGGCGTACTAGAATCTCCCGGTGCCGGGCGATTCCGCCCGCCCGTCGTGACCAGGGGAGAGATCAGGATGATCTTCATTACCGCGAAGTTCCGGGTGCTGCCGGAGCACGCCGACCGGTGGCCCGAGATCGCCGCCGACTTCACCTCGGCGACCCGTGGCGAGGCGGGCTGCCTCTGGTTCGACTGGTCCCGCAGCCTCGACGACCCGACCGAGTACGTCCTGGTCGAGGCATTCCGTGACGGCGACGCCGGTGGGGCGCACGTACAGTCCGAGCACTTCCGTCAGGCGCAGCGGACGCTGCCGCAGTATCTGGCCGAGACGCCCCGGATCGTCAACGCCACCGTCCCGCAGGACGACTGGTCGCTGCTGGGGGAACTCGCCGTACCGGAGCGCTGATCCCGAGGGGTCGAATTGATGCAGAAACATTTGTGAATCTGATCTGATCTCCGGCAGAAATGATCTGCTGGTTGGCTGACGCCCAGTATTCGCCGGTAAGGAGCGAAGGGGTGGTTATGGCCGTACCTCCAGCGCCCACGGATCAGGAACTCGACGTCTACATCAGAACCCGCTACGCCCTGCTGGGCATCGACATCTCGGTACTGCCGGAAGACGACCCGGCCGCACCGATGGACCAGGCGAGGGTCTTCTCCTCTGCCCGCAGCGTCATCCGCCAGGATGCCGTGATCAATGCCTACCCGACCGATCAGCAGGCCGACGTGCCGGCCCTCTACCCCGTCCAACTCGCCCAGTGGACGGGAGCGCTCGATGACTGAGCCGCTGGTGCCCCACCGGGCCGACCGGATCACGGACGGCACCGGGCAACCGCAGGACCTCACCGTCGACCGGCGCTGGTTCATGTCCCGGATGGCCGGGCTCTGGGCCGCCGCGGCGTCCGCCGGAGCGGCCGGCGGGACGCTCTTCGCGGCCACCCCGGGCAGCGCGGCCCCGGCCCCGACCGCCGCCGGTCGCTCCGGACCGGGTACGCCGAAGGACTGGTGGGACGGCGCGTTCGCCCGGACGATCCGTCCCGAGGCGCTGGCCGACCCGACCGAGCTGACCATCAGCGAGGCGGCTGCCGCTTTCCGGCGCAGGCTGCTCAAGCCGGTGGACCTGATGGACGCCTACCTCGATCGGATCAACCGGTACGAGGCCAGGTACCAGGCGTTCCTTTGGCGCCGCCCGGACGCCGAACTGCTCGACCTGGCCCGCCGTACGAAGATCCACAGTGGATCGACGGCGCTCGCCGGGATCACCACCGCGGAGAAGGACAACTACTACACCGCGGGCATCCCCACCACCGCCATGTCCCCGGTCTACCAGGGATTCGTCCCGGCGTACGACTCGACGGTGCACGCCCGGCTCAGGACCGACGGCGCGATCATGATCGGCAAGGCGGCCATGGGTCCGCTCGCCTCCGGCCGAGCCCGGCTGCCCGACGGCACCGCCACCACGTACAACGCCTGGACACCCGACGACATCCGGTACAGCCCGAGCGGGTCGTCGGGCGGCACGGCAACCGCGGTCGCGGCCCGGCTCGCCACCTCCGGCACCGGGACCCAGACCGGCGGTTCGATCACCTCGCCCTCGAACGCGCAGAACCTGACCGGTCTCAAGCCGACCTTCGGTCGGACCTCCCTGTACGGCATCGTGCCGCTGACCATCACCCACGACCACCCGGGGCCGCTGGCCCGAGACGCCATGGACGCCGCGATCATGCTCCAGTCGGTGGCGGGTCCGGACCCCAACGACCCCCGTACGCTCGGCCTGCCTGAGGTGCCGAACTACATCAGGTCGGCCGAGGTCTACTACTGGAAGAAGCGGATCCGGGTCCGGTGGGAGACCACCCTCGGCTACCCGCCGGACTACCTCACCGGCGCCAACGAGGAGACCAGGCCGCTGCGCGAGGCCATGCTGGCCGCAATGCAGACGGTCGGCGTGATCGTACGGGAGGTGCCGTACCCGGAGGGCTGGAGCGAACTGACCGGGACGGTGACCAGCACCTCCGGCGAGGGCACCAACCTCTTCCTGCCGGTCCTGCAACAAGACGTGCGGCTGTTCGCCGATCGTCTCACCGGTTTCCTCAACGGCCAGTTCCGCAGTGCGGACAGCTACCTCAAGGCGATGGAGGCGCGTTACCTCCTGCTCAAGCGCACCCTCGACCAGTTCTTCGGCCAGTGCGACGTACTGCTGATCGGGACGGCGGTGGACCGGATCGGACTGCCGATGATGGCGTTCCCCTACGGCCTGGGTGTCGACCAGACGACCGGGCTGACCGTGCCGAGGGGCACGACCATCGCGGCGCCGCCGTTCGGGGAGGAGCGGCTGCTCGCCGTCGTGGCGGCGTACCAGGCGGTCACGGACCACCACCTGCGACGGCCACCGGATCCGTCCGGACCGGTCGGTGCCGGGGCGCGGGTCGCCGCGCCGTACAAGGTGCCCGCCGACTACGACGCCACCGAGGAAAGCTGATCGACCTTCCAGGGGTGCTCTTCATCCGATCGATCGCAATCTGAGGCGGCGTGCCGGTGGGCGCGTCAGCCACCCGAGGAAACGCTCGTCCAACTCTTCGGGGGTCGCGTCCACCAGCTCCGCCCCCTCAAGCCTCCGGTACTGCTCCATGTAGGGCCGGAGGTTCTGCGGCTTAGCGTCCGTCACCGCCAGCAGCCGCCGCCGGAAGAACCGGCACGGCCACGGGTCGAGACAGTCACGACAGCGCCAGTCCGGGCGGTGCCGATGCTGGACCATCAGGTCTTCGTCGTCGTCATCCACGGCGCGGGCCCGTTCGCTCCGGTACTCCGCTCCGCTGGCTCGGAATCCTGAAAGACGCTTCACTCGTCATCCGCTACTGCCGATGACAATGCACTCGATACGGTCGTCGAATTCGCTCCGGGGCAGTCAAATCGGGGCTGAGTCGGTAGGGTACCGGCCATCTCCCGAGGTAGTCCTCGGCGTGCCCCAAGTGACATCTACCGATCCGAAGGAAGCCCGGCATGAGCAGTCCACGTGAAACTTTCCTCCGACTGGTGAACGGCGTCTGCGATGGTCCGTATGAAGACTTGGCCGACCTGTACGCCGAACAAACCCATGTCACGCATCCGTTCCACCCGCTCAACCCGCCGCCGCTGCGTAGCCGAAGCGAACTGCACGAGCACTTCACCGCGCCGCCTCCGGTCGCCCGGACGCTGAACCGTCAGCCGGTCGACGTGACGATTCATGAGACCGCGGACCCGGAGGTGATTGTTGCCGAGTTTGCCTATCAGGGGCGGGTCGCCGAGACAGGTGAGGCATTCACGGTGCCATGCGTCTTCGTAATGCGTATCCGCAATGGGCTCATCATTGAGTCCCGCGACTACATTGACCACGTTGCCAGCGCGCGGGCCTGGGGTCAACTCGACAGCCTCTTGACCGCACTCCGTCCGCAACAAAGCGCCACCATTGAGAGCACGGCCCGACCCTGATTCACGCCCGGACTCCCTGCACGCTCATCTGCCGCCGACCGTGCCCACAGCCGGAGCAGTCATGCTTGGTGACTACGCTTCCCGGCCGGTGGATGTCCGGAACTGTCGAGTTGAGTGCGTCTGCCTGACTGGGCATCAGGTGTCGTACTCACCGCTGTCCCATGGGTCGGTGAAGGCCATGTAGTCGCCGGGCTCCAGGGTGACCCACCATGCGTCGTCGTCCTCCTCCGGCTCTCTTGGGATGAGGCCGAAGGTCGTACCGAACCGATTGATTGCGAACGGCTCGACTTCGATGCGGGTGAACGTGACCTCCCCAAGTCCCTTCAGCCGGGCGTCGTATGCCGCCCGGCGCGCCGCGCGGTCCATCCGGGCTCTGGGACCGAAGGCATCAATCCGGGCCTCCAGAAACCGGCCACCGGCGTCGAAGAGGTACAAGGCGACAAACTCCTGACCATCTATTTCCCCACGGATGGCGGGCTCGAAGGGGGTGGTGAGGAAAAACTGTCTTCCATCAGCGGTGCGCCCCACATGCTCGGCGTGATAGTCGTCGTGATCGATAGCGAGACGGCTCGGCGGTCCGACCCTCATCCAAATCCTGCATGACGTCCTCGGGTCTGCCGACCGTGCGCGACGCCAGGCGATGTGTCGTCACGTACGGCGGTACGTTCCGGCACTATGCGGCACACGGAACTGTCGATGTGTGTGCGTGCTAGTGCATTCGATCGTGTCACGAAGAGTCCGGGATCACGTAAATTCGCGTCGTATTCAACTATGCGTTCGAGTCGGTGAAGATATGGCTCAGCCGGTGCCGTCCTGCACGGGATAGTGGATGACGACCGCACCGCCGGTGGCGTAGTTGGCGACATCGGCGGCCACCTGCCGGCCTTCCGGAGACGACCTCGACGCGGTCATTGCCGCAGTGTCAGCGAACTCGGCTTCGAAGACCGCGAAGTACGGCGCCTGTCCCTGCGTCGCTGCCACGTCGAAGCTGTAGCGCCAGGCGAGCAGGCCGGGCATGAGTGTGACCAGCGGGAGGTGGTGGGTCACGTAGTAGTCGCGGAAGTGGTCGGGATCGGCGGGCTCGGGATACAGGACCACCAACTTGTGCATGTTCGGTTCCTTTGCTTACGGGTGCGTGCTATCCAGCCGGAAATTTGCGTATGGTCATTGCCGTGTCGAGCGGAGACTCGGCGGCGCATACGTGGGAGTGCGCAACCGCCTCAGGCGATGGGGTTGCCGCCTCGGCGTACCTGGGTGTGGAGTTCTTGTTCGGCTTGCCTCTCTTCCGGTAATCGGATCGACTTGACTGACGCTGGTTCGGTGCCCTGGTTGATTTCGGGCTGGCGCTGGCGGGCGAGCGTCAGGCTGGTCAGTGCCGTGACTGCCATCGCGGCGATGCCGATCAGCGCTGCCGTGGTGTAGGCGCCGTCGTTTGGGAAGAGATGGCCGCTCTCGGTGCCGGCGGCCAGGGTCAGGCCGCCTAGAGCGCTGCCTAGGGAGTACCCGACGCTGCGGACGACGTAGTTGAAGCTCATGGCGCTTGATGTTTCGCTCTTGGGGGTGACGGCCAGGATGACGCCGGGCATGGCAGCCGAGAAGCTGCCGACGCCGAAGCCGAGCACGCCCATGGCCGTGAGCAGTTCGGCTAGGTTCGACCGTTCGGCCGCGAACAGGACGAACCCACCGCCGACGACGACAGCGCTGCCGGCCAAGAGCAGGGGGGCGTCGATCCGTTCGCGGACTCGGGGCGTGAGCTTGCCGGCGATGAAGCCCAGCACGGAGAACGGGACGAGGACCAGCCCGGCGGCAAAGGTGGTCAGCCCGAATCCGTAGCCGACGCTGTTCGGTGTCTGCGCGTACCGGGTAATGAGGGTGAGCAGCAGATACATGCCGCTCCCGCCGACGAACATGGCGACATTCGCCCCGGCGACTGCTGGGTGCCGTACGGCCCGGAGATCGACCAGCGGTGTCTTGCTGCGCAATTCGGAGGCGACCCAGATGCAGAGCAGGAGCACAGCGCCGATGGCGAGGACCACCGTCACACGGAGGTGATGGCTCCACAGGCTCCTCTGGCTTGCCAGGAACAGGACGAGGAACAGTCCCCCCGCCAGGACGAGCGCGGTCGAGACGTCCACGCGAGCGGAGCGGCCTTCGGGAGCTTTGGGGATAGAGCGCCACGCGGCCAGGAATGCGGCAGCGGTGACGAACAGGCCGAGGCTGTAGGCCGCTCGCACACCGCCGAGTTCGGCGAGCAGACCGGCGAGCGGGTAACCTACGCCAGCCCCGATGATCGAGACCACCGAGATCAGGGCGATCGCAGCCGCGCTGCGCCCCTCGGGAAGATGGTCACGGGCTACGCCCATCATCAGCGCCGTCAATCCGAGCCCGACGCCCTGAGCCGCCCTGCCGGCAAGCAGCCAGGCGAAGGGCAGCGGCAGCACGGTGAGCGTGCTGCCAGCGACAACGACCGCCAGCGTGGCGAGAATCGTGGTCCGCCGGTGTGGTCCGGCGCCGAGCCGGCCGAGGACGGGCGTAGCGACGGCGCCGCTCAGCAGCGCGATAGTCAAGGTCCACTGCGCACTGTCGAGCGAGACGTGCAAGGTGGTGGCCACGCTGGTGATGAGCGGCGTCCCCAGACTGCCGACCGCCGCGACGACCAGTGCTATGAACATCAGGGCGGGGACCAGTAGGCGCGCCTTGGAATGCTCTGCGAGGGTCACTGCTTCGCCCCTTCGCGATCCTGGTCTTCGAGCTCGGCCAGATGCAGCAGCGCTGGGAGGGCCGCCTTCAAGGCGTTGACTTCTTCCCTTGTGAGTTCGTCGATCAATCGCGCAAACGCCTCGACGCCCGCCCGGCGGCGCGCCCGAACATAGGACGCGCCCGCCCCGGTCAGACACACCAGCGTGACCCGCTTGTCGGACGGGTCGCCCCTCCGCTCGACCAGCCCAGATTCCTCCATCACCCGAACCAGGACAGTCATCGCGGGCTGGGTGACGCCTTCGATCACGGCGAGGTCGGTGATCCGTCGCGGACCGGTCCGATCCAGGGTGGCCAGGGTGGCCGCGGAGGTGATGCTCATGTCACGTGGAAGACGTCTCACGGTTCTGGTGGCCAACCCGTAGAGGGCTGACCCGATCTCAGTGGTAGTGCCACGAGCGGCGTCTTGTCGGCTCATGGTCGAAGCATAGCACTTTTATATGAAGGCTTTATGCATCTCTCGTCCCGGCTCGAACCCGGCCCCGAGCCTCGTCCTCTCGGCCACCGTCGTCAGGCGTCTGCACGACGGCCTTGACGAGCACGCGCCGACCCAGTCACCCACGGCCTCATCGCCTCCGCTCGCGAAGCGAGCAGCAGGCGCTTGGTCTCGGCTACGAGCCAGAGCATGCGGCCACCTACCCTCCTGAGGGCGCGGGGCCCCGGTCGGGCATCCCGCTGGTTGTTGAGCGCCTAGCTCCCTGCCGCATGCAGTCGCATCCTGTAGATGTTGCGCAGCTCCCCGTTCACTCTGGCCGTCTTCCAGTACCGGAAGCCCAGCTTTTGGCAGACGTTCTGCGATGGCTGGTTATCCGGGTGGATGATCGCGAGTAGGTCGCCGCTGTACTCGACGGCAGCTCTGGTCAGGAGCGCCTTGGTCGCCTCGGTCGCGTAACCCTTGCCGCGAGCCGCTGGAACGAGTCTGTAGCCCCACTCCAGCCATCGGTGACCATCCAGATCGATCCAATCGACTCCGGTGTAGCCGACGACAATGCCGGACGACAGTTCAACGATCGCCTGCTTGGCGAACGAGACCTCCGCACATCGCGCGATCATCCGGTCGAACCGCTCCTCGGCCTCGTTGAGTGACAGGACACCGTCCGAGAAGGCCATGAAGCCCTGGTCGCAGAAGAGCTTTACGAAACGCGGTCGGTCGGCCTCAACGACATGACGGACCGCGACCCGCGGTATTGCCACAGGACGAAGATCTGGTTGCTGCTCAGGCACGCTGACCATTATGGCGTTGACGGCTGCGTACGACGTCCGCATCGCCGCCGACCTGCGCGCCGCCCACAGCAGAAGCAGTCACGCTTGGTGACTACGCTTGCCGGCCGGTGGATGTCCGGAACCGTCGAGATCTGTATGGTGAGTCACCGCAGTGCTGCTGCGAGATCCGCGGCGTTGTCGAAGGCGGGTGCCGCCCTTTCGGATTCGTCTCCCGTGAGCGTGACGGACTGGACGCGGGCCAGCATCTCGGCCGCAGTCTTCGGATCGTGCAGCACCATCGCGAGTTCGGCGCGGTAGACCAGGACCTCTACCTGCTCGACCGGGTCGTCGTCGGCTTGCGGGCGGGCCAACGCGCTGTCGAGGATCCGAACGGCCTGTCCGACGCTTCCCCTGGAATCGGCCTGCACGACAGCATTCGCTAGGGCCTTGGCCAGCCGTCCGGCAGGCGTGGCGGACGGCATGGGCGCGGTGGCGGCGTCCCGAAAGACGCGGATCCAGTTGCCACCCGGGTCGATGACGCTGAACCCGCCCAACCCGTCGACGTTCTTCCGCGCCCTGGGCCGGGTCATCCGCGGGGTTCCGGACACCAGTACCTTGCCGTACGCGACGCGCATGCCGGCTGCGAATGCCCGGTGTAGTCCCTCGATGTCCGCGGTGAGTACGAGACAGGAGCCATAGGACTGCTCCGGGTCAAATCCGGCGATCTCGAAGAACTGCAGATGCAGGTCTTCCCGCTGCACCCCCACACACGCGTTGGGCTTGCGCTGCTTGTAGGTGGTGCGGAAGCCGAGAACTCCGTAGAAGGTTTCGATGTCGTCAATGGATGCGCACGGCAGCAGGGGAACGGTCCGCTCGTTGGTCATGCCTCCTTCCTAGGCGTCGCAGGGGGTCCATCGCACATGGAAATAGCCGATCATCGCCTTCGGTCATCCGATCGGCTGATGGCCCAGAACGCAACGCCGCCCAGCCGATCCATCGGCGGTGATCCGGGTACTGCGAGGGTGCGGACCTCACCTCGGTAGCCCTTGATGCTGGTACGCCGGGGTGGGAGGACGTCTGGACATGCCGATGACCCGGGTGCAGGGGATTCATCCCGACGGAGTGCCGAGCAGCGCTGGATATACGGGCCGTTCGGCGATGCGGTTGTCCCTGCTTCGTCGCGACGAGGTAGCCGGTCAGGCTCGGGCAGGGAACGAGGTGATGTCGGTAGGGCGCCAAACACGAGGGGAAGGCTGTCACTGTCGGTAGCCGTGAACAGTCGAGTTCAGGCAGGAGGACGTCCCGGTGTGCCGATGTTCGCGTACCCGATCACGGCGGGGATGGCGACAACGGCGTGTGCTGGCCGTGGGCCACCCGTCGCGGGGCTCGCCGTATCGTCGGTGCTTCGTGGCACCATGCTGGACCATGGATCATCAGGGGCGGTTTCGTGGTGCGGCGCTAGCGTTGGGCGTACCGGACGACGAGATCAGCAGGTTCATCACGTACCTCCGGCTGTCGATCCGGTTGAGCGGGGGCTCCGGCGGAGTTCTGGTCGGACAGTTCGGTGGGTTGCCCCGGCTGCCGGTGGATGAGGACTGGCCGTCCGGTCGGGTCGGTCAGTTGCCGTTCATCTTTTCCGTCGACTGTGCGGCGCTGCCGAGGGTCGACGGCTTTGGCCTGCCGGCGGACGGCGCGCTGTTGTTCTTCCTGGACCACGAAAACGACTACCTGGCCGGTGGCGCCGCGGATCATGAGTACGCGCGAGTCGTGTACGTACCGGCCGGCACTGACACCGCAGTCGCAGAACCCCTCAACCCCGAGATCGTCGGGGAGCAGTGGGACGTGAGCGCCTCGCTCCTTGCGGAGTTCCCCAACTGGTTCGCGTCGAACGACGACGAGGATGAGGACGAGGACGAGGACGACCTGTCGCCCTTCCAGCAGCAACCGGCCCGTGACCTGGAGCGTGACGTGCCGCACCTGGACGAGCTCTGCGCTCTGGCCCACGATCTCTGGCCGACTGACGAAGGGCTCGCCAGCGCCTACATCGGCGGGTATGTCGACGACGAGGTGATCACGAGCATCGCGGAGCAGACCCTCGCGGGGCGCGAGAAGGCCGGCGAGATCGTCATTCCGGTGGCGAAATGGTATTCCCATGTGGAGGAGGAAAAGCGCCGGCTGACGGGTGAGTGGGTGTCGCTCGCCCGCTTTCCCGTGGCCGACGAGTTCTATTCCGGGAGTTTGGTGATCCGCCACGACGACCTGGCCGCCGGCCGACTGGACAAGGGGTTCTCCGTGACCGAGTTCAGCGAGTAGAAACCCGGGCGCCGAATGCGCCCGCGGTTCCGCGTTGCCTGCGGTCGCCGACGCCAGGTACTGGGCATCCGCTCATGCCGCCGACCAGGCACGTCGCCCTTTGGCGAAAGCCGTCACATTCCGTGCAGGTCCGCCGGTGTCGGTCGGCTTCCGGACCTGTCGAGAAGAGCTCGCCGCTTATGCGCCTGACCCGCTCGTCTGGGGCCTCATGTCAACCCATGTCGTGAGACAAAACGGGTGACCCGCCGGATCTGCGTACACGTAGCATTGCTCGCTGTTGGGCTGGAACTCGTACTTCGTCGCTCCCGCCTTCAACACGCGCAATTCCGCGGCAGTCCGGTCTTCGACATAGAACTCAAGGTGTACCTGGGCGGACGATGCGGGGTCAGGCCACATCGGGGGCGTGTATCCGACCACCCGCTGGAAGTCCATGCGGCCGGTCGGGCAGATGACCGTGGCCCAGTGCTCATCCAGATTGGTAACCGTGCCACCGGTGATCTCGGCATAGAAGGTCGCCATCAGCTCCGTGTCGAGACAGTCCAGAGTGACCGAGGCGAGCCGGATGGAGTCGGACATGGTCGTCTCCCTGAAAGGAACGGGGCGTCCTACCCTAGGACGCCTGAGCATTCGGCGCCGGATCGCGGACGCTACCAGGTTCGCTGATCTGCCGCCGACCGGGCGCGTCCCGCGCCAGAGCGTCCATCACCCTCGGTAGCCCTCCATGCTGCTACGCCCACTTGGAAGGACGTCCGGGCGTGCCGAAGTGAGGGCCGTCGGACGTTACTGCTCCTTGGCTCCAGGGCAATGGTAGGCCGACACACTACTGTCGGTTGCTGCGCTTGACCGGGAGCCAGCTCGCCAGCATCGGCACGAGGGCGGACACCAATGGTGCCCCGAAAACGCACAGTGTCTGTTCCCATGGATGGCCGAATGTGCCAGTGCTCATATCCTCGGCGAGGAAGATGTAGTAGTCGCCGTTCGGGAACACGGGTGTAAGCCATTGCTGATCTGGTTGGCAGGCGAACAAGTGGGGCCAAAACCTGTACGGTTGATGCTGCCAGTCCAGCACCACTACGCCGGTTTCGCGGTCCAGCGCCCGAACCAGGGCCACCAAGGCAAGGCTGTTGACCACGTCCGCACCGGCAGCGAACTGCACATGGTCGCCGGCGAAAATTGGTCCGAGGTCGAGGGTGACCGAAGGTCGCGGCTCCCTGATCGCGGGCCAGGATCGCATGCCGGGTCGGAAGCCGAAACGCTGGTCGAAGGAAGTCCAGTACCCCTCATCGGTCTCCATGGGGATCGGCTCCCGCGTAGGCTGAGCTGATGCGGCCCCGGACACGCGGTCGTCGGTCGTCGGATCCGTGGACTATGCCGGCCAACCTCTCCTGGATGCCACGCAACACTCTAGTGGTGTCACGATCAGTGAATCCCGTGTCGGACGTCCAGTCACGTGACCAGCCCAACGTCTCGCTGGCGAAGGCCAGCTCGGTGGCAAGCAGGAGACGGCGGCAATCACGACGCGACATAGGGCGCGACGTTCGAGTAGACCGGCGAGCCGTGGCACATCTCCGTGCAGTTCGCGGCGATCGCCGTAGCCGAGGAGGTGGACCACCACGTCCCTGTCGCCTCCCGTACGCTCCCACTCCTTGACGCCGAGGCGAAGCAGTTCTCGTTCGACCGGCGTGAGGTTGGCCAGATCAACCTGCGCTTCCATATCCACCGGCCGATCATGCAGCGGCTGACACTCGCCCGTACTCTTTTCCCGCTGGTCGTGCGCTCAGGCGGACGACGAGCCGTCACGCCCGGTGTTGCGCGTCCCGTGGTGTCGACATCCTGAACTGCCTAGGGAAGTGCCTGCCCCTGCGGCGGAGGTCGCCTTCCGTGTGGTCGGGCCGCTGCGCGCGGCCAGCCATATCCACCCGAGCGCGATGCGCCCCGATCTGCCTGTCAGATCGGGCAGCGCGGAACAATCCGGTGGCGCCATGGCCGGCGTTGCGCGATGCTCTGCTCGATGGGAGCCCTGGACGCGCACGCCGCACGTGTTGCTGATGGACGCGTGGTCGAGTTCCGCCCGAGCGGTTCCTCCATGGTCCCGCTGATCCGGAGCCGTCAACTGGTAACCGTTGCTCCGGTCGACCCGACCAAGGTCGAAGTCGGAGACATCGTCCTGGTACGGGTCGCGGGAACGACCTACCTACATCTGGTTTCCTCCGTCAATACCGATACCGGCCGGGTGCAGATCAGCAACAACCAGGGCCGCGTCAACGGCTGGACGAGCTACGCCCGCGTCTACGGGATCTGTACTGCCGTCGATGGGGTACCGCGACCTCGCACCGCAGACAAGGTACGACAACCATAAGCGACTCCAGGAGCCACTGAGCGCCGTGCCTGAACCTCAAGCATCCATCCGGTCTGCCGCCGATTGTGACGTAGCGTCAGTTCGACGACCAGGTCGATGTCCACTGTTGGGTCCTTGCCGAGATGTCGCGCACTCTGGCAGCCCGATCAGCTGAGCTGCTCCTCTGACTCGTGGTATCCATGGGCTGACAGCGCGGCCCAGAGCTGTTCATCCCAGACGGCCTCGTCAGCGTCGCTCCATCGATGCTGCTGAGGACACTGCCAGTGCGGTGTCGGATCGGGACGAAGGCAACCGCCGAGCGCCAGACTCCCGTTCATGGCGGCGTCGACCGCTGCCGGAACAGGCAGACCGAACAGCAGGGGCACACCTGCTCCACCGCATTCAGGGCAGTTCGGGATCACCGGTGCACTGTACTCGGCGAGCATCCTCTTCTGCCGCGATCCGCTCGTGACCGCCCGGCTAGAGCTGTCCAGTTCGGTGCTGACGAACCTTACGCGGGCCCCGCTGTCATGGCCACGGGACTGGCGCGGGTCCGGCGTTTGGTGATGGTCCGTACGGCGTGTGGCCGGCCCGGAAGTATCTGAGGTGGTTGACCGTCGAGATCAGCACACGCTCGAACAGTTTGGATTCCTCTGGCAGACGTCCGCTGTAACGATCCGCGTGCTGCTCCACTTTCAAGTAGGTGAAGCTCGCCCTAGTCCGTGAACGGTCGACTTCGACCTGAGCTTCATAGACCTGGTAGCCGGTCCATGATCGCCAGAGCCGGAGCACGTCGGAGTCATCGAGCTGGGCCACCCACCGGATCTCCATGTCGAAGAACCCCAGCCCATCACGGAGCAGCCCGATCGTGTCCGCGTCCAGGGCAAGGCGGGGAACTTGATCGACCACATGCATTGTCAGGCCGGCGTGAACCTTGGCTGCGCTAAGCGCCGTGAACAGCGGACGGAGATCTTCAGCAGGCATACGAACATCTTCCTCGTCATCCCGACCGGATCAGGTACCCGGATCTGCCGCCGATCGTGCACGTGGGCACAAGGGCGGCCGTCCCTTTGGTAACCGTCAGCGGTTGTACATTCAGGTGCTAGAACGTCCGGTCGTGCCGAATTGAGTGCGTGCCGGTAAAGCGCGATTCGTCGTACGCGCGCTCCGGCGGGTGGCGAACCCGGCCGGCGCTCACGCTCGGGTGCCACCCAGCCAGGCAACGAAGCTCCCCATCCGCTCGGCGCTCCATCGGTCTCGGCCAGAGGACCCGTACCATCGGGCCTCCGCAAGCTCGAAGCGCCAGCGCATAACCAGGCTGGGCCGGAAGGGCGTGAGTTCGAAACCCCACTGCTTCGCGAGCGACTCTGACTTGCTGATCATGCCGTCAATCTTGCGCGGTGTGAGCTCGAGTTCGTTTGCAGCTGTAACGATTACCGCCGACCGCACCGCGATTCGATTGCGCCGGGAGGACGTCATCCCCGGTAGCCACGCCTCCCAGCTCGTCGTGGATGATCCGCGACACCTCATCCGCAGTGACGCCGTAGTCGTATTCGACACGCTCCGTCACCCGCTCGGAGAACCGGCGAATCTCCACAGGGCCGAACCGATTCTGACTCAGCCGGCCGAGCACCACGACGAACGCGCCCTCTGGCACTGCGGTCAAAGCCCTCGCGTCCTGGTTCGCCCGCGATTGCAGCCGACGTACCAACGCACGATCGCCGAGCAGTACGGCATGGAGGAAATTGCCCTGTGGCGTAGTCATTCCACTGGCCCGCCCCGGCGTCATGCCCGCAGCTTACGACTAACCCGCAACGCGGATCCCTGAGTGAGTGTTTGAGAGTGCGTCGCACGGCGTGTCCGTCGGGTTAGTGGATTTTCGTTGGAGGTTCCTGTGTGGAGCGGACGCGGACGTATGACTCTGACCTGACCGATGCCCAGTGGGATCTGGTCGAGCCGTTGCTGCCGTTGATCAAGGAGCCTGGTCGGGTGCCGAAGCATCCGCGTCGGGACGTGGTCGATGCCATCTTGTATATGGTGCGGTCCGGGTGTTCGTGGTGGCAGTTGCCGGTGGACTTCCCGCCGTGGCAGACGGTGTACTGGCAGTTCAAGCAGTGGGAGAAACGCCACGTCACGGAGCGGGTCCTTGACCTGTTACGGGAGGAGGTCCGCCTGGTCGAGGGCCGGAACCCGCATCCGTCGGCGGGGATCGTCGACTCCCATCGGTGAAAGGTGCCGACACCGTTGGCTGGGACACTCGCGGCTACGACGAAGGGAAGAAAATCAACGGCCGGAAGCGGTTCGTCGTGACCGACACCCTCGGTCTGCTGGTCTGCGTGTGGGTCCTCGCCGCGTCGTGGCAGGACCGCGACGGGGCGAAGGGTGCCCTGCTGGCGGCCTATGCTGGCACGCCGATCCGGTTCGTGTTCGCCGACCAGGGCTTCGCCGGCCGCCTGGTCGGCTGGTGCCGCGACGTTCTCCGCACTCATCTTGAGATCGTGCGGAAGCCGGTCGACCAGGAAGGGTTCGTTGTTCATCCGAGGCGGTGGGTGGTCGAGCGGACCCTGGCGTGGCTCACGTCGTACCGGCGCCTGGCCCGTGACTACGAACGTGACCCGGCGGTGTCCGAAGCCCTGATCTGGTGGGCCGCGATCAACCAGATGATCCGCCGACTCACCCGAGGAGGCCCAGCCCGGCGACAGCAACGACGCACCTTCAACCAGCCCGACTGACACCACTCGCAAACACTCACTTAGTGTCGTGCGGGCAGTCGGAGTTCATCGGTGCTGTGGAACCTGATGACCTCGGTTATCGTTCTGCCGTGCGACGTCCGTGCCGGTCTGAGCCGTATCGCTCGACGAGCGCGTTGCCGATCGAGGCCAGATGGTCCCGCACACCCGGAGGACCGGTCACCTCGATCCATTCGAACAGCCCGGCAAGCTCGCCGGCGAGTATGTACTCATCGTTGCCGCGGATCACGACCTCGATGCGGCCGTCGGTCGTGGAACCTCCCACCTCGAGCCGACCGCCGAACCCCATCCGGAGCACGCCTATCCCATGGGGCGCGCACATCGCCCGGGCCTCGAAGGGTGTTCGCTTGCGTTCGACCTCGTCCGCGATCGCGCGCCAGCTCTCGGCAAGGTCGAAGTCATCGGGTCGTTGCACGGGTTCGCCGGTCGGGGTGACGGACGACACGCGGTCGATCCGGAAGGTCCGCCGACCGGCGTCAGTGCTGGAGACGAGGTACCACGACGGGCCTTTGGCGACGATGCCCAGCGGGTGGACGGTTCGCTCGGTTTCGGTGCCTTCGCGGTCGACATAGCCGAGCCGGACCTGGACGCCGCGGATCACCGCGTCCTGGAGCTCGTCGAGGAAGCGAGGCGGTCGAGGCTCGACCCGGCTCGACCCCCATCGCTGCGGGTCCATGACGAGCGACGACGCCGCCGCCTCGGCCTGCACCCGGAACGGTTCCGGCAGGGCATGGACGAGCTTGCGCAGCGCCGCTTTCACGGCTGGCGTGACAGACGAGGCAGGGCCGGCGACCAGGAACAGGGCGCGGGCCTCACCCGCGGTCAACCCGGACAGGTCGGTGCGGGCGCCGCCCACGAGGCGCCAACCGCCGCCCCGGCCCTGCATGGAGTACACGGGCACGCCGGCCATGCCCAGGGCGTCGAGGTCGCGGCGGGCGGTGCGCTCGGAGATTTCCAACTCCCGGGCGACCTCCGCTGCGGTCACCTGTTCGCGGTGTTGCAGCAGGAGGAGGATGGCCATCAACCGGTCAGCTCGCACGTCGGCAACACTCCCACACAAAACCGGTCAGGAGGTGACCGGTATCGGTCGGCATGATGCCGGCATGACAATCGATTTTCCCGAGCCCACCCTCATTTCGGTCAACGGTGTGGAACTCGAAGTCTTCGAAGCGGGCCGAGAAAATGCCGGAAGGCCCATCGTGCTCTGTCACGGCTGGCCGGAGCACGCCTTTTCCTGGCGCTATCAAGTGCCGGCCCTGGCCGCGGCGGGCTACCACGTCATCGTCCCGAACCAGCGGGGTTACGGCAACTCGTTCCGTCCCGCCGAAGTGACGGACTACGACATCGAGCACCTGTCGGGTGACCTCGTCGCCCTCCTCGATCACTACGGCTACGAGGATGCCACCTTCGTCGGCCATGACTGGGGCGCGTTCGTCGTCTGGGGCCTGACCTTGCTGCACCCGAACCGGGTCAACGGCGTGGTCGCGCTGAGCGTGCCCTACCAGGAGCGCGGACAGATGCCCTGGATCGAGGTCATGGAGGCCGTGCTCGGCGCCGACTTCTACTTCGTCCACTTCAACCGGCAGCCGGGGATCGCCGACGCCGTGTTCGGGGAGAACACGTTCCAGTTCCTTCGGAACCTGTACCGGAAGAACGTGCCCCTCGCAGCGCCTCAGCCGGGCAATGCGTTGATTAACCTCGCTAGAGCGGAAACCCCCCTCGGTGACCCCGTCATGAGTGACAGCGAACTGGCTGTCTTCGTCTCCGCCTTCGAATCAACAGGGTTCACGGGCGGAATCAACTGGTACCGAAATTTGGACCGCAACTGGCGCCTGCTGGCGGACGTGGACCCGATCATCCGACAGCCTACCCTCATGATCTACGGCGACCGTGACACGGTCGCGAGGGCTGGAAGACTGACGGAATTCGTGCCGAATGTGGAAGTGGTCAGTCTGGACTGCGGTCATTGGATCCAGCAGGAGATGCCGCAGGAAACGACCGAGGCGATTCTGAAGTGGCTGGACCAGCGGGATGCCGCCTAGCATTCCAGCAGGACATCCGCTTCACGATCCGCTGAGGGCTCGCGGGTCGTAGTCGCTGGTCATGCCCCTGCGCTGCGGGTTGGTGGCGTCAGCCGCCAACCCGCTAGGGTGCGCCGCTGTGCTCTCAAGGACTCAGAGGTAGGCGCGATCACGCCGCCTGCAGTCTCGGCATCGAGAAGGACATCAATGTCTGAACTCGGCGGGGCGCAGGTCGGTTCGATGTAGTCCCGCACGTCCTTGTCCGACCCCAACCGGTCACTTGACCCGCAGCCTTACCGACCGCCTCGACCGGGACCTGGAGGAGCCCCAACCGACCTTGTTGGGTCACCACCCCGCCCACACGCCCAGCGAACAAGGACCATCAACCAGCTCAACCAGCTTGATCAGCAGTTGGTGAAAGACGCTGCATCCACAGCGAGTTGATGTACTGACCATTCTTGACGGCGTACTCACCGAACGTGCCGACCTCCGTGAAGCCGAACTTTCGATGCAGCGCCACCGACGCGTCGTTGGGCATGGCTATACCGGCCGGGAAGACGTGAACCGGCTCGTCTGCCAGACACTCGAACAGTGCGCGATACAACAAGGAACCGACGCCCTGGGTATCGAAGGACACGTGCGAGTTCGCCGCCACGTAGTTGAGGACCTCCACGATCCCGGGCAGGTCAACCTCAGCCGCAGGCTCGATCACCACAGGATTCAGGTCCGCAGACGCGCCGATACCAGTCCGTTGAGTCACCCCGACACCGTAATCCCGGCCACCCGACACACCCACACCACACACGACCACTGGCGCTGCGCCAGCCCGGTGATCGCCGCTCACCACGACCGTGATCTTCACGTTGAAACAGTGGGGCTAGCGGGATCTGTCGCGCATCGTGGGCAAACCTCGGAGTCTTCCGTACGCGATGCGCTTCTAACCGCGCCCTGGTGCCGCCTGCGTGGGGGTTGCCACGGCAGCCTCGTACCGGAGCAGGGTGTCGACGAATATCCGTTGTTGTGCTGGGCTCAGCGGCGCGAGCGCGTGTCGCCATGCCTGGGCGCCCGGGGACAGCCATTGGGCGATGGCGGGACGGCTGTCCGGGCTGATGTCGATGATGCGGCGTCGTCGGTCGGCGTCGGCCTCGCGCCGTACCAAGACTCCTTTGCGGCTCAGATCGCTCACGATCAAGCTGACCGTGGTCGGTGCCACACCCAGCATCCCGGCCAGCTGAGAGACGCTCAGCGGGCCGTCGAGCAGGAGCAGGGACAGCATCGACAAGTGCCTCGGCGCGAGGTCTAGTGACCGTAGCTGTTCCGGCAACGGCAGACGTTTGACCCTGCCGACCAGCCTCGGCATCACCAGGAGCAACTCCCTGACCGTGTCGTCCGTGGTGTCGGGCGTTGACATCCGACCACCTCCCCCAATAGCTTTGTTCTCAAAGATGATTTGCAGTCAAAGCCGTCCACGGAGGATCGTATGCCCCACCTCAGCGTCCACGTGCTGGAGAGCGACCTGGCCGGCCGTGAGACCGCACTGATTCAGAAACTGACCGACGCGGTCGTCGCCGTCTACGGGGAGTGGGCCCGAAGCATCGCGGTGGTGAAGTTGATCGGCCTGCCGCCCGACCGATGGGGCATCGGCGGCGTGCCGGCAGAGGCACCCTCGCCCAGCGTCATGTTCGGCATCAAGGAGGCGGCGTTCAGTCGACCCGACGCCGACGAGATCGTTGCCCGCCTCGTCTCCGGCGTCACGGACGCCATCGTCGACATCTTCGGGGAACGAGTGCGCGCCGGTGTCACGGTCGAGCTCGTAGGCACGCCGGCCGGGCGCACCGGGATTGGCGGAGTTGTCGTCACGTCATAGCGGATCCGGTTGTGCATTGCGGTACCGGTCAGGCGGGTTTGGTCGCGACCAACGAGAAGGTGAGCGGCAGACGCTCACGGTGCTCGGGCAGAGCCCACCCGCGTTCGGTCCGCACCATGTCGGGCAGTGCCTGCCAGGGCATGTGCCGGTGTTCGGCCAGGGAGGTCAGGGTCAATCCCGCGTCGAGCAGAGACTGGATGATCTCGGACATGGAGTGTGGCCATTCGAAGGTGACGGCGTTGCTCAGCCGGACCCGGTCGTCGGCATAGGTGGTGCCGTCCTCGTAGCGCAGCGGAGTTCCGGTGCCGAAGTACGGCTGCGTAACGACCAGCTCGCGACTCGAACGTCCCTGGTCCACCGTGGCGAGCATGGGATGCGCATCGCGCACGTAGAACACACCGCCAGGCCGCAACAGGTCGGCGATGGTATGTGCCCAGGCATCCAGGTCGGGTAGCCAGCACAGCGCGCCGACGCCGGTGTACACGATGTCGTACCGCTCGCCGCACACCCGTGCCGCGTTGTCGACATCGCTCACGATGAACCGCGCCGGTACGCCGGCGCGATCACCGATTCCTCGGGCTGCCTCGATGGCGGCCGGAGAGAAGTCAATCCCGGTTGCCGCCGCGCCGCACCGCGCCCATGACAGCGTGTCCAGTCCGAGGTGGCACTGCAGGTGAACGACCGATCTGCCGGCTGGTGTGCTGCCGGGCAGGTGCGGTGCCAGGAGCGCTAGATCCTCCTGCATGACCGGGGTCAGTCGCCGGGGATCCGTCACGAACTCGTCCACCCCGTACGCGACGAGGTGCGACGGGACCCGCTCGTCCCAGTTGGCGCGGTTCGCGGCGAGCGCCTGGTCGACAGCCATGCGCATGAACCAAGATCATGTCTACCCATCCGGCCGCGCGAGGCGGTCAGCCGATGTACTCATCTTTCAAGGTGGGGATGACCGGCGACAGGAGGTGGTCCGGATGTTCCGTGACAGTTCCTCGGACCAGCCGGAAGACGCGGAAGTTCAGCTCGTGCTCTGGATCTTCGTCGTCGTGGATGTACAGCAGCCCATACGACCCGGGGGCAAGCTGCCCGACCTTCGTGAACAGATCGATCACCTCAGAACCTCGCGTGCCGCGGTGGTTGGGGAACCCGCCGAGGTGGACGTAATACTCGCCGTTGATCGGCCGAAGGTCCGTCAACCCATGGCCGGCGAGGTCGTTCACCAGGTCCTGAATCTCCTCGAAGCGGAGCGGCGGATCGTCGTCGACAGCTTCAGCCGTCGAGCGAAGCGTGATCCACCCGTGGTACTCGAACACGGCAGGAGTTTAGGACCAGGCGGTCACGCCACCGTGCACCGACGAAATCCGCCCGGGCCGACCAGGGTTCCGTGCGCGGAGCGCCGTCAGCTGACAGTCTGGCCGGAACGGTTGTGTGCAACGGGGGAGGGTCGATGGCGAAGCATGCTGTCCGGGCGGCGCGGATGTTCGACGGCGAGCGGCTGGTGGACGGCGGGGTGCTGATCCTGCTGGACGGGAAGCGCATCGCCGACGTGCACCGGGGTTGGGTCGAGGCGCCGGAGGGCTGGCCCGTACGCGAGGAGCCGGACGGCACCGTGCTGCCCGGCCTGGTCGACGCGCACGTGCACCTGTGCGCCGATGCCGGGCCCGACGCGCTCGGCCGGCTCGCCGGGCGTCCCGAGACCGACCTCGACGCGGTCGTCGAGGCGTCGCTGCGCGCGCACCTGGCGGCCGGGGTCACCACCGTACGGGACCTGGGCGACCGGCGCGGCGCCGTGCTCCGGTGGCGGGACCGGGAGGTACGCGACGACCTGCCGACGGTGGTGGGGTCGGGTGCGCCGGTTACCAGCGTCGGCGGACACTGCTCGTCCATGGGGGGTGAGGCGAGCGGCGTCGACGGGATCCGTGAGGCCGTACGGCTGCTCGCGGCGGCTGGCGCCGACCTGGTGAAGGTCATGGCCAGCGGCGGGGTGTTCACCCCCGGCAGCGACGTCAACCGGCCGCAGTTCACCGACCAGGAGTTGACCGCCGCGGTGACCCGGGCGCACGAGCTGGGCCTACCGGTGACCGCGCACGCGCACGCGCTCAGCGCGGTCGAGCAGGCGCTGCGCGTCGGTGTCGACGGCATCGAGCACTGCACGTGCGTGACCGCGACCGGCGCCCACGTCCCCGACGCGATCGCGGACCGCCTGGCCGCGTCCGGGGTGGCGGTCTGTGCCACGCTCGGCACCGACCCGGCCGTGGTCACGCCGCCGGAGGTGGTGGCGATGGCGGCGCGGGCGGGGCTCAGCGAGGCCGCGTTGCGCGACGGCGCCGCGACCCTGCACCGGGCCGGGGTCCGCCTGGTGGCCGGCTCGGACGCGGGCCTCGGCCCAGCGAAGCCGCACGGGATCCTGCCGGAGACGCTCGTCGAGTACGTCGCCTGCGACATCCCAGCCACCGCAGCCCTCGCCGCGGCCACCTCGGTCGGCGCTGAGGTGTGTGGCCTGGGGCAGCGCAAGGGGCGGATCCGCCCCGGATTCGACGCCGACCTACTGATCGTGGACGGCGACCCGACGAGCGACATCACGCTCCTGCGTCGCCCGCCCGGCGTGTACCGCGCCGGCGACCAGGTGAGCAGATGACCGATTCTGCCCGAGGGACGAGCACGGCTCGTGTCGAGGAGGCGGGACGCAGCGGCAGCGCGACTCCGCTGGCGATCGCGAACGCTGTGACGGAGGAGCAGCCCTACGCTTTCCTGCGCAGGTAGGTCTCGGCCAACTGGCGCAGGCGTGTCCTGTCGAAGCTGTGCCCGTGGCCGGGATGGACGACGGACACGTCGAGGTCGGCGAGGAACTCCATGCTTCGCCGGTAGGCAGCCACGTCGGAGTTCGGCAGGTCGTCGATCAGGGCACCGTCGTAGATGATGTCGCCGGAATACAGGGTCCCGGTGCGCTCCTCCAGCAGGGCCATGCTTCCCGGTGTGTGGCCGGGAAGGTGCAGCACGGTCAGCACCCGCCCGCCCAGGTCGATTCGGTCGCCGTCGTCGAGCGTGCGGTTCAGGGTCATAGGTTCGATGCGGTACGCGGCCGGGTCGTAGCCGGGACGGGGCAGGACATCGATCATGAGTTCCGGGACGGGTTCTCCCGCTGCGTCGATCCCGAGTTTGTCGTAAAGTTCCGCGCCGTACAGGCTCGCGGGTACACCCGCCGCCAGGAGCCCCGCCTCTGCGGAATGGGCGGCCCGGTCGGCGAACTCAGGTGCCCCACCGACGTGATCCAGGTGCGCGTGGGTGAGCAGGACCATCGGATCGCGTTCGAACATGCTCGGAATCGCTTCCCGCAAGGCGACGACGCCGAGCCCGGCGTCGACCACGATGTCACGATCGTTGCCGCGCAACCACCAGAAGTTCGCCGACAACAGTTCGTTGACGTGCGGTTCCGAGATCCGGATGACGCCACTACCCGCCTCGGTCTGAGTGAACCAGTCGACCATGTCCGCAAGTGTGCCAGCGAGGCGATGCCGTTTCCTGCGCCGATCGGGTGCCGCGCTTCCGGCGTACGGTCGGACCCGCTGGTCGGCGGCGTGCCCAGCGGGGTTCGATACGATTCCGCCCTGGTGGCGGTGCCTCGCCGCGACCGGCCAGGGAGGAAACCGTGTCGGGTGAGCCGTTGGTGTACGACTACCTCGACCGGCGTCCCGAGATCGATCCGACCGCCTGGGTAGCGCCGGGCAGTGCGGTGATCGGCTCGGTCCACCTCGCTCCCGACGCGAGCGTCTGGTACGGCTCCGTACTCCGGGGCGACACCGAGCAGATCACCATCGGGGCGGGCAGCAACATCCAGGACGGCTGCGTGGTACACGCCGATCCGGGCTTCCCCACCATCGTGGGCACCGGCGTCTCGGTCGGCCACCGGGCAGTCCTGCACGGGTGCGTGGTCGAGGACAACGCGCTGGTCGGAATGGGCGCGGTGGTACTCAACGGTGCCCGGATCGGTGCCGGGTCGCTGGTCGCCGCCGGGGCGGTCGTGCTGGCGGGAACGGTCGTGCCGCCCGGCTCACTGGTCGCCGGAGTGCCGGCGAAGGTCCGCCGGTCGTTGACCGACCCGGAGCGCGCCGACCTGCGGCGCACCGCCGAGCAGTACGTCGAGCGCAGCCGCTCGCACGCGCGGTCGGCCAGAGCGAGGCGGGACCCGGCGGGGTAGCGGTTCACGTACTTCCGAGCAGCCTGGAGTGGGTGTGCTCCGCTGCTTCGGGGTTCTGCGGCTGGCTGGGGGCGTACCGGGGGAGGGCCTGGCGGAGGGCGAGCCAGGCGGCGCCGGACGCGCCGTCACCGGCGATCACGCCGGGTCTGCCCAGCCAGGCGGCCAACCGTTGCTGGACGCCGGCCCGGATCTCCGGCACCCCGGTGAGTACGCCACCGGCGAGCACCACCGGCCCGGGGGCCGGGTGCAGCGACACCAGGGTGTCGGCCAGCCGGCGCGCGGCGGTCTCCACGATGTCGACGGCGACCGGGTCCCCGGACCGGGCGCTGTCGGTCACCGCCGGTGCCATCTCCGCGACCTGGTCACGGCCGAGTTCGTAGACCCTGGTCACGAAGGCGTTCGGCGCCGTCACGCCGACCCGGTCGCAGATGGCCCCGCTCAGGGTTCCCGGCTCGACCCGTTCGCCCCGGTAGAGCGCTCGTGCGGTTGCCCGGAGGGCGGTCAGGCCGAGCCAGTATCCGGAGCCCTCGTCGCCGAGCAGCCACCCGAGGCCGTCTGCGGTCCGGGTCACGGCGCCCTCCCGCACCACGGCGGCCACCGCGCCGGTGCCGGCGATCAGGACCGTGCCGGTGTCGGCCGGGGTGCCGGCCGCGAACGCCACCGCGGCGTCGCCGACCGGCCGCATCGGGCAGGTCAACCCGACTCGGGACCAGTGGCCGGCGTATCCGGCGGCGACCGCTGGATCGTCCAATCTCGACACCCCGGCCAGCCCGACCACCCCGGCCACGACCCTGCTCGGGTCGTGGCCGGCGAGCGCGGATCCGATCGCGGTGCCCAGTGCGGCGGCGGTGTCCGCCGGGTCGGTGGCGATCGGGTTGCCGGCGCTGGCCCGGCCCCGGCCCACGATCCGGCCGTCGAGGGTCGCGACGACCACGCGGGTCGCGGTGCCCCCGGCGTCGACGCCGAGGACGAGGGGAGTGGTCACCCTGCCGATGGTGCGGGCTGGCGGTCGTCGACCACAAGGGTACGGATCGAAAAAGTTAAAGGTATTGACGTGTGCGCCACTGTGGTCATAGTTTTTCTCACCAACACGTAACGGTGAAAGGAATGTTGATGGAGGAGAGTGGACTGCTGGGCCGGGTGCGCACCGAGCTGAGCGCGCTGCCGGTCGCCCTGCAGCGGGTCGCCGAGCAGATCCTGATCGCCCCGGAGGAGGCCGCCCGGGCGACGATCATCGACCTGGCCGAGCGCGCCGGCACCTCCACCGCCACCGTCACCCGGTTCTGCCGGGTCTTCGGCTACCGGGGCTACGCCCAACTCCGGGTCGCCATCGCCACCGAGACCGGACGGGCCGCCCAGGCCCGGTGGGACACCGACATCGACCGGGAGATCGGACCCGACGATCCCCTCGACCACCTCCTCGAAGTCGTCGCCAGCGCCGACGCGCGGGCCATCCAGGACACCGCCGGTCAGGTCGACCTCGCCGCCGTCGACCGGGTCGCCGCCGCCGTGGCGCAGGCCCAGCGGGTCGACCTGTTCGGCTTCGGCAGCTCCGGCAACGCGGCCCGGGAGATGGCCTTCCGGCTCGAACGCATCCGCATCCCGGTCTGGCACCGGGCCGACGCACACAGCGCGCTGACCAACGCCGCCCTGCTCGGTCCCGGCGACGTCGCGATCGGGCTGTCGCACAGCGGGCGTACCCGCGAGGTGATCGAGGTCCTGTCCGAGGCCGCCGACCACGGGGCGCTCACCGTGGCGGTCACCTCGTTTCCCCGTTCGCCGCTGGCCGAGGTCGCCGACGTGGTCATGACGACCGCCGTACAGGAGACGACGTTCCGGCTGGCCGCACTCTCCGCCCTGCACTCCCAACTGCTGGTGCTCGACCTGATCTACGTCGCGGTCGCGCAGCGGACGTACCAGCGGACCACCGAGGCGTTCGAGGTCACGGCACGCGCCGTCGACGCCCACCGGCTGCCGGACGAGTCGCAACGGGCGGCCCGTCGACGCGTCAAAACCACGGAGGGGTCATGACCACCACCACCATCAGCGCACCGGCCTACCTCGCCGCCGTCACCACGGCGATCGAACGGGTCACCCGGACCCAGGCCGACGGCGTACGGGCCGCGGCCGACCTGATCACCACCGCCCTCGACCAGGGCGGGGTGGTGCAGGCGTTCGGCTGCGGGCACTCCGAGGCCCTCTCCATGGAGATCGCCGGACGGGCCGGTGGTCTGGTACCCACCAACAAGATCGCACTGCGGGACCTCGTCCTCTACGGCGGCGCCGACCGGGCCGTACTCGACGATCCGCTGCTCGAACGGGACCCGTCGGTGGCCCACCGGCTGTACGAGCTGGCCCCGGTCAAGCCCGACGACGTTTTCGTACTCACCTCGAACTCCGGGGTCAACGGCGTCATCGTCGAGTTCGCCCTCCTGGTCAAGGATCGGGGGCACCGGCTCATCGGGATCACCTCGCTCGACCACACCAGCCGCGTCGAGTCGAGGCATCCCTCGGGACGGCGGCTGGCCGACATCGCCGACGTCGTACTCGACAACGGCGCGCCGTACGGCGATGCCGCCCTGCCCATTCCCGGCGGCGGTGCCGTCGGAGCCATCTCGTCGATCACCGGAGCGCTGCTCGCCCAGCAGATCGTCACCGAGGTCGTCGCGCACCTGCTCGCCGCCGGCCAGACCCCGCCGATCTACCTGTCGGCGAACGTTCCCGGCGGCGACACCCACAACAACGCACTCGAGGCGCGGTACGCCGGGCGTATCCGACGCACCGCCTAACAGAAGGCGAGGCCGCCGACCATGGACCCCTCTTCCACCCCGGTCGTACGCCGTCCCAACCGACGCACCGTCCTACAGGCCGCCGCCATCGGCCTGGCCGCCCCGGCCCTGACCGGGTGCGTGACCAGCAGCGGCGACGAGAGTCCCTCCGCTGACAACAAGGGCCCGACCAGCGCGGACAACCCGCTCGGTGCACCCGACAAGGCCCCGCTCGAAGTGGTCATCTTCAAGGGCGGGTACGGCGACGAGTACGCGATCAACGCCGAAACGCTCTACCAGCAGCGGTTTCCCAGCTCCACTGTCGACCACAAGGGCATCCAGAAGGTCGGCGAGGCGTTGCAGCCCCGGTTCGTCGCCGACACCCCGCCGGACGTGGTCGACAACACCGGCGCCGGCCGGCTCGACCTCGCCACCCTGGTCGCCGCGAAGAAGCTCACCGACCTGACCGAGCTGCTCGACGCACCGTCGCTGCACGACCCCGCCCGCAAGGTACGCGACACCCTCCTGCCGGGCGTGATCGAGGACGGCACCCTCGACGGGAAGGTGTACGCGCTCAACTTCACCTACACCACCTGGGGCCTCTGGTACTCCAAGCCGCTGTTCGACCGGCACGGCTGGACGTACCCGACCACCTGGGAGGGCATGCTCGCGCTCTGCGCCGAGATCAAGAAGGCCGGTATCGCGCCCTGGACCTACCAGGGCAAGTACCCCGAGTACCTGAACGACCCGCTGCTCGCCATGGCGGCCAAGGCCGGCGGGCCGGACCTGGTCAAGGCGGTCGACAACCTCCAGCCCGGCGCGTGGAAGCAGCAACCGTTGCTCGACGCGGCCACCGCCGTCGCCGAACTGGCCGGGCGGGGCTACCTCCTGTCCGGGTCCGAGGCGCTCTCGCACACCGAGGCGCAGGCGGCCTGGTCCCAGGGCAAGGCGGCGATCATCCCGTGCGGGTCGTGGCTGGAGGCCGAACAGAAGGGCGTCACCCCGGACGGCTTCGACATGGTGATGGCGGCCGTGCCGACCCTCGGGGCCGGCGACAAGCTGCCGTACGGGGCCTTGCAGGCGGCCAGCAGCGAGTCCTTCCTGGTACCGGCGAAGGCGAAGAACCCGCGCGGCGGGCTGGAGTTCCTCCGGATCCTCTTCTCCCAGCCGGCCGCCCGCCGGTTCGCCGAACTCAACAGCACCCTGCCCAGTGTCGCCGGGGCCACCGACGGGCTGACCGTCAGCACCGGGCTCGGTTCGGTCCGGTCCGCCGTACAGGCCGCCGGGGCGAACACCTTCACCTACCGGTTCCGCACCTGGTACGCCCCGCTGGCCAAGGCGGTCGACGACGCCACCGGTGAGCTGGCCACCCGACGGGTCACCCCGTCGCAGTGGGCCGACCGGATCCAGCAGGCCGCCGACGCGCTGGCCAGGGACACCACCGTCGCCAAGTACTCCCGGTAGGGGCGGTCATGGCAGCCATGCGGCACGGCAAATACCGGTTCCTGGCCGGCGCGATCCTGCCCGGGCTGCTGCTGTACGCGGTATTCGTGCTCTCCCCGTACGCGCAGGCGTTCTATCTGTCCCTGACCGACTGGACCGGGGTGTCCGGCGAGGCGCACTTCGTCGGGCTGGACAACTTCCGGCGGCTGCTCGACGACCGGCTGTTCCTGTCGGCACTGCGCAACAACGGGCTGATGCTGCTGGTCGTACCGTTGGCCACCATCCTGCTCGGGCTGCTGCTCGCCGCGCTGGTCAACTTCGGCGGCCGGCGCGGCAGCACGGCACTCGCCGGGATCCGGGGCGGCGAGTTCTACAAGATCGCCTACTTCTTCCCGCAGTTGCTCTCGCTGCCGATCGTCGCGGTGCTGTGGCAGTTCGTCTACCACCCCAACGAGGGACTGCTCAACGGTTTCCTGCGCGCCGTCGGCCTGGACGCGCTGGCCCACGCCTGGCTCGGTGATCCCGCGCTGGCGCTCTGGGCGGTGATGGCGGTCCTGGTCTGGTCGTCGGTCGGCTTCTACATGGTGCTCTTCTCGGCCGCGATGGAGTCGATCCCGCGCGACGTGCTGGAGGCCGCCGTACTCGACGGAGCCGGTCGGCTCGCCACCCTGCGCCGGATCATCGTCCCGCTGCTCTGGGACAACGTCCAGGTCGCCTTCGTCTACCTGGGCGTACTGGCCCTCGACGGGTTCGCGGTGGTGCAGGTGATGACCGCCGGACCGGGCGGACCCGACGGTGCCACCGAGGTCATCGGGCTCGGCCTTTACCGCAGTGCTTTCACGTACGGCAAGTTCGGTTACGCCGCCGCCATGGGCGTGACCCTGTTCTTCCTGACCCTCGCGTTCGCCGTGATCGCGTTGCGGGCCAGCCGACGGGAACGGGTGGAGCTGTCATGACCGCTGTCGTCGACCGCCCGGCCCGGCCGGTCACCCCTGTCGATCAGCCCAAACCGGCGTCCCGAACCGGGCGGGCCGGAGACGTCGCAGCCCACCTGTTCCTGGTCGGCTGGGCGGTGCTGGTCACCGTGCCGCTGCTCTGGGCGGTGGTCAGCTCGCTCAAGACCGACCGGGAGATCCTGACCAGCCCGTGGACCCTGCCGGCGCAGCCGCAGTTCGACAACTGGTCGAGGGCCTGGACCGAGGCGTCGATCGGGAGCTACTTCGTCAACAGCGCGATCGTGGTCGGCACCGCACTCGTACTGACCATGTTGCTGGGCTCGCTGGTGGCGTACGCGCTCGCCCGGTACACCTTCCCCGGCAACCGGCTGCTCTACTACCTGTTCGTCGCAGGCATCCTCTTCCCGGTCTTCCTCGCCCTGGTGCCGCTCTTCTTCGTGGTCGAGCAACTCGGGCTGCTCGGCACCTATCCGGGGCTGATCCTGGTCTACACCGCGTACGCGCTGCCGTTCACCGTGTTCTTCCTGCACTCGTTCTTCCGTACGCTGCCCACGGCGATCGCCGAGGCCGCCTTCATCGACGGCTGCTCGCACGCCGGGGTGTTCTTCCGGGTGATGCTGCCACTGGCCCGGCCGGGGCTGGTCAGCATCGGGATCTTCAACTTTCTCGGGCTGTGGAACCAGTACCTGCTGCCCCTCGTACTCAACCCCGACCCCGACCGGTACGTGCTCGCCCAGGGCCTCGCCGCGCTGTCGGTCAGCCAGGGCTACCGCAGCGACTGGAGTGGACTGTTCGCCGGTCTGACCATCGCCATGCTGCCGGTCCTCGCCGCCTACGTGCTCTTCCAGCGTCAGATCCGCTCCGGCCTCACCGCCGGTGCGGTGCGGTAGCACCCGCTTCCCCTCACCGCCGGGGCGGTGAGGTCACGCCCGCCCGGCTCTCCCGTCCGGCACCCCCACGGCCGACGATCGTCGTCCGGCCGTACCCATCCTTTGATCCACCGTGAGGAGACCCCGTGTCCACGAAACCCACCGTGAGAAGTCTCGCGGCCGGTGCGGCGGCCGTGCTGGCCGCCGGAACCCTCGCCGGCCTCACCGCGACCGCCTCGGCCGGCACCGCCCCGGCGGCCGCGCCAGCCATCGCCGCCAACTGCGGCGTCCTCTTCGACGACTTCGCCTACTCGTCCTCGTCGGACCCGGCGATCGCCGCCCGCAACTGGACCGTACGCACCAACTCCGGCGGACCGGGCGTGCCCGGCGCGGCCTGGCCGGCGGCGAACGTCAGCTTCCCCACCGACGGCGGCCAGAAGGTGCTCCAGTTGACCGCCAAGACCGACGGTACGGCCGGCGGCACCAGCCAGGCCGAGTTCCTTCACCAGCGCAAGTTCTTCGAGGGCACCTACGCCAGCCGGGTCCGGTTCACCGACGCGCCCCAGTCCGGACCGGACGGCGACCACCTGGTGGAGACGTTCTTCACCATCACCCCGCTGGACCGACCCCTCGACCCGAACTACGGCGAGATCGACTTCGAGTACCTGCCCAACGGGGGTTGGGGTGAGCAGGGGCCGATCTTCTACCAGACCACCTGGGAGACGTACCAGAACGAGCCGTGGCAGGCCGACAACACCCACACCGAGCAGCGGGCCAGCTTCAACGGGTGGCACGACCTGGACTTCACGGTCGCCGACGGCCGGGTGAAGTACTTCGTCGACGGTCAGCAGGTCGCCGACCACGGGGACCGCTACTACCCGGAAACCCCGATGTCGATCAACTTCAACCTGTGGTTCATCGACCTGGTGGGGCGTACCGGCACCGGGCTGGCCACGTACATCCAGCAGGTCGACTACCTCTACTACGCCGACCGCGAGGTGATCACCACCGCCGAGGCGAGGAACCGGGTCACCGCGTACCGCGCGGCGGGCACCAACCACGTCGACACGGTGGGCGCCGGTGGCACCTGCACCACCACACCGCCGACCACCCGGCCCCCGACCACACCCCCGACCACTCGACCGCCGACCACACCCCCGCCGACGACCGCGCCGCCGGCCAACTGTGCCGCCGCTCCGGCCTGGAACTGGGGGACCGTCTACCTGGAGGGCGCCCGGGTGAAGCACAACGGGCGCCTGTGGCAGGCCAACTGGTGGACCCAGGGCTCCGAGCCCGGCCTGACCGCCCAGTGGCGCGACCTCGGCCGCTGCTGACACCTCGACGATCTTGCACTTGTGGTGGCACACAAATCCGGATGAGTGTTCCGATCCGGGCGCCACAAGTGCAAGATCGCCGGGGGAAGGGGGACGGGTTAGCGGCCGGTGGTGGTGTCGCAGGCGGTGGGGTCGCCGGTGTCGTAACCCTTGCGGAACCACTCCTGGCGTTGGGCCGAGCTGCCGTGGGTGAAGGAGGATTCGTCGATCTGGCCGCCCGAGCGCTCCTGGATGGCGTCGTCACCGATCGCGGCGGCGGTGTCGAGGCCCTCCTTGATGTCCTGGTCGGAGATGCTGGTGAAGATCTTCTCGCCCCGGTCGTCGGCGGTCCCGGTGGCGTTCTTCGCCCAGGCGCCCGCATAGCAGTCGGCCTGCAGTTCGAGCGCCACCGACAGTTCGTTCGCCTGGCCCGGATTGCTGGCCTGCTGCCGGCGCATCTGCGCCTCGGTGCCGAGCAGGTCCTGCACGTGGTGTCCGTACTCGTGGGCCAGGACGTAGGGCTGGGCGAACTCGCCACTCGCGCCGAGTTGTTCGGCCAACTGGCGGTAGAAGGAAAGGTCGATGTAGACCAGATCGTCGGCCGGACAGTAGAACGGTCCGACGCCCGAGTCGGCCGCACCGCAACCGGTGTTCACCGCCTGCTCGAAGAAGACAGTGTCCGACTCGGTGTACGGCTTGTCGAACTTCTCCGGCATCGCGCGTTGCCACCAGCTCTGGATGGAGTTGACGTACAGCGTGTTGCGGCAGTCGAGCTGCTGCAACGCGTCGGGAGCCTCGCACCGCTGCTCGATCGCGGTGTTGTCGCCCTGCTCGTCGCCACCGGTCAGCGCGTTGAGTCCGAAACCGCCGCCGACCAGCGCGACCAGCACGGTGACGATGACGCCGACCAGCCCGCCGCCACCGCCGAGCGAGAACCCGCCCGATCCGCCCGATCCGCCGGACCCACGCCGGTCATCCACCTGACTGGTGTCGATCTCCGCGTTTTCGTTCAGCTCCATCGAGACTCCAGTTCAACGGGGATACCGCTTGCTGACATATCCGGATCTGTCCGGGTCCCGTAACGAGTGGATCCGGATGGCCGTGCGATACCCCGACGCCCTGATCGGTAATCCCTGGCCGATGCCTCACGGAGAAACATCCTGGTCATCAAGGCGGTCCTCGCACCGAGCGGCGACATGCTAGATTCCGCGCGTCCTTGTCCTCCTTTCGTGACGGTCGTCATGGTCGTCGCGCCCCCTGCTGCCAAAACGCCGTCCTGTCGGCGATGAGTGGCGGACGGCCGCAGAGTGGTGGCCGACAATATGTCGAAGGTGATGAATCAGCGCATGACAAGTTCCCCTCATACCGTTGTCATCGGGGCGGGTCCGGCGGGCCTGACTGCGGCGTACCAGCTGACCAAACGTCAGGCTTCGGTCGAGGTCTTCGAGGCCGACGACCAGGTCGGTGGGATCAGCCGTACGGTGGAGCGTGAGGGCTGGCGCTTCGACATCGGCGGACACCGGTTCTTCACCAAGGTCTCCCAGGTGGAGGCGCTCTGGCACGAGATCCTGCCGGACGAGGACTTCCTGCTCCGACCCCGGATGAGCCGGATCCACTACCGCGAGAAGCTGTTCGACTACCCGCTGAAGGCCAGCAACGCACTGGGCAACCTCGGCATCTTCGAGGCGGTCCGGTGCGTCGGCTCGTACCTGTGGGCCCAGGTCCGGCCGCCGAAGGACCAGAGCCACTTCGAGGGTTGGGTCACCGCGCGGTTCGGCAAGCGGCTCTACTCGATCTTCTTCAAGACGTACACCGAGAAGCTCTGGGGCATCCCCGCGACCGAGTTGCAGGCCACCTGGGCGGCGCAGCGGATCAAGAACCTCTCGCTGGCCAACGCGGTGGTGAACGCGCTGATGCCCAAGCGGAACCAGAAGGACATCACCAGCCTGATCGAGGAGTTCCAGTACCCGAAGTTCGGCCCCGGCATGATGTGGGAGCGGGCCGCCGAGCACGTCGCCAAGGCCGGCGGGGTTGTCACCCTCAACACCTGGGCGAAGACCGTGCACCGGGAGGACGGCCGGGCGGTCGCCGTGACCGTGGCCGACACCGACGACGAGCGCCGGGTCGAGGCCGACCACGTCGTGTCGACCATGCCGATCTCCGAGCTGATCAAGGTGATGGACCCGCCGGCCCCGGACCACGTACGGGCCGCCGCCGACGCGCTGCGCTACCGCGACTTCCTCACCATCGCCCTGGTGGTGCCCGAGGCCGCCGGCTTCCCGGACAACTGGATCTACGTGCACACCCCCGGCGTACGGGTAGGCCGGATCCAGAACTTCGGCTCCTGGTCGCCGTACCTGGTGCAGGACGGTTTCACCTGCCTGGGCCTGGAGTACTTCGTCAACGAGGGCGACGACCTCTGGGAGATGGCCGACGACGACCTCGTCAAGCTCGGCACCGAGGAGTTGGAGCGGCTGCGCCTGGTTGCACCGGGTGCGGTCAGCGCCGGGTACGTGGTCCGGATGCCGAAGGCGTACCCGGTCTACGACGAGGGGTACGAGGACGCCGTCGACACGATCCGGGGGTGGCTGGCCGAGGCGGTGCCGAACGTGCACCCGGTCGGCCGCAACGGCATGCACCGGTACAACAACCAGGACCACTCGATGCTTACCGCGATGCTGACCGCGGAGAACATCCTCGACGGCACCACCCACGACGTGTGGCAGGTCAACGTCGAGGAGGAGTACCACGAGGAAAAGGGGTCCGGTTCGGGTTCCGGGGACCACGGCACCGGTCGGGCCGCGCCCGTACTGCCGAAGCAGCCGGCTCGGTGACCACCCTCGCCCCGCCCCCGCCCGCCCCGCGAATGCAACGCCTGCGAGGCTGGACGACGGACCGGTTGGGGCGAGTGCCCGGCGACGCCGGCCACCTGCTCCGCCGGCACTGGGTGCTGGTGCTGCTCCTGGTGGTCGGCGGCGCCCTGCGGGTGCTGGTCATGGTCGGTTACAACCCGGCCCTCTGGTACCAGGGGGACAGTCAGAGTTACCTGGGGCTGGCCTACTCGCACCAGCCCGGCACCGTCCGCCCGTACGGCTACAGCTTTTTCCTCAGCCTGCTGGTGGACCTGCACTCGGTCCGCCGGATCATCGCGATCCAGCACCTCATGGGACTCGCGATGGTCGTCGCCGGTTACGCCTTCCTGCAACGCCGTGGCGTGTCCCGGCTGGTGTCCACGCTCGCCGTGACCCCGCTGCTGCTGGACGCCCGTACGGTCTCCGTCGAGCACTTCCTGCTCGCCGAGACGCTGTTCACCAGCCTGGTCCTGATCGGAATGCTGGCGTTGACCTGGCGGCAGACCCCCGGCTGGGTGGGTGTGCTGGTGGCCGGCGGGGCGTTCTCCTGGGCTGCCCTCAGCCGCTCGATCGGTCTGGCCGCACTCGCGGTCCCGGTCCTCTACCTGCTGTTGCGCCGGGTGAACTGGCGCCGTACGGGTGCCTTCGTCGCGGTTGTCGTGATCGCCCTCGGCGGTTACCTGGTCTGGTACCAGAGCTACCACGGCCAGTACTCGTTCGGCACCTACGGCTCCCGTTTCCTCTGGTCCCGGACGATGACCTTCGTCGACTGCGAACAGCTCGACCTGACCGCCGAGGAGCGCCGGCTCTGCCCCGACCAGCCACTCGGCCAGCGACTTCCGCCGGACCTGTACCTGTGGGGTGACGGGAGCAAGGAGGAGTGGGTGGAGATGCCGGACGCGGTGTTCGGCTCCTTCGCCACCAAGGCGATCCTCGGCCAGCCCGGGGACTACCTGGCCACGGTCGCGCTGGAGACGTGGCGGGCGGTCCGGCCGGGCCCGTACCCGAACGAACGGGTCGCCTGCGTGGCGAGCATCTGGGACTTCCCGGCCAGCGGCGACGGGACCTGCGTGCCGTACCTGGCACCGGAGAACCCGGCCGCGCGCCGGTTCGCCGGTCTCGCCGGCGACTACGACCATCCGCTGATGGGCCCGCTGCACCGCTATTCGGCGGTGGCGACCGTGCCGACGACCGTGGTCGCGCTCTGCTTCCTGTTGGCGCTGGTCCTGGCGTTCTACCGCCCCCGCGCCTCGACCTGGCGGGACAATCTCGACCCGCTGGCGTGGGTGGCGCTGGCGTTCGGCATGGTCGTCGGGAGCGTCGCCACGTCGGCGATCGACCCCCGCTACACCGTGCCGTCGCTACCACTCGCGCTGATCGGGGCCGCGCTGGCCTGGCGCCGGTTCCGGCAGGTCCGCCGTACGCCGACACCGGTCACCGCCACTGACGGCACGGATGGTGACGGTACGGTGACGCCAGCCGGATAACGCTGACCGTGTGACGATCGACGTGCACGGACACATCAGCCCGCCGGAGTCCAGGCGACGCTATCCGATGCCCCGTACGCTCGGGCAGGTCGAGGAGATGATCTCCGGAAAGCTGGCTCGTGGCGTACGGACCACCATCATCGGCAGCCCCGTCGGTGGTGGTGCGATGGTGCCGGTGGCCGGGGTCGACAACTACGCGCAGAGCGAGAGCGACCTGGTTCGGCACGACGCCTGGCTGGCTGGACTGGTCGACCAGCACCCGGAGCGGCTGCGGGCCTACGTGTACGTCAACCCGTTCGGCGGCGCCGCACACCTGGCCCGGGTCGCCCAGACCGTACGCGAACCGCAGTTCGTCGGGCTGATCGCCAACACCAGCGTCGCCGGCCGCTACCTGGACGCCCCAGAGGCGGAGGACTTCTTCGCGCTCGCGGCGGAGGCTGACGTACCCGTACTGCTGCATCCGCCCGCGATGCCGGCGGCCGGTGCGGGCCTGGACCACCTCTTGCTGATCGAGCAGTTGGGTCGGTTCAGCGACGTCACGATCGGGCTGGCCTGCTGCGTGCTCGCGGGCTGGCTGGACCGTTTTCCTGGGCTGAAGCTGATCGGCCCGACCGCCGGTGGCGCGCTCGGGCTGCTCGCCGAGAAGCTGGACCGGATCATGGCACCGAGCCACTGGGACGCCGGCCCGGCAGCATCCGGTCCCGGCGGACCCAGCGGTGCCGGCGGACCAGGCGGCCCACCGGGCCCGCCCCGGTTGATGCGCCGGCTGACCGCACTCGCCAAGCCACCCAGCAGCTACCTGCGCCGGATCTGGGTCGACACCGCCACACCCAGCGCCACCGCGATCGACCTGGCGCTGCGGACCTTCGGCCCGGACCGGGTGCTGTTCGGCACCGACTCGCCGCCGTTGCCGCACACCGAGCCCGGTGCCATCCTCGACCTGGTCGACCGGCTCGGGGTGTCCCCGGCGGTCCGGGACGCGATCTGCGAGCGGAACGCCCTGGCCCTGTTCGGCGACGCCCTCCCGCCCCCGGCGGCTAGCACCCCGGCCACCGTCGACCGACCGGCCCCGGCCGTCGTCGATTGAGCGCTGGTGGACGGCATGAGGTCACGCCGTCCACCAGCGCCGGACCGAGCGGCCGGGCCGCCGCTCAGTGGGTGAAGAGATTCACCGCGGTACGCGCGGTCTGCACCACCCCGTAGCCGAGCAGGACGACGACGAGCAACCAGGACGCCCAGAGGCGCAGTCGCTGCCGGCCGACCGTCGGGTGGTTCTCGTTCCCGGTCATCGGCTCGGCTCCTTCTCCTCGACGGGGACATCGGTGGTGGGTCCGGCGGCCTCGTGGAACCGTTCCGGCACCGGGCGGATGAGCAGGTTCGCCACGAACCCGATCGCGAGTACGCCGACCATGGTGAACAGCGCGGGCCGGTACGCCTCGGCGGTCAGCGTGCCGGGCTTGCCCTGGGCGTCGAGGAAACCGTTGATGATCAGCGGGCCGGCGACACCGGCGGCGGACCAGGCGGTCAGCAGCCGACCGTGGATCGCGCCGACCTGGAACGTGCCGAACAGGTCCCGCAGGTAGGCCGGGACGGTCGCGAAACCACCGCCGTAGAACGACAGGATGACGCAGGCGAGCAGTACGAAGAGCGCGGTCGAGGCGTGCCCGACGGCGGCGAGCAGGGCGTAGAGCACCATGCCACCACCGAGGTAGAGCAGGTAGATCGGCTTGCGCCCGATCAGGTCCGAGGTGGACGACCAGACGAACCGCCCGGCCATGTTGAACAACGACAGCAGCCCGACGAATCCGCCGGCCGCCGCCACCGCGACCGTGGAGACCCCGTTCTCCCGGAAGAAGTCCTGGATCATCGGACTGGCCTGTTCGAGGATTCCGATGCCGGCGGTGACGTTGCAGAACAGCACCACCCAGAGCAGCCAGAACGACCGCGTACGCACCGCGTTGGCGGCCGACACGCTTGCCGTGGTCACC
The DNA here is from genome assembly GCF_035917455.1 of Micromonospora sp. NBC_01796. Taxonomy (NCBI): domain Bacteria; kingdom Bacillati; phylum Actinomycetota; class Actinomycetes; order Micromonosporales; family Micromonosporaceae; genus Micromonospora; species Micromonospora sp. NBC_01796. The sequence goes on along the minus strand of NZ_CP109078.1, from coordinate 8,153,579 downwards.
AGCGGCCGGGCGGCCACCGTACCCGGATCGAAGCCGGCCGGTCGCCAACCCGGCGCCGGAATCCGGACGTTGACCACGCCGAACATCATGATGACGAAGTAGCCGATCCCGAGGGTCAGGAAGAGCCCGACCAGGGCGCCACCGGAGGCGACCGAGCTGGCGTTGGCCGGGTTGTAGTCGGGGTCGTAGAACGAGAGGAGCTGCCGGGACAGCGGACTGGCCAGCAGCGCCCCGCCACCGAAGCCCATGATGGCCAGGCCGGTGGCCAGACCCGGACGGTCCGGGAACCACTTGATCAGAGTGGACACCGGCGAGATGTAGCCGATCCCGAGCCCGATCCCGCCGAGCAGACCGTAGCCGAGATAGACCAGCCAGAGCTGCGTGGTCGCGATGCCGAGGGCGCCGACCAGGAAACCCGCGGCCCAGAAGCACGCGGAGACGAACATGGCCTTGCGCGGCCCGTTCGCCTCGACCCACGTCCCGCCGACCGCCGCGGACAGGCCGAGCATCACGATGGCGATGCTGAAGATGATGCCGATCGCGGTCTGGCTGGTGTCGAAGTGGGTGATCAACGAGTTCTTGTAGACACTCGTCGCGTACGCCTGCCCGATGCACAGGTGGACCGAGAGCGCGGCGGGAGGGATGAGCCAGCGACTGTAGCCGGGTGGTGCGACGGTGCGAGCGCGGTCGAGCGCCGACAGAAATGGCACGTGACACCTCATTTCCGAGTCACCGTGCGGGGTTCCACGTCGGGCGGCTACCTACGCCGACCCCGATGATTCCTCCGCATACCGCCCGGAACCGTACCGCTGGCCGGACCCGGTGACGCCGAACGTGATCTTCTGCGCGACGGGCGGTCCGACCGGTGAGCCGAGCGGCACCCGTACGTCCAGGACGCCGCCCGCTCCACCGGTTCGCTGTCGGTACGTCCCGCTAGTTCACCGGCGCGACGTCGATGAGCGCGAGCGTTCTGGCGCACGCCGTGGGCCAGTCCTCCTCGTCGCCGTCGGTCGGGGAACCGCCGCCGGTCGGCCCGTGCCGCTCCTCGGCCGCCTCCTCACGGAGAACCGGAATGGCGGCACCCGCCGCAGGTCCGATATCGGCCAGGCACCGCAGCGCGGCACGTCCGTGCGGTCCCGTACGCAGGTGGGGCAGCAGTGCCGGCACCACCGTTGCCGGGTCGCCGGTCAGGTGCCAGTAGGCGATCGCCGACCGCACCGAGAGCCAGTCGTCATCGGCCCCGAACAAGGGGGGCAGCAGGTCGGACAGGGCCAGCGCGGCCGGCCCAAACTCGGGGAGCAGTTCGAGCGCGTGGACGCGCTCGGCCCGGCCGCCGGTCTCGATGATCTCCCGAAGCACCGGGAGCAGCGGGGCCGGGTCGCCCCCGATCCGCCAGATCGCACGGACCGCGTTGACCCGGACGAACGGCTCGTCGTGCGTCAGCATCGGATACAGGTCGGGCAACGCGTCGACCGCGTCCGGGCCGAGGTCGCCGAGGACCCGGGTCGCGATGTGCGGATGGGTCGCGCACTCCTGGCGGAGCAACGGGACGATCTCGGCGGCCGGGTTGTCGGTGCCGGCGTACAGCCGACCCAACGCGTCGATCAGCCCGATCCGGGTGTTCCCGGCCGGTGCCAGCGGGACGAGCCGGAGCAGCGGTGCGCGGCAGGCGTCGGCCCACGGTCCGATCGCGGTGATGGCCGCGTCCAGCCCGGACAGGTCCACCGGGTCGGCGGCGAGCCGTTCGGCGAGGTAGGTCGCGGCGCGGGGATCGTGCAACCGGCACAGCGCGGCGAGTGCGAAGGCGGCCGGCTCGTTGTGCCGGACCGGTTCCCTGGTCACCAGCGCCCACAGCTCGTCCGTGGCGGTCACGGCGGCGTGGCCGGAGTCCGCCAGCAGGCTGGCCGCCCAGTACCGGACGTCACGGTCCGGGTCGGACAGCCGGGCCGCCAGCGCCGGCCCGAGTTCGGCCGCAGCCGGCCGCCAGATCAGGATCGGGTGCTCGGCCGCGAACACCGCGCCCTTGCGTACGTCGGCGCTGTCGTGCCCCATCCAGCCGCGCAGCAGCCGGATCCGCAGGTCCCACTGGTCGTCGAGCTGCTCGATCACCCACCGGAGCGGGTCGTCGCCGAGCGCGCTCCACGGCAGTGTCGACAGGGCGTCGAGCGACAACGGGGTGTCGCGTTCCAGCACCTCGGCGACGCCGTCGGGCAGCGGAACGGAGGAACCGGTCGCCAGGTGAACGGCCACCAGCGCCGCCGCCAGTCGGGGCGGGGCGGCCGGGTCGGCGAGCCAACCGGTGATCAGCGGCGGGGTGGCGGTCTCCAGCCCACCGGAGGCCAGGATCAGCGCGGCCCGGACGACCGGGCTCTCCTCCGCCTCGATCCGGTGCAGGATCGTCGTCGCGGCCGGATCGGTCCCCTCGACGCAGGCCCGCAGGGTGTACGCGGCATGGCTGCGCACCTCCTCCTCCGGTGCCGAGGTGAGCAGCCGCAGGTAGGTCGGCGCGCCCTCGGCCACCGCCTTTCGGGCGGCCCGGGTCCACTCCAGCTCCCGTTCGATCCGGGCGGACAGCTCCGGACTGTCCCGGATCGAGGCGGGTTCGTAGTCCTGGTGGACCTCGGCGTACGAGGTGCCCTGGGCGATGGCCGCCAGCAGGGTCAACAGGCCGGTGGTGTCGGTGCCCGGGGCGTCGAGCAACTCGACCAGGAACGGCACGGCGTACGCGGTGGCCTCGTACACGGTGCCCTGGTGCCAGATCGTGCCGAACAGCTCCCCGAGCGCGTCGTCGTCACCCCCGGCGAGATCACGCAGGAGCCCGGGTACGTCCGTCGCCTCCCCGTAGGCGTGGTCGAGCTCATCCCAGGCGACGTCGTCCAGTCCACTTAGCACGGTGGTCACCGTACCCGAGCGCTCCGACGGCCGGTTCCCGCCGCCCGTACCTCACCCCTGGCTGGTGACCTCCGCCCTGCTCCGCCCCGAATCCTCGGCGACCTCCCCGGCGTCGCTGTCGCCGCCGTCGTTCCTGTCGTCGTCGGGGAGTGCCGGCAGTGGTGCCGGGGGACCGGGGTGTCCGACCGCCTTCACCACGGCCACCGCCACCGCCGTGGTCAGCGGAATCGCCAGCACCAGGCCGATCGAGGCGACCAGCGTACGGACGATCTCCTCGGCGATCTGCGCACTGGTCAGTACGGCGAGCACCGGCCGGTCGTACGCGTTGATCAGCAGCATGATCGGCAACGCGGCGCCGGCGTAGGCGAACGCGATCGTGTAGACGGTCGACGCGATGTGGTCACGGCCGATCTGCATGGCGCTGGTGAACAGCTTGCGGGCCGATCGGTCCGGGGCGAGCTGGTGCAGCTCCCAGACCGCCGACGACTGGGTGATCGTGACGTCGTTGAGCACGCCCAGCCCGGCCACGATGATGCCGCAGAGCACGATCCCGGAGAGGTCTACCTGTCCGTTGTAGACGGCAAGTGCGACTCCGTCCGCGTCACCGAGCCCGGTCAGGTGCGCCGCGCCCGCCGCCCACAGCCCGATCCCGGCCGTGGCCAGCAGCCCGAACAGGGTTCCGACCAGCGCGGTGGTGGTGCGCGCGGAGAAGCCGTGCGCCAGGTAGAGGACGACGAACATGATCGCCGCGGCGCCGACCAGGCCGACCAGCAGGCCGGACTCGCCAACCAGTAGCGCGGGCAGCATGAACTTGACGATGACCAGGTACGCGACGCCGAGCCCGATCAGTGCCTTCAGCCCCCGCATCCTGGCTACCGCGACGACGAGCAGCGCGAACACCGCCGCGAGGATGCCGATCGGGACGGTACGGGCGAAGTCGTAGAAGGCGTACATGGCCGGGCCGGTCTGGTGGTTGAAGACCCGTACGACCTTGATCCGGTCGCCGGGTTCGAGCCCGCTGCGGTACGACTCCGCCGGCACCTCCACGGTCACGATGCCGTCGCGTTCCGGACCGGTCTCCAGTCGTGCCTGCACGGTGGCGCAGGTGACCATGCGGGGACCGGATTCGGGGCCGGTACGTTGTCCGGGCGCCGGGCACTCGTACGGTGCGACGGTCTGGACCGTCGCCTCCGGATGGCTGAGGTCGCGCCCCGCGGTGCCGGGACTCGCACCCGACACCTGCTTGCCCCCCGGCCAGAGCAGCACCAGCCCGACCAGTGTCAACACCGCCAACGGCGCAAGCACCACCGCAAGCAGCACAAACACCCGCCGCCCCGGCGCCCCCGCAGCCCCCGCCTCTCCCACCCGTCCATGCAAATGCATCTACAACTCCGCCATCCTGCTCAGGTCCCGCCGCCAACCGCGTTGATCATGAAGTTAGCGACGCCTGGAGGGCCCTGGGAGGTTGCTAACTTCATGATCAACGCGGTTGGTCGGGTGGTTGGGGTGTGGCCGCCGGCCTGGGAGGGGCGGCGGCCACACGGGGGTGGTGAGGGGTTAGCTCTTGGGGACGTTCAGGGTCTTTTCCTGCACCGTGCCTGTGTTGCCGGCGATGTCGACGGTTAGCCAGCGGACGGTGGTCTTCGCGGTGATGGTGATCCGCTCCGGACCCTCCCGGTAACCGGCGAAGCCGAGCTTCAGCGACGACGTGGTCGGCTCGCTGCCGTCCAGGGTGTAGTAGACGTTCGCCGCCTCACTGGTGGTGAAGGTGAAGTCGGTCGTACCGGCGCCCTTGCTCTTCACGACCAGCTCGGCCGTCGGCTTGGACTTGTCCGCCGCGTACGCCTTGGCCACCTCGAGGATCGCGATCTGGCCGCTGGAGAACTCCATGGCCTCCTCGTGACCCTCGCTGAAGTCCGGCTGGAAACCGACCGCGTCCCAACGGTTGGTGGCCGGGTTGTACTTGTCCGCACCGACCTCGAAGTTCCAGGCGATGATGCCCTTGTTGTACCAGTGCGCGTCGGCGCTGTTACCGGCCGCCGAGTAGAGCACGTCGGTGGTCGGACCGGTACGACCCGGCCAGATCGCCGTACCCCGGTGGGACTGGACCGCGTTGAGGATCTTCGACGAGGCGTTCCAGAAGTAGTTCTCGGTACCGAAGTCGGTCCGGGGGAGCACCTCACGACCGGCGGTCTTGTACGCACCCGGCGCCCACATGAAGTACCCACCGTACGAGTGGGTGTTCATCGAGAACTTGATGTTCGGGTACGTGTTGATCAGCCAGTCCTCGTTCTTGGCCTCCGGCTCGGACTGCTCGCTCGGGCCGGCGTAGGTGCCGCTGGTGCAGCTCGACGACGCACCGTTGTAGCCGTCGAACAGCGAACCGGCGTTCTGGTTGCGGTTCAGGTCGACGCCCCAGGAGTTGCGGTTGGCCGGGTCGGCGGCGTTCACGGGGCAGTGGTTGGTCATGTTCTTACGCTGCGAGTTGAAGTCGTACATGCTGTAGTGCGCGCCGTCCGGGTTGACCACCGGCAGGATGAAGATGTCCAGACCGTTGACCAGGTTGCGGGTCTTGGTGTCCCGCTCGTAGTTGCGCAGCAGCCGCTCGGCGGTCTCCAGACAGGTGATCGGGGTGACCCACTCCCGCGCGTGCTGCTGGCAGTAGAGGTACACGCCCGGCTTGGAGCCGTCCTTGGCCCGGCCGATCCGCAGCGCCTTCATCTGGAACGGCTCGCGGGAGATGCTCGCCGGTGCCTGGAGGTTGTCGCTGAGCCGGGTCACCCCGGCGGCGGCGACCAGGCCGGTGCCGGCGTTGCCGCGGTAGGTGCTCGCGGTCAGCAGGGCGGAGGCGGCGGCGTCCGCGTTCAGCGCGGCCACCACCTGGGCGGCGGTGCTGCTCGGGGCCCCGGCGGCGTCGGTGGCCAGCGAGACCATCACGGTCTTGCCGGCGACCAGTACGGTCAGCGACTGGTTGGCCGCACCCGGGTTCACCAGCGACACGGTGGTGTCGTTACCGCCCTCGTGCCCCCACGCCTTGGTGGTGACGTAGAAGGTGCTCGCCGCCGCGGTGCCGAACTGGGCCTGCGCCTGGCGACGGTACCCGTTGGTCAGGTTCGGCAGGTCGATGATCTGCGTGATGTTCGGGAACTCGGCCGCGAGCCCGGTGATCCGCTCGGTGATCTCCGTCGGGTCCATGTAGTGGTCGACGAAGTCCGACACGTAGTGCTCGCCCGGCGCCTCCTTCGGCTTGCCCAGCCACTGGGTCACCGAAGCCTTGACGGTGCCGCCCTTGCTGCTGGTGAAGGTCACCTTGTTCGGCTCGGGGGTGTTCAGCGCCAGCGGGGAGGTGAACCGGTGGTACATGTACTCGCCGGCATCGGTGAACCGGGACATGGTGGCGGTGCCACCGGAGGCCGGCGGGGTGTTCATGCCGGTGTCCCAGCTCGCGCTGATCACGGTGGCGGAGTCGGCGCCCGCGTCGGACTTGATCTCGAACGAGAGGAAGCGGTTGCCGTCGAGGCTGGTGAACCACTCCGCCCGCAGCACGGTGAGCGAGTCGGCTTCGAGCGCCAGCGCCTCGGTGGCCGCGATCGCGGCCTTGCGCTCGGCCACGTTGGCCCGGTAGTCGTCCTGGTCGGAGATCTTGCCCTGGACGTCGAAGCCCAGGCCACGCAGGGCCTCGGTCTCCTCCGGGCTCAGCACGGCGTGCACCTCGATGCCGTTGTCCAGCGGCTTGCTGTACTCGACGAGGTCGACCCCGAGGTCGGCGAGCTTGTCGACCTCACCCTTGTCGGCGGCGACGATGCGCATGAGCGCGACGCCGTTCTGCTCGGTGCTGGACTTCCGGGTCGGCTCCACCTGTCCGTTGTCGGCGGAGTTGGCGAGGCTGGGCAGGGCGCCCAGGACGAGGGCTGCGGGCACGGTGAGTAGTGCTACCAGCCGACTGACTCTGGCCGGTTTTCTGATACTCCTCATGAGAGGTTCCTCCGGTCGAGGCGTGCACGGAAACCGCCCACGGCAGGTCGATTACCGGGGCGGTACGGGAAGATCACGCAGTTGGCCGAAGTGTGTTGTGCCTCGCATCGGTTGTCAAGATTCATTGATGGCTCGCCGATTGATCAATTTCTGGCCAGCGGCCGATCGTCGGTACCGAGGTGTCCGTGCGCGGGACCATAGATCATCCGAAGGTGCCACCCGTACCGGCTGAGGATCATCCCGGCGTACGGGCCTGCGTGGCGGCCGGGGACCGCTGCCACCGGGCCAGGACACCTCTGCGTGACCGCGCGCTTGATCACCTAGGGTCATCCACAGTGGAAAGACGTACTTACGGCCGCCGGGTGGATGTGCGGGTGAGCAGCCACATGAGATAGCCGCCGCCCAGCGCCCCGGTGACCAGGCCGACCGGGATCTGGAACGGGGCCAGGGCCCGCTGGGCGAGCAGGTCCGCACCGAGCAGGAGCAGCGCGCCCATCATCGCCGAGGGAATCAGCGGCATGCTCGGCGCTCGGGTCAGCCGGCGGGCCAGTTGAGGCGCGGCCAGGGCCAGGAAGCCGATCGGGCCGGCTGCGGTGATGGCGGCGGCGGCCAGCGTCACGCCGCACAGCAGCAGCATCAGCCGGCTCCGGTTGACCGGTACGCCGAGTCCGGCGGCGATGTCGTCGCCGAGTTCCAGGGCACGCAGCCGGGGCCCGAGAACCATGGTGACGGGCACCAGTACGGCCAGCGCGACCGCCAGCGGTACGACGTTTCGCCAGGCGATGGCGTTGAGACTGCCGAAGAGCCAGGTCTTGGCCGCCTGCGCCTGTTCCAGTTCGGCCCGGGTGAGCAGGTAGTCGTTCACCGAGGCGAGCATGGCGCCGATCCCGATGCCGACCAGGATCAGCCGTTGCCCGTGGATGCCCTGTGCGTACGCGAGCATGTAGACGGCGATGGCGGTGGCGAACCCGCCGAGGAGCGTACCGAGGACCAGGGTGCCGGAGGTCTCGCCGACGACCAGGATCACCACCAGGGCACCGCTGGCCGATCCGGTGGTGAAGCCGATGATGTCCGGGCTGCCGAGCGGGTTGCGGGACAGGCTCTGGAAGATGGCGCCGGACAGCCCCAGCGCCGTGCCGACCAGGAGTGCGGCGACGGCACGGGGCAGCCGCAGGTCGAGCACGATCAGGCGGCTGGTGCGGTCCCCGCCGCCGGTGAGGACGTGCCACACCTGGGCCGGGTCGAGCGCGTACTCGCCGGTGGCCATGGTGACGGCCCAGATCGCCGCGCAGGCGAGCAGCAGCGCCGCGACCGTGGCGGCGGACCGCCGGTGGTAGCGGATCGCGATCCGGCCGGGGCCGCGGAGCACCCGGGGCGCGGTCACGCTCGACCGGCCCGGCGGCGCATGACCAGTCCCAGCAGCACCGGGGCGCCGACGAACGCGGTGACGATGCCGACCTCGAGTTCGCCGGGCCGGGCCACCACCCGGCCGAGGATGTCGCTGCCCAGGACCAGGATCGGCGCGGTGAGCAGCGAGTACGGCAGCACCCACCGTTGGTCGACTCCCACGACCAGCCGTACGGCGTGCGGGATCACCAGCCCGACGAACCCGATCGGGCCGGCGGCGGCGGTGGCCGCGCCGCAGAGCAGGGTGACCGAGGTGAAGGCGACCAGGCGCATCCGTACCGCCGGCACGCCGAGTGACCGGCCGACGTCCTCGCCGAGTGCCATCGCGTTGAGTTGCCGGGGCAGGGTGAGGGCGAGCAGCACACCGACGGCCAGGAACGGTGCGATCCGGCCGAGGGTCTGCGCGTCGCGGCTGTCCAGCGAGCCGACCACCCAGAACCGGTAGGAGTCGAAGGCGGTGGAGTTGAACATGGTGATGATGCCGGTGCAGGCGCCGAGGCTGGCCGAGAGTGCGGCGCCGGCCAGTACGAGCCGGATCTGACCGGCGGGTCCGGCACTTCGCCCGCCGAGGCCGAACACCACCAGGGCGGCCAGTGCCGCGCCGAGGAACGCGAACCAGACGTAGCCGGTGACCTGGGTGACTCCGAAGACGGCGATCGCGGTCACCACCGCGAAGGCGGCGCCGGCGTTGACCCCGAGGATGCCCGGATCGGCCAGCGGGTTGTTGGTCAGGGCCTGCATCACGGCGCCGGCGAGTCCGAGCGCCGCGCCGACCGCGACCCCGAGCATCGTACGGGGCATCCGTAGCTGCCAGACCACGATGGAGTCCCGGCTGCCGTCGGGATGCCAGAGCACGCGCCAGACGTCCGGCAGGGCGATCGTCCGGGAGCCCAGCGCCACGCTCACCGTCACCAGCAGGACGAGCACCGCGACGGCGACGAGCAGCCCCGCGATCCGGCCGCTCCAGAGTCGTCGTGACGACCCTCCGGCGACCGGTTCCGGCGGCCGTGGAGCGGGCGGCCGGCTCGGTGGCACGGTCCCGTCGATGTCGGCCCGGTGGGGAGTCGCCGTGCCGGCGCCCGGGTATCTGCTGAGGTCAGGGGGCACGGCCAGAAAATATCACGGGCCGAGGTTAGGCTAAGCTAACCTGGTGATCTTGATGAATTCCAGCACTCGCAAGCGGGCCCGTGCCCTTTCGCTCGCCGCCCTTTCCGGAGTTGTCGCCGTTGCTCTGGCCGCCGGTTGCGCCGGTTCGCCCGATTCGGAGGCGACGGCGGACAGCGCTGCCCCGGCGGCTGCGCCGACCACCTTCACCGCACCCCGTACGGTCCCCGCCGGGATGGGCAGTGACGCGGCCGACGGCGTCTTTCCCCGTACGGTCGGGCATTTCGCCGGCAGCACCACCGTCCCCCGGCAGCCGGCCAGGGTCGTGGTGCTCTCCACCGGGCAGCTCGACGGGTTGCTGACCCTGGGGGTCGTCCCGGTTGCCGCCACCCGTGGTGACGACGCCGCCCTGGTGCCCGCCTACCTGACCACCGCCTTCCCCCAGTACGCCGCGCAGGTCGCGCAGATCAGCGACGTCGGCGGTCGGGGCGAGCCGAACCTGGAGGCGGTGGCGCAGGTCAAGCCGGACCTGATCCTGATGAACTCCTCGGTCCTCAAGGGCGACGTGTACAAGGCGGCGTCCGCGATCGCGCCGACGGTGGTGACCGAGGGCACCGGGGTGAACTGGAAGCAGGACTTCCTGCTGATCGCGGCGGCGGCCGGGCGGTCCGCGCAGGCGCAGGGGATCCTGGACACCTTCCACACCGACGCCGCCGGGCTCGGCCGGTCGCTGGGCAAGTCGGCGACGGTCTCGTTCCTGAGGGTCAACGGCGACCGGACCCGGATCTTCGGGGTTGCCTCGTTCACCGGCAGCATCGCCGAGGACGCCGGCCTGGCCCGGCCGAAGAGCCAGCAGTTCGACAAGACCTCCCAGGACATCAGCAACGAGCAGCTCGACCTGGCGGACGCGGACTGGCTGTTCTACGGGGTGCAGGGCGGCGCGGCGAAGGCCGATGCGCTTACCCGGGCGCCGATCTGGCCGACCCTCGAGGCGGTCGTGGCGAAGCGGGCGGTCGCGGTCGACGACGACCCCTGGTACCTGAACGCCGGCCCGACCGCTGCCCGGTTGGTGCTGGACCAGCTCCGTACCAGCCTCGGGAGCTGAGCTTTTGGCATCTTTCATCCGAATTAATTGCTTCGAGATGTGCTTCCCTTTGCGCCAGACTGCCCGGTGACAGCAGGGTCCCGGTGGGCCGGGCGGCTCCGGGTCGGAATCGGGGCGGTTCCGACCCTGAGTGAGTGCCATTTCATTTGTGAGTGAGTTGCTCACTCAGTTAAGGTCGCCCCGTGAACACCTCCCCGAGCGGGATCTCGTCCGAGCCGGGCCAACCGCCACAGTGCGGTCCCGGCTCCGGTCGAGCCCGGCCGCTGCCACCGGACGAGCGCCGCGCCGCGTTGATCGCCGCCACGCTGCCGCTGGTCGGCGAGTACGGCACCAAGGTCACCACCCGGCAGATCGCCGAGGCCGCGGGCGTCGCCGAGGGGACGATCTTCCGTGTCTTCCCGGACAAACGGGCCCTCATCGAGGCGACGGTCGCCGCCGCGCTGGACCCGGAGCCTGACTGGACGGAGTTCGCCAAGGTCGATTCGACCCTGCCGCTACGCGAACGGCTGGTCGAGGCGACCGGAATCATCCAACGGCGGCTGCTCAGGGTGATCAACCTCGTCACCGCCCTCGGCCCGCACAGCCAGCCGCCCGACCGGGAGGCCCACCGCGCCACGGTCCGGTCGACCAACGAGCGGATCCAGGCCGAGATCGCCCGGATTGTCGAACCAGACGGTGACCAGTTTCGTTTCACCGTGGGGGAGGTGGCCCGGCTACTCCGGCTGCTGGCCTTCTCCGGCTCCCATCCCATGATCACCGATGGTGATCCGATGACCGCGGAGCAGATCGTGTCCGTACTGCTCGATGGCGTTCGCCAACACCAGCCGGATCCGTCATGACCGGCCGCCGCATCTCTGATTCGGGGGGTCACCGATGCTGACTCGTCTACTCCGTACCTACCTGCAGCCGTACCGACGACCGCTCACCTACGTGGTGCTGCTGCAACTCGTCGGCACCATGGCCTCGCTCTACCTGCCGAGCCTCAACGCCGACATCATCGACAAGGGCATCGCCCGGGGCGACACCGGCTACATCCTGCACACCGGCGGCTGGATGCTGCTGGTCAGCGGCGTACAGATCGCCTGCTCGATCGCGGCCGTCTATTTCGGCGCCCGGACCGCGATGAGTTTCGGCCGGGACGTACGCACGGCGATCTTCGGCCGGGTGATGAGCTTCTCCGCCCGCGAGGTCGGCCAGTTCGGCGCACCATCGCTGATCACGCGGAACACCAACGACGTGCAACAGGTGCAGATGCTGGTCGTGGTGAGCTGCACCCTGCTCGTCGCGGCTCCGATCACCTGCGTCGGCGGTGTGATCATGGCGATGCGCGAGGACATCGGCCTCTCCTGGCTGATGGTCGTCTGCGTACCGGTGCTGGTGCTGTCCATCGGGCTGATCATCCGCAAGATGGTGCCCCAGTTCCGGCTGATGCAGACCCGGATCGACACGGTCAACCGGGTGCTGCGCGAGCAGATCACCGGCATCCGGGTCGTCCGCGCGTTCGTCCGGGAGCCGTACGAGACCCGCCGGTTCGACACCGCCAACGCCGACCTGACCGCGACCGCGCTGCGTACGGGCCGGCTGATGGCACTGATCTTCCCGATCGTGATGCTGGTGCTCAACGCCTCCAGCGTCGCGGTGCTCTGGTTCGGGGCCTCCCGGATCGACGCGGGCCAGATCCAGATCGGCGCGCTGACCGCCTTCCTGAGCTACCTGATGCTGACCCTGATGTCGGTCATGATGGCGACCTTCATGCTGATGATGGTGCCGCGCGCCGCGGTCTGCGCCGAGCGGATCGTCGAGGTGCTCGACACCGACTCCTCGGTCGTCCCGCCACCGCAACCGGTCACCGAGGTCACCACCCACGGCGAACTCGAACTGCGCGACGTCCAGTTCCAGTACCCGGGTGCGGCGGCCCCGGTCCTGCGGGACATCTCGTTCCGAGCCCACGCCGGCCAGACCACGGCGATCATCGGCAGCACCGGAGCGGGCAAGACCACCCTGCTCGGCCTGGTGCCCCGACTCTTCGACGCGACCGGCGGCACCGTGCTGGTGGACGGCGTCGACGTACGCGAACTCTCGCCGGACATCCTGTGGCAGCGGATCGGGTTGGTGCCCCAGCGCCCGTACCTGTTCTCCGGCACCATCGCGAGCAACCTGCGCTACGGCAACCCGGACGCGACCGACGACGACCTCTGGACCAGCCTGGAGATCGCACAGGCCCGCGACTTCGTCGAGGCGCTGCCGGAGGGACTGGAGGCACCGATCGCCCAGGGCGGGACGAACCTCTCCGGTGGCCAGCGACAACGGCTGGCGATCGCCCGCGCGCTGGTCCGCAAGCCGGAGATCTACCTCTTCGACGACTCGTTCTCCGCGCTCGACCTCGGCACCGACGCCCGGCTGCGGGCCGCACTGCGGCCGGTCACCTCGGACGCCGCCGTGGTGATCGTGGCGCAGCGGGTTTCGACCATCGTCGACGCCGACCGGATCATCGTCCTGGAGGACGGGGCGATCGTCGGGGTCGGCCGCCACCAGGAACTGATCGACACCTGCCCCACGTACGCCGAGATCGTGGAATCCCAGCTCAGCGTGGCGGCGGTCGCGTGACCAGCCAGCCGGCACCAGACCAGACACGGAGTACGGGGATGAGCCAGAAGACCACCGGTACCGCGCCGGCCCGGCTGCCCGAGGCCGGACGGCGCGGCGGCGGCCCGCCCTGGATGGGCGCGGGCATGCCGGCCGAGAAGTCGATGAACTTCCTGCCCTCGGCCAAGCGGCTGATGGGTCGGCTGCGGCCGCACCGGTTGCAGCTCATCGGGGTGATCACGCTCGTGATCGCCAGCGTGAGCCTCAGCGTCATCGGTCCGAAGATCCTCGGCCACGCCACCGACATCATCTTCTCCGGCGTGATCGGCAAGCAGTTGCCGCCGGGGACGACCACCGAGCAGGCGGTCGAGGGGGCACGGGCGGCCGGCAACGACTCGTTCGCCGACATCATCGCCAAGGCGAACGTGGTGCCCGGGGTGGGCATCGACTTCGACCGGCTCGGCCGGGTGCTCCTGCTGGTGATGATCCTCTTCGCCGGTGCCAGCCTGCTCTCCTGGCTGGCCGGCTACATCCTCAACGGGGTGGTGCAGCGGACCATCCGCCGGCTCCGGTCCGACGTCGAGGACAAGCTCAACCGGTTGCCGCTGCCGTACTTCGACAAGCAGCCCCGGGGTGAACTGCTCAGCCGGGTGACCAACGACATCGACAACATCTCGACGAGCCTGCAGCAGACGCTGAGCCAGTTGCTCACCTCACTGCTGACCGTGGTCGGCGTGGTGGTCATGATGTTCGTGATCTCGCCCCTGCTGGCGGTGGTCGCGCTGGTCGCGGTGCCGTTGTCGGTCTGGGTGACCAAGCAGATCGCCAAGCGGTCGCAGAAGCAGTTCGTCGCCCAGTGGAAGCACACCGGGGCGCTGAACGGCCAGATCGAGGAGGCGTTCACCGGCCACGAGCTGGTCAAGGTGTTCGGCCGGCAGCGCGAGATCGAGGCGTCCTTCGCCGCGAAGAACGACGAGCTGTTCAAGGCGAGCTTCGGCGCCCAGTTCGTCTCCGGCATCATCATGCCGTCGATGATGTTCATCGGGAACCTGAGCTACGTGGCGATCGCGGTGATCGGCGGCCTCCGGGTCGCCTCGGGCGCGATGAGCCTCGGTGACGTCCAGGCGTTCATCCAGTACTCGCGGCAGTTCACCCAGCCGCTGACCCAGGTGGCGTCGATGGCGAACCTGCTCCAGTCCGGGGTCGCCTCGGCGGAGCGGGTCTTCGACCTTCTCGACGCCGAGGAGCAGAGCCCCGACCCGGTGCGACCGACCCCGCTCACCGACCGGCACGGCCGGGTCGAGTTCGAACGGGTCTCCTTCCGGTACGAGCACGACAAGCCGCTGATCGAGGACCTGTCGTTGGTGGCCGAGCCGGGTCACACGGTGGCGATCGTCGGACCCACCGGTGCGGGCAAGACCACGCTGGTCAACCTGGTCATGCGCTTCTACGAGCTGGACGGTGGCCGGATCACCCTGGACGGGGTCGATCTCACCGACCTGAGTCGGGACACGCTGCGCTCCGAGATCGGCATGGTGCTCCAGGACACCTGGTTGTTCGGCGGCACGATCCGGCAGAACATCGCGTACGGCAATCCGGAGGCGAGCGAGGAGGAGATCCTCGCGGCGGCCAGGGCGACCTTCGTCGACCGGTTCGTACGCAGCCTCCCCGACGGTTACGACACGGTGATCGACGAGGAGGGGAGCAACGTCAGCGCCGGTGAGAAGCAGCTCATCACGATCGCCCGCGCGTTCCTGTCCAACCCGTCGTTGCTGATCCTGGACGAGGCGACGAGTTCGGTGGACACCCGTACGGAGGTGTTGTTGCAGCGGGCGATGGCCGCGCTGCGCTCGGACCGGACCAGTTTCGTGATCGCGCACCGGCTGTCGACCATCCGGGACGCGCACCTGATCCTGGTGATGGAGAGCGGTCGGATCGTCGAGCAGGGCACCCATGCGGAGCTGCTGGCCGTGGAGGGGGCGTACCACCGGCTCTACCACGCGCAGTTCTCGCAGCCGGCGGTCGAGGTGGACGAGGCCGTACCGGCACCGGCGGGTCCCGCCGGCGCGATGTTGCGGCAGCGCTAGCGCTGTTCCCGGTCGACGGGTCGTGTCGATCCGAGGCGGCGGCCCGCGGTGATCGCGGGTCGCCGCCGGTCGTGGCCTAGGCGGTGACCTCTTCGCCGACGAGGTTTCCCTTCATGAGCCACGTCGGGCCTTCGGCGTAGGTGCTGGCCTCGGCGAAGAACGCGCTGAAGTAGGGACCGCTGGCGTGGGCGTTGAAGGCGTCGGCGTCCGCGTAGGCCTCGTTCAGGTAGAAGACGTTCGGGTTCTCCTCGTCCGCGAGGACCTCGAACCGACGGGAGCCGGGCTCGTTGGCGAGGGAGTCACGCCCGGTCTTCTTGGCGACCCGGACGAAGTCGTCGCGGTGCTCCGGCTGGACGGTGAAGGAAACGAGGAACTGGTACATGAGGCAGCCTCTCTAGCTTGATCTGATGCCAGGACACGTCACCGACCGGGCCTGGTGCCATCACCGCAGGGTGAGCCCGAACCGGTTCAGTGGTTGAACTGGTTCACCGTAGCACGCGCACGGTTCAATGGTTGAACTAGTGAGGTAGGGTGGGAACATGCCTCTCCCCAGCACCTACGCGGACCGCAACTGCTCGCTCGCGCGAACGTTGGAGGTGATCGGGGAGCGCTGGACCCTTCTCATCGTCCGCGACGCGTTCTACGGGGTACGCCGTTTCGGCGACTTCGCCACCCAACTCGGGATTCCCCGCGCGATCCTGACCAGCCGGCTGAAGTCCCTCGTGCAGGAGGGTGTGCTCACCCGTGACGATGAAGTGGCCGGAACCGTCGAGTACCGGCTGACCACCAAGGGCATCGCACTGTGGCCGATCGTCCACGGGCTGATGAACTGGGGGGACGAGTTCTACTCCCCGGCGGGAGTGAAACGCACCCTCAGCCACGATCAGGACCGAGGTCCGCTCGACCACGAGGGACGCTGCCAGGAATGCGGTGTGGTCGTCCCGGTCCCGGAGATCCGGGTCGAACCCGGACCCGGCTTCGACCGCACGGACCCCGTCCACGATCCGGTGTCCAGGGCGATCAACACGCCGCGACGACTCCTTGAACCGATCATGACCACGCGCATACCCCGGGCCAGCGAAAGCTAACTCGGCACGACGAGGGAGCTCGACCGGCCGAGTTCCCGTGTCGGTTCCTTTCTCGCCCGTGTCCGGATCGTGCTGCCGTGCCGGGCTCGATCGGTGGGATGTCCCGGGCGGTACGGGGACGCGTACCGCCCGGGACGGGGGCAGGGCTCAGGCGACCTGGGTCAGTCGCCACCTCTGGTTGGCGCCACCGCTACAGGTCCACTGGATCAGCGTCGCGCCGTCGGCGAGGGAGTTGCCGTTGACGTCCAGGCAGAGACCGGAGTGCGCGGCCCTGAGTTCGTAGACGCCGGTGGAGGTCGCCACCGGCTGCCACCGCTGGTTCGCCGCGGTGCCGCAGGTGACCTGGGTGATCCCGGTGCCGGTGGCGGTGGAGCCGCCGGTCACCGCCATGCACTTGCCGCTGTGTACGGCCTTGAGCTGCACCGTGCCGCCACCGGCGTCGACCGCCTGCCAGCGCTGGTTGGTGCCACCGGTCGCCGCCCACTGGTGCACCACCGCACCGTCGGCCGTCGACTGCCCGTTGACGTCGGCGAGTTTGCCGCTGGACGTCGCGGTGAGCGTCCAGGTCCGGCCGGCGATGCCACCCGACGGGGTGGTGCCGACACCGGCGCCGCCGAAGGTGAACGAGTCGAGGTCGAAGTTGTTGTCCACCGACGACTTGAACACCATGTACAGCTTGTGCGTACCGGACAGGGCGCTGACCGGTACGGCGGGCTGGCTCACGTACGTGTCCCAGCCTCCGGTGCTCGCCACCGGCGCGGTTGCCAGCAGTTGACCCGTGGGCGAGTCTGCCCGCAGTTCGATCGAGCCACCGCCGGTCGGGCTCGACAGCCGGTAGCTGACCGAGGTGATGCCCTGCAGGCTCATCGGATCGAACATGACCCAGTCGTTGTTGCTGACGTCGCCGATCCGCTTGCCGCTCTCCGCCCCGGCCTGGTCGACCACCCGGGTGCCGGACTGGCCGGTGAAGTATTCCGCCTGCTTGTGCTTCGGTTGCAGGATCGAGTTGGCGTAACCGGTCAGCCGGGCCACCGTACCGGCACCGTTGTCCTGGTAGCGGGCGTTGAGCACGTAGTACAGGTTCGCCCCGTCGGGGTGTCCGCCGAGCAGCTCGGTGGAGACGTTGCCGGAGCACCCGGCGTAGTCACTGGTCGGGTGTTGGTGGTCGTCGTGCCCCAGGGCGGGGTTCATGAACACCTGGGCGCAGTTGACCGCACCGTCCTCCGGATCGGTCACCGACACGGTGTACGCGACCTGCTGACCGAAGTCGAGCATGCCGCCGTTGGGCGGTCCGGTGATGGCGACCGTCGGTGCGGTGTTGCCGACCGTGATCGGTACGTTGGCGAAGGCGCTCTTGCCGGTGTTGTCGGTGACGGTCAACCGGGCGGTGATGTTGCCGTTGGCGGTGTAGACCCTCGACGGGTTCGCCGCCGTCGAGTCGGTCGTGCCGTTCCCGTCGAGATCCCAGGCGTACGTGATGACGTCACCCGGATCCGGGTCGTACGAGCCCGCGCTGGAGAACTGCACGGTCAGCGGCGTACGGCCGTTGTTCGGGGTGGCGGTGGCCTTGGCGATCGGTGAGCGGTCGCCACTGGAGTAGTCGATCCGGTAGAGCCCGGAGTCGTTGTTCCCGCCGCCGAAGTTCGCCCCCCACTCCAGCACGTAGAGCGAACCGTCCGGCCCGAACCGCATGTCCATCGGCTTGTTGAAGAAGGCGGTCGGCAGGAACGGGTTGATCTTCACCAGGGCGCCGGTGGAGTCGAAGTGGATTTCCTTGACGTAGTTGCGGGCCCACTCGTAGAAGAAGTGCACCCCGTTGTAGTAGGCCGGGAACTTGGTCGGTGAGGTGGACGCGGCGTTGTACCGGTAGACCGGCCCGCCCATCGGGGCCGCTCCGCCCTCACCCAGCTCCGGGAACTGCGGCGAGACGCCGTAGCCGTACCAGACCTGGGGTTGGACCAGCGGGGGCAGGGTGGTGAGACCGGTGTTGTTCGGCGAGTTGTTGACCGGGGCGTTGCAGTTGAACTTCGCCCCGACCACCCCCGTGTCCGGGTTGTACGGCGCGTACGCCTGGTTGTTGCCGTGGCAGAACGGCCAGCCGAAGTTGCCGGCCTGCTTGATCACGTTGATCTCGACCAGCCCCTCCGGTCCCCGGTTGGTGGTCGGACCGCCCCGGTCGGGTCCGTAGTCGGCCATGTTGATCCAGCCGGTCTGCGGGTCGACCTGGAAGCGGAACGGGTTGCGGAAGCCCATCGCGTAGATCTCCGGCCGGGTGTTCGCCGTGCCGGGGGAGAAGAGGTTGCCGCTCGGGATGGTGTAGGTGCCGCCGGCCTCGGGGTGGATCCGCAGGATCTTGCCGCGCAGGTCGTTGGTGTTGCCGGCGGAGCGGGCCGCGTCAAGGAACGACCTGCCCGACCGCCAGTCCAGCGGGGCGTAACCCTGCCAGGCCGGGTCGTAGTTCGGGGGCGTGTCGTCGCCGACCGACAGGTAGAGGTTGCCGCCGGGGCCGAAGGCGACGTACCCGCCGGTGTGGCCCGGTTCCGGATTGGTCCGCGACCGGTACGCCGGGACGTCGAGCAGCACCCGTTCGCTGGCCGGGTCGAGGGTGTCGCCGTTGACGGTGAACCGGGACAGCCGGTTGATGTCGGTGGTGGCGGCCGACGGCGAGTAGTAGAGGTAGATCCATTTGTTGGTCGCGAAGTTCGGGTCCAGTGCCATCCCGACCAGGCCGTCCTCACCCCCGGTGTAGACGCTCAGCGTGCCGGAGGTGACGGTGGAGTTGTTCGACGGCTTGAAGATCTTCAGTTGTCCGGCGCGCTGGACGTAGAAGACCCGGCCGTCGGCGGCGATGTCGAGCGCCATCGGGTCGGCGGTGTTCTCGTCCAGGGCGACCTTCTCGAAGTTGCCCCAGATCGTGCCGCCGCAGTCGCCGGGCTTGTCACCGGCGGCCCACTGCACGCCACCGAGGAGGTGTTGGCGGAACAGCGTTTCGCTGTACGACGAGGCGGCGTGACCCATGGCGGTGGTCCAGACCCGCCCGCCCTCGGCCTCGCGGCACCAGGAGATCGGGTGGTCCGCGCCCATCGCCGCGCCGCCCGGGTCGTACGTCCGTTCGTCGGCGGTGACCAGCACGTGTACGTCGCCGCGCGGGTTGCGGTCGAAGTTGTACCACTCCTCGCTGCGGTTCCACCGGTCCGGCAGGCCGACGGTCGACGGGTGTGCCTTGTCCGCGACGTGTGCGGTGCCCGGCAGTACGCCGGGGGAGTGCGCGGGCATGTGCGCGCCGCCGTTGACCAGGTTGTCCCACCAGGGATAGGTGGCCTCGATGCCCATGTCGGTGGCGTTGTGGATGGCCGCGATGCCCCCTCCGGCGGCGACGTAGCCCTGGATCGCCTGGCGTTGGGCCTCGTTGTCCCAGACCATGCCGGAGGTCTGGAACATGATCACGACGTCGAAGGTGGCCAGGTTGGCCGGGGTGAAGACCGCCGAGTCCTCGGAGGCGACGACGGTGAAGCCGTTCTCGGCCGCGAGCTGGTTGAACATGGTGATGCCGGCCGGAATGGAGTCGTGCCGGTAGCCGGCGGTCTCGGAGAAGAGCAGCGCGCGGAACGGCGCGGCGGCGGCCGGTCGGGCCGGCAGTACGAGGAACGTCAGGACGACGGCGGACAGGGTGACCAACACTGAGAAACGGCGACGCATGCCGTCTCCTCTCGACGGGCAGCGGTGGTGGTGGTACCGCTGGAATGCGCCGCCGATCGGGGGACCGTCCCCCACGCATTCGTTTTGCAACAACAGGTTGCCGTCAAGCATCGATATAAGTCAATGTCTGAATTGGCATTGCGGATACGAGGAAAAGGGCAGGTGGCAGCCACCCGGCGGGGACTGTCGTCGGGTGCGTCGGGAGCCGGTCAGAGTCCGGCCCGAGCCGGCGTCTCCCGCCCCAGCAGCAGCGCCCGGAGGAAGGCCAGCCCCGCGGTCGCCAACTCGTCCTGGCTCGGCGCGAGGGGTCGCCAGATCGCCGCCGCGGTCGCGATCGTACGGTTCTCCGAGGTGAACGACTCGATGCACAGCGGCCCCGAGTAGCCCACCTCGGTCAGCGCGTCGATGATGCCGGGCCAGTCGAGATGGTCACTGCCGGGCGCTCCCCGGTCGTTCGCGCAGACCTGCACGTGCGCCAACCACCGGCCGGCGGTACGCAGCGCCGCGGGCAGGTCACGTTCCTCGATGTTCATGTGGAACGTGTCCAGGGCCAGCCCCAGACCGGGGCTGTCCACCGCGGCCACCACCTCCAGACCCTGCTCCACGGTGTTGATCAGGCTCGTCTCGAACCGGTTCAGCGGTTCCAGGGCGAGCGTGACCCGATGTGCCGCCGCCTCGTCGGCGAGCGGGCGCAACCGGTCGACCAGCCGCCGGATCGTCGCCCGCCGGCCGATCGGGTCGAGCGGCCAGGTCCGCCCGACCGGGGCGTAGATCGGCCCGGCCACCACCCGGGCGCCGATCCGGGCCGCCGCCCGTACGCAGGCTCGCAGGTAGTCGGCGGTGCCGGCGGCCACGTCGGGGTCGTCGGTCACCAGGTCCCGCCCCGGCGGCATGACCGCGCAGGTGGTGGCGCCCAGCCCGAGCGAGGCCAGCAGGTCCGCGGTACGTCCGGGATCCCAGTCGCCCGGCGACTCGATCGGCAGTTCGATCGTGTCGAAGCCCCAGCCGGCGATCCGCGGGGCGAGCGCGGCGAGCCGTTCGTCGGTGAGCGGGGAGACCCAGATCCAGGTGTTGGCGCCGATGCCGTACACGCTGCTCCTTCCGGTGGGTCGGGGCCCGGCGGCGGCACCGCCGGGCCCCGGTCGACGACGCGGTTACTTGCCGCCCCAGTCGGCGGGGAAGCCGGGCATCTTCTCGCAGCCGCACAGGGCGTAGTGCAGCGGCGGCATGTCCGGCAGGACGTACTGGGCGAGGTTGGCGTCGGTGATGGTCGGCTGCGGCAGCACCCACTCCTTCGGCACCTGCTTGCCGGCGAGGATGTCCACCGCCGCGATCACCGGCGTACGCCACTGGTAGGTCGGGTACGTGGCCGCGATCGCGGTCAGTTTCTTGTCCTGCCAGATCTTCAGGAAGTCCTGCTGGTCCTCGCCGTTGATCGGTGGGATCTCCGCACCGGCGTCCTCGAACGCCTCGATCGCGGCGACCGTGGTGGCCCCGGCGTCCATCCAGACACCGTCGATCGAGCCGAACCGCTCGATGTAGTCGTTCACGATGGTCTTCACCTTGGCCGCGTCCCCGTCGGTGAACTCCACCCCGACCACGTTGGCGTCCGCCTGGTCGAAGATCACCTTCGCTGCCGACCAGCGGGTCTCCAGTACGTCGACCCCGGGCAGGATGCGCAGGGCGAGGATCTTGCCGCCCTTCTTGACCTTCCCGACCAGGAACTCGGCTGCGGTTGCCCCGAACGCGTAGCCGCCGATCGGGTGGATGAACGTCGTCGCGCAGTCGGTCTCCACACCCCGGTCGAAGACCACCACCGGCAGCCCGGCCGCGCAGGCCTTCTC
The DNA here is from genome assembly GCF_035917455.1 of Micromonospora sp. NBC_01796. Classification (NCBI taxonomy): domain Bacteria; kingdom Bacillati; phylum Actinomycetota; class Actinomycetes; order Micromonosporales; family Micromonosporaceae; genus Micromonospora; species Micromonospora sp. NBC_01796. Next base: position 8,131,792 of record NZ_CP109078.1, on the reverse strand, counting down.
GACCGCCGGGGTGAGCGCCTTGGTGGTGTTCGGCGACACGATCAGCGCACTGCACCTCTTGCCGGCGATCAGCCCCTCGATGTCGCTGATCTGCTTCTCGTCCTTGCCCTCGGCGTCGACCGCGGTGAGCGTGACGCCCGGATGCAGTTTCGCCTCGGCCTGCATGGTGGTCCAGCCGACCTGTCGCCAGGGGTTGTTCACCGCCGCGTTGGAGAAGCAGATGTTGTGCGGTCCGGCTTTGGTGAACTTCGCGGTGTCGGTCAGCTGCGGGGCGATGGCCTGCAACCACGGTGAGTCGGCCGGGCCGGTCGCGGCCATGTCCCGCTGCTTGACCTGTTCGTCGTAGTCGGCCTGGACGAAGAACGACGACTGGTTGCCGGTGCCGCTGCCGGCCGGTCCGCCGTCGCCCTCCGCTCCGTCCTCCGGTGCGGTGGAATTGCAGCCGGCCAGGGCCAGCACCGCTGCCGCGCCGAGCGCGAGGCGGCGCAGTGTGGTGGGTGAACGCATCGGGCCTTTCTCCTTCCGATTCGGGAACGCGGAGTTCTTCGAAAGAGAACGGTGGAATGGACCTGACCCCGCCGATGGTCAGCCCGAGCGGCGCATCCTGCGTGCCGCGTACGCGGCTGCGCCGATGATGATCACGCCTTGCACCACCTGCCGGAGCGACTGGGCAAGGCCGAACTGGTTGAGCAGTGAGAAGAGGGCCTGGAGGGTGAGCGCGCCGGCTATCGCCGCGCCCACGCTGCCCCGCCCTCCGCCGAGCACCGCCCCGCCGAGCACGACGGCGGCGATGGCCTGGAACTCGTACCCGACCCCGGCCTCGGCGGTGACGCCGGTGGCGCCGCCGAGCAGGATCCCGGCCACCACCGCGCAGAGCGCGGAGATGACAAACGCGGTGGTACGCACCCGGCGTACGTCCACGCCGGACAGGGCGGCGGCCCGTTGGTTGCCGCCGGCCGCGTAGACCTGGTGACCGAAGCGGCTGTGTCCCAGTAGCAGCCACAGCCCGACCCCGACGGCGATCAGGATGAGCAGCGCGTACGGGAGGATGTTCAGTCCGGGCAGGCCCTCGATGCCGCGCCGGCCCAGTTGCCGGAAGTTGTCCGCCAGCGATCCCCTGGGGGCGCCACCGGACCAGAGGAACACCGCGCCGTTGAGCACCAGCAGCATGCCCAGCGTGGCGATGAACGACGGCACCCGCAGCCGGGTGGTGACCAGGCCGTTGACCAGCCCGACCAGCACGCCGCCGGCCAGCAGGAGGAGGATCAGCCACCAGGTGTTGGCGGCCTCGCCGTCGGAGAGGCGGGCGGCGATCACGACGACCGCGGTGACCAGCGCTCCCACCGACAGGTCGAACTCGCCGGAGATGATCACGTAGACCTGGCCGGCGGCGAGGATGGCCAGCGGGGCCGATCGGCGCAGGAAGTTGACGAACGAGTCGGGCTCGATGAAGACCGGGTTGCGCCAGGTCAGGACCGCGATCACCACCACCAGGATGATCCAGATCGGGGGCACGGCCCGCAGCGCGGTCCAGGCCCGTCGCCCGGCGGCGTCCTTCGGGGGTACGACCGGAGCCGGTTCCTCGGTGATCGTCACAGCCCCGCCTCGTCCCGCTGGGTACGAAGCGCGTAGAGCGCGACCGCACCGACGATGATGACGCCCCGGATCAGCGTCTTGAGGAAGGCGTTCACCTCGTACTGGTTGAACACCTGGTCGATGACGGCGAGGATCAGCACCCCGGCCAGGGTGCCGGCGACGGTGCCCCGGCCACCGGCGAGTGCCGTACCGCCGACGACCGCGGCGGCGATCGACTCGAGGTCGTACCCGCCGTCGGTGCCGACCCACGGTGCGCCCGACCGCAGCCGGCTGACCAGGAACAGCCCGGTCAGTACGGCGGTGACGCTGCACAGCACGTGTGCGGTGACGATCACCCGCGCGGACCGTACGCCGGAGAGCCGGGCGGCCTCCTCGCTGCCGCCCACCGCGTAGAGGTGGTAGCCGAACCGGGTGTGCCGCAGCACCCACCACGCGCCGCCGACCACGGCCAGCAGCAGGATCACCGAGACCGGCACCGGCCCGACGGCGTTGTAGCCCAGCCCCTGGAAGGCGCGCGGGACCGACCCGGTGAAGTTGGTGAACAGGGCGTTCAGGATGCCGCTGATCACCAGCGAGGTGCCCAGCGTGGCGATGAACGCGTTCACCTTGAGCCCGGTGATGACCAGGCCGTTGACCAGTCCGATCACGACCCCGAGGGCGAGGGTGACCAGCACCCCGAGGACCATCCGGTCCGGGTCGCCCTGCATCACGAAGGACGCCGCGACGGCGGTGACACCGACGGTGTACGCCACCGACAGGTCCAGCGAGCCGCCGATCAGGACGATGGTCTGGCCGACCGCGACCAGGCCGAGCGCCACCGACCGGACGGCCATGTTCTGCAGGTTGCTGACCGTCATGAAGTCGCCGCCGTCGAGTTCGACCAGCAACCAGGCGACGGCGAAGACACCGCCGAAGACGAGCCAGACCGGGGCGCTGGCGAAACCGGTGCGGGGCAGCCCGGTCCGGCCGAGGGTGGGGGAGAGGGTCTGCGCGGTCATCGGGCGGCGCCTTCCGTCGTACCGTCCTGGGTGGTGTCCCGGGCCCCGGCGATGGCGGCCACCCGGGCGGCGTCGGCCGCCCCGGTCGGGTCCGGCTCACCGGTGGCGAGCAGCATGATCTCGGCCTCGCTGGCACCGGGCGGCAGCCAGCCGGCGATGGTGCCGTGTCGCATCACCGCGATCCGGTCGGCCATCCCGATCACCTCGGGCAGCTCGGATGAGATCATCAGGATCGCCACCCCGCCCGCGGCCAGCTCCCGCATCAGCTCGTGGATGCTCGCCTTGGCGCCGACGTCGATCCCCCGGGTCGGTTCGTCGAAGATCAGTACGGTGGCTCCGGTGGCCAGCCACTTGGCCAGCACCACCTTCTGCTGGTTGCCGCCGGACAGGTAACGGACCTCCCGGTGCGGGGCGCCGCCGCGCAACTGCACCCGGTCGAGCAGGTCCCGTACGCCGGCCGTGGTCGCCCCGGTCCCACCGGCGCCGCGCCGACCGGCGGTCCCCATCGCCCGGATCGCGAGCAGGCTGTTGTCGCGTACGGACAGCGGCAGCACCAGTCCCTCGCTCTTGCGGTCCTCGGTGAGCAGGCCGATGCCGTGGCGGATCGCGTGCCGGGGCGAGCGCAGCGTCCGGGTCCGCCCGCCGACGCTCAGGGTGCCGGCGGTGAGTCGGGTCGCGCCGAACAGGAGCTTCGCCAGCTCGGTACGCCCGGACCCCTCCAGACCGGCCAGGCCGACGATCTCGCCGGCCCGCAGTTCCAGGTCGACGTCGTGCAGGATCCCGGCGCCGCCGCCGCGCAGGGTCAACCGGGGTTCCCCGACCTGCTCCGGCGTCGCCCTCGGCGGAAAGTAGTGGTCGAGTTCCCGCCCCACCATGAGCTGTACGAGCCGGCGGGTGTCGACCCGTGCGGTGTCCACCGTGTCGACCCGCCGGCCGTCCTTGAGGACGGTGATCCGGTCGGTCAGCTCGAAGATCTCCTTGAGCCGGTGCGAGATGTAGAGCACGGTCAGGCCGTTGTCCCGCAGCCGCCGGATGCGCGTGAACAGCGCGTCCACCTCGTGCGGTGAGAGCGCGGCGGTGGGTTCGTCCAGCACCAGGATGCGGGGCTCGAAGGAGAGCGCCTTGGCGATCTCGACCAGTTGCTGCTGGGCCACCGGCAGCCGGCCGACCGGCGTACGCGCTCCGATGACGTCGTCGGCGCCGAGGGTGGCGAGCAGTTCGGTGGCGGCGGTCTCCATCGCGCGCCGGTCGACGCCGAGCCGCCGGCGTGGTTCCCGGCCGAGGAAGATGTTCTCGGCGACGGTCCGTTCGGGCAGCAGGTTGAGTTCCTGGTGCACGATGCTGACCCCTTTTTCCAGGGCCTGCCGGGGGTGGCCGAATTGCACCTCGGTGCCGTCGATCAGTATCCGCCCGCCGTCCGGCTGGTACGCCCCGACGAGGATCTTCATCAATGTCGACTTGCCGGCGCCGTTCTCGCCCATCACAGCGTGGATCTCGCCGTGGCGGCAGTCGAGGTCGACCCGGTCGAGCACGGTCACCCCGAAGAAGCGCTTGGTGATGCCGGTCATCCGCAGCATGACCTGGTCGGATGCGTTGTCGATCGGCGTTGCGTCTGCGTCCGTCATCCGCGCCACCCCCGCATCCGGCGACCCTTGGCATCGAAGACTAGGCATTGATGACGGTCATGTAAAGCGAAAGTTACGTACCCAGTCGTAAAACTTTTGTACCTGTAACCAAAAGTTGATGTGATGCTTAAGGAAAGGATGTCCGGGTTGGTGGCATTGATGGTTGATTATGTATTGAGAGCTGCGGATCAACGGGCGCCTGGCTGCTCGCACAAAAACGAGCACCGCCCGCCACGTGGTCGTGGCAGGCGGTGCTCGGTCGGGTTCGGTGCCCCGTCAGTGGCGGGGCGTCAGGCGTCCCGGCGCTTGAGCATGATCGCGGCGGCGGCCAGGGCGACGACGACGTAACCGGCGAAGACCGCGAGTCCCGCCCACGGGCCGAGCATCCCGGCGCTCGGCGTGACCGCCATGAAGGACTCCCCGGCGTGCGACGGCAGGTACGGTCCGACCGCGTCGTTCCAGCTACTCGGCAGCAGCGGGAAGAGACCGGGTACGACCAGCATGGCGCCGAACAGGGCGCCGATCGCGGCGGCGGTGGCCCGCAGCAGCGCGCCCAGGGCCAGGCCGAGCAGGCCGACCCCGGTCAGATAGACGGCCCCACCGACGACCGCGCGGAGCACACCGGTGTCGAACAGGCTGACGCCGTGCTCGCCCAGGAGGGCCTGGCCGCCGAAGAACGCCGCGAGCGTGGCGACCAGCATCGCCACCAGGGTGACGCCGCCGAACACGATGGTCTTGCCCCACAGCACCGGCAACCGCCGGGGTACGGCGGCGAGCGTGGCCCGGATCATCCCGGTGGTGTATTCGCCCGCGACCAGGAGCACCCCGATCACGCCGATGATCAACTGTCCGAGCTGCACCCCGCCGAGGCTGGCGCCGACCGGGTCAGCGGTGCTGCCCGCGCCGATGCCCAGCGACTCCCCGCCGATCCGACCGGAGACCACACCGGCGAACAGCAGCCCGAGCGCGATCACCACGCCCATGGTGGCGAGCAGGCTGACCACCGTCGACCGCAGTGACCGGAGCTTGATCCACTCGGAGCGGATGACCCGGGCGAGGGTGACCCGTCCGGTTCGGGGGGTGCGCGTACGGGGGGCGGGGGTGGAGACCAAGCGGGTGGTCTCGAGGGTCGCGGTGCTCATCAGGCCGCCTTTCCGGCGAGTACGGGCTCGGGGGTGGTCGCGGAGTACTCGACCGAGTCGTGGGTCAGCTCCATGAACGCCTCTTCCAGCGAGGCCTGCTGGACCGAGAGTTCGTGCAGGGTCACGCCGGCCAGCGCGGCCCGCTCGCCGATCTGCTCGGTGCTGAGTCCGGAGACCTCCAGTACGCCGCGCTCGGCGCTGCTGATCTCGACCTCCGGGCCGACGAGCAACTCGCTGAGCCGGTGCGACTGGGGGGAGCGGACGCGTACCCGGGTGGAGGAGGAGAGGCCGCAGAACTTGTCCATCGGCACGTCCGCGATCAGGCGGCCCTTGCCGACCACGACCAGGTGTTCGGCGGTCAACGCCATCTCGCTCATCAGGTGCGAGGAGATGAAGACGGTACGACCCTCGGCGGCCAGGTCCTTGAGCAGGTTGCGGATCCACCGGACGCCCTCGGGGTCGAGCCCGTTGACCGGCTCGTCGAGCAGGACCGTGGCCGGGTCGCCGAGCAGGGCGGAGGCGATGCCGAGGCGCTGCCCCATGCCCAGGGAGAAGCCGCCGGCCCGCTTGCGGGCGACCTCGTGCAGCCCGACCAGGTCGATAACCTCGTCCACCCGGCGCTTGGGAATGCCGGTGGTGGCGGCCATGGCGAGCAGGTGGTGGTAGGCGGACCGACCGGTGTGCACGGCCTTGGCCTCCAGCAGCGCGCCGATCTCGTGCAGTGGCGCGGGGTGGTCGGCGTACCGGCGGCCGTTGACGGTGACGCTGCCGGAGGTGGGTGCGTCCAGACCGACGATCATCCGCATGGTGGTGGACTTGCCCGCACCATTCGGTCCCAGGAAGCCGGTGACGATGCCTGGCCGCACGGTGAAGCTCAGATCGTCGACGGCGACCTTCTCGCCGTACCGCTTGCCCAGGTTCTTCACTTCGATCATGTCGGGTGCTCCTTGTCGGGGCGGTGCCGCACCCAGCGGCGCATGGCAACAACCATCGCCTTTGCTCGGGGTGCGCGTCGTCGTCTGCCCGTAGACACCTGACGTACTACAGAGGTGGTATATCGGATCGACTACTCAACGTGATGGGGGTTCGCTGGGGCGTACCAGACCGCTCTGGTACGCGATCACCACGAGCTGCGCCCGGTCCCGCGCGCCGAGCTTCGTCATCGCCCGGTTGACGTGCGTTTTCGCCGTCAGGGGCGAGAGTACGAGCCGTTCGGCGATGTCATCGTTGGAGAGCCCGGCGGCCACCAGCATCAGCACCTCGCGCTCACGTTCGGTGAGAAGGTCTAGCTGTGCCGGCACCGTGGCGGCCGAATCCTCCGGTTGGGACAGGAACCGGGCGATCAGCCCCTTGGTGGCCACCGGGGAGAGCAGCGCGTCACCCCGGGCCACCACCCGGATCGCGTCCAGCAACTCGGCCGGGTCCACGCCCTTGCCGAGGAAGCCGCTGGCACCGGCCCGGAGCGCCTGGAGGACGTACTCGTCCACCTCGAAGGTGGTCAGGATCAGCACCCGTACGCCGGACAGGCTCTCGTCCTCGGTGATCTGCCGGGTTGCGCCCAGGCCGTCCAGATCCGGCATCCGGATGTCCATCAGGACGACGTCGGCCCGGGTTGTCCGGGCCAGGGCGACGGCCTCCACGCCGGTGGTCGCCTCGCCCACCACCTCGAGGTCCGGGGCGGAGTCGACCAGCACCCGGAACCCGGCCCGGATCAGGTTCTGGTCGTCGGCGAGCAGCACCCGGATGGTCATGGCGTCTTCTCCTGCCGCGCGGGCAGGACGGCCCGGACCCGGAACCCGCCCGGCACCGGCCCGGCGTGCATGGTGCCCCCGACGGCGGTCACCCGCTCCCGCATACCGAGCAGGCCGTGCCCGGTCCCCGCGACCGGATCGGCGGCCGGTTCACCCGGTGGCGCGTCGTTCTCGATCACGATGGTCAGCTCGTCCGGTTGGTACCCGAGTCGTACCTGCGCGGACTCGCCGCCGTGTTTGTGCACGTTCGTCAGGGACTCCTGCACCACCCGGTACGCGGCCAGGTCCACCGCCGGAGCCAGCGGGTACGGCTGACCGGAGAGCCGCCACTTGACCGCGAGCCCGGTCCGGTGGAACGAGTCGACCAGCTCCTGAAGCCGGTTCAGGGTGGGCGTCGGCTCGGTCGGGGCGGCGGTGTCGTCGGACTGGCGCAGTACGCCCAACACGGTGCCGAGTTCGTCGAGCGCCGCCCTGCCCGCCTGCCGTACGTGCCCGAGTGCCTGCTCGGCCGCCTCCGGGTTGGTACGCAGCACGTGCCCGGCCACCCCGGCCTGCACGTTGATCAGGGCGATGTTGTGCGCCATCACGTCGTGCAGGTCGCGGGCGATGCGCAGCCGGTCCTCGGCGACCCGCCGCCGCGCCTCCTCCTCCCGGCTCTGCTCCGCCCGGGTGGCGCGTTCCTCGACCGCGACGATGTAGTCCCGGTGGTTGCGCACGGCGTCACCGACGGCGGTCGCCAGCCCGCTCCAGAGGGCGAGCACGATCTTCTCGGAGTCGAGCCAGGAGCCGTTGGACGAGGAGTAGATGGCACCGGCGACCAGGAGCAGCGCGGTGAACGTGCCGGCGACGACCGCGGTGGCCCGGTTCGTGGTCGCGGCGACGGTGTAGACGGCTATCACGACCGCGAACGTGGAGAGGTTGCGGGCGGCGCCGAACGCGATCGAGGCCGCGGTGGCGGCGCTACAGAACGCCAACACCGGCAGCGGCCAGCGGCGACGCAGCGCGACAGCCGTACAGACCATGGCGCTGAAGGCGATCTCGCCGGCGCTCAGCTCGATCCGGGTGGGGGAGGGGTCCACCAGCGGTTCGCCGATGCTGATCGCGAACAGCCCGACGGCCGCGGCGGCATCAAGGGCGTAAGGGTGAAACCGGGCCGTACGCCGCCACCACCCCATATCCCACATACCGTGACGTTACGTCAATCTCGGGTGACCCTGCCACGCATCCCGGCGGCCCGCGCCGCTCACGCCAGGTAACCGCGCATCGCCTCGACGTCGCGCGGCAGACCGTACGCGCCGAGCATCATGGTGAAGTTGGCGAACGTCCCGTGTTCGCCCCACCGCCAGGTGCCGGGGGAGTCGGCGAGCACCCGCAGCAGGCGCCGCTGCCGGTCGTCGAGTTGCTCGACCGGGGTGCCCCCGGCGAGCGCACCGGCCGGGAACGCCCAACGCAGCGCCTCATTCACCACCGGAAGCGCCTCCGGTCCCGAAACCGCCGGAATCCGGGCAAGCAGCGCGTCGAAGGCCGAGTCGGCCTGCGCGTCGCCGAGCTGCCGCAGCGCCAGGCCGGCGTACCCGGCCAGGTCACCCTCGTGGAACGGGACGCCGGCCCGACGGTCGCTCTGCCCGCCCGTCCAGCTCAGCAACTCGGCGGCCACCTGCGGATCGGCGGCCGGACCGTGCAGCCGGGCGGCGGCGACCGCCGCACCCCAACGGACCACATCCCGCGGGTCGGCCAGCGCCGCCTGGACGGTCCGGGCCGCGTCGGCGTTGCCGGTGCCGACCAACCCGAGCGCGACCAGGGCGGTTGCCGCCACCTCGGCCTCCGGGTCGCCCGCCGCACCGGCCAACGCCGGCACGCTGCCGGGCCCGTCCTCCCCGAACCAACCCAGGGCGTACGCCGCCGCCGCGCGCATCTCGGTCGCGTCGTCGCCGAGCAGGGCCCGGAACAGCGGCGCCCCCACCCGGACCGCGTCGTGTACGGCCAACTCGATGTACGCGAACAAGCGCTGCTGGTCCTCGTCGGAGAGCGATCCGTAGTAGGTGTAGCGACCCTCGTTGTCCTCGTCGTCGTCCAGCTCCGGTGCCGCGCCCAGCAGCAGCTCTCCGCCGGCGGCCCGTTGCCGGTACGACGCGATCGGGAAACCTTCCGGGAGCCAGGTCTCGTCGTAACCGATCGCCAGTGAGGTCAGTAGTTCCAGGATGGCGGATCGCTCCGGAGTGGCCGGGTCAGCCAGCAGCTCCAGCAGGAATGGCACCGCGTAGGCGGTCGCCTCGTACCGGGTGCCCTGGTGGAAGATGTTGCCGTAGAGGTGCCAGCGTGCCTTCTCCCGTACGTCGGGGTCCGGTGAACGCAGGGCGATCAGGTGGTCGGGCACGTCCTCGGCGGAGCCGTACGCGTGCTCCAACTCGTCCCATCGGATCCGGGTCAGTCCTTCCAGCATGGGCGGGAACGTACAACAGGCCACCGACACGCAGCAGACATCCCGTGGACCGTCGATCGTCGGCCTCAGACCGATCTCAACCGGCGTCGGACCGGGGGATCGGCGACCCAGCCGAGAAACCGGGCGTCGGCCTGCTCCCGGCTCAGGTCGTCCAGGTCGTCCACCGCGCGGTCCCGGAAACGCCCCATCACCTCGACCAGTTGGCGCCGGTTGTGCCGGTACAGCGTCCACATCCGTCGGCGGAAGACCTGGCACGGCCATTCCTCGTTGTCGTCCCGGCAACGCCAGTCCTCGCCCGGCCGGTGTGGGGCGCCCATCGGATCGTCGCCGAGGTCGTGATCGTCGGTCACACCAGTGCTCCCATCCGGTCGGCCAACTCCGTCACCAGTGCGGGCGGTACGCCCCTGGTCTGTCGAAGGATCTCCGTCATCACGTCATGTGCGACCGGCCGACCCCGGATCTCGGCCGGCGCGTGCCGATCGGCCTCCAACAGTGCCTCCCCGGCGCTGGTCAGGTCGCCGACCATGAGGTGGCCACGCGCGACGTCGAGGAGGTGCTGCGCCCGGCGCTCGGGCAGCAGCCGGTCGAAGGCCCGCCGGGAAAGTCGGGAGTGGATGTCCACCGCCCGCCGACCCTCGCCCAACTCGACCGCCGCTGCCGCGCGGTGCAGCTCGACGTTCGTCGGCCCGAACGACGTCCGGTACCGGTTGTCGTCGGTGCCCAACCTGTCGGCAGCCACCTTCGCCTCCCTGAGCAGTTCTCCTACGCTCGCATCGTCGCCCATGTGAGCCGCCGCCATCGCCCCCTGCAACAGCAGCGACCCGTACACCGAGACCCGGTCCGGATCTGACCAGGTGGCGCCGTTCGGCGCAAGACGGTGCGCCATCACGACGTTCGCCTCGAACGCCGCTCGACTGTCGCCGGCCGCCAGGAGCGCGTTGGCGAACCTGGTCGTCCCGGTGCCGGCCAGCAGCGGATCGTCCGCGCGCTGTGCGAGGGCGATCGACCGTTCGGCGGCCAGCCGCGCCAGGTCGACCGCGCCCAGCTTCCGCGTCACCGAAGAGATCACCTGGTAGACCTCCCCGAGCAGGTGCGCGGCGCGTAGTGCACTGTTCCCGACGTGGCCCGTCTCGGCAGCCCGCGCATCCCGCAGCAGCTTCGGCAGCACGCTGACCAGGGTGTCGTACCTGGCATGCTGAAACGTCAACCACGCGTGCCCGACCGAGCGGCTCACCTCGTCCAGCGGCGGACCGGTACCGGACCCACCCGTCCCGGCGGCTGCCGGGGCGAAGCGGGCGAGTGCCATCCGGACCGCTTCGAGGTCGATCGAGCCGGCCGGCTTGACGCGGGCGGTGTGCGCCGTGCGGTCGAGCAGTGCCTCGACGCTTACCTGTAGGACCGTCGCCAAATGGTGGAGCGTCGAAAGGCTGTCCAGCCGGCGTTCGCCGCGCTCCACCTTGTCGACCCAACTCTTGGACTTACCGATCCGGTCGGCGAAAAGCTGCTGGGACATCTTCCGCCGCCCCCGCCAGTAGGCCACCCGCCGACCGACCGGTAACTCCTCCACCTCTCAGACCGTGCGGTCGAGCCGGACGCGGCCGGAAACCCCGACCGCGAAGAACTCGTTCGGCAACGCATTGTCCGCCGTACCAAATCGGCCGGCGTTTCGCGGACGCCGCCGGGTGCCGGGGGCCGGCGGAAGGTCCGGGGGCATTTCACGCGGCGGCGGTACGGGCGCAGCCGGCTGATCATCGTTGTGGTTCTGCATTGGTGTCTCCTCTCCGGAATGGAAGGGGCCGCCCCGCCGCACATACGGGTTGGGGGAAGGCGCGGGGCGGCCCCGCAGTCCCACCCGGGCTTTTGCCGACAGCTCCGAGCAGTTCCGCTAGTGACACTCTGCTGTGGATGGGCTTACTGTCGGAATGCTTCCGGCCCGGACCGAGGATTGTCGGGCGGTCCGTGTGTCCACCCCGAGTTGATCTAAAAAGACAAGAGAGGTCGAGAACGTGAGCGTGTCTACCTACGAATTCCTCCTTCGTGAACTGCGTCAGGCCCGTATGGACGCTGGGATGACCCAGGAAGCACTAGGTGAGCGGATCCACTTTTCGGCCCAGAAGGTCAGCGCCGTCGAGACCGGCCGCGCCCCGCTGACCGGCGACTTCGTTCAACTCGTCGACGACGCGGTAGGCGCCCGAGGCCGGCTCGTACGCACGTGGGACGACCTCGTCAAAGACGGCGCCGCGCCGACCTGGTTGCTTGAGTGGATCGAGTACGAGCGCGCCGCGACGTTGCTCCGATGGTTCGAGCCCTCGCTGGTTCCCGGACTACTCCAGACCGAGGCGTACGCCCGCGGGGTGCTCAGCATGGGCGGGCGGTACTCCGAGCACGAAATCGCTCAGCGTCTCGCCTCCCGGATGGAGCGGCAGGCGATCCTGCACCGTGAGCAGCCGCCCAAGTTCATCGCCGTGATCGACGCGATGGTGCTGCGGCGGGCAATCGGACCGGCCGCCGTGATGGTGGAGCAGTTCGAGCACCTGCGCGAGATGGCGAACATGCCGCACGTTCACCTGCACGTGATCCCGGAATCGGTCGGCATGCACGCCGGTCTTGCCGGTGCCTTCATCCTGGCCAAGGGGCCCGAGGGTGAGGCCGCGCACCTGGACAATCCGTTGCGTGCGCACGTCACCGACCGCGCCGTGGATCTGGATATGCTTCAGGACAGGTGGGAGAGTGTCCGAAGCGATGCGGTACCCCGCCGGGAGACCGTAGACCTTATCGAGGAAGTAGCGAAGACATGGACCTGACCGGTGCCGTCTGGCGGAAGTCGACCCGTAGTGACAACGGGGGCTCGACGTGTGTCGAGGTGGCGAAGAACCTTCCCGGCGTTGTCGGTGTGCGGGACAGCAAGGACCCGACCGGTCCGGCGCTGACCTTCGTCCCGGACGCGTGGCGCGCCTTCGTGACCCTTGCCAAGCGGCCGTGAGCCGGCCGAGCGTGGACGCGTCTGCCGCAGGGTGATCAGTCGAACCGATCAGGAAGGCGGTTGCGTGATGGACCTGACTGGTGCCGTCTGGCGGAAGTCGACCAGGTCGGGCACGAACGGCGGCAACTGTCTGGAGGTTGCCGACAACCTGTTCGGCCGGGTGTTGGTGCGCGACACCAAGGACCGCGATGGTGGAACGCTGAGCTTCGGTCCGGACGCGTGGCGCGCGTTCGTACTCCTTGCCAAGCGGTCTTGAGTCGGCCGAGCGTGGACGCGTTTGCCACTAGGTGATCCCCCGAGGCGATCAGGAAGGCGGCAGCGTTATGGACCTGACCGGTGCCATCTGGCGGAAGTCGACCCGTAGTAACAACGGGGGCTCGACGTGTGTCGAGGTGGCGAAGAACCTTCCCGGTGTTGTCGGTGTGCGGGACAGCAAGGACCCGACCGGTCCGGCGCTGACCTTCGTCCCGGACGCGTGGCGCGCCTTCGTGACCCTCGCCAAGCACCACTGACCGACTTCGTCCGACGCCCACGCCGGCTGTGACGGTTTGCTGCCCCTCTGGGGGCAGTGGACCGCCACAGCGTCAGCGGCATCGTCCCGATGATTGGGATGGTGGTCCGGGGAAGCTTCGTTAGCGTGTGTCGCGCAGTTTGAGGATGTACGTGGCGGTGAGGGCGACGGCACGGTCGTCGTCATTCGACAGATCCGCGAGCGCACGTGTTGTCGTGGTCCCCGGGATGTCCGCGAGCGCCTGGGTCAGCCGTAGACGTGCGGGCGGTTCGACGGTGCCGGGGGCGAGGCGGTCAACGAGCCTGGTGGCGATCTGGTCCGCCAACGCGGGATCACTCGCCAGTGTGCTCAGCGCGTCGGCCGCGTCGACGTCGTTCGTCTCCTCGACGATCATGTCCACGAGCGTGGGGACCGCGTCGGCCACCCCGCGTGCCCCGAGCGCCAGGGCCGCGTACCTGCGGACCACGACGTCGGAGTTCGCGAGGGCGTTGCGGAGCACTACGGTCGCGTCACCGCTCGGGATCTCGGCGATGGACTGAACGGCGCGTTTGCGTACGTCGGCTGCTGGTGCGCCGAGGCCCTGCGCCAGCGGTGCCAACCCGGCATCGCCCGACTGCGCCAACGCCCATCGGAGGGCTCCGGCGACGTTCGGGTCCGTCTCGTTGAGCACCGCCTCGACCAGTGCCTCCACCGGCACCGGAACCACGGAGGACAGGACGGCCTGCTGGCGCTTCCCGGCGCTCTCCGACCCCAACGCGTGGAGCAGCGCGACGATCTGGAGGACCTCCTCCCAGCCGGCGGGTTCCGCGGCACCGATCCGCTGGAGTCGGGTGAGCAGCTCCGTCTCAGCCGCGATGCGCTTCCGGGTCTGCCCGATGAGGTCGTCAACCAGGACCGAGGGCGTGAAGCCGGGCTCGTCGAGTGCGCGCCCGACCTCACGCAGCGACAGCCCCAGTGACCGCAGGCTCTCGATGTGGAAGATCCGGCGGATGTCCTCACTGGAGTACTCCCGATAGCCGGCGTGGGTACGACCCGTCGGGCGTACCAGGCCCAGCGTGTCGTAATGCCTGAGCATGCGGGCGCTGACCCCGGACCGTCGCGCCACATCACCGATCAACACTGCCTGTCACCCCTCCTGACCGGTCCCACCAAGGGCCATGACGCGCTTCGCCTCATCGACGGCGTACTCGAATCCGGCATCCGGGTCGCGCGACAGCCGTTCCGTGGCGATCGCGTGCTGACGTACCCGAGGGTCGGGATCCGTCATCGCTGCGCGCAGCGTCGGCATGACCACCTCGCCGAGCGCGATCAGCGCCCGGCTCAGGCTCAACTGCGTTTCACGGTTGCCGCGCCCGAGTTGTGTCGCCAGCACTCCGGCCAACTGGGGTTCCTCGCCTGCGGGCACGAGTATGACCGCTGCCCGCCAGGCGCTCCGCGCCACCTCGTCGTCGGCGTCGGTCAGCAGCGCCCGGGTCATCGCCGGCCACGCCTGCCGATCCCCGATCTTGGAGAGCGTGTGCAACGCCTGGCTTCGTGCCTGCGTACGCTCCGAGCGGAGTTCGTCGATCAGCTTCGGGACCGCCAGCGATGCTGATTGGCGGGTGAGTGCCCAGGTGAGCATTTCGCGTACGTAAAACTCGGGCTCGATCGCGCACCGCTCGATGAGCTTGTCGATCAACCGGGGGTCGGGTGTCGTGCCGACCGCCAGCGCTGCCCGCAGCCGTACCGACGAGCTGCTGTGCTCCAGCCCCCGGAGGGCTCGATTCGCATCCGTGTCCTGTTTTGGCATGGTCATCGGGACCACCTCCCTGACCCCAGTGAAGACCTTGTCACTGTGTCAAGGTCAAGCCGGGCGCGCTGTGGAATTGCCCGGCAACCTGCGTGACTTTCCACCCGCCGGGCGGGGAGGGACCCGTTCTACCCGGTTGTGGCACGATTCGGCGGTGAACGGCGTCGACGTTGCCGAACTCTTCGACAAGGCGGTGCGGATCGCGCGCACGGTCACCTGCCCCGAGGACTACGACGGTGTGTGGGAGGTGCTGGACCGCGCGGCCGGGGTGGAACGGGTAGCGGCCGAGCTGGCCGGCACACAGGTGACCTCCCCCGACGCCACGGTGCGGGCCACGGCCTGCGACCTGCTCGGCCTCGTGAGCGAGAGGCACGAGCAGATCCGCGCAAGCGCGGCGACCATCCTGATTTCGATGGCGGACACCGAGGTCGACGGCGACGTGCACTGGTCCATCGCCCGCGCTCTGGGTGCCACCTGCGATCCCCGTGCGGTGCCGGTCCTGGTCACGCTAGCCCGGCACGACGATTCCGACGTACGTCATCGGGTTGCGTGTTCCCTGCCTGCGGTGATCGGTGACGCTGTCGACGGTCCCGGCGTGGACGCGTTGATCGTTTTGTCTGCCGACCCCGACCGGGAGGTACGCAACTGGGCGACGTTCGGGCTCGGCTGGCAGACCAATGCTGACGGAGATTTTGTCCGGCAGGCCCTCTGGGAGCGCACCGGCGACAGCTACAGCGAGGCGCGTGAGGAAGGTATCCGGGGCCTGGCCAAGCGGCGGGACCACCGAGCGCTTCCGCTGCTGGCCGGTTTGCTGGCCGAGGCGAGCGCCCACGTCTTCAGTTTCGACGCGGCGGCCTTCCTGGGTGATCCCGCGTTGCTGCCGCTGCTGCGAAAATTCGATCCTGCCGACCGGGGTGTGGAGGAGGCGCTACGCGAGTGTGATCCGGTCCTTCGTGCCCGCCGGGACGCGTTCGCCATCAAACTGTTCGACGCCCTGCACGCGCGTCTGCCCGAAGCCGAGATCGCGCTGTACGCCGAGCGTTTCGAGCTTGGCCTGCACCTGGAGGTCGACTTCCCCGGGTCGGACGGCGGCCAGCCGGCGCTGTGGTCGGTGGAAGGCTTGATCGAGCGCGCCGGAGACGATCCGGACCTGGCGGTGCAGTTCGTCGCCCAGGACCTGCAAGCCATCGAACTCGGGTGAGAGGAGGTCCGGGCGGTCCGCAGTCGGTGTCTCTCATACGACTTGTGAGGGTGTCGCCACGAGTGGTGACGGTATACATACCTGAGCCGCGTTCACATTGGAAGGTTGAGCGCGGCGCCCCTCCCCGAACCGTGCTGACTGAGGAGTTCGCCGTGACCGAGGCAGTTCACACCGTAGTGAAGACGAAGGCGCAGATCATGGCGGGTGTGGAGGAGGCGATCAGCTCCTCCGTACTGGCGAGTGTGGTGGTGGCCAACCCGTGGAACACGCTGAACCAGAACAACCTGGTGACGCAGAGCGGGTATACCGCCTGGGCGCCGAGCCTCGTGGGCCCGGGGGCGCAGCTGAAACCCCTGGGCGCCCAGATCAAGCTCGGGTTGGACCCCGGACTTCGGGACAAGACCGATGCCGAGATCTACGCCGCCATGGGGAAGGCGTACCTGCGGGTCGGTAAGGAGCGCCTTCTCGCGGCGAAGAAGGGGGTGTGCCTGGGGACGTGCGTGGACATCTGTTGCCTGGTGGTGGCACATCTGGGCTCGATGTTCAGGGAGTTGTTCAACCCGACTAGCACTATCGAGGTGTGTTTCATGGCCACTCCGGGGGAGGCGTCGCATGCTCTGATCGTGGTGGACCGGGCACAGGGCAGCGCGTTGGGTGACCATTCGACCTGGGGTCCGGATGCCTTTGTCATCGACCAGTGGTACGCGCTCCAGCGCAACTCGGCGCCGGGGTCCCGGGCGGTCAAGAACGTCGATCCGCAAGGCGACTTCTACGACCCGGGTTTCATCCCGTTCCTTACCGTGAGCAGGCTCCACAAGCCCGTTGTCCTGGCGAGGAAGGGCATCTTCACCGCGCAGGACTTCAGCTCCTGAGGACGTGCCCGCCCGCGTGACGTGGCGTCATGACGGCGACGGTTGGGAGCGGCGCAGGCCGCCGAACCACTGGTTGGCGGCGAGTTCCTGCGCCACGATGCGGTCGCGGGCGGGGTCGCCGTTGGCGACGTGGTCGGCGATGGCCTGGTTGCCGCCGTGGACGATGACCTGACTTGCGGTGCGCGGGTCAAGGTCGGCGGAGGTACGCCCGGCTTCCTGCTCCGTACGCAGCCAGGTCTGCGACAGGTCGATGAACTTGCCGAGTTCGGCCTGCCAGTGCTCACGTACGGTCCGGTCGTAGCCGGAGACCTCGGTGATCGCGGCGAGTACGTGTGCGCGTTCGCGGTAGTAGGCGATCACCCTGAGCAGGGCCTCCGTGAGCCCGTCGAGACCGCTGGGCTCGCGGGGGTCCCACCCGTTGATGATGTCGAACGCGCCGTCGCCGAGCCTGGTCGACATCGGGATCAGTACCGAGGTCTTCTCCTGGAAGTACAGGTAGAGGGTGGATCGGGCGACTCCCGCCTCGGCCGCGATCTGTTGCATGGTCAGCTCGGTGAAGCTGGCGCCCTGCTTCAACAGGCGCTCGATGGCGGCGATCACCCCCGCCTCGATGGACTCCCGACGCTCCGGGGACGCGGCTGGGCGGCGGGTGGAGGTCATCGGGCAATCGTAGGGCGCTCTGCCCGACCGCAGCCGTCTTGTAGTGGCAGCGGGTGTGCCGGGGAAAGTATGTATAGTCGGATCGGACGCAGCGTCCGATTGCCATAAACCTGACTATCAGTGACATACCTCCCACCCCGAGAGGCAAGATCATGAGTACGCCGTTCCCGACCGACCGCCCGACGCTCCTGCTCGTACACGGCGGTCATCACGGTTCCTGGGTCTGGGAGAAGCTCCAGGCCGAACTCGGCGCCGAAGGCTGGCGGACCGAGACGGTCGACCTGCCGAGCGCGGTGCGGGACGAGTCCCGGCCTGAGCCGCTGCCCGGGATGTTCGACGACGCGCGGGTGGTCCGGGCGGCGATCGACGCCATCGACGGTCCCGTGGTGGTGGTCGCCCACTCGTACGCGGGCATGCCGGTCACCCAGGCCACCGCGGGCGCCCCCAACGTGGTGCACCTCGTCTACGTGGCGGCCTACATGCCCGACCTCGGTGAGGCGATGTTCCCCATCCACGGCGTTCCGACCCCGGACTCCCTGGCGGGCCTGCGGTCGCCGGTGAACCCGGAGAACAACCAGCCCGCCACGTTCTTCGACGGGAACCCGGACAACCCCGACACCGCGCTGGCCAGCGCCCGGCTGGTCCCGCAGACCATCCGCGCCGACTTCGAGGCGGTGACGCAGGTGGGCTGGAAGACCATCTCCAGCAGCTACGTCATCCCGGACGACGAACTCTCGGTGGTCGCCCTGGTCGAGGAGCGGATGGCCGCGCGGGCGGGAGCCGTCTACCACGCGGAGGGCAACCACGCCCCGTTCTACTCCCACCCGAAGGAGTTCGCCGCGCTGCTCGGCACGATCGTGGACAAGGCCGGCGCCGGTAGCTGACCGCTGCCGGTAGGGGTCAGGTCAGGTCCGGCTTCTCGTCCACCCGTCCGGCTGGAACAGTGCCGCGGCGCGACCCGGCCATGTGCCGAAGGTTGCCCACATCAGGTCGTACCCTCACCCGGCCGGTTCTCCGGCCCGCCATCGCCAGGTTGCGGGCGCGGTGGGATCGCCGGGAGGGAGAGCCTCGGCGTACGTCAGGCGGCCAGGGTTGTTGCCGTCGGCGCGTGTTCCGGCCGGTGCGGGGAGTCGGGTTCGCCGAGGGCCTCGGGCGTGAGCCAGCCCCGGTGGGCCGCGATCGCACCGAGCGCACAGCGGTTCGGCGCCCCCACCCGATCCATCAGGCGGCGCAACTGGCGCTGCATGGTCCGTACGGCGACGAAGAGGTCCGCGGCGATCTGCTCGTCGCTGTAGTCGGCGATGATCAGGTGGACGATCCGGCGCTCGCGGTCGCTGATCGGGCCGCGGTCGTCCGGCATGGCAACCTCCCCGTAGGTCATCATGTCTGCCTGTCGGTGGTTTGTTGGTCACCGACCGCCGATGCCTAGATCATCGATTGTGATGTTTCGTCCGTCAAGCGGCCTGACATTCTGGCGTCAACGTGTCGATCCACCCTTCCGGTCCGCCGACCCCGTCCCTAGGCTCCACGCTCGGGCGCCCGCGACCGGTGGACGCCGATGCAGAGATGTCCTGGAGGCGATGTCCATGCGGGGGCGAAAGTTCAGTCTGAGCCGGATGCTCGGTACGTCCACTGTGCTGGCCGGTCTGTTGCTCGGTCTGGTGGCGGCACCGGCCTCGGCCGGATCCGCGGCATCCCCGGCCGGCGCCGACGAGGCGGCACGCGCCCGGGCCACCGGCGCGTCGGTGGAGATCGTCGGATGGCGTACGGCCACCCAGCGGGTCTACGCCAACCCGGACGGGACCCGGCGAGCGGTGTTCTCGCTGCCCACCGGCGACGCCGCGGCACTCAGCCAGAACTGGTTGGGTTCGGCGAGCTGGACCTCGGTGAGCAGCCAGTACCCGAACCAGCCGTACTGGTTGGACAGTGTGGCCAGGGTCGGTTACCTCTCCGACGCCGGCTCGACCGGGGTGTGGCGCTCGCTGTTCCAGTTCGACACGGCGGCGTTGCAGGGGAAGGTCATCGAGAACGCCACCTTCCAGATCCTCCTCAACCACTCGTGGTCGTGCCAGCCCACCCCGGTGCAGTTCTGGCAGACCGCCCCGATCAGCCCGTCGACGACCTGGAGCACCCAGGGGCCCTGGTTGGCGCAGCTCGGCCAGGTCAGCGCATCCGCGTACAGCGGGTGTGGGCAGTCGCCGCGGACCGTGGCGTTCGGCGGCGCCGCCCTGCGTAACCTGATCCAGGAGGGCGCGTCCGCGTCCAGTACCACCGCCACCGTCGGGCTGCGCGCCGCGAGCGAGACCAACCAGACCCAGTGGAAGCGGTTCACCCCCGCGAACACCTCGCTCACGGTCGTCTACTCCGACCCGCTGCCGCCGGTGGAGCCCACCCACCTGTCCTAGGCTCCAACAGGAGATCCGTCCGGACCTGTGGTGACGTGGGTCCTGCTCGTGGGGGTTTTGCTCGTGGGAGTATGCAGCCACCGTCGGGTCCCAGCGGATGCGGCGGTGGCTGCCGCCCACGGAGAAGACGGAGCTGGCGAGCAAGCACCCCGGACGGGAGGAGTCCGTCGTGACACGCTCGACGACGTTCCTGCGTGAGAGCCTGCTCCGGGCCGGGATCCGCGAGGTCGTCACGGTGGAGCCGGCGACGGGCGGGCTCGCGGCGCTCGCGGGCATAGCCACCCGCCGGGACGCGCCGCCGGTGTTCGTCAAGGCCCTCACCGACGCGCCTGCCGACGATGTCTTCGTCGCGGAGGCAGAAGGGCTGGCAGCCCTGCGTGAGCTCGGCGGCGTGGCGACACCCGAAGTGATCCTGGCGAACCGGGAACTGCTGGTGTTGTCGGTGCTGCGGCCGAGGCCGCGCAGCGAGATCTTCTGGGAGCAGTTCGCGCACCTGCTCGCCCGCCTGCACACGAGCACGACCCACCCTCGCTTCGGATGGCACCGCGACAACTGGCTGGGCCGCCGCCGTCAGACCAATACCTGGAACGACGACGGCTATGCCTTCTTCGCGCAGCACCGGCTGCTTCGATGGCTCGGGCAGCCGCGCGTCGAGGCGGCACTCGACCGCGGGGACCGAGCGGCGCTGGAGCGGCTGTGTCACCGGCTGCCCGACCTGCTGCCGGATCGCCCGGCCTGTCTGACGCACGGTGACCTGTGGGCACAGAACATCCTGGCCACCGCGGACGGGCAGCCCGCGCTGATCGACCCGGCGGTGTCCTACATGTGGGCCGAGGTCGACCTCGCCCATGTGTGGTCCACCTCGCCCCCGCCCGAGGCGCACCGGTTCTTCGACGTTTATGCGGACCTGACCTCGCTTGATGCCGACTGGCGGGCCCGCATGCCGATTGTCCAGCTACGACAACACCTCGCCGTGCTGGCCCAGTTCGACGACGACTGGGGCGCGGGTGACCAGATCCGTGCGACCCTTGCCCCGTTCCGCACACGAGCCTGACCGGAGGCCCGACGGCTGGGCGCGGCGCGTACGACGTGTTGCGCGGGCCGTGGCATCGTGCCGCCACGGCCCGCGCACCCCCGTACCCCCGGGTGAAATGCCTATGCGGTGCTCGGGTCCAAGCTGCCCGACGCCGCGACCTGCACCGGAGCCGGCTTGCTGTAGCTCATCGTCCAGCCCGAGTAGTTGGACATGTTGCAGCTGGCGGTCCAGTCACAGGACACCGCGGCGTAGCCGCCGGTGCTGAGATCCGTGATCGCGCTGTGGGTCACTCCCTGGCCGGCCAGGTAAAGGGTCTTGTGCCCCAGGTGCCAGGACGAGCCCAGGTCCATCGCGCTGTCACCGAGCACCAGGACGTCGTCGCGCGAACCGATCGCGGTCCAGTCCGTCGCGCCGGTCGCCTGCGGGTTCGGGTAGGGCCGGATCCAGTTGGCGTAGAACGGCGAGTCCGGGTCCATGTCGCCGCACTGGTTGTCGATACACGGCATGCCGTCGAACGCGCCGCCGTGCGGGGTGGCCAGGGTGCTGACATCCTCGACGAACAGGTAGGGCGGGAAGTCACCGCGCCCGATGCCGGCGATCGCCACCCGGGTGATGAGGCCACCCATCGAGTGCGCCACCACGTCGACCGGGCGGCCGTAGCGGGAGAAGTTGTTGTAGATCATCCAAGCGAAGTCCCGGCCGATGTCGTCGATGTGCGTGTTCCGCCCGGCCGCGGTGCCGGTTGCCCGGTCGCACCGGGTGTCCCCGCCGTAGTAGCCGACCGTCTGGAGATACTGGCTGGCCCAGCCCCGGGCCCGGTAGGCGTTGATCGCCGCACCCCAGTAGTCCAGGCAGTCGTGGTAGCCCTGCAGGTCATAGCCGTGGACGAACAGGACCGTCTTGTCGGCGCCGTAGGTGCGGGCGGGCACTCCCGCGATGGTCGCGGCCGGTAGGGCCACGTCACCGGAGACGCCCCAGCCCTGCTGGAGTACGGCGGTGCCGCCGCCGGGCCGGTTGTAGGCGACGGACCAGCTACCGTCCGAGGGGCGCATGACCGCCATGTCGGTGCGTCCGTCACCGTCGAAGTCGCCCGGAACGGGCTGGTCACCGGCGATGCCCCAGCCGGCCTTGAGCGGGAAGGAGTATCCGCCGCTGGTGTACCAGACGTACCAGCTTCCGGTCGAGGGGCGGAAGAACATGGCGTCGCTCTTGCCGTCGCCGTTGAAGTCGCCGGGGACCGGGATGTCACCCAGTGACCCCCAGGCGGGCGTGATGACCGCGCTGCCACCGGAACTGTAGGCCACCGACCAGCTTCCGTCGCGGGGACGCCAGACGGCCATGTCGGCCCGCCCGTCACCGTTGTAGTCGCCCGACACGGGGATGTCACCCGCCATGCCCCAGCCGTTGCGCAGTACCGCCGTGCCGCCCCCCGCGTACGCCACGGACCAACTGCCGTCGGTACGGCGGAACACCATCATGTCCGAGCGCCCGTCGCCGTTGTAGTCGCCGGGAACGGGGATGTCGCCCCGGATGCCCCAGCCGACCTTGAGTACGGCGGTGGTGGTGCCACCGGTGAATGCCACCGACCAGCTACCGTCCCTGGGTCGGAAGACCATCGCGTCCGCCCGGCCGTCGCCGTCGTAGTCGCCGTTGACGACCTCGTCGCCGTAGATGCCCCAGCCGGACCGCAGCGGGTTGACCCTGCTTCCACCGGTGTACGCGACGGACCAGTAGCCGTTGGCCGGGCGGAACGTCCCCGCGTCCGTCCTGCCGTCGCCGTTCCAGTCGCCGACCCGGGTGATCGGAGCGGCGTGGGCGGGCTGTCCCGTGATCGCCACCACCCCCACCGGGATCAGCAGCGACAGTGTCAGTCCGGCCATCATGGAGGACACCCGTCCTCGCCCCCTGCGGTGCAGTCTCAGCATGCTTGCTCCCGTGTTCGGCACCGGTCGATCCGGTGTGGCCGAAGCCTAGGAAAACCACTGCTGTACGGGGCTCACCCGCGACTACTCCGGGCGGCAGCCCTCGCCGCGCCCTGACCATGGCACCTGGAGCGTGGGCGGCAGAACCGGCAGATTCACCGGCGGCAGATCGACCACGCCGATCCGTCTACCGCAGGCTGCCGCCCGGTGTCACCGTCGGCGTGACCACCGCCGCCCGTGACGGCGGGGCATCAACTGGTAGCGGGCCGTGCCTACCGCCGGCGGCTCGACGCGGCGGCGTGGCAGGCGCCCCAGCCCTCCGCGCGGGCGACGATCCGGCCGGCGTGGACGGCGACGGCGGTCTCGGTGGCGTCGCTGACCGCGGGTACGCCGGCCGCTGCCGCGAGGGTGCCGTCCTGGTCGTGTACGACCTGCAGCCGTGGCCAGCTCGACGAGGGGAAGGACTGGCTCAGGCAGGCGCGGAACTCGGCGACCGTCAGTCGGGCCAGTGCCATCAACTCGTCGGGGGTGCCGCTGACCAGGACCGCCGTGACCTCGGCGTCGGGCGGTGCAGCGCGTACGGCCTCCTCGATGGCGGAGATCCGGTGCAGGCCGAGGACCGCCACCACCCCGTCGCCGGTCAACCGCGCGGGTGCGTCGCGCAGGGCGTCGACCGCGACGGGCGGGGCCCACGGCTCGTCGACCGTGCGGGGCGGCGGTACCTGGGTCAGGTGCGGGGCGTCCCAGGTGTCGTCCGGGGCGAGGTCGGCGAACTGCTCGCAGGCGCTGACCACGGTGAACGGCTCCACGAAGCCGGGCGCGGCGGCGGCGAGCTGGCTCGCACCGTGCAGGGTGGTGAGCGTGGTCTCGGCCACCCGTACCCGGCGGGGGGCAGGTGTGCCGGCGCGGTGCAGCCGTTCGAGGGCGAGCCCGAGCAGGATCGCGTCGAGGTGCACCAACTGCGTGTACGGCAGTCGGGTCCGTTCGTCGGCGAGGATCTCGGGGAGCAGGTCCGTACCGAGTCGGGCGGCGCCGGAGGAGTCGGTGGCGAGCGGCAGTCGGGTGAGCCAGGCGCGGGCGAACTCGCCCAGTGCCGTACGCGGTGTGCTGCCCTGGCTCCGGTACACCGGCTCCGACACCCGCTCGGCGTCGGCGGCCAGGACGGCGAAGTACAGCGCCCGCTTGCCGGGGAAGTTGGAGTAGACCGCGCCCCGGGTGAGTTCGGCGCGCTCGGCGATGTTGTCGATCTTCGCGTCCCGGAAGCCGCGCTCGACGAACTCGTCCCGGGCGGCGGTGAGCACCTTCGCGCGGTTGCGCTCCTGCATTTCCGCCCTGGTGAGCCGGCCCATCGTTCCCCCACATCGCGGCGTTGCCATCCGTACCGACTCAAGATACCGTCACCACTCAGATGGTGTGAACATATGAAGCGAACATCTGAGATTGGGAGTTGTGGTGACCCGTACCGGACAAGAGGGCCCCGGCGTACCGGAGATCGACCTGACCGACGCCGAGGTGTTGCACGACCCGTTCGCCGCGTACGGCGAAGTGCGCGAACGGTCACCGCTGGCGCGGATCCAGGCACCCGGATTCGGACCCGTCTGGGCGTTGACCCGGCACGAGGAGGCCAGGGCGATGCTCGCCGACCCGAGGTTCGAGCTGACCGCCGACAGTTACACCCGTCCCGACGTACCCGAGCACTGCCTGGCCTATATGCGGACCATGCAGGAGATGGACGGCCCGGAGCACCTGCGGCTGCGCCGGCTGGTGTCGCCCGCGTTCACCGCGCGGCGCGCGGCCGGGTTCCGGCCCCGGATCGAGCCGATCGTCGACCGGCTCCTCGACAACCTGGCCGAGCACGCGGCACGGGCCGGGGGCAGGCCGGTGGACCTGATCCTGCACTTCGCCCGGCCGCTGCCGATGGACGTCATCTGCGAACTGGTCGGCATCCCGGAGACCGAACGTCCACAGTGGCGGGAGTGGGGTGCCGCCGTCGCCACCGGCTGGGGGCAGGCGTTCGCCGACGCGATCCCGCACATCATGGCCGGTGCCCAAGCCGCGGTCGCGCTGCGCCGGGCCGAGCCCGCCGACGACCTGATCTCCGAACTCGTCCAGGTCCGGGACACCGACGGCGACCGGCTCGGCGAAACCGAACTCGTCACCCTGGTCTGGCACCTCGTCCTCGCCGGCCAGACCCCGACCAACCTCGTCGCCAACGCGGTGCAGACGCTGCTCACCCACTCCGAGCAACTCGCGGTGCTGCGCCGGGAACCCGATCTGATGCCGCGCGCGGTGGAGGAACTGACCCGCTGGTCCGGGCCGCAGTTGATAACCATTCCCCGGTACGCCCGCGAGGACGTCGAGATCGCCGGTGTGCTGGTCGGCAAGGGTGAACCGGTCACCGCCGTGATCGCCGCCGCCAACCGCGACCCGCGCGCCTTCACCGACCCGGAAACACTCGACCTCGGTCGTCCCACCGAGGCGTCGGCCCACCTCGGCTACGCCCACGGGCCGCACTTCTGTCTCGGGGCGGCGCTGGCCCGGACCCAGACCGAGGTCGCGCTCACCCGGCTGCTGGACCGCTTTCCGGACCTCGCGCTCGCCGACACACCTACCGGGTCCGGCCGGCTGCCCGATCCGGGCACCTGGCGCCTCGCGGCCCTGCCCGTGACCCTCTGAACCGCGGATCCGGGACGCGCTCCGGGCGTCATGCCCGGGGCCACCGGATCGGGGCGGTACTGCTTATGATCTTCGCCATGCCCGCCGCCCCACCCCTGGCCGTCACCGCGGATCCGGCCGCCGCCTACCCCGAACTGCCCCGCCTCCGTACCGCCCTGCAAAGCCGGGACTGGGACGGTGTGACCGCGATCCTCGCCGACCAGGAAACGGCCGGACGTACCCGGCTGATCCGTTTCGCCGGAGAGTCCGAGGCGGCCGACCAACTGTCCCGGGAGCGGCTCGGCGCCGATCCGTCCGACACCCTCGCCGCCGGACTGCTGGGCTCCCGGCTGATCGAGCAGGCCTGGAAGGTACGTACCGGGGCACGCGCACAGAACGTCAGCCGGCTCCAGTTCATCCGCTTCCACGAGATCCTCCGCGAAGCCGAACAGGTACTCATCGACGCCGCCGCGTACGACCCGAGCGACGCGGCGATCTGGACCCAGCGCCTGATCACCGCCCGAGGACTGGAACTGGGCAAGTCGGAAGCCCGCCGCCGGTACGACCGGCTCGCCGAACACGACCCGCACCACCTGCCCGCGCAGTCCCAACTCCTGCAACAGCTCGCTCCGAAGTGGAGCGGAACGCTGGAGGAGATGCACGGCTTCGCCCGTACGGAGATGCTCGCCGCGCCCGAAGGGGCACCGAACGCGGTCCTCGTCCTGGAGGCGCACATCGAACACGCGCTGCTGGAGCTGAAGGGCGACGAACGGGCCCGCTACTTCCGCAAGCCCGAGGTACGCGAGCAGGTGCAGGAGGCGGCCGCCCGGTCGATCCTGCATCCGGCGTACCGAAGGACGGTCGGCTGGGTCGCGGTGGAGAACACCTTCGCCTTCATGCTCACGATGATGGACGACTACGTTCCGGCCGCCCGGATCTTCACCGGGCTCGGACCGCTGGCCAGCGAAACACCGTGGGTCTACCTCGGTAGCCCGGTGGACCTGTTCACCCAGTTCCGTGACCGGGCGATGAAGAAGGGTGGCGCGCGATGATCCGCCAGACCGAGGTCGACGGCGTACCGACCCTGCTCGCCGGAACCACCGGTCCGATGCACGCGGGGCTGATGTTCCGGGTCGGGCAGGCCGACGAGACGCTCGCCCGTCGGGGCATCACCCACCTGCTGGAACACCTGGTGCTCTTCCCGGTCGGCACCGCGGACTACCACTACAACGGGGCCACCGGCAGCGTCATCACGTACTTCCACATGCAGGGGTCGGCCGCCGACATCACCGCCTTCCTGGTCGGGGTCTGCCGGTCCCTGCGGGACCTCGCCACCGACCGGCTGGAGACCGAGAAGACCATCCTGCGTACGGAGTGGAGCAGCCGGAACGGTTCGGCGACCGACCAGATGTCGCTGTGGCGGCACGGCGCCCGCGACTACGGCCTGCTCAGCTATCCCGAGTGGGGGCTGTCCGGGCTGACCGCCGACGACCTGCGGGACTGGGTGGCCCGGTACTTCACCCGGGAGAACGCGGTGCTCTGGATCGCCGGCGACGACGTGCCGCCGGGCCTGACGCTCGACCTGCCGTCGGGACAGCGGCAGACCGTACCGGTGGCGTCCTCGGCGTTGCCGGTCACCCCGGCCTTCTTCCACGGTTCGTCGCGGGCGACCGCGTGGGACGCGGTGGTGCCGAGGACCGCCGCCGCCACCGTGTTCACCGGCGTACTCGAACGGGAACTGTTCCGCAGCCTGCGCCAGCGCAGCGGGCTGTCCTACACGGCGGCGGCGAACTACGACCCGCGCGGCGACGGGTTCGCCGTCATCACCGCGATCGCCGACGCGCTGCCGGAGAAGCAGGACGCGGTGCTCGGCGGGTTCGTGGACGTCCTGGCGAAGCTGCGGGTGGGGCGGATCGACGAGGCGGACGTGACCGCCGTGGTCGGCAAGTCCACCGAGTCGCTCGCCACCGGCGAGGCCGACGCCGCACGTCTGCCCGGAGCCGCGTTCAACCTGCTCACCGGCCACCCGTTGCATTCCGGCGACGAGTTGGTGCGGGAGCTGAAGGCGGTGACGGTCGAGCAGGTGCACGAGGTGACCGGGGTCGCGCTCGGCTCGGCGCTGCTGATGACACCGCACGGGCGTACCGCCGACTGGGCCGGCTTCACCGCCGCGCCGACCGGCTCCGAGGAGGCGGTACGCGGCACGACGTACCAGGGGTTGGGCAACGTGTCGTCGCGGCTCGTGGTGGGGGAGTCGGGGGTCAGCCTGGTACCGAAGGAGGGCGAGCCGGACACCGTACGGTTCGACGAGTGCGCGATCCTGCTGGCCTGGCCGGACGGCGGGCGTCAGCTCATCGGCACCGACGCGATCGCGGTCCGGATCGAGCCCACCCTGTACCGGGGCGCGGAGGCGCTGAACATCGACGAGCGGGTGCCGGCAGAGCTGCGGGTCGACCTGCCCGCCCGTGACGCGGAGCAGATCCCCCGACCGGGAACGGCGGCGCCCTCAACCGGCGCGGCGGCGTCCGGCGGGCGGGTCACCGCCAACCGGCTCCAGGCCGGTGCCCTCGGCCTGGTCACCCTGGTGGTCGGGGCGGTGGCGCTGGGGGTCACGATCGCGATGATCGTCGGGGCGATGGAGTTCCGGCTGCTCCCGGCGATCGGCGCCTGGATCATCACCGGCTACCTCGGTCGCATCTTCCTCGCGAAGTGGCAGGGACGGCAGGACTAGACGGGTTTGGGTGGCCCTGCCACTCCCAGGAAAACCGGGACTCAGTCACCCGCGTCCGCGAGGGCGCACAGTCGAAGAGCACACGGGCCGACCCCAGTAGCGCGGACACCGAGCTGGCCGCTATTGGGGTCGATAGCCTGAATGTACTTTTCGACGTGAAAGAGGCGACATGACCCGCACTGCTACCGGAGGCGTCTTCACCGGCATCGACGGCTTCACCGTCAGCCGGATGGGTTACGGGGCCATGCAACTGGCCGGACCCCACGTCTTCGGCCCCCCGAAGGACCGCGACCAGGCGATCGCCGTACTGCGCGAGGCGGTGGAACTCGGGGTCACCCACATCGACACCGCCGACTTCTACGGTCCGGTGGTCGTCAACGAAATCATCCGGGAAGCCCTCCACCCGTACCCGGCCGACCTGCGGATCGTCACCAAGGTCGGTTCCCGCCGGGGTGCGGACGGCTCCTGGATCCCGTCGCTGGACCCCGAGGACCTCAAGGCCCAGGTACGGGAGAACCTCCAGCACCTCGGCCTGGACGTCCTCGACGTGGTCAACCTGCGGGTGGGCACGGCCGAGGACACCGCCGACGAACCCCTCGCCGAGCAGTTCGGCGCCCTGGCCGAGCTGCGCCAGGAAGGGTTGATCCGTCACCTCGGGCTCAGCGGCGTCACCCCGGGCCAGCTCACCGAGGCGCAGGCGATCGCGCCGGTGGTCACCGTGCAGAACCTCTACAACGTGGCCAGGCGCCAGGATGACGACCTGCTCGACCGGTGCGCCGCCGAGAACATCGCCTTCGCCTCGTTCTTCCCGCTCGGCGGCTTCACCCCGTTGCAGCACGACACGCTCGTCGACGTCGCCGCCCGGCTGGGAGCCTCCGAGCAGCAGGTCGCGCTCGCGTGGCTGCTCCAGCGGTCACCCGCGATGGTCCTCATTCCCGGCACCTCGTCCCTGGCCCACCTGCGGGAGAACATCGCCGCGGCCGACCTGGAGCTGTCGGCCGACGCGGTCGCGGAACTCGACACCATCGGCCGGTAGCCGCACCGGCACCCCTCACCGGCGCGGTGGACCCACCGACGGCGCCGGGCACCACCTCGTGAAGGAAGACGATCCATGACCATCACGCTCGTTACCGGCGGTAACAAGGGCCTCGGTCGGGAGACCGCCCGCCGCCTCGTCGCCCTCGGACACACCGTCTACATCGGCTCCCGCGACCCGCTGCGCGGCCGGATGGCGGCGGACGAACTCGGCGCACGGTTCCTCCAACTCGACGTCACCGACGCCGCCTCCGTCACCGTCGCGGCGGCGGAGCTGAGCCGCCGGGAGAGCCGGCTCGACGTCCTGGTGAACAACGCCGGGGTCTTCGAAGGCATGGTGAAGCCCGACGACGCCACCGCAGCCCGGACGGAGCGGGTCTTCGAGGTCAACGTCATCGGCCTCGTACGCGTCACGCACGCGTTCCTACCGCTGCTGCACGCCTCCGACAGACCGGTGATCGTCAACGTCAGCAGCGGGCTCGGCTCGTTCGGCATGGTGCACGACCCCGAACGGGGCGAGCACGCGTACGCGCTCCCCATCTACGCCTCGGCCAAGGCGGCGGTGAACATGCTGACCGTGCAGTACGCCAAGGGCCTGCCGGACATCCGGATCAACGCCGTCGAACCCGGCTTCAGCACCACCGACCTGCACGGGATGACCGGGCACGGACTCCAGACGGTCGAGGAGGGCACCGACGCGATCGTGCGGCTGGCGACCATCGGCCCGGACGGACCCACCGGGACCTTCTCCGATCGCCACGGAGACCTGCCCTGGTAGGACCACCTGTTCCCGGACCTCACTCCGCCGGCTGGCCTCGGTCGGCGGAGTGGTCCGTACGTCGGACGAAGACCTCGATCCCGTCGAGCACCCGCTCCAGGCCGAACTCGAAGGCCCCGTTCGGGTCGTACGCGCCCTGGTTCGCCTCGCCCGCCGCGCTGCCGACCGCGCTCGCGACCGGGTAGCTGTCCGGGTCGAGGACCTGCTCCAGCAGCGGGGCCTGGGCGGCCCACCACTGTTCGTCGGTCATCCCCGTCCGGCGTTCGACCTGGACCGCATCCACCGTGCCCCGGGCCGCCCCGGCGACGTACCCGAGCAGCAGGGTGAGCACCGAGTCCATCTCCACCTCGGTCAGCCCGATGCCGGACAGCGCCCGCAGCTCGTAGTCGTACTTGGCGATCAGGTGCGGGCCCATCGGGGGTCGCTGGACGGCGACCTCGAGCATCCACGGATGTCGCTGGTAGGTGGTCAGGTTCTCCCTGGCGATGTGTTCGAGCCGGGTCCGCCAGTCCAGGTCACCCTCGTCCGGCCGGTCCATCCGCCCCAGCACCGCGTCGAGCATGACGTCGACCAGTTCGGCCTTGCTCGGCACGTACGTGTAGAGCGACATCACCCCGACGCCGAGCCGTTCGGCGAGCTTGCGCATGGACAGGGCGGCGAGGCCCTCGGCGTCGGCCAGTTCGATCGCCGTGTCGACGATCCGGTCGACGGTCAGCCCGGAGCGGGGCGCCGGCTTCTCCGGTCCGCGCCAGAGCAGGGCCATGCTCCGGGCCGGGTCTCCGCTGCCGGTGTACTCGGTGGTCATGGCCGCTCCCGGGGACGCTCGCGATTCGGGTTGGCACTCGCCAACCGTACGGTGTACGGTCTGCTCCGTACACCGTACGATCTTAAGGGGTCCGGATGGCAGTGGCAGCGGCAGCCGTACAGGTCGAGGGTCTGGTCAAGCGCTACGGTGGGCGCCCCGCACTCGACGGATTCGACCTCTCCGTACAACCCGGCACGGTGCACGGCCTGCTCGGGCCGAACGGCGCCGGCAAGACCACCGCCGTACGCATCCTCACCACACTGCTGCGACCCGACGCCGGCCGGGCCCTGGTCGCCGGCTACGACGTCGTACGCGACCCGGTCGCGGTACGCACCCAGATCGGGTTGGTCGGCCAGCACGCCGCGGTGGACGAGATCCTCGGCGGCCGGCAGAACCTGGTCATGTTCGGCCGGCTCTACCACCTGCCCGCCGCCACCGCCCGGCGCCGGGCCGACGAACTGCTCGCCCGGTTCGGTCTCGCCGACACCGGCGACAAACCCGTCGGCCGCTACTCCGGCGGCATGCGCCGGCGGCTCGACCTCGCCGCGAGCCTGATCCTCGCCCCACCGGTGCTCTTCCTCGACGAACCGACCACCGGGCTCGACCCGCGCAGCCGGGCCGAGGTCTGGGACGCCGTCCGGAGCCTGGTCGCGGGCGGCACCACGGTCCTGCTCACCACCCAGTACCTGGACGAGGCCGACCAGCTCGCCGACCGGATCTCGGTGGTCGACCACGGCCGGAGCATCGCCGAGGGCAGCACCGACCAGCTCAAGTCGCGGCTCGGCGGGGACCGGATCGACGTGGTGGTCACCGACGGCGCCCAACTGCCCGTGGCCGCCTCGGTGATCGCCGGGATCACCGGCGCCGAGCCCAAGGTCGACCCGGACACCCGGCGGATCAGCGCACCCGTCGCCGACCGGGTCCCCGCGCTCACCGCCGTCGTCCGGGGACTCGACGCCGCCGGGGTCGACGCCGAGGACATCGCGCTGCGCCGCCCCACCCTCGACGAGGTTTTCCTGCACCTGACCGGGCGCCCGGCCACCACCGCCGACAGTGGCACCGCCGCCTCCGACGAAAAGAAGGTGACCGCGTGACGACCCTCGCCCCGCCCCCGGCCCGGTCGGTGCTCGGCCGGCTGCGCTGGGCCGTCGCCGACGGCTGGACGATCACCCACCGGGACCTCTCCCACTGGGCCCGGCAGCCATGGCAGATCGTCATCGCGTTGCTCTTCCCGGTGCTGACCGTGCTCATGTTCGGCTACCTGCTCGGTGGCGGCATGACCGTGCCGGGCGGCGGCGACTACCGGGAGTTCCTGCTGCCCGGAATGTTCGCCCTGACCATGGTCTTCGGGCTGGAGACGACGTTCGCCGCGGTCGCCACCGACGCCGCCAGGGGCGTCACCGACCGGTTCCGGTCGATGCCGATGGCACCGTCGGCGGTGGTGGTCGGTCGCGGCACCGCCGACCTGCTCAACTCGGTCGTCGGCCTGGCCCTGATGATCGGCTGCGGGCTCGCCGTCGGCTGGTCCTGGCACCAGGGCCCGGTACGCGCCGCCGCCGCCATCGGACTGCTCCTGCTGCTGCGCTTCGCGCTGCTCTGGGTCGGCATCTGGCTCGGCCTGCTGGCCAAGGGCCCGGAGGCGCTGGTTGCCGTACAGATCCTGGTGTGGCCACTGGGCTTCCTGTCCAACACCTTCGCCGCGCCGCAGACCATGCCGGGCTGGCTCGGTGCGATCGCCGAGTGGAACCCGCTCTCCTCGACCGTCGCCGCGACCCGGGAGCTGTTCGGCAACCCCGGGTGGGGTGGTGACTCCTGGATCGCCCAGCACGCCCTGCTGATGGCGGTGCTCTGGCCTACCCTGCTGATCGTGGTCTTCTTCCCCCTCGCCGTACGCCGTTACCGCAGGCTGGGCGCGTGACCGGCGGGCTGGTCGCGGCGGGCGATCCCACCGGGGAGGGGCCCCGGGTCGAGCTGACCCGGTGCGCCGTCCTGTTCGAACCGGCCGACCCGCCCCGCGCCGGGACGGTGGCCTTCTGGACCGCCGAGGGTGCACCGGAGCCGGTGGGCGAGCCGGGCAAGCTCACCGTGCTCACCCCGGATCCGGCCGACCCGACGGCGGTCACCACCCGTACGGTCGAGGCCCGCCGGCTGCCCGTACGCGACGCCCTGCCGCTGCTCGTACGGGCCCGCCGCGACGACGGTACGGCGCACCCGGCGGCGGTGTTCTGGGGTGCCGCCGCCGACGAGGCCCTGCACCTGGTCGGCCGGGGGCGGCTGCTGCCGGGGATCTCCCCGGACGGGTTCGACGCCTGGCGGATCGGCCCGTTCGACGAGTCCGACCTGGAGCGGGTCGCCGCACTCGGGGCCGCGATGCCGGCCACCGCGCGGGCGATACCACTGCCCGAGCAGGACCCGCCCCGGCTCCCCGACGCCGTGACGCTGGTACGCCGGTTCCTCGACGCGGTCGCCGACACCCTGCCCCGGCGCCCCGACGCCACCGGTGCCTACGCCGCCGACGCACCACAACCCGCCGCGGAACTGCGCGACTGGGCCGGGGAGATCGCCGCGGTGGACACCGGGATCCGGCTGTCGCTGCGGATCGAGGCCGATCCGGACGACGTCGGCACCCAGCCGCTGCGGGCGGTGCTCCAGGTCGCCGACCGGGGCGACCCCGGCTCGCTGGTCGACGCCCGTGCGCTCTGGACGCCGACGGGCGGGGCGGGATCGTGGGCGGGCCGGTCGGACAGTGCCCGTACCGACACCAGCCTGGCCGTACGCCGCGCCGGGCGGGTGTTCCCGCCGCTGGGGCGCCTGCTCGACGACGCGGTGCCGGACACCCTCGTACTCGACGACGACGAGGTCACCGACCTGCTCGGCGGCGGCGCCGCTCGGCTGGCGGCGGCCGGGGTGGCGGTGCACTGGCCCCGCGAACTGGCCGCCGAGTTGAGCACCACCGCGCTGCTCGGTGGCGGCCGGGACCTGCCGGCCGGCAGCGGCGGGCTGTTCGGCGACGGCCGGCTGCTGGAGTTCAACTGGCAGGTGGCCCTCGGCGGGACCCCGCTGAGCGCGGCGGAGATGGACCAACTCGCCGAGGCGCACCGGCCGATCGCCCGGCTGCGCGGTCGGTGGGTCCTGGTCGACCCGGAGACCGTACGCCGGGCCCGGCAACGGGTTCTGCCGGCGCTGAGCCCGGTCGCCGCCCTCGGCGCCGCGCTGACCGGCACGGTCGAGATCGACGGGCGGTCGGTGCGGGTCGGGTCGACCGGCTGGCTGGAGGACCTGCGGCGGCGCATCGTCGACGCCGACGGCGGCTCCGAGCCGCTGCCCGCACCCGCCGGACTGGCCGCGACCCTGCGCGACTACCAGCTTCGCGGTCTGCGCTGGCTGACCCGGATGACCTCGCTCGGCCTGGGCGCCTGCCTCGCCGACGACATGGGACTCGGCAAGACCATCACGCTGATCGCCCTGCACCTGCACCGCAGCCGGGATCCGGAGACCGCCGGGCCGACCCTGGTCGTCTGCCCGGCCTCGCTGCTCGGCAACTGGGAACGGGAGATCCGCCGGTTCGCCCCCGGTGTGCCCGTACGCCGGTTCCACGGGACCGGTCGGGATCTGGACCCGGCCGACGGGTTCACCCTCACCACGTACGGCACCATGCGGCTGGACGCCGCCCGGCTGGCCGGTCAGCGCTGGGGGATGGTCGTCGCCGACGAGGCCCAGCACGTCAAGAACCCGGCGTCGGACACCGCCAAGGCGTTGCGGACCATCAACACCGGGGCCAGGGTGGCGCTGAGCGGCACACCGGTGGAGAACAACCTGACCGAGCTGTGGGCGATCCTCGACTGGACCACGCCGGGGCTGCTCGGCCCGCTGCCCGCGTTCCGGGAGCGATGGGTGCGCCCGGACGGCGCGGCCGACCTCGACCGGCTCGCCCGGCTGGTCGGCCCGTTCCTGCTCCGCCGGCGCAAGACGGATCCGGGGATCGCCCCGGAGCTGCCGGCAAAGACCGAGACCGACCGGCCGGTGACCCTGACACCGGAGCAGGCGGGGCTCTACGAGGCGGTGGTCCGGGAGACCCTGGAGCAGATCCGGCTCAGCACCGGGATGGCCCGTCGGGGTCTGGTGCTGGCGCTGCTGACCGCGTTGAAGCAGATCTGCAACCATCCGGCGCAGTACCTGGCCGAGGAGGAGCCCCGGCTGCGCGGCAGGTCCGGCAAGCTGGAACTGCTCGACGAGCTGCTCGACACGATCCTCGCCGGTGGGGGAGCGGCCCTGGTCTTCACCCAGTACGTGGCCATGGCCCGGCTGCTCGAACGGCACCTCACCGGGCGCGGGATCACCACCCGGCTGTTGCACGGCGGCACCCCGGTCCACCGGCGCGAGGAGTTGGTGGAGCGGTTCCAGGCCGGCGAGGTCCCGGTGTTCCTGCTCTCGCTGAAGGCCGCCGGGACAGGGCTCAACCTGACCCGCGCCGACCACGTGATCCACTACGACCGCTGGTGGAACCCGGCGGTCGAGGACCAGGCCACCGACCGGGCGTACCGGATCGGGCAGACCCGGCCGGTGCAGGTGCACCGGCTGATCGCCGAGGGCACGGTGGAGGACCTGATCGCCCGGACCATCGCCGACAAGCGCGGGCTGGCCGACGCGGTCCTGGCCGGTGGCGCGGCGGCGCTGACCGAGTTGACCGACGACGAACTGGCCGAACTGGTGACCCTGCGGGAGACGGCATGACCGACGGCGGCAGTGGCGGCGGCGAGGTGCTGGGCTTTCCGGCGTTCCCGAAGGGGTTGCGTCGGATCCCGCGCTTCGCCCGGTCGTGGTGGGGACGGGCCTGGCTGACCGCGATGGAGGAGACCGCGCTGGACAGCATCCAGCTCCGCAAGGGGCGGCGGTTCGCGTACGGGGGGCACGTCGGTTCGATCACGGTCAGCCCGGGGCGGCTCGCCGCCACCGTGTACGACGACGCGGGCGGCTCGTACCGGACGGTGGTGGAGGTGGAGCGGCTCACCGGCCCGGAGTGGGAGCGGCTGCTCGGGGCGATCACGGCGAAGGCGGGTCACCTCGCCGCCCTGCTCGACGGGGACGTCCCGCAGGAACTGGTCGACGCGGCACACGACGTCGACGTACGGCTGCTGCCCGGAATCGGCGACCTGCAACCGCACTGCTCCTGCCCGGACTGGGAGTTCCCGTGCCGGCACGCGGCGGCGCTCTGTTACCAGTCGGCGTGGCTGATCGACGCGGATCCGTTCGTGCTGCTGCTCCTGCGCGGTCGGGGCGCCGCCGAGCTGCTCGGGGACCTGCGACGGCAGCCACCGAGCCCGTTGCCGGGGTTCGGGGCGGGGCCGGTCGGGGTCGCCGCGACGGAGGCGTTCGCGCTGCCGGTGGCCGCGCTGCCGCCCGTACCGCCGGGTCTGCCGGAGCTGGACCCCGACGGACTGTTGCCGGCGGTGGTGGCCGGGGCGGGGGTGGAGCCGGGGTTGCTGCGGCGGCTCGTCGCCGACGCGGCGCACCGGGCGCGGGCGCTGGGCGGCCGGACTTCCGGTACGGCCGGCTGACCCCGCGCGGCCAACACCCGGTTCTGGGTCCACATCAACGACCAGCCCGCCAACCCGTGGAGCTGACCGGACTGTCCTGAACACCACCGGCCGCCGTCCCCCGTGAAGTCGCGGGAGGCGGCGGCCGGTGCCGTCGCAGAGGTGGGAAGCGATCAGGAGACGCTGATCGCCCCGTTGCTGGACCGTACGCAGGCCACCGTGCGGTTGACCGTGGCGGCTGCCCCGGTCAGGCACTGCCCGAGGACCGCGTGTCCGGCGGCGTTCGGGTGCCACGACTCCTGGCACGTCTGGAAGTACGACACACAGCTGTTCGCGATCCGCTGGATGGCGATCTTGTCGTACCCGGAGAGGCTCTGCAGGAAGACGCCGGTCGGCCCGTCCTGGAGCCGGATCGGGGTGGCGAGCGTACCGGCCGGGCTGTTCGCCGCCTCGCAGAGCCGGGCGCCGTCGAAGGCCCGCTGGACGTTGAGGTACACCAGGTCGTCGCCGGGGAACTCGGCCCGCATCGTGTTGTGCACCGACTGGACCAGCGAGCCGAGGTTGCCGGAGAAGAGGTGACCGGCGGCGAGGCTGGCGCGGTGGATCGGGCAGCCGGCCGCGTACCGCTCCGCGCCGAGGTCACGGAACTTGTCCCGGCTGTCGTCGCGGCCGTCCTCCTCGTGGAACCTGGACTCCAGGTCGAACGGGAGCGGGTTGGTGTAGTCCTGGAAGACGACCCGGTGCTGGCCGTCGGGGTCGATCTGGTCGAGGGTGCTGAGCAACTGCCGTACGGCGGTGGTCGTCTCGGCGGTGGCGGCGCTGACCTGTGCCGGGGTGGCCAGGTCACCGGAGCTGCACGGGGCCTGCTCGACCGGGCCACCGAGGTAGGCCCAGAACTCCCACCAGCCGGTCCAGGCGTCGGCGACGAACCGGTTGGCGCACTTCGACGCGACGTCGCCGAAGGTGAAGGAGCTGTTGTTCGAGCCGAGTCCGATCAGGACCAGGTCGATGTCGTGGGTCTGCGCGACCGCGCGGAGCTGGTCGAGCTGCGAGGCGACGGTACGGCCCTTCGCCCGGTTGACCGAGGCGGTGGCGATGTCGTACGGCTGGCCGCCGGAGCAGGCGAGGTTGAACCGGCTCTGGATGCCGGGCAGGTTCGCCTGGTTGAGCGAGGCGTTGGCGGACCGATGACAGAAGAACGCGTTGTTGTTCGGCGCCGACCAGCCCGGAAAGCCCTGGGCCACGCCGTTGACGTCGACCACCGGGGTGTACGCCCCGGCACCCTCGCCGCTGATGAAACTGTCGCCGAGCGCCACCGCGGCGGTCGGTAGGGCCGCGACCTCCGCGACCGGTCTGGCTGCCGCGCCGGATCGGGCCGTGGTGGTGGCCGACAGCGCATCGACCGAGCTCAGGGTCGCGACGAGGGCGACCACGAGCGCGGTACGACGGAACATGGACATGTGTTGTCCTCCCTGCTGGCTCGCAGAATGCGAGATATCTTCGCGACCGCGATCAGACCACGCCTGGCGCTCGCCGTCAACGATCGATCCACGTGGTTCTGTCGGTGATCCGACCGGATCCGGGCAATTCCGATCGGTCAAGTGTGAAATTGGCCTGGTCGGACCGGTGGAGACCGATGGCGGGGATTCTCGGCGCCGTACTCGGTACGGGCGGTGGACGGTGGTCCGGAGGTGGGTGCCGGCGTCCCTTGCGGACGGATCGTTTCCGCCATCGACCGAGGTGGGGCGGTGTCCGACCGGCACGTCCGGGTGCGTCGATCAGCCGGTCGGAACCGGCACAGTGGACCCGGTCGCCGGCTTGTCGGGGTCGGCGGGCGACCGCCCACCCGACGCAGTCGATCACTGTCGGTGGTTACGTTATCGCGCATCGCTGACCCGGCCGGGGTTGTTGTCGCTGGTCGACACCTAATCGTCTACTTGACATGAACTCGGATCGGCTTCTACCTTCGACTTAGTGTCAGTCTGACGAAAATGGTCGGGTGATCGACCGTCAACCGCTCCGTCGTCCGGCACGACCGCGCAACGCCAGCTCCACGACGCAGGTCCGGCAAGCCTCCCGGCACAATCGACAGTCGATGGATGGACGTCATGACGAATCCAGAACTCCCGCACCAGGCGACCGGTTCCGACCAGTTCCGGGCCGCACCCGCGCCACCCGGCGCCTACCCCGACGGATCCACCAACGGTGGCCCGGCACCCGTGCACCGTGTCTCCAGCGCCACCCGGCACCTCAGCGCCGGTGCGTACCTCGACGACCGCTTCCGTCGGGCGAGCCTGAACCAGGTCTACCACCAGGTGAGGCGACTGGTCGCACCGTCGTACGGATACGACGTCATCACCGTCCTCGATCACTGCCTGCGCGCGGCGAAGATGGCGAACATCCGCGACGCGATCATCGTCGGCCTGCTGGTCATCTCCTTCTGTGCCGCACCGTTCGCCGCGCTCGCCGCCCTGAACGTGCTGCTCTTCATCCACCTGGGGGTCGCGACCTGGCGGGTCCTGCGCAAGACCGCGGTGGAGATGCAGAGCGACAAACCGTCCAGCGGCCTGGCCGTCCTCGGCCGGATCCTCACGCTGTTCCTCCAGTACACGGTCGCCACGATCGCGCTGATGGTGCTCAGCCTCCCCTTCATCCTCTCCTCCCTCGCTGCGGGCGAGGACATCGAGGAAACCTACGCCGCCAACACCTTCCTGACCCTGGGCGTTTTTATCCTGCTGCCCCTGCTGATCGCGGTGCCGGTCGCCATGAGCGCGTGGCGGCAGTGGCACCTCGACCGGCTCGCGCCGGGGCAGCCGATCGCCACCACCGCGCCGTCGCCGCGCTTCGACGAGATCCACCGTCAGGGCGGCGGGAACGTCGTCATCTACGCCGGATACTGGCCGTTCATCGGCTCGGGCAACATCCTGAAGTCCTGGGGCTTCGCCCAGCGGCTGGTCCGCGGCGCCGACCCGCTCGGCCGGCACCGGCCGGAGGCCGAACGGGAGTTCGAGCAGCCGCCGTTCAAGGCGCAGGACATCATCGAGTACGTACGGGACCACCTGCGGGGCCTGATCGGGACCGCCAACCCGGAACAGCAACTGCCGGGGCTCACCGTCTCCGACCGGGTGTTCCTCGCCGGAACGGAGGCCAGCCGGCTGGTTCCGTACCTGCCGCAGGAACAGGTCGACCAGGTCGTCCGGTACCCGACCGCGCCGGCCCGGCACTACCTGGTCTGCCAGGTGGTCTCCTGGCACGGTGAGCTGGTCACGACCGTCTACGTCCACTTCGCCGTGCAGGGCAAGTCGCTCTACACCGAACTGACCTCGATGGCCCTGCCACCCTGCAACGAGCGGTACCGGATCGTCGACCAGGTGGACGGCACCGGACCGACCGCCTACGTCAAGGGGATCCTCGGCGGCATCGTCGGGAGTCCGCTGACCGTCGCGCTGGCCCCGTTCAACCTGATCCGCGCCGGATACGACAGCCTGGTCGCCTCGTTCGCCCGGACGAGCGCGCCCGCCGCGGGTGAGTTGGCCCTGGGCTACGACTACGGGGCCAACTCCAGCGTCCGGGAGATGGGCACCGCACCGGACACCCGCAACCACACCCAGAGCCAGGACATCGTGAAGTACCAGCGGGTCATCGAACGCCGGGTCCTGGCCGCCATCCTCGACTTCCTCCAGAGCCGGGGCGTGGACACCAGCGAGTACCGGCAGCGGGCGATGACCCTGCTCAGCGCCGGTGCGGTGGTCACCGGTAGCGGCAGCATCAACGTGTACGGCGACGCGATCGGGACCCAGCAGCAGGAGGGTGCAGCACCGGCACCCGTACCCGGCGCGGGTGCCTGATGGGAGGGGAGACGGAGGACCGCGACGGCACCCGCAACATCGGGGCGCTGGTCACCGGATCGGGCAGCATCACCGTCGGTGGTTCCGCCGTCGGCAACCAGACGATCCACCATGAGCCGGAACCGCCCCGGCATCGGGCCGCCGGCCATGGCCGGGAAGACCGGGGAGGTGGCGGGCAGCGGGCCGACATCGGCATCCTCACCGTCCTGCCGGAGGAGATGTCGGCGGTGGTCGACGTGCTGGGCCGGATGACGGACTACGCGTCGTACCAGATGTTCGGCGGGGCACAGGTGCACGAGGCGTCGGTCCGTACCGACCACGGCACCCTCCGTACGGTCGCCATGCAGACCCTGCAACACGGCCCACGGTCCGCCGCGCTCGCCTACCGCGACCTGCGCCAGCACTACCGGCCGCCGATCGTCCTGCTGGTCGGCATCGCCGGTGGGATCAGGTCGAGGCTGGACATCGGCGACGTGGTGATCTCCGACGAGGTGATCTACTACGACGCCCGGAAGGAGACACCGACCGGGATCCTGCGGCGGGGACAGGCGCAGACGATGGCGCCGGTCCTGCTGCACCGGCTCAACGAGTTCTTCGTACGGCACCGGGGAACCGTCCAACTCGACCCGGACGAGCACTTCCGGATCCACCGTGGTCCGGTCGGGTCCGGCGACGCGGTGATCACCGATGCCGACTCGGACATCCGGATCTACCTGGAGCGGTTCAACGAACGGACGCTCGCGGTGGAGACCGAGGCGGGCGGTGTGGCCCAGGCGTTCTACGAGGAGATCAACGTCGACCAGACGCTGCGCGGGTGGCTGACCATCCGGGGCATCTCGGATCTGGCCGACCGGAACAAGGGACACGAGCATCACGACCTCGCCGCCCGGCACGCCGCGGCGGTGATGGAACGGCTGCTGCCGTACCTCTGGTTGACCGGGGCCGGACAGTGAGGCCGGCCGGCGGCCCGCGACCGGGACGGGAGGAGTTGCGTACGCCCGCCCGCAGGTCGTGGTGGTTTCGACTGGCGGGTCGGGAGTTGGAGGCGTACCTCACCGCGAGCCTGGCGTTGGCCGTCGGCCTGCTCAGCCTTCTCGACGTGGCGAGCCCGGCGATCGTCTCGGCCGCCACCCTGTCCATCCTCGGTCTGATCGTCTTCGACCTGTTGGCCGGCCGCCGGCGGATGCGCCGACTCGACTCCGCGATCCGGGACCTGGCGAAGTCGTTGGGCAGGGTGGGCCTGACCGAGTCCGTCGACCGGTTGATCACCGCCGCCGGCCCGGGAACCGTGTTGCGGATCGACGACGCGGAGGACATCCGCCTGGTCGGGGTCACCCTGAGCCGGACCATCCGCAGCCACCTGCACGACCTGGAGCGGCGACTGGCGGCCGGGGCGTCGATCCGGGTCGCCATCCTCGACCCGGACGGCCCCGGCCCTCGCGAGGCGGCCCGCCGCAACGCCGTACCGGACAACGCGCGGGTCTTCGAACACCGGTTGCAACCGACCATCGACCTGTTGCAGCATCTGGCCGCCGGCCTCGACGTGACCGGCCGGCTGGAGGTGCGTTTCCTCCAGTTCGTCCCGGCGTTCGGCCTGACCCTGGTCGACCCGGCGAAGGTGGACGGCCGGATCTCCGTTGACATCTACTCCCACCGGCCGGCCGGCCCGGAGGCGGTGATCACCCTCAACGCCGGCCGCGATCCGATCTGGTACCGCCATTTCGCCAGCGAGTTCGACCTGATCTGGGCCAGTGGGCAGCCGGCGCCGATCAGCGGCGGGCCGCGCGGGATCGGCACGGGCCCGGCATGACCGCCGCCGCCGGACCGCGCCGGTCGAGCGGTCGGACCGGTCCGATTCGGGCGAACCGGGGTCCGTCCCACCCACCGGCCGCGAACCGCCTGACGGGTACGGGCGGACTCTATGGTTACCCTCGCACTGTGCCTGCCCGTCCACCGAGCCCGTTCCGGATCGCCATCGACCTGGTCATCCTGACCATCCGTCAGGACCGGTTGCACGTTCTGCTGATCGAGCGGGGCAAGGAGCCGTTCAAGGGCCAACCGGCCCTGCCGGGCGGGTTCGTCCGGGCGGGTGAGGATCTCGACGACACCGCCGTACGCGAGCTCGCCGAGGAGACCGGGATCGACGGTCGGCGGCTCTACCTGGAGCAGGTGCGTACCTACGGGCACCCGGACCGGGACCCGCGTGGGCGGATCGCGTCGGTCGCGTACCTGGCGATCGCACCGGACCTGCCGATACCGGTCGCCGGTACGGACGCCGCGACGGCCCGGTGGGCGCCGGTCGACGACGATCTGCTCAGC
The DNA here is from genome assembly GCF_035917455.1 of Micromonospora sp. NBC_01796. NCBI lineage: Bacteria > Bacillati > Actinomycetota > Actinomycetes > Micromonosporales > Micromonosporaceae > Micromonospora > Micromonospora sp. NBC_01796. The sequence continues at coordinate 8,089,150 of NZ_CP109078.1, read as the reverse complement.
CCCGGCCGGCTCGCCTTCGACCACCATGTGCTGCTGCGCGACGCCACCGACCGGGCCCGCGCCAAACTGGAGTACTCGCCCCTGGCCACCGAGTTCTGCCAGGAACTGTTCACCATCAGCGACCTGCGCGCGGTCTACGAGGCGGTCTGGGGCGTACGGCTCGACCCGCGCAACTTCCATCGCAAGGTCACCGGGGTCGACGACTTCGTGGTGGCCACAAAGGAGCGGCGGATTCCGCCGACGGGTCGGCCGGCGGTGCTGTACCGGCGCGGGGAGGCCTCCCTGTTGCATCCGGCGATGCTCCGGCCCGGGCGGGACAGCGGTGTCCGCGACGCTTGACCTCAACCAATGTTGAGGTCGGAGACTGTCCTCTCCACGAGGAGAGGATGTGTGGCGATGAGAGCAGCCGCGTTCACCGAGTTCGGCGGCCCGGAGGTGCTCCGGTTGATGGAACTGGAGACCCCGCAGGCGGGCACCGGCCAGGTACGGGTCCGGATAAAGGCGGCCGGGGTGCAGCCGTACGACTGCGCGGTCCGTGCCGGTTGGACCCCGCCCGGTATCGGGCCCGGTTTCCCCCGGGTGCCCGGCAACGAGTTCGCCGGGATCGTGGACCAGGTCGGGCCGGAGGTGACCGGGGTGACCGTCGGCGCCGAGGTGCTCGGCTTCGGCCAGCTCAACTGCTACGCCGAATACCTGGTCATCCCCGCCGACCAGATCACGCCCAAGCCGGAGTCCCTGCCCTGGACAGTCGCGGGCGGCTTCACCGCCGGTGCGCAGACCGCCCACATCGCCCTCCAGACCCTGGGCGTGGGTCCCGGGGACGTGCTGCTGGTCCACGGGGCGGCCGGCGCGGTCGGCACCGTGGCGGTGCAACTCGCCCAACTGTGGGGCGCCACCGTCATCGGCACCGCCCGCGAGGAGAACCACGACTACCTGCGCGGGCTCGGCGCCACCCCCGTCGCGTACGGGGACGGTCTGGCCGACCGGGTCCGGGCCCTCGCGCCCAGCGGTGTCTCGGCCGCGCTCGACGGGGCCGGCGGCGACGCGCTGCGGGTCTCGCTGGAGCTGGTGCCCGACCGCAAGCGGATCCTCACCCTGGTCGAGCACGACCAGGCGGAACCGCTCGGCATCCTGGTCACCCCCGCCCTGCGCTCCGCCGCCCGGCTGGCCGAACTGGTCGACCTGCACCACCGCAACCTGCTCCGCCTACACATCCGCGAAACCTTCCCCCTCTCCCGCGCCGCCGACGCCCACCGCGCCATGGAAACCGGCCACGGCCGAGGCAAGATCGTCATCACCATCCCCTGAGGTGCACCCTCTTGTAGAGAAAGAGTGGCTACCCAGCTCGGAATAGCCACTCTTTCTCTACAAGAGCCCCATGCGCGGGAAGCGCTGGAAGCGCGGGAAGCGCGGGTCAGCGGGCTAGGGCGACGGGGGAGGGGTGGAGGGTGACGCGGACGGGGGTGCCGGGGGTGAACTCGGTCAGGCGGGAGCTGGAGACCTGGGCGACCACCAGGGTGTCGTCCGGCATCGTCACCGTCACCCGGCTGATCGGGCCGAGGAAGCTGGCCGCGAGTACGCGCCCGCTGCCGTCCGGATCGGCGACCACGTCGACCGCCTCCGGGCGGACCAGCGCGGTCACCGGCACGGTCTTGTCCGACGGCGCGTCGGCCGGCTCCACCAGTGGCAGGGTGGCGCCGAGCACCTCCACCGTGTCGGCGTCGACCCGGCCGGGCAGCCGGTTGCTGAGGCCGACGAAGTCGGCCACGAACGCGCTCGCCGGACGCAGGTAGATCTCCGCCGGCGGCCCCAACTGCTCCAGCCGCCCACCGCGCATCACCCCGACCCGGTCGGCCACCGCCAGGGCCTCCTCCTGGTCGTGGGTGACGAACAGGGTGGTGGTGCCGACCTCGATCTGGATCCGGCGGATCTCGTCGCGCAACTGGACCCGGACCTTGGCGTCGAGCGCCGACAGCGGCTCGTCGAGCAGCAGCACCCGGGGCTGGATGGCGAGCGCGCGGGCGAGCGCCACCCGCTGTTGCTGACCACCGGAGAGCTGGTGCGGGTACTTGTCGGCGTGACCGCCGATGCCGACCAGGTCGAGCATGTCGCCGGCCCGCTCCCGCCGGGCGGCGGCGGGTCGGCCGCGCAGGCGCAGCCCGAACTCCACGTTCTCCCGCGCGGTCAGGTGCGGGAACAGGCTGTACGCCTGGAAGACCATCCCCATGTCGCGCCGGTTCACCGGCCGGTTGGTGATGTCCTCGCCGTCGACCAGGACCCGCCCCGAGTCGGCCTCCTCCAGACCGGCGAGCACCCGCAGCGCGGTGGTCTTGCCGCAGCCGGACGGACCGAGCAGCGCGACCAGCTCACCGGGGGCGAGTTCGAGGTCGAGCCCGTCCAGGGCGGAGGTGTTGCCGAACCGGCGGTGCAGCGATTCGAGTCGTACCGTGACGCCCTGCCGGGCGCCGTCGCGCTCGCCGGGCGCGGCGGCGACGCTGGTGGTACCGGTCACCGTGTCTCCTTCGGGGAAGTCCGGCGTCGGCCGCCGCCGACGAGGGACAAGAGCATCAGTAGGACGAATGCGAGCACCAGCGCGGTCAGCGAGACCGCGACCGACATCGTGGCGCTGCTCTTGCCGAGCAGGTTGATCGCGACCTGGAGGTTGCTGCGGTTGAGCAGGGACGCGATGGTGAACTCGCCCAGTACGAGCGCGACGGTGAGGAACGCGGCCGACAGCACCGCCGAGCGGATGTTCGGCAGCACCACCCGCCAGATCACCGTCGCCCAGCTCGCCCCGAGACTCCGGGACGCCTCGGCCAGGGTCCGTACGTCGATCGCGGACAGTCCCGCGTCGATCGACCGGTACGCGTACGGGAGCACCAGAATCGTGTACGCGAACGTGAGCGTGAGCGCCGAACCGCCGAGGAAGTAGGTGACCCACGCGTACACCGGGGCGAGCCCGACCACCAGCACGATCGCCGGGATGGTCAGCGGCAGCAGGCAGAGGAACTCCACCAGCCGGCGCAGCCGGGGCAGGCGCAGCCGTACCCAGACGACGGTCGGCACCAGCAGCAGCAGGGTGAGCGCGACGGTGAGCAGCACCAGCCCGAACGAGTTCACGACACCGGTCGCCAGATCCGGGTAGGTCTCGCCGAGCTGACCCCAGTCGACCAGCAGCTTCCAGGTCTCCAGGGTGTACGTGCCGTTCGGGCCACGGGTGGTGAACTCCAGCATCGCCACCAGCGGCAGCAGGAAGAAGATGCCGAGCAGGGTGACGATCGTCCAGCGGAAGGCCCGCTGGCGTCGGGCGCGGCGTCGGGTCACCCCAGCCATCGCGAACTCCTTCGCTGTAGCACCGCGTAGAGCCACATCACCAGCGCGACCACCACGATCATGCCGAGGGCCATCGCCTTGCCCAGGTTCTGCTGGCCGAGGATCACCTCGCTGGTCAGGGCGCCCCGGATCTGCAGCGGGATGATCGGGCTGCCCTGGCTGACCAGCGCCGCGGCGGTCGCGTACGCCGAGAAGGCGTTGGCGAACAGCAGCAGCGTCGAGCCGAGGAACGGCGGGGCGAGCAGCGGCATCGCCACCATTCGCCAGTACTGCCAGGTCGACCCGCCCAGGCTCTCCGCCGCCTCCCGCCACTGTGGACGGATGCCGTCCAGCGCGGGCAGGAACACGATCACCATCAGCGGCACCTGGAAGTAGGTGTAGACCAGCAGCAGGCCGGGCAGCTCGAACAGCCACACCCCGTGGGCGTAGATGTTGATGCCGAGGTGGTCCCGGAGGAACACCGTCACGAACCCGCTCAGCCCGATGGTGGCGACGAACGCGAAGGCGAGGGTCACCCCGCCGAACTGGGCGAGGACACCGGACGCCGAGGTGACGACCCGGCGCAGGACGCCGTCGGGCTTGGCGGTGACCAACGCGTACGCGAGCAGCCCGCCGAGGACCGCGCCGATCGCGGCGGTGACGGCGGAGAGCAGGATGCTGCGCCCGAACGCCTCCATGATGTACGAGGTGCCGATCGCCGACAGGTTGTCGAGGGTGAAGCCGCCGCCGTCGCCGGTGAACGCGCCGATCACCACCACCAGGGTGGGGATCGCCAGGAACAGCACGATGAATGCGAAGAACGGTACGACGCCGAGCAGGTCACGGCCCGGCAGGCTGATCCGGCGCCGGGCGGCCGGGGCGGGCCGGACCCCGGGCGCGGGCGCCACGGGGTCCGGGTGGGGCGTAACGACGGTCATCGTCGGTCAGCCCACTGCCTTCGCCCAGTTGGCCGCCAGGCTCTCCTTGGCCTTCGCGGTCTGCGGGTCGGTCAGGAACACCGGCTCGCCGCTGGTGACGGGGAGCTTGCCGTACGCGGCCTGGTCGAGGGTGCCGGCCTTGACCATGGCGTCGGCCCGTACCGGACGCGCGCCACCGCCGAGCCACAGGTTCTGGCCCTCGTCGGAGTAGAGGAACTCCTGCCACAGCCGCGCTGCGGCCGGGTGCGGGGCGTCCTTGCTGATCGCCTGCACGTAGTAGGAGCCGACAACCGCGTTCGACGGTACGACGGTCTTCCAGTCGAGCTTGCCCTGGAGCTTGGCGCCCTGGGCGACGTTCAGGTAGTCCCAGTCGATGACGACCGGCGTCTGGCCCGACTCGACAGTGGTCGAGGTCGGGTCGACCGGCAGGAAGTTGCCGGCCTTCTTGAGCTGGCCGAAGAAGTCGATGCCCTTGCTGACGTCGTCGGCCGAGCCACCGTTGCCCAGCGCCGCCATGACAACGCCGCTGAACGCCGCACCGGCCTGGGTCGGGTCGCCGTTGAGCGCCACCTTGCCCTTGAACTCCGGCTTGAGCAGGTCCGCGACGCTCTGCGGCGCCGGGACCTTGCTCGCGTCGTAGCCGATCGACATGTAGCCGCCGTAGTCGTTGACCCAGGTGCCGTTGGCGTCCTTGAGCGCCGCCGGCACGTCGTCCCAGGTCGCCACCTTGTACGGGGCGAACATCGAGGTGTTGGCCGACGCCACCGCGCCGCTGAGGTCGAACACGTCCGGGGCGCCGTCCTGGCCCTTGAGCTGGTTCGCCGCGTTGATCTCGTCCTGGCTCGACGCGTCCGGCTGAGCGGAGTTGACCTTGATGCCGTACTTCGTGTTGAACGCCTTGATGATCTCGCCGTAGTTGGCCCAGTCCGGCGGCAGCGCGATCACGTTGAGCTGCCCCTCCTTCTTGGCGGCCTCGACGAGCTTGTCGAGCCCACCGAGGTCGCTCACGCTCACGGCCTTGGCCGCGTCGCTGTTCGACGCGGCGCTTTCCTTCTCCGGGGGCGCACAGGCGGTAATGGCAAGCGCCGCGCTGGACGCCGCCAGTAGCGCAACTGTTCGGGCAACCGAGATTCGCACACTTCCTCCTTCTACGCCGGTTCGGCGTTCGGCCAGCACGGACTGCGCCTTTTCGGCAGTTGTACGCTCATGACTGGCCCCGAACATCATGCCCGGCCGCAATCGGTTGACCACCGTGCCAAATCAAAGCCCCGATGAACGTACGGCGCTGTCCAGTGGAACGATCGGCGCTGGAGTGGTGGTTGTGCGAGGTATCGGCACCGTGTCGGCCGACTGACCGGAATCACCGCCGGTCGCAGAGGGGGTCGCCGGGCCGGTCGGGCACCATTATCTTGTCCCGGTACCCACCGTGCAATGGTCGACGAATACGATCGAATTCGCGGGCACGGATTCGACGGTATTCGGTGAGCTATTCCTGCGACGTGTTCCCGGCATTCGGCGGCCAGAACGGCCACTCCTCGAACGCACGGCAGCGGCCGTCGTCGGCGAAACGCAGGATCCACAGATCGCGGAATTCCTGGTTGGTCGGCTCGCCGTAGTGCACCTCGGCGCGTACGACCGCGGTGTCACCGTCGACCGCGACCACCTCACTGGTCATCCGGAACGCCTCGTCCGGCCCCTCGCGCTCGGCCTCCCACATCCGCGCGATGGCGGGCAGCCCCAGCACCGGTTGCCGGTACGGCCCCTGCAGGTAACTCGCGTCGGCGGTGAAGATCGTGGCCAGCGGGTCGGTCCCCGGCGTACGCCACGCCCGCTCGTACGCCGCAACCCACTCGGTCACCCGCTCCCGATCCATGACCGGCAGTTTGCCAGGTGGCCGGTCACCCGCACCGGCGACAGGCGGAAGTGGGGCGACGCCGGGGCGGCTACCAGCGCCGGACGAGCCGGCCGCGAACCCGCAGCACGGTCATCGGGTCGCCGTGCGCTGGCGCCCGGTTGTCATCGCCAGAACACCGCCACGGCCGCGTTGGCCAGGGTGAACACGATGATGCCGAGGAAGTGGCCGCGGTTGACGGCGTCCCGCTTGCGGGAGAAGAACACCATCACGAAGATCGCGATGGCGATCAGCAGCTTGGTGAGGAGTTTGGCCGGCGACGGCTCGTCACCGTCGCGCAGCGGTGCCGCGAGCCCCAGGCCGGAGAGGAGTTGGATGCCCGCACCCCAGAGCATCGCCGGATTGATCCGCAGCACGCCGCTCACGTACTGGGCGATCGAACCGCCCAGCAACAGGGCGAAACCGATCAGGTGGACATAGAGCAACACCAGGCGTAGGGCTTCCACGCCCGACATTGTTCCCCATCCGTCGCCGTCACGATGTCCCGGCTTGCCGCCGTCGATCCCACGCCGCACAGACCGGGCGGTAGACCGAAGTCGCGGCGGTACGAGACTTCGGTTCGTAGTGCGCGTCACCGCGAGGAATCCAGACTCGTCGGTATGACCCAGCAGTCCCCGCCGGTCGATCCGGCCCCGCCGCCCCGGCTCGGTCGGCGGATGCTGCCCGTTCTCGGGCTCGCCCTGCTCGCGCCCTGGGTGGGCGAGTACGTGATGGGCAGCCACACCGTCCGCGACCTGCCGCTGATCATCTTCCTGGTACCGATGTACGGCGGCGGCGCGCTGCTGATCCGCGAGCTGGCCCGCCGTACCGGCCGGGGCTGGGCGACGATGCTGCTGCTCGGGCTGGCCTACGGCGTCATCGAGGCCGGCCTGTTCGACCAGTCACTGTTCAACCCCGACTACGCCGGGGTGGACTTCCAGAGCATCGCCCACATCCCCGGCCTGCGGATGAGCGGCTACTTCGGACTGATGTTCGTCGCCGGACACGCCATCTGGAGCATCGGCGTACCGATCGCCGTCATCGAGTCCCTGTTTCCCCGCCGCAGCACGACCCCGTGGTTGCGTACGCCCGGTCTGGTGGCGACCGCTGGTCTGTACCTGCTCGGCGGCGCCATCATCTACGCCGACCTCCAGGAGACCGAGGGCTTCAGCGCCAGCGCGGTCCAGCTCACCGTGGCCGCCGTTCTCGCGCTCGCCTTCATCGTGACCGCGTTCCGCGTACCGGACCGCCCGACCCGCCCCGGCGCCGGAGCGCCCGAGCGACGGGTACTGGTCCTGCTGCTCGCCCTCGTCGCGTCCCGCCTGCTCTGGATGCCGGAGAACTGGCTCGGGGTCGCCATCAGCCTCGCCGTGCTCACCGGGATGGCCTGGCTGGTCCTGCGCTGGTCCCGCAGTCCACGCTGGGACCAGGGACACCGGCTCGCGCTGGCCGGGGGTGCCCTGCTCACCCACGCCTGGGACGGCTTCTACCTGGCCCCGTGGCGACCCGTCTCCGCGACGGAGGAGCTGATCAGCGACATCGCCTTCACGGTCGCGGCGATCACCCTGATCCTCGTGGGCATCCGGCAGGTCCGGCGTGCCCGGCAACTCACGGCCGAACGAGAGCCGCAGCCGGTCGGCGGGTGACCACGTCGGGGCGGCGGATCCTCGCCCGGTGCCCGGTCCGGCCGACGCCTCGGGCTGGCCCACCGACGTACGCCAGCGCTCAACTGGAAGCCCGGTAACGCTTCCCCGTACGCGCCGCTACCCGGGACTGAGCCCGTCCAGCACCCGGTGCAGGCGGGCGGCGGTGTCCGGGGCGAAGGCCGATCCGGACAGCCGGACCCGGCGCCCCCGGCGGTACGCGGACAGCGGCTCGTCCGGCGGCGTCGCCAGCAGTCCGAGGATCGGCGGCAGGGCCTGCGCAACCGGTGCCGCGAACAGGCGGGAGAGCCCCTTGACCAGTGCCCGGGTGGGCTGGGTGAACGGATCCGCGAGGGCGGTGTCGACGAACAGCGGGTTGTACAGCACGTACCGGACCCGGGTGTCCGGGTGCCGGCCGGTGAATCCGACACCGAGCAGGTCGTTGGCCCTGGCAGCCTGCATCGTCGCGCGTAATCCGCTGTAGCGCCGGCTGAGCTGGAGATCGTCCCAGTGGATCCGCCCGACGGGGATGCCACCGGTCCCGCAGAGGCTGACGATCACCGGATCGGCGGCCCGCTCCAGGGCCGGTAGCAGACCACGGGCGAGCAGGAACCGGTTGAGCACATAGAGCGCGAACGTGTGCTCGAAGCCCTCGGCGGTGATGATCCGACGCGGGTTGTAGCGGAACGCGCCGAGTACCAGGGCGTCCAACTCCGGTTCCGTTGCGACCAGTTCGTCGATCAGCGTCACCGTACGGGCAACCGAGCTGAGGTCGGCCCGGATGAACGAGAGCCGGTCCGCCATCCCCAGACGTGTGGCCTCGTCCACCAGCGCCGCACCGTTGGCGGCACCACTGCCGACCGCCATCACCCGGTCACCGCTACCCAGCAGACTCAGCACAAGCCCCCTGCCGATGCCTCTCGTGCCGCCGCTGACAAGGACTGTCTTCATCGCTGTCCCTCCGTGATCCCGCCGTACCCTGACCACCATGGCTGGAGTGGGCAGCGGCGGAGAAGAAGGCACATCGATGTTCCCCGGACGGGGCGGGGCCGACGGGACGGCGGCGATCATTCCGTTGCCGGTCACGGCGGATGACCGGGCGGCGTGCGCGGCGACGGACGTGTTGCGCCGGGTCGGCGAGAAGTGGAGCGTGCTCGTACTCGCCCTGCTCGCCCAGCGTGCTTACGGCTTCAACGAGCTCGACCGCACCATCCACGGACTGAGTCGCCGGATGCTGACCCGTACGCTCCGCCTGCTCGAACGGGACGGACTCGTCCGGCGGACCGCCGCCGTGCAGCAGTGGCAGGGGAGCGAGTACGGCCTGACCGACCTCGGCAGGTCACTGCTCCCGCTCGTCATCGCGCTCGGCGAGTGGGCCGTGGACCACGACACCGACATCCGTCGGGCCCACGCCAGCTTCGACGCCTCGACCGCCACTGACGCACCCGTCGAAGCCGGCGGTGTTGTCGGTGCCGGAACAACCGGAGGACGCGGCATCCCGATCGCCTGACCGACCCCGCCGATATCGGTTGGAGACCCGGTGCCCGTCACCGGAAGAATGTGCCCGTGATGCTGCTGGTGCCCGCGAACCCTCTCCGTCCCCGCCGTCCGGACGAACACTTCGCCCCGGAGGCGGAAGCCGCCCGAGCCGCCGGGCTCGATGTCGGCCTGGTCGACCACGACGCACTCGCCCGAGGCGAGGAGGTCGAGCGGGCCGTCGCCTCGGTGAAGGGCGGCGGTACGGCGGTCTACCGGGGCTGGATGCTGCGCGGCGAGCGGTACGCCGCGTTCGCCGACGCGCTGGCCGGGAGGGGGGTGACCCTGCGGACCACCGGCGAGCAGTACCGGCGGGCACACGAGCTACCCGGTTGGTATCCGGCGCTGGCCGAGGTCACGCCGCGATCGGCCTGGACCACGGGCACGGACCGGGCGGACTTCGACCGGGTACGCGCCGAGTTGGGGGCGGGGCCGGCGGTGCTCCGGGACTACACGAAGTCGATGAAGCACCACTGGCACGAGGCGGCCTACATTCCCGACATCTCCGATGGTGTGGCCGCGTGGCGGGTGGCGAGCCGGTTCCTCCGGTTGCGTGAGGACGACTTCGTCGGCGGTTTTGTCCTGCGCCGATTCGAACGGTTCACCACCGCCGAGGTACGCACCTGGTGGGTCGACGGGGTGTGCGTACTGGTGGGGCCGCACCCGGACACCCCGGACGAGGCACCTGCCCGGGAGGTTGACCTGGCTGCGGTCGTACCGCTGGTTTCCGGTCTGGGTCTGCCGTTCGTGACCGTCGACCTGGCGCTGCGGGCGGACGGCGTGTGGCGGGTGATCGAGCTCGGCGACGGGCAGGTCAGTGACCGGCCCGCCGTCATCGAACCCGGCACCATGATCGCCGCCCTGTCCGCGGGCAACCCGTAGTGCGTGGCGCAGAATTCCCGGAACATCGTCGGCGGACTACTCGGGAACCTCGTCGGGCAGACCGAACCGGTCGAAGATCTCCGGCATCAGGAACGACATCACCTCGGCGATCTTCGTTCCCCGGAACTCGACCAGGTCGAGCCCCGCCGCCACGAAGACTCCCCGCTCGTCGTCCCACAGGTAGGTTCCGTACGCGACCTGGCCGTTCGCGTACGCCGGCAGGAAACGCCACCGCACGGTCAGTGGCCTTTCGAGCAGGAACGCCCTGATCGAGTCGTGTCCCTCGTACCACTGTGGCAGCGGTGGCATGGCGTACCTGGCGTCGTCGGTGAGCATCGCCACGATCGCGTCGACGTCGCCGTTCTCCCACGCGGTCGCGTACCGGTCCGCCAGCCGCCGTACGGTCCGGTCGTCGAGGGCCCCGAGGGTCGCCTGCTGGGTGACCCGGGGGAGCCGACCGTCGAGAACCCGGCGCGCCCGTTGCAGCGCGCTGTTGACGGCCGCGACCGTGGTGTCCAGCAGGTCGGCGACCTCGCGGGCGGAGAACCCGAGCACCTCGCGCAGGATCAGCACCGCTCGCTGCCCGGCCGACAGGTGCTGGAGCGCCGCGACAAATGCCAGCTCCACTCCCTCGCGGGCGACGTAGCGCGCCTCCGGCCCCTGGTCCGCCCAACCCAGCCTGGCATCCGGGTACGGCTCCAGCCACGCGACCTCCGCCGGTGGTACGGCGCCGGGGCTGAGATCGGTCGGCAGCTCCCGGCGACGGCGACGCTCGATCAGGGTCAGGCACCTGTTGGTCGCGATCCGGTACAGCCACGGCCGGATCGAGCCACGGTCGTCGAACCGTCCCAGGGCCTGCCAGGCGCGTACCAGCGACTCCTGTAGCGCGTCCTCGGCGTCGTGCATCGACCCGAGCATCCGGTAGCAGTGCGTCTGCAACTCGTTTCGGAACGGATCGACCAGTTGGCCGAACGCATCCGGATCACCCGACCGCGCCGCCGCCAGCAGCTTTGTCTCCACCACGTCCCCGATCGTCACCGCGGCCAGCAGATCGGTGAACGATACTGCCGACGACTGACCTACCCGGTGCTTTGCATCCGGGACCGCACTTCGTCGGCCCGATCGCTACCGAGCTGCTCGTACAGCTCCACCGCCCGCTGCCACGCCGTCGTGGCCGAGTTCGGGTCGTGCTCGCCGTGGATGTCACCCAGCAATTCCCGTGCGCGTGCCTCGCGCAGCTTGTTCCTGATGAAGACCGCCAGTTCGATTTCTGCGTGCGCGTGAAGCAGAGCCTCGTCCCGCCGTCCCTGGAGACGGTAGAGGTAGGCGAGGTTGTGATGGGCGAAACACGCGATGTACTGGTCGTGGGCATCCATCGCGAGCGTGAGCGCCGTGGTGAACTCGCGCTCGGCGTCGGGGTATCGCTCCTGCCGGCCGTACAGGGTGCCGAGGCTGATGTGAGATCGGCAACCGTTGCCCGGGTCGCTCGTGTACTCCGGAACCGCGAGCGCCCTGCGGTGGTGCTGCTCGGACAGCTCCAGTTCGCCGATGTTCTGATAGTAGGTGCCGAGTTGGTCCTCGCACGTCGCCACACCGATGTTGCTTCCGACCGCACGGAACAGTTGTCGCGCCTGCTCGTAGTGCAGCTTGGCCGACGGATTCTTGAGATCGTCGTCATGGTGTGCCGTCGCCAGGCATTCGAGCAGTAGAGCCTCGGCAAGCTGGTTCCCGATGAGACGAGCGCTTTCCACGCCCGCCCTGCCGACCGTGTGCCGGTCATCCGAGCGGTGCCTGAGGCGAAGGTACGGGCGCAACAGGTAGGCGACCTGCCAGACCTCCTCGTGGAGTCCCGCTTCGCCGATGGCCGGCATCGCCGCGAGGATGTTGTCCACCTCGGCGTCGAGCCAGTCCAGCGCCGCGGCCTCGTCGGGAAAGGGTCGCGAGGGCGGAACCACAATCGGAAGGTGGTGCAGCGATCCGCCATGCACGAAGTCCCGGCTGGAGCACAATCTCGCGATGTAGTGACTCGTCAGTCGCTTCAGAGCGCCACGGTAGGCGTCGCCCGACCCGGTCGGAGCCTGGGCGGCGGCGAAGGACCGGACGAGATCGTGCATCCGGTAACGGGCGGCCCCGATGGCTCGAGCGGGATGCTCACCCGTGATCAGGCCAGCGTGGTCCAGTTCGGCCAGCGCGTCGAGGACCCGCCCGTGCGTCTCGTCCACCAGCGGCAGGCAGGTGTCCAGGGTGAAACGCGCGTACCCCAGCCGGCCGAGATGGGCCAGCAGTGTGGCGGCGGCCGGCCCCAGTCGCCGGTAGCTGAGCATGAACGTGCTGCGGATGTTGAGATCCCCGAGGTGCAACTCGTCCACCGGGTTGCCGGCCCCCTGCAGGAGACGGACGAGGTGACTCGGGCTGAGTGCGTTCCGTGACCGCAGCCGACCCGCGACGATGCGGATCGCCAGGGGCAGCCCGCCACACCACCGGATCAGGTCCGCCACACCGGTGCTGTCTGCGATGGCATGTGGGGAGGCATGCGTCCGTAGCAGCTCGGCACTCTCGCTGTCGGTGAGCGGATCCAGTTCGAGGGTGTGGGTCCGCTCCAACCCGGCCAGGAAGCGCCGTGACGTGACGATCACCCCGCATCCGGGGCCGCCGGGAATCAGCGGACGGACCTGTGCCTCGTTGTCGGCGTTGTCGAGCACGATAAGCAGGCGACGGTTGGCCGTCATCGCCCGGAACAGGCCGAGTCGCGCCGTACGTCCCTGCGGCAACTCCGTGCCCTGGATTCCGAGGGCGCGCAGCAACGCGCCGAGCACGGCATGATGGGACGGCGGTCTTGTGTCGGTGCCACGCAGGTCGGCGAAGACGCATCCGTCCGGGTAGGCATCCAGTACGGAATGTGCCGCCCAGACCGCGATGCTCGTCTTACCGAGTCCACCGAGGCCGGAGATTCCGATCACCGCCGGGGACGTGGCGGATCCGGCCATGAGTGCCTCGACGAGCTGTGCCCGTTCGGCGACCCGACCGACGAAGGAGACCGACAGTGGCGGCAACTGGTTCAGGGTGCCGAGATTCTGCGATTTCCCGATGGCGCCGCCACCGGCGGTCGGTGTTCCGACGAGGATCCGCTGGTGTAGTAGTCGCAACGCTTCGCCGGGCTCCACTCCCAGATCGGTGACGAACAGGTTCCGGGTGCGGCGATACAGGTCCAGCGCGTCCAACCGCCGGCCGCTGCGGTGCAGGGCGAGCATCAGTTGGGCCCGAGGCAGTTCCCGGTAGGGCTGGGCGTCCACGAGTTCGCTGAGGACGTCCACCATCTCCCGGTGCCTACCGAGCGCCAGCTCGGTCTCCGTCCATCGCTCGCGGACCGACCACCGCTGCTGCTCGAGTCGGGTGGCCTCTGCCGCCACCAGCTCGCAGTCGAGGAAACCGTCGAACGCGGGTCCCCGCCAGAGGTCGAGTGCCGACCGCAGGCTCAGGTTGGCTTCCTCGGTACGAGCGTCGCCGAGATCGACCTTGGCTCGTGCCGCGAGCGCTCGGAACCGGGCAGCGTCGAATTCGTGGTCCGCGATCTGCAGTGCGTACCCGGACGGGTGCCGGCAGATGCGCTCGGGGCCGAGCGCGAGGCGTAGCCGATGGACGTACTGGTGGATGTTGGGCCGTGCGGATCGGGGCGGTCGGTCACCCCAGACGCCGATCAGCAACTCGTCGACCGATACCACCTGGGGTGCGCGGGCCAGCAGGATCGCCAGCAGCAGCATCGGCTTGTGGCCGTGATGGAGGTCGACCGGCCCATCGGCACGGTTCACCGACAGTGGACCGAGCACCTGAAACTCCACCCGCGCCCCCGGAACGCCGTGGTGCCCGGTACTCGCACCCTGCCGACGCGGGATCACTGTCCGCGTTGTAGCGGAAATGTAGCCGACAACTCGAAGATTCTTCAAGACGCGAAAGGGGTGGGAGTTCGGAGGTCAGCATCCGCTCGTAGGAGCGACGGGGTGATGCTGCCCGCCGTGCCCGAGCCGTCGCGTGTTGGTCATGGCCGTGGACATTGCGGTGTCGGTGGTCCTGTCCGTAACACATTCGTACCAAGCTTCTTCGTGGTCGAGCGTATTGGAGGTATGGATGAGTTTCAGGCGTCTGCGGGTGTCGGTCGCGGCACTTCTTGTGTCCGTGATGACAGAGGTGATCGTGATCCACGCGCGGCCTGGTTGTCGGGTCCATGGTGCACCTCGCACTGATCAACGAATGACGCCATTCCAGCCACACCCAGGGAGATGAATCATGTCCAGACGCTCTGTCCTCTTTGTGTCCGCAGTCGTGGCGGCACTCTGTTCCACCCTGCTGTTCGGGTCACCGGCCTCCGCCGCGACAGAACCTTGCTGGTGGGATTCCGGCGCCAGATGCGCCAAGATCATAGGCGTTTCGGGTAACCTGAACGTCCGCTCGGCGCCAAGCACCGGCGCTAGTATCGTCGACACTCTCCCCAATGGCACCATTGTGCAGATGGATTGCTGGACTACGGGCACGTCCGTTTTCGGCTACAACATCTGGGTCCTGCTCTACAGCCCTATCGGCTCTCCGCGATATGTGAGCGACTACTACCTCGACTCGGGGCATGTGCAGAGCTTCATCGATCATTGCTAGCAATTGAGCCGTACTCATTGGATGTGGAGTCTTCGCTGGCAGGGGCTCGCTCTGGCGGCGTAGGCATCCCGATGTCCGACGAACGACCGGTGCCGCTATCACCATGGTCCGCGGTGATAGCGGCGTCTGTGTCGGTCTGTCGCCATGTCGTGGTGACCGGTCCGGGCGGGAGTACGTTGCGGCGATGGAGACCGACGTACGCCGACCGCGGAGGACCGACGTCCCCGCATCCTCGTCGCACCTGTTCCTGGACTACTACCTGATCCAGCCCGAGAAACACCACGGTGAAACCCCCGCCGCGCCGGTCGGAGTCCTCGTGGAGGAGTTCGAACTCGCCAGTGACCACACGGCGCTCGCCCTGGGTAGTGCGAGGTGGACAGTCCTGGACGGCTGGGTGGGTGCGGCACCCTTCAGTCGGCGCGTACGGACGGATGCGGGTCTTCGTAGCCGGATCGCCACGGCGGACCGGGACGAGGTCGTGCAGGTCTACCGCCGGCTCGGTGGCGGTGACCTGCCTGACGAACAGAGGCTGCGCTCCCATTTCGGCGCGGCCGAATCGCTGGCGACCGCACCGCCGCTGCGGCTGGGGGCCGGCGAGGTCCCCGAGGGCTTTCACAGCACTCGGTTCTACCGGATCCTCTTCGTCAACGACCTGCCCGATGACGGCCTGGCGAGGCTGCGGGCCCGGTGGCAGATGAGAGTGTCTCCGGACGCCGACGATCCACGGGCGCGGGTGGCGGGCAGCGCCGAACTTCGGGTGGCCGACGACCACTTCAGGTGGGATCTTCGCCGGGTCGGTCCCGGTGTCGCCTGGTGCCTGGACCTGACCGCAGATCTGGGAAGCAGGCGCGCGGACCGGATCGGACCCGTGCTGCGGGGGCTGACGGCGGTCATGCGGCAACAGGGGCTGATCCCGGTGACGATCGAGCGCTTCTCCTGATCGACAGCGGCCGGGCGAACGAGTCCCGCGCCTCGTACCCGGGGACCGTACGATGGCCGTTCGACAAACCTCGACCCGGCGTCCGGCGTCCGGTGGTTCGACCGTCTGTGCGAAACGGCAGGTTGCGACGATGCTGATCCGCCCGTACCGGCCCGGTGACTTCGACGCGGTGCACGACATCTGCATCCGTACGGCAGACGCGGGACAGGACGCCACCGGCTCGTACGCCGATCCGAGCGTCCTGCCGAACATCTTCGCCCACCCGTACGCGTATCTGGAGCCGGACCTGGCGTTCGTGCTCGACCACGACGGGCGGGCCGTGGGCTACGTCCTCGGCACCGCCGACACAGGGGTGTTCGTCCGCCGGTTCCGGACCGAGTGGTTGCCCCGGGTCGGCGACGACTATCCACCACCGGCGGGGGAGCCGACCACGCCGGACGAGGTCATGGCGCACCTCCTGCACACCCCGGAGCGCATGGTCCTGCCCGAACTGGCCGGGTACCCCGCGCACCTGCACATCGACGTGCTGCCGGCGTACCAGCGCACCGGTCACGGGCGGGCCCTGATCGACACGTTCACCGCGGCGCTGCGCCGGGCCGGCGTACCGGGCCTGCATCTCGGGATGGTCACCGCGAACGCCAACGCGCGGGTGTTCTACGACCGGCTCGGCTTCCACCCCATCGACGTCACCGACGCCGGTCCGATCACCTACCTCGGCCTGCACCCCTGACCGGAACGGGTAGCGCCCGGCCGCCGGGCCGCGTCGTCGACGGCAGGGCGGTGGCTCAGCGCAGTGCCGTCGCCGCCGCTGCCTGCACGGCGCTGGTCAGGGTGGCCAGGACGGTCGACTCCAGGCGCCAGGACTGCCAGTAGAGGGGTGTGTCGAGGTGCCGCCCGGGGGCGATCTCGATCAGCCGACCGGCCGCCAGGTCCTCGCGGGCGGTCCGCTCGGGCACCAGGCCCCAGCCCAGTCCGAGCCGTACCGCCTCGATGAACGCCGACACCGCCGGAACGTAGTGAACCGGCGGGTCGAGCCGCCGTCTGGTGACCTTGTTGACGAAGCGGTGCTGCAACTCGTCCTTGCGGTCGAGCCGGAGCATGGGCGCGGTGGCCAGCGCCGAGGTGATGTCGGTCGCGGCGAAGTGGGCGCGGTGCAACTCGGGCGAGGCCATGGCCAGGTAGCGCATGGCGCCGAGCCGGTGCACGCGACAGCCCTGCACGGCGACCCGCTGCGCGGTCACCGCCGCCATCACCGACCCGTCGCGGAGCAGGTCCGCGGTGTGGTCCTGGTCGTCCTGTTGCAGGTCGAAGCAGTACGCGAGGTCGCTCGGCAGTCGAGCCAGCGCGCCCAGGAACCAGGTGGCGAGCGAGTCGGCGTTGACCACCACCGCGATCCGGGTACGGGTCTGCTGCCCGGTCAGCGGGCCACGCGCGGCGTCCAGTGCCTCAAGCTCCAGCAGTGCGAGCTGGCTGGCCAGTCTGACCAGGGGCCGACCCGCCTCGGTCGGCTGGCAGGGTCGGGTACGCCGGACCAGGACCTGTCCGGCGGCCTGTTCGAGTGCCTTGATCCGTTGACTGACCGCCGACGGGGTGATGTGCAGTGCGCGGGCGGCGGCCTCGAAGCTGCCCTCGTCCACCACCGCCTGGAGTGCGGCCAACTGGCCGGAGTCGAGCGCCATGTTAAGAGATGCTAATCGGGCACGAAAATCTTTAGCTGGAGTGTGATCCGGCCGAACCGTAGCGTCGGGTCGGTGCTGACCTCGACCCTCGCCGGCTTCACCGCCTCCATCGCCCTCATCGCCGCCATCGGCGCCCAGAACGCCTTTGTCCTCCGTCAGGGGCTGCGCCGCCAGCACGTGCTCCCGGTGGTGCTGACCTGTGCGGCGTCGGACGCGCTGCTGATCTCCGTCGGGATCGCCGGCCTCGGCGCGGCGATCGCGGACCGCCCGGCGGTCGCCGGCACTGTTCGTTGGGTGGGTGCCGCGTTCCTGATCTGTTACGCGCTGTTCGCGGCCAGGCGGGCGTTGCGCCCCGACAGGCTGACGCCGACCGACCACCGCCCGGTTCCGCTGCGTACGACGATCGCCATGTGCCTTGCCTTCACGTACCTGAACCCGCACGTGTACCTGGACACGGTGCTGTTGCTGGGTTCGGTCGCCAACCAGTACGACAACCGGTGGCTGTTCGGATCGGGCGCGGTCCTGGCCAGCGTGGTCTGGTTCACCGCCCTCGGCTACGGTGCGCACCGACTCGCCCCCGCCCTGTCGCGTCCCGGCGCCTGGCGGGTGGTCGACGGCCTGGTCGCCGCACTCATGGCCGCCCTCGCAATCGCCCTGCTGCGTGGCTGACCCTTGTTCCGGCCCCACCTCCCGGTGATGGCACAAAGCCAGGACTGACATCGCCAAAGGCGACGGCATTCACCCGGAGAGGCGAAATTCTGCCTCGACGTGCCTGCTCGGGTTCGGTTCCGCCCCAAAATCCATCATGACCACGGACCTGAACCGCTGTGACGCGACCGAGCTCGCCGAGCTCATCCGCACCGGGAGAGCTTCCTCGGTCGAGGTGGTTCAGGCGCACCTCGACCGCATCAAGGCCACGAATCCGAAGATCAACGCCGTGGTCACGCTCGCCGACGGTGCGTTGGACGCCGCGAGGGCGGCGGACGAGGAACTCGCGTCGGGGGCGGAGGTGGGGCCGCTCCACGGCGTGCCCTTCACGGTCAAGGACTCGTTCGACACCGCCGGGGTGCTCACCCAGCGCGGTTCGCCGATCTTCGCGGGGCGTGTCCCGGACACCGACGCCACCGCCGTGGCGCGGCTGAAGCGCGCCGGTGGGATCCTCCTGGCGAAGACCAATCTCCCGGAGTTCGCGTACTGGATCGAGTCCGACAACCTCCTGACGGGCCGGACGAACAACCCCTGGGACCTCGACCGCTCCTCCGGCGGTTCGAGCGGCGGGGAGTCCGCGGCGATCGCGGCCGGGATGTCGCCACTCGGCCTCGCCAGCGACCTGTCCATCTCGCTGCGCGGGCCGGCGTCCGACACCGGTGTCGTGGCCCTCAAGCCAACGCACGGGCGCATCCCGATGACGGGGACCTGGCCACGGGAGCCGCGTCGTGACTGGCACGCCGGGCCCATGGCCCGGACCGTCCGCGACCTCGCACTGGCGTACTCGTTGCTGGCCGGTCCTGACGGTGCCGACGGTTTCTCCATCGTTCCGTACGACTTCGACACCGGCCTGGGTGCCTCGCCGGACCGGCCCGTCCGCGTCGGCTGGCTGGTCGACTCGGGACTCGGCCCGATCGACCCGGAGACCGCCGCGACGGTGCAGGCGGCCGCCGACGCCCTACGGGGAGCGGGGATGCGAGTCGACGCCGTGACCATCCCGGCACTCGAACGGGACAACCCTTTCGACCTCTTCGCCCGGCAGCACGTCATGGAGATGAAACCGGCGATGCAGGAGGCCACCGCGGGGCACGAGGACCAGAGGTTCACGTACTCGAAGACCATGATCTCGACACCCGACACGCCGGTGCAGGACTACGTCCGGGCCGAGCAGGGTGTCGAGCGGCTGCGGGACGGTTTCGCGGAGTACTTCCAGCGGTATGACGCGCTGCTGCTCCCGGTGACATCGATCCCCGCACACGCGCACGCACTCACGCAGTTCACCGTCGACGGCCAGACCGTGGACGCCTTCCGGCTGATGACGCCTACCGTTCCGTTCAACCTGACCGGACTTCCCGCCCTGTCGATACGGTTCGGCACGAGCAGCGAGGGTATGCCGATCGGGGTGCAGGTGGCGGCCAACTGGCACGCGGAATCGACGATCCTGTACATCGCCTCGCTGCTGGAGTCGCTGAGCCCGGTCCGCGACCAGCACCCCGCCATCTGACAGCCGGGAGGGCCGCACGCCGGGGCCGTCCACCGTCATGGCCGCCGAAACTCAGGGCCGCCGACGTCCGGCTGTCGTCCGGGCGGACTACCCGGTGGTGGTCCTGCCGGTCTGCAGGGCCGCGTCGATGAGTGTCTCGGCGGCCTGGCGGGCGTGTGTCGCGGCCTCGCTGGTGCCGGCGATCGCGGCGGTCGTCTGGGCTCCCTCGGCGAGGATCGCCAGTTGGGGGGCGAGTGAGGGCGGTGCCCCGGCCTCGGCGACGATCTCGGCCAGGCGTACCTGGAAACCCTCCTTGTGTGTCCGGACGATCTCGGCGATCCGGGGAGCGGTCGACCCGAGTTCGCCGAACGAGTTGATGAACATGCACCCGCGGAAGTCGTCCTGGTCGAACCAGCGGGACAGCATGTCGTAGATCGCCAGCAGGCGCTGACGGGGATCGCCGGTCTCGATCGCGCTCTCGACCAGCGCGTTCCACACCTCGTGCCGGCCGAGCAGGACCTGTTCGACGATCGACTCCTTCGAGGGGAACAGGCGGTAGAGCCGCTTGAGCGGTACGCCGGACTCGGCGCGCAGGGTGTCCATCCCGACCGCCTGAACGCCGTACGTGTAGTACAGCCGGTCCGCGGTCTCCAGCACCTTCGCCCGTACGGCGTCGTCGTCCGGCCGCTGGCTCTCTCCGGTCACCGTCTTCCTCTTCCCTCGCTCGAGGTGACACCTCTCACCCGATCGACCCCGTTCCGGATGGTGCGCGGAGAACGATCGTTGTCTAGGCTACTACCACGAGGTGAGAACGACCGTTCTCAGCAGGATCACAGGATCATCGGAGGCAGAGATGCCCTTCATCACCGTCGGCTCCGAGAACAGCACCAGCATCGACCTCTACTACGAGGACCACGGTGCGGGTCAGCCGGTTGTCCTCATCCACGGTTACCCGCTCGACGGGCACTCGTGGGAGAAGCAGAGCGCCGCCCTGCTCAAGGCGGGCTACCGGGTCATCACCTACGACCGCCGCGGCTTCGGCCAGTCGAGCCAGCCCACCACCGGATACGACTACGACACCTTCGCCGCGGACCTGAACACCGTGCTCGACACGCTCGACCTCACCGATGTCGTGCTGGTCGGATTCTCGATGGGCACCGGCGAGGTCGGCCGCTACCTCGGGACGTACGGCTCGGGGCGGATCGCGAAGGCGGCCTTCCTCGCGTCGCTGGAACCGTTCCTGCTCAAGACCGAGGACAACCCGACCGGGGCGCCGCAGGAACTCTTCGACGGCATCCTCGCCGCGGTGACCGCGGACCGGTACGCCTACTTCACGGACTTCTACAAGTCCTTCTACAACACCGACGAGAACCTCGGCACCCGGCTGTCCGAGGAGGCGCTGCGCAACAGCTGGAACGTCGCCGCCGGAGCCTCCTGGTACGCCTCCAGCGCCGCCGTACCGACCTGGATCACCGACTTCCGGGCCGACATCCCGAAGATCGACGTACCCGTGCTCATCCTGCACGGCACGGCGGACAACATCCTCCCGATCGACGCGACCGCGCGCCCGTTCCACAAGCTCCTGCCCGACGCCGACTACGTCGAGCTCGAAGGGGCCCCGCACGGTCTGCTCTGGACCCACGCCGAAGAGGTCAACGAGGCTCTGCTCGCCTTCCTGGCCAAGTAGCAGTCAACCGGCGCGTGCTCGGCGGCGGGCAGCGGCCCGTCGCCGAGCACGCGTGTCCGCGTCGGCCGACAACGGGCGTTGTTCACCGCTTCCTGAAGTGCTCGACCAGGCGGGAGTAGCTGTCGTCGGCGTGGCCCGCGTCGATCGCCGAGGCCACCAGGGTCCGGGTGTAGTCGGGCAACCCGTCGTCGACACCCCGCGCCCGGCTCTCCCGGACCAGGTCGTCGACCGACGGCAGGTGATGCCGGAGCCCGCCGTACGGGGTCGCGTACTCGCCGCGGTCGATCTCGTCGGCGATCGACGGCAGGTGGGACAGGAGCGCGGAGACCGAGGCGCCGGCCTGTTCCAGGAACCGTTTCACCTCGACGCCCTCGCTCGACAGCAGTGCGGCGGCGTGCAGGAATCCGTTGAGCGTTCCCCACATGGTTCCGTGCACGGCCATTCCGTACAGGGTGGGTAGACCGGCGTCGGCGCCGACCAGGGTGCCGCGGCCACCGATCAGCCGGAGCGTCGACCGGTAGCGGTCATGGAGCGTGTCGGCTCCGCCGTAGAACACGACGCTGTCCGGGTGCCCGATGCCGGGGGCGATCGTCATGATCTGCCCGTGGAGGTACTCCGCACCCTGCTCCGCAGCCCACCCCGCGACGGCTTTCGCCTCGGTCGACGTACCGTCGGTCAGGTTGAGCAGGGCGCGGCCGGCAAGCGCGTCACCGGCCGATTCCAGGATCTCGCGCGCGGCGGTGTTGCCCTTGACGCTGACCACCACGAGGGGGTTGGCGGCGACGGCGTCGTGGACGGTCGCGGCCCGCCGCGCTCCCCGGGCGACCAGGTCGTCACCCTTTCCCGGCGTACGGTTCCACACCGTCGTCGGGTGCCCGCCGGCGAGGAAGGCGCTCGCCAGTGCGGA
The DNA here is from genome assembly GCF_035917455.1 of Micromonospora sp. NBC_01796. Classification (NCBI taxonomy): domain Bacteria; kingdom Bacillati; phylum Actinomycetota; class Actinomycetes; order Micromonosporales; family Micromonosporaceae; genus Micromonospora; species Micromonospora sp. NBC_01796. The sequence goes on along the minus strand of NZ_CP109078.1, from coordinate 8,066,897 downwards.
GCCGATCTCACCCAGGCCGAGCACCGTCACGGCCGGTGGCGCCTCGGTGGTCGCGGAATTGCCGGTCATCAGTGTCGTCCTCTCGATCCACCGTGGCCCGGTTCGGCCCGGCCCTGGCTCTGGCTCTGCCGATCGGTAACCACGCTAAAACCTCAACAGGACTTGGGGTCAAGGCCGACGCGGAGCGAAGTGTCGGGTCCGGAGGGCGGCGGGTCCGACAGCCGTAGCAGAGGACATTGATGATTTTGAACATCCGTCGGACGACCGACCGTGAAGTGATCCGTACTGTCAGTCAAAACCCACTCTGTGATCTCCAGCGCCCTCGTACCCGCGCAACGAATGGAGCACCGGTGCCACTCAGTCCACACCCCACTCCGGTCCGTCGCCACACCGCATCTCTGCTGGTCACCGCGCTGGTCGCGGTACTGACACCGATGGCGGCACAGCCTGCCTCGGCCGCACCGGACAACACCACGGGCGAAACGGGTACGGAGGGCCGCAACGCCCTGTTCCTCACCGGCCCGAACCAGGGCAAGCCCGAGAGCATCGCGATCGACTACCTCCGTACGCACCCCACCCGGTACGGGGTGACCGCAGCCGACCTCGGTGACCTGGTCGTCTCCTCCAGTTACACCAGCGAGCACAACGGGGTGACCCACGTCAACCTGTCCCAGCGGTTCCAGGAACTGGAGGTCTTCGGCGCGACGGCCACGGTCAGCCTCGCCCGCGACGGCAGCGTTGTCTTCGTCGGCCACACCCTGACCCCCAGCCTGGCGGACCGTCCCACCGGCAGCGCGGTCCTGGACGCACCCGCCGCGGTGCAGGCCGCCGCCGAGGCCCTCGACCTGCCCGCGACGGCCGCCCCGCAGGTGCTCGACCGCGGCGCCGGACCCGCCCGACGCACGGTGGTCTCCGGCAGCGGCATCTCCGGGCAGCCGATCCCGGCCCGGCTCGGCTGGCAGCGGACCGACGACGGCCTTCGCCTCGCCTGGCAACTGGTGATCGACGACTCCGACGAGGCCCACCTCTGGAACGCCACCGTCGACGGTACGACCGGCGCACTGCTCAACGTGGACGACTGGACCACCCACGACGCGCCGGAGGAGTTGGCCAGCACCCTGGGGCGCCGTACCGGCCCGACCGGGAACGGACCCACCCGCCCGGTCGACGTCCGGCCGCAGTTCCCGCCCAAGCGGGTCAACGACGGTTCGAGCTACCGCGTCTTCACGTTCCCCAAGAACGACCCGAACGAGGGGCCGCGCAGCCTGGTGACCAACCCGGCCGACGCGACGGCCTCCCCGTACGGCTGGCACGACACCGACGGGGTGGCGGGCGCGGAGGCCAGTACGACGCAGGGCAACAACGTCCGCGCGTACGCCGATCGCGACGCCAACAACCAGCCCGACCCGAACAGCGTGCCCGACGGCGGCCCCGAGCTCGACTTCAACTTCCCGGCCGACCTGAACCAGCAGCCGCAGACCTACACCGACGCCGCGGTGGCGAACCTCTTCTACTGGTGCAACATCGTGCACGACCTGACCTACCGGTACGGCTTCAACGAGGTCGGCGGCAACTTCCAGGTCAACAACTACGAACGCGGCGGCGTCGGCGGTGACGACGTCCGGTGCGAGGCGCAGGACGGCTCCGGCCAGAACAACGCCAACTTCTCCACCCCCGCCCAGGACGGGGGTGCACCCCGGATGCAGATGTTCCTGTGGCCGGGCAACCAGTTCGGGCTCCCGAACGCGGTGACGATCGGCTCGGGCGCCGGGGCCACCACCTACGAGGCCGAGTACGCCCGCTTCACCCCCGCGCCCACCAACGCCGGTTTCAACGGCCAGGTTGTCGCGGTGGACGACGGCGTCGACGCGGTGGGCGACGGGTGCACCGCGTACAGCCTGCCGGCCGGGTCGATCGCCCTGGTCGACCGCACCAGCGTCTGCAACTACTACACGCAGGTGGTCAACGCCGAAACCGCCGGTGCGGTCGCGGTGGTGGTCGTGAACAACGCGACGGGCGCCCCGGTGGTGATGAACGGTTCGATGAGCCCATCGGTCGGCATCCCCGCCGTGATGGTGAGCCAGGCCGACGGCGGCACCCTGCGGGCGGCGCTCCCGGCGTCCGGGCGGGTGCACCGCAACGTCGACCGCCCGGCGATGCGCGACGCCGCCTTCCGGTCGGAGACGATCTTCCACGAGTACGGTCACGGCGTCTCGAACCGGCTGACCGGCGGCCCGAACGTCAACTGCCTCAGCGGGCAGGAACAGATGGGCGAGGGGTGGAGCGACTTCCTCGCGATCGTGTCGCTGATCAACCCGGATCTCGACGACCCCGAAGGCCCGCGCGGCTACGGCCAGTACGCCCAGTTCGCCGACAGCCGTTCCGGTGACGGCTTCCGGCCGCGGCCGTACTCGCGGAACATGGAGATCCAGCCGTTCACCTACGACAGCATCAAGACCGGCGCCTGGCTCGACGGCACCTCGCTGGCCGCGCCGCACGGGATCGGCCACGGCTGGGCCGCCGTGCTGTGGGACATGACCTGGGACCTGATCGACCGGCACGGTCTCAACCGCAACGCGTACGGACGCTGGGACACCGGCGGCAACAACCTCGCCATGCAACTCGTGATCGACGGGTTGAAGATCCAGGGCTGTGCACCCGGATTCGTGGTCGGCCGGGACGCGATCATCGCCGCCGACGCGGCGCTGACCGGGGGCGAGAACAACTGCACCCTGTGGGCCTCGTTCGCCCGCCGTGGCCTCGGCTACAGCGCGGTCCAGGGCACCACCGGCCGAGACGACAACTCCGGTGCGTACGACACCCACCCGGCATGTGAGCGCCCCTTCACCAACCGGTCCGCGAAGCCGACCCTCAACAGCGTGAAGGCCGGCTCGACCGCACCGATGCAGTTCGACCTCGGCCGAAACCACGATCGTGATCGCGGCGGTGACCATGACCGCGATCGGGACCTTCTCGCCAGCAACTCGCCGTACTCCCGGCTGGTCGACTGCGCGACCCTGGAAACCGTGAATCCGGATGGGACGGTGACGCCGGGGCCGCTGCCGGTCAAGGCGGAGACGCCCGGCCACTCGAAGCTCTCGGCGGGCGGACACGGCCGCTACACCTATCCGTGGAAGACGGATCGGAGCTGGGCCGGAACCTGCCGCGAGTTTGTCCTCTCGCTCGACGACGGCAAGCAGTTCAGAACGTACGTCCAGTTCCGTTAGTGGCGCTGCGGATCGGTGTCGGGGCACCGGTCGGCAGTGGATGACCAGGCAACCGGGGGAGCGTCCGATCGTGGGCGCTCCTCCGGTCGTTCAGGAGTCTCCTGCCCGGTGGTCCCCGGCGGACCACGAGTCGGCTTCGTCCCGTGCCGCTCGGGCGTCGCCGTGCAGCCCCACCACCTCGGCCCACTCGGCGAATCGGCGCAGTCGGTCGACCAGCGGCACTGCCGACCCGGCGGGTTCCTGCCGGGCGAGGCGACGGGTCAGGTCCACCACCTCCCGCTGTACGGTGAGCGCCTCGCTGCGCTGCCCGCCCGTACGCCATCGGGCCTCGGCGAGCGCGGCCAGTGCGTCGGCGAGCGCGGGACTGTCGCCGGCCTCCCGTAGCCGCCGCACCTCGGCGACCTCGGCGGCAACCGCCGCCTCCAGCCGCTCCGCCTGGTTCGCCAGCCGCGTGTTTCGGTCCGGCTTCTGTCGCAGGAGCGTGCCGATTCCCCGCCACATCGACGTCCGGCGGGCCAGTTGCCGGTGCAGGATGTCCCGTTGGGTCCGGAGAACCGTTTCGGTGTCCCGGCCCTGGCTCTCGCCGCCGGCCGCCGACCGGTAGCGGGCCAGCGCGGCGAGCAGGCTGACGTAGCGCTTGCGCTCGATCACGCTCAGCCGGGCGAGCTTGGCGAACTGCGGCAGATCCCGTGCGGCGTACCGTTCCAACTCGTCGTACCTGCCGGACTCGCCGAGCGCGACGAGCAGGAGGTAGCGCCCCTGGGTCTCGGCACCGTTGCCCGGGACGTCCCGGGTGACCGTCTCCAGCAAAACGGTGACCGCGTCGCCGAACCGTTGGTGGAGCACCAGTTGACGGCCGTACTCGACCAGGGCGTGGGTCAGTTCGCCGGGCGGACCCGACCGGGCCTCGCCGACCACCCGCTCGATCAGGGTGAGCGCGTCATCGGGGCGGCCGGTCCTGGCCAGCAGATAGGCGGCGCGCCGCAGGTCCGGTGAGGCTGCCGGTCCGTGCGCACGGGCGCAGAGGACGAGGCATTCGTCGAGGGCGCTCGACGCCTCCCCGGTCCGCCCGCGTGCGTGCAGGCACGCCGCCTGTACCGCCAGTGCACGCGCCAACCGGGCCGGGTACCTGCTGGCGAACGGGCGCCACCTGTCCACGGACCGGTTCGCCAGGTGGATGGCGTACGGATGGAATCCGGACGAGCTGTAGCCCAGGGCGCCGCGCTCGTAGCGGTGGGTCCGCCACCGCCGCCAGGGTCGCCGTAACCGCTCGATCCTGTCCGCCGACCCCGAATCCGTGACTCCGTCAGGCACTGTGACCCCCGTCGATCGCGCCCCGATGCGATCGTATTGCCTCCGTGCAACCCCGGTCGAGGACACCGGCGGCTACGGACGGACCGGACCCGGCGGGTGGATGCTTCCGCGTACGGTCACGAAACCGCGACCGGCGACGGTGACCACGTTGTCGCGGCCGACGGTCGCGCGGATGGTGCTCCGGCGTCCCATCGTCTCGCCCTGGACGATGACGAGTTCCTCGTCGGCGTCGAGCAGTTCGTGACGGTGCAGCAGCGCGGCCAGCGGCCCTGCCGCGCTGCCGGTGGCCGGGTCCTCGTCGAGTCCCACCCCCGGGTTGAAGAACCGCGCGTGCGCGGTCGGCCGGGGCTCGGTGCCGTCCAGCCAGGCAAGGTAGACCCCTTGCGCCGCGACGCTTTCCGCGACCGCGATCAGCGCCGGCTTGTCCGGTGTGGCAGCGGCCAGCGCCCCGCCATCCCGCAGGATCACCATGAGATGGTTCGCCCCGGTGTCCACCACCTGCGGTGCCAGCACCTCGGAGATGTCGTCCCGGCCGAGGCCGACGGCGCGGGCGACGAGATCGGGATCGGCGTACGCGCCGAAGCGGGGTGCCGTCTGACGCATGTCGAGCTGGCCGTCGTCCCTGACCACCACCGGTAGGTTCCGGCCCCCGATCCGCTGGATGATCTCCGTACCGGGCTCGGTGTGGGTCAGGCGCCCCGAGTCCAGCAGCCACCACCAGGCGCCCAGTGCGTTGTGACCGGCGCCGAAGACCTCCACCCCGCCGGCGGTGAACGAACGCAGTTCCCGTACGGCGCCGTCCCGGCCGGGCAGGATGAACGTGGTTTCGGACTGGTTGAGCTCCCGGGCCACGGTCGGGTACCAGGACTCGTCCACCGGTTGATCCCAGTCGGTGAGGTCCACGATCGCGAGCGGGTTTCCGGTGAGCGGGGCGTCGCCGAACACGTCCACCAGCGCGAACGGCACGTCGCCCCGCGACGCGTTCCGGGTACGCGGCCCGCCGAGTTCCTGGAACAGGGTGATCTGGAGGTCGCCGGGGGTTTCGAGCCGTGAGTTCAGCGAGTTCCACGGTGTCCGGGTCGGCGGGGCGACAAGCTCGGCGCCGGCTCCCACCAGGGCGTCCGTCGCGGTGGTCGTGTCGTCCACCTCGAAGGCGAGGCGGATGTGCGGGCTGACCGGACGTCCGACCTCGACACTGTCGATCATCGCTCGCTGCGCCGGGTTGGCGAGTTCCAGGGTGGCCCGGCCCGCGTCGAGGATGACCACGCGAGCGTCGCCCTCGCCCGCGAAGGCGGCTTCCGGCCGGAGCCCCAGCACATCCCGGTACAGCGTCACGGCGGCCTCGTAGTCCGCCGCTTCGACGACCACGCGGAGTTGACGTACCTCGTTCGATCCTGTGTTCTCGGGCATGCCGCGTATGTTAGAACCTGACATCGGTGTCAGGTGCAAGTGTGGGATCGGAGCGACGATGCGGATCGGTGAACTCGCCACCGCGAGCGGTGTCAGCGTTCGTTCGCTGCGCTACTACGAGCAGCAGGGTTTGCTCGCCAGCGAACGGACCTCCGGTGGGCAGCGCCGCTATCACGACGACGCGGTGGGCCGGGTCGAGTTGATCCAGCGGCTGTACTCGGCGGCTCTGTGCAGCGAGAAGATCGCCGAACTGCTGCCCTGCTTCGAGGGCCGGCCGTCGCCCGCGCTCCGGTCCAGTCTGCTGGTCGAGAAGGCGCGGGTCGACGGGATGATCCGCGATCTGGAGCAGGCGCGCGGCGTACTGGTCTCGGTGATCGACTCGATCCCGGAGGACTGACCGGCACCGGTCGGCGGAGCAGGCTCAGTGCGCCGAACCGACACCGGTGGCGAGCAGCCTGCGCGCCTCCCCACCGCTCACCTTCGTCCGGTCACCGCAGTACGGATTCGCGCACTGGACCACGTACTTCGTCCTGACCGGGATCAGGGGGACGAAGAACAGGCTCAGCTTGGTGACCTCGCGGATCACCAGCAGGTTCCCGGGCTGTCCGCACGCCCGGCAGGCCATCAGCACCGTCCCCAACCGCTGGGCCCTCGTGCGCAAGCCGAAGATCAGAAACATGTGCACCCCCTGGATCTGTCTGAATCGTCGCAGGCGTACGCACACCCGTGCCGGCTGTCAGCCAGGTACCCGGATCTGTCCGCCCGTACGCATCCGTCCGGGCGGCAGCAGTGGGTTGCCTTGACACCGGCGGCAGGGTTTAGCGTCGCTGCGACCGGTGGAGGGATGACCATGAAGTTCGCGATCAGCTACAGCACTCCGTTCTACGGCGTGGACCCCGACCGGATAGTGGGTTTCGCGCAGCACGCCGAGGCGTGCGGGTTCGAGGCCCTGTACCTGCCGGAGCACGTTGTCCTCTACCCCGGGGCGACGTTCGGGGCGATGCCGGTGCCGCCGTCGCTGCCGTACGCCGACCCGCTCGACTGCCTGAACTTCGTCGCCGCGCACACCCGACGAATCCTGCTCGGTACGGGTGTCCTGCTGTTGCCGTACCACCACCCGGTACTGCTCGCGAAACGTCTCGCCACCATCGACGTGCTCTCCGGGGGCCGGATGCGACTGCTGACCGTGGGCCTCGGCACCCTCCCCGGTCAGGCGCGGGCGCTCGGTGTGGACTTCGCCAGCCGGGGCCGGCGGGCCGACGAGGCGATCGACGTGCTGCGACTGCTCTGGGAAGGCGACGACAGGGGAGTCGGCTTCCACGGCGAGTTTTTCGACTTCGACGACCTGAGCAGCTACCCGAAGCCGCTCGGCGTCACCCACCTGCCGATCCACGTCGGGGGATCGAGCCGCCCGGCCGCTCGCCGGGCCGGGGTCCGGGGCGACGGCTACTTTCCCGGCGGTGCCCTCACCGCGCAGGAGCGGGCGATCCAGTGGGACCTCGTCCGGTCGACCGCCGCCCGGTCCGGCCGCGACCCGCAGACCCTCGAATACACCCGCTGGGGTTCCATCGACATGTCACTCGAAGGCGTCGCCGCGCTCGCCGCGCAGGGCGTGACCCGTATCGTGATCAGTCCCGCCTCGGCCGATCCGCAGGAGCAACGGGACCAGATGTCCGCGTTCGCGCAACGATTCGACCTTTCGGAGGGCCGGCCGGCATGACCGAACGATGGGAAACGGTCGAGGAGATCGCCTCGGCGCGGCGGCGGTTCGAGGCGGGGATCCCCGGCTGGGTCACCCCGAAGGCGTACGGCATCGGGCATCTGGTCGGTGACCGGGTCGAGTTCGTCCGGATCAACGTCGGTGCCCATCCGCTGCCGGCTTCGGTCCTCGCCACGGTCTGTGGCCACAGCGCCGGGTCCGCCTCCTACCGGCTCGACCGGGAGGGGCTCCGGCGGGCGATCGACCTGCTCGCCCCCGCCGAGGCGTGCACCGCGTACGAGCATCCCAACCTTTTCGCGTGGCGACGGCTGCACGACGTGCTCGGACCGGACGGGGTGGCGGTGGCCGTCTTCGTCGCCGACCTGCACCAGCCGTCCGCCGACGAGCACGCGGAGGCCCTACGGGAGCAGGCGTTGGCGGTACGCGACTGACCCGACCCTTGGCGTCGATGTTCGTCAGCGGGCGCGGTCGTCGAGTGGTCGGTTCCGGCTACCCGGACAAGGTCTGGCCGAGGGCGACACCGCCGAATGCGGCGCCGAGGCCGCCGATGACACTGACTCCGGTGTAGGTGAGCGCCGCGACGCGACTGCCCTCCTGGTACAGCCGTAACGTCTCGTAGCTGAAGGTCGAGTAGGTGGTCAGCGCGCCACAGAACCCGACTCCCGCGAAGGCCATGAGAGCCGAGGCGGCCGGCAGGGCGGCAACGAAACCGAGCACCAGTGAGCCGGCGAGGTTGACCACCAGGGTCCCCCAGGGGAACCGGGTACCGAATCGGTTCTGCATCCAGCGGTCGGTGAGGTAGCGCAACGGCGCTCCGGCGGCTGCACCCAGGGCGACGAGCAGAGCGGTCATCGTCCCTCCCCGAGCCGTCGTACCGCCGCGGTCGTGACGGTCGAGCCGATCCAGACCGCCAGCAGCCCGGCGACCAGGGTGCCGATCGCGTACGCCACGGCGGTCTGGAGGTGGTCGGCCGCGACGGCCTGCTGCACCTCCAGGGTGTAGCTGGAGAACGTGGTGAATCCGCCCAGCACTCCGACGCCGAGGAACGGGCGCAGCAGTGCCCGGCCGGGCCAGACCCGGGTCACCAGGACCATCAGGACGCCGAGCAGCAGGCATCCGGAGATGTTGATCCAGAAGGTGGCCCAGGCGAACCCGCCCGGCGGGTGCGGAAAGGCGTGTTGCAGACCGAACCGGCTCTCCGCCCCGATGATCCCGCCGACTGCGATCACCGCGAGGACCGGCCACGGGCCGGGGCGCGCTGCTCGGTGTTCGTCGGGCAGGCGCGGGTCGACGTCCGGGTCGACGGGTGTGGCGTCGGGTTCGGGCACAGTCTCCTCCTACCAGCAGAAAACCTACCTCCGCGCCCCGTTGCCGTCGGCCGGGCCGTACCGGGCCGCCGTCTCGACCCGCCCGCCGTGCGCCGGGCGACCCCGATGGTGGGAGCCACGCCAGGTCAGGATGACGGTGGCGAGGATGGTCGCGACGGCGGAGGCGAGCAGGACCGCGCTCTTCGCGTCGTCGACCAGCCGGCTGTTGCCGGGATAGGACAGCTCGCTGATGAGCAGCGAGACGGTGAAGCCGATCCCGGCGAGTTGGGCCATGCCGATGATGTCGAGCCAACCCAGGCTCGGGTTGAGCTGCGCCGGTGACACCTTCGTCGCCAGCCACGCGCCCCCGGCGATCCCGACCACCTTCCCGACGACCAGGCCGAGGAACACCCCGACCGCGACGGGCTCACCGACCAGGTCGCCGAGTGAGCCGAACGCGACCCCGGCCGACAGCAGTGCGAAGACCGGCAGGACCAGGCCGTTCGTCCACGGTCGCAGCACCTCCTCGACACGGTGACTCGGATCGATGCGCTCGCCTGGCCGGGCCCGCGTACGCATGAGCAGGCCCATCGCCGCCCCGGCGATGGTGGCGTGTACGCCACTGGCGTGCATCAACGCCCAGATCACCACGGCCAGGGGCACGAAGATCACCCAACCCGGCACCGGACCGGTCCACAGCCTGCCGGCCGGGCCGCGTCCGGCCTGGAGCAGACCGAACACGGCCAGCAGGGCGATCGCCGCGATCAGCGGCAGCCACGCCAGACCGGCGGAGTAGAACACGGCGATGACGATGATCGCGACCAGGTCATCGACGATCGCGAGCGTCAGCAGGAAGGTACGCAGCGGTGCGGGCAGGCCGCGGCCGACAACGGCCAGGACCGCCACGGCGAACGCGATGTCGGTGGCCATCGGAATGCCCCAACCGGCCGCCGCCTCGCCCCTGCCCAGGGTGACGAGTGCGAAGATCCCCGCCGGCACGACGACCCCGGACAGGGCCGCGACGATCGGCAGGACCGCCCGACGAGGGTCACGCAGTTCCCCGCCGACGAACTCCTGCTTGAGTTCGTTCCCGACGACGAAGAAGAACACCGCGAGCAGCCCGTCGGCCGCCCACGCGTGCAGCGACAGGTCGAGGTGCAGCCCGGACGGGCCGAACGTGACCGACCGCAGCGACTCGTACGCGCCGACCCACGGCGAGTTCGCCCACACCAGGGCGAACACCGCCGCGACGATCAGGAGCCCGCCACCGACGGCGTCGCCGCGCAGCACCCGGCTCAGCCGGGTCACCACCACGGCGGTCACCGGCATGCCGGGACGGTGGGCACGGATGTGGCCGGTGGACCGGGAACGGGGGGAAGTGGCGAGCGCATCAACCAGGCACCTTCGCGAGTGATGGGGTAACCGCCCCGCACGGCGGCGACAGCCACGGCCGGGCGGTGTCGATCCGATGACGGGGGAGGCGGAACAGGGGAAAGGCGACCACCGGTGGTGGTCGCAGCGACATCCGCGATCAGCGGACGTCGTCTCCCGGCGGACAACCCGCGATCTCACCGTGCGCGTTCGTACCCCACGACGACAGCCACCCGTTCGTACCCGGATGCCGCATCACCCCGGCGGGCCGCGTCGGCACCCAGCCGACCGCTCGCACCCCCGACGGCCACGATAGGCGCCGACGACGCGTGAACGTCACCGACACCGATTGCCTGACCACGGAACTCACGTGACGACGCTAGCAGGAGCAGGGGCCCGTCGACCCGTCTCCACCGATGCGGCTCGCGAACACGCGCCGGGGTTGTCGAGACCGACCTCGGGCGCTCATTAGCACACATGTGCTATGTGCGAGGTCGCGGAAATCCGCCTATCGTCCGGATGACCGCCGCCGTGAACCTTGGCCGGGTACGGCGGCGGTCCATTGCGCCATTCAGGGGATCCGGAAAGGAGCAACATGACAATCCTAGTGACCGGCGCGTCCGGGAACACAGGTCGTCAGGTGGTGGACCGGTTGGTGGCCGCAGGCAGGCCGGTGCGGGCGATGACCCGCCGACCGTCGGCCGCCCCGCCGCGAACCGGGGTCGAGACGGTCGAGGGTGATTTCACGCGACCCGAGACCTGGCCGGCTGTCCTGGCCGGAGTCGAGCGGGTCTACCTGTTTCCCTTCGTCGAGGTCGACAGCGAGCCCGGCGCCGGGTTCGTGGACCTGGCGGTTCGGGCCGGCGTACGCAGGTTCGTGGTGCACTCGGCCGCTGCGGCCGACTTCGACTCCGACGACGCCCCGGACGATCCCGACATCAGCGCGCTGCGGCGACACCTCGCCGAGGAACGGCTCGCCCATCGGGCGGTCGAACGGCTGGTGGAGGCCAGTGGCGCGCAGTGGACCCACGTACGGCCGGGTTTGCTCGCGGTGGGCGCCCTGGACTGGGCCGGGCGGATCCGGGATGAGCGGGTGGTGCGTGCGCCGTACGCCGCAGCGGCTTTCCCGTGGGTGCACGAGGCCGACATCGCCGACGTGGCCGTGGCGGCCCTGCTCGATGATGCGCACGTCGGCGCGGCGTACACGCTCACCGGGCCGGCGAAGGTCAGTCGGGCGGAGCAGGTGGCCGCGATCGGGGCGGCGATCGGCACCCCGGTCGGTTTCGAGGAGCTGACCCCGGAACAGGCCCGTACGCAGTGGCTGGACGACGGCTACGACCGGCAGACGGCCGAGTGGCTGATCGAGCTGCTGGCCGCCGCCGTCGACGGGCCGGACCTGCTGCCACCCACCGACACCTACCAGCGGATCACCGGACGCCCACCGCGCACCTTCGCCCAGTGGGCCCTCGACCACGCCACCGACTTCCGCCCGCTGGCACGGACGGGAGAAGCCGGATGACGATCCTGCTGACCGGTGCCACCGGTTTCATGGGGCGGAGGATCGTCGACGAACTGCTCCTGGCCGGCGAGCCCGTCCGCGCGCTGACCCGTACGCCGGCAACGGCCGGGCTGCCCGACGGGGTGGAACTGTTCGCGGGCGACCTGGGGCAGCCCGAGACGATCCGGGACGCGCTCCGGTCGGTGGACAGGATGTACCTGGTCCCGGCGGCTCCGGAGACCTCGGAGGAGGTGGTCGCGTTGGCGAGGGCGGCCGGCGTACGCCGGATGGTGGTGCTCTCCGGTGCGGCTGCCGACGATGACGCCTGGGGCGCCCGCGGTTACCTGGCCGTCGAACGGGCCGCCGAGCGGTCCGGTCTGGAGTGGACGCACGTCCGTCCGGGGGAGTTCGCCGGAAACTGGCTCGGCTGGGCCCCGTCCGTACGCGCGGAGCGGCTGGTACGCCGCCCGTACGGCAACGCGGTGACCCAGCCGGTCCACGAGTCGGACGTCGCGGCGGTGATCGCGGCGACGCTGATCCGGGAGGGCCACGCCGGGGTGACGTACACGTTCGCCGGGCCGGAGGCGCTCACCACGGTCGAGCAGGTGGGCCTGATCGGGGCGGCTCTCGGTGAGGAGGTCAGGTTCGAGGAGGACGACCCGGTGCAGGCCCGTGAGCAGTGGATCCGGGACGGTTATCCGGCCGTTTTCGTCGACTGGATGTTCGAGGTCTGGGCCAGGTCCGCCCGCGAGCCCGCCCCGGTCAACGAGGAGTGGGCCGCCGTGGTGCCCCGGTTGACCGGCCGCCCGGCCCGCACCTTCGCCCAGTGGGCCGTGGACCACGCCGCATCCTTCCGATAGCCGGTAGCCGATAGCCCGTCTCGCGACCGTCGGTGTGCGGTCGCGAGACGGTACGGCTCGACCCTGCGGTCCACGTCACCGTGGGCGGCGGTGTTTCCGCTCCTCTTTTGCGTTGCAGTCGCATTGCCATGTCGGTTATCGTGGGATGCAATGCAGTCGCATTGCGAAGAGGGGAGGCCGCAGATGCACGTGCTTGCCTTGGCTGAGGCCACCGCCGACCTGGTCGATCTGGTCGGGGGCAAGGCGGCCGGTCTGGGGGAGATGATCCGGCGGGGTGAACGGGTGCCGCCGGGGTTCTGCGTCACCACCGAGGCCCACCGGCTGGGCGTACTCCCGCGGGCGGCGATCGTCGAGGCGTACGAGCGGCTCGGTGGGGGTCTTGTGGCGGTGCGGTCCAGTGCGACCGCCGAGGACCTCCCGGACGCGAGCTTCGCCGGGCAGCAGGACACCGTCCTGAACGTCACCGGCGTTCCCGAACTGCTGGCCGCGATCACGAAATGCTGGGACTCGCTGCACGGCGCCCGCGCGGTCGCGTACCGCGACGCCCACGACGTCGACCACGAGCCGGTACGGATGGCGGTTGTCGTGCAGCGGATGATCGCCCCCGAGGTGGCGGGTGTCCTGTTCACCGCGAACCCGCTGACCGGCAGACGTACGGAGATGATGGTCGACGCGGCCCCCGGCCTCGGCACGGCCGTGGTCGACGGCGTCACCGACGTCGACCACTACGTTCTCGACGGGTCGGAGCAGGACGCCACGGGCTGCGTGACCCCAGCGCAGTTGGCGGACCTGTGGGCGGCGGGGGAGCGGCTCCAGCGTCACTTCGGCCGCCCGCAGGACGTGGAGTGGGCGTTCGACCGGGAGGGGACCCTGTGGCTGCTGCAGTCGCGGCCGATCACCACGCTGTTCCCGCCGCCCCCGCCGACCGACCGGCCCCAGCCCCGGGTCTACCTGGAGTTCGGCCACGTCCAGGGCATGCTGCAACCGGTCACCCCGATGGGAATGTCGACCCTGAAGTCGACGGTCGCGGCGATGGTCGCCGCGCTCGGGATGCGGGTCGAGATCGTCGACATCGGCGGGCGCCTCTACGGCGACCTGACCGACCTGGCGCGCGGCAGGTCCACCCGTAAACGCCTGGTCAAGCTCATGGCGGTCGACTTCGGTCCCCGGGCGCAGGCGGCGATGGAACACATCCTGGCCGATCCCCGGTTCGCCGCGGGGCAGGGCAACGGCACGCAGGGTCCGCGCGGGGCCGGTGCTCCACCCCTGCGTACGGCCGTGCGGGCGGTGGTCGGAATCGTACGGACGCTGGCCCGGCCCGACGCGGCACGGCTGAGGATGTTCGACGCCATCGAGCGGCTCAGGCTCCGGTCGGCCGCGCCGGACGGGGTGCGGACCGCCGCCGAGCGGCTGAGCTTCGTGCAGGCACACGACCAGACGGACGTCTCCGACGAGATCATCTGGCCGGTCGTGACCGGCATGCTCACCGCCGCGCTGCCGGCCCAGCTCCTGAAGGGTGTCGCCCGCCCCGACGAGATCCACACGGTCCTCGGCGGGATGCCGTACAACGTCACCATCGAGATGGACCTGGCACTGTGGCGGCTCGCCCAACGCGCCGGTGAACATCGTGAGCTGCTCCTGCGTACGCCCCCGGAGGAACTGACCGCCCGGTACGTACGCGGAACGCTCCCGGACATCGGCCTGGCGGCGTTCCTGGAACAGTACGGTCACCGTGGCGCCGCCGAGGTCGACCTCGGTGTTCCCCGGTGGGAGGAGGATCCGACCCCGGTCTTCGCCGTGATCGCCAACTACCTGCGGGTCACCGATGCCGAGCAGGCACCCGACAGGCGATTCGAACGTGCCGCCGCGACGGCCGAGGCCACCCTCCGCGAACTCGTCGCGCGGGTCCGCCGCCGTCGCCCGGTACGGGGCCGGCTGGCCGGATTCCTGCTGCGCCGCGCGCGTTCCCTGGCCGGTCTGCGGGAGGCGGGCAAGTTCGCAGGCCTGTACCGGCTGCGGGAGGTACGCCGGCAACTGCTGCTCATCGGTGCCGACCTGACCGGCGCGGGACTGCTGGAGTCACCGGACGACATCATGTTCCTCACCGTCGACGAGGTGCACGCCGCCGTACACCGCAACGTCGACCACCGGGACACGGTGATCTCCCGCAGGGCGGTGCACCGGCGGGAGTCGCGCCGCAGGACCGTACCGGTGGCGTTGCTGTCCGACGGCACGGATGTCGAGACCGTACTGCCGGTGGCACCGGCGGCGGACGGCGTACTCACCGGTGTCGGTGCTGCTCCGGGTCGGGTGTCCGGGCCGGCCAGGGTGGTCCACGACCCGGCGACCGCGTACGTCGAACCCGGCGAGATCCTGGTCACCGCGACCACCGACCCCGGCTGGACACCGCTGTTCCTCACCGCGGGCGGGCTGGTCACCGAGACCGGGGCGGTGATGGCCCACGGCCCGACCGTTGCCCGCGAATACGGCATCCCCGCGGTCATCTGCGTCCCCGACGCCACCCGGAAGATCGCCACCGGTCAGACCGTCACCGTGGACGGCGTGGCCGGCACGGTCACCGTCGAGTGACCGACGACGTCTCCCGCCACCCGAACCCGACCGGGCACCGACCCCGCCGCACCGGACAGAACCCCGAGACCCGCCACCGCAGTGAGGACGACGACCATGACCGTCACCAGGACCCCGACCGACACCAGGACCCCGACCAGGGGAAAGGCCGGCGCGCTGCTGCGCCGGGCAGCGGTGACCGAGGCCGCGATGTGGCGCAGCATGTACATGTGGGCGCTGCGTCGGCCGCTGCCGCTGGCTCCGGGCGACGAACCGTTCGGTTACCTCGGGGTGATCAAGCCGATCCTCGGGGTTTTCATCGGCCTGTCGGTTGTCGAGATACCGATCCTCGACCTGATCGTCCGCAACGTCGTGCCCTGGGAGCCGGCCCGGTGGATCATGCTCGGGCTGAGCGTCTGGGGCCTGCTCTGGATGATCGGCTTCTTTGCCAGCATCAAGATCCACCCGCACGTTATCGGTGACACGGGCATCCGGGTGCGGGTGGGTGCGGGGATCGACATCACGGTCCCGCGGCAGGAGATCGAGACGGTGAGCAGGAGTTACCGCTCGATGCCCTCGGGCAGGTCGGTCCAGGTCGAGGAGGTGGGCGACCGCCGGGTCCTGCACATCGTGGTCGGCAGCCAGACCAGCGTCGACGTCCGGCTGCGTCGTCCGCTGACCTTCGTACTGCCGGGCGGCGAGACCGAACCGGTCGACGAACTGCGCCTCTACGCCGACGATCCCGACGCCTTCGTCCGGAAGGCGCGTACGGTCAGCGCCGACAAAACGGCACTGTGAAAGCATCGATTCCATGCCCAAGAAGGTCGACCACCAGGAGCGGCGGACGCTCATCGCGGACGCGCTGATGCGGGTCGCCGCGGAGCAGGGGCTGGAAGCGGTCAGTCTGCGGCACGTGGCAGCCCAGGCCGGCGTCTCCTCGGGTTTGGTGCAGCACTACTTCCGCACCAAGGACGAGATGATGACGTTCGCGCTGTCGGTCGTACGCGAGCGCAACCAGGTACGGGTCACCGAAGCGGTGGCCCGGCTGGGCGAGGAACCGTCCCCGAGGGCGCTGCTGCGTACGATCATCGCGGCTGTCTTGCCACTCGACGAGCACACCCGCGACGACGGGCGGGTGGCACTGGCGTTCCTCGCCTACACCGCCGTACGCCCGGCCGCCGCCACCGGCCTGCGCGAGGACACCGCGCAGATGGTCGGCTTCCTCGCCGGCATCCTGCCCGGTACGAACACCGAGGACACCGCGGCCGGCCTGCTTGCGCTGATGGAGGGGCTGGGCGTCTACCTGCTCGGCGGCCAGTACACCGCCGAGCGGGCCCTGAACGTCCTGGACGCCCACCTCGACATGATCTTCGGCTCGACCGGCACATCCTGACCGGGACCGCGGGTCTGTGACCTCCAGGACCCGGCGTACCGGCGCGGGGAAAAATTTTTTCGGTGGGGTGTCGAATCGGCGGATCGTCGTTCGACGGGTATGAGACGGCTGGTCATCGCGTCCGGGAACTGACCGGACCTCAGCCGGAGATGGCAAGGGAGTGGCAATGCGGTTTCTGATGATGCACCGGCTCGACGAGCGTGCGCCGGAGGCATGGAACCCCAGCCAGGAGTTCATGGAGAAGATGGGCGCGTTCATCCAGGATTCGGTCGAGAAGGGCATCTTGATAATGGCCGAGGGCGTCCACCCGTCGGAGCGGGGCGCCCTGGTCCGCAAGGCCCGGGGTGGGGCGATGACCGCGACCGACGGTCCCTTCATCGACGCCAAGGAGGTCATCGGCGGGTTCGCGCTGCTCAACTTCGCGAACCGGGCGGAGGCCGTCGAGTTCGCCCAGCGGTACGCCGACCTGTTCGAGGAGGTCGAGGTCGAGGTGCGCCAGGTCGTCGAGTTCGAGGACCTGCCGACTCCGGCCTGACCCGGCGCCCGGATCGGGCGTCGGTCGGTGGGGGCTGGTCCGCTCGCTGAGGCGCGGGACCAGCCCCCACCCGTGTCAGGGGTGGCGGCTGCGGGCTACTGTCCGGCCGTGCCCAGGATGGGGATCGCCACCCGGGCAAAGCGGCGGATCAGCGAGAACCTCCGCTGGTTCGGCACCCCGCTCGCGGTCAACCTCGAGGTCTGCCCCGGCGCGCGGCCCAAGCGGCTCGACCGGGCACTCCGGTCCTGGTCCGACGGCCGCCTGGGATGCCGCCCGGTCGAGCCGGCATGGTGGAGGCCGCCGCCGCTCCCGTCGATCGTCCGCAGATGGTCACGCAGGCCGTACGGCCGCTGAAGGACGTCGTCAGCTCCAGATCTCTCTACCGCCGAGCAGCGCGAAGCCGGCCGCCAGTTGGTCGGGCTGTCAGCCGAGTCGTAGTCCGAGGGTGAGGTGGGCGGGGATTGCGCGGCTGCTATACCTAGAACTACTATGCATTGCAGTTCTAGGTATAGGGGGTCACATGCACATCACCAAGGACCTCGTCGCGGCCTCGGCGACGCCGCTCGTGCTGGGGATCCTCGCGGAGGGCGAGAGCTACGGCTACGCGATCCTCAAGCAGGTCAACGAGCTGTCGGGCGGGCAGTTGGAGTGGACCGACGGTCTGCTCTACCCGCTGCTGCACCGGCTGGAGCGGCTGGGGCACGTCGACTCGGCCTGGGAGACCCCACCCGGGGGTCGCCGCCGCAAGTACTACCGCATCACCGACCAGGGCCGGTCCGAACTCGCCGAGCAGCGCCTCCAGTGGGCCGCGGTTGTCGACGCCCTGCGGGGGGTCTGGAGCGCGACGCAGTCCATCCGGCCGATCCCGGCCCCGGCGTGGGAGGCGGGACTGTGATCGCCGAGAGCGACAACGACCTGGAAGGCCAGATCGCGCAGTGGCGGGCGTACATGCAGCGCCGTCGGGAGCTGCACCGCACCGATGCCGAGGAGCTGGAGGACCATCTGCGCAGCCGGGTCACCGAGCTGACCGAGGCGGGCCTGCACACGGACGAGGCGTTCCTCATCGCGGTCAAACGCATGGGCAGCCTCGACGAGCTGTCGCGGGAGTTCGCCCGGGAGCATTCCGAGCGGTTGTGGAAGCAGCTCGTACTGCCCGGTGAGCCGGATGCGCCCGCCGCCGCCCGTACCCGTCGCGAACTGCCGGTCATGGTGCTCTGTGCGGCGGTCGCGGCGCTCGCGATCAAGGTGCCGGCCCTGTTCGGGCTGGACATCTCGGACGACGACGGCCCCTTCTTCGTACGCAACTTCAGCCTCTTCGCGCTGCCGGCGCTGGCCGCGTACTTCGTCTGGCAACGCCGGGTCGCACCCCGGACCGTCGGGGTGCTCGCGTTGCTGTTCGTGCTCGGCGGCGTCGCCGTGAACGCGTACCCGATGGCCGACGACTCGCAGAGTCTCGTGCTCACGGCGATCCATCTGCCGCTCGCGCTGTGGCTGGTCGTCGGCGTCGCCTACGTGGGCGGCGACTGGCGCTCGGACCGGCGACGGATGGACTTCATCCGGTTCACCGGGGAGTGGCTGATCTACCTTGCCCTCATCGGACTCGGTGGTGGTGTGCTCACCGCCTTCACGGCGGGGACCTTCCGGGCCATCGGTCTCAACGCCGAGGGCTTCATCGAGGGGTGGCTGCTGCCGTGCGGCGCGATGGCCGCGATCATCGTGGCGGCCTGGCTGGTGGAGGCCAAGCAGAGCGTCATCGAGAACATGGCGCCGGTGCTGACCCGCGTCTTCACGCCCCTGTTCGCGGCCACCCTGCTGGCCTTCCTGGTCGCCATCGTCTGGACCACCAACGGGATCGACGTCGAGCGCGACGCGCTGATCCTCTTCGACCTGCTGCTCGTCGTCGTGCTCGGCCTGCTCCTGTACGCCATCTCGGCCCGTGACCTCACGGCCCGGCCCGGTCTCTTCGACCGCCTGCAGCTCGCGCTCGTGGTCAGTGCCCTGGTCATCGACGTCCTGGTGCTGGTGGCGATCACCGGCCGGATCACCGAGTGGGGCTTCAGTCCCAACAAGACCGCGGCCCTGGGCGAGAACCTCATCCTGCTCACCAACCTGGCGTGGTCGGCCTGGTTGTTCCTCGGTTTCGTACGTGGCCGCATGCCCTTCGCCCGCCTCGAACGCTGGCAGACCCGGTACGTGCTGGTGTACGCGGTCTGGGCCTGGGCGGTCATCCTCGTCTTCCCGCTGGTGTTCAACTTCGACTGACCCCACCGGCACCCGCACCCCGACCCGGCCCGCTCACCCCGTCCACACAGGACAGGGATCGAGCGGGCCGTTCGGCTTTGTGTGGCCCGGAAAGTCTCCGGAACTTTCGGTGCCCACACACGCGAATCCAGATCCTTCGAGTGGGGGAGTCTCTCGCTCACCCCCTGACTCTGATCCCAACGACGAGCAGGTGGGGCTTTCCCTGTCTTCGCACCCAGCCAAGATCAGATTTCCGTAATGTTTCCGGAAGTTGTTGACAATCCGACAGGGTCGTACCAATACTGGCGCCATCGATTGACGTCGACAAGCGTCGATCCGTACCACCCGCACCGCGACCCGCTCCATCGGTCGTCCAGTGCACGACGACCGGCCCACCCCACCCGCGTTGTACGACGCCGACGCGGTGGCCGTGTCCCCGGCCAC
The DNA here is from genome assembly GCF_035917455.1 of Micromonospora sp. NBC_01796. NCBI lineage: Bacteria > Bacillati > Actinomycetota > Actinomycetes > Micromonosporales > Micromonosporaceae > Micromonospora > Micromonospora sp. NBC_01796. The sequence goes on along the minus strand of NZ_CP109078.1, from coordinate 8,047,009 downwards.
CGACAGAGTCCCGCCGGTCGTACCGCGCTGCCTGGTCTCCCCGCCAGCCCTCATGAGGAGGAAGCACGCCCATGAACGACGTCCCGTCCCACCCGACAACGCGCAGACGTGGTCTCGCCCGGCTCCTCGTCGGCGGTGCCTGCGCGGTAGCGATGATGGCGGCCAACGCGATGCTGCCCGGCATCGCGTACGCGGCCATCACCTCGAATCAGACCGGCACCAACAACGGCTACTTCTATTCGTTCTGGACCGACAGCCCCGGATCGGTCTCCATGGAGCTGGGATCCGGTGGCAACTACAGCACCTCGTGGCGCAACACCGGGAACTTCGTCGCCGGCAAGGGCTGGAGTACGGGTGGACGCCGGAGCGTGACCTACTCGGGCAGCTTCAACCCGTCCGGCAACGCGTACCTGACCCTCTACGGGTGGACGACCAACCCGCTCATCGAGTACTACATCGTCGACAACTGGGGCACCTACCGGCCGACGGGCACGTACAAGGGCACGGTCAGCAGCGACGGCGGCACGTACGACATCTACCAGACGCAGCGCGTCAACCAGCCCTCGATCATCGGTACGGCAACGTTCTACCAGTACTGGAGTGTCCGGCAGTCGAAGAAGACGGGTGGAACCATCACCTCCGGCAACCACTTCGACGCGTGGGCCCGTAACGGAATGAGTCTCGGCAACCACAACTACATGATCATGGCGACCGAGGGCTACCAGAGCAGCGGCAGTTCGAACATCACGCTGGGCGGCTCCGGCGGTGGTGGAGGCGGCGGTGGTGGCGGCGGCGGAAGCTGCACCGCGACGCTGTCCGCGGGTCAGCAGTGGAGCGACCGCTACAACCTCAACGTCTCGGTGTCCGGCTCCAACACCTGGACCGTGACGATGAACGTCCCGTCCCCGGCGAGGGTCCTCTCCACCTGGAATGTCAACGCCACCTATCCCAGCGCCCAGGTGTTGAGCGCCACGCCCAACGGCAGCGGCAACAACTGGGGCGTCACCATCCAGCCCAACGGGAACTGGACCTGGCCGACGGTCTCCTGCAGCCCGAGCTGAGTCCGTACCCCGGGAAAACCGCACGGTGGCGCGGCGGCCGAACGGTCGCCGCGCCACCCTGCCGGCTAGCTCTCGATCGTGACCCGGACCGGGCCGATCCGCAGAATGCCGTCGTCGAGTGGGGTGCAGCGGACGCCGCCCTTTCCCCGCAGCGCCCGCCACGTGCCGGGGGCGACGGTCGCGTCCATCCAGGCGCACGGGTGGGCCCGCCGGTTCACCCGCAGCCGCACCGGACCGTCGCCCGAGTCCAACACCAGTACGGATCCGACCAGGTCATCGACGGGCACCTCGCAGACGAGGATGTTGCGCCTGAGTTGTACGAGGTCGGCGCCGGGCGGCAACGACTCCTGCGCCATCACGGTGATGCTCGCGTCGCGGTGCGCGGGCTTGCCGAAGTACCGGTCGCCGACGATCCCGAGACCCTCCCGAATCCGGATCTCCTCGACCAGTTCGCACGGTGGCGCCGGTGCCGGACCGTCGGCCGGACGTCCCGTATAGCGATGCACGGGCGAGGCCAGCAACTGGACGATCTTGGGCATGCGGCGATTCTACGAAGACGGACATCCGGGGCGCCGGACTTCAGTGAAGCCGGGGTCCGGGGGCGCACCGCTCACAACTGGACAACCTCGCCCACCCGTGGTGGCGTACGACCGGCGAGGACGTCGAGCCACGCCCGCCGCAGGTCGTCCGGGCCGGAACCGACCCGGACATCGAGCCACCCGCCGACCAGCCCGGCGAACCGCTGCCAGGCCTCGGTGAACCGTCGGTCGAGTCCGTCGCGGCCCCAGTCCAGGCTGCGCTTGCGCATCTGCGTCGGTGCGAAGAAGACCTCTCCGGCGGCGTCGGCGTTCGGGGTCTGGTTGGTGAGACCGACCGCGATGTCCCGGACGAGCCGGTCACCGAGGTGCTGCCGCAGGGCGGTTCGGGTCGAGGGCGCACCGGACAGGTCGAGATAGACGGTCGGCACCACGTCCAGGCTGTCCACCTCGTCGTACGGAAGCACGGCGTCGTAGCAGCCGAGGGAGAGGGTGAACGCGAGGTTGCCGGGTGAGGTGAGCCCCACCAGGCGTGGGCCGCGACCGTGCAGCTCGAACGCGGCGGCGTACGCGGTCTTGCTGGACGCCGACGACAGCACCACCGTCGTCGCGCCGTGGAAGCCGTTGTCCACGACCTGGTCGGCCAGCATGAAGGAGGTGAAGAACAGCGGCCTGAGCAGGATCAGCAGATCCTCCTGGTCGGGCCGGTAGGCCGGGTCGCCGGTGACGGACCGGTACACGTTGTACGGCGAGGGCAGGTCGGCCCGGTGTTCGCTCGCGTCCCGGAACCCGGACGCGTCCACCCGCTGTGGTCGTACCACCAGGTGACCCGCGGGCGGAAGGTAGCCGTAGACCCGCTGCCCCGGTGCGACCCCGGCGACCGTCGACTCGATCACCTCCGCGAAACCCCAGAGCGGCGGAAGTCCCCACTGCGGTCCGAGACCCCGGGGGCCGGGCGGGAAGAACTGCCAGTACCGCATCGTCTCGCCGAGCACCGCGTAGGTGACGTTGTTGGCGGTGAGCCCGACCCGGTCCACCCGCAACAGTGCCTCGCCCTCGGACGGGGCGGGCGTCACCCCCTCGACCAGGGTGGTCCGGGCCAGGTCGTCACGGGCCACGGCGAATGTCCAGGAGGCAGCCATGGTCCGACGCTAGACAGGACCGAAAACCAAAGCAAGTGCACTGTCAGTGCAAAATCTCACGCACCTACCGGTGGGCCCGTTACCGAGTGCCGTACGCCACTACGGCTCGGCGCTCCCGTCGACTCCGCTGTGGAGTCGACGGGAGCCCCGCTGGCCGAGGGTCCGTGCGGACGGGTGGGGCGGGAGCTCAGGGGATGATGACGGTCCGGCCGGTCAGCGTTCCGGCGTCGTTGCGGGCGTGGACCTCGGGCAGCTCGTCCAGGCCGACCCGGTCGGCGACGTGGATGTGCAGCTTGCCGGCGTCGACCCGGTCGACCAGCGTCCCGAGTTGCTCGGCGTCGGCACGGACGAACACGCTGCTCGAACGTACTCCGCGCGCATCGTCCTGCGGGCCGGGCGTGGCGGTCGTGACCAGTACGCCGCCGTCGCGCACCAGACCGGCAAGGGCGGCCATCTCCTCCGGTGGGACCGGGGCGAAGTTGAGCACCGCGTCGAACTGCCCGGTGACGCCGTCGATGTCGCGACCGGGTACGTCGGCGCCGTAGCCGCGTACCCGGTCGGTGTTGCGCGGTCCGGCGGTTGCCACGACGGTGGCGCCGGCCTGGACGGCGAGCTGCACCGCGTAACCACCGACCGCACCACCGGCACCGTGGACCAGGATCCGCTGCCCCGGCTGGACGGCGGCGTGCTCGAACAGGGCCTGCCAGGCGGTGAGCCCGGTGACCGGCAGCGCTGCCGCGTCGGCCAGCGGCACCGTGGTCGGCGCGGCGGCCAGGACCTCGGTCGGGGCGGCCACGTACTCGGCCGAGGCGCCGTCGACCGTCATCGGCAGCAGCCCGACAACACGGTCGCCGGGCTCGAACCGGGTGACGCCCTCGCCGAGCGCCGTCACGGTGCCGGCGACGTCGATCCCCGGGGTGAACGGCAGGGTCACCGGGAAGACCTGCCGCAGGTGGCCGGCGCGGATGGTGGCGTCGACCGGGTTGAACGACGTGCCGGCCACCTGCACGATCACCTGCCCGGGACCGGGGGTGGGCTGCTCGATCTCCTCGACGCGCAGGGTGCCGGCATCGCCGTACCGGTGGAAACGGACGACCTTCATGACGCTTCCTCTCTGGAAGTTGCTTCGAACTCGAAGCAGTTGCAGACTACAGCCTGCTTCGAATTCGAAGCAAGTAGAATGTGGGAGTGAGCCATGAGACAGCGCCCCTGGATGCCGAGCAGCTCGGCGCCTACTTCGCCCTCATGGAGGTCAGCAGCCTGTTACAGCACGCCGTCGACGGGCACCTGCGGGCCGACGGCGACCTCAGCAACGTCCAGTTCCAGATCCTGGCCCGCCTCGCCGAGGCGCCCGGAGGCAGACTGCGGATGACCGATCTCGCCGACGGTCTCGTCTACAGCCGCAGCGGCCTGACCTACCAGGCCGGGTTGCTGGAGAAGCGTGGACTGGTCACCCGGTCGCCCGCCGCGGAGGACGAGCGGAGTGTTGTCGTGGCCGTCACCGACGTTGGCCGCGCGCTCGTGGCGCAGGTCCTGCCCGGCCACATCGAAGTCGTCCGGCGGCTGCTGCTCGACGCGCTCGAACAGCGCGACCTGGGTGCCCTCGGCGCTATCCTCGGCCGCGTCCGCGACCACATGCGCGCCGCGCCACCGCGCTCGGCGAAACCCCGAGCGGGCCGCGGTCGCGCCGACTGATCCGGATCAGACGGCCGTGCTGACCGGCGGCGAGGCGGCCTCTCGTACGCCGAGCGGGAAGAGGGCGCCGAGTTCGGCGAAGACGGCGCCGTTCAGGGTGAACGCGGCGTGGCACTCCTCGATGACCCGCTGCTTCTCCGGTTCGTCCACCGGGAGGGCGTCGAGCAGCGCCCGGTACTCGCGTTTGAAGGACGCCGGATTGTCGATCCCCTCGAAGACGTAGAAGCGGACACCGTCGCCCTTGCGGTCCAGGTCCCAGCTCTTCTCCGCGATGCTCCGGATCACCTGCCCGCCCGCCAGGTCGCCCATGTACCGGGTGTAGTGGTGTGCCACGTACCCGGCCGGCCAGGTCGAGGCGACCTCGACGATGCGGGCGGCGTACTGCCGGGTCGCGGGCAGTGGCGCGACCCGGTCACGCCAGTCCTCGCCCAGGAGGTACGCCAGGTCGCGCTCCAGTTCGGGCACCCGCGTCAGTTCCGGCCGGAGAAACGGCCCGGCGACCGGGTCGTCCTCCAGCGGGTCGGCGGCACTCTCCAGGGCGCGGTACACGAACAGCAGTTGCTCCGTGTAGCGGGCGTAGGCGTCCACGCCGAGGTGGCCACCGAGGAGGTTGGTCATGAACGCCGCGTTGTTGACCTCGGCGTGCGGGCCCTGACTGGCGGTACGGATGACCGACGAGAAGAGCGGTGCTGACACGGTGCCTCCTGGGTAGCGCCTTCGCTCATGGTGCAACTTAGGTTTACCTAAGTCAACAGGTTGCCTCCGGACGCAAGGTCGAACGTGCCATCGCCGACGCGGTCACCGGGGCACGCGACGGCTCGAAGGCCGACTGAGCCCCTACTCGACGCGACGTCACGTCGGGCGAGGCCAGTGGGTAGCTGGATTTGCCGCTGGTTGTGCACGTCTCGTCGCAATTCCATTCGCGCGACCCTTTTGCACAGTATCTTGAATGGGATGATCGGTGCCGCCGGCACGGGTTAGCGAACGTCGGGTGGCCTCCATCGACCGTGCTGGGTGATGCTCTGCCCCCGGGACCGATGGTGAGGCTGCCGGATGACGAGGAAAGGTCCGCTGGCCGGCCATTACCCTGCGGTGGCAGCGATGGTCGTCGCCGCGCTGGTTCCGTACCTGGTGCTCTCGGCCGCGTTGGATCCGCTCATGTTGATCATCGCCCGGCAGATCGGCATGAGCGCGGCGCAGACGAGTCTCGCCGAGGGCCTGGCCAACGCCGGGTACGCGCTGGGCACAGTACTGTCGGTGCAGCTCGCCCAGCATCTGCCCCAGCGCCGGATGCTGATCATCTACACCACGATCCTCGTGATCGGCTCGGTGCTCGCGGCGGCGGCGACCGGGCCGGCGTTGTTCATCGTCGGGCACGTACTTCAGGGCCTGTGCACCAGTCTCTTGTTGATCGCCGCCGTGCCGCCGCTCGTCACGGGATTCCCACCGGGGAAGCTCCGCCCGACGGCGGTGGTCCTCAACCTGTCGATCTTCGGGGCGGTCACGCTCGGCCCGCTGATCGCCGGCATCCAAGCCGAGGCCAACGCCTGGCGGCCGTTGTTCTGGGTGATCGCGGCGATCGCCGTCGTGGCGCTGGTGCTGTCGCTGCTGACCTTCCAGGACGTGCCGCCCGCCGACCCTACGGCCACGCGTTCCCCGACTGCCGTCGTGCTGGCCACCGCCGGCTGTGTGTCCGCGTTCTACGGAGCCTCACAGTTCCTGCCTCACCGAAGTCTCGACGCCACCGCGTTGGCGCCGCTGACTGTGGGGGTGGCGTTGATCATCATCCTGCTGGTGCAGCAGTACCGGGCCCGGCGTCCGCTGTTGATCGTGCGTCCCCTGACGAGCACGCTACCGGTGGCCGGGATAGTGGTGGCCATGTCCGCGGCGGCGTCCTCCCTGCCCGCGATCGCGTTGACGGGCGTCGTGCTCCGGGACCGACACTCGCCGCTGGACCTGGGACTGCTCTATCTCCCCGAGTTCGGTGGGGCGGTGATCGCGGCGATCGTGTTCGCGAAGGTGTTCACCACGCGGGCAATCCATTATTTCGCGTTGGCTGGGACGCTCTCGCTCATCGCGGGCATCGCGCTCATCGCCTTCGCTGTTCCACCCACCACCATCCGTACGCTGATCGGAACGGGACTGATCGGGGCCGGCGTCGGCGCCACGGTCACCCCGGCACTGTTCATTGCCGGCTTCTCACTGCGCAACGCCGCTCTCCAGCGGGTGTTCGCGATCGTCGAGCTGCTGCGGGCGGTGGCCGCGTTCATGATCGCGCCGATCCTGCTGTATGTCGCCGCGACCGTCGGGAAGAACCCTGCGGCAGGAGTCCAGATGACTCTCTGGGTCTGCTTCGGGCTGGCCGCAGGCGGAACGCTGCTCGCGATCGCGCTTTACACGCTGGGTGGCGTACGTCCGCCGTCTCCGGCGCTGCAACGCTGGTTCAGCGGGGAACCGGCCTGGGACTCCCCGCCACTGCTCGACGCGATCCGCCGTGACTCCGCCAAGCGAGCGCCGCAGGGTGCCGGCGAGGGTCCTACGGAGCGACACGAACGGTAGGGCTGTTCCCGGCGCTCTTGAGGAGACGCCAGGAGGAACTGCGCTAGCGCTCCGCCACGGGAGCGCGGGAGTCTGCCCCGATCCGACCTCGGCTCATCGCCGGCCAGCAGGCGGCCCGGAAGGAACGGGGCGGAGGGCGGCCATCAGGAGGTCCAACTGACGGGTGGCCTGCGCCCGCTGGTCCGCCTCGCCGGCGATCAGTGATATACCGCCGAGCGCCATCACCACGTCGAACGCAGCGATGTCCGCCCGGATGGATCCTTGCGCGGCGCCAGCAGCGAGCAGCGTTGCGAGCGCGGTGGTGACTCTTTCCCGTACCTCCAGCCGCTGGTCTTCGTCACGGGCGAGTGCGACTTTGAGTACGTCGGCCATGGCTCGCTTGGTGGCGAGGAAATCGAGGAAGGATTGCATCCAGGTGTACAGCGCGATGGCCGGCGGATGTTGGACCAACAGGTCGGTAACGGTGCCGCACAGCCGGTCGACCTCGCTGCGGTACACAACCCAGACCAGATCCTCGCGGGTGGGGAAGCGCCGGTAGAGCGTGCCGATACCCACGCCCGCGTCCTTGGCGATCTCCCTTAGCGAGGCGTCGGCGCCGTCGCGAGCGAACGCGCGCCGGGCGGCGTCCAGGACGCGATCATGGTTGATCTTCGCGTCTGCACGTAGGTGGCTACCTGTTGTTCCGGTCACACAAGCCTCCACGCGGTCGCAAGCGGAGCATGCTCCGCTTATGCTTCAGGGTATGCGGACGGTGCTCCGCTTCTACGATGCTAACGGAGGACGAACGATGACCGAGTCGTTGAACGGCACTGTGGCCCTGGTAACCGGGGCGAGCAGTGGGATCGGCGCCGCGACGGCGCAAACCCTGGCGGCGGGCGGCGCCGCTGTCGCGCTGCTGGGACGCCGGGGTGAACGCCTGCGTGCTCTCGCGGACGAGATCAAGGCGAACGGTGGTGCCGCACTGGTACTGGAAGCGGACATCACGGACCCGGAGCAGGCAAAGGCGGCAGTCGAGCAGCTTGTCGCAGATCTCGGTCGTCTGGATACCGTTGTCAACAACGCCGGGGCGAGCTTCGTCGGCCCGATCGAGGACGCGCCGCCGCAGGAGTGGGACCGGATGATCGCGGTCAACGTCGAGGGCGTGCTGCATGTGACCCGGGCAGCGCTGCCGCACCTGGTCAACGCCGCGCAGGACTCACCGCGGCGGGTCGCGGATCTGGTCACCATCAGCTCCACCGCTGGTCGCTTCGCCCGGCCGGGGCAGGCGGTCTACGCCCTGACCAAGTCCGCGGTGAACGCGTTCTCCGAGGCAATACGACAGGAACTGCAACCGAAGCGGGTGCGGGTTGGTGTGGTGGCGCCGGGAACGGTCGACACCGAGCTGGCCACGCACCTGCGCGATGGCATACGGGAGGCTGTCATGCAGCAAATCGCAAGCATCGAGCCGCTACGCCCACAGGACGTAGCCGACGCCGTGGCCTACATGGTCACCAGGGAGCGACGCGTCGCGGTCAACGAGATGCTCGTCCGAGCAGCGGCACAGACGTGGTGAGCGACATGAGGGACCAACAATCCCACCTGCCCGGCCTCGTCAGCGACGCCGACCATCTGAGCCTGTCCCGCCTCGTCGGCGAAAGCGGCTGGCGGGTTGACGCCGGTCAGGCCAGCACCCTGCACGAACTCTTCACCGAGAACGGCGTACTCGACATCGGCCAGCCTGCCCAGGGTCGCGACGCGATCCGCGCCTGGGGCGAGGAACTCGAACGGAACAACCCCTTCCCGGGCATCCGACACCTCGCGTCCAACATGCGCTTCGTCGCCACCGGGGTCGACGCCGACGGCCGCGACACCGCCGAGGGGGTGACCGTGCTGACCGTGTATCTCAACGACGCCGACGGCCGACCGATCAGCACCCCCTGGAACATCGGCGAGGACCACGACCGATTCGTCCGCACCGAGGCCGGCTGGCGCTTCACCCACCGCACCTGGGTCCAACTGTTCAGCCGCGACGCGGCGTAGTCGGAGCCTGATCCTTCTGTTCGTTCTCCTTGACGTACCGGTGTTGGCCTGTATATTCAACCCGTCGGTTAATTAGCTACTTGGTTGAGTAGGGTATGGACACCAGTCAGCAGCTCAGCGCCACCTTCGCGGCCCTGGCCGATCCGACCCGCCGTGCGATCCTCGCCCGGCTGGCCAGGGGCGAGGCCACCGTCAACGAGTTGGCCGAGCCGTTGCCGCTCACCCTCCAGGCGGTCTCAAAGCACCTCAAGGTGCTCGAACAGGCCGGACTCGTCACCCGTGGCCGCAGCGCCCAGTGGCGTCCGTGCCGGCTGCGCCCCGAGCCCCTGCGCGAGGTCACCGACTGGTTGGCGGACTACCGGCAGTTCTGGGAGGGCAGTTTCGACCGCCTCTCCGACCATCTGCGAGAGATACAGAAGGACGGTACGGATGACTGAGACCACGAGCCACAGCGGTCAACCGACCCGGGAGTTCACGATCACCCGGGTCTTCGACGCACCACGAGCCCTGGTCTTCCAGGCGTGGACCGACCCGCAACACGTCGCCCGGTGGTTCGGGCCACGCGGGCTCACCACACCCCTGTCCACGATCGACATGGACGTCCGACCGGGTGGGCAGTGGCGCCTGCGCATGATCGGCGACGAGGACGGCGCCGAATACCCGGTGGTTTTCGCCTGCCGGGAGGTGGTCGCCCCCGAGCGGCTGGTGCTCGCCGTACCCGTTCCGGACGACGCGCGGGCCGAAACCGAAGAGGCGCTGGTGACCGTCACCTTCGCCGATCTCGGCGACAAGACGGAGATGACGTTCCACCTCGCCGGGATCGCCGCCGGTCCGGAGAGCGCGGGGCTGGAGGAGGGGTGGTCCAGCTCCTTCGAGCGGATGGCCGAACACCTGACCGGCACCAGCGCCGATTCGACGGCACCGAACCGGTGACCGTCCTGCACGCCGACCAGGTGATGAGCCTCCCCCAGGGAGACGTACGTCTGCTGGACAGCCCGGTCGCGCAGCGCCTGCTCGTCTCGACCGAGCTGGCCCGGGTGGCGTACGTGGCCGCCGACGGGACACCCCGGGTCTTCCCGATGCTGTTCCACTGGACCGGAACCGAGGTGGTGCTGTCCACCTTCGGCGGAGCCAAGGTCGCCGCCCTGCGGGCCAGGCCGGCGGTGGCCGTCACCATCGACGCCGCCTCCACCCCGCCGGAGGTGCTGCTGGTCCGGGGCCGGGCGGAGGTCACCGACGTCGACGGGATAGTGCCGGAGTACGCACTCGCCCAGCTCCGTTACGCCGGGCCCGAGCAGGGGGCCGCCAACGTCGCCGCGGTCGACCATCCCGGTGCAAAAATGGTCCGCATCGCGGTCCGCCCGACCTGGGTCGGAGTGCTCGACTTCCAGACCCGCCTGCCGGGCGGATCGAGCGCCGAGGATTTCGATCGGCGCGGACAGTCCTGACTCGGGAACGCGCTGCGGGCGAAGGTCGTCAGGCGAGCCCGATCTGCTTCATGAAGGTCGTCAGATCGTAGAACAGGTTCTCCTCGGCGATTTTCCCGTCCACCCACCGTGCCACCGTGCAGAAGTCGACGGCGAAGGACTTACCGGTAGGAGAAATCTCCTTGCCGTCCGGGCCCTGCATCGGCCCGGACATGGTCCCGGTCCAGTGCGCGATCGAGCAGGTCCAGTCGCCATCGGCGAACAGGACCTTGTACGGGCGGTTGTCCAGGTGCTGATCCGGAAACGCCTTGAAGAACTGGATCGCCTCGGCCTCGTGGTTGTGCTGCCCATGGGTTTCGGGCTTGCCAGGCCATCTCACCACCACGTCCTCGTGGTGGCGGTTGTTGAACGTTTCGAGATCCTGGTTGTTCCAGGCGTCGTCCAACGTCTGCATGAGTTCCATGTTCGTCCGCTCGCCACCCATGGAAACGCCGACCTCCCTGCCACCCCCGACCATTCGTATATCGAAACTACTATCCGGGTCGGTCCGGAGTGAGGGAATGGTGAGACGATCAGAGCAAGGCACTCACCCCCGAGATGGTGATCGACCTCCGTACGAAGGAGAGCGCCCCGGCCAGGGTTGCGGTCTCCGCGGGCCGGGGCGTCCTGCGGGTCATCTCGGTCAGGCCCGAGTGGTGGCCAGCACCGCCTTCAGCCGGTCCGCCAGTTCTCGACCTGGACGCTGCACTCGGTCAGTGCGCTCCGCAGGCCGAACGTCAGTTTGATCGCGTTACCCATCCACCTGTTGATCTCCGACATCGGCCGGTCGAAGGTGGCGTGACCCTTGCAGCCGTCGCCCTGCGCCTGTAGATCGACACGGAACTGGAAGTAGGTCTCGATCTTGTTGCCCGCCGTGACGGTGAGACCCGTCGCGTCCAGGCGGCTGAGATAGATGGAGGCGGCGAGCCCCGGCGCCTGGATCTCGCGTTCGGCGACGCTCAGTTGGGACGCGACCCCGCCGTAGGCCACCACCAGGGTGTCGGCGAGGGAGTGGGGCGAGGTGAAGGTGCCGATCTCGCCCGCGCCGGTCGCAGCATTCTTCTTCTTGCTGAAAATCCCCATCTTGCTCATCCCCTTTGTCGATTCGCCGAACAACGACGGACGCGCCGTGCCGACCGCTCACGGGCGCCAGTTGTCCTCCCACGATTCCCTGATGCTCGGCTTGCGCCTTCTCAGGTTGCCGATCTCCCGCTGGGCCAGCTCGATCGTCTTGCGCGCCGTCTGCTTCTCGTACGGCACAGTGAAACGCTTGTACTTCTCGATATGGTCGCGGATGGCTTTTCGCTGGCCGTCTACCTTGTCGGATTCGTCGCTCATGAGACGCTCCTAATAGGCTCAAGACAATCTGCGGCGAAATAGATCGTCAAGGAACTGTATCCAGGGAATTGCGGGACCGGCCCCACCCGTTTGGATCAGTTACGTCGCCTAACGTCGATCGAACACATCGTTCGATGCCGGCGCCAGGCTGAGCAGGTGCGTCGGGCTGAGTCACGGCGGATCGGGCAGCCCCACCTGCTTCGGTATGGTGTGCGGCGTGAACAGCGGCTTCGACCTCCACAAGGGAATTGCCGCCGCCGTTCGTGACGCCACCGGAGCATGCCGGTTCGTCCGGGAGTTCGCCGAGGCGTACGCGAATCCGGTTGTCGACGGCGACGGGTGTGACCAGGACGACTTGGGGGCGGCTGAGGCCCGGCTGGGGTTCCCGCTGCCGGCGTCGCTGCACGCGGTGTACGCCCTGATCGGCAGGCGCGACGACCTGACGCGGGTGCAGGACCACCTGCTCGCCCCGGGGCAACTGCACCTGGACGACACGGGCCAGGTCCTGGTCTTCCGGGTGGAGAACCAGCACGGCGCGCAGTGGGGCGTCCCGCTGCCCGCCCTCGCCGACCCCGATCCACCGGCGGTGTTCCGCCCGGAGGTGTCCGGATCGGCCGAGCGACTCTGGCGGCCGTTCATGGACCGGGTCTCGATGGCGTGCGTGGAGATGGTGCTGTCGGAGTGGATGCTGTCCGGCGAGGTCTTCGCGGACAACCGGGAACTCGACGACCAGGCAATCGATGCCCTGGAGCGGGGGTTCCGGCGGCTGCCGTTGCCCGACTACCCGCTGTGGGCGGACCCGGACGGACGGCCGATGAGGTGGTTCGGCGGCGACGGGGTGGTTTTGCGCGACGACGCCGCAACGTGGCTGTGGGCGCGGGCGGCCTCATCCGAAGGGATAGCCCGCGTACGGCAGGCACTGCCCGGCGAGTGGTTGATGGCCGACGACCAACGGGGGGAACGACAGTGATCGACGCGGTCTTTTTCGATATCGGCGGCACAATTCTCGACGAGTCCCGCGAGTTCGCGATGTGGGCGGACTGGTTCGGCGTTCCACGGCACACGTTCTCGGCGGTTTTCGGCGCGGCGATCGCCCGGGGTCTGGACTGGCAGGAACCGTTCCGGGTCTTCCGACCCGGTTTCGATCTCGCGACCGAGCTCGAACTTCGGGCGGCTGCCGGCAAACCGGAGACGTTCGGCGAAGAAGACCTCTACCCGGACGCGCGATCGTGCCTGACCTCCCTGAGGGATCAGGGCCTGCTCGTGGGCCTGGCCGGCAACCAACCAGCTCATGCCGAGACGATGCTCCGTGCCCTCGACCTTCCCGTGGACGTGATCGGCACGTCTGCCGGTTGGGGCGTGGCGAAGCCATCGGCGGCCTTCTTCGAGCACGTCGTCCGCGCCGGCGGTGGCGACGCGTCCTCGATCCTGTACGTCGGCGACCGCCCCGACAACGACGTACGCCCAGCCATCGAGGCCGGTATGCACACGTGCCTGATCCGGCGCGGCCCGTGGGGTTACATCCTCGACCTACCAGCCGTCGCCGAGCAGTCCCTGTTCCGCATCGACTCGCTGGACGAACTCCCGACCCTCCTCGCAAAGCACAACACAACAACCCCCTAAACCCTGCTCACCCTCTCCACCCCGGCTGAGTGCGCGACGATCTTGCAGTTGTGGTGGCTCGCAATTCCGGATGAGTGCCATGATTCGGGGCGCCACAACTGCAAGATCGTCGGCGGAATCGGTCAGCGGCGGTGCGGGGGTCGGGGTGCTCCGGAGGGTCCGTAGGCTGACGCGACCGACCACATTGGAGGGCACTGCATGCGCTGTCAGACCTGTCATACCGAACAGGCGTCGACCACCGTGTCGTGCGCGGTCTGTCGCACTCCGACGGGTGCCCCGGCGGTCATTCCCTGGGCGCGTACGTACAGTCTGAGCGGCGTCGGACGGGCGACATCGAATGCGCTCGGTCTCGCGGTGGTGGCTCACCTGCTGCTCGCTGCCATGATGATCGTGGACAGTCAGTTGGTTGAGCGCGCCAAGCGAGACCTCGACCCGGACGCGATCGACAGCGCTCTTTTCAGCACGGGCCTGGTCGGCCTGCTGTTCGTTGTTCCGTTGACCGCCGCCGCTGTGCTGATGATCGTCTGGTGCTACCTGGCGCGGGTCAACCTGGACGCGTTCCCGGGTGCCGTGCCGACACTGCACAAGGGCTGGGCGATCGCCGGCTGGCTGGTGCCGTTCGTATACCTTGTCGTTCCACCGCGCGTAGTGGCGAACATCGTCCGGGAGAGCGTGTGGACGTCGAAAACGCAAACCCTGGTACGGATCTGGATCGGTAGCTGGGTGGTCTACGGGATCGCGGGAGTGGCCCTCCCAATCTTCGACATCTGGAACTTCCTGGCACTGCCGACCGACCTCGACGGCCCCGACGACTATCAGAAGCACGTCGACTACTACTACTTTTCTGCCGTGCCGTCGACCCTGGTGCCGGCGGTGCTCGGCGCGGTGGCCGGCGTGTCCCTGATCAAGCTGATCAACCAGGTGTCGGCCGCCCAGGACATCCGAATCGGGCGCGGGACGCCGGCCGCCCCGGTGATGCCCGGCTTGGCCACCGCCGGAGCCTGAGCGAGCGGACGGCCCTCCGCCGGAGGGCGTCGCCGAGAACGTGAGCCAACGGCTGAGTTCCTGCCGACTGCGAATACGGAGTCGGCAGGGGCCTACGCAACCTGTCGACGGCCGACTCGTTGGTGCCACGAGGGGCAGACGGGGGCGGACAATGGTGGCGGGACGCGGTGACACACTGCTGCGCTCTGGGATGAGCTCGGGGCGTGCCACATTTTTGGAGCTCTTCTTCGACCTGGCCTTTGTTGTCGCCCTCACCCGGGTCTCGCAACGGTTCGCCGACCTCGGCGGCGACACCGGCTGGACCCTCGTCGCCGGGCTCGGTCGTACCCTGCTGCTGTTCCTGGCGCTCTGGTTGATCTGGTCGCACACCATCTGGATCACCAGTCGCTACGAGCCGGAGCGGCCGGTCATCCAGGCGGTCGTGGTCGGCACCATGTTCGCCGCCCTGGTGATGGCGGTGACGCTGCCGCGCGCGGTGGAGGAGCGGGCGTTGCCGTTCGCGGTCGCGTACCTGGTGGTGATGGTGGTGCGGCCGCTGGTGGTCGCTGCCGCACTGCGTGGCCATCCACGACGGCTGGTGCCGTTTCGGCTCGCCGCATGGGCTGCGGCGGCCGCACCGCTCTGGCTGGTCGGCGCGTTGGGCCCGGAACAGCTACGCCTGCCGCTGTGGGCTGCCGCGCTCACCGTGGACTATGTCGCCTGGGCTCTGGGCTGGCCGCTGCCGTGGCTGGGGGCTGCGGCGGTGAGTCGCTGGCGGATCGCCGGGGAGCATCTGGCCGAACGTCACCAGCAGATGTTCCTCATCGCGCTCGGCGAGACGATCATTGTCATCGCCGCCGTGTTCAGTGGCGCGAGCTACTCCTCGGTGCGGGCTGCCGCCTTCACGGTCGCGTTCGCCACCAGCGTGCTGCTGTGGCGGATCTACTTCTACCGCGCCGGTCGGTTGCTGACCGAGGCGTTGGGGCGGGCGCGTATGCCCGGCCACCTGGGTGCGGCGTCGGAACGGACGCACGGGTTGATCGTGCTCAGCGTGCTCGTCACCGCGGCCAGCTACGAGCTGGTGATCACTGACCCGTACGGGTTGCTGCGGCCGACGTGGCTTCTGTTCCTGGTGGGCGGTCCGGCGATCTTCCTCGCCGCCCGGGTGTGGCTGGAGTACCAGGTCTTCGGCCGGGTCTCCTGGTCGCGGATGATCGGCCTGGTGGTCCTGCTGCTGCTCACGACAGTGTTGGCCCGCTGGTCGCCGATGGTCGGACTGAGCGTGGTCGCCGGAGTGCTGGCCCTGGTCGCGCTGTTCGACGCGTTGCGAGGCCGGCAGCGGCCGATGGAGGACTCCGCCTCGCCGATCGGGCAGGAGACGTCCGGCAGTCAGGGGTCCGAGGCGTGATCGCGCGAGCTACCTGAAGCGCTTCGCCCCTTCGCGGCCGGCTCATCGGAGTCGGCTACGCCGATGCCGTAACCGGCTTCGGCGAGGCCAAGCGCGATCTCGCGCCCCAATCCATTGCCAGCCCCGGTAACGGTCGCGGTTCGGGCCATGATCACGTTCTCCCCAGAAGCCGCTTGCTCTAGACCTCGGCTACCTACCCTCGGCCTTTCCGTCCGAAACCCGAGCAGCCGCAACCGATCAGTAGCGCGGCACAGCGAATGTGCAAATCGGCATTTGTACGGGCAGCGGAGTAAGGGTGTCGTCCTCTGTGTCATCTGAGCGAAAACTGAGTGGTACTCAGTCCGGTCACAGCACACGTTTGGAGGATGGAGGCACAACGATCAGATCCTTACGGAGGAAGCGATGTTGGTGTCAGGGAAAGCCGTAGCTGTTGCCGCCGGGATGGTGTTGGTGCTGTGTCTGCCAGTCGCGGCGAGCGCCGCACCCGACGCGGAGATCTCCCACCTGCGCGGGTCGGCGCTGATTGCGTTTCCACCGGCGGCGGCTGACGAGATCCGGTTCACGGTGGACGCGCACGCCCGCCACGACAACCCCGGCCCGTACCCGACCGAGTCGTGGGGCACGGCGCACCTGCGGCACCATTTCGTCGAGCAGGACGCAGTTGTCTGGTATTCGATCAAGGTGGACTGCATGATGGCCTCGGGCGACCAGGCGACGGTCACCGGGAGAGTCGTGGACGCGTCGGAAAACGCTCAGGAGCTGATGGACACCCGGATCGGGTTCAGCGTTGCGGACATGGGGCGGCGGACTCTGGTCGGGTTCACCGGTGTGCAGAGTCCGTACCCGGACGATTCGCCGGAGCTGCGGATGTGCACCGCCCCGCCGCCGTTCTTCTCTGTCCGTCAGGGCGGGTACTCGATCAGCGATGCGATGCACTGGTGACGGCTTGACCACCAACGAGGTTGAACCCGAAGGGCTCTTGCCGGCTCCCGCTACGCGAGTCGGCAGGACCTGTAGGCGTACCGCTGGTGGCGGTTAGCGGTCTGCCAGCCGACCACCTGGTCAGCGGGGAGCGCCGTCGGGAAGATGGCGATCCGGCCGACCTCGCCGGTCAGCCGCTCGTACAGGCTTGGTCGCCGAGGTCGGTGGGGGTCGGAGGCCGGCGAGTTGGACGTACACCTCGCGTTTTTCTGTTGCTTTTCCGCGTTGGTCGAGGACGTAGCCGGTGAGCCAGATCCAGCCGTCGCAGGTCGGTTCCCGGGAGCGGGAGATGAGGCGAAGGGTGAGTGCCCGGTCCCCGGCGAACTGGACGCTGGCGCGTTCCCCGATCAGGAGGATGTCGCCGGGTTCGGGCAGCGGGCCGAACATCAGGGGAGCGGGAGGAGAAAGCCCGGTCCCTCGGGTGCGATGCGTACCCAGCACTCGGTCTGTTCGCCGCAGGTGGGGCAGCGTCCGCCGGGGTCGGGGGAGTGGGCCTTGGCCAGCTCATAAGAGCTGATCAAAACATCAACCGCGGTGTACGGGACCGCCTGCTCGTCGTGCCGGATCCAGCCGACGAAGCGGTTGTGCAGCCAGCCGCTGGGCACGTGCCGCAGATCCTCGGCCGCGACGACGAAATACTGACCCAGGTAGAGCCCGAGCGACACCCGACTGCCATCGAACTCGGCCCGCAGCTCCCGCCGCCGAGTCGCACACGGCCAGTCACCCCCACAACCCGTGCAAAGCCACGTACGCCCCATCGGATTATGCGTACTCACCCCTGCTCCTCCTCGGTTACTGCATCTGATGGACTGTTTTCGCTGCTCAGTTGCGTCGCCACCTGGCGGACGATCGCGGTCACCTGCACCAGGAGTTCGATGCACGGGGTCGTGCAGTCGGACGACTCCCACGCGCACTCTGGCGCGTGCCCGGTCACCCACACCTCATCCGACCGGACGTGCAGCCGGTCCAGATGCACCCGCACCACGACCACATCCACGGCCGCACTCGGCGGCAGGTCACGGCAGTGCGACCACTCGCCAACCCCGAGCCGAAGTACGGTGCCGACCGGCACCTCCGGCAGCCCAGCGGGCCTAGTCACGGTCGCTGCCTGTACCCGTAGCGGAACCGGCAACCCCGATTGCCGCGCAGCCGAGCCAGCCTCATGTCCTCGGGATCCACCGGGGACTCTGGCTGCCCATCCGGCGAGGAGCCCATTCCCGTGACCGGCTCGTGTTCCCGGTGCTTGTAGCCGGCTCGCTCTGGATACTGAGTCGCAGGACCGATCCCGTCGTCATCCGGCTCATACGCGTCGCAGAACCACCGCCACCTGCCCATTCAGGACCGTCCTCGGGTGTCGGTCGACGCCTGCTGCCGCCCGGAATGACTCGGCGGGCCGTGTTTCGCCTGGTGGACTTGCTGGATCTGCTCGCACGCCATCCGTTGCCCCCTCGCGATTGGAGGCGCGGCGGCCGGGATTCACTTTCCCTCACCGACCGCCGCACCCGCTCCGGCGGACGCGGTGACCTGACGCAATGGGGGTACGCCAGGTCACCGCATCCGGACTGGGTAGGGGCGTCGCGACCGCGTGGGCTCGATGCTGATGGAGCCGAGAATCGGACACCCCTTCACGTCCTGTCAGCCGTGACAACTTGTCGGACAGGACGTAACTTGAGGTTAGGATTGGTGTGAGCGCAGCCACAAGGCCATCACCGTACGTATTGTTGTTCGTACAGGACGACCGGATCGGAAGCTCTGATGACCGTGACCCTGTTCAGCCGCGTCGCAGACGACCTGCGCCGCGATGTTGTCCAGATGCCGGCCGGGCAGAAGCTGCCCAGCGAACACGACCTCACCAAGCGCTACAAGGTCTCCCGGCAGACCGTTCGGACCGCCCTGCAAACCCTTGCCAGGGAAGGGCTCATCGTCTCCACGCAGGGCCAGGGTTGGTCCACTCGCGACCAGCGAACCCTGGATTGGGTGGCCTCCGAGCCGGAGCGCAACACCCGTATCGACACGTCGCCGGCCGACACCTGGTCCAACGGGATCCGGGCGCAGGGACGCGAACCGAACGAGGTCATCACCACCGAGACGATTCTCGCCTCCGGCCGCATCGCGGACTTCCTCGAACTGCCGCCAGGCGAGCCAGTGACCGTTCGTAGGCGACTGCGGTACGTCGATCGGCAACTCCACACCACGTCGGACAGCTACTACCCACGTTCCCTTGTGGCTGGGACAATGATCGAGTTGCCGGCCGACGTGCTGCCAGGAACGTATGCAATCTTGGAAGCGGCTGGCCACGGGTGGCGGACCTGGCGCGACACTCTCAGGTCCCGGCCACCCACAGCCGCAGAGCTTGACTTGTTCGGCCTGGACCCTGGCGTCGCGGTTACCGAACACACGAGGGTCCGCAGGGCCGCAGACGGCAAGGTTGTGGCGGTGTCTGTCACCGCACTACCTGGCGACCGCAACGAGATCATCTACGAAGGGACGGCGTGATGGCTACGCAAACGATGCTGGGCGTGCTGGCGGTTGAGGAAGTTCCCGTCTACGACTCCGGATACCGGACCGACATGGCCGCGCGCACCATGTACCAGCCGACCGGTGTGCCCCTGCGGAACGACGGGATCTTCCGTCACTGGATGCTCCGCGGCGAGACGTACCGCCTAGAGCACGACGGCACCGGCTGGCGAGTCCACAACGATCTGTTCGGGCGACACGAGTACCGCCTGGTTGATGCGCAGGACGCGCAGTACGTCGGTCAGTTGCGCCTGGGTACGAGCGAGCTGATGCTAAACGTGGGGTCCGTCTACGAGATTCGGGTGATCGAGCCAATGGGGCCGTGGGGCGTGTATTCGCTTTCGGCTTAGACCCAACGGCGCCCTGATCGACCGTTCGATCCGAAAGTTACACTTGAACACGGGCCTCGCCTAGTCGGGAGAAAACCTGCAGATGGAGCAAGGCAACAAGTCGCTGCAGTAGTAAGGCCCGTCAAGTAATGGCGGTGCTGCGTATCCAGAGATGGCGCCGCTTACAATATGGCACCTTCGAGCACGCAGTGACACAGGAGGCGGCCAACCGCTTTAAGCAGGGGGAAGGACCAGCAGGAGGGGACATTTCCGTCTAGGTCGGTAGCGGTCTTGTTGCGGGTTGGCTCCGAGTTAGTAACTGCAGTAGATGGACGCATCGTTTGTTGTGTCGCTCGGTTGTCCAACCATGGTAATCCCCGGCCAATATATCAGCTTTTGTCGCGCCAAGGTCAGCCCTGATGGCTTACATTCTCGATCTGTGGGTGGCTTCTATCCAGGGCAACTTGAAAACGTCGGTTTGGGTTTTCCTATTTGAGACTTCGAACTAAAGTCGTGGCGGCTATGAACACGCTACTGATGATCATTGCGGCAATGGTTGTCGCTGCAGAGTCGAAGATGAAAGAGACTAGCGCTACAAGTGCATATACGAGGCCGGCCGCTGCAGCGAAAGATTCAATTAGCCGAGTCGGTCTTCTGCTTCGCTCGTCTTGGAGTTGGAGAATCAATTCCTCGGACCTCTCCTCGCCAATACGGATGTATTCATCGCCGGTAATCGTGCCCTCAAGGAATTGACGCTCCTCGGCGGAAACTATGGGCTTGACCTCCGTGCCGGATGCCGAGCTGCCGAGCCCCACGAGTACTCGTGAACCTCTCCGGCGCCGGGCGAGGGTGGTTGATGAGGGGTTTCGATCGCGTAGCTGCCTAGACATTCGATCCCCTTACTAGCTGGCTTGGAACTGTCGGCTTGCGGGCTTCCGTTGGTTTCGTGGTGTTGCTCTCAAGTAATGCGAGGGCTGAGGCTATTATTCGTGCCATTAGCGTCACATATCCGACGTCGGCAGTAGTTAGGGTGTAGGGCACGTCTGAGTCGACAGATAAGAAGCCAAAGCTCCGGCGCTCTGTTCGAATTGGGACCTGAAGAAAGGATTTGTAGGGCCGTGATTCTTTGCCGTCGATATGGCTAGGGGCGTCCTTGTCGATGTTGTAACACAGGACGAAGTCTTCGCCCTGTGCAATCTCGATTACTTCTCGGTCGTTTTTTCCTCTGCTGGCCTCGAAGTCAAGGCGTGGCGCTTTCCCTTGTCGTCCGTGCCATTCGGCGCGTACCAGCCTCCCATCTTCAGTGAACTGGTAGATTACACTCCGTATATTGCACTTTTTGTTCGTTAATCTGCCACATTGACTGGCGGCAATCTGAAGCGTGAGCGTCATTAGGGTTCCGACGTGGGCTTTTCGCTCTTCGCCATCGGCGTCGGCTACCTTGCTTAGTACGGTTACTAGTGGCTTTCCTGCCTGGCTTAGTGCGTCAGCCAGGGCACCCTTCGCCTTGACTGCAGAGGACCGTGCTCGCTTGGCCTGAATCTCTTTCCAGACGTTCAAGAAGGCGAGGGACAAAGCCGCAAATATAGTGATAAGAATGAAGTATACTCGTGTTTGGCCAGTCTTCATTCCGGCGAATCCGCCGAAGGCCGCAACTACTGCTGGCAGCAGAACTAGAAGTGCCCAGCGCCCGCGGCCAAGAGCTGAGATCACCTTTTGTTGACGGGATCTTGGCTCCAACTTGTCGCTCACAAAAGGCCCCTCCGCCTTCATTTTTAGCCGAAACAGAAGAGGTCATACTGTAGGTGAACCTCGGCTAGAGCAAGGTCAATGTCTGGTTTCTGACGCACTGCCTGTAGGTGCTTCACGGTGCCATGATCCCATAAGTGTGGGGTGTCGTAAGTGGCGAGCGGCGAGGAAATGTACTATTTGTTGGATATTCCTGGGAATACTGTCCCCGATCATGGGATCGGTTCGGGCGCAAGTTCGCCTTGTATGCCGGTCTTTTGAACATCTCCTCGGGCGACAATCGTTATGAATGATCCAGGGCTCCTGCCGGCTCCCGGTACGGGAGTCGGCAGGAGCCCTGTGTGCGTACTGCTGGTGCTGGTGGTGGTTAGGGCGCGTTTTATAAGTCCGGTCGGAGCCACTCTCCGATGGCGGTGATGGTCAGGACGGCCTGGTAGCGGACGGCGAGTTTGTCGTATCGGGTCGCGACGCCGCGGTGGCGTTTGAGGCGGTTGATGCCGCACTCGACGGCGTGGCGTTGCCGGTAGACGACCGGGTCGAAGCGGGGTGGGCGACCGCCCTTCGATCCCTTGGCTTTGCGGTGGGCGTCCTGGTCGGCTTTGCTCGGGATGCAGGCCTTGATCCCGCGGGAACGCAGGTGGGCTCGGTTGCTTTTCGAGGTGTAGGCCTTGTCGGCCAGGACGAGGTCCGGACGGGTCCGGGGATGCCCACCGCCGGGCCGGCCCACCCGGATCTTGCGTAGGACGGGGATGAACTGCGGGCTGTCGCCGCGTTGACCGGCCGTGAGGATCAGGGCGAGGGGTTTCTGACCTTGTTCACAGGCCAGATGCGTCTTGGTGGTCAGCCCGCCTCGCGACCGCCCGAGCGCGTGATCGACGGGCTCGTCGTGGATGCCGCCGGGTGGTTCTCTCTGCAGATGCCCGTCCCGGCGGGCACCGGCAGCGTGTTGGTGGGCGCGGCTGGTCATCGAGTCGATGCTGACGTCCCACTCGATCCGGCCGGCCGCGTCAGCGCTGGCCTGTAGCCCGGCGAGGATCTTCTCCCAGGTGCCGTCGCGCTGCCAGCGGCGGAACAGGCCGTAGATGGTGGGCCAGGGCGCGTACTCGGCCGGGACGTCACGCCAGGGTGAACCGATCCGGATCCGCCACCGAATCCCGTCGATCAGCTGCCTTCTTGTCCACTTCGGCGGACGACCCCGAACCGGCGCAGCGGGTAGCAACGGGGCAAGCGCCGCCCATTGCGCGTCGGTCAGGTCGTGCCGCCTCGTCACCGCTAGGGTGGCCACGAGGTCTCCGGTGCATGGTGCTTCTTGGTCGTTGTACCAAGTACCGGAGACCTCGTTGTCTATCGATCACCGCCACGCCGTGACCTCAACCTGCCCACCGTGCTTTATGAAACGCGCCCTAGCCGAAGGCGCGGGCCTGCCAGCCGACCACCTGGTCAGCGGGGAGTGCCGTCGGGAAGATGGCCACCCGGTCCAGTTCACCGGTCAGCCGCTGGCCGCCGTCCTGGTCTGCGGCGAACCGCAGCTCACGGGTCGCGCAGCCGATGATGCCGCCGTCCGGGACCTTCGCCGTACCGGCGACCTGACCGTCGACGTAGACGGTGATCGCGCCGTCGTCGGCCATCGTGATGACCAGGTCGAGGAACCGGCCGGTGGGCAGGGTCGCCGTGGTGGTCACGCCGTTGCCGGCGCCGATGAAGCGGACCTGGTTGCTCGGCGTCAGGTCGATCAGGATCCCGTCGGTGCCGGGGTTGCCGCCCGGCTGGGAGTCGAACAGCCGGCGGTAGCTACCGGTGGTCGTCACCTTCACCTCGGCCGCGAACGTGGCCGTGTTCAGGTAGCCGAGCGTCGTCGGGGTCGTACGCAGGTAACGCTGGCCGTTGAGCGCCAGCGCGCTGCCGGTGGGGCCGGCGGCGACGTACTCGGCTCCGGTCTGGACCGTCGCGGTACGCCCGTTGGGGGAGCGGTCCGCGATGGTGTTGCCCGAGCTTGGGTCCCAGGCGACGAGCGGGTTGGCCGGGTTCGGCACGTCGCACGGCGGCGGGATCGGCAGGGCGATCGAGGTGCTGGCGGTGGCCCGCCAGGCGTCGTTGATCAGGCGTGCCTCGATCCGGGACGGGCCAGGTTCGGCTTCCCGGGTCGGTGCGACCGTGAACGTGTAGACCTGCGAGTCTCCGGGGCGGAGCTTCGGGGTGGCGATCTGGCCGGGTCGTACGGTCCAGCCTTCCGGCACGGCGAGCTTGACCGAGGAGGCCGGGACTGTGGTCGTACCCGATGCCTTGATGGTGACGGTGACCGGCGCGGTCTGGCCGACCTCCAGGGTGGCCGGCGCCGCGATGGCGATGTCGACCTGGGAGGTGGCCACGTAGGTGTGGCCCTTGACGGCCTCGAAGGTGATCTTCTCGCCGCCACCGGTGGTGGTGATCTTCCGTCCGCTGGCCGCGTCCACCAGCGTGTACGGGCCGGTGAACATCGAGTTGCGCAGGCTCACCTTGCCGGCGCGACCGGTGGTCACCTTGATCTCGTCGGCGGCACCGCCGGACCAGCGTACGTCCACGGTGTTGTCGCCCTGGGCCCGCAGGCCGCTGACGGAGCCGTTGGCCCACTTGCTCGGCAGGGCAGGCAGGACCTGGATCTCGCCGGTCTGGCTCTGCAACAGCATCTCGGCCATGCCCGAGGTGGCACCGAAGTTGCCGTCGATCTGGAACGGCGGGTGGGTGTCCCACAGGTTCGCCAGGGTGCTGCCCTTGAGCTGCTCGCTCAGCATCTTGTGCGAGTGGTCGCCGTCGAGCAGCCGGGCCCAGAAGTTGATTTTCCAGGCCTTGCTCCAGCCGGTGCCACCGTCGCCGCGTGCGGTCAGCGACACCTTGGCGGCCTCGGCGATCTCCGGGTTCTTCGTCGGGGAGATCTGCGAGCCCGGGTGCAGGGCGAACAGGTGCGACACGTGCCGGTGGGTGTCGGTCGGGCTGTCCAGGTCGAGCTTCCACTCCTGGAGCTGACCCCACGAGCCGACGCGGATGCCCGGGTCGAGGTTCGCCAGGGCGGCCTTGACCTCGTTGCGGAACGCGCCGTCGCCACCGAGGATGTTGCCGGCCTCGATGGTGTTGGTGAACAGGTCCCAGACGATCTGCTGCGACATCGACGCACCGGCGGTGAAGTCACCGTTTTCCGGCGAGTAGCTGGGGGAGACCACCAGTTTGCCGTCACGGGGGTCGACGACCAGCTCGTCCATCCAGAACTGGGCCAGTTCCTTCATCATCGGGTACGCCCGCTCACGCAGGAACTTCTCGTCCTTGGTGAACTGGTAGTGCTGGAAGTACGACTGCGCCAGCCAGGCGCCCGCCTCCGGGAACCAGAACGACTGCGGGTAGTTGTGCAGGCCGGTGAAGCCCCACGGGTTCGTCTCGTTGTTGACCACCCAGCCCCGGTTACCGTAGATCTGCTGGGCGGTGACCTTGCCCGGCGCCACCATCGCGTCGACGTAGTCGAACAGCGGGGCGGTGGTCTCGGAGAGGTTCGTGACCTCCGCCGGCCAGTAGTTCATCTGGAGGTTGATGTTGACGTGGTAGTCCGCGTCCCAGGGCGGGTTGGTGGAGTTGTTCCACACGCCCTGGAGGTTCGCCGGCAGCGACCCGCCCCGCGACGAGGCGACCAGCAGGTAGCGGCCGTACTGGAAGAAGAGGCTCTCCAGGGCGCGGTCCGCTGCGGCGTTGCCCTTGTCGTAGCCGGTGAGCAGCTCGTCGGTCGGGATGTTCGGCATCACCTGGCCGAGGTCGAGGTTGACCCGGTCGAACAGGGCCTTGTAGTCGGCCTGGTGGGCGGCGAGCAGATCCGCGTACGACTTCGCCGAGGCGGTGTCGACCCGACCGGTGACCGCCGCGTGCGGGTCGGTGCCCCGGTAGGTGGGGTACTGACCGGCGTAGTCGGTGCCGGCGGCGAGAACCAGGGTGGCGGAGTTGGCCCCGGCCACGGTGACCGTGCCGTCGGTCCCGTCGGTACGCGTCCCGCCGTCGTTGTTGACCTGGATCTGCGACTCGTACTTGAGCTTGTTGTCGTTGAGCGCCCCGGCGAAGGTGATCCGGCCGCCGGTGGCGGTGGTCGTCTTCGACCGGTTGTTCGCCGCCGTCACCCCGGCGGTGAAGCCGACCTTGCCGGGCTGGTCGGCGCTGAGCCGGACCACCAGCACGTTGTCCGGGTTGCTGGCGAAATACTCGCGGGTGTAGCGGACACCCTCGTCGACGTAGGAGACCTTGGCGAGCGCGGTGCCGATGTTCAGCTCGCGACGGTATTCCTGGACCGTGCCCGGGTCCTCGGTCAGCCGCAGCGACAGGTCACCGAAGCTCTGGTAGGAACCGAAGCTGCTCTTGGGCTGGCCGAGCTTGTTCGCCACCTCCTGCGGGGAGATGCGCCCGTTCTGGTTGATCAGCGCCTGGATGTCGGCGATGGCGTTCGGTCGGGGCGAGGTCCAGTTGCCGAAGTTGTAACCGGGCGCGCCCGGTCCACCGGTCCACAGGGTCTTCTCGTTGAACTGCACGGTCTCGTTCGCGACCCGGCCGAAGATCATGCCGCCGAGCGCGCCGTTGCCGATCGGCAGCGCCTGGGTCTCCCAGTCGGCGGCCGGTTCGTCGTACCAGAGGGTCAGGGGGTCGGACCCGGCCGCGGCGGGGCCGGTCTCGGGGGCCGCCAGCGGCGTCGGCCCGGCAAAGGCCGGCACGGGTACGGCCACAGCCGCGGCCAGTACGCCAGCGAGCAGCGTACGGGGGACGAGTCGTCTTCTTCGGGGGTGGTGTGTCAACGGGGCCTCCGGAATCATCCGAGGTACTAAGAGGTGGTGGTTATCGGTCGGTGGATAAAAGCGGACTAATGACAGTAAGGTGCCCGACAGGCATCGGATGTTTAATCGGCAGGTTACGGATTGAACATCGAGGAAACAAGCCCTGCGGTCGGCCGAACGGTAAGGTCCACACTCGACGTCGGTCCGGACAGGGGTGCGTCCCACCGGGTGCCTGGCAGGATTTGCGGCATGTTCCGCGATATGACCATCCCACCGGTGTTCCGGCGCAAGGTCAGCGAAGTATGGGGCGAGGCCGGGCAGCGGTGGCTCACCGAGCTGCCGTCACTCGTCACCGCGATCACCCGTGACTGGGACCTTGAGGTCGGCGACCCGTACGCGCTCAGTTTCAACTGGGTCGCCCCGGTCCGGCGCGGCGACGGCACACCCGCCGTGCTGAAGCTCGGGGTGCCGGAGTCCGACCATCTCTTCCACGAGGCGGCGGCGCTGACCTCCTTCGACGGGCGCGGTGCCGTACGCCTGCTCGACCGGGACGCCGAACGGGGAGCGCTCCTGCTGGAACGGGCTGCCCCGGGTACGCAGGCCAGGGTGCTCGTACCCGAGCGGGACGAGGAGGCGACGGCGGCCTTCGTCACGCTGACCCGGCGACTGCACCGGACCCCGCCGGCCGACTGCCCGCTGCCCGAACTCGTGACCCGTGGCGAGGCGTTCACGGCCCACCTGCGGCGGTACCCGGACGACCGGGTGCTGCCCCGGCACCTGGTGGAACGGGCCGGGCGGATCTTCGACGAGCTGTGCGCCAGTGCCGCCGAACGGGTCGTACTCCACGGCGACCTGCACCACGACAACATCCTCCGGGCCGAACGGGAACCGTGGCTGGCCATCGACCCGCACGGGGTGGTCGGCGACCCCGGATCAGAGGTCGGCCCGTGGCTCTACAACCCGGACCCGGCCCGGCGGGACGACGACCTGCTCGCCCTCGTACCTGCCCGGATCGAACAGCTCGCCGACGGGCTGGCGCTACCGGTGGAACGGGTGATCGCCTGGGGCTTCGTGCTCTGCGTGCTCTCCGAGGTGTGGGACGCCGAGGGCGGTGCCACGGGCGGCGGTCGGGCCCTGGACGTCGCCCGGCAACTCCTGCCCCGACTCCGCTAGTGCTCGTCGCTCTCCGTGGGCGACCGTCACCCGGCCGGGAGGCATGACGCGTAATTCTCTTACATCGTCTTTGATGTTCCTACATCGAAGAAGATGTACGAGTCGAAGGCGTTGGTTTTCCTGGAGGCGCCATCCGCCGCGCAGGCAGCACTACCGGCAGTCGCTCCCGGATGTGAACTACGCTCTTGCCAGTTGCCCATCCCACCTGGCTGCGGCGATGCACAGTCGGGGACAACCCGCCGACTGTCCGCACCACTGTCAGTCGAAGCGGCGAGGAGTGTCGGTCGGTGCTGCTGGACGCCCTGCTCACGGAAACGTCCGACGACTCCGACGCGCTGGTGGTCGCCGGGCGCGGGCTGTCCCGGCACGAGCTGATCGGCTGGGCGACGGCGGTTGCCGGCGACATCCGGGGCGCGGGAATGGTCGCGGTGCACGCCACCCCGACCGTCGAAACCGTCGTCGGCGTCCTCGCCGGGCTGATCAGCGGCGTGCCGGTGGTGCCGCTCCCGCCGGACTCCGGCCCGGCCGAACTCGCCCACCTGCTCCGCGACTCGCGCGCCGACCTGGTCCTCACCGAACGGCCCGACCTGCTTGACAACCTGCCCGGCGGCGAACGATCCGCCCTGCCGGGTGGGGCACCCCGTCCGGCGGTGCTGCCGATCGGCCGGACCACCCGGTCCAACACCCGGTATCCCGAGCCCCCGCCGGAACGGACCGCGCTGGTGCTCTACACCAGTGGCACCACCGGGCCGCCGAAGGGCGCCCTGATCAGCCGTGCCGCGATCGCCGCCGACCTGGACGCCCTCGCCGACGCCTGGCAGTGGACGCCGGACGACACTCTCGTGCACGGGTTGCCGCTGTTCCACGTACACGGGTTGGTGCTCGGGGTGCTCGGGCCGCTGCGACTCGGCTCCCGGCTGGTACACACGGGCAGACCCACCCCGGAGGCGTACGCGGCAGCGGGTGGGACGCTCTACTTCGGCGTACCGACGGTCTGGTCCCGGATCAGTGGTGACGAGAGTGCTGCTCGGGCGCTGCGCTCGGCCCGGCTGCTGGTCTCCGGCAGCGCGGCCCTGCCGGTGCCGGTCTTCCACCGGCTCGCCGCCCTGGCCGGACAACCGCCGCTGGAGCGGTACGGGATGACCGAAACCCTGATCACGGTCAGTGGCCGGGCGGCCGGTGAACGGCGTCCGGGTCAGGTCGGCCTCCCGGTCACCGGGGTACGGACCCGGCTCGTCGACGACAACGGCGCGGTGCTTCCGCCCGACGGCGAGTCCATCGGCGAACTCCAGGTGAGCGGACCGACCCTGTTCGACGGCTACCTGCGCGCGGACGGTGCTCCGCCGTCCCGGGCAGGTGCAGTGCCGGCAGGTGCGGGGACGGCCGGTGCGGGGACGGCCGGGGTAGGCGAGGGTGGCTGGTTCGCCACCGGGGACGTGGCGGTGATCGGGCCGGACGGGTGGCACCGGATCGTCGGGCGGGCCTCCACCGACCTGATCAAGAGCGGCGGTTACCGGATCGGCGCCGGTGAGGTGGAGGACGCCCTGCTGGCGCACCCGGCGGTGGCCGAGGCAGCCGTTGTCGGCACCCCGCACGCCGATCTCGGCGAGCAGGTCACCGCGTACGTGGTGGCGGACGGGGTCGACGGCCAGCAGCTCATCGACTTCGTGGCCGGGCAACTGTCCGTACACAAGCGTCCCCGTCAGGTGCACCTGGTGGACCAGTTGCCCCGCAACGCCATGGGGAAGGTCGCCAAGAAGCTGCTCGGGGCCGGCTGACCTGGGACCCTTCGGCGGGTTGCGAACCTGCCGCCGCCCGTACGGGAGAGGATTCCTAGCATGGTTACCGGCTGTCCACCCGATCCGCGGTGGACGGCGTCCCGGCTGCGACACTTGGGATCGACATACATGGTAGACACCGGCATCGACGACGATCTGTGGCTGCGTCCGATCTTCCCCCCGGCCGAGTACGCGGCCCGCGTCGCCCGAGGGGAAGCGTTCGAGCGGGCCGGCTGCGTGGTGCAGCCGGACTGGAAGCTCAGCCAGATCACCCGCCGTCGTCCGCCGGGCATCACCGCGCACCAGTGGAGCTCCGCGATCCGTACGCAGTTCGCGTTTGTCGTCGGTGACCAGCGCAGCGTCGCCCCCACCTTCGCGGTCGAACTGAGCGCGAGCGTCGGCCGTGGCCCCGAGGCCAGCCGGGACGACCGGATGACCAACGCCGTCTGCGCCGCGGTCGGCCTGCAACTGCTGCGGATCGAGTCGCCGACCCTCGGCGACGGCGGCAACGGGCGCCGGATCCTCGACTACGTCCTCGACGCCCGTGCCTTCGGGGACGTCACCGGAGCGGACGACGGCGACCCGACCGACCCGGCTCCGCAGACCTACCGGGACATCATCGGCCGCCTCCCGGACGGCCGCAGCGGGTACGTCAACGACCTCGGCGCCGTCGCCCGATCCGCCGCCGTCGACGCGTACGCGAGCCGCCAGGTCTTCGACCCGATCATCCGGAGCCTGCACGTGAGCTGGGCGGACGGCCCGGCCGAGGGCTGGGCCTGGCTCGAGGTGCGGGCCGACCAGTTCTTCTTCGAACGGGTCCGGGTCTGGCAGCACGGCTTCTCCTGCGGCGTCGACCCCGGCAAGCTCGCCGAGGACCTGGCCGCGGCGGCGATCGGCGAACAGCTCAAGCGGCTCGGCAACGACGAACCCGTGCTGTACGCCCGCGAACAGCTCGGCCGGGACCTGACCGAGCTGCGGTTGCGCCAGGACGAACTGGCGACCGACTTCGCCTTCGCCCACATCTCCTTCGAGCAACCGGTCGACGCCGAGGTCTAGCCGCAGGCGGTCAGCCGGGTCCGGGCAGGAATCCGGTACGGACGAAGAAGTCGACATACCGCCCGAGCAGTACGCGATCGGCCGGCGGACAGTGGATCCCGGCCGACGCCACCGCCCGTTCGGTGCCGGTGCAGTCGAACGTCGGGTGCTCCCGGGGACCCATCGTCGGCGGCAGCCCCGCCAGGAACGGGCCGAGGCCGATCTCCGCCGAATGTTCTGCCGCCTCGACCACCTCGGCGTACCAGCGCTCGTACGGCAGGGACCGGACCGGGTAACCCCGCTCGCGCAGGACGTCGACGATCTCCGCGTACCCGATGGTCCGGGGGTTGTAGAAGTGGAAGTCGCGGCCGGCGGTGCCGGTGCGGCGGGAGAGGTGCCCGATCGCGGCGGCGACGTAGTCGACCGGCGCCAGATCCTCCTCGAAATCGAGCGCCGGTACGGCTCCCACCTGGACGAACGTCTTCAACAGGCGGCTGAGGTAGTCGTCGGTGTTGCCGGCACCGGTGCCGGCGTGACCGGTGACCCGCGCCGGCCGGTGGATCGACACCGGCAGCCCCCGCTCCCGAGCCGCCTGCACCAACCGGTCCGCCACCCACTTGCTCTCGTTGTAACCGCCCCACAACCCGTCCGGCCGGTCCGGCGGATCGGCCTCGGTGACCGTCCGTGACCCGTCCACCGGGCCGAGGTAGACGCCGAGCGTCGACACGTGCTGTACGGCGCTCACCCGACCCAGCCCGGCCAGCCGCAGCACCTCGACCGTTCCGCCCACGTTCGCCGCCTTCAACCGCTGGTACGGATGCACGAAGTGCACCGCCCCACCGTTGTGGTAGATCACGTCGAGTTGTGCACCGAGGGCGGCGAAGGCCGGTGCGGACAGTCCCAGTCGCGGTTGCGTCAGGTCACCGAGGACGGGGACGATCCTGGCCGCGTACTCGGGGCGCCAGAGTCCGTACCGGCGCAGGTTGTGTTCGACCCGGACCATGGCCGCGCCGACCGAACCGGCCCGGACCAGGCAGTGCACCTCGGCGGTGGTGTGCCGGAGCACGTCGTCGAGGAGGAACGCCCCGAGGAACCCGGTGGCCCCGGTGAGCAGAACGTGCGCCGGATCGTGGTCGGCCGGCGGAAGCTGCCCGAGATCGGCGCAGACGTCGTCCGGCAGCACGGCCTCGGCCCACAGGTCGACCCTGTCCGCCTTCGAGGGGGTGACGACCGGACCTGGCCGCCCACTGACGGCGAGGGCGGAGTCGATGACGGCGGCGAAGGTGTCCAGGTGCGGGGCGTCGAAGAGCGTACGTAGCGGCAGCTCGACGCCGAACTCCCGGTTGATCCGGGCCAGTAGCGGGGCGGCCAGCAGCGAATGCCCACCGAGGTCGAAGAAGCCGTCCCGGGCGCCGACCCGGTCCCGGCCCAGCGCGGCGGCCCAGAGCGGGGCCAGCCGGGCCTGGGTCGGCGTACCGGCCGGGACGAACGGGTGCGCAGATTCGGGATCCGGTGCCGGCAGCCGGTGGTGGTCGACCTTGCCGTGCGCGGTCAGCGGCAACCGGTCCAGCGGCACGAACCCGGCCGGCACCAGGAAGTCCGGCAACCGGCCCCGGAGGAAGGTACGCAACTCGTCGGGATCCGGTACGGCGGCACCCGCGCGCGGCACCACGTACGCGACCAGGCGCTGGTCACGGGTCACCACCACGGTCTCGCCGACCAGGGGATGCCGGCCGAGCACCGATTCGATCTCGGCCGGCTCGATCCGGTAACCCCGGATCTTGAGTTGCCGGTCCACCCGGCCGAGGAACTCCAGCTCACCGTCGGCGCGTACCTTCGCGAGGTCGCCGGTGCGGTAGAGCCTCGCCCCCGGTGTGCCGGAGAACGGGTCGGGTACGAACGCCCGTGCGGTCAGCTCCGGGCGGCCGAGATACCCACGGGCCAGGCAGTCGCCGCCGAGGTACAGCTCACCGGGAGTGCCGACCGGTCGCAGCCGACCGCCAGGATCCAGCACGTAGGCCCGTACGTGCGGCAGCGGTCGGCCGATCGGCAACTCGTCCGGTGCCGCGACCGTGGTGCCCGGTTGGCCGGCGACGTGGACGGTGGCGCAGACCGTCGCCTCGGTCGGTCCGTAGTGGTTGAAGAATCTGATCCGGCCACCGGTGAGGCGGTTCCACTCGGCGACCTTGTCTGCCGGCACCCGTTCACCGCCGACCATCATCACGGTCAACGGCAGGTCGGCCGGCACCTCATGGCCGGAGAGGTCGTCCACCCAGCGTTGCCAGAGTGCCGAGGGAGCGTCGACCGCGGTGATCCGTTGTGTGACGCAGAGGTCCAGCAGGGCCGGTCCGGTGAGCGCGGCCGGCTCGGGGTGGACAACCAGGGCCGCGCCGCTGACCAGCGCCGGGAAGATGTCACCGACGGAGGCGTCGAAGGTCAGCGGGGGGATCATCAGGATCCGCTGTCCGGGACCGAAGCCGTGCACGTCCCGGAACGCCACCGCGAACCTGGTCACGGTGTCGTGCGTGACCATCACGCCCTTCGGCCGCCCGGTCGAGCCCGAGGTGTAGATGACGTACGCGAGCTGCTCCGGGCGCCGGGCCGGTGGGGGAGGGGCGTCGGTCGGGGCGGGGGTGGTGTCGTCCACCCGGATCACCGTGCCGGCGAAGGAGGCGACGGTGTCCGCGTACGGGCCGGCGGTGAGCAGGACGGTGGCACCGGCGTCGGCGAGCAGGTCGACCAGCCGTTCCGGCGGGTGCTTCGGGTCGAGCGGCAGGTAGGCGCCACCGGCCCGGAGGATGCCGAGCAGCCCGGCGATGCCCGCCGGACCGGCCGGTAACACCAACCCGACCGGGACGTCCGGCCCGACACCGGTCGCCCGCAACCGTCGGGCGATCCGGTCGGCCCATCGGTCGAGTTCGGCGTAGGTGACCGAGCCGCCGTCGCCGTACACGGCCGGGGCGTCCGGCGTACGGGACGCCTGCGCCGCCACCAGGTCGTCGGCGAACCCCGGTTGGGCCGGCGGCGGGGGCGAAGGATGCAGGCCACCGAGCAGGAGTTGCCGCTCGGCGCCGGTGAACAGGTCCACCTCGGACAGGCGTCGGTCGGGTGCGGTGGTCAGCAACCGCAGGGCCTGCTCGAGCCGGTCGACCAGTCGTTCGACCGTGGTTCGGTCGTACAGGCCGGTGTTGTGGTCGAGTTGGCCGGTCAGCCGGTCGCCGCCCGCGTCCACGACCAGGGTGAGGTCGAACCGGGCGGTGCCGTTCCCGATCCCGGCCGGCCGGACGGTCAACCCGGACAGGGCGAGCCCACCGGCCGCGTCGCCGCCGCCGGAGTTGAGGACGAACATCACCTGGAACAGCGGATGGTGCCCGGCGCTCCGGTCCGGGGCGACGATCTCGGTGACCCGTTCGAGCGGGACCTCGCGGTGCCCGAGCCCGCCGACGCAGGTACGCCGGACCCGGTCCAGGACCTCCCGCAGCGTCGGGTCACCGGACAGGTCGGTCCGCAGGGCCAGGGTGTTCACGAACATCCCGACCATCGTCTCCAGCTCCGGCAGCGACCGGTTCGCCGCCGGTACGCCGACCACCACGTCGGACTGGCCGCTCTGCCGGGCCAGCACCACCGTGAACGCGGCCAGCAGGACCGTGAACAGGGTGCAGTCGGTGTCCCGGCGCAACCGCTCGACGGCCACGGTCACCTCCGCCGGCAGGGTGAACCGGACACTGCCGGCGGGCGCGTCGACCTGTGCCGAACGGGGCCGGTCGGTCGGCAACTCCAGCAGGGCGGGCGCGCCGGTGAGGTGTTCGCGCCAGTACGACTCCTGCGCCCGCAGCACCTCCGGATCACGGTCGGCCAGCCAGCGTACGTAGTCGGCGAACTGGACCGGCAGCGGTGCCGGCGCCGGCTCGCGGCCGGTGACCAGCGCGTTGTAGGTGGCGGCCAGCTCACCGGTGAGCAGGTCGAGGGAGACGTCGTCGCAGACGATGTGGTGGAGGACCAGCAGCAGGAGATGGTCGTCGGGCGCCAGCCGGACCAACGTGCCCCGGACCAGCGGTGGTCGGCCGAGGTCGAACGGGCGGGCCAGCTCGTGCCGGGCCAGCCGCAGCAGCCCCCGCTCCCGCGCCTCCTCCGGCAGGTCACCGAGGTCCACCACCGGCAGCGCCACCACCACGTCCGGGTCGTCGGCCGGCCGGATCGCCTGCACCCCGTGCCCGTCCCGGTCCACGAACGCGGTACGCAGCGGCTCGTGCCGCCGGACCAGCCGGCGCAACGCCTCCGTCAGCGCCGGGACGTCCGGCACCCCGCCGACCCGGTACGCGGCCGACATCAGGTACGCCGAGTCACCCACCCCGAGCCGGTCGAGGAACCAGATCCGCTGCTGTGCGGGGGAGAGCGGCAACTCCGGTCCCCGTGGACCGGGGCGGATGGACTGGCTCGCGGTGAACGCGAAACCCCGCCGCGCCAGCAGGACGGCCAGCAGCTCGTCTGCCCGCCCGGTCATCCGGCCCCACCGTCGCCGAGCAGCAACGCCACGTCCTCCGGTGACATCGCCTCGATCTCGGCCCGTACCTCGGCGATGGCGGTGACCTGACCGGGGACCGGTTCCAGCTCGATCAGCGCGGCGGCGAGCCCGGCGGCGGTCGGCGCGTCGAACAGCACCCGCGTCGGCGCCGCGAGCTGGAAGTACGCGCGCAGCCGGGACAGCACCCGTTCGGCCAGCAGCGAGTGCCCGCCGAGGGCGAAGAAGTCGGTGTCCACCCCGATCGGTTCCACCCCGAGGACCTCCTCCCAGATCCCCACGATCGCCGCCTCGACCGGCGTACGGGCGGCGACGTACGGGGTGGAGTCGGTCGCGCCCCACGTCGGGGCGGGCAGTGCGGCCCGGTCGAGTTTGCCGTTCGGGGTCAGTGGCAGCGCGTCGAGCACCACCAGCGTCGCCGGGATCAGGTACGCCGGCAGCCGCAACACCAACCGGGGTTGGAGCAGGCTCCAGAGCTGTGCCGCGTCGGTTGCCGCCTCCGGCACCACGTACGCGACCAGCCGGGCGTCACCGTCGCCGCCGTCGGTCCAGGCGGCTACCGCCGCGTCCCGTACGTTTTCCTGCTCGCGGAGCACCACCTCGATCTCGCCCAGCTCGACCCGGAAACCACGGATCTTCACCTGCTGGTCGCCGCGCCCGAGGAACTCGATCCGGCCGTCGGGCAGGTGCCGGGCCAGGTCACCGGTGGCGTAGAGCCGTCCGCCCGGTTCGCTACCGAACGGGTCCGGCAGGAACCGTTGCGCGGTCAGCCCCGGTCGACCCCGGTAGCCACGGGCCACACCCGCCCCGCCGATGTGCACCTCACCGGTGACACCGATCGGCACCGGCTGTCCCCGCCCGTCGAGCAGGTAGATCCGGGTGTTCACGATCGGCGGCCCGATCGTCACCGGCGCCGAACCGGCGGATGGCTCCGGGTCGACCACCCCGGCGGCGGACCAGACCGTGGTCTCGGTCGGGCCGTACACGTTCCAGAGGATCCCGCCGGCCAGCCGTTCGGCCAGGTCGCGGGAGAACGCCTCGCCGCCGCAGAGCCGGTGCCGTACGGAGGTCGGCAGTTCGCCGGCCGCGAGCAGCATCCGCCAGGTCGCCGGGGTGCCCTGGAGGACGGTCGCGCCACTGGACCGCGCCCGCGCCAGCAGCGCGGCGCCGTCGACGACCTCCGCGTTCGTGGCGACCACCACCCGTGCCCCGGACACCAGAGGCAGCAGCAACTCCAGCACGGAGATGTCGAAGGAGAGGGTGGTGACCGCGAGCAGCCGGTCGGCCGGGGTAAGCGCGAGCGACTCGCCGAAGGACAGCAGCAGGTTCCCGACCGCGCCGTGACTGACCTCGACCCCCTTCGGTCGGCCGGTCGAGCCCGAGGTGAAGATCGTGTACGCGAGCTGGTCGGGGTGCGGGTCCGCGGCCGGCGGATCGTCCGGCAGTCCGTCCAACTCGGCCCGATCCCGGTCCAGGCGGACCAGCTCGGGGACCGCGTCGCACAGCTCGCCCATCCGGTCGGCCACCCCCTGCTCGGTCACCAGGACCCGGACGGCCGCGTCGTCGACCATCATCCGCAGCCGGCCGGCGGGGAAGGCCGGGTCCAGCGGCACGTACGCGCCACCGGCCCGCCACACGCCGAGGACCGCCACCAGCAGGTCCGACGTACGGTCCAGGCAGATGCCGACCGGGGTCTCCGGCCCGACCCCGCCGGCCCGCAACCGGTACGCGAGCTGGTTCGCCCGCCGGTCGAGTTCCCGGTACGACAGCACCCCGTCTTCGGCCGCCACCGCGACCGCCTCCGGATAGCGGGCACACGATCGCGCCCAGAGCGCCGGGAAGGTGGACGCCTCCGGCGGCAGCTCCCGGATCGGCCCCTGCCAGTCGACCAGCGCCCGCTGCCGATCCGCCGGGGTCAGCAGCGCCACGTCGCCGAGGCGTTGCCCCGGATCGGCCGCGATCCCGACCAGGAGCTGACGGAACCCGGCGGCGAGCCGTTCCACGTCGGCGGCGTCGAAGACCTCGGTCCGGTACGAGAACGTCGCCTCCAGCCCACCGTCGGGCTGCGGCACCGCGACCAGGGTCAGGTCGAACAGCATGTCGTCCAGTTCGCTGTCCCACCAGCGCACGTCCAGGCCGGGCCAGTCCGGCCGGGAACCCTCGGAGAAGTTGTGCAGGATCAACGCGGCCTGGAAGAACGGGTGCCGTTGGGCGTCCCGCCGTGGCGCCAGCTCCTGCACCACCAGGTCGAACGGCACACTCTGGTACGCGAACCCGTCGATGACCGTACGGCGTACCCGGGCCACCGCCTCGGCGAAGGTCAGCTCGGGATCGAGCCGGGTACGCAACGCCAGCGGGTTGGCGAAGTAGCCGATCAACGGCTCCAGCTCGACGTGCGTACGGGCGGCGACGAGCGTACCGACGGTGACGTCGCTCTGCCCGAGGTAGCGGGCCAGCAGCGCCTTGAGCGCGGTCAGCAGGGTCACGAACGGGGTGGTCCCCCGGGTCGCGCCGGCCGCCGCCCGCAGCCCGTCGAGCAGTTCCGGACCGATCGAAAGGCTGACCTTGCCACCCGTACCGGCACCGGCACCGTCGCCGGGCTGGTCGCGTCGGCGGGCGATCGGCAGCTCGGGATCGGTACGGGGTGCGGCAAGCTGACGGCGCCAGAACTCCAACCCGTCGGCCAACTCGCCTTCGTTGAGGGAATCGTGCTGCCAGTGCGCGTAGTCGGCGTACTGGATCGGCAGCGCGGGAAGCGGCGGACCGGCGGGGGGCGACGTGCCGGGTCCGGACTCGGGCGTCGAGCGCCGCCAGGTGTAGAGGGCGGCCAGCTCGCGCAGCGCGTTGCCGATCGACCAGCCGTCGATGGCGATGTGGTGGCTGGTCATCATCAGCACGTGGTCGTCGTCGGCCAGCCGGTACAGGGTCGCCCGCAGCACCGGCCCGGTGGCCAGGTCGAACGGCTCCGCGAAGGCGTGCCGGGCCAGCAGGCGGGCCTGCGGTTCCCGGTCGGCGACCGGCAGGTCACGCAGGTCCACCTCGGGTAGCGGGACCGGCTCCGGCGGCCGGACGAGCTGGCGGGGCGCACCGTCGGCGCCGAGATAGACCGTGCGCAGGACCTCGTGCCGGTCGACCAGGTCGGTGAGGGCCAGACGCAGGGCGGCGACGTCGAGCCGACCGCCGAACCGCTGGGACATCGACACGTGGAAGGACGGGTCCGACGGGTCGAACTGGCTGGCCAACCACATCCGCTGCTGCCCGGACGAGCAGGTGAACAACTGGTCCGGCCCGGTACGCGGCAGCCGGGCGATGACCGGCTCGGTCACCGCCGCCAACCCCCGCTGGGCGAGCCGGCGGGCCAGCAGCGCCTGCCGCTGCGGCGACAGCGCGACCACGCTCTCCAGGTTGGTACGCGACGCCGGTGCCGTCGATGTGCCGGCGTCAGGGTCGGCGGTGGATGGCACGACTTTGCCTCCTCGTTGGACGGTGCGATCGGTGGTGGGTTCCTGCGGCGTTCCGGCCGCTAACTCGTCGCTGGTGTCGACGTCGCGTACGCGGCGACCAGGCCGTTGATGGTCGGCGAGTCGAAGAAGACGTGCAGGGGCAGGTCGATGCCGAGCTGTCGGCGCATCCGGGCGGCGATCTGGGTGACGGTCAGCGAATGCCCGCCGAGGTCGAACAGGTCGTCGTCCGGGCCGATGTCGTCGATCCGCAGTACCTGCCGCCAGATCTCGAAGATCTCCCGCGCCACACCGGTGTAACCCGGCTGGCTCCCGTCCGCCGGGTCCGGGGCGGTGCCGGTGTCGGCGGGCGGATCGGGCAGCGCCCGCCGGTCGAGCTTGCCGTTGCCGGTCAGTGGCAGCCGGGGCAGCTCGACGAAGAGGTTCGGCAACAGGTACGCCGGCAGCGTCCCGCCCAGGTGCTGGCGCAGCCGGGCGGGCGTCGGATCCCCGCCCCCGGCCCGCCGGACCACGTACGCGACCAGCACCGGGCCGGTCCCCTCCCGGTCGCGCAGCACCACCGCGCAGTCGAGCACGTCCGGGTGCCGGCCCAGGTGCGCCTCGATCTCGCCGAGTTCGACCCGGTACCCCCGGATCTTGACCTGGTTGTCGATCCGGCCGAGGAACTCGACCTCGCCGTCGTGCCGGTAACGGGCCAGGTCGCCGGTGCGGTAGAGCCGCGACCCGGCCGGCCCGTACGGGTCGGGGACGAAGTGTGCGGCGGTCAGCGCGGGACGGTTCAGGTAACCCCGGGCCAGTCCGCTCCCGCCGAGGCAGACCTCGCCGGCGATGCCGACCGGGACCGGGTTCAGCCGGCCGTCGAGCAGGTACCGACGGGTGTTGGCGATCGGTTCGCCGATACCGACGGTGTCCACCTCCTCGGGCAGCTCCCCGACGGTGGACCAGACGGTTGCCTCGGTAGGGCCGTACAGGTTCCACAGCCGGCCCACCCGGTTGCGCACCTCCCGGGCCAGGGCCGGCGGCAGGGGTTCGGCACCGCTGAGCCCGACCACGTCCGGCTGGTCGAAACCGGCGTCCAGCAGCAGCCGCCAGGTCGACGGCGTCGCGTGCACGTGGGTCACCCCGTGCCGGCGTACGAGCCGGTGCAGCGCGGTTCCGTCCCTGGTCTGGGCCTCGGTCGCCAGGACCATCCGGCCGCCGGTGACCAGGGGCAGGAAGAGTTCCGGTTTGGACATGTCGAACGCGGCCGAGGCGAGCGCCAGCCAGCCGTGGCCGGGCTCCGAGCCGAGCAGGTCCCGCATCCCGAGCAGCAGGTTCGCCAGCGCCCGGTGTTCGATCTGCACGCCCTTCGGCTGCCCGGTCGAACCGGAGGTGTAGATCAGGTAGGCCAGGTCGTCCGGGTGCGGCGGGGGAAGGTCGGCACCCGCGTGCTCCGGCTCGTCGTCGGTGAGCGGTGCGAGGGTGGGGCACGAGTGGGACAGGCCGGTCGACGGCTGGTCGGTGACCAGGATCGTCGGTGCGGCGTCGGCCAGGATCGCGTCCAGCCGGGCCGCGGGGTGGTCCGGGTCCAGCGGCACGTATGCGGCACCGGCCCGGAGGACGCCGAGCAGGGCGACCGGCAACGCGGGTGTCCGGCGTACGAGCACGGCCACCCGGTCGCCGGGGCGGACGCCGTACCCGCGCAGGCGTGCGGCGAGCCGGTCCACGGCGGCCGACAGTTGCCCGTACGTCCAGGTTCGGTCTCCGGAGATGACCGCCGGATCGTCGGGTGCAGCCGCTGCCCGGGCGGCGAACAGCTCGGGCAGGGTGCCTTCTGTGCGATGGCTCGGTGGCGTGCCGGTCGGTGCGGCGGGGCCCCGGTCGACCGGGGCGGGGCGGGACCAGGCGCTCAGCAGGTCGGATTCGTGGTCGTCGAGCAGGTCGAGGTCTGCCAGCGGGGTGTCCGGTGCCGCCGTCGCGGCGGCGAGCAGGGTGGTGAAGTGCCCGGCGATCCGAGTCGCGTCGGCCCGGTCCAGGGTGTCCCGACCGTACTGGAGGCGCAGGGCGAGCTGCTCCGGGCTGTCGAGCAGTTGCAGGTGCAGGGCGTTGCGGGCGGTGTGGTTGAACGCCAACCACTCGACGTCGGCGGTCAGCCCGGCGAACGGCGGGCGGCTGGGTCGCCGCCGGTAGCTGATTGACACCGGTGCCAGGGCGATC
Organism: Micromonospora sp. NBC_01796; assembly: GCF_035917455.1. NCBI lineage: Bacteria > Bacillati > Actinomycetota > Actinomycetes > Micromonosporales > Micromonosporaceae > Micromonospora > Micromonospora sp. NBC_01796. The sequence goes on along the minus strand of NZ_CP109078.1, from coordinate 8,006,659 downwards.
CGTGGTTTCACCCCGGCGGTGGCCCGGGCCACCGGAACCGTCCGGAACGGGTACCGGTCCCGTAGCGCCGCCCGGGTCGCGGCGACCAGGTCACGGAACGTCTGGTCCGGTCGGGGTGCGCCGGTGACCGGGACCTCGTTGACGAACAGGCCGACACACTCGCGGGTCAGCGGGGTACGGGTGCCGAGGTCCACCGCGACGGTCGGTTCGGTGTTGCCGTACCGGTGCAGGAGTGCCTGCACCGCGGCGAGCAGCACCTCGAACCGGGTCGCGCCGAGCAGGTCTGCGGTGCCGGCCAGCGCCACCCGCAGGCACGGGTCGAACAGGTGGTCCACGGTGTCGCCGGGCGCCGCCGCCGGCTGCTGGTGGCGCAGGCCCGGCAGGACCACCGGTGCCGGCTCGTGCCAGTGCCGCCCCCAGAACTCGCCGGCCGGGGCCAGTTCGGCGGAGAGCCGGGCCGATTCGGCGCCGGCATGTTCGGCGTACGAGACGGGCAGCGGCGGCAGGTCCGGGGTACGGCCGTCAGCGAAGCCCCGGTACAGCTCGCCCAGGTCGCGGACCAGGATGTCCTTGGACTCGCCGTCGAAGACGAGGTGGTGGGCGACAACCAGCAGCAGGTGCCGCTGGGGTCCCGAGGTGAACAGGGTGAACCGGGTCAGCGGCCCGTGCCGCAGGTCGAACGGCCGCAGGGTCTCCGCCCGGACCAGTTCGGCGAGTTCCTCCTCCGCCTCCGGCTCCGGTGCGGGGACCGTGGTCAGGGTGACCCGGGGGCTGATCAGTGCCGGGATGGAGAACAGCTCACCGTCGTGTTCCTCGAACGAGCTGCCGAGGACCGGGTGCCGCGCCACCAGCGCCGCGCAGGCGTCGATCAGCGCCAGCACGTCGAGTTCGCCGTCGAGCCGGATCGGCACCGGCATGTGGTACGCCGAACCGGCCGTACCCAGCCGTTCGGTGAACCACATCCCGTGCTGGGCGGTGGTGGCCGGGCGCCGGTTGCGCCGGGGGATCTGCACCGTGGTCACATCGCCTCCGTCAGTTGGGACAGCCGCCGACCGGACCGGTCCGGTGCGTACGCGCCCAGCCGGACCAGCATCTCAGCCAAACGCTCCATTGTGGACCGATCAAAGGCGTACGAGTTCCAGAGCAGCCAGCCGGAGATCGACCCGTCCGGCTGTTCGAGCATCGCCAACTCCGGGACCCCCAGATCCGGCTCCCCGTTCGGGGTCGGCCAGTCGGCGTCCAGCGCACGCGGCAGCTCGAACGGCTCCGAGTCCAGCCCCGGAAAGTGGGTCACCCCGCCCCAGCTCTCGAACCGCAGCCAGGCGGAGTTCGGGAACCGGGGATAGAACTCGGCGTACGGGTAGTACTGGTGGTCGATCGCGTCCAGCGCGGTTCCGCGTACCCGGTCCAGCAGCTCGTCGAAGGTCGGGTCGGCGCGGGCGTCGATCCGCAGCAGCAGCGACTGCACCAGACAGCCGAGCAGTGGTTCGAACTCCGGCCTGGTCCTGCCCGGCACCGGGGACATCAGCATGATCTCCGGTGCGCCGGTGAACCGGGACAGCACCGCCACCCAGACCGCCGCGACCACCATGAACGTGCTCGCGCCCCGGTCGCGGGCGAACCCGCGCAGCCGGTCGGCGGCCTCCCGGTCGAGCCGGAACTCCAGCGAGTCGCTGCGCAGCCGGACCGCCCGCCGCCGGCCCGGAAACGGCTCGACCCCGGTCGGCGCCCCGTCGAGTCGGCCGGACCAGAACTCGCGGGTCCGGGGCCACTGCTCGCGGGTCCACCGGACCGCCTCCGGGTAGGGCACCGGCAGCGGCGGCAGCACCACCGGGCGGCCGGCGCGCAGCGCCGAGTAGACCAGCCCGAGTTCGCGCAGCAGCACCCCCATCGACCAGCCGTCGAAGACCAGGTGGTGCACGGCCAGGCCGAGCACGTGGTCGTCGGCGTCGAGCCGGACCACCACCGCCCGGACCAGGGGACCGGTGGTCAGGTCGAAGCCGTGTTCCCGGTCGGTCCGGACGATCGTGGCGGCGTCCGCCCGCCGGGCCTCGGCGTCCGCGCCGTCGGCCGCGACGACCGTCACCCTCGGCGGGCAGTCCGGCCGGACGTACGCCCGCTGCCCGCCCGCCCTGCCGGCCCTACCCTCGGCGTCGGCGAAGACCGTACGCAGTGACTCGTGCCGGCGTACCAGCAGGTCCAGGCTGCGCCGCAGCAGTTCGGGGTCGAAGTCGTCGAGGATCCGGATCGCCACGCTGATCGGGCCGACGTCACGGGGCTCGTCGGTGGCGTACATCCAGTTGAAGAAGTTCTCCTGCTGCGCGCTCAGCGGCACCTCGTCGTACGCCATGACGGTGTCCGTACCGATCGGCTCGGCGGGTGCGGCCGGGGTGGCGTCGGCGAGCCACCGAGCCTGTGCGCTCAGGACCGGCTGGTCGAAGGCCAGCGACGCCGGTACGGCCACCCCGAAGCTCTCGGTGGCCAGGGTGGCGAGCTGGGTGGCCCGCAACGAGTCCCCGCCGAGGGCGAAGAAGTCGTCGTCCCGCCCGACCTCAGCCGCCGACAGCACCCTGGCCCAGAGCGCACCGAGGGTCACCTCGGTCGGTGTCGCGGGCGGTGTCCGGTGCTCCGGTGCCACGGCGGCGGTGAACAGTTGCCGAAGTTCGGTCTTGCGCAGCTTGCCGCCGTCGTTGCGGGGCAGCGCGTCGACCAGCAGCAGCCGGGTCGGCCGCTCGTGCGGGGCGAGCCGTTCGGCGAGCCAGACGCGCAGGTCGGCCGGTTCCACCGGGGTACGGGCGACCACCGCCGCCGCGAGCATCGTCCCCATGGTCTGGTGCGGTACGCCCACCACGGCCGCGTCGGCGACCGCCGGGTGCTCGTGCAGGATCGCCTCGACGTGCGGGGTGGAGACCTTGAACGCACCGGACTTGACCACGTCGCTCTCCCGGTCGACGAGGTGCAGGTAGCCGTCGGTGTCCAGGTAGCCGAGGTCGCCCATCCGTACCCACCCGTCCCGGAACACCGCCGCGCTGGCGTCCTCGTCGCCGTAGTAGGCGCGGGGGAGGGTGTCCGAGCGGAGGTACACCTCGCCGACGGTGCCGGGCGGTAGGCGTACGCCGTCCGGGTCGCCGATCAGGAGTTCGGCCCCGGCGGCCGGACGTCCCAGCGCCGCCGGTCGGTCCGGGTCGAAGACCACGGTGGTGTGCGCCGGGGCAGCCTCGGTCGAGGTGTAGTTGTTGACGATGGTGGCGTCGGGCAGGGCGGCGCACAGCGCGCGGGCGACCGCGCCGGGCAGCGGCGCGGCGGTCGAGGCGAGCAGCAGCACACTGGACAGGTCGTGGCGTTCCGGGGCGCCGGTGTTGAGTAGCTCGATCGCCATCGCCGGCACGACGAACACCGTCCCGACCCGGTACTCGGCGACGAGCGCGGCGAACCGTTCCGGTTCGAACCGGGGCAGGACCAGCGCCGCCGGTTGGGCGGCGAGGGCGTGCAGCAGCATCGTCTGGGCGGCGTTGGTGCCCAGCGGGAACGCGTGCAGGAAGTGTCGCGAGTGGGCCAGCGGTCGTCGGCGGGGGCGGGGGAGCAGGCCGAAGGTCAGGTTGGCGTGGCTGGCCGTCACTCCCTTCGGTCGTCCGGTGGTGCCGGAGGTGAAGATGATCTGGGCGAGGTCGGCCGGTTCGACCAGGCCGCCGACCGGTTCCGCCGGACCCCGGTCAAGCTCGTCCAGGGTGGCCGTCCATCCGTACCGTGGCCGGGGATCGCCCTCGGTGCCCTGGATCAGGCCGCTGGCCCCGCACTGGTCGAGCAGGTCCCGAAGCTGTGCCGGGGTACCGCGTTCGGGCAGCGGTACGGCGACCCCGCCGACCGAGGTGACCGCCGCGTACGCGACCGCGAAGCCCACCCAGTCGGACCCGTCGAACCGCAGGCCGATCCGGTCACCGCGCCGGACTCCCCGGGCGAGCAGCCCGTGCCCGACCGAGTTGGCGCGGGTCCGCCACTGCCCGAAAGTCAACCGGTCCGGCCCGCCGTCCGGTTCCCCCGAGTGGTCGACAACCAGGGCGATCCGGTCCGGTTCGATCTCCGCACGGGCATCGAGCAACGCCGGTACGGTCGTGGTGTCGGTGCGCACCGGATGGGTCAACATGGCGCCCTCTCGTCTGCGTACCTGGTGCTGGTCGTCTGCCGCCCCCGCGTGGCACCCACCGTAACGAGCACTTCGTCGATATGTAATTAGTCCTAACAGTAGAGATCACTGTCCTAACAGTTGGGTTCGCTCTCGGGCGTTTTTCCGACCCGCCGACAGACACTTGACAGGCATCGGGCCGCAGTGAAAACGTGCACAGCCACAGCGATCCGTACCGATGGTCATGCCCCGTTCACCCCCTGGATTCGAGGCGGAGCAAGCGATGTACGACGAAGACGAGGACACCACCAGCTACGTCGTGGTGATCAACGACGAGGAGCAGTACTCCATCTGGCGCGACGGCACCCCGCCGCCGGCCGGCTGGCGCCAGGTCGGCAAGGCCGGCACCAAGCGCGAGTGCCTCGAGTACGTCGACCAGGTCTGGACCGACATGCGGCCGGCGTCGCTGCGCGCCCGGATCGCCGCCACCTCTGGATGACCCGCGCGTGCTGACGGTACGCGTCGCCGCCTCGTTCACCGCCGAACCGCTGGCCGAGGTGCTCCGGTTCTGGGCCGGGGAACTGGCGCTGCCGATGGCGGTCAGCTTCGCGCCGTACGGTCAGGTGTTCCAGCAACTGCTCGATCCCGAGGGTGCACTGCGGGCCAACCGCGACGGGGTCAACGTCGTCGCGGTCCGGCCCACCGACCTCGCCGACCCGGACGGGTTCGTGGCCGCACTGCGGGCCGCCGACCGGGAGACGACCGTCCCGCTGCTGCTCGCCATCTGCCCCGACCCGCCCGGCACCGACCCGAGGACGAGTGACGCCGCCGAGCGGGCGGTACGCGACGGCGTCACCGGCACCACCCACCTGCGCCTGCTCGGCTTGGCCCACCTGACCCGCACCTACCCGGTTACCGAGGCGCACGACGGCTACGCCGACCGGCTCGGGCGGGTGCCGTACACACCCGAGTTCTTCGCCGCACTGGGAACCGCGCTGGCCCGTACGGTGCACACGATCGTCAGCCCCCGGCCGAAGGTGGTCGTGGTCGACGCCGACAACACCCTGTGGACCGGAATCGTCGGCGAGGACGGAATCGGTGGCATCACCGTCGACCGGGACCGCCGGGCGCTCCAGCAACTCCTGGTCGACCAGCGGGACGCCGGCCGGCTGCTCTGCCTGTGCAGCCGCAACAACGCCGCCGACGTCGACGCGGTACTCGCCGGCCACCCGGAGATGGTGCTCCGACCCGAGCACCTCACCGCCAGCCGGGTCGACTGGCAGCCCAAGTCGGACAACCTCCGGTCGCTCGCCGAGGAACTCAACCTCGGTCTGGACAGCTTCGTCTTCCTCGACGACAGCCCGATCGAGGTCGCCGAGGTCCGCGCCGCCCACCCGGAGGTGCTCGCGCTGACGGTCCCGGCCGACGCGGGCCGGGCCCTGGCGTTCCTGCGGCACTGCTGGCCGCTGGACACCGACCGGGTGACCGACGAGGACCGCCAGCGGAGCGCGCGTTACGAGCAGGAGAACCAGCGCCGGGCACTGCGCGAGAGCGGCATGTCGCTGGCCGACTTCCACGCCAACCTGGCACTGCGGGTCGACATCACCCCGGCCCGGCCCGACCAGCACGAGCGGGTCGCCCAACTCACCCACCGGACCAACCAGTTCAACCTCGCCCCCGTACGCCTGGACGTGCGCGACCTGCGCTCCGGTGACCCGGAGTGCCTGGTGGTGACCGTGGCGGACCGGTTCGGCGAGTACGGCCTGGTCGGCGCGATGCGGTACGCGCTCGACGGCGACCTGCTGCGGGTCGATACGTTCCTGCTGAGCTGCCGGGCGCTCGGCCGGGGAGTCGAGCACCGGATGCTCGCCCACCTCGGCGAGCTGGCCCTGCACCGGGGTGCCACCACGGTCGAGCTGTCGCTCATTCCGACCGCCCGCAACGGTCCCGCTCGCGACTTCCTCGCCGAGATCGCCGCCGAGCCGGCCGACGACGGGACCTCCCCAGTGGCGGAACCCGACGGGTCGACCCGGATCGGTTACCTGCTGCCGGCGGGCGCGGCTGCCGGCGTACACCATCGGCCCGGCGGATCCGACCAGCCGGCGCGGCCCCCGGACGCCACCGACCGCCCACCCCTGGTGGAGCCCGACCGGGCGACCCCCGCAACAAACCGTGAAGCCTGGCGGGTGGTGGAGCGGATCGCCACCACCCTCACCGACCCGTCCGCGGTCCGGGCGGCGGTCCTCGCCGGCCACCGCGGGCCGGCGGCGACGGGTGTCGAGGACCCGATCGAGGCCAGGGTGATGCAGATCTGGGCGGAACTGCTGGCGGTCCGGCCCGCCACACCCGAGGACAACTTCTTCGCCCTCGGCGGGCAGTCCCTGCAACTGGTCCAGTTCATGGCCCGGGTACGGGAGGTCTTCGCGGTCGAGCTGCCGGTCGACCTGCTGTTCACCCCGGCGTTCACGGTCGCCGAGGTGTCCCGGGAGATCCGTCGGCGCCAGCTCGACGGTGCCGACGAAACCGAGCTGACCGACCTCCTGGCCGAACTCGACCGACTCTCCGACGACGAGATCGAACTCCTGCTCGCCGAAGAGGACGCCCAGTAGCGGTCCCGAGCCTTGGGATGTGTCGGTGCCGTTCGGTAGAACGGGCCGGTGGACTCCAGCATGGACAATTCTGAGGTGCGGATGCCGTCGGGCACGCGAGTCATCAGGGAGGCGTAGTGCGGGTGGCGATGCTGGGGCCGGTCGAGCTGAGCGACGGGGGCAGGCTCGTTGCCGTGCCGGGGCCGCAGCTACGGTGCATACTGGCGGTCCTGGCGTCCGAGGCGGGACGAACCGTGCCGGTCGCACGGCTGGTCGACGCCCTGTGGGACGAACCCCCGACGAGCGCGCGGAGCGTACTGCAGGTCTACGTGTCCCGGCTGCGGAAGCTGTTCACCACGCCGGACACCACCCTGCTCCACTCCGGCGGCGGGTACCGGCTCGACATCGACCCGCAGGACGTCGACCTGCACCGGTTCCGCGCCCTGGTACGCGAGGCCCGCGACAGCGCCGACGTGGCCGTCCGGCGGCGGCTGCTCACCGCCGCGCTCGCCGAGTGGCGGGGCGGCGCCCTCGCCGACACCGCGACCGGCCCGCTGCGGGACCGCCTGGTCGTCGCGCTGACCGAGGAACGGCTCGCCGCGTTGGAGGACCGGCTCGACGTCGACCTGGAACTGGGCCGCCACCACGACGTGATGGCGGAACTGGCGGCAGCGGTCGCCGAACATCCGGGGCGGGAACGGCTCACCGGAGCGCTGATCCTCGCCCTGCACCGGTGCGGGCGGCGGGTCGAGGCGCTGGAGGCGTACCGGGACCTGCGTGATCTGCTGGTGGAACAGGCGGGCGTGGAACCGGGCGCCGACCTGAGGCACCTGCACCAGCTCCTGCTCAACGACAGCGCCGCGGCAACCGGGAACGCCAGCGCGGCCGTGGTGGTGCGGCCGACGGTGCCACGGCAGCTACCCGCCGCCCCGGCCGAACTCGTCGCGCGTGAGCACTACCTGGCCGCGCTGGACGACCTGCTCGAGGCGACCGGGGCACCGGTGCTGGTCACGCTGGTCGGACCACCGGGGGTCGGCAAGACCACCCTGGCGCTGCGCTGGGCGCACTCCGTAGCCGAGCGGTTCCCCGACGGCCAGCTCTACGTCGACCTGCGCGGCCACGCACCCGACAAGCCGGTCGACGCGCGTACGGTGCTCGCCGGGTTCCTCCACACCCTCGGCGTACACCCGCAACAGGTGCCCGACAGCGAGGCGGAACGGTCGGCCCTGTTCAGGTCGCTGCTCGCCGGTCGCCGGATGCTGCTCCTGCTCGACAACGCCCGGTCGGCCGAACAGGTCCGACCGTTGCTGCCCGGCACGGCCGGCTGCCTGGTCGTGGTCACCAGCCGGGCCGAACTGGCCGGGCTGGCCGCCCGCGACGGCGCCCGTCCGGTCGCCGTGGTGCCGCTCTCCACCGAGGAGGGGCTGGCCCTGCTCCGCCGGATCGTCGGCGACCGGCGGGTCGACGCGGAACCGCAGGCCGCCGGTCGGCTGGTCGACCTCTGCGCCGGCCTGCCGCTCGCGCTGCGGGTGGTGGCGCACCGTGCCGTACGCCGGCCCGGGTTCACCCTGACGGCACTGGCCGAGCAGTTGACCGACGAGGCGCGGCGGATCGACCTGCTCTCCCCGCCCGACGACCCGTCCACCGCCGTCCGGGCGGTGTTCTCCTGGTCATACCTGGCTCTACCGCCGGCCGCCGCGACCCTGTTCCGCCGGCTCAGCGCCATGCCGGGCGACGATTTCGACGTCCACGCCGCAGCCAAAGCGGGCGACGACCCGAACCTGGACGAACCGCTCGCCATCCTGGTCTCCGGTCACCTGGTCGAGGAGACGTCGATCGACCGCTACCGGCTGCACGACCTGCTGCGGGTCTACGCCGCCGGTCTCGCCACCGGGCAGGAGCGCCGCGAGGCGGCCGTACGGGTCCTCGACTGGTACCTCGCACGCGCCAGCGCCGCCGTCGCACTCCTGGAAACCGACACCGGCGACGACAAAACCGGCGGTGACTTCGCCGACCAACGCGACGCCACCGGTTGGCTGGAGGTCGAACGACCCGTCCTGGGCGCCGTTCCCCGGTTCGCCGCCGCCCTCGGCCTGCACGAGTACGCATGGCGGCTGCCGAACACCGTGTGGCGGCACTGGCTCGCCCTCGGCCTGGTCGACGACCTGACCACGACCCACGAGACGGGCCTGGCCTCCGCCCGCCTCGCCGGTGACACCCTTGCCCAGGCCGACCTGCTCAACAGCCTCGGCGCGGCCCACTACACGGCCCGCCGCTACACCGCCGCACTGGCCGTCTACGAGCAGGCAGTGGTGTTGCGCGACGGGCTCGGTGACCAGGCGGGCGCGGCCCGGACGCTGATGAACATCGCGATCGTGCACTACCTCGCCGGCCGTTACCGGGACGCGGTCGAGCACGGCCTGCGGACCCTCACGCTGCGCCAGGACCTCGACGACGTGTTCGGCGAGGCGGTGGCGCACAACGCCCTGGGCGGATTCCACCTTCGTCTCGGCGACGCCGCCCAGGCACTCCAGCACACCGAACGCGCGCTGGCCCTGTTCGACAAGCTCGGCTACCGCTACGGCCAGGCGGCGGCAACGCTCAACCTCGGGCACGTCCGCCGGCACTTCGGCGAACTCGACACCGCCGACGGGCACTTCCGGGACGCGATCGAACGGTTCCGCCCCCTCGGCGACCAGCGGTACGAGGGCGAGGCGCTGTGCGGGCTCGGGCTGGTCCGTACCGGGCGGGGAGAGTTCGTCGAGGCGAACGACCTCCTGAACGAGGCACTCGCGATCAGTGCCGTCGTGGACGACCCGACCCTGCGCGGGGAGGTACGCCACGGTCTCGGACTGCTGCGGCTGGCCACGGGCGAACCGGAGTCGGCACTGCGGGAGTTCGAGCACGTCCGCCGGGTCGACGACCGTTACCAGCAGGCCCGCGCCCTGCACGGGACCGCCCGAGCACAGTGCGCGCTGGGGCGACACGACGTTGCCGTACCCGCCTGGCGCGCGGCGGTCGACGCGTTCGCCGTACTCGGCGTGCCGGACCGGGCCGACCCGGACTGTACGACATGTTCAGCGGGCGTTCAGCGTCTTGTCTGAGCCGGGCCTTCTCCTGATGGGCAGGGACGTCGAGTTGCGCGTCCCGGCAGTCGAGGGGGGAAGGCCGTCATGGACCGTCAAGGCATCGCCATCAGTGTCGTGATCACCGACCGGCTCACGAAGAAGGAGTCCGGGCCGCGCACCAGGACCGGTTTCACCTGGAACTAGCCGACACCCGAGGCCGGTCCACTTCGGGGGTGGGACCGTACCGGGTGCAACGGCTGGCGCCGGTCCTCGGCGAAGAGTTCGAGCCGGCTGTCGCCGAGCAGTTCACGTAACCGGGTCAGCGACCGCATGCTCTGCGTCTTCACCACGGCGGTGGAGACGTCGAGCATGTCGGCGACCGTCTCCACGCTCAGGTCCTCCCAGTAGCGCAGGACGACGATCGCCCGGTCCCGGGCCGGGAGCGTCGCCAACGCGTCCAGCAGGGTCAGCCGCAACTCCGCCGGATACGTCACGCCCTGCTCGGGCGGGACGACGAGTGCCGTCTCCCGCGAGCTGTGCCGTCGCCGCTGGTCGATCACGAGCCGTACGAGGATCGTGCGCGCGTACGCGTGCGGGTTGTCCGCCGCCCGTACCCGCCGCCAGGACGCGTACACCTTGGCCAGGGTCATCTGGGTCAGATCCTGGGCCAGGTGCCAGTCCCGGCACATCAGGAATGCGGTGTCGCGCAGGCGACCGGCGGCGGCCCGCGCGAACTCCACGAAGTCGTCGCTCATCGCAGCGGCGCCAGATCGGGGAACCGGGCGGCTCCGGCGGTCACCAGTTCGGCCGGCAACTCCGTCCCCCAGCGGGGATCGGCGAGGATCGCGACCGCCTCGTCGGTGGTGAGCGCGGCCACGCCCGGCGGATTGTCCGACCCGTCCGCCGCCAGGCAGGTGGCGATCGCCAGCGACACCCCGACCCCGTCGCCGTGGTTGATCCACACGTACCTGTCCTGGACGCAGTTGCTCGGGGTCTCCTGGAGTTGGGCCGTCCCGACCGGCTCGGCGTCGCCCGCGGGGAGGTGGAAGACCTCCAGCCGCAACATCCCCGGTCCGTCACCCCGGTCCAGGTACACCTGCACGTAGTTCGCCACCGTGGTCGACGCCGCGAACCCGCTGGTCGTGCCCTCGGGGAGCAGCCGGGTCAGCAGTTCCAGCAGACCCGCCGGTGTCGCGGTGAGCCACTGCCCACCGGGTCGGGGCGGTATCCCGACGCGACCGACAACGCGCGGCGGCGGCTGCAGGGTCGTCGGGCCCACGGGGTCCGGCGTCCGCGCCGGTTTCGTCTTCGGGGCGGTGCTCGCCGTCGTGGTCGGCTGCCAGGGCAGGTCGGGGGTGCCCGCCGACCGCGACTGCCGGGTGCGGAGGTCCAACGGCCCGAGGGCCAGTACGAACGCGAGCAGCAGGGCGAGCGTCGCGCTGCCGGCTCCCCACGCCGCGTACCGACGGCGGCGCCGGATCCGGGTGCCCTGTTTCATCGCCTGCTCGATCAGGTCGCCCAGCGGCGGCGCCGGATGATTCGCCAGGTCCTCGTCCAACATGCGCCGGACCTGGCCCATGGCTGTTTCTCCCTCCTCGCCCGAGTGCCGCCGCGATGAAACCCTGCCCGGTAACGCGCTGGCCGGCCGTTTCGGTTGTAGCCGATGTAGCCGATGCAGCCGAATGGAGCCGACCGCCGACCGCGCCACCACGTGGCGGAACACCTGCTCAGTGGGCTGATCCAGGGTGACAGGGCGGCGGCGGTGGCCGCCAATGGGACAACCGGGTACGGGTCGGCAGCCCGTAGGCCGATCGACGCAGGGTGGGGTGGGACGTAACGTGGCGTCCGCGGCGCCGCCGGGGACCGTGGACCGACGTGTCGGGCGGGTGGGTCCCGCCCCCGCACCGACGAGGAGGCCGCGCGGTGGCAACCGTCCTGCTGGTCAGTCACGGCACCCATGGCGACGTGTGGCCGATGATCCACCTGGGGGCCGGGCTACGCGGCCGGGGCCACGACGTCACCCTGCTCACCCACGCTCCGTACGCCGAGCCCGTACGCCGGGCCGGTCTCGGATACGTCCCGATCGACACCCCCGAGGAGTACGCCGCCTACCTCGAGGACGCCCGCCGGATCCTGCTCGACCGGGTCGGGTCGCCGAGCCCACCGGACCTGCTCGCGCACTACCGGCGGACGAACCTGTTCGGCCAACTCCGGCTGGAGATCGAGACCCTGCGCGAGCTGGCCGTACCGGGGCAGACCGTGCTCGTCGGCCGGCACACTTCGGGGCTGTCGACGCTGATCGCCGCGGAACTGCTCGGCCTGCCGGTGGCCTGGGCGGCGATGACCCCGGCCCAGCATCTGCTGCTGCCGGTCACCGAACACCTGCACCGGACCGCCCTGGCCGGGCCGATCGACCAGCTCCGGGCGGAGTTCGGGCTGGCGCCGGTGGACGACTGGACCGCCTGGCTCGGCTCGGCCGACCTGCAACTCGGGCTCTGGCCGCGCTGGTTCGACGCCGCCGGTGACCCCACCCCCGACCGGGTGGCGAAGGTCGGCTTCCTGCTCGACGCCGAAGCCGCCGACCCGGCCAGTCCCGTCGACCCGGCACCGCTTCCGCCGGAGGTGGCCGAGGCGCTGGCCGGCGAGGTGCGACCGGTCCTGGTCGCCGGGAGCAGCGGGCAGATGCTGCTGCACGACTTCTACGCCGCATCGGTGCCCGCCGCGCTCGACGCCGGCCGTACGGTGCTGCTGGTGACGCCGTACCGGGAACTGCTCCCGGCGACCTTGCCGACCGGCGTGCACTGGTTCCGCTGGTTGCCGTACCGGGAGGTGATGCCCCGGGTGGCCGTGGTCGTCCACCACGGCGGCACCGGGACGATCGCCCAGTGTCTCGCCGCCGGGGTGCCGCAACTGGTGCTCGCGCACAGCTTCGACCAGCCGGACACCGGGGCCCGGCTGCGCCGGCTCGGGGTGGGGGAGTGGCTGCCGTCGACCCAGTGGGACCCACCGAGGGCGGCTGCGCTGATGCGTCGGCTGCTCGACGAGCGCGGCTACCGGGACCGGGCGGTCAGGTTGCGCGCCGCCGTCGGTACCACCTCGGTCGACCAGGCCGCTCGGCGGATCGAGGCGCTACTGACGCCCATCGGCGCCGCAACTCACTGACCAGGGTGTTGTCGAGAACCGGCGGCGTCACAGCTCGTTGACCAGGCTGTTCTCGCGGGCCGGCGTTACAGCTCGCTGACCACGATGTCGAGCTGGCGGGGCTTGCCGGCGGCGGCGGGCTGCTCCTCGACGGTGTACTTCAGGTCGCGCAGCGCCTCCACCAGCTTCGCCGGGGTCCGGGGCGCCGCACCGACGAGTAGCAGGTCGCGGACCAGTCGCCCCTTGGTGGCCTTGTTGAAGTGGCTCACCACGGATCGGCTGGTCACCCCGTTGACGACCTGCTCGTGCAGCACCCGTACGGCGACCGTCCGCTCGGCGGTACGCCCGGTCGGCCGCCACATCGCCGCGTACGCGCCGGAGCGCAGGTCGAGGATCGGTCCGCTGTCGGCGGCGTCGGTGATCACCGGTTCGAGCAGCCCCCGCCAGTACGGGGTGAGCCCGCCCACCCCCGGCAGGCCGACCCCGATCGCGCACCGGTACGCCGGGATCCGGTCGTCCACCCGGACCACGCCCCACAGGCCGGAGAAGACCAGCGCCGACCGCCGCAGCCGGGTACGGGCCGCCCCGGTGAGGCTGCCGGTGTCCAGGGCGTCGTAGAGCACCCCGGTGTAGACCTTCGCCGCCGGTTGGGCCGCTGCGGTCCGCAACCGGGCGTTGAGGTCGATCTCCCCGTCCTGCCCCGCGCTCAGCCCGAGGACCGTACGCGCCCGCTCCCGGTCGTCGGAGGCACAGAGTTCGACCAGCGCGTCCAGGACCCGTTCCCGTCCGGGGTTCAGCTCGCCAAGGGTGAGCGTGTCCAGGTTCAACGGGCGGCCGGACCGGGGCGCGGTCTTCCCCTCCGACGGTGGCAGCAGGATCAGCACGACCAGCAGCGTACGGCCCCCGTCGGCGCCCCGGCACGGGTGGTGAGACCTCCGGCGCGGCGCGACGTCGGCCAGCGAAGCCCGGCTGCCGGACGGCTGCCGATGACGACCCCGCCAGCGAGGGCCGCGCGAGTCCAGGTGCGTCCGGACCGCCCGCCAATGTTGCCGGCGTGTGACGGGTCGGCCGATTCCGCCGCGATCCGATGTCCCTGCCCGTCACAAATCTGGCGGGGTTCCGCCATGTCCTTGATCCGCCATGGGTCACGCCCGCGAACCGGGCGCCGACCGGCCCAGAATCGGCGACGGCGGCGTCCCGCTCCGTGCGGCCCGCCCGAGGAGGAGAAGGTCGATGGGTAGGTTCAGAGGCCGCACACCACGATGGGTGTGCGGGGCCGCGATCGGGCTGAGCGCGTTGCTCGCGCTGCCCACCGGGGCGGTGGCCGCTCCGCCGGTCACCGTGGCGCCGGCCAGTGCACCCGACGCGAACCGCAAGGTGGACGTGCCGGTGCTCCGGTCGCTGTCGGACGGCAGCAGCACGACCTTCCTCGTGCGGCTCGCCGACGAGGCGAAACTGGACGAGGCGGAGCTGACCCGGATCGAGCGCGGGACCGCCGGCCGGGCCGGTCGGGTCGCCCGTACGACGAAGGTCTACCAGACCAAGGTCGCGCACGCGGAGAAGACCCAGCGTGGACTCCGTACGCTGCTGCGCGAGCGGGGGAGCAGCTTCACCCCGTACTGGATCGCGAACGCGATCGAGGTGACCGGGAACCTGTCCCTGGTGACGGAACTGGCCGCCCGGCCCGAGGTCGCCCGGATCAGCCCGGTCGGCGTGACCCGGCTGACCGACCCGGTGAAGACCGCCGGCAGCACCACCGCAGCCGGCACGCTCCCGTGGAACCTCACCCAGCTCGGCGCCGACAAGGTCTGGGACTCCTACGGCGTACGCGGCGAGGGCATCGTCATCGGCAGCGTCGACACCGGTGTCCAGTACGACCACCCGGCCCTGGTCCGCCAGTACCGGGGCAACAACGGTGACGGCAGCTTCACCCACGACTACAACTGGTTCGACCCGACCGGCCTCTGCGGCGGTTCGACCCCCTGCGACAACTACGGCCACGGCACGCACACCGTCGGCACCGTCCTCGGCGACGACGGCGCCGGTACGGTCACCGGTGTCGCACCCGGCGCGAAGTGGATCGCGGCAAAGGGATGCGAGATCAATACCTGTTCCGACGCCGCCCTGCTCGCCGCCGGTCAGTGGATGGTCGCGCCGACCGACCACAACGGAGAGAACCCCCGCCCGGACCTCGCCCCGGACGTGATCAACAACTCCTGGGGCGGGGCCGACGACGGCAACCACTTCTACGAGGAGATCCTCGAAACCTGGGTCGCCGCCGGCATCTTCCCGTCCTTCTCCGCCGGCAACGAGGGCCGGGCCGGTTGCGGCACCGCCGGCTACCCCGGCACCAGCCCGCTGGCGTACGCGGTCGGTGCGACCGACAGCACCGGCACCATCGCCGACTTCTCCAGCCGGGGACCGGCGCGCGACGGTGCGATCCGCCCCGACATCACCGCGCCCGGGGTCGGGATCGTCTCCAGCCTCCCCGGCAGCCAGTACGGCTCCGCCGACGGCACCTCGATGGCCTCACCGCACCTGACCGGTGCGATCGCGCTGCTCTGGTCGGCGGTGCCGAACCTGCGCCGGGACGTGGCGACCACCCGTGAGCTGCTGGACCGTACCGCGCACGACGTCGAGGACCTGAGCTGTGGCGGTACCGCCGTCGACAACGGGGTCTACGGCGAGGGCCGGCTCGACGCGTACGCGCTGGTCAGTCAGGCACCGGCCGGACAGGTCGGCGGGGTCGTGGTGACCACCACCCGGTCCGGCGGCCCGATGCCGGGCGCCAGGGTCACCCTCGCCTCCGGTGTGCTCACCCGCAGCGGGCACACCGACGGGCAGGGACGGGTCGAGCTGGGACGGGTCCCGGCCGGCGACTACACGCTCACCGCGAGCGTCTTCGCGCAACGTACGCAGCGGCAGACGCTCACGGTGACGGCGGACGGGACGGCCACCGCCACGGTCGACCTGTCCGACAGCGCGCCGTGGCACCCCGTACACGGAATCGTCCGGGATCCGGCCGGTCAGCCCGTCGCGGGCGCCACGGTGGCGCTGGCCGGGGAGACCTTCCCCGCCTTCGTCACCGGGGCCGACGGCGGCTACGCCGGGATGCTCCCCGAGGCCGACTACGACGTCCTGGTCGACTACGGCCGCTGGCTGGCGCCGAAGACCGTCCCGCTCACCGTCGACGGCGAGGAGACGCTCGACGTCAGTCTCGCCGCGAAGACCGACCGCCACGGGTACGCCGCCGGCGTGGCCCCCGCTGCCTGGGTGACCGGTGGCAGCGTCCTGCCGCTCACCGGCGACGAGGCCAGCCGTGCGGTCGACCTGCCGTTCGCGGTGACCTTCTACGGTCAACCGCACCGCAAGCTCACCGTGAGCAGCAACGGGTACGTCGCCTTCGGTGCGACCGGCGGCGGCGACAACACCGCCCTGCCCGCACCGGCGGTCCCGGCGGCGGCGGTCTACGCGTACTGGGACGACCTGGTGCTCGACCACCAGTCCACGGTCCGCACCCGGGTCACCGGCAGCGCCCCGAACCGGCAGTTCCTGGTGAGCTGGACCAGGGCGGCGCTGAAGAAGGCACCGCAGACCCGGGTCGACTTCCAACTGCTGCTCGGCGAGAACGGCACCGTCACCCTCCAGTACCGCAAGCTCGGCACGGCGGGTACGGGCGCCGGCGCCACCGTGGGCATCTCCGACGCCGCCGGTGGTGCGGCGCTGACGTACTCGGTCGACGCCCCGGTGCTCGACGAGGCCGCAGCGGTCACCTTCCGCGTCCCCGGCACCGGCCTGGTACGCGGCACCGTCACCGACGCCAACGACCGTCAACCGCTGGCCGGCGCGACCGTACGGATCAGCCCGGCCGGGGCGGCTCCGGTCACCGCGACCTCCGACGCGGACGGTTTCTACCAGGTGGAGGTGCCGGCCGGTGAGGTGTCGGTCGGTGCCGCCAGGTCCGGGTACGACCTGCCGGCGGTGACGCTCACGGTCGCCGAGGCGGTGATGCAGAAGCAGGATCTCGCGTTGCGTACCCCGCTGCTGCTCGCCGCGAAGAGCAGCGTGGCGGTGACCGCGCCGGCCGGTGGAACCCGGAGCGTGTCGGTCAACCTGAACAACCACGGCGGTCTGCCGGCGAACTGGACCGCCAGGGAGATCGACTCCCCGACGCCACCGGTCACCACCCCCGGCCGGATGCTCGGCTCGTTCCCGATACCCGACCTCTACAACGCCTACGGGGTCGGCTACCGCAACGGCGAACTGCTGGTCTCCGACAGCTACTTCTGGGGCCAGATGCAGCGCTTCGACACCGCCGGCAGGTCACTCGGCAAGGGCGTCGTGACGATGAACGGCTGGCCCTCCGACCTGGCGTACGTGCCGGGCAAGGACCTGATGTGCGGGCCGAGCATGTCCATCGTGGACCCGCTGCCGATCGTCTGCTTCGACCCCGACACCTACGAGGTCAAGCAGACGATCACCGGCCCGTGGGCGGGCAAGCTCTACTACGGGCTGGCCTACCGGTCCGCCGACGACACCTTCTACCTCGCCGGCGACGGGAAGATCCAGCACCTGGCCGGGCTGTCGCACGCCGAACCGGGCGCGGTGCTCGGCCAGTGCGTGCCGACCACCCCGTGGATCACCGGTCTCGCCCTCAACGAGCAGCGCAACGTGCTCTGGGGGATCAACCAGGACAGCACCGAGGCGATCTGGGCGATGAACCCGGACACCTGCGCCACGATCGGTTCGATCCCGGACCCGGATCCGGACCCGCTCAGCGGTGCCGGGATCGAACTCGACAACAACGGTGACCTGTGGCTGGTCGGACAGGCGAACCGGCAGCCGTACCGCGCCGCCGTCTACCACGTGGACGGGTCGATGGCGTACAGCGACGTGCCCTGGCTGGCGGCGACCCCGCAGTCCGGGCAGGTCAATCCGGGGGAGAAGGGCAAGCTCGATCTCACGGTCGACACCACGGGGTTGGCTCCGGGCACCTACACCGCCACCGTGCTGGTGAGCAGTGACAGCGCCAAGACCACGACCGCACCGATCACGATCTCGGTCACGGTCACCCCGCGCGGCTGACAACCGCACCCCAGGACGTGAACCGCCCCGCCGTGTGGGGGCGGGGCGGTTCACAACCAATCGTTGCGGGCGACGAACCAGCCGAGCTGCATCCGGGTGGCGCTGCCGGTGACGTCCATCAGCTGCCGCAGACGGCGCTGCACCGTACGCAGGGACATGCCGAGTTGCGAGGCGACCGCCTTGTCCGGCAGCCCGGTCATCAGCAGGGAGAGGATCTGCCGGTCGGTGGCGGTGGGCATGCTCCACCGGTCCACGTCGTCGAGGGCGTCCGCCGCCGGCGCCAGCCGCAACGGGGTGGCCCGTTCCCACACCTCGGTGAAGAGGGCGACCAGCACCTCGACCCAGGCGGCTCCGCGTACCACCAGTGCCCACGGCTCGATGGTCCCGGTGCGTCCGGGAAAGGAGAGCAGGGCGACCCGACGGTCCGCGACGGCGAGCTTTCCCGGTACGTCGAGCGCGACCCGGGCCTGCTCCCCGGCGGCGACCAGGCCGCCGATGTGCGCGCTGGCGTTGGGCCGCTCCAACGCCCGCCGGTCGTAGACCACCCGGAACCGTACGCCCCGGCCGAGCAGCTCGTGTTCGGTCGGGTTGTCGTGGAACTCGGCCGTGTACGGCGGGCGGTCGAAGCCCAGCACCTCCTCCTGCGCCCCGCGCAGGAACTGGTCGAACGTCCTGCCGATCGCCGCCCCGCCGACCACCATGTGTACGCCCTGGTCCACCGGCTCGGCGGCGCGCTGCCGTTGCAACCACTCCCGTAACCCGGTCCGTGCCTCCTGCAGCTCCCGCATCCGCTGCATGACCAGCGAGTCGATGGCGAGGTCCGGCGAGGTCGCCTCGGACCGACCGTCGACGGTGTGCACCAGGCCGGGTTGCTCCAGGGTCCGTAACGCCTGGGACACCTCGGTCCGGTCGACGCCCAGCCGCCCGGCCAGTTCGGCGAGGGTGCCGGGCCGCCCGGACACGAGTTCCAGGTAGATCCGCTCCGCCAGCTCGGTCAGCCCGAACGCCGCCAGCATCTGCCCACCACCCCGCTCGATCGTCCGCCCCGCAGCGGACCCCGGTCGATCCTGGAGCGCTCCCAGGACTCAGTCAAGCGCCGTACGGGAATGCTGCCGAAGGACGTGAGGTCGCCGCTGTGCTCAGCTCACGTACCAGTCGAACAGCGCCCAGCCGGGCGGGGTGGCCATGACCAGCAACATCAGCAGGGTCGCGGCACTGGTGACGGCGAGGGGCGTCCACCCGCCCCGACGCGACTGCGGCGACATCAGGATCGGCCTCGCCACCGCGAGACTGATGATGGCCGGGACAAAACCCACACCGACGGCGATGACCGCCGGCCAGGACCAGCCCGGTGGCGACTGTTCCGGAAAGTACGCGGCGTCGCTGACGAGGTACGCGACGGCGGCGTAGAGGTAGGCCGCGATGACGAGCAGTTGGATCGACACCAGGGGGCCGACCCACCGGAGCTTGACCGCAGGATTGGCTACCGAGGCAATCACCGACGCAGCCTACCGGCCCGGTCGTCATGTTGTTGACCCGTCGATGTCCACGTCGCGTTGGTGCTTCAACCGACCGGGACCAGCCCGTTGAGCAGTTGGTCGAGCAGTCGGTCGAAGCTGGACACCGTTCCGCCGCTGAGCGTACCCAGCACCTCGGCCAGCCGGGGATACGCGCCGCCGCGTACGACAGCGTGCAGGTAGCGGCCCTGGGCGGCGAGTGTCTCCTGCGGGTCCCGGCCGGTACGACGACTGTTCAGCTCCTGCGCGACCTCGTTCGAGACGTAACTCGCCACGAAGCCGGTGAGCAGGGCGAACGCTTCCATCTTCTGCTGTCCGTCGAGGTTGGTGGGTTGCAGGGCGGTGAGCGCGTACTCCAGGGAGGCCAGGGTGTTCGGCCCGAGGGTCTGCCGGGATGCCAGCGCCGACGGTAGCCAGGGATGCCGGCGCATGATGTCGCGTTGCACGTGCGCGAGCCGGCGCAGGTCGTCCCGCCAGTCGCCGCCGGGCGGGGGGAGATCGTGCTCGCCGGCCACCTGGTCGATCATCAGCTCCAGCAGGGTTTCCTTGTCCGGCACGTAGGTGTAGAGCGACATCGCGCCGACGGCCACCTCGGTCGCGAGCCGGCGCATGGTGAGCGCGGTCAGACCCTCGGTGTCGGCGATCGTGACGGCGGCGGCGGTGATCTCGGCCCGGCTGTGGGTCGGCCGGCGACCGAGCCGGGTGCCGGTGGGTGGCAGCCACAGTGTCTCGGGGTCGACCGCGCGGGTTGCGCCGGTCGTACGTGCGCGGCCCATCGTGTCTCCCTCCGAGCGGTCTGGCGCCCATTATGGTCAACCACTATTCTAGTACGTTGTACGGGAATCCATCACCGCTCCCACCTGCGAGAAGTCCCCCTCGACCAGTGGAAACGAGGCGCCGTGCCGACCAACACGTACGCACACACCGGACGCAGACCACCCTGGTACGCCCGGAAGATGCTGAAACGCGGGCTGCCGCCGGCCCCGTACGAGATCGCGTACGAGCCCGGACTGATGGTGCCCGCCGCCGACGGGACCCCGCTCCCGGCCGACCACTGGTTCCCGCTCGCCGACGGCGACTTCCCCACCCTGCTCCTGCGTACGCCGTACGGGCGCGGTTTCCCCTGGGCGGCGATGTACGGGGCCCGCTTCGCCGAACAGGGTTTCCACGTCGTCCTGCAGAGCTGTCGTGGATCGGGCGGATCGGCCGGGGACTTCGCCCGGTGGCGCAACGAGCCCGCCGACGGTCAGGCCGCCGTGGCGTGGTTACGCGGGCAACCCTGGTTCATCGGTGTGCTGGGCACCGTCGGCGCGAGCTATCTCGGTTACACCCAGTGGGCCCTGGCCGTGGACCCGCCACCGGAGCTGCGGGCGATGGTGGTGCAGGTGGCGCCGCACGACCCGTACCGCACCGCCTGGCCGGGCGGCGTCTTCGCGCTGGAGACGGCGCTGGTCGCGGGCGTCGGCCTGGCCTGGCAGAGCCGGGGGACATCCGCATTCCTCCGGGCGACCCTGCGGCTGACCCGACGGCTGCGGAAGGTCACCCGTACCCTGCCGCTGATCGACGCGTACGTGCCCGCGGTCGGCGAGCGGACCCCGGTCGTCGAGGAGCCGCTGACCCATCCGGAGCGGGACGATCCACACTGGCAGGGGACCGGCCTCGGCGGCGCTATCGACCGGTTGACCGTGCCGACCAACCTCCTGGGCGGGTGGCACGACCTCTGCCTGGACCAGACCATCGAGCAGTACGTCCGGCTGCGGCGGGCCGGCTGCGATGCGTCCCTGCTCATCGGCCCGTGGACCCACACCTCCGCCTTCGACCAGGGCTGGCCGCACGTCTACCCGGAGAGTCTCGCCTGGTTGCGAGCACATCTCACCGGGGACCGGAGCGGACTGCGCCCGACCCGCGTACGCGTACACGTCGGTGGTGCGGACGAGTGGCGCGACCTGCCCGACTGGCCGCCCCCGGTCGGACCCGGCCGCCACTGGTACCTGCACCCCGACGGTCGGCTGGACACCGGGGCCTCGACGGAGACGGCGGCGCCGCTGTCGTTCCGGTACGACCCGTCCGACCCGACGCCGTCACGGGGTGGCCAGGTGCTCAACCGCGACGGTGGTTCGCGGGACAACAGCGCCCTGGAGGCCCGCGCCGACGTCCTGCTGTTCACCACCGAACCGCTGACCGAACCGGTCGAGATCCTCGGACCCGTCTCGGCCGAGTTGGCGGTCGGCACCGACACCGGGTACGCGGACATCTTCGCCCGGCTCTGCGACGTGGACGTACGCGGACGTTCCCGCAACGTCTGCGACGGGCTCGTACGCCTGCCGGCCGGCGCCACCGGGCCGGTGGCGGTGACCGTCGCGATGAGCTCCACCGCGTACCGTTTCGCGGTCGGGCACCGGATCCGGCTGCAAATCAGCGGCGGTGCCCACCCGCGATTCAACCGCAACACCGGCAGCGGTGAGCCGGCGGCGACGGCGACCCGGCTGGTGCCGACGCGGATCTCCGTCCACTTCCCGTCCGCCCTGGTCCTGCCCGTCGCGACGGACCTGCCGCCGGTCGGTGAGGCCGGGTAGGTGACCGACTCTCCCGGTCAGGCCGGTTGGGTGGCGGCCTGGTCGGGGGAGGGCAGGGGATCGCCGGTCTCCAGCAGGCTCTTCAGGCTGGAGAGCAGTTCCGGCCAGCCCTGCTGGATGCCCTCGCGGATGGCGCTGCCGGGCTCGAAACCGTCGTGGGTGACGGTCAGCTTCACCATCTCGCCGACCGGTTCGATGGTGAAGGTGACCTTCGAACGCGGTTCGCCGGCCATCTTGGCCACCAACTCGTCGCTCATGTCGTAGGCGGCGGCGAACTCCGGCGTGATCGTGTGCCAGGTGTACGACAACCGGCTGTACGGGTCCGCCTCCAGCACGACCTGGGCGTGGTCGGCCATCCGTACGCCGTTGACGTTCCAGGCGACGGTCGAACCGACCTGCCACTCGGACTCGAACGTCACCCCCCAGTAGCGGCTGGTGAAGGCCGGATCGGTCAGCGCCTGCCAGAGCCGTTCCGGGGTGGTCCTGATGTAGTTGGTGTAGACGAATTCCAGGTCGCTCATGGGTTCCTCTTCCAGTGCCCTCTTCAGGTCGGCGAGCACGTGCACCCGCTCGCGGTGGTACTGACTGATCCAGCGTTCGGTGATCGCGTTGATCGGAGCGGCGTTCAGGTAGTGCAACTTCTCCCGGCCGCGCCACACCGGGGTCACCAGGTTGGCCGACTCCAGGACCGCCAGGTGCTTGCTCACCGACTGGCGGGCCATGTCCAGCCCGGCGCAGAGCTCACGCAGGCTCTGGCCGTTGCGGGCGTTCAGGCTGTCGAGCAGCCGGCGACGGCTGGCATCCGCCAGCGCCTTGAACACCTCGTCCACGCGCCACCTCGCCCTCCCCCGGACAAGCAGCCATCCGGCTGCCCAAAGAATAGGCAGCCAGATGGCTGCATGTCAAAGATCTGCGCTGGTCAGCGCGGCGCCACCCGGGCCTGTCCGGCGACCGTGCCGGACAGGCCCGAGGACCCACGCAGGGCTCAGCGTTTGAGCGTGAAGGTGAAGTCGCCGGAGAGCTTGCCGCTCAGCCGGACCGCCGAAACGAGGTTCCCCTCGGCGATCAGTCGTTCGACCTCGGCCCGGGAGAGACCGAAACCCTCGGCGATCAGTCGCACCGGCCGGACCGGGATCCGCGCCGCGAAGCGGACCGAGACGTCGACCACCTCGTGGTCCAGGTGATCCGACCCGCCGGTGTCGAGACACCAGGCGTCGTCCCAGTCGAGGGCGATGCGATTGCGTCGCTGCACGACGGGATCCTGGAGCAGTTCGGCTGTCAGGCCGGGGTTGTTGTCGTGCAGCCGATCCAGCAGGTCGGGTCGTACGGACCGCACGGTCATCCGTTCCAGGACCGTGAGCTTTGCGGTTTCCCCGCAGGCGGTACAGAGCACGAGGAGCCAGGCGTCGAGGAGCTTGTGGTTTGCGTTGACGCGAAATTTGCCGCTTGCCCGGAAGAACTCGGACGCGCACGCGTGGCAACGGCGGCGAACAAGGGGCAGGCGGGTGGGCACGACCATCCAGTTTTTGAGCACAGAGGTACACCGGTTTCAGTGAGAAGTCCGCAGCAAGAAGGAGCGCGGCGCACAGGCGCGACGCGCGACAAATCAGCGCTTGGGAGGTCTCACGCGATGTACAACGGCATGTCCTTCACTGGACGACTCGGTTCGGCAGCACGGTAATGGCGCGCGGCGGCGCCGCGCCACTGATTTGCGCGCCCTGACCGCCGGACGGGTTCCGGGGTCTGTGTCGAAGCCGAGGCCGGGCTGCGGCGTGGCCCAGCTCTGATACAGGCCCTAGGTTTCCTGCATCCGGGATCTGAGCACGTCGAATTCGCATCCCGGCGCGTCCGGATCGAAGCCGTGCTCGATCAGCCAGTGCGACGCCACCAGACTGCGCAGTGACCACCAGGCGCGAATCACGTCCCGGTCCGCGTCGGCGCCGTAGCCGGCAAGCAGGTCGTCCAGGCGTTCCTCGTGCCCGAGCGTCAGGGTGGCGAGGTCGAACATGGCATCGCCGGGGGCGGCCTCGGACCAGTCGATGACGCCGGTGACCTCGTCGCCGTCGACGAACACGTGGGTGATCTGCAGGTCGCCGTGGATGAACACCGGTTTCCACGGCCGGAGCGCGGCCTCGGCGATCTCGCGGTTGCGCCGGATCACCTCGGCGGGTAGGACGGCGTTGGCGAGCAGCCACGCGCACTCGCCGTCGAGTTCCGCCGCCACGTCGTCGAGCCTCGGGCCCGGCCACGGCGGCAACGGCGCATCGTGCAGTCGCCGTATGGCGGCACCCGCCGCAGCCCACGCCGCCGGCGACGCGGCCGACGGTTCGCCGAGGACGCCGAGTGCCTTGCCCGGCACGGCGGCGATCGCGAGCACGGGCGGCTCGTGCCAGAGGATCGCCGGGGTCGGTATCGGCGCCATGGCCATCGCCCGCACCTCGACGTCGGCGTGGGCCGGGTCGCCGTCGACCTTCAGGAACACGTCGCCGACGCGCAGCGTCGCGCGCTGGCTGTGGGCGACGACGACCTCAACCTCTTCCATACCGGCCATCCTGGCGGGGATGGTCTCCGATGTCGCCGGATTTGCGGGCGAACCTGTGACTCCGATACAGGCCTAGTCGAACTCGTAGCCGTACCCGCGACGGGCCCGTGGCATCAGGGCTCTGGCCCAGGCGAGGGGATTGACCCCGACCGGCTCGGGTCCGAGCAGGTTACGCAGCACGAAACGGTCCGCGGCCGGAGAAGACTCCGCCTGCGGGTCGTGCTGGTCGACCTGGGCCAGGATGTCGTCCAGGACCGGCGAACCCACCCGGCCCGCCGAGAGCCAGATCGCGATCTTCGCGTACGCGTTGACCAGCTCGCGCCGACCGACCAGGAGCAGGGCGACCGGTGCGACCAGGCCGACCAGGTAGAGCGGGGAGAAGCGCCAGCTCAGGATCCCCACCAGCGCGCAGGTGGGTACGAACAGCGAGATGCGGAACTGTGCCTCGGCGACCCACCGGTCGAACTCGCCGTGCAACTCCGGCTCGGCACCGATCAGGCGCTCCACCGTCGGCTCCAGATCCCGCAACACCAGTGCGACCTTGCGTTCGATGCCGTACATCGACTCCGCGATCGCGTGGTCCAGTCCGGGGTACTGCTGCACCAGGTCGGCGGTCGTGACCGTCGCCGGTACCAGCACCGCCCGGCCGGGGTGCCGCGACGGCAGGGTCTGCCGCGCCCTGTCGACCAGTTGGAGGCACTGGTCGCGGTAGTCGACGGCGATGGAGTAGCGCTCGATCGCCCGCTTGCGGAACATCTCGAACAGCGGTCGACTGACCGAGCGGGGACCGGGGCAGCGCGTACTGGAGTCGATCCGGCGCAGCGCGCTGCCGCGAGCCAGGGCGACGACCTTCCGGTGGTCCCAACCGGATGCCAGAAGCCGGGGCTCCAGCAACCTGTTTGTCGTGTTCGAGATGATTCCGATGATGTACGCGCAGACGCTGACCGCGCCGAGCAGGACCGTCTTGCCGAGCCAGTTACCGAGCTGGACCAGGCTCTCCAGCGCCGGCGGGTACGGCTGAAGGTCGAGAATGCTCTCGCCGACGGCGATCCAGACCGCCAGTACCCAGACGTATCCCGCGATCAGAGGTGCGCGCACCTCTCGAAAGCCGGGCAGCAGATGTGCGAGCAACGTCAGCCTCTCTCAGAACCAACTTCGAGCGGCCGGAAGCCTACAAGGGACGGACGCGCTACGTGGTCCCGGCGCTCACCCGCTGGCGGTTGCGGGCGGTGCGCCTGCCCGGCACGTGCTCACGTCCCCACCGGACCGTCCGGTCCAGGACGCCCCGCGCCATGATGACGATGCAGGTGCCGGCGTTGACGAACGAACCGACCACGTCGCTGGGATGGTGCATTCCCCGGTACATCCGGGTTAGGGCCACCCCGATCGGCACCGCCACCAGCAGTGACCACCAGGCGACCTTCGTCGACGTACGCCGGGCGCGCAGCGCCAGCACGAGGGCCAGGCCGCAGTAGAGCGCGACGGCCGCCGAGGTGTGCCCGGACGGGAAACTGGAGGTGGGCGGGGACACGTCCATGTGCTCGACCGCCGGGCGTGGCCGGTCGATCGCCAACGTGGTGAACAGGAAGATCAGGGCTTGTGCGGTCACCGCCCCGATCAGGAATGCCGGCTCCCGCCACCGGCGCAGGGTCAGCGCGAGGACGCAGGCGACCACCGCGGTCACCGCGATGATCGCCGGTGTGCTGGCGATCGTGCTGAACACCAGGGAGACGCCGTTCGCGGTCCCGCTGCGCTCGGCCTCCAACTGTCGGTTGACCGTGTCCTCGACCGTGAGCGGCCAGACGTCGTCCAGCACCTTCGTGACCAGCAGCCCCAGGCCGACCATCACCCCGTAGAGGACGGCCACCGGGAGCAGGAGGCGAGTGGTGAACTGCCGAAGTACATGGGGTATCGCCGCGATCGACATGGCCCCTCAGCTACCCGGTGCAGGCCGAAACTACGCCTGGCCGTACCCGGCCGGGTGCTGTTCCTCCTCCACTCCCTCGGTCAACGGGTCGCTCGGGCGATGTCCGACCCGGCCCCGCCAGGTGGCGAACGCCGCCGTCGTGGCCGCCACCACCGCCGCCCCGAGTACCCAACCACCGAGCACGTCACTGAGCCAGTGCACACCCAGCGCGATCCGGCTGAGTCCGGTCACCGCCGTGACCGCAAGGGCGGCGGCCCAGATCCCCCAGCGGGCCGCGCGCCGCCGCCGGGTTTCATCGATCTCGCCGACAAAGGGCAGGAAGACCAGCACCAGTACGCCCGCAGCCAGCGCCGCCGTGAGCGCGTGACCGGACGGGAAGGAGTAGCCGGCCGCGTGCTCCACCGGATCGAGCAACTCGGGCCGCCCCCGGCCGAACAGCAGCTTGAGCCCGGCGCCCAACAGACCACCGGCGATCATGGTCGTGACCGCCCACAGCGCCACCCGGCGGGCGCCCCGCCACCACAACCAGACCACCACCGCCAGGACCAGCACCCGCAGCGGCCCAGGGCCGAACACGTCGGTCCAGATCTGCATCGCCGAGGTCCAGCCCGAATTTGTCACCGCCTCCTCGTGCAGCGACTCGGCCAGTCCCTCGTCCACGCTGCGCAGCGGCCACCAGGCCGAGATGACCAGCAGGGACAGCACCGAGAACGGCACGAGTACGAGCACCGCCGCGACCGAGGCGAGCGTCAGCCGCAGCCCCAGTGAGCGGTCCGGATCGAGTCGCCGCGTCCACCATCCTCTCTTTGCCGAATGTTCATCTGTCCGTGGTTGTGCTGAGCCCATGCACCAGCCCTACCCGACGGGCCCACCGTCTATGCGTCCCGCTCGTGGCCGAAGGCGGGTGGGTAGGGTGCGGCGATGCGATTCGCACGGGAGCGGCCGGACCGGACGACTACCACCTGGCGCCCAACCCCCTGACGGCCGAGGCGGTCCGGGTCTTCAACCGGTTGCTGGCCAAGGACGGCCTGGTCCTGCCCGCTGCGTTCGCCACGTTCATCGGCAGCGCTCGGCTGCAACACGCCGTGCCCTCGCTCGGCAACGAGTGGCGGGTGACCACACCCTTTCCCAGCCCGATCGAGAAGCATGCCTACCTCGTGCGATTCATGCACGACTCGCAGGGATGCCTGTACTGGTACCTCTACCTCGGGTCGGACGGCACCGGACCGGTGCTCTGCAGCCCTTCGGACCACGAACCGGAGGAGGGCGAGGAGGCTGGGGAGACGGGCCTGACCGACTTCCTGGGCGAGACGCGCTGGGTCGCGCCGGACTTCGAGCAGTTCCTGTACCGGTACTGGATCGAGCACGTGGCGTGGTACGAGGTTGTCGACCAGGACTGCGAGTGGGATGCGCTGTCACCGGTCGTACGCGGGTACCTCGACCACTACCGATCGGCCAACCCACCCACGCTCGACATCTGGCCCTCTCCGCTCCCGCCCGACGCACTACGCACACCGGACCTCGCCCATCCGGGTCAGGGAACCCTGTGGTGAGCGGGCCGAAACTCCGAGCGGAGTCTCATTCGGGACGCCCAAGGACCAAGATATCGAATACCCTATATCTCTATAGCTGCCTCGTGCCTGCCCCGTACGGGTGTACACCTCCCTGCTGAGCGCTCGACAAGGGACGCCGCCGCCCACACAGACGACACGAGGCCATCGGGGTTCTGTAGCGGGGAGAGACGAATGTTCCGACACAGCCGTGCGCTGGCCAGCGGTCTGCTGGTCCTGACCCTGTTGGCAACCACCGCTTGCTCCGGCGCCGAGGGCGGCGACAGCGGGGTGGCGGGCAACGACGAACCGGACAAGGTGACCTACCTGACCGCGTTCGGTGCTTCCGGGCGCGACGCCTTCGCCTTCGTCGCCAAGGAGAAGGGCTTCTTCCGGGAGGCCGGCATCGATGCCGAGATCGAGCTCGGCCAGGCGTCGGGCGAGAACGTCAAGGCGCTGGTCGGAGGCCGAGCCCAGTTCGTGAACATCGACCTGATCGGCGCCTGGATCCTGGCCGGCACCAACGCCGAGTACAAGGACCAGTTCCGGGCCATCGCCGCCGTGCACCAGCAGACCCTGGTCGCCATCCTCGCCCTGGAGGGCGGCGGCATCACCTCACCGAAGGACCTGGCCGGCAAGCGGATCGGCGCCGCGACCAGCTCCGTCAACCAACTGCTCTTTCCGGCGTACGCGCAGCTCGCCGGTGTTGACGCCGCAGGGGTGAAGTGGGTGAACGCGGCCCCCGCGCAGGTGCCGGCCCTGCTCGCCTCGGGTCAGGTCGACGCGGTCAGCACGTTTCTGATCGGCCGTGCCGGGATCGAGAAGGCCGCCGGAAAGAAGACGGTCCTGCTGCCGTACAACGATTACCTGCCCGACCTGTTCGGCAACGGCATCCTGGCGTCGGACCGGGTCATCAAGGACGATCCCGAGCTGTGCAAGCGGTTCCGGGAGGCGCTGATGAAGGGCCTGCGGTACACGATCGACCACCCCGACGAGGCGGCGCAGATCCTGTTCAAGGCCCAGCCGGCGGCCAACGTCGACGCGGCCAAGGCCGAGATCACGTCGATGACGCCGTACGTGGCGCCGGCTGCGGGGGCTCCACTCGGCGCCATGGACGAGCAGCGGGTGACGTCGGCTCTCGCCGTCATCCACGATCTGGGGCTGGTCAAGGAGGCCCTGGCGCCACAGGCGGTGGTCGACTTCAACCTCACTCCGAAAGCCTGAACGGGGAGTACGCATGACCACCTCCACCCGGCCGTCGGTGCCGCCCCACGGGGACAAACCCTCGTACTCCTTCGACAACAACGACCCGGCGGCGGCCGACCGGCACAACTTCCTCGCCGAGATGCTCGACGAACCCACTTTCGCCCGGCTCTCCGAACTGGGGGACCTGACCGGTCGTCGCTGCCTCGAACTCGGTGCCGGCGGCGGTAGCGTGGCCCGTTGGCTGGCCGCCCGGACCGGTCCCACCGGCACGGTGGTGGCGACCGATCTCAATCCTCGCCACATCCCCGACGACCCCGGCTACACGGTGCTCCGGCACGACCTCAAGGACCCGCTGCCCGACGGACCGTGGGACCTCGTCCACGCACGGCTGGTGCTCATGCACGTGCCCCAGCGGCGGGAGGTCATGCGCCGGCTGGTCGACGCCCTGGCGCCCGGCGGGGTGCTGGTGATCGAGGACTGGCTGACCTCGGCGGGAAAACTGGTCCTGGCCGCGCCCGACGACGAGGCCGAGGCCCTGATCGACGCCTACCAGGAGACTCTGGTGGGGCAGGTCCTGACCGGCAACGGCACCGACTCGACCTGGGCGGCGCACATCCACTCGGTCATGCTCGCGGAAGGTCTGGTGGACGTGGACACGGTCATCCACTCCCGATCCTGGCCGGGAGGCACCGCCGGCGCCCTGCTCGTCGCGGCGAACGTCGCACAGGTACGCACCCAGATGCTGACCCGGGGATTCACCGAACCGCAGTTGGAGACCCTGCAACGGCTGGTCCACGATCCCCGGCTGGTCGTACGCGGCCACCTGACCTACTCCACCGTCGGCTGGCGTGACCGGGCTCCCGGATGAGCAGCACCGGCACCGGCCAAGCCCGTACGCGTTTCGCCTTTCTCGGGCTCCCGCTGCTCGGCGCGGTTGGCGCGATCGGCGCCTGGTGGGGCGCGACCATCGTCTTCGACATCCGGTCGTTCTTCCTGCCCTCACCGCCGCAGATCGTCGACCGCTTCCTGGAACAGCCCGAATACCTCATGCGCGAGGCATGGGCGACCCTGGTCGGGACCCTCGCGGGGTACGGCATCGCCGTCGTCTTCGCGCTGATCCTCGCCCTCGTACTGGCCGCCGCACCCGCGCTGGAACGGGCCACCCTGCCCCTGCTGATCACGCTCAACTCGGTGCCCAAGGTCGCCATCGCACCGCTGCTGGTGCTCTGGCTCGGCTACGGCCCCAAGCCGAAGATCTTCCTGGCGGCGCTGATCTGCTTCTTCCCGCTCGTGGTCTCGGCCATGTCCGGGCTGGCGTCGACCCCGACGGAGCTGACCGAACTCGCCCGCTCACTGAGCGCCTCCTGGTGGCGGACCTACCGCAAGTTCCGTATCCCGTGGGCCCTGCCGCAGATCTTCGTTGGGCTGAAGGTCGCGATCTCGCTCGCCCCGATCGGTGCCGTCGTCGCCGAGGTCTACAACCCCGACCGAGGGCTCGGCGCGGTGGTGGCACTCTCCACCGCCTCGGCCGACACCCCGCTCGCGTTTGCCGCCATCGCCCTGCTCGCCCTGCTCAGCGTCGCCCTCTACTACCTGGTGGTAGCGGTGGAAACCCTGCTCCTACCCTGGGCCCGCGACACCACCGGCTAGCCGGCGCCCGCAGTGAAGCATGATCCACGCGCTCTCAGCTGTTCCCAGAGGTGCCCATTCGACAGCTAGGAGCGCGTGGATCATCGAGCGCGTGGTGTGCACCGTCAACGCGAATCCGTCCAGTGCCCCGCGTTGTCCGGATGACTCCTGGAATGCCGCGCCTGCCACTCCCGCAGCGCCCCCTTCAAGCGGGTGTTCTCCTCGCGGAGACTGGCCTCGGCGGCGTCCCGGGCGATCAGCTCATCCACCACCTGCCGCACGAAGGCGTACACCTGCTCCTCGGCCAGCCCCCGCCGACCAAGCCGGGTGCGACCGAAGCGCACCGCCCGCACCTGCTCGGGCCGCAGACGCGACAACCGTCGTACGGCACGCGTCACACCCACCGCCCGCGCGCTCACGACCGGCATCCGTACGTCTCCGACGTACCCATGAACTTCGCTCCTTCTCGGGTTGACCGCTCAGTTCGGTTGTCGCTCGACCGGCAGCAGACTGGCCCGGACGAGGATCTGCGTCTGGTCGCCGGAGCGGCCGTCGGGCAGGATCCGGACCCCCTCCAGCCAGACCCACTCGTGCCGCTCGGGTCGGTTCGCCACCAGTCGCACGCCGGTGACCCGCAGCGCCACCGGCCCGTCGCTCGGCCGGAACCGGTCCTCCGCTTCGATCCGCAGTACCGCGCCGAGCCGCACCCGGATGTCAAACACGCAGCCTCCGCGCCGGTGCCGCGACCGTGGCCGGCGGGATCAACTGGACGCCTGCGGGCTGGACGAACAGCTCACGCCGTTCGACCGCCGCACCCTTCCGGTCCAGGACGTATCCGGTGATCCAAGCCCAGCCGTCGTAGGTCGGTTTCTTACTCACCGAGATCACCCGGAACACCAGCGGGGGCGATCCGGCGAACTGCACGGACGCCCGCCGGTCGATCCGCAGCACGTCACCCGGCTCCGGAACCCACACACGCTCCTCCAGCCTCTCCGCCGTTGTTCTGCGAGAGCGGGCTCGGCACGTTCGAGGAGTGCGGCCAGCGAAGGAATCGCACGTACAGCTTGCTCGCCGGCTCGTGGGGCATGTCTTCGCAGCCCTCGATGAAGCGCTCCGCCAGGTACAACATCAAGGGGATCCGTTTGCTGGCGTACTCCGCGAGGAGTTGCTTTCGACGGGGCGGACACGGCCATTCCAAACCGCAGTCCTTGCAGGTCCAGCCCGGCCGTGCCGGGTGATGCAACATCATTCGTGGACCCTACGAACGACAACCTGGCGCTCAAACGTCCCGAATGCCACTTGGGCAGACACTTTTCTGACCTCGAAATGTCCCTGCTGCGTCCGATACCGTGAGCCGTATGAGCAACCGGCTGCGTACGGCGATGCTGCGCGCCCAACTCGATTCGGCCGCGCTGGCGGCAACAGTCGGCGTCGACGTGAAGACCGTCAACCGGTGGCTCAATGACGGCCGGCTTCCACACCAACGCACGCGCCTGGCCGTCGCCGACGCCCTGGGTGAAACCGAGGCCGAGCTGTGGCCCCAAGCGCGCCCCGATCTCACCCCCGGAGCCGAAGCAACCGCAGAGATCATCGGTGGGTACGCCCACCGGGCCGACATCCCCCAGCACCTCTGGACGTCGCTGTTGGTCGGCGCCACCAAGCGCATCGATCTACTCGGGTACGCCTATCCCTTCATCCTGGAACTGTTGCCCGACACCATGGCTCGTATCGCCGACAAGTGCGCCGCCGGTGCTCGCGTCCGCCTGGCCTTTGCCGACCCGGACTGTGCCCACGTTATGGAGCGCGACAATCTCGAACAGATCGGTGGGACCCTGCCCGGACGCATCCGCAATGCCCTGAACTTTCTTGAACCCCTGCACGACGTGCCCGGCGTCGAAATCGGGCTGCACTCCGTGCACCTGTACAACTCGGTGTTCCGCTTCGATCACCAGGCGATCGTCACCCCACATCTCTATAGGGCACGCGGCTACCAGCACCCCGCCCTGCACCTGCGCGAGCTCTCCCCGCACGGCATCTTCGCCTCGTTTGCCGACCAGTTCGAGCAGGTCTGGCAGACCACCACCCGCTACCCGACGGAGGACAGGTGACAGGTCGACGCGACTACTACCGGGACCCCGCCGCCCCCAGGGCCAACAGCCTCGTCCCCGGCGGCTCCGCCCTCGTCGCGGATGAGCGCGGCCGGATACTGATGCAGCGCCGCTCGGATTCGGGCAACTGGTCGTTGCCGGGCGGAACGATGGATATCGGCGAGACCCTGCAACAGTGCGTGGTCCGCGAGGTGAAGGAAGAGACAGGGCTCGACATCGAGATTACCGGCTTACTCGGCGTATACACCGATCCCGCCCACGTCATCGCCTACGCCGACGGTGAGATCCGCCAGGAGTTCAATCTCACCTATCTCGGCCACGCCATCGGTGGCACCATCAAGGTCAGCGACGAGTCGACTGAGGTTCGCTATGTCGATCCCATCGAATTCGACCGCATTCCCATTCATGACACGGTCCGATTGCGACTGCATCACTACACCCAACATCGCGACACTCCCCACCTCGGGTAGCGGTGCGTCTGGTCGCGTCGCATCCAACCCGACGGCCGTATTGTGGTCGGGGCAGCTTGGCAGGCAGGGGCGAAGGTCATGAGCGCAGCGATGCCACTCACCGCAGACGAGGTGGCCAGGGGCCGCACGTCCTACGACTGGCTTGCCGGTTTCGCTGGCGGCCTGCACTGGGTGGAGTCCTCGCCGAAGAGTGGCAAGGTGGTGGTGGCGAGTTGGCGGCCGTCATCGGGCTCCCGGACCCGTGTCTCCGATTTGCCGGCGGACAGCGTCGGCAGCAGGCTGCACGCGTACGGCGGCATGCCCTATGGCTGGCTGCCGTCGTACGGGATGGTCATGGTGAACGCCTCGACCGGACAGCTCCACGGCACGACCGGGCTCCCCGCGACCGCTCACTCGTACGGCGACCTCGCCAGCTCCGGCGATGAGCTGCTCTGCGTACGGGAGGACGACGACGGCGACGAGCTGGTTGCGATCGAGCCGGCGACGGGGACATGCCGAGTGTTGCGAGCGACGGATGGCTTCCTCGCCTCGCCGACCCCTGGCCGGGATCGGCTGGCGTGGGTGCAGTGGGACAGGGATGTGATGCCGTGGGATTCCAGCGAGGTCTGGGTCGCCGACAGAACGGCGTACGGCTCTATCAGTCGGCCCCTACGCGTCGCCGGAGGTCCGGGCGAGTCGGCGGTTCAGCCGCGGTGGGGCGAGGACGGCAGGCTGTACTTTCTCAGCGACCGGAGCGGCTGGTGGAATCTCTACCGGTGGAGTGCGGGCGGCACGGAAGCACTCGCCCCGATGGACGCCGACTGTGCCAGGGCGCCCTGGGAGTCCACCTACGCCGACTACGTCCTGCTGCCGGAGAACCGCATTGGCATGGTCGTCCAACGGGGCCCATCACACCACCTCGTGGTCGTAGAACCAGATGGCGAGGTCGTACGGATCGAACTGCCGTACACCTCGATCAAGCCCTACCTGGCCGCCCTCGGCAGCCGGATCGCGTTGATCGGCTCGTCGCCGACCCGCGCGCAGGAGGTCGCACTGGTCGAAACCGACGGCTCGGACAAGATCGAGATAATTCGAGCCGGCACCGACCGGGCGGACCTGGCGGCGGTGCTCTCGATACCCGAGGTCATGCGCTTCAGTTCCGCCGGAACTGAGGTAACCGGGCTCTTTATCCGGCTGCGAGCGGTGGCGCCCCCACGCCGTTGATCGTCAGGCCGCATCCCGGACCGACACACCAGAGCAATTTGCGGCTGGACTGGGAGGTGCAGTTCTTCACGAGCCGGGGGTTTGCCGTCGTGGATGTCGATTACCGGGGGAGTACCGGCTACGGTCGGGAGTTCCGGAAGGCATTGGACGGCAACTGGGGCCGTTTCGACGTGGAGGACTGCCGGACCGTCGCGCTACACCTGATCGAGAACGGTTCGGCGCGACGCGATGCGGTCTTCATCTCCGGTGCCAGCGCCGGCGGTTATACGGCGTTGCGGGCCGTGTGCGAGGACGGGCCGTTCACCCTCGCTGTCGCCCGGTCGGCGATCGTCGACCCGGAGCGTTGGACGGTCACCGCGCCCCGATTCCAGCGACCGCACGCGGCCGTTCTCGCCGGTGGCGATGCCAAGGTGGCGGCAACGAAGGTCCTGCGTCCGGTGCTGCTCATCCACGGTGTCGAGGACCCCGTCGCCCCGATTGGCGACGTCAGCGAACTCGCGGACGCGTTGGACGATCGACAACTGCTGGTCCGGATGATCAGGCTCGACGGCATCGGACACTACCTTTCGGATGCCGCGACGCTGTCTGCCGCGCTGGAAGCCGAAGTCGAGGCCTACCTGGACGTACTCAGGGATGCCGGGATATCCCTGGGCTTGACCCGTTTCGACGGACAGGGTCGTTGTGTTGATCTTAGTTAGGCGGCTCGGTCGATCGGTAGCGGTTGTGAGCTGGTGGTCTCGAAGGCCGCAGGGCTGAGGTAGCCGAGGGTTGAGTGTCGGCGGCGGGTGTTGTACCAGCCCTCGATGTATTCGAATATGGCCTGGCGGGCGGCTTGGTGGGTGGGCCAGGCCTGGCGGTGCAGGAGTTCGGTTTTGATGGTGGCGAAGAACGACTCGGCGACTGCGTTGTCCCAGCACTGTCCGCGCCGGCCGACGGACAGGCGGATGTCGTGACGGTGTGCCAGGCGGGTGTGCTGGGCGCTGACGTATTGCGTGCCACGGTCGGAATGAAACACCAGCCCGGGCTCGGGTCGGCGGCGTGCGACAGCGTCGGCGAGGGCGGCGTCGACCAGGTCGGTCTTGAGGTTGTCGGCCACGGCCCAGCCGACGACCCG
This sequence comes from Micromonospora sp. NBC_01796, assembly GCF_035917455.1. Taxonomy (NCBI): domain Bacteria; kingdom Bacillati; phylum Actinomycetota; class Actinomycetes; order Micromonosporales; family Micromonosporaceae; genus Micromonospora; species Micromonospora sp. NBC_01796. Next base: position 7,970,812 of record NZ_CP109078.1, on the reverse strand, counting down.
GCGTGATGCGAGATCGATGACAGTGGCCAGGTAGAGCCAGCCCTGCCACGTGTTGATGTAGGTGATGTCGCCGCACCAGCGGGTATCGATTACGCCAGGATCAACACGGAAATCGCGGCCGACCAGGTCAGGTCGGAGCCCGGCGGCCGGATCCGGGATTGTGGTCGTGCGCCAGCGGCGTGGGCTCTTGCCGGCGAGTCCGGCGATGCGCATCAGCCGGGCGACGCGTTTGCGGCCGTGCCGTAGCCCCTGTTCGGTGAGGTCAGCGTGGATCCGCGGCGCCCCGTAGGTGCCCTTGGACCGTTCGTGCAGCACGGTGATCTTGTCGGTGAGCCGGGCATCGACCCGCTCGCGCTGCGACTGGGTGCCGGTTTTCTGCTGGTAGTAGGCGGATCGGGAGACCTCGAGCAGTTCGCAGGCACGTTTAACGTTGTGCTTGCCGGCCTGCTCCGCGGCGATGAACGGGAAGACGTTCACCGGGTCTCCTTCGCGAAGAAAGCCGTTGCCCGTTTGAGCACATCGACGTCTTCGCGCAGCCTGCGGTTCTCTTTGCGCAGCTGTGCGAGTTCGGCCCGTTCGTCGGTGGTCAGCCCATCGGCGCGGACGCCGGTGTCGAGTTCGGCCTGCTTGACCCACTCACGCACTGCCGTCTCGGTCAGGTCGAAGTCCTGGCTGACCTGCCGGAGCGTGCGGTCACCACGCTGACACAACTCGACGATCTCGGCCTTGAACTCCGGCGTGAACGAACGCCGAGGCCGCGGCCGCTTCTTTCCCATGCTCTCCATGATGCTGGACATCCTCCCGGAGACCCCAGGTCCCCTGATCTCGGATGTCCGTCAAAACGGGGCAGGCCCACCCCCGCAGAGTAACCACCTGCGGCAGTTGAGAACTAGAGCCTTGCCAGCCTCGTGGTCGTTCGCTCGACGGCAGCAATGATCTCCGGCTGTGCCCGGTCGATGAAGCGGGCAATCAACGTCCCAGGGCCATAGCGCGTCCTGATCTCTTCGAGTCGGTCGAGGACATCGAAGTCCTGTCCGTCCGGCCCTGTCGTGGCGTCGCAGTACCAGAGCGCATCGGCGGTAGCTGACTCTTCCTGTCTGAACTCCTCGGACAGCTCACGGGCCAAGCCTCGCTCCTCGGCTTCGAGCAGGGCGCAGGTGTGGTGAGCCACCAGGCAGATCACGCGTTCGTCAAAGCCTTCCGACCTGAGCCATCGAGCGCCGTCGAGCGGATGAAACCCGGTGTCGACCAGGGTCGGAGCGTATCCGATGTCATGCAGCCACGCCGCCGCGATCAGTACCGACCGGTCTTGCTCCGGTAGGACTTCCGCGATGGCACTCGCCTTGGTCGCGACGGCACGCACGTGACTCCAACGTCGGGGCAGAGGGCCGGCAAGCAGGGGCATAACGAGGTTCTGCGCCCGATCTCCGAGATCCACTCGGCAAGCGTACGTTCGTCGACGTACGACCGCTGGACTGCCAGGACGCGCGCTGGTTCAGGAGCCGTTGCGGAGGTCGCTCAGGCGTTCGCGGGTGAACCGGATGTTGTCGAAGGTGACAGCACAACCGTCACCGGTCGGGGACTGTGCCTCGAAGCCGATCGAGACGGACGTGGACGCGCCGTTGATGGCGAAGTAGCGGATCATCCGCCAGACCTTGCCGTCGAGCGAGGCGTGGTACGCGAAGGCGGGGCCGAGCCGGGACACCCGCAGCCACACCGTACGGCCGTCGACAACGAAGGCGTTGGCGTCGTCGGCGACGCCACGGGCGACCACGGAGACGACCATCGGTTCGTCGTCGGGGGAGAACTCGAAGCAGAGTTTGCCCCAGTGGTGCTTGTCGATCCACAGGAGCAGCACACCCGCGTCGTAGGTGGCGGCGAACTCCACCGTGACGCGGGCGCTGAACTGGAAATCACCGTCCGGCGGGACGCCGAGCAGGGTCACCGCGTTGAGCGTCGAAGCGGCGTCGTGCGGGGTGTCGGCTCCCGGGTCGATGAAGATGTCGCTCTGGGGTGCCGCCGAGCCCGTCACCGTGGCGGGCGCCTCGGTGATCGTCCAAGCCGCCTCGGCCGACGGCGAGAGGGTGAAGGGCAGGCCCGGTACGTTCCACGCGATGGCCATGGGGACCTACTCCTGGTCGAGGCAGAGGCAGAAGGGGTGACCGGCCGGGTCGAGGAGGACCCGTACGTTCTCCTGCGGCTGGGCCGAGGCCAGCGTGGCTCCCAGGGCGATCGCGTCGGCGACGGCCGAGTCGAGGTCGCCGACCTGGAAGTCGAAATGAATCATCGGGCGTTGCTCGCCGTCGATCGGCGGCCAGACGGGAGGTTGGTAATCGGTGGCCTGTTGGAACACCAGATAGACCGATCCCTGGGGAGGCGCGACGATCGCCGTCCCCGGCTCCTCGTGGCCGATGGGCCAGTCGAGCAGTTCCGAATAGAACCGCGCCAGGGCACCGGGGTCGGGCGCTTCGACAGCGGTACCCCACCACATGCCGGCCATCCGAGATCGCATCCCCGCATCCTGTCCCAGTGCCTCCAGCCACGTCCACCGTGCAAGCGTGACGATCTTGCACTTGTGGTGGCGCGCAAATCCGGATGAGTGCCCTGATCCGGGCGCCACAAGTGCAAGATCGGCGAGGGAATCGGTGGTGCGGGCCGAGGACGCTTCCTCAGCGGGAGTAGCCGCCGCGTAGGCGGGCGGTGGCGGTGGTGGCCAGCCGACGCAGTGGTTCGGCCGCCTCCGGGTGGACGTCGAGAGCGTCCTGGAGGCGGGCCCGCCAGCGTCCGGCCTCGACCGCCTCGGCGTTCGTCCCGGTCGGCCACCGGAGGCGGGCGCGGGTGTCGGTCAGCTCCCGTCGGTGCTCGGGGCCGAGGATCGTCGCGACCTCCCCGCTGAGCCAACCGAACACCTCGTCGGCCTCGGCGGCGGCCACGACGACCCGAGCGGTGTCCCATGCCACCCGTGGGTGGTGAATGACCTCTGGCATCGCGCCCTCCTCGACTCGTGGCGGTGCTGCGACCATCGTCTATCCGAACATCGACCGTTGACAAGCTGGCCGAACAGTCGAAACGACCCGATCAAGCGGCCAACGCGCCGCCGAGCACGCGTTTGTCGGTCACGCTCGGGCCGTACGACTCGATCAGGACGGGGGCGTCGAGCAGTGCGCCGATCGCGGACGCCCAGTGTGCGGGCCGGTCGAGCCGCGCCGGGCGGGCGCGGCCCAGCAGGGCGGTCAGCCGTTCCTGGTACGCGAGGTCGCCCCGCCCGCCCGGCACCAGGCGACCCAGCGTCGGCCCGGACGGGGCGTCGAGCGTGTACGCGGGGCAGATGGCCAGCTCCGGAACGCGGTCCGGGGCGTCCAGGTGGGTGATGGCGAGCGCGTCGACACCACCGGTCACCTCGACCGCGTACCGGTGGGCGACCGCGTCGAAGTGACCCACCCGGAACGGTCCCTGCCAGCGTCCGGTGCCGTTGTGTCGCTCCGGCAGCGCGGCGGTCAACGAGGCGTCCTCGGTCACCAGCGGCCCGGCGCCGTGCCGGGTGGTGTACGTCCGGACCACCCCCAACCGCATTGCCTCATGCCCCGCCTCCGCCAGCAGGGTCTCCGCGTTCTCGAAGGTCGTGGTGGACCACGTCGTGTACGGGTGCCAACCGAACCACTCGTCCAACAGCACCCCCTGTGCCCCCTCGAACACACACCGCCCCGCGTCGAGCAACCGCTTCCGGGTCGACCCGCCGTCCACGATCGACACGATCGAGCCGAACGCCCGGAACACCGACACCACCTCGTCCAGCGGCGGTCCTCCCAGCTCACCCAGCTCGTCGGTGAGGCGGTCGCGTACGGCCGCCAGCCGGTGGCGCAGTCGTGCCGGGTCGAGGGTGTCACCGGCCCGGGGTGCGTCGGGGTGGCGCAGCGCGTACGCCGTGGTCTCGCCGACGCCCATGCCGCAGGAGCCGTGCCGCCCGGCGCCCCGACCCAGCTCGCGCAGCCGGTTCGCCGCGACGTGCCAGGGTGTGCTGAGCAGCGCCTCTGCGTCGATGGTGAGCAGCCCGAACGGGTCAGGTACGCCGAGCGCGTTGAGCTGCTCCGCCTCGGCGGCCAGCGCGAGCGGGTCGACCACCGTGAAACGGGACAGGTGGGTGGGCACCCCGTGCAGGGTGCCCGACCCGAACTGGGCGAAGGTGTGGTGCCGCCCGTCCGGCGTCACCACGTTGTGCGCCGCCTGCGCGCCCCCGTTGAACCGGATCACGGCGCCGACCGGCCCGTCCGCGCAGAGCAGGTCGACCACGGTGCCCTTGCCCGCGTCGCCGTAACCGAGGTCGACGACGATCGTGTGCCGGCCGTCGCCGGTCACAGCCGGATCAGCCCGTCGTCCGGGCCGTCGGTGTCCAGACCGGCGCCGGGCAGATCGGTACGGACCACGCTGCCGCGCGCCGAACCGATGGTGGCCAGTGCCTTGCCGACCGAGCCGGTCGCGGTGGACCCGACGTCCTCCAGGTCGGTCAGCCCCTCGGCCAGGTCGATCGCCTCCTCGCCCAGGCCGACGGTGAGCGCGATCGTCTCGCAGACCGCGTCGAGGTCGTCGAGTTCGATCACGTGCTGGCCGAGCAGCCGCCGCCAGTAACCGAGGATCTCCGGGTCACCGGCGTAACTCGCCCCGCTGGGCAGGATGTAGTAGACCTCGAAGCGCTGGCGCAGCTCGGCCACGATCGCCGCGACCGAGATCGGTTCGGCCAGGTCGTCGCCGATCCACCGCCGCACTTCGGCCGGCTTCACCTGCGGGTACGGCAGCTCGTCACCGATCAGGAACAGGTAGCCGCGCCGACCCCGGCGCTCGACACTGTCCAGGCTGGTGTGCCGGGCCATGAAGTACATCGCCAGCTCGTACGACTCGGTGCGCTGGCCGCCACCGCCGCCCTCCAGCACGATGGCGCCCAGGTCGTCGTCCATCCGGTTGTCCGACTCGAACTGGCCGATCTGCAACGGCACCCGGTCGCAGGTGGCGTCGCCGATCGCGCCGAACATGATCTGCGGATCGGCCGCGTACCCCTTGCGTTGCAGCAGGCCGAACAGCTCCGGCAGCTTGCTCTGGAGCGTACGGGGCACGTTGCCCATCGAGCCGGTCACGTCGAAGAGCACCGCGATCGGGGTCGACCGGGGGTGCTCGTCGCTGTCGCGGCTCTCCCGTACGTCCACCCCGCGCGGGTCGAGCCGTTCGTGCACCTTCCGCGCCCCACTGTCGCTGTACGCGAACGCGCTGCGTCCGGTGGCCGCGCGGTAGCTCGCGGCGGCGCCGTACACGTCGGTTGACCAGCGTCCACTACCCATGATCTTTCTCCTTTTCGTCGTGTCTCAGGCAGGTGTTGTCGGTAGGAGCAGGCGCCGGAACCGGCGCGGGCCGTAGAGCTTCTCCAGCAGTTCGTCGAGTTCGCCGAGCAGTTGCCAGGCGTCCTGGGGACGTCTGCGCGGGTTGGGTTGGGTGCAGCCGCGGGTGAAGCGGAACAGGGCGTTGTTCGCCCGGCTTCCCATCAGCCAGCGCATGCAGCCGGTGGCCAGGTGGATGTCGGTGGCCGGGGTGGCCGGTGCCCGCTTGGTGACCTCGGGCGGGTACCAGTCGCGGCGGTGGGCGACAAGCGCCGGCACCGAGCCGCCGTCGGTGGTGACCGAGTAGCACCAGTCGACCAGGACTACCCCGTGTTGGTCCGGTTCGATCAGCACGTGCTCGGGCAGGACGGCGCCGTGCACCACCCCGGCCCGGTGCGCCCAGCCGAGCGCGACCAGCAGGCGCCGCCAGATCCAGGCGGCGTCGCGCGGGTCGAGCCCGTCCGGGTAGGCCCGTGCCACCTCGGTGAGCGGAACCAGGCCGGGGGAGTGGGACAGCACGTTGGCGGTGCGGCGTACGCCGGTGGTCGGGTCCTCGTGCCGGAAGCTCTCCACCAGGTCCGGCGCGTAGGCCCGGTGCTGCGGGTCGCCGTCGCGGCGCAGGGTGGCGAGCGCGGTCGCCTCCCGTTCGAGCAGGTCGTTGGCGCCCGGTTGGCGGGGCAGTTTGAGCAGGGCTTCTTTGCCGTCGTAGCGGACCCGGTAGAGGTTGGCCAGGTCACCGGTGGCGAACCGTTCACCGAGGGTGTAACGGTGTCGCCGGGTGGTGAGGGTCGCGTCCCCCCGGCCCTGGTGGGTGGCCCAGAGTCCGGCGAGCCGGGCGAAGGCGGCCGTCGCGGTCGCCGTCCGACCGGCCGGTGCGGCGTCCGGGTGCAGCAGCCGGGCGAGTTTCCGGTACGTCGGCCCGGCGTCCTCACCACGGAACAGGTCGCCCGGCGTACGGGCGGCGTCGACCAGTGCGACGGCCTCGGCGAACGTCATCGCACACCGTCCTCTCGGGACGGCCGGAGCAGGGCCGGGTGGAGCAGTTTGGCGTCGCCGGCCCGGTAGAGGCGGGCCCTGGGTCCGCCGCGCTCGCCGCCCCGGCTGGTGGTCTCGCCGGTGCTCTCCACGAAGCCGGGTACGGACAGCACCTTGCGGTGGAAGTTCCCGGCGTGCAGTTCCTCGCCCCAGACCGAGGTGTAGACCGCGCGCAGCTCGCCGATGGTGAACCGTTCGCCGAGGAAGGCGGTGGCCAGCGGGGTGTACTCCAGCTTGGACCGGGCCCGTTCCAGTCCGGCGGCGAGGATCGCGGTGTGGTCGAAGGCGAGGGCGCCGGCCGAGCCGACCGGGACCCAGGCCGCCGCGGCGGCGTCGGAGCCGGCCTGCGGGTCGGGCAGGCTGGGTGCGAACGCCAGGTAGGCGACCGACACGATCCGCATCCTCGGGTCCCGGTCGGGGTCGCCGTAGCTGGCGAGCTGCTCCAGGTGCAGCCGGGCGAGTGCGCCCTCGCCGGGATGCAGTCCGGTCTCCTCGGCGAGCTCGCGGACCGCTGCCGCCTCGAGCGGCTCGTCCCGGACGAATCCGCCGGGCAGGGCACGGTGCCCGGCGAACGGCGGTGCCCCGCGGGTGACCAGCAGTACGTGCAGGCCCCCGTCGCGGATGGTCAGGGTGACCACGTCGACGGTGACGGCCAGCGCCGGGAACGCACGCGGGTCGTAGTTGTCGAGGAATTCCTGCTCGGTGGTCATGCCCTGCCTCCGGCCTATCATTCTCTAACTGAGTGTTTCTCAGATCGAGAGTAACTTAACCCGCGATGTGGCCCGGGTCAACCGGGTTCGGTGCCGGGTTTGGGGTCCCGACGGCGACCCAGGGTTGTTTGGTGGAGCCCTTTTGTGCCGCCGATGGCCGGGTTTTCCGCATCTTCAAGCCTTCGGGGTGAATCCACCGATAGGTGGCTGACCGCGAGTCTTCCTCGGTTACTTTCAACCGGAAGATTCGCCCAAGTCGGACATTGACCTTGGACGGGCTGTTGCCAACCAAATGGTGTCGAAGAAGTGGCGGAAGGTGGAAAGGCTCATGGTTGCACGAAGGCAACTTCTCGCGGCCGGTGCCGCAGGTGGTGCCGCACTGGTGATCCCGGCGGCGAGCCGCCCGGCGAGCGCGTACGCGAGCGTCCGGTCCGTGTCCGCGCTGAATCCCACGACCATCCCGAAGTACGTCACCGACCTGGTGATCCCACCGGTGATGCCACCGCTGGCCCAGAGCGGGCAGCACGCCCTCGACGAGTACCGGATCGCCGTACGACAGTTCCAGCAGCAGGTGCTGCCGCCCAGCTACCCGAAGACGACGGTCTGGAGCTACGGCTCACCGGGCCACGGCAACACCTTCTCCTGGCCGGCGTACACCGTCGAGGCCAAGGTCGGTCGCCCGGTCCGGATCACCTGGGCGAACGAACTGGTCGACGACAAGGGCAACTTCCTGCCGCACCTGCTGACCGTCGACCCCACCCTGCACTGGGCCAACCCGGGCGGCGGCATCGAACACCGGGACCACCGCCCCACCTTCACCTCGGCCCCCGAGGCGTACAAGGGCCCGGTCCCGATGATCACCCACCTGCACGGTGCGCACACCACCCCGGAGAACGACGGTTACCCCGAGGCGTGGTACCTGCCCGCCGCCAGGAACATCCCCGACGGGTACGCCCCGGTCGGCAAGTTCTACGACGAGTTCCACGAGACCTTCGCCCGGCAGCACAAGGCGGCCTGGAAGGCCGGCTCGGCCACCTTCCAGTACCCGAACGACCAGCGGGCCACCACGCTCTGGTACCACGACCACACCCTCGGCATGACCCGGCTGAACATCTACGCCGGACCGGTCGGGTTCTACCTGCTGCGCGGCGGCCCCGCCGACGTCGCGCCGGGTGTCCTGCCCGGACCGGCACCGGCGTTGAACGACCCGCCGGGCTCCCGGTACTACGAGATTCCGCTGGTCATCCAGGACCGTACGTTCAACGAGGACGGGTCGCTGTCGTACCCGAGCGTGGCGGCGATCGACGGGTTCGACGGGCCGTACATCCCGGACAGCGACGTGTCGCCGATGTTCAACCAGACGTTCTTCGCCGAGACCATCGTGGTCAACGGGAACACCTGGCCGGTGCTCAAGGTCGAGCCCCGCCGCTACCGGTTCCGCCTGCTCAACGCCTGCAACTCGCGCTTCCTCGTACTGAGGATCGCCGGGGACGCGACCGCCCGGCCGGCCGCCACCGCCGTACCGATCTGGCAGATCGGGTCCGACGGCGGGTTCCTGCCCAAGGCGGTGCGGCACGAGCAACTGGTGATCGGCAACGCCGAGCGGGTGGACGTGGTCGTCGACTTCACCGGCATCGCCGAGGGGACCGCGCTGTACCTGGTCAACGAGGGGCCGGACCACGAGTTCAGCGGCGGTACGCCCGGCACCGACTACGCGGTGGCCAACCCCGCGACCACCGGACAGGTGATGAAGTTCCTGGTCGGTTCGCTCGTCGCACCCGACGGGAGCCTTCCGCCGGAGCAACTGGAACTGCCCGCGTTCGCCCCGCTGGGCAAGGAGTCGGGCACCCGGCAGTTCTCGCTCAACGTGCAGAACTCGACCGTGGTGCCGGCCGCTGGCACGGTCGCGCACCTTGCCGGCGGGGTGGACGCGGCCGGCGCGCGGCAGCCGCTGCGCTGGCACGACCCGATCCGGGACAAGCCGAGCCTGGGAGCCACCGAGATCTGGGAGTTCCGGAATTTCACCCCGCACGCGCACCCGGTGCACATCCACCAGGTCCAGTTCCAGGTGCTCGGTCGGGGGCCGGACGGCCAGACGCCCCCGGACCCGTCGGAGTCCGGCTTCAAGGACACGGTTGTCACGTTGCCCGGCCACCTCACCCGGGTCAAGGCGAAGTTCGACCTGCCCGGCCGGTACGTCTGGCACTGCCACATCCTGGAGCACGAGGACAACGAGATGATGCTCCCGTTCTTCGTCGGACAGGCGCCCAAGGGCGGTGCGCACACCGGCGACGGCGGCAAGGACGGCACCGACCCGGTGCTGACCGCGGCCGGGGTGACCATGCTCGCGGCAGCAGCCGCCACCGGCATCGTCCTGACCCGCCGCACCCCCACCGGTTCCTCCGCCTGATCGCGGAAGAGGGGCCCTTCCTGTCGCATCCCGCACAGGAAGGGCCCCTTCCTACGCGGGGCCGGGGCGCGGCTGGCGGGGCTCCGGCGGCGGGGGCGGGTGGTGCGCGGAGTACGGGTACCGCCCTGGCGTCGGGCCGCCGATCGGGGCGAGGATGTCGTCGAGCAGGGCCCGCATCGCGACCGACGGCTCCAACTGGAGTTCACTGAGGATCAACTGGCGGTACGCGTAGAACGCGTGCAGCGCCTCGTACGCGTTGCCCTCGGCGAGGTGCACCTGCACCACCAGCCGGTGCGGAGTCTCCCGCAGCGGCTCGGCCCGCATCGCCTCCAACGCCGCCTGCAACGCCTCACCGTGCTGGCCGGCGCGCAGGTACGCCCGGGCGATCTGCTCCAACGTGTGCAGCCGCAACTGACGCAGCCGTTCCCGCTCCACCAGCACCCAGTCGTCGTACCAGCCGGGCAGCAGGTCGTGCCGGCCGGCGATCAGCACCCCCTCGGCCCAGCGCGGGTCACCGCCCTCGCGTACCCGGGCGGCGGCGCGGACCAGGTCGTCCACGTCCACCTCGACCCGGGCGTCGAGACGTACCGCGCCGCCGGAGGTGAGCACCGGGCAGCTCCCGTTGCGGCGCAGCCGCCACAGTGCCGTACGCAGCCGGGACAGCGCGCGTTCCTCCGGGGTGTCCGGCCACAGCAACCCGGCCAGGTGCGTACGCGTGGCGCCCGGCCGCAGCCCGATCAGCGCGACGACCCGTTGCAGCCCGCGTGGTACGACCGCGGGTGCCCCGCCGTGCAGCAGGCGGAAGCCGTCGAGCAGGAAGAGTTGGACGGTCCCGGCCCCGGAGTGCTGGCCGGGGACCGGTTGGCGGAGCACGGTGGGCGCCATGCTGCTGTCAGAGGTCATGGTCGAACCCCCTGCACCGGAACCTTGTCCCGAACCGCGCTGGCCGGGAATGGTGCCCCCGGGGTGGCTGGGCATGACCGTGATGCAACGGCTCTGTCGTTGAACTGTTCCATGCCCCCGAAAGTGTGACGAAGAGTAGCAATTGCCCATATGCTCGGTCAATCGTAGCGGCGATCTTTTGACTTCCGCGCGCCGTGGTGTGCCGTCGACTCGTTGGGCCGGGCCCCGAATCGTTGGCCCCGGTACGACCGCCGTACCCGATCCAGCATCCGCCGGTCACGCCACCGCGGCGTCACCGCAACGTCACCGGATCCGGTCACCGGGCGGTCCACCTCCGTGACATCACGTTGACGGTCCTCGGAGCATCGTGACCAGCGTTTCTGTGGACGCGCCGTCGCTTCCGCAGCGGCGGCGACCGGAAACGCCCCGATGGTCCGATCGCACTCCGCGCACATCACGTCCCGCCCTCGAACCGAGCTGGGCACGGGGCACTGACTGTTGGGAGGTCGCAGATGCACCGATCGTTGATCGTCGCCAAGATCATGCCCGGAGCCGAGTCGGAGGTGGCACGGATTTTCGGCGAGTCCGACGAGACGGAACTGCCGGGCATCGTCGGCGTACGACACCGATCCCTGTACCGCCTCGACGATCTCTACGTGCACCTGCTGGAGACGGAGGAGCCGGTCGCGGCCGGGCTGATGGCAGCCAGCCAGCACCCCGAGTTCGTCCGGGTGAGCGAGCGGCTGCGACCGCACATCTCGCCGTACCTGTCGACCTGGCGCTCGCCCCGCGACGCGGTCGCCGGCTGCTTCTACCAGTGGGACGCGTCGGTCCCGGTGACCGGGAGCGGACGATGACCGCAACCACCACCGACGCCGTGGCGGACCAGTTCTGGACCCGCTGCCGGTCATGCTCCTCGCTGCTCTACCGCAAACGGCTGCGCCGCAACCTCGACGTCTGCCCCGAGTGCGGCGACCACCAGCGGCTGGCCGCGCCCGACCGGATCCGGCAACTGGTCGACCCGGGCAGCTTCACCGCACTGCCCGGTGACGTCGCCCCGGTGGACCCGATCGAGTTCGTCGACTCGGTGCCGTACCCGCAGCGGCTCGCCGCCGCCCGTGCGGACACCGGCCTGGACGAGGCCGTCGTCTGCGGGGAGGCCAGGATCGACGGGCACCCGCTGGTCCTCGCGGTGATGGACTTCCGGTTCCTCGGCGGCAGCCTCGGCTCGGTCGTCGGCGAACTCATCACCCGGGCCGCCGAGCGGGCGCTCGACCGCGGACTGCCGCTGCTGCTGGTCACCGCCTCCGGCGGCGCCCGGATGCAGGAGGGCGTGCTGTCGCTGATGCAGATGGCCACGGTCAGCCAGGCCATCGCCGCGTTGCGCGAGGCGGGACTGCTCACCATCAGTCTGATCACCGACCCGACCTTCGGCGGCGTGGCCGCCTCGTTCGCCACCAACACCGACCTGGTGGTGGTGGAGAGCGGCGCGCGGATGGGCTTCGCCGGTCCCCGGGTGATCCACCAGACCATCCGGCAGCCGCTGCCGGAAGGCTTCCAGACCGCGGAGTTCCTCCTCAGGCACGGTCAGGCCGACATGGTGGTGGAGCGGTGGGGCCTGCGCGCCCGGCTCCGGCCGCTGCTCGCCGCCGCACACGCCGCCCGGTCCGCCGTCGTACGCCGGGCCGAAGGTGCCGACGCGTCCCACTCGGCCGGCGGTTCGCCCAGTTGGGTGGGTCCGGCCGGCTCCGGACTGGCACCCGGCGACGGGGCGGGATCGTCGGTGCTGATCCGGGACCCGGACCGGCTCGCCGAGCCGGACGGCTGGCGGGCCGTGCAGGCCGCGCGCCACCTGGACCGGCCCACCACCCTGGACTACCTGGCCACCGCGTTCGACGCCTTCACCGAACTGCACGGCGACCGGCTCGGCGCCGACTGCCCGGCGATCGTCGCCGGCCTCGCCCGCCTCGGCGACCAGCACCTGGTCGTGGTCGGGCACCAGAAGGGACACCACACCAAGGACCTGCTGACCCGCAACTTCGGCATGCCCAGCCCGGCCGGCTACCGCAAGGCCCAACGGGTGATGCGGTTGGCGGTCCGGCTCGGGCTGCCGATCGTGACGCTGATCGACACCCCCGGTGCGTACCCCGGCATCGAGGCCGAGGAACAGGGTCAGGCGGCCGCGATCGCGGACAGCATCCTGGCCATGACCGGTCTCCCGGTACCGGTCGTCGCGGTGGTCACCGGGGAGGGCGGCAGCGGCGGTGCGCTCGCGCTGGGGGTCGCCGACCGGGTACTGATGCTGCAGAACGCGGTCTACTCGGTGATCAGTCCGGAGGGGTGCGCGGCCATCCTCTGGAATGACCCGACGGCCACCCCGCGTGCCGCGCGGGCGCTCCGGGTCACCGCACCCGACCTGCTCCGGCTGGGCGTCGTCGACGGCGTCGTACCGGAGCCGCCGCACGGGGCGCACACCGATCCCGCGGCCGCCGCCGACCTGCTGCGCCGGGCCGTCGTCGAGACACTCACCCCGCTGCTGCGGCTACCGGCGGAGACCCTGGTACGCCAGCGCCGGCTACGCTTCCGCAGCTTCGGTGCCGGCAACCGCCGGGTCCCGCCGCCGGTGGGCACGCGATGACGGGTGACACGACCGACGACGAGCACCTGTTGGCGCAGTTGCGTGAGCAGGCGAGCCGGCTGGTGGCCGAGGTGGACGGGCCGCTGCGCCGGATCCGGATGCGCAGCGGCAGCGCCGTACTCGAAATCGAGTGGCACGGTGCTCCGGCACCGAACGGGTCTGCTGCCGGCCCCACCACGCTCGCGGTGTCCGCCGTCGCCGGTGGGTCGGTGGTGACCGCCGCCGACCGCGAGTCCCCCGACTGGGTGGTCGCACCGATGGTCGGCACGTTCTACCGGGCCGCCGAGCCCGGTGCGGCGCCCTTCGTCGAGGTCGGTGACCTGGTCGAGCCCGGGCAGGTGATCGGCATCGTCGAGGCGATGAAACTGATGAACCACATTACGGCCGAGCACGCCGGCAAGGTCGCCGAGGTGCTCGTTGGCAACGGCGAACCGGTGGAGTTCAACCAACCGCTGATCGCCCTGGTATCCGCCTGACGCCGAGGACGGTGTCCGATGTTCGAAAAGCTGCTGATCGCCAACCGGGGCGAGATCGCCCTGCGTGTTGCCCGGGCCTGTCGTGAACTGGGCATCCGTACGGTGGCGGTCCACTCGACCGCCGACCGGGACTCGGCCGTCGTCCGGTACGCCGACGAGAGTGTCTGCATCGGACCGGCGGCCAGCCGGCACAGTTACCTCAACGCCGCCGCGATCATCGAGGCGGCCCGGCAGACCGGTGCCGAAGCCATCCACCCCGGCTACGGGTTCCTCTCCGAGGACCCCGACTTCGCCGAGATCTGTGCCGACAACGGGTTGACCTTCGTCGGCCCGCGACCCGAGGTGATGGCCGCGCTCGGGGACAAGTCCCGGGCCCGGGCGCTGATGCAGGAGGCGGGGTTGCCGTTGCTTCCGGGCAGCGTCGAGACCCTGGCCACGGTGGGGGAGGCCCGCGCGGTCGCGGACGAGATCGGCTATCCGGTGATCATCAAGGTCGCCGCCGGTGGTGGTGGTCGGGGCATGACCGTGGTCTGGTCCGGTGCCGACTTCGCCCGCGCGTACGCGCACACCCGGATCGTGGCGCGGGCCGTCTTCTCCGACGACCGGGTGTACGTGGAGCGGTACCTGCCCCAGGCCCGCCACGTCGAGGTGCAGGTGCTCTGCGACGGGCACGGCGGCGGGGTGCACCTGGGCACCCGAGACTGTTCGGTGCAGCGCCGCCACCAGAAGCTGGTGGAGGAGGGGCCCGCCCCGGCACTCTCGGCCGCCACCCTCGAGGCGATCGCGGCGGCCGGGCTGCGCGGCGCGCTGAGTGTCGGCTACAGCGGTGCCGGCACGGTCGAGTTCCTGGTGGACGAGGCCGAACGGTTCCACTTCATGGAAATCAACTGCCGGATCCAGGTGGAGCACCCGGTCACCGAGATGATCACCGGAGTCGACCTGGTCCACGAACAGCTCTACGTCGCCAGCGGCGTACCGCTGCGGATCAGCCAGGACGAGGTCCAGACGCGCGGGGTCGCGATCGAGTGTCGGGTCAACGTGGAGGACCCGGACCGGGACTTCCTGCCCACCCCCGGCCGGCTGGACCGGTTCCAACCGCCCGGCGGCCCGTTCACCCGGGTCGACACCCACGGCCTGCCGGGGTACGTGGTCGGGCCGCACTACGACTCGCTGCTCGCCAAGGTCATCGTCTGGGCGCCGGAGCGGGCCCTGGCCCTGGACCGGATGGAACGGGCACTGGACGAGTTCGACATCGCCGGACCGGGAGTGCACACCACCATCCCGTTCATCCGGCGGGTCCTCGACGACGCCCGGTTCCGCAAGGGCAGCTACTCCACCGACCTCGTCGACCGCCTGCTGCGCGACGGCGGTACCCCCGGCGGCACGGGACACACCTGACCGGGCCGGCCCCACGGCCGACCGATCCCGCTCCACTCCCGACCAGTTCCGACACCTGACCAGTCCCGTTCGTCGAGTTCAAGGAGACCCAGATGACCGTGCAGAGGGCGGACAAGCGGCTGGCCACAGCCGAGGACATCACCTCGATCCTCGTCCGCAACTGCGGACTCAACGCCGACTCGGCCGCCGCGGCACCCACCGCGTCCCTGGAGGAACTCGGCATGGACTCCCTCGCCCTGCTCGAACTGCAGGCCGTCGTCAACGACCGGTACCAGGTGCAGATCCCGGAGGAGGTCAAGCACCTGTCCATCGCCGAGATCGCCGAACTGGTGGACCGCCAGGTGGACCCGGCCACCGTGCCCGAGCAGTCGACCGGATCCGACGCCGAGCCTCCGGACGTCGACGCCGCACCCACCACGGAGTCCGCCGTCGGCACGGCAGGGGTGACCACCATCGAGCCGGTCAGTTCCGTCGGCACGGACCCGCCGGGGCACACGGAGAACAGCATCGTGATAGCCGCACCCCGCCAGTTGGTCTGGGACCTGACCAACGACGTCACCACCTGGCCCACCCTGTTCACCGAGTACCAGTTGGCGGAGGTGCTCGAACAGCGGGGGAACCGGGTGCTGTTCCGGCTGACCATGTTCCCGGACGAGAACGGCACCGCCTGGAGCTGGGTCAGCGAACGCACGATGGACCCGACCGCGTACGAGGTGCACGCCCGCCGGGTGGAGACCGGGCCGTTCGCGTACATGCGGATCTACTGGCGCTACGACGAGGTGTCCGCCGGCACCCGGATGACCTGGGTGCAGGACTTCGCCATGAAACCCACCGCCCCGGTCGACAACGCACAGATGACCGAGCGGATCAACAGCAACAGCAGGATCCAGATGAACATCATCCGTGACCAGATCGAAGCGGCCGCGCGGGAGCGGGCCGTCGACGTACGCGCCGGGGGCGACGATGAGTGAGCGCAAGCCGTACGTGGTGGCCGCCCGGGACGTGCCACCGGACCAGCGACGCGGGGGAGAACTGCGGGTGCTGCTCGGCCCGAAGACCGTCGGCGCCACCTCGGGATTCATGGGAGTGGCCACCCTGGCACCCGGCGAGCGGATCGCCGAGCACTACCACCCGTACAGCGAAGAGTTCCTCTACGTCGCCCGGGGCGCGATCACCGTCGACCTCGACGACCGACCCGTACCGGTCGCCGCCGGCGAGGCGCTGTTCATCCCGGTCGACACCCGCCACCGGCTGCGCAACACCGGCGACGAGCCGGCCGAGGTGGTCTTCCAACTCGGCCCGCTCGCGCCCCGCCCCGAACTGGGGCACGTCGACACCGAATCCGCCGCCATCCCGCCGACCCGGCCGGAGTTCGCGTCATGACAGGACGCCGCACCGTCGTGACCGGCATCGGGGTGGTCGCACCGGGCGGGCCGACCCGCAAACAGTTCTGGGCCACCATCACCGACGGCCAGACGGCCACCCGGCGGATCAGCTTCTTCGACCCGTCGCCGTTCCGCTCCCAGATCGCCGCCGAGTGCGACTTCGACCCGGTCGTCGCCGGCCTCACCCCGAGGGAACGCCGCCGCGCCGACCGGTACGTCCAGTTCGCGCTGGCCGGCTCGATCGAGGCGATGGCCGACAGTGGACTCGACCTGACCGACGCGACCCGGTTGCGTACGGGAGTGGTGCTCGGCTCGGCGGTCGGCGGCACCATGGCCCTCGAAGACGAGTACGTGGTGGCCAGCAACTCGGGCACGGACTGGCTGGTCGACCACGAGTGCGGTGGACCGTACCTCTACCAGGCGCTGGTCCCGAGCAGCCTGGCCGCGGACGTGGCGGTACGGCACGGGCTGCACGGACCGGCCCAGGTGATCTCCACCGGGTGCACCTCCGGCATCGACTCCATCGGGTACGCGTACCAGCTCATCGCCGACGGCGAGGCGGACATCGTGGTGACCGGTGCGTCGGACACCCCGATCTCGCCGGTGACCGTCGCCTGCTTCGACGCGATCAAGGCGACCACCCCGGACAACGACGACCCGGCACACGCCTCCCGCCCGTTCGACCGGGACCGGCACGGGTTCGTCCTCGCCGAGGGAGCGGCGGTGCTGATCCTGGAGGAGCTGGAACACGCCCGGCGCCGGGGCGCCCACGTCTACTGCGAGGTCGCCGGGTACGCCAACCGCAGCAACGGCTTCCACATGACCGGTCTGCGGCCCGACGGGGCCGAGATGGCGCTGGCGATCGGCTCGGCCCTGGACCAGGCCCGGGTCAACCCGGACGAGATCTCGTACATCAGCGCGCACGGGTCGGCGACCCGGCAGAACGACCGGCACGAGACGGCCGCGTTCAAGCGCTCGCTCGGCCCGGCCGCGTACCAGGTGCCGATCAGCTCGATCAAGTCGATGGTGGGGCACTCGCTCGGTGCGATCGGCTCGATCGAGATGGCCGCCTGCGCGCTGGCGATCGAGTACGGCGTGGTCCCGCCGACCGCGAACTGGGCCAACCGCGATCCCGAGTGCGACCTCGACTACATCCCGAACACCGCCCGCGACCTGCCGGTCGACGTGGCCCTGTCGGTCGGCAGCGGCTTCGGCGGCTTCCAGTCGGCGATGGTGTTCAAACGGTTGCGGGAGCTGGACCGGTGACGCCCCGGGCGGTGATCACCGGCATCGGTGTGGTCGCGCCGAGCGGGATCGGCACCGACGCGCACTGGAAGAGCGTCCTGGCCGGGGAGAACCGGATCGGCCGGATCACCCTGTTCGACCCGGACCGTTATCCCACCACCCTGGCCGGTGAGGTCGCCGACTTCGACGCCGCCACCTTCGCCGACAACCGCCGGCTGGTGCAGACCGACCGCTGGACCCACCTCGGTTTCGCCGCCACCCGGCTCGCCCTCGTCGACGCCGGTCTGCCGGAGGTGGCCACCGACCCGTACGGGTACGCGGTCACCCTCGCCAGTTCCTCCGGCGGCAACCTGTTCGGCCAGCGCGAGTTGCAACGGCTCTGGGGGCAGCCGTCGCGCACCGTCGGGGCGTACCAGTCGATCGCCTGGTTCTACGCGGCCAGCGTCGGCCAGGTCTCCATCCACCACCAGTTCAAGGGACCGTGCGGGGTCCTGGTCGCCGAGGCGGCCGGTGGGCTGGACAGCCTCGCCCACGCCGCCCGGATCATCCGTCGGGGTACCCCGGTGGTGATCGCCGGCGGGACCGAGTGCCCGCTGAGCCCGTACGCCCTGGCCTGCCAGATCCGCAACGGACTGCTCAGCGACAGCGACGACCCGGAGCGGGCGTACCGGCCGTTCGACGTCGCCGCCTCCGGTTACGTTCCGGCGGAGGGGGGCGCGGTCTTCGTGGTCGAGGAACTCGAACACGCCCTGGCCCGTGGGGTCACCACGATCTACGGCGAGATCGCCGGCTGGGCCGCCACCCACGACGGGCAGCACACCGTACGGGTCGGCGCCGCCGACGGTACCCAGTACGCCCGGTCGCTGCGGCTGGCGCTGGAACGGGCCGACTGCGCACCCGGTGAGGTGGACGTGGTGTTCCCCGACGCGCTGGGTGTGCCGCGCTACGACCGGGCCGAGGCGTCCGCGCTGCGTACCGTGTTCGGCCCTGACTCCCCGCCGGTGACCACCCAGAAACCGCTGGTCGGGCGGGCCCACCAGGGTGGCTCGGCGTTGGACGCGGCGAATGCCCTGCTCGCCCTGCGTCACCAGGTGCTGCCGCCGACCGCGGGGCTGGACCGCCCCGCGCCCGGCTGCGAACTGGACTTCGTCCGGCAGACCCGCACCCAGCCGGTGCGTACCGCGCTG
Organism: Micromonospora sp. NBC_01796; assembly: GCF_035917455.1. Lineage (NCBI taxonomy): Bacteria > Bacillati > Actinomycetota > Actinomycetes > Micromonosporales > Micromonosporaceae > Micromonospora > Micromonospora sp. NBC_01796. Next base: position 7,952,059 of record NZ_CP109078.1, on the reverse strand, counting down.
GTCGGGGCGCGGGGCTTCGACGGCTTCAACAGTTCCGTGTTGATCCGTGCCTACCAGCCGCCGGGACAACGTGCCGGTGGCGACCAGTGAGCCAGGAGGGGACGGCGATGGGTGTATCGGGCAAGGGACGGGTGGTGTTCCTCATCCGGATACCGGCGGAGCGGACCGACGAGTTCCTCCGGGCGTACGAGCGGATCCGCTACCAGGTCGCCGAGGGGGTGCCGGGACACCTGGTGGACCAGGTCTGCCGCTCGACCACCGACCCGGAGCAGTGGTTGATCACCAGTGAGTGGCTGTCGTTGGAGCACTTCGAGGACTGGGAACGCGGCAGTGACCACCGGGAGCTGGTCAAGCCGATGCGCGAGTGCATGACCGAGGCCCGGTCGATGCGGTTCGTCGTCCACGAGCAGACCTCGGCGCGCAACCCCACGCCCGAGCGGAACGGGTCCGGGGACTGGGCGGACGAGGAGATGGAGACGGTGACGGCGGAGGTCTGACCGGGATGCCGCCGCGCCGACCGAGGAAGGAAGAACGGATGAGTTCGAACTGGCACGCGCTCTACTACCCGCTCAAGCCGGGGAGCGAGGAGAAGGTCAAGGAGCTGTTCCGGATCAGTGGGCGACCACAGTTCGAGATCTTCGGCGACGACGGGCGGCTGGTCGGGCGGCTGCTCGGCACGATGGCCTTCGTCGGCCGGGAGATGGCCGTACGGGTGATCGAGGTCGAGGGCCCGCTCGGTCTGGTCGCCGCGCACATGAGCAAGCAGGAGGCGGTACGCGAGTTCGAACGCGAGTTGCACGAGCATCTCGCCGTTCCCCGGGACATGGCCACCCCGCAGGGTGCCCGGGACTTCTTCCGCAACGCCTCGATGGAGTGCGTCCTGTCCCGCCGTCACGACCAGTAGCGCGGTGGACCGTACGGCTCGGCGCGGTGGTGGCTCGGCGACGGCGCGGTGCGGTGGTGGCTCGGGTGGCCTGGTGCGGCCACCCGAGCCGCCCTTACAGGTCGGGCGTAGCCGGCAGGACCAGCGGGTCGCGGGCCTTCGCGACCAGGTCCACCACGATCCGGCTCAGCCGCTGGGCCGAGGCGGACATCGACTCGTTCGCCTCGACGATCGCGGACGCCACCTCGGCCCGCTTCTCCTGGCCGTACCGGACCGCCTCCTCGATTCCGCGCGCCTGGGCGTCGATCGAGTCCGCCACCTCGAGAATCGTCTCGGGCCGGATCGTCGGCGTCTGGATCACCTTGGCGATCTGCGGTACCGCCGTCCTGGACGCGGCGGCGTACGCGCTCAGCACGTCGTTCGCCCCGTCGGCCACCGCCTGCTGCATGCCGGCGGCCTGGTTGGCCTGCAGCAGCAGACCCCACTGGGCGATGGTCAGCTTCATCGTCGGGATGGTCAGGTTGATCAGGAGGGCCAGCCGCTGCCCGAGGCCGTAGTTGAGCGTACGGATGTTGCGGACCTGCGGTGAGGTCGACCACGCGACGAACAGCCGCTGCTGGAACTCGTTGATCCGCACCTCGAGGGCGGAGATGAACTCGGTCACCCGGGACAGCCGTTCCTCGGAGTCCCGCCGGTGGATGTCGTCCGGGTCGATGGTGATCGACTGCGCGTCCGCCACCGCCGCGTCCCGCACCAGTTCCATCACCGCGATCGCGCCGATGAGCTGCCCGATCGCCGCCTCGTTGGCCTTGTACAACTCGTCGCAGAGCACCACGTTGCGGCGCAACTGGAGTTGCTTCTCGCTGAGCTGGCCCGCGACCAGGTCGAGCTGGCGCTCCACCGTACGGGCCTCCTCGAAGAGCATCTCCAGCAGGTTGCGCCCCTTGCGGAACAGCCCACGGATCGAGTCGGCGAACTTGTCGAACGCCTCCCGTACCTTCGGGTCCGACGGGTCGTATTTGCGGCGGAAGCCCCGCATCCGGTCGTTGAGCTGACGCATGATCGACGTCAGCTCCGGGATGTCGACCCGCCCGACCTCCCGGAAGATCCGGGTCACCTGGGCGTTGACCTGCTCGATCGCGGCGCTGCCGAAGTTCGCCAGCTCGTTGGTGCTGGCCAGCATCGTCGGGTAGAGCTTCTCCGCGACCACCCGGGCCTGTGCCCGCTGCTCCGGGCTGAGCAGGTCCGCGCAGACCAGGGCCCGTGGCTCGGTCGAGGCGAGCGCGGTGGCCACGGCGCTGTCGGCCGCGCCGGCCGGCGGGTCGGCCGGTCCACCGACGATGGTGCCGAAGTCGATCTGAAGGGCACTGCCCTGCGTCATCGTGTTCCTCTCCCGTTCGGGTGCGTCATCGGGCTTCTCGCCCGTTCGGGTGCGTCATCGGGGTCGATGCCCCCGTCAGGCACAGGTCTTGGCGTCCTTGACGCAGGCCAGCAGGGCCAGCGTCACGTCCGCGGCCGGGGGTGGGGTGACCCGGATCTGTTCGGCCAGCGGGATGTCCGGGAAATCGGCCACGTCGCTCAGTCCGAGCTGGATCGCCGACCGGAAGCCGTAGCTGCGCCACGCCACCGTCTGGACCTCCGGGTCCTTCATCGCCTCGATGAACCGGGCGCTGTCGGCATCCAGAGCGAGAATCGGGTGGTCGCTGTAGATGGTCGGGTCGGGATAGAGCACCCGAATGTTCTTCAGCAGCGACCCGGCGGCCGACGGGTCGCGTACGACCTGCTGGATCACCTGGTTCTCGTAACCGGCGTAGATCGGCGCCTTGAACTCGCCACCCTGGGTCAGCCACTCCCGGAACCCGGTCTCGGAGGTACGCGACTGCAGGCCCTGCGCGTCGTAGATCTGCCGCATCGTCGGCAGGGCGGTACGCGCCTGCGCCAGGTTCGGTGCCGCGTACGGGTCAGCGGTCGCCACGATCGCCAACTGCAACTGGGCCAGCGTGAAGCCACTGTTGGACTTCGCCGGATCGGTGCTCGACACCGAGATCGGCCCACGTAGCCCCTCGGCGCCGACCGAGTCCCAGGTCCGGTGCTTGAGCACGTAGTCCAGCAGCAGCGACTTCATGTCGATCAGGTAGTAGCGGTTGTCCCGCTGCTCGACCAGACCGAGCTTCACCAGCGCCTCGGTGCCCCGAGGACCGGCGTAGAGGACCTCCGGTGACTGCAGCACGTTCTCCGCCCGGTACGCCTCGAAGGCGCCCTGGTGGCCCGCCTCGAAGACGCTCTGCGCGCTCGAACTCGACGGCCACAGGCAACCGATCTTCCGGGCCTTCAGCTCGTCGGTGGAGAGCTGCACCTGGTCGTACGACCCGAGATGCTGGAAGTCGACGGTGAGGCCGTACCGCTCCCGCAGGATCCGGGTGACGGTCGGATCGGCCATCAGCTCCGACTTCTCCGAGCCGCCCAGGCAGGTGATCGCCACCGGTGCGGCCTGACCCGGTGCCGCCGGCTGACCGGACCGCAGCCACAGCACGCCGGCCACCACACCGACCACGATCACCACGCCCAGCCCGATGAAAAACCGCAGACTCGGCAGTCTCACGTCAACTTCCTCTCGATTGAACCGCTGGGACGCGTTGGTGACGACGTCAACTAGGTCACCTCCGGCATTCGCGGCGGGGCCACCGTGTCGAGGTTCGCCACGTACTGTCCGATGTCGCCCTGGTTGACCAGCCGGACGCTCTCCAGGGTGAAGTCGGCGAACCGTTGGAACGCCTGGTCCCCGCTGGTCAGCAGCGCGTCCGCGTCCCGGTAGAGCAGTGGTGAGCCCTGGATGTCGAGGTATCTGCGTACGGCCCCGTCGAGGGAGACCAGGTGCGCGCCGATCTGGCTCGCCGTCGAGTACAGGGTGTTGGGCGAGGTGCCGCGTACCCGGTCGAACAGCTCGGGTACGTGCCGGCAGGCGGTCTCCAGGCTGGCGCGGGCCGCCGGTGCCCGCACCTCCCGGCTGAGCCGCCGTACGTCGCGCAGCGTGCGCAGCGCCTCCCCGACCTTCGCGTTCGCCTCGTCCAGGTAGCTGTCACCCGCCGCCTCGGCCGGGGACCGGTCGTCGACCATCAGGTAGACGCCGATCGCCCCCGCGACGGCGAGCAGTGCCGGCCAGAGCACCGACCGGGTGGCGAGCAGGACTCCGACGAAGACCAGGACGCCGGTGGCCAGCCCGGCCGGGGCGGCGAGTTTGTGTCGCACCGGCCCGCCCTACTTGTAGCCGGCGGCCTGACGCAACGCGGCGACCAGGTCGTTCTGCTCGAAGAACGCGCCGGAGGTGGCCTGGGCGACCTCGGTCAACTGGCTGGGGTCGGCGTCCTTCCCGAACGCGATGGCGATCACCGGCACCCCGGTCCTCCGGAGCGCGTCGAGCGCCGGCGGTCGCTCGCCCTGGCTGGACTTCCCGTCGGTCATCAGCACCACCAGCCGCTTGCGGTCACCGAGCGACGGATCCGCGAGCTGTGCCGAGGCGCGGAGCAGGCACCCGTACAGATTGGTCTCGCCGTCGGGGCGGTAACGGTTGATCGCCTCGGTGAGGCCGTGCAGCTGACCGGGATCGTTGCCGCTGACGGTGAACGGGCTACCACCGGTGATGCCGCCGTTGAAGATCGTCACGCTGGTCACGTCCTGCGGGTGGGTCTGCAGGAAGTTGCGGGCGGCCTGCTCGGCGTCGAAGACCTGCGCCGCGGCCTGCTTCACCCCGGTCCACCCGTCGTTGTCCTGCATGGACCCGCTGCCGTCCAGGCAGTAGTGCACCGCGACCGGCCTGCGGTAGCTGGTCTGGTAGCGGTTGAGCGCCGACTCGATCACGGCTGCCACCGGGAACTGGATTCCCTGTTCGTTGATGGTGGCCTGGATGCCCCATTCCGGGTTGAACACCGACAGGTCCGGGTTGTCCAGCGTGAGACCGATGCTCGCCGCCGGTCGCCGTCCGAGGCCGCGCAGTTTCGCCTGCGCGTCGGGCGAGGAGAGCACGTGCGCCTGCAACTCGGTGAGAAGCTGTCGCTTGACGGCGTCGTCGCCGTTGCCGTGCGGCAGGAAGCCGAGCGGCGCGTCGCTGATCGCCAGGGACCCGCGCGGGTAGGCGACCACCAGTGGTTCCCGGCCCGCCTTGACCAGCTCCTGGTTCTTCTCGATCACCAGGTCCTCGTAGGTGAACATGGTCCGGCAGTCGTCCGGCCGGGCCAGGCAGTCGGTCATCAGGGTGCCGGTCGACGGCGGGGTCTGCTCCATCGCCTTGATCAGCCGGGTCACCCCCTGCACCACGGCGGGCGAGTCGAGCTGGTCCTGGGTCAACGGCTTGCGGGGGCCGTTGCCGGCGAAGTGGTTCAGGAAGCCGAACAGCACCGTCGCGCCCGAGTTCGACTGGGTGGGATTGGTCATCCAGACCCGGGTCCGCCCGGACTCGACCGCGGTCAGGATCTCCGCGATCGACACGTCCGTACGCCCGGCGAACCCCAGTCGTTGCATCTCACCGCGCCAGCCGGCGAACACCACCGGGGTCAGGAACATCGGCTTGACGTCCTGCAGGGTGTTGCGCTGGTCGCCGACCTGGAGGAACACGCTGCTCGCGAACCAGTACGCGTCGTACTCGCCGGAACCGGCGGCGAGTTGCCGGGCCTGGTCCACCGAACCCATGAAGGTCACCGGGCACCGGTAGCCCCTGGCGTCGCACCAGGGCTTGACGATGGTGTCGATCACCGACTGTTGCTCGGACCCGGCCACGATCCGCAGCGTCGTACCGGCCGGGCCGGACGCGGCGGACGCGCCGGGGTCCGGTGGCCCGTCTTCGGTACAGCCGGTGAGGAGCAGCACCACCGCCAGTGCGGTACCGGCCAGTCCCTTGAATCGCACCCGTGCCCCATTTCCCGTATGGAGATCCTGTTCCGAACGGGTTCTTGGTAGCAGTGCGCGGCTACCGGCGGGTCAGTCGGCAGGAGGGGGTTGACCAGGGCCGCAGTCGTCTGGCCAGGGGTGGTCGGCGGTCACCGCACGCCGATGACGCCAGGTTGTCGACGAGATGTCATCCCGGCGTCGCCGACCCGTCACCGAGGTCACGCGAACGGGCCGGCGTGGCCGGGGCAGGCCACCGGGTCGGGGCGGTCAGCGGCCGTGCCGGCGCCTGCGCCGTACGACGATCCAGCGGATGATCACCGCCAACACGACAACCGCCGCGATCCCGATGCTCGCCGCCCCGAGGTATCCCTGCGCCCGTTTCCAGGAGGCGCCGAGCACGTACCCGATCAGGACAACCGTGGTCGCCCAGGTCACCCCGCCGACCACGTTGTACGCCAGAAACCGGCGGTACGGCATCCGGGTCATCCCGGCCAGCGCCGGCACCAGCGCCCGCAGTACGCCGATCCAGCGGCCGAGCATGACCGCGGCCGGACCGTGGCGCTGGATGAACGTCTCCGCCCGTTGCCAGCGCTCCTCGCCGACCCACCGGCCCAGCCGGCTGCGGCGCAGCGGCATCCCCGTCCGCCGGCCGATCTCGTATCCGACGCTGTCCCCGACGACCGCGCAGACCGCCGCGACGATGACCAGCGCCGCGATGTTGGTCCGTCCGGTGGCGGCGAGCGCGCCGCCGATCAGCAGGGCCGTCTCGCCGGGGAGGATCAACCCGATGAAGGCGGCGCACTCGCCGAAGGCGAGCAGCCCGACCAGCACCAGTAGCGGCCAGCCGGACAGGTCGGACAGGATGTCGGTGAGCTGGTCCACCCGGAGGCCCCGGTCAGCCGGTGCCGGTCGGTGGGCGCACCCGCGCGCCGCCGCCGGTCCGGCGCACGTCGGCTCGGACGGGTCTGCGCATCTCGTCCCCTCGTCGGGCAGGTGCTGTGGCTGGTGCCGCAACCGGTGGTCGGCGTCCGACCACCAGCACCATCAGAACACCCCGCGACGCCCCGACCAGGGGGAATCAGTGACCCTCCCGGATCACCGTCGTCACCCGTACGAGTGACTCGCCCGCTCCCGGTCAGAGATCCAGTACGAGGCGCGGGCCCCGGGACCGGGAGACGCAGATGTACATCGTGTCGTTGGCCGCCTGCTCCTCGTCGGTGAGCAGCGAGTCCCGGTGGTCCGGTTCCCCCGCGAGCACGCTCGTCTCACAGGTCCCGCAGGTCCCCTCGGTGCAGGAGTAGAGCACGTCCACCCCGGCGTCCTCGATCGTCTCCAGCACCGAGCGGTCGGGCGGAACGGTCAGCACCAGGCCCGACTGTGCGAGTTCGACCTCGAAGGAACCCGCCCGGACCGGCGCTCCCTGCTCTTTCGGGGCGAAACGTTCCACCCGCAGGGTGCCCGGCCGCCGATCTCGGCAGGTCGCCTCCACCGCCAGCAGCAGGGGTTCCGGCCCGCAGCAGTAGACCAGGGTCGCCGGGTCCGGGTCGGCGAGGATCCGGTCGAGGTCGAGCAGGCCGGTCTCGTCCTGCGGCCGGACCGCGACCCGGTCGCCGTACCGCTCGGTCAACTCGCGGACGAAGGCCATCGAGGAGCGGGTCCGGCCGCCGTACACCAGCCGCCAGGGGACACCGGCGGACTCGGCGGCGGCGAGCATCGGCACGATCGGGGTGATCCCGATGCCGCCGGCGACGAAGACGTAACGCGGTGCCGGTTCGAGCGCGAAGTGGTTGCGCGGGCCCTGCACGCGTACGGTGTCGCCGGCCGCCAGGTTGTCGTGCATGAACCGGGATCCGCCCCGGGACGTCGGCTCCAGCAGGACCGCGATCGTCCACTGCCGTGCCTCGTCGACGTCGCCGCAGAGCGAGTACTGGCGGGTGGACCCGTCGTCGAGGATCACGTCGATATGGGCGCCCGCGCTCCAGTCGGGCAGCACGCGACCGTCGGGCGCGGCGAGGGTCAGCCGTACGACTCCCTCGGCGGCCCGCTCCCGGTGCCGGACGACCAGGTCGAGCTCCTCCTCGGCGCCGGTGCTGCCCATGTCCGCTCCTCCTGGTGCCTCACGCCCGCATCCCGGCCGGGAGCCGACCGACGGGTGGGACCGGGCGGTCCGGGTCGGGGCCGTTGCCGTGCTGCTCGGGATGGCCCAGCAGCCAGTCCCAGAGTTCGACCGGGTCCTCGGCCTCCTGCGACGTCCCGCACCAGCAGTAGCCACGCAGCCGGTCGGAGCCGGGCAACCAGACGATGCGGTAGATCCCGGTACCGGTGAGCCTGGTCGGCTCCGGGGTCATCGCGCCGCTGCCTGCGCCTGGGGTGCACTCGCCGCCGCCATTCGCCTCAGTATGCGGCGCGCGGCCAGCCCGCCGGTATCGATGTTTATGCTCAGTTCCCGGAAGCCCTCGGGCTCGGTGGCGATGACCTGTTCGAGCCGGTTGAGCGCGGTGACGTCCTGCAACACCACGGTCCGGTTGCTGTTCTCGAGGAAGTCCGAGACCTCCCGGTCGTCGAGGGCGAAGTCGCGGGCCACCGCCCAGAAGTCGTGCGTAGTGGTCTCGGTTTCCGGGGTGATGGCGTAGACGACCTCGACGTGGAACGCGCGCTCGTCGGTGCCGTCCGGCTCCGGATAGACCCCGACCGGGGCGATCCGGCTGTGCAGCAGGTAGAGGCAGGGTGGGTGGTACTCGATGTCCTGCCACCGGACGATCCGGCCCTCGATCCCGGTGGAGCGGGAGTAGAACGGCGGGCACTCGGCGTCGTCCATGTGCCGGCTGACGTAGATGACGCCCCGCTCCTCGTCGACCTCCGTGGTGATCGGCGTGTTCGCGACCTCCGGGGTGCCGATGTAGCCGCCGTGCAGGTACGTCTCGTGCGAGAGGTCGAGCAGGTTGTCCACCAGCAGGTCGTACCGCGCGGCCAGCGGCTCCATCCCGTACACGGCTGTGTAACCGTCCAGGTCCAGCCAGGGTGCCCGGGGGATGGTCGACTCGTCGGCACCGGCCGGCTCGCCGATCCACACCCAGACGAAGGAGTCCTGCTCCTTGACCGGGTACGAGCCCAGCCTCGCCGCCCGGGGCACCCGGGTCTGACCCGGCACCGCCACACAGATCCCGTCCGCCCCGTACGTGAAGCCGTGGTAACCGCAGACCACGGTGTCACCGACCAGGTGGCTCGGCGGTTGGGACAGCGGGAAGCGGCGGTGCACACACCGGTCGGTCATCGCGACCACCGCACCGGCCTCGGTACGCCAGAACAGGATCGACTCTCCGCAGACCGTACGGGAGAACAGGTCCCGCCCGATCTCGCTGCCGTAGGCCGCGACGTACCACTGGTTCCTGACGAACTCCATCTCCGGTCTCCTTCCCACCGCCCCGCCGCGCGGGCTGCGCGACGGGGAACGGTTCCGTTCCGGGTTACTGGAAGAGCGCGTCCACCTGCGGCGCCTTCGTGACCAGGCCGTCGCGCAGGGCCAGGTCGGCCAGCGCCTGGATGGACTGCCGGTTGATCTCCGCGGGGAAGGAGGGCAGCGTCAGGGTGGGGATGATCTCGGCCCCGATCGAGGTGTACGTGGACAGGACCTGACGGGTCTCGTCCGGGTGGGCCGAGGCGTACGCCTGCGACTCCACCATCGCGTCGGTGAACGCCCGGACCAGGTCCGGGTCGGACTTGAGCAGAGCCTCCGAGGTGAAGTACGTGGCCACCGAGAGGTTCGGGGTCGCCTCCGCGTAGGCCGAGGAGATGTCCCGGCCCTTCTGGTTGCGGGCGATGGTCAGGAAGGGCTCGACGATGAACGCGGCGTCGACCCGACCGTTTGCCACCGCTGCCGGCATGTCCGGGAACGGCAGCTCGACGAACTTCACCGTCTTGGGGTCGCCGCCGGCCTTGCGGACCGCCTCGCGTACGACGGTGTCGCTGATGTTGTTGAGGGTGTTGATGGCCACGGACTTGCCGGACAGGTCGGCGCTCGACTTGATCGGGCTGCTCTCCGGCACGACCACCCCGGCGAAGTCCTTGCCCGGGGTGCCGGTGGAGGAGGGACCCGGTGCCACGATCTTGAGGGGGAGCCCGCGGGTCTGTGCGAGCAGCAGCGAGGTGTTGTTGCTGAACCCGAACTGGAACTGGCCGGAGAGTACGGCCGGGACGATGGCGGCACCGCCCTGGGCCAGTTCGAGCTTGACCTCGAGCTTGCGGTCGGCGAAGAATCCCTTTTGGACGCCCAGGTAGATCGGTGCCACGTCCAGGATCGGAATCACCCCGACGGTGATCTTCGTGGCCTGGTCCCCGGCCCCGCTGTCGGTGCTCTCGCCGTCTCCACCACCGCCGCAGGCGGTGAGCAACATGGCGGCGGCCAGGACAACGGCAAGTTTCCTACGCATCTGGTGCTCCCGATCCGGCCGAAAACACGTAGCTTCCGGCCAACCCCGTGCGAATCGTGAAGATGGATTCCTCTATGGACCCTAGAGACGGTCGGACGGGCGGTCAACAAACAGCCGATCGGAGCCGCTGGGCAGCGGATCGTCGACCGGCGTTGCACCGTCCGGTGGCCGGGCCGATGCCGTACGGGCCGGCTCAGTCCCTGTTCTTCTCGCAGGCGATGCCGTCGCCGTCCCGGTCCAGCTTGGCCGAGTAGCCGGGATCGCCCCGGTGCAGCGGCGTGACACCCGCCCGGCGGGCCTGGTTGCAGTTCCGGTAGACGACGACGGCGCCGCCCTGGCCGGGCTCCGGGGTCGGTGCGACGACGGGTTGAGCGATGGGCGAGGTGGTGGCCACGGTCGCGCTCCGGGTGGTTCCGGTCTTGGTCCGGGGCTGGGTCGGCGGTGCGGGGGTGGTCGGTCGGGTTGTCGTCCGGGGTGTGGGGGGTGCCGGCGGCGCGACCTGCACCGGCGCCCTGGCGGCACCGTCCGGTGCCAGCGCGGTCGGGGTCTGACCGGCGAATACGGCGCTCAACGTGGCCGCTCCCACCCCCAACGTCAGGACCAGCAGCAACGCGAGGAGCCAGATGCGTCGGCGGTTGGCGCCGATCCGGACAGGTGCGGCGGCGGTGGGCGAGGGGTCCGCCGGGCGGGGGACCGCCGAGCGGTAGCGGCCCGCCGCCTGGTTACCTCGCCCGTACGCGAACGCGCGGGGTTCCTGCCGCTGGTTGTCGAGGGGCGGCTGGCTCACCAGAGCAGGTTACAGGTGCGCTCAGCGAAGCCGGCCGATGGCTGTCGAGGCGTCCGGGAACGATCAGACCGGTCGTCGCCGGCCCGGATGTGGCCTGCGCCACAACGCGGAACACGGGGCACGGTTTGTTACTTGAGTCGTACAGGCTCAACTCAAACGATGGCAGGTGTTCGATGGCAACTCTTCCGGTTCTGCCCCTGACCGACGCAGTCCTGCTGCCCGGGATGGTCATCCCGGTGACCCTCGACCCGAGCACCCAGGCTGCCGTCGACGCCGCTCGCGCGGCGGGTGACAAGAAAGTTCTTGCGGTGCCCCGGGTGGACGGGGAATATGGCTCCATGGGCGTTATCGCCCTGATTGAGAAGGTCGGTCGGCTGCCCAGCGGTGAGCCTGCTGCCGTGGTCCGTGGCATGTCCAGGGCCCGGATCGGCTCCGGCGTGCCCGGACCGGGAGCGGCGCTCTGGGTCGAGGCGACCGAGCTCGACGAGCCCGCGCCGACCGGCAAGGCCAAGGAACTCGCCCGCGAGTACAAGGCCCTCACCACGTCGCTGCTCCAGGAGCGCGGCGCCTGGCAGGTCATCGACGCCCTCGAGCGGATGACCGACCTGTCCGAGCTCGCCGACTCCTCCGGGTACGCCTCGTGGCTCACCCTGGCCCAGAAGACCGAACTGCTCTCCGCGCCCGACGTGACCACCCGACTGGAACTGCTCGTCGGCTGGGTCCGCGACCACGTCGCGGAGCAGGAGGTCACCGAGCAGATCAACTCGGAGGTACGGGAGGGTCTGGAGAAGTCCCAGCGCGAGTTCCTGCTCCGCCAGCAGCTCGCCGCGATCCGCAAGGAACTGGGCGAGGACGAGCCGGACGGCTCGGCCGACTACCGGTCCCGGGTCGAGTCCGCCGACCTGCCCGACAAGGTACGCGAAGCGGCCATGCGCGAGGTCGGTCGGCTGGAACGGGCCAGTGACGCCTCCCCGGAGGCCGGCTGGATCCGGACCTGGCTGGACACCGTACTGGAAATGCCCTGGACGACCCGGACCGACGACAACACCGACCTGGCCGCGGCCCGTGAGGTGCTCGACGCCGACCACGCCGGACTGAGCGACGTGAAGGACCGGATCCTGGAGTACCTGGCGGTGCGCAACCGTCGGGCCGCCCGCAACCTGCAGGTGGTCGGTGGCCGTGGCTCCGGTGCGGTGCTCGCCCTGGCCGGTCCGCCCGGAGTGGGCAAGACCAGCCTCGGCGAGTCCGTCGCCCGTGCGCTCGGCCGCAAGTTCGTCCGGGTCTCGCTCGGTGGAATCCGTGACGAGGCGGAGATCCGGGGTCACCGGCGCACCTACGTCGGTGCGCTGCCCGGCCGGATCGTTCGGGCACTGCGCGAGGCGGGTTCGATGAACCCGGTCGTGCTCCTGGACGAGGTCGACAAGATCTCCGCGGGCTACGCCGGTGACCCGGCCGCCGCCCTGCTCGAGGTCCTCGACCCGGCCCAGAACCACACCTTCCGGGACCACTACCTGGAGGTCGACCTCGACCTCTCGGACGTGCTCTTCCTGGCCACCGCCAACGTGGTCGACTCCATCCCCGGCCCGCTGCTGGACCGGATGGAACTGGTCACGCTCGACGGCTACACCGAGGAGGAGAAGGTCGCCATCGCCCGTGACCACCTGCTGCCCCGGCAGCTCGAGCGGGCCGGCCTGACCGCCGAGGAGTTCAGCGTCAGCGACGAGGCCCTGGGCCAGGTCGCGGCCGAGTACACCCGCGAGGCGGGGGTACGGCAACTGGAGCGGGCCCTGGCCCGGATCCTGCGCAAGGTCGCGGTCGCGCTGGCCACGACCGACGAACCGGTACGGGTCGACACCGACAACCTCAAGACCTACCTGGGACGACCCCGGTTCACCCCGGAGTCGGCCGAGCGCACCGCCGTACCGGGCGTGGCGACGGGTCTGGCGGTGACCGGTGCCGGTGGTGACGTCCTCTTCATCGAGGCGACCAGCATGGAGGGCGAGCCGGGGCTGACCCTGACCGGCCAACTCGGCGACGTGATGAAGGAGTCGGCGCAGATCGCCCTGTCGTACCTGCGCTCGAACGGCCGCAAGTTCGGGCTCGACCCGAACGCGCTGGCCGGACGCCGGATCCACCTGCACGTACCGGCGGGTGCGGTGCCCAAGGACGGCCCCAGTGCCGGCATCACCATGGTCACCGCGTTGGCCTCGCTGGCCTCCGGTCGGCCGGTACACCCGGAGTTCGGGATGACCGGTGAGGTCACCCTGGCCGGTCGGGTGCTGCCGATCGGTGGGGTGAAGCAGAAGCTGCTCGCCGCACACCGGGCCGGCCTCACCGAGGTCATCATCCCGGCGCGCAACGAGCCGGACCTGGACGACCTGCCGACCGAGGTGCGCGAGGCGCTGACCGTGCACACCCTGGCCGACGTGGCGGACGTACTCGCGCTGGCCCTGCGGCCGGCCGAGGAGGTCGAAGACGCGCAGACGCTGGACGGTCCGGCGCTCGCGGTGGCGTAACACCTGAGATCGCCCATGGTCCCGGGCGATCGATGCGAGGGCGCTCCACTTCGGTGGGGCGCCCTCGCCGTCTTTGCTGCGGGGCTGCGGCCGGGGAGGGGCTATGACGCGATGCCGCTCAGTAGCGGGCGACCGTCGGCGCCGAGGGCGGCCGTGACACCCTGACGGCGAGCATGCCTCCGTCGCCGGGGCAGGCACTCTCGATCTGGACGTACATCTTCTTTGATGTATCTACATCTTTGATGATGTACGAGTCTGCCGCGTCATACGTTCCAGACGGAGGCCTGTCGTTCCGCGCGGCTCTGCCGTGTCCGGGCGTGCAGTCAATACCGGGGCAGGGCTTCCGGCGTGACGACGGGGCGACGGGGCGCGCATCGCCCCGGCTACTCGTCGTCCTCGCTGGCTGCCTGCTGCGGGCGGTATTCGGCGATCCACGCTTCAATGTCGGCCCGTAGCCACACCTGCATGCCGTGGAGCCGCTGGAACGGCTCCGGGAAGCTGGGCCGCAGGGCGATCTGCTTAAAGCGGGTCCGGCCGACGCCAAGCATCTGCTGGATCTCGTATGGACCGACGAGCGGACCAGGGACCTCAGCCATGCCCGGCAGAGTATGCATGATCGGGAGTACCCGTTTGGGCGCTGCCCATGCGGGACTGCCCATCTTGACACCTCAGTAGGTGTAGTCGCACCATGACAGGACGGCAGCCCGCTGGGGGCGGCCGGGCGGGAGGACCAGCCATGAAGACCGAGTTGGAGAGGCTTGAAAAATCGCACCGGGAGGTGTCGGAGGAACTGCTGATCGCCCGGCAGCGGTTGGCCATCATCCGGCTGATCATCGAGCACCCGAAGCGACTGGCCGAGTCCGTCAACTCGGTGCCGGGGATGGTGCGGTTGGCGTTGAACTGCGGCCCGCAGTCGCTGGCCATGCTCATCCGGGAATCGGAGCGAGCTGAGCGCGCTGCGAAGGACGCCACGTGAACGTGGCCGAGATGCAGCAGCGGATAACGACGTTGGAGCAGACCCTGAGACGGGTGGACGCCGAACTGCTCGCCAGTCGGCAGCGGCTGCTGTTGGTTCGACAGCTCATTCAGGAGCCCCGCCGGTTCGAGCGGGCGCCGGGGATCATGGTCGGCAATCTGCGACTCGCCCTGGAGTCTCAACCTCCCACCGTGGCCGCCATGCTGCGGGAAGAGCGGCAGCGGGCGGCGGGGGAGGGCGGATGGCACACTGCCGCGCATGGGTGACGTACGGCTGGACCAGCGCGACCCGGGCGAGAACGGTGAGGCGCCGACGCTGCTGCTGGTGCACGGGCTCGGCGCGACCGGCGCGGTCTGGGACCGGTGGCGCCCCTACCTCGACGAGCACTGGCCGGACCGCTGGCTGGCGCCGGACCTGCCCGGCCACGGCGGTGCGAAGCCGTTGCCGCGTTACACCTTCGGCGCCCTGGCCGGCGGTCTCGCCGACCTGCTCGACCGGGACCGGCCGGTGGTGGTGCTCGGGCACTCGCTCGGCGGGGTGCTGGCACTCGCCCTGGCCAGCGGCTGGTTCGGCGTACGGGTCCGGACCGCGATCGGGTTGGGCATCAAGGTGCGGTGGAGCGCCGACGAACTGGCCCGGGCCGGTGCGCTCGCCCGACGCCCGGTCACCTGGTTCGACTCGTACGAGGCGGCGGCCGACCGTCACCTGAAGGTCTCCGGGCTGGCCGGTCTGCTGCCGCCGGACGATCCGGCGATCTCGACCGGGGTGGTGGCGCAGGACGGGCGGTGGCGACTGGCGCTGGATCCCGCCGCCTTCGGGGTGGGTGAGCCCGACCTGCCCGGCCTGCTCGCGGCGGCCCGTGGTCGGGTGGTGCTGGCCAGGGGAGAGCACGACCCGATGGTCACCGCGGAACAGTTGGCCGTGCTGTCGCCCTCGGCGGTGACCCTGCCCGGCCTCGGCCACAACGCCCACGTCGAGGACCCGCTCAGGGTGTCCGGGCTGCTCGCCCCGGCACCGGCCCCTGTCGCCGGGCAACCGCTCACGCCCTGAGCGGAGCTCCCCGGCTGGTAGAGTGGCCTACGAGTGATCAGGAACCAGGGAGACGAAGACATGGTGGGTGACGACGACATCTCCGGGTGATACCCGGAAGTGATCGGCCACCGGTGGGCGCCCAGCAGCGCCGACGTGGCCATTTTGTCGTTCGATCCTTCCCCGTTTCCCCGCCGGGCGGCCCCGGTACGCCCGCATCACCATCTAAGGCACTCGCATGTCCGATGCGTTCATCGTCTGCTCGAACCTTTCCTTCTCCTGGCCCGACGACACCCCGGTCTTCCAGGACCTGTCCTTTTCCGTCAGCGGCGGCCGTACGGGCCTCGTCGCACCGAACGGCGCGGGTAAGAGCACCCTGCTCAAGTTGATCGCCGGGGAGCTGACACCCGGTACCGGCTCCGTGTCCGTCAACGGGATGCTCGGTTACCTGCCGCAGACCCTGCCGCTGGTCGGTGACCTGACCGTGGCGGAGGTCCTGGGCATCGCCCCGGTGCTCGCGGCCCTGGACGCGATCGAGTCGGGCGACGCGAGCGAGGAGCACTTCACCACGATCGGCAACGACTGGGACATCGAGGAGCGTACCCGTGCGGAGCTGGACCACCTCGGTCTCGGCGACGTCGACCTCACCCGGCGCCTGCACACCCTCAGCGGTGGCCAGGTCGTCTCCCTGGGCCTGGCGGCACAGCTCGTCAAACGCCCGGACGTCCTGCTGCTCGACGAACCGACCAACAATCTCGACCTCGACGCGCGTCGCAGGCTCTACGGCGTGATCGAGGAGTGGAAGGGCTGCCTGCTGCTGGTCAGCCACGACCGGTCCCTGCTCGACCGGATGGAGCGCATCCTCGAACTCGACCGGGGTGAGGTCCGCTCGTACGGCGGGAACTTCACCGAGTACGAGGAGGCCGTGCGCGCGGCGCGGGAGGTTGCCGAGAAGAACATCCGCAACGCCGAGCAGGAGGTCAAGCGGGAGAAGCGGGAGATGCAGCAGGCCCGTGAGCGGGCCGACCGGCGGGCCAGCAACGCCTCGAAGAACCTGAAGAACGCCGGTCTGCCGAAGATCTTCGCCGGGACGATGAAGCGGGGCGCACAGGAGTCGGCGGGTAAGGCGAACACGACACACGCCGGGCGGGTCAGCGATGCCAGGGCGCGGCTCGACGAGGCGGGCCGCGCACTGCGCGACGAGCAGAGGATCGTGCTGGAACTGCCCGACACCAAGGTTCCGGCCGGACGCACGGTCTTCCTGGGCGAGCGGATGCGGGTCCGTTACGGCGACCTGGCCCTGTTCGCCGGCGACGGCGCCGACCTGACGATCCGGGGCCCCGAGCGGATCGCGCTGACCGGTCCCAACGGCGCCGGCAAGTCCACTCTCCTGCGGCTGGTCAACGGTGACCTGGAGCCGGAGGGCGGCGAGATCAAACGGGCCGACGGTCGGATCGCGTACCTGTCGCAGCGGCTGGACCTGCTGGACCTGGACCGTACGGTGGCGGAGAACCTGGCCGCGTTCGCGCCCGGGATGGCGGAGGCGCAGCGGATGAACCTGCTCGCCCGTTTCCTGTTCCGGGGCTCCCGCATCCACCTGCCGGTCGGGGTGCTCTCCGGCGGCGAGCGGCTGCGGGCCACCCTGGCCTGCGTCCTGTTCGCCGAACCGGCGCCGCAGCTCCTCCTGCTGGACGAACCGACGAACAACCTCGACCTGGTGAGCGTCGGTCAGTTGGAGAGCGCCCTCAACGCGTACGAGGGCGCGTTCGTGGTGGTCAGCCACGACGAACGGTTCCTCGCCGAGATCGGGGTGGACCGCTGGCTGCGGCTCTCCGACGGCCGGGTGCTGGAGACCCAGGCACCCGACGGCGACTGAGCGCGTACGGAAGGGCCGGACGGGGGACCGGTGACCTACCCCGGTTGGGGTGAGCACCGCTCCGCGTCCGGCCCGCCGCTGTTGTCGTTACCGCTGCGCGGTGCGTACCAGGTACTGCACGCCACCCACGTCGGTCTTCGGCCCACCGGCCTTGGCCGGTCCGAACTGGACCACGTCGACGGTGAAGAGCCTCGACGACACGGTCGTCGTGGAGAAGATCAGACTGAACGCCGGTCGTTCACCGGGGTTCAGCAGCAGATCGCTGATCTTGGCGTTCGCCGCCACGATCTCCACCTGGTTGCGGCCGACCTCGCGGATGCCGGTGCCCGGCCGTCCGGCCTGTACCCACCGTTCGAACAGAACCGGACCCAGGTCGGCGACGATCCGGCCGCCGGCATTCTGGAATGGTTCCCCCCGCTGGTTGAACACGAGGTCGTTCCTGGTCGGCACCTCGGTCTCGTTGCCGATCGCGAATGGACGCACGGCGGGGCTTCCGGGGGCCGGGTTGACCGAGTCGACGTTGCGCCACGCCAGGTTGTTGTTGTACTGGACGTTGATGCTGTGGCTGGGACCTTCGGAGGTCATCGGGTCGGTGGGGGACACCCACCGGGCCAGCAGACAGAAGTGCCCGGGACCGGGTACGCCGTTCCACGGGATCGTCACCGTGGTGACGCCCGGCGCCGCGCTCGCCGGGGTCGCGCCGATCAGCGTCCAGTGGATCGGCCAGGTCGCGCCGCCGCCCGGAGTCGTACGGTAGAGCTCCAGCGTGCCGTTGCTGACTCCGGAGCCGTACGGGCCGGGGTTGTTCAGCTTGACGAAGACGTAGTTGGTTACGCCGACGATCGGGTTCTGGCTGGTGGCGCACTCGATCGCGGTCGGGCAGACCTTGATGTCCGGGCTGGCCCACAGCGGGTTGAGGTAGTGCGGTTCCGTGCCGACGTCACCGGCGACGTCCCGGATGTAGGCGTCGGTACGCGCCGCCACCGTGGCCCCGTCGGTCGTCGAGCCGGCCAGGGCGGCGCCGGCGGTGGTCAGGGTCAGCAGTGTCGCCAACACCGTTCCGACGATCAGTCGTGGCCCTGAGCGTCGGGCATTCTGTCGTGCGGTGCCCATGGTAATTCCCTCCGATTGGTGGTGGAGTGGGTCCGACAAACGCTGCCCGGATGGGTGGCGGGGTCGGCGGAATTACTGTATGGCACAGATCGGCGACTATGTTTTGAGTCGTCATTCCGATTGCCTCGGGTGCCCGGTTATGTCGGTATGATTGCCATTTCAAATGCGGCCCGAATGTCGACTGGACAAGCCGCCCACGGCGACCTTCGGCAACCGGATGTCGTGCGTCACGGCCGTCGACCGAGATGGAATTACCACCGGATCGCGGGTACGCGACCTCCCGGCTCCGCCGCTGTCTGCGCTGCTCCGCCGGTCCTCGACCCGTGGGCGGTGGCCGTGACGTGGATCGCGCGGTCGTCGTCGGTGCGCATCGACGATCCCGTCTCGTGCGGCTCGGTGCCGACCGTGGGCACCTGTTCTGCCCGGTTCAGTGGACCAGTCAAAACGAGGATGCCGGTAAGTGGCCAGGATGACGAAAGACGTACATCGGGTGCGGTGCATTGGTGTCACGGATGCCCGGTGACGAAGAAAATCGGTCGCTCACCCTCCCCAAATGAGCGACCGATGTCCCGGTCCGGTCAGGGCGTCCAGGTCGGTCCGATGTCCCCCGACCGTGTGGACAGGTTGCGATAGATGTCCCGGCGGAGGGTGATCTGTCCGACCGGATGGCGGCCGGCGTTGCGCCTGATCCTCCTCAGTCGTCGCTGTCGGTCCACCATGGAATCAAAGCGCTGGTCTGCTGGGTTCGGCATGCCGACCTTCCGGGTTGTCGTCGTCGTCCTCGGGGGCCAGGTGCCGTACGGCCTCGGTGTCCACCTCGACCTCCAGGTCCCTGTTGATCTGGATGTCGATCGCGTACCCCCGGTTGCTCGGTGCGTCCTCCGGATCTGATGCCTTGGTCGGGTCATCACCGTCTCGGGGGCTCGCTCCGTCTTGCTGGGTCACCCTTTGATTCCTTTTCGGTTGTAGGGAGGCTTGTGGGCCAGGTGCGGTTTCGTCAAGATCACCTAGGGTGACCGTGACGCTACAGACCATACATTGACTGGTTGAATCCCCGATCTCCGTGCTGTTGAGGCGAGTGTGTCCCGGCAATTCGGTATAAAGATCGTGGGATGGGATCATCTGGTGAAATGGCCGCCGTCGCAGCCGGTGTGAGTGACCCACGGAATGGCGCAATGAGTACGCCGCAGTGATAGCTGTCAACCTCCGATGTGGATGTCGCACACCCGGTACGTCAATCGGGGTCCTATGTGTCCCACTAGTCGTGTTCCTGACAGCAGACTTCGCAGTAGCGGGAATAACCTCCGGCGACCGCCGCGGGAGCGAGAGTGGGGGCGATCGCCGCCGGGGACGGTCCAACTCGGTCCGATGGTCGGACCGGTCGTCATCGAGGGGACAACCGTGATCACACCGGGGGAGTGCGCTGTGGCGACCAGGGGCGGCACTGGGAAGCCAGCTCGCGACCGGGGCCCCGGTGCAGGACGGTGCCCGTGACGCGGGTAGCCGACGGACGAACCATGACTGATGGGCGAAGCGTGGCTGACGAGCGAGCGGTGGCCGACGGACCGGGCGGGATCCTCGGGGGACCGCCCCTGCTGGCCGGGCCGGTGGTGTCCGAGGCGGGTGCGACCGGTGACGGACCCGTGGCCGGGGGACGGGAAGCGGGACCGGGTGCCGGTGACGGCAGCCGGTCACTGGTGAAGGTCACCGTCAACCTCACCCCGCGCGCGGTGGACGCACTCGACCTGGCCTGTACGCGTACCAGGGACACCAAGACCGACACGATCAACCGCGCGCTGGTCGTCTACAACCTGGTGTTGGAGCTGATGGAACGCGGCGGGGGGAGCCTCACCCTGCAGAACCGCGACGGCGGCACCGAACGGATCCACCTGCTCTGACAGCCGACCGGTCGGGTGACGGGATGCCCTCCCGTCACCCGGCGGTGTCAGTTCTGCTCGGTACGGCCGAGGCGCCAGTAGCCCATGAACGCGACCGCCCGGCGGTCCATCCCGTACTCGCCGACCAGTTGCCGGCGCAGCGTCTTGACCACACCCGCCTCGCCGGCCAACCAGGCGTAGACGTCGCCGTCGCCGGTCTGCCGATGGTCGTCGGCGTCGACCGGCACCTCCCAGAGGATGTCGGTGTCGACGTCGACGTCCTCCAACTCGACCACGGGCGCCGGGGTCGCCGAGCCGGCGCGCAGCCGTCCGGCCGCCGCCCGTACGGCCGGAACGAGCTGACTGCCGTGTTCGGCGCCGTCGCGCGGCAACCAGGTCACCCGTACGCCGGGCGGCCCGGTGAGCGGGAAGTTGTCGCCGCTGTCCGGGACCTCGAGCAGCGCCTCGCCGTACGCGTCGGCGGGCAGCCGTTCCAGGATCGAGCCGATCGCCGGTACGGCGGTCTCGTCGCCGGCCAGCAGGAGGCGGTCGGTACCGACCGGCGGGTGGAACTCGAGCCCGCCGTGCACGCCGGGGTAACCGGCGTCCGGGCCGAGCAGTGCCGCGGTCGAACCGGGCCGGGCGGCGACGGCCCACCGTGAGGCCGGTCCGCCGTCGCCGTGCAGCACCAGGTCGACGTCGACCTCGGCCATCCGTGGCCGGACCGCCCGGACGGTGTACGTCCGGATCGGGTTGCGCCGTTCGTTCGGCAGCTCCCGCCAGCGCGGGTACCAGTCCGGGCCGTCCGGCATGTCGGCCAGCCCGGTCTCCGGCAGCGGCAGGATGAGCTTGATCCGCTGGTCGTAGCCGTTGTCGGCGAACGCGCCGAGGTCCGGCCCGGTGAAGGTCACCCGCAGGAAACTCGGACTCAGCCTCCGGGCGTGTAACACCTCGACGCCGAAGACGCGGTACGGCTGGATCGAAGTGGGTCGCTCGGCGGTCTGGGTCACGGTAGCCTCCCTCTTTCCTAAGGTATGGCTAACCTAACCCGACCCCGATGGGGGTCGTCAACCGGCCCCGCCGGTAGGGCTTGCCGGACTTGTTGCCAAGTAAGGATTTTGTTGCCGGGGACGGATTTTGTCGCTGGCATCGGACAGGCATGATGATGGCTTCCCAACGACCGGGTCGATGGTCTTCCGCGACGGGGATCAATCCGGTCGACCGGAGGAGGAGCGATGGGGCGGTCCGAGGAGAAGCAGTGGATGCCGGACGAGGTGGACCCGACCGGACCGAACCTGGCCCGGGTCTACAACGCGATCGGTGGTGGCACACACACGTTCGGTGCGGACCGGGAGATGGCGAACCAACTGCTGACCGTGCAGCCCGAGTTGGCGTACTGGGTGCGTACCAACCGGGCGTTCCTGGCCCGGTCGGCCAGGTTCGTGTTCGAGTCGGGGATCCGGCAGGTGCTCGACGTCGGCGCCGGTCTGCTCGCCCCGGGCAGCGTGCACGACATCGCCGCCCAGGTCGCGCCGGACGCCCGGGTGCTCTACCTGGACCTCGATCCGGTGGTGGTCGCCCAGGCCAACGAGATCCTGCGTGACCAGCCCCTGGTCTCGGCGTTCCGGGGCGACCTGCGTAACCCGGCCGAGGTGGTGCGGCTGGCCACCGAGGCGGGTCTGGACTTCACCCGACCGGTGGCGATCCTGCTGGTCGCGGTGCTGCACTTCGTCCAGGACTCGGACGACCCGGAGGGCATCCTCGCCCGGCTGCGCGACGCCGTACCGGCCGGGTCCTATGTGGTCATCTCGCAC
This sequence comes from Micromonospora sp. NBC_01796, assembly GCF_035917455.1. Classification (NCBI taxonomy): domain Bacteria; kingdom Bacillati; phylum Actinomycetota; class Actinomycetes; order Micromonosporales; family Micromonosporaceae; genus Micromonospora; species Micromonospora sp. NBC_01796. The sequence continues at coordinate 7,929,874 of NZ_CP109078.1, read as the reverse complement.
GCCTCCCGGCCGCCGCAGCTCACCGACGCCGGTGTCCGGGCGGAGAAGGACTACAGCGAGCGGACCGCGCCGGTGGCGTTGCGTACCCGCGAGCAGGTCGAGCGCCTCTTCGAGGGCTGGGACCTGCTGGAGCCGGGACTGGTCCAGCCGCCGTTCTGGCGCCCCGAGCCGGAGGACCTGGTCGAGCCCGCCGACGTCGAGCGGGCCAAGGGAACGCCGGCCTGGGTGGGTGTGGCGATCAAGCGTTGACCCGGTCGAGTGTGACCGGCGCCGGAGTTCAGTCCTTCACGGCGCCGGTCAGGCCGTTGACAAAATAGCGCTGGGCGACGAGGAAGAGCACGATGACCGGCACCACCAGGATCAGTGAGCCGGCCATGATCTCGTTGTACCGGGGCACGTTGCCCGACGCGAGCATCTCCAGGGCCAACGGCAGGGTGTAGCGGGACTCGTCGTTGAGCGACACCCGGGTCAGGACGTACTCGTTCCAGGTGGGCACGGCGGTCAGCACCGCGATGGTGATCAGAGCCGGACGGCTCAGCGGCAGGTAGACCCGCCAGAAGATGCGGCCCTCGCCGGCCCCGTCCACCCGGGCGGCGTCGTGCAGCTCGCGCGGGATCGACCGGAACGCGTTGGTCAGCAGCAACACCGTCAGCGGGGCGGTCCCGTTGACGAACGGCAGGACCAGTCCCAGGTGGGTGCCGAGGATGCCGAGCTTGTTCTCCAGGATCACCAGCGGCAGCAGCACGGTGATGCCGGGTACGAAGAGCAGCGCGACGAAGAACCAGAACAGGAACCGGCGGCCGGGGAAGTCGAGCACCGCGAAGGCGTACGAGGCCAGGCTGTAGACGACCAGTACGCCGACCACGGTCAACCCGGTCACCCGGAGGCTGTTGAGCAGGTAGTCGAAGAAGTGCAGCCGGCTCCAGGTCTCCACCAGGGTGTCCCAGGTCGGCTGGCGGGGCACCAGGTGACCCCCGCGCAGGATCTCGTCGCGGTTCTTCAGAGCCCCGGACACCATCCAGGCGAACGGGTAGAGGCTGACCACGGCGTACAGCGCGAGAGCGGCGTACGCGACGAGGTGGCCGACGGAGGGGCGCCGGCGTACGGCCGGTCGGATGACGGTCACTGGCTGCTCCGCAGCAGTCGGGCGTTGACGACGGTGAGCAGCAGGGCGGCCAGGAAGATGAGCCAACCGAGCGCGCTGGCCACGCCGAGGGTGGGGGAGAGGTTCTGGAAGAAGGCGAGCTGGTACGCCTGGAGACCGAGTACGTCGGTGTGCCCGCCCGGTCCACCGTTGGTCATCAGCAGGAAGATCTGGAAGCCCTGCATGGTGTCCCGGATCCCGAGCAGGGTGATCGCCGCGGTGATCGGCACCAGCAGTGGCCAGGTGATGTGCCGGACCACCCGTACGCCCCCGGCGCCGTCGAGCTGCGCGGCCTCCGTCAGGTGCGGGTCGATGGCCTGCAGCCCGGCGAGGTAGAGCAGCATCGCCACCGGCACGCCGCCCCAGATGATGATCACGATGAGGGTGGCGAGTGCGGTGTCCGGGTCGGCGAGCCAGCCCTCGGGACGGGCCACGCTGCCCAGACCGACCGAGCGGAGCAGCAGGTTGATCGCCCCGTCCGGTTCGAGGACGTACCGCCAGGCGTAGTAGACCGCGATCCCGGTGGTCACGTACGGCAGGAAGTAGACCGACCGGAGCAGGCCGCGCAGCCGCCGGATGGTGTTGAGCAGTACGGCCAACGGCAGCGCCACCGCCACCGTGCCGAGCGGTACGGCGAGCATCGCGATCGCGGTGTGCCAGGCGGCGGCCCGCAGCTCGGGCGCGAGGGTCGGGTCGCGGTAGAGCAGGTCGCGGTAGTTGTCCAGCCCGACCCACTCCCAGTTCGGGGTGAAGCCGTTCCACTTGGCGAAGCTCAGCGTGACGCTGTAGCCGACGGTGTAGAGCCCCATCACCAGGAAGAGCAGGACGGCGGGTGCGACGAAGGCGTACCCGATCAGCCACTGCCGCCGGGACCGGCGGCCGGCCCGGCGGGTGCGGCGGCGTTGCCGTTGGGATGGCCCGGCGCCGGGCCGTCCCAACGGGTCGATCGTGTTCAGGATGGCCACGGTGCGTCCTAGCCGGACTTCTGCCACATGGCCGTGATCACCTTGTCGAGCTGCGCGGCGGTGGCCGCCGGGTCGGTCTCGCCGAGCGGGGAGAACTTGACCAGTGGGTCGCCGACCTGGACCTCGTCGTAGTCCGGCGGCCGGAAGCCCTTGTTGGCGGCGTCATAGGTGGCCTCCGGCGGCCCGGTGAAGTACTGCTGCAGCGCGGCGAGCTTCGGCCCCAGCAGGGCGGCGGCCTCGGCGCCGAGGTCGGTCGCCGGCAGGTCCAGCGACGCCTTGGCGAACGCGCCCGACCCTTCCGGGGAGGTCAGGTGGTCGATCCACTTGACCGCCGCCGCCCGGTTCTTGGTCTGGGAACTGAGCGACAGACCGGTCAGGGCCAGCGGGGCGAGCCGCAGGTCGGTGACCTTGCCGCCGGTCGCCGGTGGGATCGGGAAGGTGACCAGGTTCTCCGCCGGCATCCCGTTCTGGGCCAGGAAGGCGAGGGTGAAGGTGCCGCCGACGTTGAACGCGGACTTGCCCTGGGCGAACGCGATGTCGGCCTCGTCGATGCCCAGCGCGCTCACCCCGGCGATCCAGTGTGGCTTGAGCTGCTGGTAGAGCTGGAGCGTACGGATACCGTCCGGGCTGGCGAAGCCCTGCGCGGGGTCCTTGTCGAACAGCGCCTCGAACCCGGCCTGGCCGAGGTACGCGAAGGCGAGCTGCTCGTAGATCCAGTTGAAACCGGTCTGGCTCACCTTCAGGCCCAGTGACAGGCCGCCCTGCTTCGGGTCGGCGGCACCGGTCGCCCCGAGGTAGCCGATGAACTCCTCCCAGGTGCGCGGCGGCTTGTCCGGGTCGAGCCCGGCGGCCTTCATCTTCTCCCGGTTGCCGTAGACGATGCCGAAGGTGCCGGCGGTGAACGGCACGCTGAACAGGCTGCCGACCTTGGCGTCCTTGACCTCTTCCTGCTCGGCCCGGCGCTTCTCGGTGACCAGGCCGGCCGCCCGGGTGTTGGGCAGGAACCGTTGCAGCGCCGACTCCGGGAAGTCGGGGGCAAGGTCGCCGAGCAGTCCGGCGCCGCCGATCCGCAGGTCCTCGCCACCGGCGTGCAGTTCGAAGACGTCCGGGAGGTCGCCGGTCTGCGCGGCGCTCTGGATCTTGCTGGTGAAGACGTCGTCCGGCGTGTACGCCTCGACCTTGACGGTGATCCCGGTCTTGGTCTTGAACTCCGTGGCGACCTGCTGCAGGGCCGCGACGTGCGTGTTCTTGAAGGTCCACATGGTCACCGACTGGTCGGTCGAGTCGGCGCTGTCGTCGTTGCCGCAGGCGGTCATGCCGAGTGCCAGCGTCGCCGCGGCGACACCGGCGAACATCCGGCGGCGGGCCGCCGATGATCTGCTCATGGTCACGGTCTGCTCCCCAGGAGGACGGGTGGGTCGGGCGGGTGGGTCACCTTCCTCGCGCGCCAGTCATCCGAGCTATCCCGCTGCCCAGGGCGGCCCGCATCGCGGCGATCCGGTGTATTAGCCCTGGCCAAGGCGGGTAGGCATCCGATGTTTATCGCAGGTTACGAGCATCATGCCGAAGAAACAAGACGTGGGTAAATATTCATCGATGTTGCACCCCCGGCATCGCGGGTCGCCGTCCGGCGGCCACGAGGGACGGTGATGGTCGTGATTTTGCTCCACCCCGTCCAAATGTTTCATACATCGATCCTTGTATTGCGGTCATGTGAACAAAGCTGGCAGGATGACCGTGATCGGCCCGTGGGCGGACGCCCCGCGGCCGGCACCCCGGCGCGCGCCTGTCTCACCCTCGCCCCGGTACGACGCGGTACCGATCCCGCTCCTTCACGAAAGGGAGTGCACCCATGGCAGTCTCCCGCCGCAGGTTCATGTCATCGGTCGTGGCCGGCTCGGCGCTGGCCGCGGTATCCACGTCAGAGCTGCTCGCCGCCGCCGCCCGGCCGGCGTACGCGGCCAGCCCGCCCGGCGACGTCGTCGGCAAGATCTCCGTGGGTTACCAGGGCTGGTTCTCCGCCCCCGGCGACGGGGCGCCGATCGGCGGCTGGTGGCACTGGAGCCGCGACCGGTTCCAGTCCCCGTCGCCGAGCAACACCACTATCGTGTCCTGGCCGGACAACCGCGAGTACACCCGGACCTACAACACCGCGTACCCCAACCTCGGCAACGGCCAGCCGGCGGCGCTGTTCTCCTCCTACGACCAGCAGACCGTCGACACCCACTTCCGGTGGATGCAGGAACACAACTGCGACACCGCCGCCCTGCAACGCTTCAACCCGTTCGGCGACGAGGGCCCCACCCGCGACGCCATGGCGGTCAAGGTCCGCAGCGCGGCGGAACGGTTCGGTCGCAAGTTCTACATCATGTACGACGTGACGAGCTGGACGAACTTCCAGTCCGAGTTGAAAACCGACTGGACCACGAAGATGTCCGCCCTCACCGCGTCACCGGCGTACGCGCGGCAGAACGGCAAGCCGGTGGTCTGCATCTGGGGCTTCGGCTTCAACGACAGCGGCCGGCCGTTCCCGCCGGCACCCTGCCTCGAGGTCATCAACTGGTTCAAGGCACAGGGCTGCTACGTGATCGGCGGGGTGCCGACCTACTGGCGTACCGGGGTGAACGACTCCCGGCCCGGCTTCCTCGACGTCTACCACGCCTTCAACATGATCTCGCCGTGGATGGTCGGCCGGACCGGCACCCTGGACGGGCTGGACTGGTTCTACAACAACGTCAACGTCCCCGACCAGGCCGACTGCAACGCCCACGGGATCGACTACCAACCCTGCGTCATGCCCGGTGACCTGTCCTCCGGGCACCGTTACCACGGCGACTTCTACTGGCGACACCTCTACAACATGATCCGGGTCGGCGCACAGGGCCTCTACGTCTCCATGTTCGACGAGTACAACGAGGGCAACCAGATCGCCAAGACCGCCGAGACAGCCGCCTGGGTGCCGGCCGGGACCGGCATCCGCGCACTCGACGAGGACGGCACGGCCTGCTCCTCCGACTACTACCTGCGGATCACCGCCGACGGTGGCCGGATGCTCAAGGGGCAGCTCGCCCTCACCCCGGTCCGCCCGACCCAGCCGGTTGTCGGCGGTGGTCCCGGCCCCGGACCGATCAACCTCGCCGCCGGCAAGCCGACCACCGCCAGCAGCCAGAACGGCCCGTACCCGCCGGGCAACGCGGTGGACGGCAACCCGTCCACCTACTGGGAGAGCAGCGGGAGCCTGCCGCAGTGGTTCCAGGTCGACCTCGGTGCCGCCGCAGGCGTCAACCGCGTGGTGCTGCGGCTGCCGACCGGGTGGGAGAGCCGTACCCAGACCATCACCGTGCAGGGCAGCACCAACGGGTCCACCTTCTCCACCGTCGTCGGCCCCACCGGCTACCTGTTCAACCCCGGCACCGGCAACACGGTCACCGTCAACTTCGCCACCGCCAACCTCCGGTACCTGCGGCTCACCGTCTCCGCCAACACCGGCTGGCCGGCGGCGCAGTTCTCCCAGGTGGAGGTGTACGGCGGCGTCATCAGCGAGCCGGGCACCCCGCCGAGCGCACCGGGCGGGCTGAACGTCACCGCCAAGACCGCCACCAGTGTCTCGCTCGCCTGGACCGCCTCCGTCGACGACATCGGGGTGACCGGCTACCAGGTACGCCAGGGCGGCACCGTGGTCGGCTCGCCGAGCGGTACGTCGTACACGGTGAATGGGTTGAGCCCGGCCACCGCGTACAGCTTCTCGGTGGTCGCGCTGGACGGGGCGAACAACGTCTCGTCGCCGTCGAACACGGTGTCCGTCACCACCGACGCGGCCCCGCCGCCCACCACGAACCTGGCGGCGAACCGGCCCACCGCCGAAAGCGGGCACGTCCAGGTCTACGGCTCGTCGAACGTGGTCGACGGCAACCCGAACACCTACTGGGAGAGCCCCAGCAACGCCTTCCCGCAGTGGGTGCAGGTCGACCTCGGTACGGCGACCCCGGTCCGCCGGGTCGTGCTGAAGCTGCCGCCGTCATCGGCCTGGGCGACCCGCAACCAGACCGTCACCGTGCAGGGCAGCACCAACGGCTCGACCTTCACGTCCGTCGCCGGCCCGAGCAGCGTCACCTTCAACCCCGCCAGCGGCAACACCGCGACCGTCCCGCTCCCCGCGACCACCGCCCGGTACGTCCGCGTGGTCTTCACCGCCAACACCGGCTGGCCCGCCGCCCAGCTCTCCGAGCTGGAGGTCTACGCCACCGTCTGACCCCACGCTGCCGGCCCGGACCAGCACGGTCCGGGCCGGCATCGCGCCGTCCCGGTCCGGTTGCCGCCTGGCTCCTTCAGCTCCGGCGCGGGGTCTGCTCCGTCGATGGTCCTGGGGCAGAATGCGACCGTGCTTGGTGATGATGAGTACGGACGGCTGATCAAGGGTGGCCTGGATCGGCTGACGCAGCAGTTGACCTCCGAGTAGCCGCGACGTGACCGGTTGGCGGAGTGGGTGTTTCCGGCATCGAGTAAGGAGTTATGGCTCGTGGACGTGCTCGACTGGTTGCTCGATTCCGATCCTGCGGTGCGGTGGCAGGTGTTGTCCGATCTGACCGACGCGTCACCTCGGGAGGTGGCCGGTGAACGGGCGCAGGTGGCCCACGAGGGATGGGGTGCTCGCCTGCTGGAGTTGGCCGGCGCCGACGGGTTGTGGGACGGCGGCGCCCTCTTCCCGGCGTCCTACACCGGCGACGAACCGGGTCAACCGTGGACCACGACGATGCACACCCTGCAGACCCTGCAGATCTTCGGGCTCGATCCGACGTCCGAGGCGGCGCGGCGGGCTGTCGCGCTCGTTGCCGAGCACGCGCGGTGGGAGCACGCCGGGCAGCGGTTCTTCGACGGTGAGGTCGAGCCGTGCATCAACGGCCGGACGATCGAGACCGGCGCCTACTTCGGGGTGGACGTGGCGCCGATCGTCGATCGGATCCTGAAGGAGCGGCTCGCGGACGGAGGATGGAACTGCGAGGCCGAGAACGGGTCGGTGCGCTCGTCGTTCGACACGACCATCAACGTGCTGGACGGACTGCTCGGGTTCGAACGCGCGACCGGCGGGTCCGCCGCAGTACGCGAGGCACGACGCAGTGCCGAGAGTTACCTGCTCGAACGGAGCCTGTTCCGGCGGCGAAGCACCGGCGAGGTCGTGCAGCCCGCCTATCCGGAGTTCGCTTTTCCGTACTACTGGCACTATGACGTTCTCCGCGCGCTCGACTACTTCCGGCGCGCCGGCACCGAGCCGGACATCCGCATGTCCGAGGCCATAGCAGTGGTGCGGTCGAAGCAACTGCCGGATGGGCGCTGGTTGCTCGACCACGTCCACCCCGGTCGCGTCCACTTCGCCCTCGACGAGGGCAAGGGGCTGCCGAGCCGTTGGAACACCCTCAGAGCGCTGCGAGTTCTCGCGTGGTGGGAGGCCGGCGAGCCCGCGGTACGCAGCGTCTGAATGGCTTGGCCCGCCCGACCCTGGTGATGAGTTTTTCCGCTCGCCCCCGTCATATGTACGACGGGGCATGACGAGACGGAAGGATGATGTGATGGGTGCGGACACGCGGCTGGAGGACCTGGGCGTGAGCGGTCTGGGCGTGAGCGGTCTGGGTGAGGTCGACGAGCGGGCGTTCTCGGGGTTGGCGGAGCGGCACCGGCGGGAGCTGCACGTGCACTGCTACCGGATGCTCGGGTCGTTCGAGGACGCCGAGGACACCGTGCAGGAGACGTTCCTGCGTGCCTGGCGGCGGCGGGAGACCTTCGAGGGGCGGTCGACGTTCCGGGCCTGGTTGTACCGGATCGCCACCAACGCCTGCCTGGACCTGCTCGCCAGGTGCCGCCCGGAGCCTGCGACCGGCGGCGAGGTGCTGTGGTTGCAGCCCTACCCGGACCGGCTGCTCGACGAGCTGCCCGCGGGCGACGCGGACGAGCCGGAGAGCGTCGCCGTTGCGCGGGAGACGATCGAGCTGGCGTACCTGGTGGCGGTCCAGCACCTCGCGCCGCGCCCGCGGGCGGTGTTGATCCTGCGGGACGTGCTCGGCTGGCCGGCGAAGGACGTCGCGGAGCTCCTCGGGGACTCCGTCAACTCCGTGAACAGCGCCCTGCAGCGGGCCCGCGCCGGGATGCGGGAGCACCTGCCCGCCGAGCGGCAGGACTGGACCGGCGGCGAGGAGGACGCCGGGACGCGTGAGCTGGTACGCCGCTTCACCGACGCCAGCGTGGCCACGGACGTGAACGGGCTCGCCGCACTGTTGCGGGACGACGTCCGCTGCTCGATGCCGCCCACGCCGGGCCTGTGCGTCGGCCGTGACGCGGTGGTGAACGACTGGATCGCGGACGGCTTCGAGGACCTGGGGCACCTGCGCGCCGTCCCCACCGCCGTGAACCGCCAGCCCACCGTCGCCTTCTACCTGTGGCGGGAGCAGGAGGGCGCGTACCTGCCGCTGACGATCGACGTTCTGCGCGTCACCGGCGGGGCGATCACCGAGATCGTCACGTTCCACGACGACCAGTTCCCGCGGCTCGGGCTGCCGGAACGCCTGCCGGCGCTCGGCACGGAGGCATGAGCGGCATGAGCAGCATGGATGACACCGGGGTCGTCGCGGGCCCGGCATCGGGCCGGACCAGGCGCACCCACCGGCTCGGCGGGCTCGCCGGCACCGGCTTCGTCGCCACGCTCGCGGCGATGCTGACCACCACCCTAGCCGCCGCGCTCGCCCAGGCCGTCGGCGTCGACTTCGAGATCCCCGATGGTGGCGAGACGATCCCGTTGTCCGGGTTCGCCGTGGTGACCGGAGTCTTCTCGATCGTGGGCGTCGTCATTGCCGTCGTCCTTCTTCGTTGGAGCGCTCGCCCCGCCGAGCGATTCGTGTGGACGGCGGTGTCGCTGACCGCGATCTCGTTGGTCCCGCCCCTTCTCGTCGGGGCAAACGCCGCGACCACCACCGCGCTGCTCGCGCTACACCTCGTCCCTGCGGCGGTGATGATCCCCACGCTGGCACGGAGCCTCCGCAGCCGGACCTGAGCAGACGACCTGACCTGCTTTCGGGCTTGACCCTGACGCAGCGTCAACCCCGCATGCTGGCGTCATGTCCAGAGATGTTCAGACAACGATCGAGCAAATTCGCGGGCCTGTGATCCAGGTCCAGGGCCTGGAGAAGTCATACAAGGATCTGCATGTGCTGCGCGGCGTGGACTTCGACGTGGCGCGGGGGAGCATTTTCGCCCTGCTCGGCTCGAACGGGGCGGGCAAGACCACGGTCGTGAGAATCCTGTCCACGCTGCTCAAGCCGGACGCGGGGACGGCCGCCGTCAACGGGTTCGATGTCGCCACGCAGGCGGCGAGCGTGCGGGAGTCCATCAGCCTGACGGGACAGTTCGCGGCCGTCGACGAGATCCTCAGCGGGCGGGAGAACCTGGTGCTGGTCGCTCGGTTGCGGCATCTCAGGGAACCGGGCCGGATCGCGGATGACCTGCTGGCCCGCTTCTCGCTGACCGACGCGGCCACCCGGAAGGCGTCGACGTACTCGGGTGGCATGCGCCGCCGGCTCGACATCGCGATGAGCCTCATCGGGAACCCGCCCGTGATATTCCTCGACGAACCGACGACCGGGCTCGACCCACAGGCGCGTCTCGAGGTGTGGCAGGCCGTCCGGGAACTCGCCGGGCAGGGCACGACGGTGCTGCTCACCACGCAGTACCTCGACGAGGCCGAACAGCTCGCGGACCGGATCGCGGTCCTGCACCGGGGGCGCATCATCGCCAACGGCACCCTCGCCGAGCTCAAGCAACTGCTCCCGCCCGCCACCGTCGAGTACGTCGAGAAGCAGCCGACCCTCGAGGACGTCTTCCTCGCCATCGTCGGTGATCACGGCACTGACAGCAGGGTAGGCGCCGCCAGCCCCGACGGCACGAACAGCTGAGGACCCTTGATGACCAAGCATTTTATCGGCGACACCGCCGTCCTGCTCGGGCGGTCCCTGCGCCACATCAGCCGCAGCCCGGACACCATCATCACGACCGCGATCATGCCGATCGCATTCATGTTGTTGTTCGTCTACGTGTTCGGCGGTGCGATCCAGACCGGGTCGGGCAGGTACGTGAACTACCTGCTGCCCGGCATCCTGCTCATCACGGTCGCCTCGGGAATCGCCTATACCGCATTTCGCCTCTTCCTGGACATGAAGGGCGGCATCTTCGAGCGGTTCCAGTCCATGCCGATAGCGCGCTCGTCCGTGCTGTGGGCGCACGTGCTGACCTCGCTGATCGCCAACCTGATCTCGCTGGTGGTGGTTGTCCTGGTCGCCCTCGTCATGGGCTTCCGGTCCGGAGCCGGCGTGCTGAGCTGGCTGGCGGTCACCGGCATCACGATGCTGTTCACGCTGGCCCTGACGTGGCTCGCCGTGATCCCGGGCCTGACCGCGAAGACGGTGGACGGCGCGAGCGCGTTCTCCTATCCGCTCATCTTCCTGCCGTTCGTCAGCTCGGCCTTCGTACCGACGGAGAGCATGCCCGGCCCCGTACGCGCGTTCGCCGAGAACCAGCCCGTGACGTCCATCGTCAACACGATCCGGGGCCTGTTCGCCGGGCAGCAGGTCGGCGGGGACGTCTGGATCGCCCTCGCCTGGTGTGCCGGCCTCCTCGTCGTCGCGTACGGCGTCGCCATGGCCATCTACCGGCGCAGGATCAGTTGAGAATGCGTCCTCCTGGTGCAGGCTGAAGCCATGCTGACGATCGGACAGCTGGCGTCCTACGCCGGCGTGACCATCCGTGCGGTGCGGCACTACCACCAGATCGGACTGCTTCGGGAGCCGGAGCGCGACGCCTCCGGCTACCGGACGTACGACGTGGTCGAGGTCGTGCGGCTCATCCGGATCCGGACCCTGGCCGAGGCCGGCGTGCCACTGGCCCGGGTCCGGGAGCTGCTCGACGCCGACCCCGAGACGTTTGCCGCCGCGACCGCCGAGGTCGACCGGCAGTTGCGTACGCAGATCCGCGCGCTGCAGGAGCACCGGCGGCGGATCGCGCGGCTGGGCTCCGGCGATTCCCTGGCGGTCCCCGAGGAGGTGGTCGACTACCTGGACCGCCTGCGTGCCACCGGCGCGCCGACCGCCCTCATCGAGGCTGAACGCGACGCGTGGATCCTGATGGCGGCACGACGACCGGAAGTGATCCCGGTGGTGATAGCCGAGAAGGTGGCCCAACTGGCCGACCCGAAAGTCCTCCGGCTCTACCGGCTCATCGCCCGGATCGCCGAGAACTGGAAGGACGAAGAGTTGCTGCGCGAGACCGCCGACCTGATGAGCGAGCTGTTCGAGGAGGCCGCGGCCAACGGGGACCTGGACCGGCAGGACGAGGTCACGCCCGACGCGGCGTTCGTCGGCCTGATGGACTCGTTCGCCGAGGCCTCCCATCCCGCCGTCGCGCGGCTGCGGGAGTTGATCGCCGAGCGTGGTTGGACCGGCTGGACCCGGGTAGCGAAGCGGGAGCCCTGAGTTGCATGCCGGGGTCGAAGGGCGGTGGATCACCGACCTTCGACCCCACGTGCGAGGGGTCAGGCCGAGCGGACGCCCTCGGCCAGGTCCCTGGCGACGGCTTCCACGGCGGCGATGCCGGACTGGCGGTCGGGCGCGTCGATCAGGGCGCGGACGAAGGCCGAGCCGACGATGACGCCGTCGGCGAAGGCGGCGACCTGCGCGGCCTGGACACCGTTGCTGACCCCGAGCCCGACACAGACCGGTACGTCGGTGACCGCCTTCACCCGTTCGACCAGGTCCCGTGCGCCCGCACCGACGGAGTTGCGCTCACCGGTCACACCCATCAACGACGCCGCGTAGACAAAACCGCGCGACGCGTTCGCCGTCATCGCCAGCCGCTGCGGGGTGGAGGTCAGCGCCACCAGGTAGACCCGGTCCAGGTCGTGCGCGTCCGAGGCCTCCTGCCACTGCGCGGCCTCGTCCGGAATCAGGTCCGGCGTGATCAGCCCCGAGCCGCCCGCGGCGGCCAGGTCCGTGGCGAACCGGTCCACGCCGTACCGGTCGACCAGGTTCCAGTACGTCATCACCAGCGCCGGCGCACCGGCGTCGACCACCCCGCGTACGGCGGTGAACGCGTCCCCGGTCTGCGTACCGGCCGCGAGCGCCGCCTCGGTGGCCCGCTGGATCACCGGACCGTCCATCAGCGGATCCGAGTACGGCAGGCCCACCTCGACGATGTCCACCCCACCGGCCACCATCGCCCGCATCGCGGCAACGGAGGTCTCGACGTCGGGGAAACCCACCGGGAGGTAACCGATCAGTGCGGCGCGGCCCTCGGCCCGAGCCTTCTCGATGGTCGTACGGACGGTCACTTGGCCGCGTCCTCTCCGTGCGCCGCGTCGGCCGACCCGGCCGGTGCGGAGGTGGCGTCCGGCGCGGGCGCGCCGTCCAGCAGACCGAAGTAGTGGGCGGCGGTGTCGACGTCCTTGTCACCGCGACCGGAGAGGTTGACCAGGATGACCCCGTCCGGACCGAGCCGGCGCCCCTCGCGGAGCGCACCGGCCAGCGCGTGCGCGCTCTCGATCGCCGGGATGATCCCCTCGGTACGGGAGAGCAGCAGGAACGCCTCCATCGCGTCCGCGTCGGTCACCGCCTCGTAGCGGCCCCGACCGATCTCGTGCAGCCAGGAGTGCCCCGGACCGACGCCCGGATAGTCGAGCCCGGCCGAGATCGAGTGGCTCTCCACGGTCTGGCCGAACTCGTCCTGGAGGATGAAGGAGCGGCTGCCGTGCAGCACTCCGGGCGCGCCGCCGCTGATCGCCGCCGCGTGCCGGCCGGTGTCGACGCCGTCGCCGCCCGCCTCGAACCCGGCCAGTTCGACCTCGGTGTCGTCGAGGAAGGCCTGGAAGATCCCGATCGCGTTCGACCCGCCGCCGACGCAGGCGCAGATGACGTCGGGCAGCCGGCCGACCAGGTCGAGCACCTGCTGCCGGGCCTCGATCCCGATGATCTTCTGGAAGTCGCGGACCATCGACGGGAACGGGTGCGGCCCGGCCACCGAACCGATCAGGTAGTGAGTGTTGTGCACGTTGGTGACCCAGTCGCGCATGGCCTCGTTCATCGCGTCCTTGAGCGTGCGCGAGCCCGCCGTGACCGGGATGACGGTGGCGCCCAGCAACCGCATCCGGGCCACGTTCAGCGCCTGTCGCCGGGTGTCCTCCTCGCCCATGTAGATCACGGCTTCGAGGCCGAGCAGGGCGGCGGCGGTCGCGGTGGCGACCCCGTGCTGTCCGGCGCCGGTCTCGGCGATCACCCGGGTCTTGCCCATCCGTACGGTCAGCAGCGCCTGACCCAGGACGTTGTTGATCTTGTGTGATCCGGTGTGGTTCAGATCCTCGCGCTTGAGGATGATCCGGGCACCACCGGCGTGCTGGCCGAACCTCGGCGCCTCGGTCAGGATGCTCGGCCGGCCGGAGTAGCTGCGGTGCAGCTCGTCGAGCTGGGCGACAAATTCCGGATCCACCAGTGCCGTGGTGTACGCGGCGTCCAGTTCCTCCAGCGCCGCGATCAGCGCCTCGGGCACGAACCGCCCACCGAACCGGCCGAAGTACGGCCCGGTCTGCGCGGAGAGCGGGGCGGCGGCAGCCGCGGGATCCTGTGCGGTGTTGTCGACAGTCTGGGTCACCGGGTCCTCATCAGTTCGGATCAATAGGTCGCGATCAGCGCGGATCGTCCGGTCGCGGCGGCGAGGCCTGCGGAAAAGCTTACTTTCCGGGTTGCGCCGCTCCGCCGCACCGGATCCGACCCTTCCCGAGGATCAGGACGCCGGACGCGGCGCGCTGGCCAGTCCGGGCGGGGCGCTGGCCAGTGCCGCCTGGATCGCGGCGATCAGGGCCAGCGCCGACTCCTCGGTCAACTCCACCGCCACCCGGGCGCCCGGACCGGCGGCCGGATTCACCAGATCGATGTTCACGGTGTGCTCGTACGGGGCGTGCACGGGGTGGTCGACGTACACGGTGGCGCCGGTGAGACCGAACCAGCCGGTCGGTCCCTTTCCGCTGCCGTCGATCTCGATCTTCTCGGTGACGTAGGTGCACATGTCCGGCTCCTCAGGCGCTCAGGTAGCGGTCGAACCAGGTGAAGATCTTCTGCCAGCCGTCGACCGCCGCCTGGGGGCGGTAGCTGGGCCGGTCGGTGGCGAAGAAGGCGTGCCCGGCGTTCTCGTACGTGTGGAACTCGAAGGTCTTGCCGAGCCGGGTCAGTTCCCGCTCCAGTTCCTCGGTCTGCTCCGGCGACGGGTACTTGTCCTCCGCACCGAACAGGCCGAGCAGCGGGGCGGAGAGCCGGTCGGCCATGCCCAGCAGCGGCTGGAACGTCGCCGGCATGCCCTCCGGGGGCGTACCGACGACAAACGCGCCGTAGCAGTCGACCGCGGCGTCGAGCGGCAACTGGCAGGCGGCCAGGAACGACTGCCGGCCCCCGGAGCAGTGCCCGATCACGCCGACCTTGCCGTTGCTGGACGTCAGCCCCCGCAGGTACGCAGCCGCGCCGGCCACGTCACCGACCAGCCGTACGTCCGGCACCCCGCCGTTGGCGCGGGCGGCGGCGGCCGCGTCGTCCGGGCTCGCGCCGGGCGCCTCCCGGCTGTACAGGTTCGGGCAGACGGCCAGGTAACCGTGGTGGGCGAGGCGACGGGTCATCTCCTTGGTCGCCTCGTCGTAGCCGGGCATGTGGTGGATCACCACCACCGCGCCGTACGGGCCGGGGCCCAGCGGGCGGGCCAGATAGGCCTCGATCTCGTCCCCGTCCGCCCCGGCGAGGGTGACCGTCTCCGCGAGCATCGCGTCGTACATGGTGGCTCCCGATTTCCGCGTATTCGCCGTACCTTGGCCGGTATTCCGGCCCGGATTCGGCCAGCTTAGATCAGCTAGATCAACCGATCCTGGGGGCCTCCGGGCGAACCCGGCGGCCCCCGGGCGTTCACGCGGGGTCGGTGCCGCTCACCACCGGTAGTCGGCGCCCTCCGTGCCGAGGTTGATCAACATTCCGGTGTGGGTGTAGAAGTTCATCGCACTGAACAGGGCGAATCCGAAACCGGCGACGGTCCAGCACCAGTAGAGGATGAGCCAGGAGACCCGGCCGTTGCCGCGTACGGCGACGGGGAAGAGCAGACAGCCGATCGCGGCGGGGCCGTACAGCAGCAGGGCGAAGAAGAGGTTCTCCACCATCGGCCAGTCGTGCAACAGCCCGGTGATCGGTTCCTCCGCCGGAGCGGCGCCGACGACGTTGAACCGGATGATGGCCAGGGTGCACCAGACCAGGATGACGCCGAGCCAGAACACCACCCAGCTCACCGGGGCGAGCACCGCCCGCAGCGCCACCGGGTCCAGTTCCTCGCCGTCCGGCCGCCGGCCGAGATACCAGGCGGCGGCCAGCAGGATGACGCCCAGCAGCAGGGTCGGCTCGCCGAAGATCGTGTCGATGTAGTCCTTGGCGGGGGCGGAGGGATGCCAGACCGTCGTGACGAAGCCGAGCGAGGTGAGGACAAATCCGAGGATGCCGAACGTCGCCGCCCAGCCGCTCGGGCTGACCGGCTGGTTGCCGAGCAGCAGCAGCGGGGGTCGTTCACCCCGGACCACCGCCCAGAAGCGCGGTACGAGGAGCAGAGCGATGCCGGCGCAAGCGCCCATCAGGGTGTTGAAGAGGATCAGCCGCATGGTGTCTCTCCTTAGGCGTGCGGCGAGAACTGCCATCGTGGTGCCGTCCGAACCGAACTTGTCGCGGTAGGGAAGGAGGCTGACGCGGATGGGAGCCGACTGCCGTGGGGCGGGCGTCACCAGGGCTGCGGATGGGTGCCTACGGAGGGGTTCGGGGTTGACTCGTGATCGGTGATCTGCCTGCCCGCGGTCGTCGTCCGGCGACCGCCGGCATCGGTTGGGAGTGACCACCGACGGCCCCCGATACATTCAAGTTTGTCAACAATCCGGGGTGTGTTCGCAACGTAGACGATGAGTGAAAATGAACCATTCTCGTACTCACCGGCATCGGCGGCGCGAGCAGGGGATCCTTGCCGGTTGCCGGGCGGGTCCGTCGAGCCAGTGGACGGCGATTGGCCGTCGCCGCTCCCGTACCCCGCGCGTAGGGTCGCGATCATGGAAATCCAGCGGTACGCCGCCTTCAGCACCAGCCCGAGCGGCGGCAACCCGGCCGGAGTGGTGCTCGACGCGACCGGCGTGGACGGTGCCGAGATGCTCCGGGTGGCCGCCGAGGTGGGCTACTCCGAGACCGCCTTCCTGCTGCCGCGCGGGGACGACCACTTCGACATCCGCTACTTCAGCCCGCTGGCGGAGGTGCCGTTCTGCGGCCACGCCACCATCGCCACCGCCGCCGCGTACGCCCAACGGCACGGCACCGGACGGATGCACCTCGACACCCGCGCCGGTCGGGTCGACGTGACCACCGCCGCCGCCCCGGACGGTACGACCACGGCGACGTTGATCAGCGTCGCCCCGCGTACCGATCCGATCGACGCCACCGACCTCGCCGAACTGCTCGCGGCCCTGCGCTGGGATCCGGCCGACCTCGACCCGACCCTGCCGCCACGGGTCGCGTACGCCGGTGCCCGGCACCCGGTGATCGCGGCGGCGACCCGGCAGCGGCTCGCCGACCTGGACTACGACCTGCCCACGCTGGCCGCCCTGATGGCACGCCACGACTGGACCACGGTCGACCTGGTCTGGCGGGAGTCGACGGAGGTGTTCCACGCGCGCAACCCGTTCCCGCCGGGCGGGGTGTTCGAGGATCCGGCCACCGGTGCCGCCGCGGCCGCGTTCGGCGGTTACCTGCGCGAGTTGGGGCTGGTCACCGTGCCCGCGATGGTCACCGTCTACCAGGGCGCCGACCTCGGCCGCCCCAGCGTGCTCACGGTCGGCATCCCGGCGGACCCCACCTCCGGGATCGCCGTCACCGGCACCGCCGTACCGCTGCCCGGCCCCTTGCCGAGCTAGGCGACCGTCCGGGCCTCGCGCAGGTGGGCGATGGCGGTGGGGTGCAGGCCCAGGTCGGTGAGGATCTCGTCGGTGTGTTCGCCGGGGTGCGGCGGCGGGCGGCGGATCGCGCCGGGCGTACGGCTGAACCGGGGGGCCGGAGCGGGCTGGACGGCACCGGCGTGGGTAACGAACACCCCGCGCGCGGCCAGGTGCGGATGGTCCGGTGCCTCGTCCCAGTCGAGCACCGGGGCGGCACAGGCGTCGCCGTGTTCCAGCAGCGCGGCCCACTCGTCCCGGGTCCGGCTGCGGAACAGCTCCGCCCAGGCCGCCCGGTCAACCGCCCAGGAGGCCGGATCGAACCGGTCCTGCCGGGTCCCGGACGGCGGCCGGAAGCCGGTACGGGCGACAAGCTCGGCGTAGAACCGCGGCTCCAGCGCACCGACGGCAACGAACCGGCCATCGGCGCACTCGTACGTGTCGTAGAAGGGTGCCCCGCCGTCGAGCAGGTTCGCGCCCCGCTCGTTGCGCCACATCCCGAGCCCGCGCAACCCGTGCAGGGCGGTCGATAGCAGGGTGGCGCCGTCGACGATGGCGGCGTCGACCACCTGCCCGGCACCGCCGGCCCGTACGTCGAGCAGGGCACAGACCACCCCGAAGGCGAGCATCATCCCGCCGCCACCGAAGTCGCCGATCAGGTTGAGCGGCGGCACCGGCCGTTCGCCTGCCCGGCCGATGGCGTGCAGGATCCCGGTCGGCGCGAGATAGGTGAGGTCGTGTCCGGCGTACCCGGCGTTCGGACCGTCCTGCCCCCAGCCGGTCATCCGCCCGTAGACCAGGCGCGGGTTGACCCCGTGGCAGTCGGCCGGACCGAGGCCGAGCCGCTCGGTCACCCCCGGACGGAACCCCTCCAGCAGTACGTCGCTGCCACGCACCAGATCGAGTACGAGTTCCCGGGCGCCGTCGGCCTTCAGATCCAGCCCGATCGAGCGGCGCCCCCGGTTGAGCACGTCCGGATGCGGGGTGCCGAACCGCTCCGGGTGCACGTCGGCGGCCCGGTCCACCCGGACCACGTCCGCGCCCATGTCGGCCAGCATCATCGCGGCGAACGGGCCCGGCCCGATCCCGGCGAGTTCCACCACCCGTACACCGTGCAGCGGGCCACCGGCCGGGCCGTCGGGTCGACCCTCGGACGGATCGACGGACGGGTCTCGTTCGGGCATCCCGCCACGATAGTGATCTGATCGCTCCGGCTCCGACGACGCACCGTGATCGGTATGTTGATTCGGTGCGGCAGCGGCAGTCGGACAAGGGGGTGACCTGGGAAGAACTCTTCTTCGATCTGGCCTTCGTCTTCGCGGTCACCCAGATCACCGCCGAACTGTTCCGCGACCACGACCTGCTGGGCGTCGCCCAGGCGCTCATCCTGTTCATCTCGATGTACTGGGCGTGGGTCGGCGTCACCATCTACGCCAACCAGCGCGACATCGGCAACGTCCGCGACCGGGTGGTCATCTTCACGCTCGGCTTCGGCAATCTCGTCCTGGCCCTCGCCATCCCCGGCGCGTTCGACGACCGCGGGCTGCTCTACGGGGTCAGCTACCTGATCATCCGGGCGCTGCTCGCCGGCTTCGCGCTCAACAACTTCCGGGAGTGGCGGGGCTTCTTCGTCGGCCCGTACGGGGTCGGTGCGGTGATCGCCGGGCCGCTGCTGCTGATCGGCGGGATCGTCGACGGCACCGCCCGGATCGTGCTCTGGGCGACCGCCTCGGCGATGGACATCTTCAGCCCGCTGGCGCTGCGCCGGCAACTGGCCAGGTTCCGGGTCCGGCCCGTGCACTACACCCACCGGTACGGGCTGCTGCTCATCCTCGTACTCGGCGAATCGGTGGTGCAGGTCGGCGCGGTCGCCTCCAGCCTGCCGTTGACCTGGTACCGGATCCTGGCGGTCGCCGGGTCGTACGCGCTCGCCTGCGGGCTCTGGTGGGCCTACTTCATCCACGGTCTCTGGGCGTTCCGCCGGGCCGTGGTCCAGTCCGAGGGGAGCAGCGACGTACGGCGGGCGATCCTCCTCTACGCGCACCTGGGGTTCAGTTGCGGGATCATCGTCATCTCCGTCGGCCTGGCGGAGGTGGTCCGGACGCCGGAGACCGGGATGCGGATGGGAGACGCCGCGCTGCTCTACGGCGGATCCGCGCTGTTCCTCGGCACCTTCGCCTACACCCACTGGCGACTGCACCGGACCGTGGCCTGGCGTCGGCTGCTGGCCGCCGGTGCCTGCCTGGTCTTCTTCCCCGTCGCCACGTTGATTCCCTCCCTGGCGGCGCTGGTCACCCTGTCCGCCGTGATCATCGTGGTGAACGTGGTGGAGCAGGCGATCCTGCGCAGGCACGGTGCCGGCCGGTTCTCCGGCATCGGTCCCTACCGCCCGGACAGCGTCGAGTCCGAGGACGACCAGGGCATGCGGATCGGGCCGGGCAGAGAGGATGACACCACCGACGACGGTCCGGTGGTGAGCGACTGACCGGTCAGCCCTCAGCCGGTGCGGGTGCCCGTGAGGCCGAGCCCGCCCAGCAGGTGGTCGAGCCGGTCGTTCTCCGTACGCAGGAAGTCGCCGAAGGCGTCGCCGTCCAGATAGGCGTCGGTCCAGCCGTACCTGGTCAGGGCGGTCCGCCACTGCGCCGAGTCGTGCAACCGGGCGACCGCGTCCCGCATCGCCAGCACGTCGCGCTCGGCCAGTCCGGGCGGGGCGACGATGCCCCGCCAGTTGCTGAACACCACGTCGACCCCCTGCTCCCGCAGGGTCGGGGCGAGGATGCCGGGGATCCGGTGTTCGCTGGTGACGGCGAGGACCCGTAGCTGCCCGGAGGTGATCTGGTCGGCGTACTCGCTCAGCCCGGAGACACCGAACGCGACCTGGTGGTGCAGGATCGCCGCGAGCAGGTCGCCGCCACCGTCGTACTGCCGGTAGGAGACCCTGCGGGGTGGAATGCCGACCGCGTCCGCGACCAGCATCGGGGCCAGGTGGTCCGGGCCGCCGGCCGAGGACCCGCCACCGACCGGTACGGCCGCCGGGTCCGCCCGCCAGGCCGTGATCAGCTCGGCCAGGTCCCGGTACGGCGACTCGCGGGTGACCACCACGATCGCCGGCTCCTCGATCAGCCGGGCGATCGGCGTGGTGTCCTGGAGCGTCACCTGGGCGGTTCCGGTGTACTGGCTGCCGACCACCCCGAGCCCCATCAGCATCATCAGCCGGCCGTTGCCGCGCTCGTAACCCAGCCGTCGCAGCCCGACCACGCCCCCGCCGCCGGGCAGGTTGAACACCTCCACCCCGCGGATCACCCCGGCGTCCTCGAGCGCCTTCGCGGCGATCCGGGCGGTGACGTCGTAGCCGCTGCCCGGCGCGTTGGGCACCAGCACCCGCAGTTCGGACAGTTCACCGGCGGGCCGCCCGGTGCCGCACCCCGGTACGCCGACCAGCAGCACGGCGAGGCCGAACGCGACCGAGCGCCTCAGCCGTCGCATTTCGATCCTCCTCTGCCGGTTCGTCCCGCCGGTGAGCCGTCCGGTGCGGATACCTGACGTCCGGCGGAGGTACCTGACGATCCTGCTCGTCCGACGGCCGGTTGTCACCAGCCGGGCCTCGGGTAGTTTGCGGTTGACTCCGGCGCCGGTCGGGCGGACGCTTCCCACCACGCCCATCCGGGTCCGGCCCAGCCCGTCCCGGCGTCGTGTGCGTGCCCGACCCCCCGGCGGAGGAGGAGCGATGCGTCAGCGGATGTCCCTGGCCGGCCAGTTCCTGCTGCTCCAGCTCGGCATCGTGCTGCTGGTGGTCGGCGCGGTCGCGGCGGTGTCGATCGCCGAGTCCGACGCCGCGTTCCGGCGCGAGGAGGGCGCCCGGCTGCGGTCGGTGGGGGAGAACGCGGCGATCAACCGTACGGTGCGGCTGGGGCTCGGCGACCCGACCGGACAGGAGGCGCTGGCCTCGGTCGCGGAGAGCGCCCGAGCGGTCTCCGGTGCCTCGTACGTGCTGATCACCGACGCCACCGGCAAACTCGTCACCGGCCCGGACGCGGGCACACCCGCTGTCCTCGGCACCAGCGACGGGCTTGCCGGCCGGTCCTGGGTCGGTGTGGTCGACGACGGGTCCAAGGCGCTGGTCGCGCACGTGCCCGTACTCGACGAGCGGGACGGTGGTTTCCTCGGCCTGATCGTGGTCGGCCACGTCTACCCCACGCTGCCCGAACAGCTCGCCGCCGGGGTCACCAACCTGCTCACCTACCTGCTGCTCGGCGGGGTGCTCGGGGTGGCCGGGTCGCTGCTGCTGGCCCGTCGGGTGAAACGGCAGACGCTGGGCCTGGAACCCGACGAGATCACCGGCCTGGTCGAGCACCGGGAGGCGATGCTGCACGGCATCAAGGAAGGTGTGCTCGGCACCGACGCCGCCGACCGGGTCACCCTGGTCAACGACGAGGCCGTACGCCTGCTCGGGCTGCCGGCCTCGCCGGTCGGGCAGTCGCTGCACGCCCAGCCGATGGAGCCCCGGCTGCGGGACGTACTCACCGGGCGGGTCAGCGGGGTGGACCAGATCGTGCTCAGCGACGACCGCGTGCTGGTGCTCAACCGCCGGCCGGTGCTGGTACGGGGGCGCCGGGTCGGTTCGGTGACGACCCTGCGGGACCGGACCGAGCTGACCGCGCTGCGCCGCGAACTCGACGTCAGCCGGCACACCACCGACACCCTCCGGGCCCAGGCGCACGAGTTCAGCAACCGGCTGCACACCATCGCCGGGCTGGTGGAGCTGGGCGAGCACGACGAGGTGGTCCGCTACATCACCCGGGCCAGCCAGGTGCACGAGGCGCTCAACCGGGACGTGACCAGCCTGATCCGGGATCCGGCGCTGGCCGCCCTGCTGATCGCGAAGGCGAGCCTCGCCGCCGAGCAGGGTGTGCAACTGGTGATCGCCGCCGACTCGGACCTCCCGGTGGTCGACGAACGGCTCGCCGGTGACCTGGTGACGGTGATCGGCAACCTGATCGACAACGCGCTGGACGCGATCGGGCCGGGCGGCCGGGTGGAGGCGGGGGTACGGGTGCACGACGGCGAGGTCCACGTGACGGTCAGCGACTCCGGGCCGGGCGTACCGGAGGAGCTGGTCGAGGAGGTGTTCCGGCAGGGCTACAGCACCAAGGACGAGTCGCTCGGTCACCACGGCCTCGGCCTGGCCCTGATCCGGTTGATCTGCCAGCACCGGGGCGGCAGTGTGCAGGTACGCGGGTCGTCGTTCGTGGCCCGGCTGCCGCTGGTGGTAGGGGTGTCGGCATGATCCGGGTGCTGGTGGTCGACGACGACTTCATGGTGGCGAAGGTGCAGTGCGGGTTCGTCACCCGGGTGCCGGGCTTCGCCGTCGTCGGGGTGGCGCACACCGGTGCCGAGGCGCTCGCCGAGGTGGACCGGCTCCGGCCGGACCTGGTCCTGCTCGACATCTACCTGCCGGACGTCTCCGGCCTGGAGGTGCTGCGCCGGTTGCGCGAGGGGGACGCGGTGGTGGACGTACTCGCGGTGACCGCGGCGCGGGACGTCAACACCATCCGGACCGCGTTGCGCAGCGGAGTGGTCCACTACCTGATCAAGCCGTTCAGCTTCGACGCCCTGCGCGACCGGCTGGAGCGGTACGCGGTCGCCCACCACGGGCTCGCCGGGTCCCGCGAGGTGGCCCAGGACGACGTCGACCGGCTCTTCGTGGCGCTCCGCCCGGCACCCCCGGTCGAACTGCCCAAGGGGCTGACCCGGCCCACCGCCGACCTGGTCGCCGAGGCGCTCCGCAAGGCCGACGGCGACCTGTCGGCCACCGAGTGCGCCGAGCGGGTCGGGCTGTCCAGGGTCAGCACCCGCCGCTACCTGGAGCACTTCGTCGGTACGGGCAAGGCCGGGGTGAGCCTCCGGTACGGCTCCGCCGGCCGACCGGAACGTCGCTACCGGTGGACCGGCGGAGCCTGAGGCGGTGCCGTCTCAGTCGTCCTCGCCGAAGGCCAGACGCTGCACCGATTTGGCCGACCTGCCCCGCAGCCGAGCGATGATCCTCGGCAGGTACGGGACCACCACCGCCAGGACCACCAGCGACAGCAGTACGGCGGTCAGCGGGCGGGTGACGAAGACGCTCAGGTCCCCGTTGCTGAGCACGAGGGTGCGGCGGAACTGGAGTTCCATCATCGGGCCGAGGATGGCGCCGAGGATGACCGGTGCGATCGGGAAGTCGTAGTGCCGCATGAAGAACCCGATCACCCCGATCCCGTACGCGATCAGCACCTGGGTGATGTCGTTCGAGGCGGCGTACACACCGAGGGTGGCGAAGACCAGGATGCCCGCGTACAGCAGCGGGCGGGGGATCTGGAGCACCTTCACCCAGAGCCGGATCAGCGGCAGGTTCAGCGCCAACAGCAGCACGTTGCCGACGTAGAGCGACGCGATCAGCGCCCAGACCAACTCCGGTGACTTGTCGAACAACTGCGGGCCGGGTTGCAGGTTGAAGATCTGGAACGCGGCCAGCATCACCGCCGCCGTGGCCGAGGTCGGAATACCCAGGGTCAACAGCGGCACGAGTACGCCGGAGAACGCGGCGTTGTTCGCCGCCTCCGGACCGGCCACCCCCTCGATCGCGCCCTTGCCGAACTCCGCCTTGTTCTTCGAGCGGTACTTCTCGAAGGTGTAGGAGAGGAAGGTGGGGATGTCGGCGCCACCGGCCGGCAGGGCGCCGAACGGGAAGCCGACCGCGGTGCCGCGCAGCCACGGGCGCCAGGAGCGGGACCAGTCCGACCGGCTGAGCCAGCCGAAGCCGCCCCGACCCGGCTCCAGCGGGGTGACGTGCTCGGGCAGCTGCCGCAGCCGGCTCGCCACGTAGAGCGTCTCGCCGATGGCGAAGAGCCCGACGATGATCACCACGACGTCGATGCCGTCGAGCAGTTCCAGGGTGCCGAAGCTGAACCGGGCCTGGCCGGTGAGACCGTCGAGCCCGACCAGCCCGAGGAACAGCCCCAGGCTGAGCGAGAGCAGCCCCCGTACCAGGGAACGGCCGACCAGTGCGGTGACCGCGACCATGGCCAGCAGGGCCAGGGCGAAGTAGTCCGCCGCCCGGAACTCGACCGCCAGCGCGGCCACCGGCCGGGCGAAGAGGGTGAGCAGCAGGGTGGAGATGGTCCCGGCGACGAACGAGCCGATCGCCGCGGTGGCCAGGGCGGCACGGGCCCGACCCCGTCTGGCCATCTGGTAACCCTCGATGGCGGTGGCCACCGAGGCCGACTCACCCGGGGTGTTCAGCAGGATGCTGGTGGTCGAGCCGCCGTACATGGCGCCGTAGTAGATCCCGGCGAACATGATGAACGTCCCGATCGGGTCGTCCAGGCTGAACGTGACCGGCAGCAGCAGGGCGATGGTCAGCGCCGGACCGATGCCGGGCAGTACCCCGACGAAGGTGCCGAGGGTGACCCCGATCGCGGCGTAGAGCAGGTACTGCGGCTCCAGCACGGTGCCGAAGCCGCTGAGCAGGTCTCCGAAGACGTTCACAGCGGCAACACTCCGGACGGCAGTGAGATCTCGAGCAGTTGGGTGAAGCCGAGATAGATGGCGAGGACCAGGGGCACCGCCACCAGCACGTCCCGGACCGAGTGGTGGCTGCCGAGGATCCGGGCGGCGGCGACGAAGAAGACCGCCGAGGCGAGCACGAAGCCGACCGGGTCGAGGACGAACACGTAACCGAGCAGCGCCACGCCGAGCAGGACCGGGGTGAGCCCCTGCACCGGCCCGGTCGCCTCGGTCTCGTCGACCAGCTCCGTACCGTCGGGCAGGTTCGTACCGTCGGCCAGTTCCGTACCGGCGCCCGGTTCCTTGTCGGCCGGACCGGTTCCGTCGGCCGATGCCGGCTCGCGGACCGTTTCCGTTCGGAGCGCCGGATCCACGCCGTCGGTCGATTCCACTGTGGTCGGGGTGGCGTCGGCCGAGCCTGCCGGGCGGACGAACTGGCTGACCAGGTACCAGGCGGACAGGACCACCCAGCCGGCCGTCACCACCAGTGGCGCCAGCCATGGTCCGTCCGCCGAGAAGTCGCCCTCGGCCGAGTCGTACGCGGTCCAGGCGAGGAACAGTCCCACCACCAGCAGGACGGCGCCGAGGATCCGGGGTCCCCACGGCGCCCGGGGGAGGGCGACCCGCGGGTCCACCCTCCCCTGTGCGTCAGTTGTCGGCAGAGCCATTAACCGGCCAGGCCGATCTCGCTGAGGACCGTGGTGATCCGGGTGTTCTCGCTCTCGAAGTACGCCTTGGCCTCGTCCCCGCTGCGGTAGAAGTCCTCCCACTTCTGGTCGGTGAGGGTCTGCTTCCACTGCGCCGAGGAGTGCAGGTCGTCGATCAGCTTGATGATGGCGGCCCGCTCACCGGCCTTGATCCCGGGTGGCGCCACCAGCCCGCGCCAGTTCATCAGCTCCACGTCGTACCCGGATTCCTTGATCGTCGGGGTCGGCTTGCCGGCGCCGACGTCGATGCCGGTCGGGCCGGAGACCGCGAGGGCGCGCAGCTTGCCGGCCGCGACCAGGTCGGAGTACTCGCTCGCGCCGGAGACGGCCGCGGTCAGGTCACCGGAGAGCAGTGCCGCCTTGGA
The DNA here is from genome assembly GCF_035917455.1 of Micromonospora sp. NBC_01796. Taxonomy (NCBI): domain Bacteria; kingdom Bacillati; phylum Actinomycetota; class Actinomycetes; order Micromonosporales; family Micromonosporaceae; genus Micromonospora; species Micromonospora sp. NBC_01796. The sequence goes on along the minus strand of NZ_CP109078.1, from coordinate 7,904,132 downwards.
CTCGCCGCCGCCGGAGTAGGCGATGTACTTCATCGCCTTGGGATCCGCGCCGGCCGCCTTGGCGAGCAGGCCGACCAGGATCTGGTCGGTGCCGCCGGCCGAACCGCCACCCCAGTTGATCGACGAGGGGTTCGACTTGGCGTCGGCCATGAGCTGTTGCAGGGTGGTGTACTTCGAGTCGGTCGGGACGACGATCACCTCCTGCTCGGCGGTGAGCGTGGCGATCGGCGTGACCTGGCTCAGCTTGACCGGCGACTTGTTGGTCACCACGCCGCCGATCATCACGAGACCGGTGACCATCAGCTGGTGGGAGTCACCCTTGTTCTTCGTGACGAGCTGGGACAGGCCGAGCGTGCCACCGGCGCCGGGCACGTTGTAGACCTCGACCGACTCGGTGACCAGCTTGCTGTCGGTCAGCGCCTTCTGCAGCGACCGTGCGGTGCTGTCCCACCCGCCGCCGGGTGCGGCCGGTGCCATCAGCTCCAGGGTGCTGGTCGGGTACTTCACCGCCGCGTCCGAGCCGGCGTCGTCTCCGTCCTTGGCGCAGCCGACGGTCCCGAGGGCCAGCAGCGGTACGCACACCAGCGCGGCGGCGCGGCGCCGGACCGCCGATCCACGGCCGGGTGAGTACGGGCCGCCACGGGATCGGAGTCCCGCCGTGCCTCGAACGTCTGTCATCGTTGTCTCCTCGGCCGGGATCGGCATCTGTTGCCGCAGCGTTTCCACTGGGTTGCGTAGATGCTTCCGGTCCGAGTGACTCGGGTCACGATTGCGGTCGCGGAGTTCGTTGTGGTCTTTGTGGTCGTGGCGGGCCCGCCGGATCACCGGCGCCCGCCACTCCTGGTGTCACGGGCCGGGAACGGGGTGGTGCCCGGAGCAGCACTGCTCCGGGCACCACGTGTTGGTCCGTCTTGCCGATCGGCCTACCGGGCTTTACAGGAACCGGTACGCGGTTCCGCCCCGGACCGTGCCGATCCGTACCCCCGTGCTGGGCTTCGTCGCCGCGACCATCCTGTTGTTGCCCAGGTAGATGGCCACGTGACCGGGTGTGTAGATGACGTCTCCGGGCATCCACTGCCCGGCTGGGACACGCCGGCCGCGGCTGGCGATCGCTCCGCTCTGGTGCGGCAACTTGATGCCGACCCGGGCGTAGCTTGCCGCGACCAGGCCACTGCAGTCGAAACTGTTCGGGCCGGACGCTCCGTAGACGTAGCGCTTGCCGACCTGGGCCAGCGCGTACGAGACGACCGTTCCGGCGGCGCCGGACGGGGGTTTCACCGTGGTACCCGGCTTCGGGGTGCCGGTGGACTTCTTCCGCGCCGGCGCGGTGGAGTTTGTGCTCTTCGGCGTACTGGCGGTGCCCCTGCTGGGGGTCTTCGCCTTCTCCTTGGTTGCCTTCGCCTTCGGTGGCGTCGTCGCCGTGGCCGTCGGTGTGGCGGGGAGTGCCGGTGGAATCCTGGGTAGCCGGTCCGCGCGATCGGCGCGTTCGGCGGCGAGCAGTCGGGCCTCGGCTGAGGCCTCCAGAGCGGCGCTGGTCTCGACTGTCGAGCGTTCTTCCGGTTCGGGTCGGGCCCCGATGGCTGCCGGCGGGAGCCAGAGGGCGGTGACGGTCAGGACGGTGGTACCAGCTGCGAATCGGTGCAGCGGATGCCGTACGTTCAGGATCGCTCCAATGTCGGCCCGGTGCTCACATGCGTATCTCGGGCGGTGCGGCCTGAACTGCCGGCCACAGGCCCGAAGTACCGGGCAAAGCGGTATGGAAGTGCTCCGGCCGTGATGAGGGCCGTTCCGGACGCTAGGCGCTCACGCCGTGGATCGCCTGTTGGCGTGAGCCGATTCACCCGTACCAACGACTAGTTCGACGGAACGTCGCGGATTCCTGCCCGATTGCCGTCTCAAACCACCTATATTGGTTCCTATTCGGGCAATCCTCAAGGGACACGCCCGGAAATTCGCGATCAAATTGGCCCGGCCACGCGGCTCCCGGCCGATCGCGAGCGTTTCTCTCGTTCCGGCACGAGGGTACGAGTGGCAAGGGCTCCCACCCGTACGGGAGGGAGCCCTTGCCGCCCCCGTCAGACGCGCTGGAGGACGGCCAGTTCGGCGTCGTGGGTCGCGGTCCAGTGCACCGGAAGGCCAACCGACTGCAGATGACTGCCGGAGTAGTGCCGCTCGTCGTGCCGGTAGCGGGCCGCCGGGTCGAGCCCGCGCAGGGGCAACCGGACCGGGCGGGACGGCAGCAGTCCCGCACCGTCGAGCCGGCCGGTGTGCCAGGCCAGCACGACAACCGTGCCGCCGTCGGGGGAGGTGTACTGCACCGCGCAGCGGGACTGGTCCGGCCCGCCGATCAGGTGCACGGTGCCGTGCATGACGATCTCGCGGATCTCCTTGTAGCGGGCGATCCAGGCGGCGGCCTCCGTACGCTGCTCGGGACTCCAGTGCCGGATGTCGGCCCCGATGCCGAGCACCCCGGCCATCGCCAGCACGAACCGGAACGCCAGCGACCGGGGACGCGGGTCGAACAGTCCGGGGGAGTCGGTCACCCACGAGCTGAGCAGGTGCGGCGCGTTGGCGTGCAGGAAGCCGTACTGGATCGCCAGCCGGTCCAGTGGGCCGGTGTTGTCGCTGGGCCAGAACACATCGGACAGTGCCGCCATCGCCAGGTCGGTACGGGCACCGCCACCGGCGCACGCCTCGATCACCACGTGCGGGTGGTCCCGGCGCAGGTCCCGGTAGATCCGGTGCAGGTTCGCCACGTGGGCCCCGTCCAGGTCCACCCGACCACCCGCGCCGCCCCGCCCCGGTTCCGTACGCGGCCGGTTGAAGTCCCACTTCAGGTAGCCGATGTCGTGCCGGCGCAGCAGACCGTCCACGGTGGAGTGGACGAACTCGGCGACCTCGGGCCGGCCGAGGTCGAGCAGGTACTGGTTGCGGACCGGGGTGATCGGTCGACCGTCGATCGCGTACACCCAGTCGGGGTGTTCGGCGTAGAGCTTCGAGCGGGGGCTGACACACTCCGGTTCGACCCAGAGCCCGAAGTTCAGGCCCAGTGCGCGTACCTCTTTGACGAAGTTGTCGAAGCCGGCCGGGAACTTGGCCGGATCCGGGGTCCAGTCGCCCAGCCCGCCGTGGTCGTCCGGGCGCCCGACGAACCACCCGTCGTCGACCACGAAGGTCTCCACACCCAGGTCGGCCGCGATCCGGGCCAGCGCGAGCTGGTTGTCCGCGTCGACCGCGAAGTAGGTCGCCTCCCACGAGTTGTAGAGCACCGGCCGGGGTGAGAGCCGCTCGCCCGCGAGTTGACGCTGGTAGGTGTGCCAGACCCGGGCCAGCCCGTCCAACCCGTCCGGGCTGTAGGCACCGGCGGCCACCGGCAGGGTGAGACTGGCACCGGCGGGCAGGTCCAACGGGCCGTCGGGCAGGTTCCGGCCGACCCGTACCCGGGTCAGGCCACCGGTGTCCCGGTCGGCGGTGATCTCCCACGAACCGGTCCAGGCCAGCGCCATGCCCCAGGTCGGGCCGTCCGGCTCGGCGTTGTCCCGGACGGCGAGCCACGGAACGTAGAGGTGTCCCGGCACACCCTGGGCGCTGCCGATGGTGAAGCCCCCGTGGCCGAGGTCGACGTGGTCGAGCTGGAACTCCTGGGCCCACTGCCCCCACTGGTAGCTCAGCCGGGCACCGTGCGGGGTGGGTACGCAGAACCCGGCCGAGCCGGCCCGGACCAGTCGCAGCGGCGCGGGGCCGTCGTTGGTCAGCTCGACCCACCGGCGTACGACGTCGGTGCCGGCCGGTATCTCGTAGCGGATCACCGCGCGCAGCCCGGTGACCGGGTCGGCGAAGCCGACGGTGAGTTGCCGCTGGTCGGCGTCGGCCTCGGTGTGGCTCCAACGCCAGGAGACCCGGCGGTCGCCGGTGGCCGTCTCGACCACGAGATCCGGTCCGGTGAACGGGCGGTTGGCGTCGGTGGCGTACTCGATCGGGGCGGCGTCACCGGCGGTGAGGAACGGGGTCGGTCCGTCGTAGCCGACGGGGGAGGGGCCGTCGCTGACGCCGTGCGGACCCCAGGCGACGAGTTCGAGCCAGCGTCCGTGCTCCGGGACCTCCGGCACCGCCACGGTGTACTCCGTGCTCGCCCCCCGTAGCGTCCACACCCGCCGGGTCTGATCACCGCGGCTCATCGGGTCTCCCGCCGAGCCCACGATCGCCGTGCCCACCAATTCCGGTTCATTATTTCACCGCTCCGATCGCGAGGCCGGACACGAAGTGGCGCTGGAAGCGCAGGAAGACCAGCAGGGTCGGCACCGCGGCGATGACCGTACCGGCGGCGATGACGTTCCAGGACGACACGAACTGCCCCTGCAACGCGAGCAGGGCCGGGGTGACCGGCATGTTGTCGTCCGTACGCAGCACCGTGATCGCCCAGAGCAGGTCGTTGAAGATCCAGGTGAAGGAGAGCGCGCCGAGTGCGGCGAGGGCCGGTCGGGTCAGCGGCAGGATCACCCGGGCGAAGATCTGCCCCGGCCCGGCGCCGTCGATGGTCGCCGCCTCCTGGATCTCGTTCGGCAGGTCCCGCATGAAGCCGTGCAGCACGAACGTGTAGAAGCCGAGCCCGAAGCCCACCTGCACCGCGATCAGCGCGTACAGGGTGTCGAAGGTCCCGGTCAGCTCGCTGAACTTGCTCACCGGGATGAGCAGGATCTGCGGTGGGAGCAGGTTTCCGGCGAGCATCAGCAGCAGGATCGTGCGCCGACCGGGGATCCGGAAGCGGGCCAGCGCGAACGCCGCCAGCGCCGCGAGGACCAGGCTGAGGGTGACCGCCGGCACGGTGACCAGCATGCTGTTGATCAGGGCGCGCAGCTCACCGCCGTCGGTCCAGGCCTGGCGGTACGTGTCCAGCGTGAACGAGTGCGGCAGGCTGCCGACCCCGTTGGCGGCGATGTCGTCGAACGTACGCGTCGACATCACCACCACCCAGAGGATCGGGGCCAGCCAGAGCAGCGACAGCAGGCTCATGCCGAGGTGGAACGAGCCGGTGCGCAGTGCGCGGATCATGCGTCCTCCCGGAACGCGCGTACCAGGTAGCCGAGGATGACGGCGAGCGCGAGCACGAAGATGACGACGGCGATCGCGGACGCGTAACCCAGCCGCAGGCTCTGGAACGCGGTCGAGTACATGTAGGTGCTCAGCAGTTCCGACGAGTGGTACGGCCCACCGCGGGTCAACGCCCAGACGATGTCGAACGACCGCAGCGAGTCGATCACGATGACCGACAGCACCACCGCGTTGACCCCGCGCAACTGGGGGATCGTCACGTTCCACAGCCGCTGCCAGTTGTTGGCGCCGTCCATCTTGGCCGCCTCGTGCAGGGCGGGGTCGATCGCCTTCAGTCCGGCCAGGAACAGCACCATGACGTAGCCGATCTGCCGCCACAGGGCAGGCAGGATCACCGCGTACAGGGCGGTGTCCGGGTCGGCGAGCCAGGGGCGGATCAGGTGTTCCAACCCGACCGCGCGCAACAGCTCGTCGGCGACCCCGTCCGGCTGGTAGAAGACCCGCCAGACCAGCGCCGTCACCACCAGCGAGAAGACGACCGGGGTGAACAGCGCGGCCCGGTAGAACCCGACCCCGCGCCGTTCCCGCTGCAACAACAGCGCCATCCCGAACCCGCCGAGCACCGACAGGCCCCCGAAGAGCACCAGCCAGAGCACGGTGTTGACCAGCGCACCCCGGAAGGTCGCGTCGCCGGCCAGCTCCGCGTAGTTGTCGAAGCCGATGTACGTGGGCGGCTCCAGTCCGTCCCACCGGGTCAGCGAGAACCAGAATCCCTGCAGGGCGGGCCAGAACACCCAGATGCTCTCGACCGCGAAGGGTACGAGTACGAAGGCCACCAGCAGCGGCGACAGGGGCTTGCCCCGTCGCCGCCGCCGGCGGGTGCTGGCCGGTGCCGGCGCGTCCGGCGCCAGCACCCGCTCGTCGACGGAAGTCATCAGCCCTTGAAGACCTTCTCGGCTCCGGCCTGCCATTCGCGCAGGATCGCGTCGATCTGGTCGGGCTTGTCGATGAACTTGGTCAGTGCGGTGTCAGCGGTGGGCTGGAGGGCGTCGCTGGAGTCCCGGTTGAAGAACTGGGTCAGCTCCTTGGCGCTGTCCAGCATCGCCTTGCCCTTCACCACCAGCGGCGAGTCGGACGCCTTGGCCTTCGGGTTCGCCGGCAGCACGATCCCCGAGCTGGCGGCGACGTACGCCTCCTGCGCCTCGGCCGAGGCCAGGTACGTGAGCAGCGCCTTGGTGCCGGTCGGGTTGCCCGCCTTGGCGCTGGCGAAGAAGCCGTCGGTCGGCGCCTCCTCGGCCACCGGGACCGCCGGGTCGATGATCGGGAACCGGAAGAAGTCGAGGTCGCCGAGGGCGTCCTTCGGGGCGGCGTCGGCGAAGAAGGTGCCGATCAGGAACATCCCGGTCTTGCCCGCCAGCAGCGCGGTGGTCGCCTCCTGGAACGGGTACGCCTTGCCCTTCGGGTCGAAGAACGGCAGCACCTCGCGCCACTTCTCCAGGACCGCCTTGACCTTCGGGTCGTCGAAGCGCTGCTTGCCGGCGAGCAGTTCGCGGTGGAACGGCGCCCCGTTGATCCGGATGTTCAGGTAGTCGAACCAGGCCGACGCGACCCACGGGGTGTCGCCGAGGCCGATGCCGATCGGCGGGATGCCCTTGCTCTGGAGGGTCTGGCAGAGCGTGATGAACTCGGCCCAGGTCTTCGGCTCCTGTACGCCCCACTTGGCGAAGTTCGACTTGCGGTAGAAGAAGCCCCACCAGTAGTTGTTCATCGGGACGAAGATCTTCTTGCCGGAGGCGTCGGTGGAGAGGGTCCGCAGCGACTCGGGGTAGTCCGACATCCCCTGCCACACGTCGGAGACGTCCAGGAGGAGGTTCTTGCTGGCGTAGTCGTTGGCGACGGAGCCGGCGTACCAGGTGTAGAGGTCCGGCGGGTTGGCCGAGGTCAGGTACGTCGGTAGCTGGGTGCGGTAGGTCTCGGACGCGATGGTGTTCAGCGTCGCGGTGCCCTTGCCCTGCTTGTTGAAGTTCTCGATGATCTTCTCCATCGCGGCCTTGGCCTGCGGGGAGGAGAGGTTCGACTGGAGGGTGATCGGGCCGGTGGCGCTACCGCTTCCGCCGGGGCTGCTGGCGGAACTGGCGCAGCCGACCAGGCTGCCCGCTCCGAGCACGCCCAGGCCGGCGAGGCCGACGTGCCCAAGGAACCGGCGACGACTGGGGTCGAAGTCGCTCACGGGGGTGTGTCCCTTCCTCAACGACACGGTGCGTCACGGATCGCGGTGTGTCGGTCCTGTAAACGGTGTGATCAGAAGGTTGCATCTGGGGCCCGCGACTGTCAAGATTTCTTCGTAATTAATGATTTGATCATCGAGGTTCGGCGGACGGTGAGCCAGCATATGCGACGGCTTGAAGGCAAGGTTGCCCTGGTCACAGGTGCAATTGGCGGCATCGGGGCGGCTGTCGCCCGGCGGCTTGCTGCCGAAGGAGCGGCGGTCGGACTCACCGACCTGCGTGACGCGGAGCCCCTCGCCGAGGAGATCAGAGCGGCCGGTGGGCGCGCACATTCGGTGATTTCCGACGTGGCCGACGAGGACAGTTGGATCGTCGCCGTCGCCGCCGTACGCGACCGGCTCGGGCCGGTGGACATCCTGGTCAGCAACGCCCATCTCAACGAGGTGGCACCCGCGCACGAGACCAGCCGCGAATCCTGGGACCGGCAGATCGCGGTCTGCCTGACCGGCACCTTCCTCGGCGTCCGCGCCTGCCTGCCCGACCTGCGGGCGAACCGGGGCGCGGTCGTGATCGTCTCCTCCGTACACGCGCTCGTGGGGTTGCCCGGACATCCGGCCTACGCGGCGGCCAAGGGCGGCCTGGTCTCCCTCGGCCGCCAGCTCGCCGTGGAGTACGGCCCGGACGTACGGGTGAACACCGTGCTGCCCGGACCGATCTTCACCGCCGCGTGGGATCGTGTGTCCGAAGAGGACAGAGCGCGTAGCGTCGCCCAGACGGTCGCCGGCAGGTTCGGCACCCCGGACGAGGTGGCCGCCACCGTGGCCTTCCTCGCCTCACCCGACGCCGCCTACGTCACCGGCACCAGCCTGGTGGTGGACGGCGGCTGGACCGCGGTGAAAGCCTCGGCCTGAACCATCGACCCTGACGAGCGAGAAGGCACCCAGAGCATTGGCACAGTACGCACGCCGCGGCATCCATGGCCAGACCGTCGAGGTCCTGGCCCGACGCATCCTGGCCGGCGAGATCGCCGAGGGCGCGACCCTCAACCTCGCCGCCCTCCAACAGGAGCTCGACGTCAGTCTCACCGTGCTGCGCGAGGCGCTCAAGGTGCTCACCGCCAAGGGCATGGTCGACGCCCGGCAGAAGCGCGGCACCTTCGTCCGGCCCCGGTCGGACTGGAACCTGCTCGACGGCGACGTCATCCGCTGGCAGTTCGCCGACGGTGCCGACCCGCGCCTGCTCGACGCCCTGCACGAGGTGCGCAGCATCATCGAGCCGGCCGCCGCCCGGCTCGCCGCCACCCGGGCCGTCGACGCCGACCTGGACAGCCTCGACAGCGCCCTGGCCGAGATGTCCGCCGCCGACGGTGACCCGGTGGCCGCGGTCGGCGCCGACCTCACCTTCCACCGCGCGCTGCTCGCCGCCACCCACAACGAGCTGCTGGTGCGGATGGAGGTGGTGATGGAGACCGGCCTCGCCGAACGTGACCGCCTCGTACACGGCGTCGAGCAGTACGACGACCCGGTACCCAGCCACCGCGCGGTCGTCGACGCCATCCGCGCCGGGGACAGTGCCGCCGCCGAACAGGCCATGCGGGGACTGCTGGACAAGGCCGTCGCGGACGTCGAAAAGGTACGTCAACAGAAAGGCACCCGGTGAAGATCAGCCGAATCGAGACCTTCCTCGTCCCGCCCCGGTGGCTGTTCTGCCGGGTGGAGACCGACGAAGGGTTGATCGGGTGGGGCGAGCCCGTGGTGGAGGGGCGCGCCGAAGTGGTACGCAGCGCGGTCGAGGTGCTCTCCGAGTACCTGATCGGTGAGGACCCGCTGCGGATCGAACAGCACTGGCAGGTGCTCACCAAGGGCGGCTTCTACCGGGGCGGGCCGGTGCTCTCCAGCGCCGTCGCCGGACTCGACCAGGCACTCTGGGACATCGCAGGCAAGGCGTACGGCGCCCCGGTGCACGCCCTGCTCGGCGGCCCGGTCCGGGACCGGGTCCGGGTCTACTCCTGGGTCGGTGGGGACGACCCGGGTGAGGTCGCCGACGCGATCGCCGCCCAGGTCGCCGCCGGCATGACCGCGGTGAAGATGAACGCCTCCGGCCAGCTCTCCGCCATCCCGACCGCCGCCGAGGTGGCCGGGGTGGTCCGCCGGGTCGCCGCCGCCCGGGAGGTGCTCGGCGAACACCGGGACGTCGCCATCGACTTCCACGGCCGGGCCACCGCCGCCGGTGCCCGCCGCATCCTGCCGGAACTCGCCCCGTTCCACCCCCTCTTCGTCGAGGAGCCCCTCCTGCCCGAACAGGGGCATCTGCTGCACGACGTCGTCACCGCCTCCCCCGTCCCGGTAGCCACCGGGGAACGGCTCTTCGGCCGGGCCGAGTTCCTCACCCCGCTCCAGGCCGGGGTCGCGGTGCTGCAACCGGACCTGTCCCACGCCGGAGGCATCTCCGAGGTACGCCGGATCGGTGCCATGGCCGAGCCGTACGGCGCGGTGCTCGCCCCGCACTGCCCGCTCGGCCCGATCGCGCTCGCCGCCAGCCTCCAGATCGCCTTCGCCACCCCCAACTTCCTGATCCAGGAACAGAGCATCGGCATGCACTACCACGGGGGCGCCGAGCTGCTCGACTACGTCATCGACCCGGAGCCGTTCCGGTTCGTCGACGGGCACATCCGCCGACCGGAGGGGCACGGGCTCGGCATCACCGTGGACGAGGCGGCGGTCCGGTCCGCCGCCCGGGAGGGGCACGCCTGGCGTAACCCGGTGTGGCGGCACGACGACGGATCCTTCGCCGAATGGTGACCGGCCCATCGCTCCCGGCAGCACCGATCCCGTTGCGGGTCGCGTACGACCACCGCCTCGGCGGGCGGTGGACCAGCCTCACCGGCGGAGGCCGGCAGTGGCTCTGGACCGGCCCCGACAGTGGTCGTGACCAGGTCATTCCCGGCGGCCCGTTCGTGGACGCTGGCGGGCTGGAGGAGTGCGTGCCGACCGTGCGGGGCATACCGGACCACGGCGACGCCTGGTCCCGCCCCTGGCGTATGACGGACGCCCGGACCGCCACCGTCGACTGTCCCGACTTCACCCTCACCCGCCGACTGACCGACGAGGGCGGCGTGGTGGTGGCCGACTACCGGCTGCGAGCCGCCGCCGGATACCGGTTCGTCTGGGCCGCGCACGCCCTGCTCGACCTCGGCCCCGAAGCCCGGCTGGTGGCGCCCGCCGGCACCCTGACCCGGCTCTACCCGGAAGCCGCCGAGCTGGTCCGCCCGACGGTGTCGGATGGTCCCGGCGCCCCGCCGGGCGACGGCGGATGGCCGGCGGGCCGGCCGTGGCACACCGCCGCCTGGCCCGAACCGGCGGGACTGCCGCTGGACCGGCTCGGCCCGGACGACGGCACCGCCGTCGGCGCCGTACTCGTCGGCTGCGCCGAGGTACGGGTGGTCGACGGCACGGACATCCTCACCCTGCGACTCGACTGCGCCGACCAGCCCCGGTCCACCGCCCTCTGGCGCAACCTGCGCGGCTGGCCCGCCGACCGCCCGTACCGCAGCATCGGCGTCGAACCCATGCTCGGCAGCGTCTTCGACCGCTCCGAGGCCGGTGCGGAAGTCTCCGATCCGTTCGAAGGCGGTGTCGGAGTGGATGTCGCGGTGGTGCCGGCCGGGGGCGAGGTCAACTGGCGGCTCACCATCTCCGCCCATCGATCCAGCTCTGCCCACTGATCCACTTCTGTCCGTCGATCGCCCGGAGGCGACCACCGATGAACCTGCTCGACTCCCTGCGTACCCACCGGCTGCTGGCGATCGTCCGGGGAAGCGACCCGGACGCCGCGCTGGCGACCGTACTGACCCTGGCCGACAGCGGGATCAACCTGATCGAGGTCTCGCTGACCAGCACCGACGCCCTCGGGGTGCTGCGCCGGGCCCGCGCCGCCCTCGGCACCGAGTACGGCCTCGGCGCCGGCACCGTCCTCACCGCCGAGCAGGCCGCCGACGCCGCCGAGGCCGGTGCGACCTACCTGGTGACCCCGGCACTCGCGCCCAGCCTCGCCGAGGCCGCCCGGCTCGGGCTGCCGGTGCTGGCCGGTGCGCTCACCCCGACCGAGGTGGTCCAGGCGACCACCGGCGGGGCGGCCGCGGTCAAGCTCTTCCCCGCCTCGGTCGGTGGCCCCGACTACCTGCGCGCCCTGCGCGACCCGTTCCCGCAGACCCCGTTCGTACCGGTGGGCGGGGTCGACGCGGCCCGCGCCCGCGACTACCTCGACCGGGGCGCGATCGCGGTCGGTGTCGGCTCGCCCCTGGTCGGCGACGCGGTCCGGGGCGGCGACCTCGCCGCCCTCCGGCAACGGGCGGCCGACTTCCTCGCCGTGACGGCGATCGCCCCGGCCGGCGGCGCATCGTGACCGGCACCCCGATACCCGGCACCGATGCCCCCGCTTCCGGCTTCGACGCGTCGTCCGACGACTCTCCCCGGTTCGACGTGCTGACGCTCGGGGAGACGATGGCGGCGTTCCGGGCGGCGGCACCGCTGCGGCTGGGCGGCACGCTCTCGCTGTCGGTTGCCGGTGCCGAGTCGAACGTGGCGATCGGCCTGGCCCGGCTCGGCCACCGGGTGCGGTGGATCGGGGTGACCGGCGCCGACGAACCGGGCGAGCTGATCCGCCGTACGCTGCGCGCCGAAGGCGTCGACCTGGGACTGGCCCGGATCGACCCGGACGCCCCGACCGGACTGATCCTGTTCGAGGCGCGGGTCGGCGACATCAGCCGGGTCAGCTACTACCGGACCGGGTCGGCTGGCTCCCGGTTGAGCCCGCAGGACGTGTCGCCGGCCTTCGCCGATGCCGCCTCGACACCCCGGATCCTGCACGTCACGGGCATCACCGCCGGGCTCGGCACCCAGCCGTACGCGGCGGTGGTGGCGGCGGTCGACGCGGCCCGAGCCGCCGGGGCCACGGTGTGCCTCGACGTCAACCACCGGCAGCGCGTCTGGTCGGTCGAGTCGGCAGCCGCCGCGCTGCGTCCACTGCTGCCCTCGATCGACCTCCTGGTCGCCTCCGACGACGAACTGGGCGTGTTGACCGACGACCCGGATCCGGTCGCCGCACTGCTGGCCGCCGGAGTGCCGGAGGTGGTGGTGAAACACGGCGGTCGGGGCGCCACCAGCCACGGTGGACGGGACAGTGTGCACGCCCCGGCCCGTACGGTGCCGGTGGTCGACACCGTCGGCGCCGGAGACGCGTTCGTGGCCGGGCTGCTCTCGGGGCTGCTCGACGGGCTCGACGTGGCCGGCCGGCTCGACCGGGCCGTCACCACCGGCGCGTTCGCGGTCGCCACCCGGGGCGACTGGGAGGGACTGCCCACCCGTACCGAACTGTCGTTGCTCGACCACGCGCCCGGCAGCGCCGTACGCTGACCAGCCATTCGCCGAGCAAGCCTGTCCCCGCCATCCGCTGAGCACCCCTGTGGAGGAAACGATGCGGCTCACCGAGCCAACCCCGTGGAGCGACGACCGGTTCGAGTTGGGCGAGGGAGCCCGCTGGGTGGACGGCCGGCTGGTCCTGGTCGACCTGCTCGCCGGCCGGCTGCTGGAGACCACCGGCGACGCACCCGCACCGCTGCGTGAACTCCGCCGGCTGGACGCCCCGCTCGGTGCGGTGGCGCCGATCGCCGGGCAGCCCGGCGGCTGGCTCGCCGCGACCGGCACCGGCATCGCCGCGCTCACCGGCACCGACGGCTACCGTCAGGTCGCCGACCTGGAGAGCGCAAACCCCTCACCTGCCAGGATGAACGACGCGGTCGCGGATCCGCACGGCCGTTTCTGGGCCGGCAGCATGGCGTACGACACCACTCCCGGCGCCGGCACCCTCTACCGGTACGCCGGCTCGGGCGCGCCGGTCCCCGTCGTCACCGGCCTGACCATCGCCAACGGGCCCGCGTTCGACGCCGCGGGCACCACCATGTACCTGGCCGACACGCCCCGTGGCGAGGTGGACCGGTTCACCGTCGACCCGCGCACCGGTGACCTCTCCGGCCGGGAACCGTTCCTGCGGCTCGCCCCCGCCGAGGGTGCCCCGGACGGCATGACGGTCGACGCCGCCGGACACCTCTGGGTGGCCCTCTGGGGCGGGTACGCCGTCCGCCGCTACCGCCCCGACGGCACCCTCGACCACGAACTGCGCCTACCAACCGCCCAACCCACCAGCGTCTGCCTGGGCGGCCCAACCCTGACCCGCCTCTTCATCACCACCGCCCACCACGCCCTAACCCCCCGCCCACCCCTCGACGGCGCCCTCCTGGCGATCGACACCCAAACCCCCGGCCTCCCCACCCACCCCGCCACCCCACCTCGTTGATCATGAAGTTAGCGCGGGTTTTCGGCCTCGGCGGCGTCGCTAACTTCATGATCGACGCGTCGTTGGACCAGGGAGATGGCGGTTAGGACCAGGGCTGTGCCGGTGATTGTGGGGAGGGTTACGGGTTCGTGGAGGACGAGGGCGCCCAGCAGGACTGCCACGACGGGGAGGAGGTAGGTGGTCGTGGACGCGGCGGTTGATCCGAGGTCGTTGATGAGGCGGTAGTTGAGTACGTAGGCGAGCCCGGTCCCGGCGGTCCCGAGCAGCAGGAGGCTGCCGACCGGCACCACGCCCCACGTCGGCGCGGTCAGGCCACCGAAGGGCAGGGCGAGCGTGAGCAGCGCCGCGCCGGCGGCGAGCTGGCAGGTCGCGAGCATGATCGGGGGAATGCCCCGGCCGGTGAGATGACGGCCCATGTAGACAAAACTGACGCCATAGCTCGCGGCGGCGGCGAGGCAGGCCAGCCCGCCCCAACTCGCGATGTCGCCGGCCGACTCCCAGGGTGTGAAGATCAGCACGGTCCCGGCGAAACCGAGTGCGATGCCCACCCCGCGTCCGACGCTGACCGTCCGGTCCGTCCCCGCCAGTACGGCCACCAGCACCGTCCACAGTGGTGTGGTCGCGTTGAGCACACCCGCGACGTTCGAGCCCACGGTCTGCTCGCCGAAACCCACGAGCGTGTACGGAATCGCGTTGGCGAACAGCGCCGCGACGGCCAGGTGCGCCCAGATGACGCGACGGGTCGGGAAGGGCAGCCTCCGTACCAGGGCGATGGGTGCCAGTATCGCGACTCCGAGCAGGAGCCGGAACAGGACGAGCTGGACCGGTGTGAACCCGTCCAGTGCCAGCTTGATCCAGAGGAAGCCGGACCCCCAGATCAGCGCGAGCAGGCCCAGTCTCAGGATGCTTCCGCGGCTCAATCCGTCTCCCCGTCCCGGTGCTCGACCTCCGGCAGGTCGCATGCCCCGGCGCCCGCTGCGGGCCCATGATCCATGACGGGTCGGAGGCCGGCTCACCCGAGGACGGCCGGCCCGGCAGTTCGGCCGGCGGCGCCCCGCCCCCCACCATCAGCCCACCCTGTCCCGCCGGTTCGCCCGAACCAGCGCCCAGGTTGCCAGCGGCACCCCGATCCCGCCGAACAGGGTCACTCCCAGCAACAGGTACGCCGTGTCGTGGTTCTCACCGGCGCGGGCGTCGTTGACGTCGGCTTCCGGGTCCTGCGGGTCGTACACGATCGGCACCTCGTCGCCGAGCGCGGGGCGGGGACCGGGTGCCTCGTCGCCCTGACCGATCAGCGCCCGCACCTGCCGGCCGTCGGGCGTACGGAACTCGACCTCGGTCCGGTTGGCCCTGCCCGCACCGACGTCCACCACCCGGGCGGTGGTTCGTTCACCGTGATCCCGCAACGCGTTGTCGTTGCGCCACACCTGGACCGTGGCGATCGCGAACCCGACGATCACCACGATCCCGGTACCGACGAAGAGCGGCACCGGTGGCCGCCGACGTTCCCCGAAGAATGCCATGGCCATCGATTACCCGGTCGGTACGGAAGACGAACCGGTCGCGGCGCGGTCGCGGTGGTCACGTTGACGGCGGACCGGTCGGTGGGACAGCATGGCCTGCACGAGCGGTGCGCGGAGGAACCCGGTGCGAGTCCGGGGCGGTCCCGCCACTGTGACCGGGGAGCGACCCCTCACGTACGGGCCACGGCCGAGCGGCCGGAAGGTCGAGGGGGAGCGTCGATCCGGGAGTCAGGAGACTCCGACCGCTCGGTGACACCCAGCCACACGCGGGCGTGGACACCCGCGGAAGGGACTTGAGCATGGCTTCTGCGCGCCTGAGCGGGCGATGACCCCGCCGTACCCGTTCTCCGCCGTCGTCGGCCTGGCCGAACTGCGGCTGGCCCTGCTGCTCAACGCGGTCTCCCCGGCGATCGGCGGGGTGCTGGTCCGGGGTGAGAAGGGCACCGCCAAGTCGACCATCGTCCGGGCGCTCGCGGCGCTGCTGCCCGACGTCGACGTCGTCCCCGGCTGCCGGTTCGCCTGCGACCCGGCCAACCCGGACGCGGACTGCCCGGACGGCCCGCACGAACCGGGGGCGGTCGGCCAGCGGCGCCGCGCCACCCTGGTCGAGCTGCCGGTCGGCGCCACCGAGGACCGGGTGGTCGGCACCCTCGACCTGCAACGTGCCCTCGCCGACGGGATCAAGGCGTACGAGCCGGGGCTGCTCGCCGCCGCCCATCGCGGGGTGCTCTACGTCGACGAGGTCAACCTGCTGCCGGACCATCTGGTGGACCTGCTGCTGGACGCCGCCGCGATGGGTCGGGCGCACGTCGAACGCGACGGGGTGTCGGTCAAGCACGCGGCCCGGTTCCTGCTCGTCGGCACGATGAACCCGGAGGAGGGCGAACCCCGCCCCCAGCTCGTGGACCGGTTCGGGCTGGTGGTCGCGGTCACCGCGCCCCGCGAGACGGCTCCCCGGGCCGAGGTGGTCCGGCGGAGGCTCGCGTACGAGACGGATCCGGTGGGCTTCGCGGCGCGCTGGATCGACGAGGATGCCGTACTCGCCGAGCGGATCGCGGTCGCCCGCCGACGGCTGCCCGGCGTGCGGCTGCCCGACCACGAACTGGACCGGATCGCCACCATCTGCCTCGCGTACGGGGTGGACGGGCTGCGCGCCGACATCGTGGTGGCCCGGACGGCGGTGGCGCTCGCCGCGTGGCACGACCGGGACGTGGTGACCGCCGACGACGTGGCCGCCGCGGCCAGGCTCGCCCTGCCGCACCGCCGCCGCCGGGACCCGCTCGACCCGCCCGGCGCCGACCAGGAGAAACTCGAGGAGTTGCTGCGGGAGCACGGCGCGGACGCCGATCCGGAGCCCGACCCGCCGGCCGGACCCGACGACGACCCGGACGGAGGGCCGCCCGACGGTCCGCCGGAGGGACCCGACGGTGGCCCGCCACCGGGTGGACCCGACCGGGGGCCGGACACATCCGACGGGCCGCCCCCGCAGGCCACCGGACCGGAGCAGACCGACCCGGCCGAACAACCCGTACCGGAGCAGCGGACGGAGGAGCAGACGACGGAACAGCCGACCGCCGGGAACCAGCCGACGGTCGCGGCGACGAGCCCGTACCGGACCCGCGCCCTGGCCGTACGCGGACGGGGGACCGGCGCGCACACCGGCCGCCGCTCCCCGGCGTACGCCCGGCGGGGTCGGGTGGTCGGGGCCCGGCTGCCGGCCGGCCGGCTGACCAGCCTGCACCTGCCCGCCACCCTGCTGGCCACCGCCCGGCGCGGAGCCCGCACGGTCAGCGCCGCGGACCTGCGCGAGGCGGTGCACGTCGGGCGGGAGGCGAACCTGGTGCTCTTCGTGGTGGACGCCTCCGGGTCGATGGCGGCCCGCCGCCGGATGAGGGTGGTGAAGACCGCCGTCCTGTCCCTGCTGCGCGACGCCTACCAGCGGCGGGACAAGATCGGCATGATCACGTTCCGGGGTACCGGGGCGAGCACGGTGCTGGAACCGACCGCCAGCCACGAGGTCGGTGTGCTGCGCCTGGCCGAACTGCGCACCGGTGGCCGTACCCCGCTCGCCGCCGGCCTGCGCCAGGCGGCCCGGACCCTGGAGTCCGAACGCCGCCGCGACCCGCGCCGCCGGCCCCTGCTGGTGGTGGTGACCGACGGTCGGGCGACCAGCGGTCCGGACCCGTTGACCGTCGTGCCGTCGCTGGCCGACGTCGCCTCCGTGGTGGTCGACTGCGAGTCGGGGCCGATCAGGCTCGGGCTGGCCCGGCGGCTCGCCACCGCGCTCGACGCCGACTGCGTCCCGCTGGACGCGCTGCACACTCTCGGAAAGGCGGCCTGAGATGCCCCAGGGCAAGCCGGAGCAGGTCCCCGACGACGGTCTCACCACCCGGGAGCGGCGCCGCCAGCCGGTCACGGCGGTGCACACCGGTCAGGGCAAGGGCAAGTCGACCGCCGCGTTCGGGATGGCGTTGCGGGCCTGGAGCGCGGGTTGGCCGATCGCCGTCTTCCAGTTCGTGAAGAGCCCCAAGTGGAAGGTCGGCGAGGAGACCGCGCTGCGGGCGCTCGGGGAGAGCGGCAAGGGCGGCACCGTGGTCTGGCACAAGATGGGCGAGGGCTGGTCCTGGATCCAGCGCCCCGGCACCGAGCGTGACCACGCGGTCGAGGCGGCCGAGGGCTGGGCCCAGATCAAACGCGACCTGGCCGCCGAGGCGTACCGCTTCTACGTGCTGGACGAGTTCACGTACCCGATCAAGTGGGGCTGGATCGACATTGACGACGTCGTCGCCACGCTGCGTGATCGGCCGGGCAACCAGCACGTGGTGATCACCGGCCGGGACGCACACCCGGATCTGGTCGACCTCGCCGACCTGGTCACCGAGATGACCAAGGTGAAGCACCCGATGGACGCCGGCCGCAAGGGCCAGCAGGGCATCGAGTGGTGACGGTTCCCCGACTGGTCATCGCGGCACCCGCCTCCGGGCACGGCAAGACCACCGTCGCGACCGGGCTGCTGGCCGCGTACGCCGCACGGGGTGTGCGGGTGGCCGGGTTCAAGGTCGGTCCGGACTACATCGACCCCGGCTACCACACCCTCGCCGCCGGCCGACCCGGGCGCAACCTGGACCCGGTCATGGTCGGGGAGGACCTGGTCGGGCCGCTGTTCGCGCACGGTGCGGCCGGTGCCGACCTCGCCGTGGTCGAGGGCGTGATGGGCCTGTACGACGGGCGGGTCGGCGCCGGAGACTTCGGCTCCACCGCACACGTCGCCGCCCTGCTCGACGCGCCGGTGCTGCTGGTCGTCGACGCCTCCGCGCAGGCCCGTTCGGTGGCCGCCCTGGTGCACGGTTTCCGCTCCTTCGGCTCGGCCGCGACCGGGGCGATCCGGATCGCCGGGGTCCTGCTCAACCGGGTCGGTTCGGACCGGCACGAGGAGTTGCTCCGGGACGCCTGCGCCGAGGTCGGCACGCCCGTGCTGGGGGTGCTGCGTCGACACGCGGTGATCGCCGCCCCGTCCCGCCACCTCGGGCTGGTGCCGGCGGTGGAGCGGCGGGCCGAGGCACTCGAATCGGTGGCCGCGCTGGCCAGCCTGATCACGGAGAGCGTCGACCTGGACGCCGTACTCGGGGTGGCCCGCAGCGCGCCGCCGCTGGCCGTCCAACCGTGGGAGCCGCCGACGGTCGCCGTGACCGGGCCGCGCCCGGTGGTCGCGGTCGCCGGTGGTCCGGCTTTCAGCTTCGGGTACGCGGAGACCACCGAACTGCTGCGCGCGGCCGGTGCCGAGGTAGCCGTGGTCGACCCGCTGCACGACGAGACGCTGCCCCCCGGCACGGCGGCCCTGGTCGTCGGCGGCGGCTTCCCCGAGGTGTACGCCGAACAGCTCACCGCCAACTCCCCGCTGCGCGCCGAGGTCGCCCGGCTGGCCGCATCCGGCGCCCCGATCGCCGCCGAGTGCGCCGGCCTGCTCTGGCTCTGCCGCAGCCTGGACGGGGCACCGATGTGCGGGGTCCTGGACGCCGAGGCGGTGATGACCAGCCGGCTCACGTTGGGTTACCGGGACGCGGTCGCGCTGACCGACAGTGTGCTGGCGCCGACCGGCACCCGGGTCACCGGGCACGAGTTCCACCGGACCACGATCACCCCCCGAGCCGGTC
This sequence comes from Micromonospora sp. NBC_01796, assembly GCF_035917455.1. Taxonomy (NCBI): domain Bacteria; kingdom Bacillati; phylum Actinomycetota; class Actinomycetes; order Micromonosporales; family Micromonosporaceae; genus Micromonospora; species Micromonospora sp. NBC_01796. Next base: position 7,884,821 of record NZ_CP109078.1, on the reverse strand, counting down.
GGGCGCCCGCCTGGGCGTGGCGGGACGCGGCACCGGAGGGCTTCGTCGCCGGGGGAGTGCACGCCTCGTACCTGCATCTGCACTGGGCGGGTCAGCCGTCGCTGGCCCGGAACCTGGTCGCCGCGTGTCGCTGATCGTCGGTGTCGGGGCCCGGTCGGCGGTGCACGCCGACGACCTCGACACGCTGATCGGTGCGACGCTCGCCGGCAACGGGTTGGACCCGGCCCGGGTGACCGCCCTGGCGACCGTGGATCGGCGGGCCGCGTCGCCGGCCCTGGTCGAGGTCGCCGCCCGCCGGGGCTGGCCCCTGCTGGGCTACCCGGCGGAGGCGTTGGCCGGCGAGCGGGTGCCGCACCCGTCCGCCCTGGCACAGGTCACCGTCGGTACGCCGAGCGTGGCGGAAGCCGCCGCCCTGCGTGCCGTACGGGACACCGGTGCGCAGCCGATCCTGCTGGTCACCAAGCACACCGACGGTACGGCCACGGTGGCGGTCGCCGCCCCGGCCGGCGACCCGGACACGTACCGTCACCACCGTGCCGCCGTGGACCGGGGCGGCGAAGATCGGCATGACGTGGATCGGCACGGCGGGGATCGGCACAGCGAGGAGACGAGATGACGGAGCGGACCGGCGGGAAGGTCGATCACCGGGTCGAACCGGGCGGCGGCGCGCTCGGGGAGTTCTGGCGGGAACGCCACCTGTGCACGCTCACCACCATCCGGCCCAACGGCACCCCGCACGTGGTGCCGGTCGGGGTCACGTACGACATCGAGACCGGCCTGGCCAGGGTGATCTCCTCGCGTACCTCCCGCAAGGTGGTCCACCTGGCGGCTGCCGGTGGCCCGGTCGCGGTCTGCCAGGTCGACGGCCGCCGCTGGTCGACCCTCGAAGGCCACGCGGTGATCCGGGACGACCCCGCGTCGGTGGCCGACGCCGAGCGCCGCTACGCCGAGCGTTACCGGCAGCCGCGTCCGAACCCGGAGCGGGTGGTCATCGAGATCCGGGTCACCCGCGTGCTCGGCAATGTCTGACCAGCGCGCCGAGGTGGTGACGGTCGTCGGGATCGGCGCGGACGGCTGGGCGGGGCTGACCGGGGCGGCCCGAGCCGCGATCCGCTCGGCCCAGGTGCTGCTCGGCAGTACCCGGCAACTCGCCCTGCTCCCCGTGGACCTCTCCGGTTCGGTCGGCGCCTCCGCCGCCGCGCCGCTCGACCAGGAACGGATCGCCTGGCCGTCGCCGATGCTGCCCGCCCTGCCCGGCCTGCTCGACGCACACGGGGAACGGGCGGTCTGCGTACTGGCCAGTGGTGATCCGATGTTCTACGGCGTCGGTACGACGCTGACCCGGCTGCTCGGACCCGAGCGGGTACGGGTCCTGCCACACCCGTCGTCGGTCTCGCTCGCCTGTGCCCGGCTCGGCTGGCCCGCCGACGAGGTGGAGGTGGTGAGCGTGGTCGGGCGGGCGGTGGACCGGCTGCACCGGTCCGTGCACCCGAACCGGCGGCTGCTCGTACTCAGCGCCGACGGTGCCACTCCGGCGGCGGTGGCCGCTCTGCTGACCGACCGTGGCTACGGCGGCAGCGCGCTGACCGTACTGGAGTCGCTCGGTGGGCCGGACGAGCGGATCCGGGTCGGCACCGCGTCCGGATGGGACGAGCCGACCGGTGCGCTGAACATCGTCGCGGTGCACTGCCACGCCGACCCGGACACGGCGGTACGCCCGCTGGTCCCCGGCCTGCCGGATGACGCGTACGAGCACGACGGGCAGTTGACCAAGCGGGAGATCCGCGCGGTGACCCTGGCCCGGCTGGCGCCGATCCCCGGCCAACTGCTCTGGGACGTCGGCGGGGGCGCCGGCAGCATCGCGATCGAGTGGCTGCGTACGCACCCGTCCTGCCGGGCGGTGGCGATCGAGCGGGAGCCGGCACGGGCGGACCGGATCGCCGTCAACGCCGCCGCGCTCGGCGTCCCGGAGCTGCATGTCGTACGCGGTGCCGCGCCCGAGGCGCTGGCCGGGCTGGAGCCACCGGACGCGATCTTCGTCGGTGGCGGGGTGACCGTGCCGGGCCTGCTCGACCGGTGCTGGCAGGCGCTGCGGCCGGGCGGCCGGCTGGTGGTGAACGCGGTCACCCTGGAGTCGGAGCGGGTGGTGACCGACGCGTACGACCGGCTCGGCGGTGACCTGATCCGGCTGGCGGTCCAGCGGGCGGCGCCGGTCGGCAACTTCACCGGTTGGCGGCCGATGCTGCCGGTGACCCAGTGGACGGTGGCAAAACGATGACGGTCTTCTTCATTGGCGCCGGTCCGGGCGCCGCGGATCTGATCACGGTCCGGGGCCGGGATCGACTGGCGGCGGCGCCGGTCTGCCTCTACGCCGGCAGCCTGGTGCCGGCCGAACTGCTCGACCACTGCCCGCCCGGGGCCAGGTTGGTGGACACGGCCAACCTGGACCTGGACCAGATCGTGGCCGAACTGCTCGCCGCGCACACCGCCGGCCTGGACGTGGCCCGCCTCCACTCGGGTGACCCGTCGGTGTTCAGCGCGATGGCGGAGCAGATGCGCCGGCTGGACACCCTCGGCGTGCCGTACGAGGTGGTGCCGGGAGTGCCCGCGTTCGCCGCCGCCGCGGCGGCGCTCGGCCGGGAGCTGACCGTGCCGGGGGTGGGTCAGACGGTGATCCTCACCCGCACCGCGGCCCGCGCCACCCCGATGCCGCCGGGGGAGGACCTGGCCACCCTGGGCCGCAGCCGGGCCACCCTCGTCCTGCACCTGGCCGTGCAACGGATCACGGAACTGGTCGACGAACTCGTCCCCAACTACGGGTCGGACTGCCCGGTCGCCGTGGTCGCCCGCGCCAGCCGCCCCGACGAACTGGTCCTGCGCGGCACCCTGGCCGACATCGCCGAGCAGGTACGCGACGCCGGCATCGTCCGCACCGCCGTGGTGATCGTCGGTGACGTCCTCACCGCCGCCACGTTCCCCGACAGCCACCTCTACTCGACCACCCGCTGCCGTGTCTGATCCGTCGGTGGGCCGGGTCGGGAGAACCGGCGACCGGGTCGGGTCAGGGGGTGCGGCCGACGATGGTGCCGGCACGGTCGATGACCACCACGTCGACCTCGACCGGGGCGCCGCGCAGAACCTCCGCGGCGGTGTTGCGGGCACCGAGGGCGACCAGGTCACCGAGCGGCAGCCCGGCCGCCTGGCACTGGCGCAGCGCGTCCAGCGCGGTGTTCGCCCCGCGTACGCCCTCGACCAGGTCGGGACCGCCGCCGGCCCCGGCGACCAGTTCGGCCAGGGCCCGGAAGTCCACCTGCGACCGGCCGGAGTGCAGGTCGAGGTGACCGTTGGCCAGCTTGGTGAGCTTGCCGATGCCGCCGGCCACGGTGAGCCGGGGAATCGGGTGCCGGCGCAGGTACTTCAGCACCGCCCCGGCGAAGTCGCCCATGTCCAGCAGCGCGTCGTCGGGCAGCCCGTACAGCTCGGTGGCGACCCGCTCGGAGGTGCTGCCGGTGCAGGCGGCCACGTGCCGGTGCCCGGCGGCGCGGGCCACGTCGACGCCGCGCCGGATGCTGTCGATCCAGGCCGAGCAGGAGTACGGCACCACGATGCCGGTCGTGCCGAGGATGGACAGCCCGCCGAGGATGCCCAGCCGGGGGTTCCAGGTGTGCCGGGCGAGTTCCTCGCCGCCCTCGACGGAGATCTCCACCAGCACGTCCCCGGTGCCGCCGTGCCGGTCGGCGACCTCCGTCACCGCCCGGCGCATCATGTCCCGGGGGACCGGGTTGATCGCCGGCTCGCCGACCGGCAGCGGCAGGCCGGGTTTGGTCACCGTGCCGACTCCGGGGCCGGCCTGGAACACCACGCCGGCGCCGGCCGGGGCCGGGCGTACGGTGGCGCAGACCAGGGCCCCGTGGGTCACGTCGGGGTCGTCACCGGCGTCCTTCACCACCCCCGCGAACGCCCGCCCGTCGCCGAGTTCCTCGCGGGCCAGGGCGAACGCCGGTCGCTGTCCCTTCGGCAGGGTGATCTCCACCGGGTCCGGGAAGGAGCCGGTGAGCAAGGCCGTGTACGCGGCGGTGGTCGCCGCGGTGGCACAGGCACCGGTCGTCCAGCCGTACCGCAGCTGGGTCGGGGTCCTGCCGCTGGTCACCAGCTCAGCATGCCTGCCGCCCGGACGGTCACCGACCCGGGGGTACGACCGCGCGTATCGGAGAGGCGGTGGTGGCCGTGGCGGACCTGACCGTCCTGTTGCTCGGCGGCACCGGGGAGGCGCGTCGCCTGGCCGCCCTGCTGGTGCGGGACCGGCCCCGGTGGCGGGTGGTGACCTCGCTCGCCGGTCGGGTGGCCGACCCCGCGCTGCCCGAGGGCGAGGTCCGGATCGGTGGCTTCGGTGGCCCGGCCGGGCTGGTCGACTGGCTGCGCCGGGAACGGGTCGACGCGGTGCTGGACGTGACCCACCCGTTCGCCGCCACGATGAGCGCCTCCGCCGTGAGTGCCTGCGCCGAGACCGGGGTGCCGCTGCTGGTCGTACGCCGACCGGGGTGGACCGCGCAGCCAGGTGACGCCTGGCGGCGGGTCCCGTCGCTGGCCGCCGCCGCCGAAACCGTCGCCGGGATGGGGGAGCGGGTCTTCCTCACCACCGGCCGGCAGAGCCTGGCCGCCTTCGCCGACCTGGACCGGCACTGGTTCCTGGTCCGCTCGGTCGACCATCCCGAGCCGCCGTTGCCGCGCCGCCTCACGGTGGTGCTGGACCGTGGCCCGTTCACCGTGGACGGCGAGCTGGCCCTGCTGCGCCGGTACGGCATCGACGTGCTGGTCACCAAGGACAGCGGCGGCACCATGACCGCGGCGAAGTTGGACGCCGCCCGCCGGCTCGGTCTCCCGGTGGTGATGGTCGACCGTCCCTCCGCCCCGCCCAGCGACCAGGTCACCAGGATCGAGGACGCCCTACCCTGGCTGGCCGCACACCCCTCCTCGTCGATCTAGGGCAAATGGTCGCTGATTGATCTCTGATCACCACCATTTGCCCTAGATCGACGAGGAGAGAGGGTGGGAGAGAGGGTGGGAGGGGGGAGGGTTATGCCGACTGGCGGTGGACCAGGACCGGGTCGAAGATGACCGAGGTGACGCGCTGCTCGGGGTCGTCGATCCGGGCCAGCAACAGCCGTGCGCTCTCCGCGGCCATGTCCTCCAGCGGGTGCCGGATGGTGGTCAACGGCGGTCGGGCGGCCAGGGCGGCGGAGCTGTCGTCGAAGCCGATGACGGCGACGTCGTCCGGCACCCGGCACCCGGCCTCACGCAGCGCCATCAGCGCCCCCTGGGCCATCAGGTCGTTGGCGACGAACACCCCGTCCAGCCCCGGGTGCTCCCGGCGGAGCTGGTACATCGCCTGCTCACCGCTGTCGTGGGTGAAGTTCCCGGCGACCGCCGGCACGTACGGGTGGCCGTGCCGGGCCATCGCCCGGCGGAAGCCGGCGATCCGGTCCTGGCTGGCCGGCACGTCGACCGGGCCGCTGATCATGCCGACCTGTCGGCAGCCCCGGCCGACCAGATGATCGGCGGCGAGGGCGGCGCCCGCGTCGTTGGCGACGTCGACGTAGCTCACCGGCAGCGGGGTCGCCGGCCGGCCGACCAGTACGGCGGCCAGCCCGGCCTCGGTCATCAGCGCGGGCAGGGTGTCCTCGGGGTGCAGCGACAGGACCACCGCCCCGTCGGCCTGGCCCTGTCGCAGGTCGCCGACGAGCCGGACCCTGGCCTGCTGGGTGCCGACGAGCTGCAGCGCCAGCTGGATGCCGAGCGGTCGCAGCACGCTCAGCAGGCCGCCGACGACCCGGCCGAAGAACGGGTCGGCGAAGAACCGGCTCATGAACGGGTCGTCGTCGTGGTCCTCGTTGTCGGAGACGACTAGGGCGACGGTGCCGGTGCGACGGGTGACCAGGGATCTGGCCGCCCGGTTCGGCACGTACCCGGTCACCTCGACGGCGTGCCAGACCACCTCGTGCAGTTGCGGGTCGACGTTGCGGATCCCGTTGACGACCCGCGAGACGGTGGCTCGGGAGACACCGGCGACCCGGGCAACGTCCTCCAGGGTGGGCAGCCGGGCACCGGCCCGGATCTCACCGCTCATCGAGCGCGGCACCGATGCTCATGCCGGCATTTATAGCACAGCGAACGGAGAGCGCTTTCCCATCGATCCGGGTCGACGCGGGGATGGCGGGCGCCCCACCGGCACCCGCCATCCCTTCCATGCCCCGAGGAAACGTCAGCGGTAGACGCCGAACTCCCACAACGAATAGCCGTAGGCGGTGGCCCGTTCCGTGCCGTTCATCCGTACGTATCTGCCGGTGCCGGAGATGGCGAGACTGTCGAATCCACCGTTGCCACTGGTGGTCGAGTAGACCGTGGTCCAGGTGGCCCCGTCGGTCGAGGTCTGGATCTGGTACGCCTTCGCGTACGCCGCCTCCCAGGCCAGTTGTACGTGGTTGAAGGTGGTGACCGTACCGAGGTCGACCTGGATCGAGGCCGCCCCGACCCACTCACTCGCCCAGCGGGTGCCGAAGTTGCCGTCCACCGCGTACGACGGCAGTTGCGGCCCGCTCGGCCCGGTCGGTTGGTACGACGACGCGGTGGCCGGTTTGCCGAGCGCCACGTTGGTGCCGGGTACGGTCGGCGGGACCACCCGGAACGAGCGCTGCTCGATGCCGACGTTGCCGTGACCGTCGAACGCGTACACGTAGACCAGCCAGACCCCGAGTTGCTCCGGCGCCCGTACGGTGAACCGCCCGTTGCCGGTCTCGGTGAAGCTGACGTGGTCGAACCCTCGGTTGGCGTTGATGTGCTTGCTGTTGACCATGAGGTTGTAGCGGATCAGGTCCTGCTGCGGATCGGTCGCGGCCACCTCGACGGTGAACTGCCCGCCGGCCGGCACCGAGGTCGGCGAACCGACCGTCATCGCGGTGATCTCCGGTGGGGTGTTCGCCGACGCCTGACCGGTGTACGCCTGCCGCAGCGCGTGGTAGCCGAGTCGGCGCCAACCGCCGGTGGTGACGTTGAGCCAGACCCCGCCGAAGTCGTTCTCCAGTCCGTAGTGGAACTCGGTCGCGCCCAGCGCCACTCCCGGATGCGCCTTGATCGCGTTCCAGCTCGCCGTGTAGCCGGCCCGCTTCTCCAGGTCCGACGGCTCCTTGGCGACCCCGTTGGCGTCCGGGTCGACCTCCCACTCGCCGGCCGGCCCGGCCTCGGTCACCAGGTACGGCTTGGTGTAACCGCCGGCAATCCAGTCCGTCTTGACCGTGCCGATCGCGCCGTACGCGTTGACCGCCAGCAGATCCAGCGCCGGCGAGTACGTCCTGTAGTACGGCCACGCCCCGGTCCACGCGTCGGTGGAGGTGACCGGGTGGTTCGGGTCGGCGGCGTGGATCGCCACCGCGATCTCGTTGACGAACCGGGCGTACGCGATCCGGCGCGCCTCGACCTCGGCGGCCGGCAACCCGTGGTCCTGCATGGTCAGGATGACCTCGTTGCCCACGTCCCACATCAGGACGCCCTGGTAGCCCTTGAGCGCGTTGACCCGGGCCACGATCTCGTTCCTGGCCGCGGTCTTGTACGCGGTGTCGTTGACGTAGTCCGCGCCCTGGTTGAGCCAGTGCCCGACGACCACCTTGATGCCCTGCTGCGCGGCCCGGTTGAGCAGCGTCGGGGTCTGGGTGTCGTCCACCCCCCAGGTGCGGATCGTGTTGACCCCGGTGTTCTTCAGGTCGCGCATGTAACCGTCGGCCGCCCCCTGCGGCGGACCGTAGGTGAGCCCCTTCACCTCGTACGGCGCGCCGTTGACCTGTAGCTGCCAGTTGCCCTGGGTGCCGGTCACCCGGACCACGCTCGGTCCGGCCGGGGTGGCCGGGTCGGTCATCGCGGCCGGGACGGTCCCGGTGGCGCGGGCGACCGTCACCGAGTCGACGCTCAGCGTGCCGCCGGAGACGGTCTCCGGGGTCGGGGTGGTCTGCCCGGCGACCGCGTTGGGCAGCGACCCGCCGACGGCCAGGTCGAACCGGAGGTAGAAGGCGTGCTGCACGGCGGCCTGCCAGGCGGTGACACCGACCTGGCTCTCCCGGACCACCCAGGTCTGCCGGCCGTCGAGGTAGAACCGGATCTCCTCGTCGGTCTTCGTCCGGTCGATGACCTGCGCGTACTCGTGGTAGCCGGTCTGGCATCCGGTGCAGCTCGCCAGGCCGCTGGTCCGGCCGTTGTACTCGTTGCACACCCCCTCCGGCGCGGTGCCGCAGTGCAGGGTCTGGGAGAGCTGGCTGCGTCCGTTGACGTCGGTCATGATGTCCGTCTCGCCGACCCCCGGCCAGTTGTTGTAGTTGCCCCGGTACGCAGCACCCGTGGCCCGGAAGCCGGGCCAGTACCCGAGCGCGTTCGTCCCGTCCGGTTGCTTGAGCACGGCGCTGAACTTCAGCAGCTCACCGGGGCGGGGGGTGAAGTCGGCCCGTTGGGTTTCGATCCGGCCCGAGGTCCAGTTGCCGGCACCGTCCCGGATCGCCCGCAGGTTGAGCCGGCCGGCGCCGTCGAGGTGCACGTTCGCGGTCGACGCGCTCGCGGTCTCGACCGAGCCGGTGCCCCAGTTCGGGGCGCCACCGGGGTACTGCGTCCCGGTCCGGAGCAGCCAGTTCGCCGCCGACGGGCTGGAGTTCGCCGGCCCGGTGAAGTCGTCGGTCCAGAGCGTGGTCCAGTTGCCGGGGACCGGGTCCGTGGGGGTCGGTGTCGGGGGCGCAGTGGTGGGAGGCGGGGTGCTGGTCCCGCCGGTGCGGATCAGGAGTTCGTAGAGGGAGTACCCGTAGCCGGTGGCCCGGGTGGTGCCGTACATCCGCAGGTATCGGCCGCTGGCGGCGAGCGGGATGGTCTGGGTGCCGCCGGTGCCGGTGGTGGTGGCGTACGCGGTGGTCCAGGTGGTCGCGTCGGTCGAGGTCTGGATCTGGTACGCGCTGGCGTACGCGCCTTCCCACTGCAGGACCGCCTGGCAGATGCTCCGTACGGTGCCGAGGTCGACCTGGAGCCACTGCGGATCCGACCAGGCCGAGGACCAGCGGGTGCCCGGGTTGCCGTCGACGGCGGCACCGGCCGGGGTGTCGGCGGCCTGGGCGGACGAGGCGGTGGCGGGACGGCCGAGGGCGGCGTTGTCGGTGCCGCAGCCGCCGGTCGGGTTCGGGGTGGGGGTGGTGCCGGTGGTCCCGTACACCTGGAGTTCGTAGAGCGAGTACCCGTAGCCGCTGGACCGGGCGGTGCCGTACAGCCGCAGGTGGCGGCCGGTGCCGGTGACCGGGATGGTCTGGGTTCCGCCGGTGCCGGTGGTGGTGGAGTAGACAGTGGTCCAGGTGACGGTGTCCGGTGAGGTCTGGAGCTGGAAGGCGCTGCCGTACGCGCCCTCCCACCGCAGGACGACCTGGTTGATGGTGGCGGTGGCGCCGAGGTCGACCCGGATCCACTGCGGGTCGGACCACTGGCTCGACCAGCGGGTGGCGAGGTTCCCGTCGACCGCCGCCGTGGCCGGGGTGTCCGCGGCCTGGTCGGACGACGACACGACGGGACGGCCCTGGGAGAGCAGGACGTCGGCAGCGCTGGCCGGTGGTGGTGCCACGAACAGGTAGGCCGCGACCAGCGCGAGCAGGGCGGCCGGGAGCAGGACCTGCCAGCGTCGGGGCACGGCTGTCGGCCCGGCTGGTGGGGCTGGGGGGACCGGGTACACGGTGGACTCCTGCCTCTCGACGACAACGGGGTCGCGGCGGGGGTGGGATCGGTGCTTTCATTGGAGAGCGCTCTCCGTTGCTCGAAGTGTTACGCCGAGTTTTCCGGCATGTCAAGAGATCCGTCGATGTCTGCCCGGCCCTTCTTGACATCGAGGGCGGCTCCGGGGACTCTGGCGAGAGCGGCCGGAGAGCGCTCTCCGGTGCGGGAATCTCGTGCCCGTCGTCGTAGAACGTCCGTCGTCGTAGAAGCTGGAGATCGGATGACCATCCTCGGGGCAACGGAGACGCTGACCGGCGACCGCCGGGCCGACCTACGGTTCCCGGTAGATTTCTGGTGGGGGGCGGCGACCGCCGCGTACCAGATCGAGGGCGCGGTGACCGAGGGCGGCCGTACGCCGTCCATCTGGGACGTCTTCACCGCCACACCGGGGCGGATCGAGGACGGCGGCACCGGCGAGACCGCCACCGACCACTTCCACCGCTACCGCGAGGACGTCGCGCTGATGGCCGAACTCGGCCTGGCCGCGTACCGGTTCTCGGTCGCCTGGCCCCGGATCCGCTCCGCCGGCGGCGCCGGTGTCAACACCGCCGGGCTCGACTTCTACGACCGCCTGGTCGACGCGCTGCTCGCCGCCGGGATCACCCCGGTCGCCACCCTCTACCACTGGGACCTCCCGCAGGAGTTGGAACAGGCGGGCGGTTGGACCAACCGCGACACCGCCGGCCACTTCGCCGACTACGCGTCCGCCGTCGCCGGCCGGCTGGGCGACCGGGTACGCCTGTGGAACACCCTCAACGAACCGTGGTGCTCGGCCTTCCTCGGTTACGGCTCCGGCGGCCACGCGCCGGGCCGGACCAGTCACCGGGACGCCCTGACCGCAACCCACCACCTGCTGCTCGCCCACGGTCTGGCCACCCGGGCACTGCGCGCCGCCGCGACCACCGGACAGGTCGGCATCGCCCTCAACGCGGGCCGGGTACGACCGGTGTCGACCGCCCCCGCCGACCTGGACGCCGCCCGTCGCATCGACGGGCTGCTCAACCGGATCTTCTTCGACCCACTGCTGCGCGGCGCCTATCCGGCCGACATCCAGGCGGACACCGCCGGCATCACCGACTGGTCCTTCGTCCGGGACGGCGACCTCGCCGTGATCAGCACCCCGATCGACGCCCTCGGTATCAACTACTACCAACCCGACCTGGTCGGCGCGGCACCCGCCGGGCAGTCCGACCCGGGCACGCCGTATCCGACCGCGCAGGACATCGTCTTCCACCCGACCCCCGGACCGGTGACCGACATGGGTTGGTCGATTGACCCGACCGGGCTGCGGGAGGTCCTGCTCGGGATCCGCCGCGACTACGGCGACATCCCGATGTACGTCACCGAGAACGGCGCCGCGTACGTCGACCGGGTCACGCCGGACGGCCGGGTCCCCGACCCGGAACGGATCGACTACCTGCACGCCCACCTCGCCGCGGTGCACGAGGCGATGAGTGCCGGGGTGGACCTGCGCGGCTACTTCGTCTGGTCCCTCCTGGACAACTTCGAGTGGGGGTACGGCTACAGCAAGCGGTTCGGCCTCGTCCACGTCGACTACGCCACCCAGGCCCGCACCCTCAAGGACAGCGCCCACTGGTACCGGGAAGTGATCGCGGCCGGCGGTCTCGAAACCCGCTAGGGATCAGTCCAATGTGTTCGCTGAATTCGCTGGTGTACGGGCGTCGAGGCCTGTGACACTTGTCCCCGCGATCATGACGGTTGGCGGGACGGCCGACCGTCGATCGACCCAATCGTCGACCTCACGGGGAGTGTCTTGGTGTTCAGTCGTGCACGCAGTTCGGCAAGTCCGACGTACTGGTGGGGCGCGATCGTCGCGTCCGTAATGGCGGTGGTGCTGGGCTCGCCGACCCTGGCACTGGCGGATCCGCCGCCGTCGAACCTGGTCCCGCCGGTGACGGTGACGATCGACTCGCTGCCGGCTGGTCCGGGCCGACCAGCTACGTTCACCATCTCCTCCACCGAACCGACGGTGACGATTTTCCGCTACGGCTGGACCGCTCGCACCAACGAGGTCGCCGCGATCGGCACCACCGTCCGCTCGGCCACGGTGACGATCATCGTGCCGCACTACGGCATCAACACCCTCTACGTGTCGGCCGTCGACAACAACTACAACGAGGGCTACAGCTCGATCGACTTGACCGTGCCCAGTCCCGCTTCGCCGACGGCGCTGTGGAGTCTGCAGGCGTATCCCGGGGCGACTCGGGCACAGGCGCTTCAGGATCAGAGCGCGGTGCTCGACACTCCGCTCACCGGAGTCAACATCGGTTGGGCGGACGACGTCCGGATGATCGGTGCGGAGGCGGTCGACTTCGACGGGCAGTCGTCGTACCTGAGCGCGTCGCCGGCCGCGCTGGACACCTCCGGGACCTTCGCCATCGCGGCCTGGGTCCGGCTGAGCGACAAGTCCCAGGACCGGACCCTCGTCAGCAAGGACAGCAGTGGGCTCGACTCGCTGTCCTTCGGCTACCGCAAGGACATCAACCGATGGTCCGTGCAGATGCCGTCCAAGGCCGCAGGCCCGCAGGTCAAGTGGACGAAGGCGCGGTCCACCTCGGTCCCGAAGCTGGGCCTCTGGACCCATCTGGCGACGGTGTACAACACCGCCGACCAGACGCTCAAGCTCTATGTGAACGGGATCCTGGAGGGGACAGCCGCCAACGCTGCCGGCTTCAACGACCCGCAGGGTGAGTTCCGGCTCGGGCGTTCGGAGTCCACGTGGTGGCAGGGCAACCTTGCCGACGTGCTGGTGTACGACCGCGCTCTCAGCGAGGTGGACTTCTTCGGCCAGCGCGCCTCGGACCCCTATTCCGGCGGTGTGGACGCGTCGGGTCTGCTGCACCCGCTCACGGTGGGGACGTGGGACTTCGTGGGTACGTACTGTTACGAGCAGACCGATGAGCCCTACAGCTGTGATGAGCCGGACTACTCCGTGTTCGGTCGACACCTCCAGTTGACCCAGGGCACCTCCGGCGACTGGCGACAGAACCGCGACGGGCTGTGGCTCGACGGCGTCCACTGGATCGATGACCCCTCCGACCCGTACTACGGGTTGGCGACCAAAGAGTACGGCTGGTCGCAGACCAATATCGGCGAGGACGGTAACCCGGTCTGGCAGGACAGTCCGGTGCTGCGTACCGACCAGTCGTACTCGGTGTCGGTGTGGGGGCAGGTCGACCAGGGCCAGGGCGCGCAGACGCTGGTGTCGCAGGACTCGACCGGCTCCAGCGCCTTCCAGGTGGCGTACCGGCCGGACAACGGCGGGGAGTGGGTGTTCAAGGTCCGGTCGAACGCCGACGGCCCGGACACGAAGACCACGTACGCGGTCGCGCCCGCCCCGGATCCGACGGTGTGGCACCACCTGGTCGGCGTACTCGACGCCACCCGGTCCCAGGCCCGCCTGTACGTGGACGGCGTGCTCGCCCAAACGGTGAACCTCAACCAGGCGTGGAAGCCGTGGCAGGCGTCGGGTTCCATGCTGGTGGGACGGGCGACCACCCCGGCGGGTCCGACGGAGTGGCTGCACGGCGGCCTCGACGACCTGGAGCTGTATCAGGGCGCGCTCTCCGACACCGCCGTCAGCACGATCTTCCGTCGGCAGGCAGTCATGGTGTCCGACAGAGTGTGAATCCCTATCTCAGATTGACTCTTACAGATGTCGATTAGCCTTGGAAATCAGAGAGCTCTGTCAACACCTGCGGCACCGTCGGGCCTGCGCTAGCCGTCGCTGTGAGGATCGAAGGCCGCGACCAGGGCCCACTGACAGGGGCTCCTCCCAGATGGACCGATGGGTGGCGAGCATCGGCGGCCCGTGCCGCCGGTGCTCGCCAGGGAATCGACCTGGTGGACACCTCGATCGAGGGCTCAACGGTGAGGGTGACGGGATTGCCGACCGTTCAGCGGACATCCTCGGCGTGGTGCCAGGGGAGTTGGTGGGTTTCGCGCGGGTGCGGCTCTGTGAGCAGGTCGGTTAGCAATCCGGCGAGTCCGATCGGATGAACGGTGTCACCGGAGGCGGCCAGTTCGTCCACGGGCCACCACCGGTGCCCGACCTGCGCGGTGAGTTCGTACGCGGCCATCCCGCTCATGTCGACCTCGTGCGACTCGACCTGGAGCCGGAAGAAGTCGTCGCGGAAGTTGCCGGCAGCCCAGCCGAGGTCGGCGTACCCGCCGGTGTAGGCGACCGGGTCGCCGAGCTGGTCCGGGTCGACCGCGAGCCCGACCTCCTCGTGGAGTTCGCGGGCTGCCGCCTGCCCCAGTGACTCACCCTCGTCCACCCCACCGCCGGGGGTGCACCAGTAGTGGCCGAGACCGGGTTTGTCGGGATCGGTCAGGTATTTCAGGAGCAGGACCCGACCGGCGGCGTCCAAAAGCAGAACCCGTGCCGATCGGCGCCGGTACGTCACCTGGTCCGTCATCGGCTCAGATTACCGAGCCCGGCACCGGCATCGGTAGCGAGAATGCCAGCTCGACGCCTTGATCAGATACGATGCTCGCCCAAGTGGATCTTGAAGAGAAGGCAATGAATATGGCACTGAGTGACAAACTCGGTCCGCGGGTGGCGCCGTTTCTCGAACCCGGCGAAATCCCGCGACACACGTTCCTGGCCCAGGGTGGCCTGAATCCCTGGATAGCCAATTCCTTCGGTGCCATCGGCCTGATCGCCCTGGCCAAGCGGCGCATCGTCGCGGTGACCGATCACGCGATCGTGGTCCTGGAAACGAACCTGAACGGCACCAAACCGACAAAGGTGCTGGCCCGGCACCCCCGGCACAGTCAGCTCGGACCGGTCAAGGGGATCTGGCCCAAGATAAGCGTGGGTCACGAGAAGCTCTACGTGCACTGGCGGTTCCACAAGCAGGTACGGGCCGCCGACGGCGATCTGCTGTCCTGAGTGCCACGACGGGTTACCGATCGGCCGGCCGCACCTCGCGCGCGAACCCCCCGACCGATCGGTGATCCCGGAACCGCTTCAGGCCGGATACCGCCGGGGCGTGAAGACCACCGGATCGCCGGAACCCCGCTCCACCACCTGCGTGGTGGACGAGCCGACCAGCAGCAGCGTACGCATGTCGACCTCGGCCGGGTCGAGGTCGGCGAGCCGGACCACGCGTACGCGTTCGCCCGAGCCGCCGACGTCCCGCCCGAGCACCACCGGGGTCTCCGGTGACCGGTGCGCCAGCAGCAGGTCCTTCGCCGCAGCCACCTGCCAGGTACGACTCTTCGACCCCGGGTTGTAGATCGCGATCACCAGGTCCGCTTCGGCGGCGGCGCTCAACCGCTTCGCGATGATCTCCCACGGCTTGAGCCGGTCCGACAGCGACAGCACGCAGTAGTCGTGCCCGAGCGGGGCACCAACCCGGCTCGCCACCGCCTGGGCGGCGGTCAGACCCGGCAACACCCGTACCGGAATGTCGGTCCACTTCGGTTCGGAGGCCACCTCCAGGACGGCGGCGGCCATCGCGAACACGCCCGGGTCACCGGAGGAGACCACGGCCACCCGCCGGCCGCGCCGGGCCAGGTCCAGGGCGAACTCGGCCCGTTCCGCCTCCACCCGGT
Source organism: Micromonospora sp. NBC_01796 (assembly GCF_035917455.1). Lineage (NCBI taxonomy): Bacteria > Bacillati > Actinomycetota > Actinomycetes > Micromonosporales > Micromonosporaceae > Micromonospora > Micromonospora sp. NBC_01796. The sequence goes on along the minus strand of NZ_CP109078.1, from coordinate 7,869,455 downwards.
TGTCCGAGGCGTGCCGGCGCTGGCGCGGGTTGGCCGGCACCCGGTCCAGGTACGGCCCGTAACCGACCAGGTCGTCGGCGACGGCGAGCGCGTCCTGCGCCTGCGGGGTCAACCACTCCCGCCCGGCCGGACCGAGCCCGACCACGACGACCTCACCCATCCCGGCCGCCACCAGCTCGGAAGCACCTACCGACTCGGCGACACCCACCGTTCCGGCAACACCGACCGGCCCGGCGGCAGCAGGGGAGGCCACCGCACCCGCCAACTCGGCACGGGTACGTTCGTGCACCCGACTCGGCAGCAACGCCAGCGAGAAGTACGGCACCGTCTCCGGATCCACCTCGGCGAGCCTGGCCGACTGCTGACGATCCGTGGTGGCGCGTTCGACGTACCAGGCCTCGTCCAGCCGGCCCGCCTGCGCGAGTGCCGCGCGGACGTTGCCGAAGGTCCGACCCAGCTTCATGATCGCCGCCGAGTCGGTGGCCGTCAACCGCTCCGCCAGAACCTCGGTCGGCAGCGTGCCCGGCAGCACGGTCAGGATCTCGTCCCGCTCCACGAGCGGACGCCCGAGTACGGCCGCAGCCGCGCTGACCGAGGTCACGCCCGGCACCACCTCGGTCGGGTACCGACCGGCGAGCCGCTTGTGCATGTGCATGTACGAGCCGTAGAAGAACGGATCGCCCTCGCAGAGCACCACCACGTTCCGCCCGGCGTCCAGGTGCGTGGCGAGCCGGGCCGCGCTCGCCGCGTAGAACTCCTCGATCTCGGCCCGGTAGCCGTCCGGGTGCTCCGGCTTCTCCGTGGTGACCGGGTAGGTCAGCGCCTCCTCGATCTGCCCGTCCCGCAGGTACGGCTCGGCGATCGTCCGCGCCACGCTCCGCCCGTGCCGGGCGCTGTGGTACGCGATCACGTCCGCCCGCTCGACCAGCCGGGCGGCCTTCACCGTCACCAGTTCCGGGTCACCCGGTCCGAGCCCCACTCCGTACAGCCGTCCGGTGACGCGGCCCGGTTCCGTTTCGTCCACGGGCATGCCGCCGTCCACGCTGGTCACTCTTTCTCGCTGGCGATGGCGTTGATCGCCGCCGCGGTCATCGCGCTGCCACCGCGTCGCCCGTGCACGACCAGGTACTCCAGCCCACCGGCATGGTCGGCGAGCGCCCGCTTGGACTCGGCCGCGCCGATGAAACCGACCGGGATGCCGAGCACCGCCGCCGGCCGTCCCGCTCCCGCGTCGACCATCTCGAGCAGGCGGAACAGCGCGGTCGGGGCGTTGCCGACGGCCACCACCGCGCCGTCGAGCCGGTCGCCCCACAACTCCAGTGCGGCGGCGCTGCGGGTGGTGCCGAGTTCGGTCGCCAGGGCCGGCACCCGAGGGTCACGGAGAGTGCAGATCACCTCGTTGTCGGCGGGCAGCCGGGTCCGGGTCACCCCGGAGGCGACCATCTCGGCGTCACAGAGGATCGGCGCCCCGGCGCGCAGCGCCGCCCGCGCCGCCGACACCACGCCGGGGGAGTGGTCGACGTCCGCCGGCAGGTCGACCATGCCGCAAGCGTGGATCATGCGTACGGTCACCGCGGCGACGTCGTCGGGCAGGCCCGACAGGTCCGCCTCGGCGCGGATCGTGGCGAACGACCGGCGGTAGATCTCCGCACCGTCGCGGATGTAGTCGATCACTTACCCCTCCGTGCCGCCGCGATCGCGGCAGCGGTCTCCTCCAGCGTCGCCGACCGCGGGCGCGGTCGGCCGTCCAGGCTGACCTGGTAACCCTCGATGCTGGCCAGCACCTCGACATGCCGGTCCGCCGGCCGTCCGCAGCGCCGCTCGCAACCGACCCAGTGCACCGGCAGGTCACCCGCGCCCGGCGACGCCGAGGCGTGCACCAGGGTGGCGTCGGTCCGTACGTTCGCGAGTGCCTTCGCACAGCCGGGCTGCCCGGCACAGCCGGTCACCCCGACCCAACCGGCGGCGGCATCCGCCACCAGACCCTCGGCGGCAAGTGTCGCCAGCCGGCGCTCAGCCTCGCCGGTGCTCAGATCGGGTACCACGACGGTCCGCCACGGAGTGATGTTGATCTCGTCGCTGCCCGTACCGGCGGCTGCCGTGAGTGCGGCGAGCTGGGCTCCGGTGAGCCGGCCGAGCGGCACCACCAGCGCCAGCGCCACCCGCCCGTCGACCTGGGCCACCGGCCCGACCGGTGCCCGCGTCGGCGCCTCGGGGATGGTCAGGTCGCCGGGCGGCACCAGGAGCGCCGGGTCGAGAGCCGCACGCAGGCGGGCGGTGACCCTCGGTACGCCGTCGTCGAGTTCGGCCAGCCGCCAGGCGGTGCTGTGCTGCGCGGTGGACTCGGCGAGGAACAACCGGGCGGCTAGCAGGGCGGTCGAGGCGGCCTCCGGTGGGCTCACCCGTACTCCCGTGTCGGTGCCGGCCAGGAGCACCGCCACCGCACCCCCGGGTACGGCGAGCAACCCCACGTCCGCCCCGAACCCGGTCACGTCGCCCCGACCGTCGTCGATGGTGAACAGGAAACGACCGGGCAGCCCGCCCAGTGCCGGATCGGCGCAGAGCCCCTCGTCCAGCGCGTCGACCAGCGCCCGGACGTCGACCAGACCCCCACCCACCCGACCACTGAGTACGGAAGCGATGACGTTGCGTACGCGTTCGTGGCTCTCCGACGGCAGCAGCCCGGCGGCGTACAACCGGGCGGCCAGCTCCCGCTCCGCACCCGCCCGCAGGCCACGGAGCTGGACGTTGCCGCGTGAGGTCAGCTCCAGGGCGCCGTCGGCGAGTTCGGTCGTGGCGGCGGCCAGCGCGTCGAGCTGGTCGGCGTGCAGCCGCCCACCGGGCACCCGTACCCGGGCCAGGTTGCCGTCGGCGGCGGCATGTACGCGTCTCGTCCCCGGACAGGCGTCCGGTGCCGACCGCCCTCGTGGTGACCACACCCGGCGGATACTACGGCCTGCGCAGCTTCACCCCTGTCGGGTACCGCTTGACGAACGGGGGTCCGACTCGTGAGAGTGAGAACCGCTGAACGCGGCGACAGGTGGAGGAAGCCGGTGTGATCCCGGCGCGGTCCCGCCACTGTTACCGGGGAGCGGACCCCGACACGGTCACGGCCCACACGGGCGGGAAGACCGGGGCGAGCGACGATCCGGGAGCCAGGAGACTCCGGGTCACCGCGCGGCATCGAGCGGACCCGTCCGGGCCCGCCCCGAGCCGCAACCGACGAACCCGGGGCGCGGACCCCGAGGGAGGAACCACCATGTCACGCCACGCCCTGCGCGGTGCCCGATGATCCTGCTCCTCTCCACCTCGGACACCGACCTGCTCAGCGGACGGGCCAGTGGCGCCGACTTCCGGCTGGCCAACCCGGCCCGTACCTCGGTCGAGGACCTGCCCGCCCTGCTCGACGGCGTCGACCTCGTGGTCGTACGCATCCTCGGTGGCTACCGCGCCTGGGAGGAGGGGCTGGACGCGCTGCTGGCCGGGGCGCTGCCGGTCGTACTCCTCGGTGGTGAGCAGGCACCGGACGCGGAGCTGATGCGCCGCTCGACCGTGCCCGCCGGGGTGGCCGCGGAGGCCCACGCCTACCTCGCGCACGGCGGCCCGGCGAACCTCACCGAGCTGCACCGGTTCCTCTCCGACACGATCCTGCTCACCGGGTACGGCTTCGCCCCGCCGGTGCCGACCCCCGAGTGGGGGCGGCTGGAGCGCGCGGCCCGCAACAGCGACGGGCCGGTGATCGGGGTCCTCTACTACCGGGCCCACCACGTCGCCGGCAACACCGCGTTCGTCGAGACGCTCTGCACCGCGATCGAGGACGCCGGTGGTCGGCCGCTGCCGGTCTACTGCGCGTCGCTACGCAGCCCCGCACCCGCCCTGCTGGAGACCCTCGGCGAGGCGGACGCCCTGGTCGTGACCGTGCTCGCCGCCGGTGGCACCCGCCCGGCCGACGCCGGTGCCGGTGGCGACGACGAGGCGTGGGACGTCGGCGCACTCGCCGCCCTCGACGTGCCGATCCTCCAGGGGCTCTGCCTGACCAGCAGCCGCGCCGTCTGGGCGGACAACGACGACGGCCTCTCCCCGCTGGACACCGCCACCCAGGTCGCCATCCCCGAGTTCGACGGCCGGATCATCACCGTCCCGTTCTCGTTCAAGGAGATCGACGCCGACGGGCTGACCGTCTACGTCGCCGACCCGGAACGGTCCGCGCGGGTCGCCGGCATCGCGGTCCGGCACGGGTCGCTGCGACACATCCCCCCGGCCGACCGCCGGATCGTCCTGATGCTGTCGGCGTACCCGACCAAGCACGCCCGGATCGGCAACGCCGTCGGCCTCGACACCCCGGCCAGCGTCGTCCGGCTGCTCAGCGCCATGCGCGACCAGGGGTACGACATCGGCCCCGCCGACGGACCCGACGCGTTCCCCGGAGTGACCGCCGGTGACGGTGACGCCCTGGTGCACGCGCTGATCGCCGCCGGTGGTCAGGATCTCAACTGGCTCACCGAGGAACAGCTCGAAGCCAACCCGATCCGGATCCCGGCCAGCCGCTACCGGGCCTGGTACGACACCCTCCCCGCCGAGCTGCGCGAGGGCATGGAACGGCACTGGGGACCGGCGCCCGGTGAACTGTTCGTCGACACCTCCCGCGACCCCGACGGCGAGATCGTGCTCGCCGCGCTGCGGTCCGGCAACACCGTGGTGATGGTCCAACCGCCGCGCGGTTTCGGGGAGAACCCGGTCGCGATCTACCACGACCCGGACCTGCCGCCGAGCCACCACTACCTGGCCGCGTACCGGTGGCTGGCCGACGAGTTCGGCGCGCACGCGATGGTGCACGTCGGCAAGCACGGCAACCTGGAGTGGCTGCCCGGCAAGACGCTCGGCATGTCCGCCGCCTGCGGGTCCGACGCCGCCCTCGGCGACCTGCCGCTGATCTACCCGTTCCTGGTCAACGACCCCGGTGAGGGGACCCAGGCCAAGCGGCGGGCGCACGCCACCCTGGTCGACCACCTGATCCCGCCGATGGCCCGCGCCGACAGCTACGGCGACATCGCCCGGCTGGAGCAGCTCCTCGACGAGCACGCCAACATCGCCGCCCTGGACCCGGCGAAGCTACCGGCGATCCGGGCCCAGATCTGGACCCTGATCCAGGCCGCCAAGCTCGACCACGACCTCGGCCTCGCCGACCGGCCGCACGACGCCGAGTTCGACGAGTTCATCCTGCACGTCGACGGCTGGCTCTGCGAGGTCAAGGACGTCCAGATCCGCGACGGGCTGCACGTCCTCGGGGTGGCGCCGAGCGGGCAGAACCGGGTCGACCTGGTGCTCGCCATGCTCCGCGCCCGGCAGATGTGGGCCGGTCAGGTCGCCGCCCTGCCCGGCCTGCGCGAGGCGCTCGGCCTGACCGAGGACGGCACCGCCGCCCGGGTCGAGGTGGACCGGATCGAGGAGACCGCCCGCGCGTTGGTGCTGGCGATGGAGGAGCGGGACTGGACCCCCGGCGTCGGCGCCGAGGTGTGCGAGCGGGTGCTCGGCGACTCCGTTGCCGACCACGAACCGGTCGTCCGGGTGCTGGAGTTCGCGGCAGGCGAGATCGTGCCCCGGCTGGACCGGACCACCGACGAGATGACCGCGGTGCTGCACGCTCTCGACGGCGGTTACGTGGCCGCCGGCCCGAGCGGGTCACCGCTGCGTGGCCTGGTCAACGTGCTGCCCACCGGCCGCAACTTCTACTCCGTCGACCCGAAGGCGGTGCCGAGCCGGCTGGCCTGGGAGACCGGGCAGGCGATGGCGGACTCGCTGCTGGCCCGCTACCGGGCCGACAACGGCGAGTGGCCGCGCTCGGTCGGACTGTCCATGTGGGGCACCAGCGCCATGCGGACCGCCGGTGACGACATCGCCGAGGTCCTCGCGCTGCTCGGCGTACGGCCGCGCTGGGACGAGGCGTCCCGCCGGGTCACCGGCCTGGAACCGATCGACCCGGCCGAACTGGGCCGACCCCGGATCGACGTCACCATGCGGATCAGCGGCTTCTTCCGGGACGCGTTCCCGCACGTGGTGGCCCTGCTCGACGACGCGGTACGCCTGGTCGCCGGCTTGGACGAGCCGGCCGAGTCGAACTACGTACGCGCACACGCCCTCGCCGACCGGGCCGAGCACGGTGACGAGCGAAGGTCCACCATGCGCATCTTCGGCTCCAAGCCGGGCGCGTACGGTGCCGGACTGCTGCCGCTGATCGACAGCCGGAACTGGCGCGACGACGCGGACCTCGCCGAGGTGTACGCGGTCTGGGGCGGTTACGCCTACGGCCGGGGCGTGGACGGGGTCCCCGCGCGCGGGGACATGGAGACGGCGTACCGGCGGATCGCGGTGGCGGTGAAGAACACCGACACCCGGGAACACGACATCGCCGACTCCGACGACTACTTCCAGTACCACGGCGGCATGATCGCCACCGTACGGGCGCTGACCGGGAAGGCACCGGCGGCGTACATCGGGGACAGCACCCGGCCGGACGCGGTGCGTACCCGTACGTTGAGCGAGGAGACGGCCCGGATCTTCCGCGCCCGGGTGGTCAACCCGCGCTGGCTCGCCGCGATGCGCCGGCACGGCTACAAGGGCGCGTTCGAGCTGGCCGCGACCGTCGACTACCTCTTCGGGTACGACGCCACGGCGGGTGTGGTCGCCGACTGGATGTACGAGAAACTGGCCGAGACGTACGTGCTCGACCCGGAGAACCAGAAGTTCCTCACCGAGTCGAACCCGTGGGCACTGCACGGCATTACCGAGCGGCTGCTCGAAGCGGCCGACCGGCACCTCTGGGAGCACCCCGAGCAGGCCACCCTCGACGCCCTCCGGGAGCTCTACGTCCAGACCGAGGGCGACCTCGAGGACGACGGCTCCGAGTAGCAGGGCCGGGCCCCTTGCCGTATGACAAGGGGCCCTTTGCCGCTACCAGGTGATCGGCAGGGTCTCCAGGGTGCGTACGGCCATGCCCTGACGGAAGCGCAACTCGTCGGTCGGCACCGCGATCCGCAGGTTCGGAAAGCGGCGCAGCAGCCCGCCCAGCGCCTCCTGCAACTCCATCCGGGCGAGCTGCGCGCCGAGACAGTGGTGGATGCCGCCGCCGAAGCCCAGATGCGGGTTCTCGGTACGGGACAGCCGGAGTTGGTCGGCGTCGGCGAACGCGGCCGGGTCCCGGTTCGCCGCGACGAACGCCGGCAGCACCGCCGAGCCGGCCGGTAGCACCACCCCGCTCAGTTCGACCTCCTCGGTGGTGACCCGGGGCAGCATCACGCCGGTCTCACCGAGCTGGATGAACCGGGTCAGTTCCTCCACCGCCTGCGGGATCGCGTCGAGGTCGGCGCGGAGCCGGGCGAACTCCTCCGGGTGGTGCAGCAGGGTCAGCAGGAACATGTTGATCTGGTTGGTGGTGGTCTCGTGACCACCGATGAGCACACCGACGCAGACCGAGACGAGTTCCCGTTCGGTGAGCTTGTCCTCGTCGTCGCTGGCGCTGATCAGGGCGGTGATCAGGTCGTCGCCCGGCTCGGCGCGCTTGGCGTCGATCATCTCGGCGAAGCTGTCGAAAGCGGCCTGGGTGCCCTCCGGGTCCTTGCTCCAGTCGCCCATCATGGTGTCCGACCAGGTCTTGCAGAGATACCGCAGGTGCTCCGGTACGCCGAGCAGTTCGCTGATCACCGCGATCGGGAACGGGGTGGAGAAGTGCCTGGCCAGGTCGACCGGACGAGGTTGCGCCTCGACCGTGTCCAGCAGCTCGTCGACCAGCTTCGCCACCCACGGGCGCAGTTGCTCGACCCGGCGCGGGGTGAAGGCGCGGGCGACGAGCCGGCGCATCCGGGTGTGGTCCGGCGGGTCCATCCCGATCAGCGACTCGGTTTCCAGGACGCCGAGTTCCTTCGGCGGCCCGCCCGGCCCGACCGCGGCGGCCCGGCTGAACCGGGCGTCGGTGAGGACCCGGCGGACGTCGGCGTACCGGCTGACGAGCCAGGCCGGGCTGCCGTCGGGCATGGTCACCGGCACCACCGGCCGGTGCTCGCGCAGCTCGGCGAGCTGCGGGGACGGGTGGAAGATCGTCGGCGGTGCCGCGAACGGGTACGGGATAGGCGTCTGCTGGTCGGTCATCGGTAACCTGCCCTGGGGTTGAGCTGCGGATACGGTGCGGGTACGAAGGTCTGCCACCGACGGCTCACGGCGGCGCGCTCACCACCTGCTTGCTCGGTTGCGCGTCGGCGGCGAGTCGTTGCAGCACCGGGACCAGGTCTGCCGGTGTGGGGCGGGACTCGATCCGGCCCCGCAACCGCCCCGCCGCCTCGGCCCAGTGATCGGCCCGCAGCAGGTCGGCCACCCGGTCACGGATCTCCGGGCCGCTCACCGACCCGTCGGCGAGGTAGCTGCCGGCACCGGTGACGGCGAGCCGCCCGGCGTTGAAGTGCTGGTCGCTGACCTGGGGCAGGACCAGTTGGGGTACGCCGGCCGCCGCCGCGGTCATGGTGGTCCCGGCGCCGCCCTGGTGCACCAGCGCCCGGCAGGTCGGCAGGAGCAGGTGCAGGGCCAGCGGCGCGGCGGCCAGCCGTACGTTGGGCGGCAGCTCGCCGAGCCGGCCGTGCTGGGAGGCGTCCAGTGCGACCACCACCTCCACGTCCAGCGCGGCGATCGCCTCCACCACCTGCGGCGCACCGAAGAACCCGGTCAGCTCGGCGCCGGCCATCATCGTTCCCCAGGTGACACAGACCCGGTCCCGCCCGCGCCCGCCGACCGCGTCGTTCGCCCACAGCCAGTCCGGGACCGTGGACACTCCGTTGTAGGGCACGAACCGGGAGGGCCGGCTCGACACCCCCAACGGCACCTGCATCGGGGCAGGACACGGGTCGATCGTCAGGGCGCCGTCGAGGTTGACCCGGTCGACGTCCACGCCGAACCGGCCGGCCAACGGCCCGATCACCGTCTCCGGGTCGAGGTCGAGTTCGCTGCCGGAGTCCGGCCCCCACAGATGCCGCACCCCCGGTACGCCGAGCGCCGTCGCGGCGATCGCCCCGGCCAGGTTGAACGGCTCGTACACCACCAGGTCCGGCTGGAACACCCGACCGAAGGCCACCAGGTCGTCCAGCATCGCGTCGGCGTACCGGACCACCCCGCCATCCGGGGTGATCTCCGGCTTCATCCCGGCGCCGGTCGCGGCGGGGCCAGGATCTGGTCGGCGGCGAGGATCCGTCGTTTGGCCGGCGGACCGTGCGGCGACCCGGCCGATCTGCCCGCTGAACACCGCCGCGAAGTCGAGGTCCACCCCGACCGGTACGGCGGTCAGCCCGGCCGTGGTGATCGCGTCGACCAGTCCCGGCCGGCTGGCGACCCGGACCTCGTGACCCGCGGCCTGCAACGCCCAGCCGAGCGGGACCAGCGGAAAGAAGTGCGACCGCCAGCCCCAGGTTGTCATCAGCACCCGCACCGATGCCGCCTACCGGCGCCGTACGGTGACCATCAGGCCCCGCCGATGGCGAGTACGGTCACCCCGTCGACCGTGCTGATCTCCACCGGGAAGTACGGCTCGACCGTCGTCCGGAGGAAGTCCAGCTCGTCGACGAAGGGGAGCGGGAGCAGGTCGGCGGCCCGGAGCCGGTCCTCGGTACGGACCAGTTCCACCCGCCCCGCCACCCGCAACGACTCCAGCAGGTAACCGCCGAGGTCCTCCGGGTTGAGGAAGCGCCACACGTCGACGTTCACCACCCGGTCGAACTGCCGCTCGGCGTACGGGGTCAGCAGGCCCATCAGGTGCGGATTCCGCTCGCCCAGCGGGGCGTCGTAGTCGAAGGTGACCGCGCCCGGACCGAGTCGAGGCTTGGTCGCGCCGAACCCGACCAGGAGACTGTTGCCGCCCTCGATCCGGTCCAGCAGCGCCGGGGGCAGATCGCCGACCCGGCCGAGGCCGTGTTCGCGGCAGACCTCCAGAGCGTCCTCGAACCAGGCGATCCGCCGGACGAGGGTGGCCCAGTTGCCGGGGTAGCCGAGCAGTTCCATGTCGTACCGGGGGTGCTTGGCGGCGAGGTACCGGTAGTTCTCGGCGAGCTGCGCCATCAGCACCGGCCAGGCCCGGAAGTGCGGAACCGCGTAACAGAGCGCGTCCGCCCCGAACTCGAAGGTGTCCCGGGACCGGCCGTACTGGTGGAAGATCCGGTAGAACAGGTCGTTGTCCTCGCCGCCCCAGGTCACCAGCGTCTCGTCGAAGCCGCCGATCGCCTCCAGGGTGGCCCGGTCGACCGAGGCGTTGTTGGTGTGCCCGTACAGCCAGGGGGCGCGGGGGAAGTCGCGGCGGTGGTTCTCGGCCGCGAACAGGTAGTCCCGGACGTCCTCCCGGTAGTCGCCGACCATCGCCTCGTCGGGGGTGCGACCCGCCCGCAGCGCCCCGATCGCGGCCCAGTCGACGGCCACACTGCGGCCGAGCAGGACACCCGGACGGTGGTCGCGTCCGGTGTGGAAGTCCAGGTGGCGGCGGAGCAGGTCGGGGTGCGGGCAGTGGTCGGCGTCGACGAACACCACCACGTCACCGCCAGCCTCCCGCAGGCCCCGGTTACGGGCGACCGACCGGCCCCGGTTCTCGTCGTGCCGGACGAAGGTCAGGTCCAGGCGGTCCGCGTACGGCGTGACCAGCGGTTCCAGCGAAGGGGTCGAGCCGTCGTCGACGACGATCACCTCGAACCGGTCGGTGGGCAGGGTCTGCCGGGTGAATCCGTCGAGGGTGATGTCGAGCAGGTGCCCGTGGTTGAGCACCGGCACCACCACGCTCACCGCCGGAACGGCCCCGGTCGGTCGGTCACTCACCGGAGACCTCCGGGGCGGCGGCGCGGGCCACCGCGAGCAGTCGTTCGTTCGCCTCCGCCGAGCCGACGGTGATCCGTACGCCCTGGTCGGGGTAGGGGCGGACGAGGATCCCGGCCTGCCGGCACCGGGCGGCGAACTCGACCGCCGCCGGCCCCAGCGGCAGCCAGAGGAAGTTCGCCTCACTCGGCGCGACCGGCAGACCGGCCGCCAGCAGTTCGTCGCGCAGTGCCGTGCGGGCCGCGATCAGGTCGTCGCGCCGCTTGGCCAGCTCCGCACCCGCGGCGTCGTCCAGGGACGCCAGCGCCGCAGCCTGCCCGAGTCCGCCGGGGTAGAAGACCAACCCGACCATCCGGGCCGCCGCCGCGATCGCCGGGGCCGCCACCGCGTAGCCGACCCGCAGCGTGGCCAGGCCGTACGCCTTGGAGAAGGTACGCAGGACGCAGACGTTGTCGTGCTCCCGGTACAGATCGAGGGCATCCGGTACGTCGGGATCGGTGACGAACTCCCGGTACGCCTCGTCGATGATCACCACCACCTCCGGCGGGATCCTGCCCAGGAAGTCCTCCAGCTCGGCGCGGCCCAGCACCGCCCCGGTCGGGTTGTTCGGGTTGCAGATCAGCACGCACCGGGTCCGGTCGGTCACCGCGGCGGCCATCGCCGGCAGGTCGTGCCGGTAACCGTCGAGCGGGACCGGCACCGGCCGGCACCCGGCGTTGGCGACGATCAGCGGGTAGCCCTCGAAGGAGAGCGCCGGATACACCACCTCGGTACGGTCGCGCCCGAGCGAGGCGACGATGTGCTGGCTCAACCCGGCCGAGCCCGGCCCCACCAGCACCTCCGCAGGTGGTACGTCCAACCGCCGGGCCAGCGCCGCGACCAGGGTGCCGGCGGTGTGCTCCGGGTACCGGTTGAGCCGGTGGGCCCCCTCCTGCACCACGCGCAGCACGCTGGGCAGCGGCGGATAGGGCGTCTCGTTCATCGCGAGGTCCTCCGGCGCCGGTGCGGCCGGGTCGGCCCCGCCTGTCGCGTCGGTGGCCTGCCCGGCCCGGCTCGAGTCCACTGTGCTGGTCATGGTGTCGTACCGCCGTTCGCCGAGGGCTGCCCCGTGCCGGCGTACGCGCGCCGGTCGCTGAGCAGTCCGAGTTGGTAGAGCCGGTCGACCGGGGTCAACCGGTGCAGGTCGACCCCGGCGAGATTGCCGGTGGTCAGCCGGAGCAGGCGCGGGTTGCCGGCGGTGTGCCGCATCATCCGCCCGCCGAGCAGGCGCGCCACCCCGGTGGTGCTGGTCAGCATCCGGGCCGCGTTGTGGCTGACCGTCGCGGTGTGGTCGAGCCGGCGCAGCCGGGTGCGGTGGTACTGCGTCAGGGCCCGGTCCACCGCACCGGCGTCGTTCCCGCCCGCCTTCCCGACCAGGTCGGCCAGGGTCTCGGCGTCGCCGAGGGAGCTGTTCATGCCCTGGGCGGCCATCGGATGGACGGCGTGCGCCGCCTCACCGACCAGGGCGAGTCCGGCCGTGGCCAGCCGGGGCGCGCGGAGCCGGTAGACGGCGAGGATCTGCCGGTGCCGCAGGTTCGCCCGCAGCGCCCCGGCGAGCGGCGCCAGCGCCGGCAACCCGGCCAGCACCCGGTCGCACCAGGCGGCCAGGTCGTCCGCGCCGAGCCCGCGCATCTCGTCGGCGCGGATCTGCACGTAGAGCCGGCACCGGCCGCCGGGCAGCGGGTAGACCAGCCGCAGACCGTGCTCGCCGCGATAGGCGCTCACCTCGTCGGCCACCTCGACGCCGGGCAGGTCGAAGGCGAGCAGCTTGTGGTCGTAGTCGTGCCGTTCACCGGGCAGTTCGACCGACTTGCGCAGCCGGGAGGAGAGCCCGTCGGCGGCGACCACCAACCGGGCGGGGATCTCCACCGGCTTGCCGTCGTCGAGCACCCGTACCCCGGTCACCCGGCCGGTCGGGTCGCGCAGCGCCTCCTCGACCAGGACCCCCCGGCGGACCTCCACCTTCGGGTCGAGCGTGCCGGCCAGCGCGCGCAGCACGTTGGCGTAGCCGGTGCAGAGGATCTGCCGGTACGCACCGGGCAGCGCGTCGTAGTCCAGGCCGAGCAGCATCCGGCCGTGCGGGTCCCGGATCGCGAGCCGGCTCACCGGGACCGCGCCGCCGTCGAGCAGTGCCGGCAGGGCACCCCAGTCGTGCAGGATGCGGACCGACTCCGGTTGCAGCAGTTCACCCTTGGCCACCTCGGCCGGTGCCGCCTGCCGGTCCAGCACCAGCACCGACAGCCCGAGGGCGCCGAGCGCACGCGCGCTGGCCAGGCCGCCGACCCCGGCGCCGCAGACCACCACGTCGTAGCTCAACGCGCAGCCGCCCCGACCGCCGCCCGGTAGGTGCCCAGCGCCCGCAGCGCCAGCGACTGGGCGATGGCACCGTTCGGGTAGTACATGTAGTTCCGGATGTAGGCGCAGATCCGGCTCGGCCGCCAGATGCCGTCCGGCTCCTGGGCGGCCAGCAGCCAGCCGATCCCGCGCCGGATCGCCTCGTCGCCGGCGGGCACACCGGCGGCGAGCAGGGCCGGCAGGGTCCAGGCGGTCTCCTCGACCGAACCGTCGTCGGTCGCCCCGCCGGAACCCCACGACCCGTTCGCCAGTTGGGCCCGGAGCAGCCACTCCTTTGCCCGTACGGCCACCGGGTCGGCGCCGAGTCCGGCGTGGACCAGCGCGTCGAGCACGATCGCGGTGCCGGTGGTGAAGTCGCGGTACCAGAGGTTGTGGAAGGAGCCGTCCGGGCGTTGCTGGGTGAGCAGCCACTGGGCGGCGGACACCACCGGGGGGCTGTCCGGTGCGTGACCGGCGTCGCGCAGGGCGATGATGCCCTGGCTGGTGATGCCGGGGCAGGGCCCGTCGTTGGGCAGCTTGGTGTCGCGTACCCACAGGCTCCACGACCCGCGCTGGTCCTGCCGATCGACCAGCCAGTCGAGGCCCGTACGCAGCACCGGGTCGCCGTCGTGGCCGGGCAGCCGGGCCAGCGCGGAGAGGATCTCGGCCGACTCCAGGGTGACCGGCCAGCCTCGTGGGCCGGAGTAGCTCCAGCCGCCGGCCGGCACCCCGAGCACGGTGAACGGTTCGGCCTGCTGGTTGCGGTGGAACAGTTCGCGGGTGGTGGCCAGCCGGGGGTCGTCGCCGTAGCCGGCCGCGATCAGCCCGGTGGCGGCGAAACCGGAGCGGGTCAGGTCGAGGTTGGCGACCGCGTCCCACGACCCGTCCGGGCGGACCGCCTCGCGGAGGAAACCGGTGATCGCGGTGACCAGGTGCGGGGCCTCACCGGCGTGGGTCAGACCGAGGCTGACCAGTGCGGCCGGCCACGGGTCCTCGCTGAGCACACCGGTCTGCCCCTCGTGCCGGTGGATCGTCTCCAGCAGGCGCAGCGCGGTCGGCAGGGCGAGCCGGCGGGTCGCCCGGCGCAGCGGACCGGGCGGCGGCAGGGTACGGGTCTGCAGCAGCGCCATCCCGATGAACGGCGCGGTACGGAACGACATCCGCTCCCGGCGTACCTTGTCGAACAGGACCAGCTCCAGCGGCAGCCGGCGCAACTGGCCCGCTTCGGGAAGCCCGGCGAGGGCCAGGAACTGCTTGCACATGGCGGTCACCGCCAGGTCGTCGATGACCGCCACCCCGCCGAGTTCGGCCAGTCGCCGCCGGCCGGCGGCGACCGCCTCCTCGCTGCGCTGTGGAGCGACGTGGTGCAGGGTGGCGGTGGCGATGATGGTGGGCACCAGTTCGGTGTCGGCGCCGGCCACCCCGCCCCAGCCGCCGTCGGGTCGCTGTTGCCGGCGTAACCACTCGGCACCGGCTTCGATCAGCGCGGCCGAGCCGGTCGGGTCGGCGGCGTGCAGTGCGGCGATGGACCCCGAGGTGCCGAGTACGGAACCGGGCGGCGAGTCGGTGAACGCACCGTCCGGGCGCTGGCGCCGGAACATCTCCTCGGCTCCGGCGGAGATGGCACGGGTGATCTGGTCGATGTGGACCGATTGCATATGCGGGCTTCCTTCAGCTGTGTTCCGGTAGGTGGGGCAGGGCCACGAGGTCGATCTGGGCCTTGCCGGGACCGGCGGCTGCCGGCGGCATTGATGTTGCCGGATCGGGGTCCGCTGTCGCTGCCCCCACCGGTACGGGCCCGAGTTCGTAACCGACGCGCATCCTGGCCTGGGTCCACCAGGTGAGAACCAGGATCGGGAGCAGGAGCGCCGCGGTCCGGACCACCCCGAAGCCGAGCGCCACCAGCGCCCCGGCCAGCCCGATCCGCTCCAGTACGAGCAGTTCGTGGGCGCGCAGCGCGGTGCGTACCGGCAGGTCGGTCCGGTGCTTGTGCAGGGTGCGGAAGATGGCCAGGCCGGCCACGGCGATCACCGCCAGCAGACCGAGGTAGAGCACCCGGCCGTCCGGATGGATCGCACCGGCGGGCGCGACCAGACCACCGACGAGTGCGGCGGCCAGGGTCAGCAGGTAGAAGCCGGTGGCGGTGCTGATCGCCACCCGGTTGCCGTGCTGCACCGGCAGGGTCCGGTAACCACCGGCCCGGTCACCGACCACGTCGCGGAGGGTGCCGACCAGGTTGGACGCGGTGTCGTGGGACCAGATGGCGACGATGAACGGCACCAGCACCCACAGGTACGGTCCGGGCGCCAGCAACGCCCCGTAGAGCAGGGCCAGCGCGCCGAGCACTCCCCGTACCAGGTTTCCGGCCAGCCCCCGCGCCTTCAGCCCCCGGCTGTAGGCGACGATCCCACCCGCGGCCAGCAGGGCGACCAGTTCGGTACGGGGCCCGCCCGCCACGGCCAGCGCACCCACCACGGTCAGGCAGCCGATTCCGCAGACCAGGGCGACGGTCGGGTGCAGCCTGCCGGACGGGATCGGCCGGTGCGGTTTGCCGATCGCGTCGAGTCGCCGGTCGAACCAGTCGCCGAGGTAGTGCCCGCCGAGCCAGCCGATCGTCGGTGCGGCCCAGGCGGCGAGCAGCCACCGCCAGTCGTGCCGGGCGCCGGTCAGCCCCGCGCCGGCGAGTCCGAGCAGCCCGACGTACCACAGGGTGTACGGCCGCCAGGTCTGTACGTGCGCGAGCAGGGCGCCGCGTAGCCGGCGGCCGGTTGTGGTGGCCATGGCGTCCTCACCACTCCCGCGCGGTGGCCCACCGGGTGATGCCCGCGAGCACCGAGACGCTGGGTGAGGACTCCAGTGTGGACAGCGCTCCTCGGGCCCGGTCCAGGTGTACGGCGATGTGCTCCGGGGCGCTGTCCAGCGCCCCGGTCTCGTGCAGGAGCTCGTGGAAGCCCGCCAGTGCGGCCGGGTCGGCCGACCGCCGTTTCAACGCCTCGACCAGTCTCCGGCGCTGGTCCGGGTCACCGGCCCGGTAGGCCAGCAGCACCGGTAACGTGGGCCGTCCGTTCGCCAGGTCGTTCGCGGGCGACTTGCCGGACTCGTTCGCCGGGGTGGTGTACGCCAGCAGGTCGTCACGGATCTGGAAGGCGATGCCGAGGTGTTCGCCGTAGCTGGCCAGTTCCGCGCAGCGGGTGGGGTCGGCACCGGCGAGGGTGGCGCCGATCTGGCAGACCGCCCGGAACAGCGCACCGGTCTTGAGGCGGACCATCTCCACGTAGGTCTCCACCGCCACGCCGGGATCACCGACCAGTTGGGCCTCCAATACCTGACCTCGGCACAGGTCGGTGCCGGCCCGGGCGAGGATCGCGACCGCGGTCCCGATCGCGGCGTCCGACACCCCGGCGGCGCGACATTCCGTAATCGCCTCGAAGGCGGTGAAGATGAGCGCGTCCCCGGCCACGATCGAGTCCGGCATTCCGTATACCGAGGGAACGGCGGGACGACCGCGCCGGACCTCGTCGGCGTCGATGATGTCGTCGTGGACCAGCGTTGCGACGTGCAGGTATTCCAGACCGAGTGCGGCGGGGAGAATATCCTCCGGTCGACCACCCACGGCACCCGCCGACTCCAGCATCATTATCGGCCGGATCAGTTTTCCCGCCGGCAGCAGAGCGTAACGATGTATAGTCGACAACCGGTCCATGGGGTCTGTCGTCGCTGGCCATCTGTGATCTAGTGCGTCACGTAGGAGCTGCCCGGCGCGACCGGAGGCCAGGTCCTTCAGGAAGTCGCGCGGATCCGTACCGGCAATGGCGGTCATGGGCTGATGTTCCTTGCTAGCGGGATCGCGGCTGTGTCCGTTGTGGATCAATTGAATTACGGCGACCGTACCACCGGCCCTGCATCGGGTAAAGAAGTTTCTCGATGGTATTGAGTCCGTAACAAACCAGTATCAACACCGAGATCTCGCAATAATTGGCGGCTGTCCGGGTCAAGTGCGTATGACCTTGGTTAATGGCTCCTCTCTGTCCAAATCAGGCAAGATCCACACTCTCTGATCGAATCGGAACATCCCAGTTCGGAGCCCTGATAGGTCAACGGATCGGCGTCCGAGCCAATGTCGAATCCGGCGTCCGGAAAGCGTCGTCCCCTATCCGGAGCGTTATGATCGGGCCCTGTCGCAGGCGTACCCGGGTCATCCGGAACTGCACACCGGGGCGCACCGGCGGTCGCTGCCCGACCTGGTGACGGCCGATTTCGGGTACGCACCGGGCCCGCCCGCCGACGGGTCGCCGGCGGGCACCGGGCGTTACCGACCGACCAGCTCCGTGAGGTCCGCGACCAGTTGGTCGAAGCCGGGGCTGCCGAGGTGGCGCCGCTGCATCGCCCGGGCCCGCCACCGGTAGCCGGGGTCGTCGAGCACCCTGGTGCAGGTCTCGACCAGATCGGACACCGCCAGTTCGGCCACGTCGAGCCGCTCGCCCAGGCCGAGTTCGGCGATCCGGTCCGCGTTGGCCGGCTGGTCGGCGAAGACCGGCAACGCCACCATCGGCACCCCGGCGCCCACCGCCTCGTGGACGGCGTTGAAACCGGCGTGGGTCAGGAACAGGTCCACCGCCGGCAGCAGCGTCCGCTGCGCCACGAACGGCGTCAGGTGGACGTTGTCCGGTGGCGTGCCGACCAGGTCGGCGAGTTCGGGTCGGCCGCCGAGGGTCAGCACCGTGTGACAGGGCAGCGAGCCGAGGGCCGCCACCAGCGGCGGCAGCAGTTCCGCCATGCCGGGCAGGGTCAGCACCAGTGAACCGAGGCTGGCCAGGATCACCGGCCGGTCCGCCGGCAGCGCGGCGATGACCGGATCGAGCGGTGCGTCCTCGCCCGCCGGGGCCCGGTAGTGGCGGGCCGTGGGCAGCCGCAGCTCGTCCGGGTACCAACCCTCGGGCACCAGGCCGGCGCGCAGGTACCGGTGCGGGTGCAGCGGGTCGCCGGTCGGGGCCAGCCCGAGCGCCTCGCGCTGCGCGTCGAGAGTCGCGCTCACCAGGGGCAGCTCGCGCATCGCGTACGGCGAGATGTCGAGCGTCACGTGCGGGATGCCGAGCAGTTCGGCGACCAGGTATCCGCCGTACTCGGCGGGCTCGTGCACGATCACGTCCGGCTTCCAGGACCGGGCCACGTCCAACAGGTCATGGGCGAAACGCAGCGCGATCGGCCCGGCGTACGCCCGCGCGATCTGCTCCGCCGCCACCGGATCGACGGTCCGCCGTTCGGTCAGCAGGCGCTGCGGCAGGCCGAACTCCTCGGCCAGGCGGGGATCGTTGCGCAGCCGATCCTGGCCGGCCACATTGGGCAGCGGCAGGTGCGGTACGCCGTGCCGGGCGAGTTCGTCCGCCATCGAACCGGCGGTGGCCACCGCGACGCAGTGCCCCAGTGCCTGTGCCGTGCGGGCCAGCGGTACGAGTGCGGGTACCAGGTGCGAGTAGATCGGCTGGCTGGTCAGCAGGATGCGCACGGCTTCCCCGTCCTCGTTCCGCTGGTACGTCCCCGGCGCGGAGATCCGATGCTGCACCGGACCCGGACCGCCGTCAAGGTCCCCGACCCCGCTACCTGGACCGTCCAATCTGGATCACGATCCTCTGGCGGGTGGCCCGATGCCGTGGAATGATTCGTCGATCGAACGGGGGACGTTCTTCGAGGCCGGAGGCGGACATGTCGGTTTCAGCCGGGACCACGCTCGACGTCAGGCCGATCGCGGGCGCGCTGGGCGCGGAGATCCACGGCATCGACCTGACGAAC
The DNA here is from genome assembly GCF_035917455.1 of Micromonospora sp. NBC_01796. Classification (NCBI taxonomy): domain Bacteria; kingdom Bacillati; phylum Actinomycetota; class Actinomycetes; order Micromonosporales; family Micromonosporaceae; genus Micromonospora; species Micromonospora sp. NBC_01796. The sequence goes on along the minus strand of NZ_CP109078.1, from coordinate 7,850,456 downwards.
CTGACCGACGAACTCTTCGCGGAGTTGCACCGGCTCCTGCTGGAACACCTGGTCATCTTCGTCGTCGGCCAGACTGGGCTGACGCCGCAGGCGCACGTCGCCTTCGGTCGCCGGTTCGGTGAGGTGGAGCTGCACCCGTACCTGCCCCGGCTCGACGGCCAGCCCGAGATCGTCGTGATCGATTCCGAGAACGGCGGCAAGGTCGACGTCTGGCACACCGACATGACCTTCCACCAGAGCCCGCCGCTGGCCTCGATCCTGCACCTGGTGAAGTCTCCGGGTGCCGGCGGCGACACGATGTGGACCAACCAGTACCTCGCCTACGAGCAGCTCTCCGCGCCGATCCGGCAACTGCTCGACGGGCTGACCGCGATCCACGTGATCAGGATCGGGAACGAGTTCACCAGCCGGGCCGAACACCCGGTCGTACGCGTACACCCGGAAACCGGCCGCCGGTCGCTGTACGTCAACCGCCTCTTCACCTCGCACATCCCGCAGCTCAGCCGCAACGAGAGTGACGCGCTGCTGCAGTACCTGTTCGAGTTCTCCGAGGGACCGCAGTTCACCTGCCGCTACCGCTGGCGGGCCGGTGACGTCGCGGTGTGGGACAACCGGGTCACCATGCACTACGCGGTGAACGACTACACCGAGCCACGGCGCGGCCAGCGGGTCACCATTCTCGGTGACCACCCGCAGGGCGACTCGCCCCGGTGGGAGCACTACCGGGCGGCCCCGGGTCAGCGGTACTGGCCCGGCAGGGTCAACGCGGTGGAGAACTACTGACCCGGCGGGGCCACCAGGTCAGGCGCCGGCGAGCTGCGGGTAGAGCGCGGTCAGGTCGGCGGCGAGGCCGGCCTTGACGCTGCGGGTCACGTCGTCGGCGAGGATCTCGGCGGCCCCGGCCTCGATCCCGTCGTACGCCTGCCGGGCCACCTCGGCCGGGGAGGTCTTCGGACCGGTGATGTGGGCGGCCATCTCCGTGTCGACGTACGCGACGTGCAGGCCGGTGACGCCGACGCCCTGCGGTTGCAGTTCCAGCCGCAGGGAGTTGGTCATCGACCAGAGGGCCGCCTTGGAGGCGCTGTACGAGCCGCTGATCGCGAGCCAGGAGAGCGCGGAGTGGATGTTGAGCAGGTGGCCTCCGTTGCGGACGAGCAGCGGGGCGAAGGCGCGGGTGACATGGAGCGGGCCGTAGAAGTTCGTCTCGAACTCGCGGCGGACCTCGTCGACGCTGGAGTCGAGGAACCCGGCGCTGATCGCGATGGCAGCGTTGTTCACCAGGATGGTGACGTCACCGGCCAGGCGGGCGGCGGCGGTGACCGATTCGGGGTCGGTGATGTCGAGGGCCACCGGGACGACGTCCGGGTTGGTGATCGTCTTCGGGTCGCGGGCGGCGGCGTAGACCTTGCTCGCGCCGCGGGCGAGGGCCTGTTCGACGAGTGACCTGCCGAGGCCACGGTTGCCGCCGGTGACGAAGACTACTGAGTCCTGGATCTTCATGGTGGTACTCCCTGAGGCGAGGAAACCGATCTGTTTCCCGACTATAAACCGATCTGTTTCCAGTTGCAAACCGATCGGTTTGCAGTTGCCGAGATGGCGGGTAGGCTGCGGATATGACCTCGACCGCCAAGCTCGCCCCGCGTGAACGGCTGCTCCGGGCCGCAGCCGACCTGTTCTACCGCGAAGGCATCACGGCGACCGGGGTGGACAAGCTCTGCCAGGCCGCCGGGATCTCGAAGAAGTCGATGTACCAGTTCTTCGCCACCAAGGACGAGCTGCTGACGGAGAGCCTGACCGCCTGCGGACCGGCCAGCGTCGCGGGCTACTTCGCCGACCCCGCCGCCGACCTCACCCCGCGCGAGCGGATCCTGCACGTCTTCGAGCACCTCGAGAAACTGGCGGCGGAACCGGACTTCTTCGGCTGCCCGTTCGTCAGCGCCGCCGCCGAACTGCGGGACCCGATCCACCCGGCGAGCCTGGTCGCCGGCCGCTTCAAGCAGATGATGACCGACTACTTCGAGGCGCACGCGCGGGTCGCGGGCGCCACCGACCCGGAGACGCTGGCCAAGCAGTTGACCATCGTCTACGACGGGGCGGCAGCCCGCAGCGTCGTACGGGCGACCGGGCTGGACGGACTGAGCCTGCTCACCGCCTCGGCCCTGCTGGCGGCGGCAGGCATCCACCCGGCCGGCCGGGAGTCCGACCGCTAGTTCCGTGCGCCCGGGTCAGCGCCGGGCGGCGGGACCGGGAGGCGCGACCGCGTACAGCTCCAGGACGGCGGGGAGCGGGGCGACGCCGGGGCCACCGGCGCGTACCCAGGCGGCGATGTCGTCCACCGCCGTGTCGTCGAGCACGAAGCCGAACCAGACCGGACGGGCACCGGCCGCCCGCCCCGCCGGTGACGGATGTACGACCACCACGTTCGACCGCTCGCACGCGTCGAGGCAGTCGTCGGTGACGCGTACCCGATGCTCGGCACCGACCTCGGCCCGGAGCCGGACGACCTGGCGGGCGTGGTCGACGTCCGGATGCTTGCGCGCGGAGCCGCAACAGCAGCCGCGACAGACGGTCAACGCGCAGCCGCTCGGCGTCGACCAACGGCGCCCGCCCGTCCGCTCAGGCATGACGGCCCGCCCACCGGTTCGGGCCGGGGGTGGCGGGGCGCTGCGGCTCCGGTCGGAGCGTTCGCGGTTGCCGGGACCCGGCGGGCAGCTGACGCACCCATCCATCGTGACATCCGGCCGGCGGGGCGTCCGGGCACCCCCGAGCCGCGCCCGCGTGACCTGACTCGCGTCAATATCGCGTTCGTGCCGCCGGGATGCGAGGCTGGTGCGGTGAAGAGTGGAGCATGCCGGTGACCGGTCACCTTTTCGCGGTGAGTGACCTTCATGTCGCCTACAAGGAAAATCGCCGGATTTCCGACGAGCTGCGGCCGGAGTCCGACGACGACTGGCTGATCGTGGCCGGCGACGTGGGGGAGATGGCCGCCGACATCGAGTCGGTCCTGACCGGGCTGGCCGGGCGGTTCGCCAAGGTGATCTGGGCGCCCGGCAACCACGAACTGTGGACACCGGCCGAGGATCCGGTCCAGCTTCGCGGCGAGGCGCGCTACCAGCATCTGGTACGGATGTGCCGGTCGATCGGCGTGGTCACCCCCGAGGACGAGTACCCGGTCTGGCGCGGCACCGGCGGTCCGGTCACCGTGGCGCCACTGTTCCTGCTCTACGACTACTCGTTCCGGATGCCGGGCCTGCACACCAAGGAGGCGTCGCTGGCGCGGGCGTACGAGGTGGGTGTGGTCTGCACCGACGAGTTCGTGCTGCACCCCGACCCGTACCCGAGCCGGGAACAGTGGTGCTGGGCGCGGGTCGAGCAGACCGAACGCCGGCTCGCCGCCTGCGACCCGAACATCCCGACCGTCCTGGTCAACCACTATCCGCTGGTCCGCGAGCCGACCGACGTGCTGCGGTACCCCGAGTTCGCGCAGTGGTGCGGGACCGACCGGACCGCCGACTGGCACCTGCGCTTCCGGGCCGCGGTGGCGGTCTACGGCCACCTGCACATTCCGCGTACCACCTGGCACGACGGGGTCCGGTTCGAGGAGGTCTCGCTCGGCTATCCGCGCGAATGGCAGCGCCGCGAGCAGCCGCCGCGGATACCGGTCCGGCTGCTCGGCGACGGGCAGTCGCCCCGGTGATCGAACGACTGCTCTCCGCGCCGGTGGTCGCCGTGGAGGCCTTCGACGACAGCCTGCCCGGACTCCTCTTTCCCGAGGAGGAGGCACTGCTGGCCAACGCCGTCGACAAGCGACGCAACGAGTTCGTCACTGCCCGCCGCTGCGCCCGCCAGGCCCTCGCCGAACTGGGCTTTCCACCGGCGCCACTGCTGCCCGGCCCGCAACGCGAACCGCGCTGGCCCGCCGGTGTGGTGGGCAGCATCACCCACTGCGACGGCTACCGGGCCGCGGCCGTGGCCCGGACCACCGACCTGGTGACGATCGGCATCGACGCCGAACCCCACCAGCCGCTGCCGTCCGGGGTGCTCGCCGCGGTCGCGCTGCCGGCCGAGGTCGCCCGGCTGGCACAACTCGCCGGGGCCTATCCGTCGATCTGCTGGGACCGGTTGCTCTTCTGTGCCAAGGAGGCGGTCTACAAGGCCTGGTTCCCGCTCGCCCGGCGGTGGCTGGACTTCCACGAGGCCGAGATCGAGGTCGACCCGGCCGGCACCTTCACCGCCGTACTGCTGGTGCCCGGTCCGCTGGTCGACGGTGTGCCGCTCACCGGGTTCAGCGGGCGTTGGCTGGTCGACCACGGACTGCTCCTCGCCGTGATCTCGTTGCCGACCCGCTGACGTAACACCGTCGGGCGCCGGTGGCGGGCTGGCTCAGCCCACCGGGTCCGGCTGCCGGCCGGCGTGGACCCCGGACGTCGGCCACCCGAGCAGCGCGGGCAGTTCGGCCGGATCGTCGACGACATGCTCCGGCCGGACCGGATCGGGGTCGTCGCGGTGACCGGCCGAGGAAGGCACCAGCGCATTGGTCACCAGCACCGGCCGCATACCGGCGGCGAGGGCGCCCGAATGCTCCCGGCTGCCACCGTCCCCGACGAACCAGCACCCGTCCGCCGGTACGCCCAACCGGGCGGCGGCGGTGGCGTACAGCCGTGGATCCGGCTTGCGGCAGCCCTCCTGCCAGGAGAAGACGGTGGCGTCGAGATACGGCGCGTACGGGGTGTCGTCCCACCGTTCGCACAGTTCACTGGCGCAGTCGCTGAGCAGGGCGAGCCGGAAACCTCGGATGCGCAGTTCGCCGAGGAGGTCGAGAACACCGGTACGGGGACGCCGGACCCGCCCCGCACCGTCGTGCTGTACGCGTACGGCCAGGTCCAGTTGGTTGTCGTCGGGGTCGGCTCCGCACTCGCGGGCGATCGCGCGCAGCGTCGCGGCGGTGCCCCCGTAGCGGCCGGTGGCGCGTGCGGTGAACGTGCTGCCCATCCGGGCCCAGAACACCTCGGCCGGTACGCCGAGCGCCGCCGCCGTGTCGCCGAAGGCCGCCCGGCGCTCGGACTCGGCCGCCGGATCGGTCAGGGTGCCGAAGAAGTCGAAGACGACCGCGCGCATCCGTCCATGCTGGTCGGGACCACGGTCGCGGGTCAAGCGGCGGACCGACCACCTCCGGATAGCGCAGCTCCCTCGGCGGCTTGCGCCGAGCAAGATGCTTCCCCGGTCGGTTCCTTGGCAGACAAGGTCGACTCCCTTCAATGAGTGGTGTGCACTCGAGTCAGGAGCCGCTTCCGTTGCCGGGATAGCGAATACCGGGTCGGCAAGGTGACATTGTGTGCCCGGTCACCGGGATGTCGTTCTACTGCAAACGGGCCGAATGGCGCTGCCTCAGAACGGCAGGAATGCCTGGTCAACGTGCCCGTGATCTGCCGCCGGGTAACCGTCGCGGGATGCGTACCCGGCATGCGACCGTCGGGTTTCAGTCTCGGTTCGTTACGCCGCGTATGCCCGGTTGCGGTGACGACGGGTGGAGTCGCAGTGCGTACGGAACCGTCGTCGGGGATCTTTGGTGTGGTGCAATTTCCAGCGCATGGGCTTGCGAGCCCGGCTCACCGACGATGGGTAGGCCGGGCCCGACTCCGGAGGCGGTCGATATCGGGGGATGCCCCGCCGGGCATCTCCCGTGTTATCCGTACCTCCTGAGCCGCCCGCTCAGTGGTTGTTGTAGGCCTCGACCACGGAAGCCGGAATCCGGCCGCGCTCGGAAACGTCGTAGCCGTTCTTCGACGCCCATTCGCGGATCGCCTTGTTCTGGTCGCGGTCGCTGCGGGTCGGTGCCGCGTTGCCGCTGCGCCGAGCCGGCCGACGGCTTTCCACGCCGCCGCGACCGACGCGGGTTCCTGCCGCGATGTACGGGTCGAGCACCTTGCGGAGCTTGCCCGCGTTCTCTTCGGACAGATCAATGGTGTAGCTGACGCCGTCGAGCCCGAACTCGACGGTGCGGTCGGCCTCGCCGCCATCGAGGTCGTCGGTCAGGACGGTGATTACCTTTTTAGCCATGGTTGATCACTCCACGTGAACAATGGGGTTCCAGGTGATGAGTTTGACTCATCAATCACTGATTTCGCAACGTTCCCCCCATTGCCCGAGTGGCGCGGGCGTCCGGAGCGGCCCGGAAACTCCTCCGACCGGCATAAGCGAAGCCGCCGACGCCCTCCCGGTTCGGTGGGCGCCGGCGGCTGCCGGTACGGTACGAAGTGCTCCGCGCTTACTAAGCCGGGAGGGTCCATTTCTGGTTTCCGGCGCCCGTGCAGCTCCAGATCTGCAGCGGCGTGCCGTCGGCGCTGGTGTTACCCGTCACGTCCAGGCACTTGTTCGCCTGCGGATTGACCAGGTCCCGCCCGGCGGTCCAGGTCCACTGCTGGGCACCGGAGCCGTTACACGTGTAGAGCTGCACGCGGGCACCGTTGGCCGTCGACCCGGCGCTGATGTCGAGGCATTTCCCGAGTGCGCGCAGGGTTCCGTCGGCGGCTCGGGTCCACCGCTGGGCGGTCGTTGCGTTGCATCCGTACAACTGCACCGCCGTGCCGTCGGCGGAGCTGGCGCCGGCGATGTCGACGCATTTTCCGGCGAGCCCGGTGATCTGTCCGGTCGGGCCCGAGGGCGGGGGAGTGGTCGGCCCGGTGCCGGGCGTCCCGCCCCAGGTGAAGGTGGCCGAGGTCTTCGTCGGCAGGGGGTAGGTGAAGGACTGGTTTCCCCAGTTCACCTTGACGTTCTGGGTGCTGCCGGTGTTGTTGTACGCGATCAGCGCCTTCGAACCGTCCGGGTTCTTCCAGGCCACGTTCAGCACCGAAGCGTTGCCGGTGGAGTCGATCCGGTAGGCGCCCGGCTTCACGAACTTGGTCAGGTGCCCCATCGTGTAGTACTCGATCGTGTAGTCGACCTGGCCGTGCCGGCTGTCCCCGTTGTGCACGGTTACCAGGCCGGTACAGGTACCGCAACCGCCGTTGTGCGGACCCTGGTTCTGGTCCAGCGCCAGACTCCATTTGATCCAGCTACGGTCCCAGTTGCGGGTGTAGTCGACCAGGTTCAGCATGTCCTCGGTCTGTTGGTTGGCGATCCAGTCGCCGCCCGAGTGCTCGGTCATGTACGCGTTCACGTTCGGGAACTGGTTGTGCACCGTGGTCTGGGTGCTGACGTTCCCGCCGTACCCGTGCCAGGCGATTCCGCCGAAGAGCGGGTCGTTGCGGATCGCCGGGTCGTTGACCAGTGGGGCGGCCCATTCCTGGTAACCGTCCCAGTTCCAGTCGTGCACCAGCACCTTGGTGTTGATCCCGGCGTTGCGGAACGCCGGGTAGAGGTGGTTCTTGGTGAACTCCTGCAACCCGGCGGCGTTCCACTGCATCGAGGGGTAACCCGCGCAGCAGGTCGGTTCGTTCTGCGCGGTCACGTAGTCGATTTTCACGCCCTGGGCGGCGTAGCCCTGCACGTACCGGGCGAAGTACTGGGCGTAGGTCGGGTAGTGCTGCCACTGCAGCCACCCCTGGGTCATGCTGTTGTTGTCCTTCATCCAACCCGGCGCGCTCCAGGGAGACGCCATCACCTTCAGTGCCGGGTTGAGACTCTTGGCCTGCTTGGTCAACGCCATCACGTCGCTGTCCCGGCTGAGCGAGAAGTCGTTGAGATCGCAACACGTGTCGTCGTACGAGTAGCTGAACCGGGCCAGGTCGGACGCGCCCATCGGATTGCGGGTGAAGCTGAGGCCGATTCCGTTCACCGGGTCGAAGAGTTGGCGCATCACGGTGTCCCGGGTGCTCTGGCTGAGTGCCCCGCTGCCGTTGATGAGCCAGGCGGCGGTGTCGGTGAACGAGGCCCCCGCCCCCTCGAACTGCTGGTACGTGGTGTTCTCGTTGACGGTGAGGGTCTGGTTGCCGGTGCCGCTGCTGGCGGCGAAGGCGATCGGGGTCTGCGGTTGCAGGCCACGGGTGACCGTACGACCACGGGCGTCCGAGGTCGTGGTCAGCCAGATGTTGACCTGCTCGCCGGCGGCGAAGGCCGCGGGTGCCCGGAGCACGGCCAGCCCGGTGGCGACCAGGCAACAGGCCAGCAGGGTGGCCTGGATCGCGCGTCGGCGGGTCGGTCCGGTGGGGCGGGTGGGTGCGACGAGCGGTGGAGTCGCTGTCGATGGCACAGAATTTCCCCTTCCGCGAGGAGTTTTCTCGGCGGACGGTGGGGCGCACCGCGCCCGTTCGACGCGGGCGGTCACCGCCCGGCCGACGAGGACGGGCCACGGCCGGTGGGGACGCAAGCGCTGGTCGGCCGGGGTGCGATGCCCGTGGTCGTCGGGATGGAGCCCGTGATGCGGCTGCGCGCATCGACGGTGATGAAGAGGTAACACGCCCGTCCAGCTAACTGCAAGGTTTGTTTAGAAATCAGTTTTGTTACGCGACCGTGATTGACGTGGCCCTCGTCACTCCGGTTGACTCGGCCCGGAACCGCTTCCGCAACCGGTTCCGAACCAGCCGTTAACCGTCCCGACACGAAGGGGCACCCAGTGCCGATCACCATCGCCGACGTCGCGGCCCGAGCCGGGGTCAGCAAGACCACGGTCTCCCGGGTGCTCAACGGCAAGGGTGAACTCGACGTGCAGACGGCGGCGCGGGTGCGCCGGGTGATCGAGGAACTGGGCTACGTACCGAGCGCGCGGGCGGTCGGGTTGGCCCGGGGTCGTACCCGGGTGGTCGGCATGCTGGTCCCGTCACTGACCTGGCCCTGGATGGGCGAGGTGCTGCAGGGCGCGGTGGACGTGGTGGAGACCGAGGGCTACGGGTTGCTGCTGTTCACCTGCAACCGGGGTGAGGAGTCGATGCGGCAGTTCGCCTCGCAGGTCTCCGCGAAGTCGTTCGACGGCCTGCTGGTGATCGAGCCCGAGGGCACCCTCGACTACATCACCGACCTGCACGCCCGCGGCCTGCCGGTGGTGCTCATCGACGACCGTGGCCACCAGCCGCTCTTCCCCTCGGTGGCCACCACCAACCGCAGCGGAGGCGCCGCCGCAGCCCGCCACCTGCTGGAACTCGGCCGACGCCGGCCGCTGGTCATCACCGGCATCGAACCGTTCGGCTGCACCCAGGAGCGGATGGCCGGGTTCGGTGACGTCTACGCCGAGGCGGGCCTGCCGTTGGACCCGAGGCTCGTGGTGGAGGGTGACTTCACCTTCGACCGGGGTCGGGCGGTGGTCAAGCAGATGTTGGCCGACGGGGTCGAGTTCGACGCCGTGTTCGCCCACAACGACCTGTCGGCGGCCGGTGCCCTGCTGGCCATCCGGGAGGCGGGCCGTCGGGTGCCGGAGGACGTCGCACTGGTCGGCTTCGACGACATCCCGTACGCCTCGCACACCGATCCGCCGCTGACCACGGTGCACCAGCCGATGCGTCAGATGGGCGAGGCGGCGGCGCGGATGCTGCTCGCGTACTTCGACGGCACCCCGCTGCCCGACGCCCCGCACGTGCTACCCACCACGTTGATCGTCCGAGCCTCCACCATGGTTCCCGCCTGACCCCACCCGACCCCGACCGGTTCCCACCCCCGACCGGTCCGCCCGGCTCCACCGGACCACCCCACCGGCTCCACCCCACCTCACCCCCCACCGCAACCAAGATCCTCCGGACCCGCCTACCCGATCGTGAGAGCGCTCTACCGATCGGCCGGCACCTGTCAGAACGCCTTTCCCGCTCATCCCATGACCACCCTCACCACCACGACACAGGGAGGAATACATGCACGTCAGGCGCACTCTCGCGGTCGCCCTCGCCAGCGTGATGGCGGTCGGTGTGCTCGCCGCCTGCGGCGACAGCCCGAACGCGAACCGGGACGGGAACAACGCCCCGTCCGTACTGAATATCGGCATGCCCAACGGTCCGCAGACCGAGAACCACAACCCGTTCCTGACCTCCGCGTCCGCCGCGTCCCTCGGCTACCGCTGGATGATCTACGAGCCGCTGATCATGGATAACCTGATCCGCCCGTCCGACGCGGGCAAGCCGTGGCTGGCCACCAAGGCGGAGTGGACCAACGGTTACAAGACCCTCGCGCTCACCATCCGCGACGGCGTCAAGTGGTCCGACGGCAAGCCGTTCAGCGCCGAGGACGTCGCGTTCACCTGGGAGCTGATCAAGAAGACCGAGGCGCTGAACATCAACGCCCTGCCGCTTCAGGACATCACGACCAGCGGTAACACGGTCACGGTGAACTTCGGCGCGCCGCAGTTCGTCAACCAGCACAAGATCCTCACCACCATCCCGATGGTGCCCAAGCACATCTGGTCGACCATCGCCGACCCGGCCACCGACATCAACAAGAACCCGGTCGGTACCGGCCCGTACACGCTGAAGTCGTTCACGCCGCAGACCACCACGCTGACGGTGCGGGACAACTACTGGCAGGAGCTGCCCAAGGTCAAGGAGCTGCGCTACACGTCGTACAACGACAACAACGCGCAGACCACCGCACTGGCCAACGGCGAGTCGGAGTGGAGCTTCGTCTTCATCCCGAACTACAAGACCGTCTACGTGGACAAGAACCCCGAGTTCAACAAGGTGTGGCCGGCGTCCGTACTGGGCATCCACGGTCTCTACATCAACGTCACCCGCAAGCCGTTCGACAACCCGGTCCTGCGCCGGGCGATGAACATGGTGATCAACCGCAACGACATCTTCGTCCAGGCCGAGGCGGCGTACTTCCACCCCGAGGTGACCTCGGTGACCGGCATCCCGCTGCCGGCCGGCGAGTCGTTCATCGCCCCGGAGTACAAGGGCCAGACCCACAAGGTCGACGTCGAGGGTGCCAAGACGCTGCTCACCGGTGCCGGCTTCAAGCTCGAGGGCAACGTCCTGAAGGACCCGACCGGCAAGCCGGTCACCCTGAAGCTGAGCGACCCCGCCGGCTGGTCCGACTACATCACCAGCCTGGAGATCGTGAAGGACAACCTCTCCCAGATCGGCATCGCCGCGACGGTGGAGAAGGCCAACCAGGACGCCTGGTTCACCTCGGTCGAGGAGGGCAACTTCGAGGCCAGCTTCCGCTGGACCAACGGTGGCGCCACCCCGTACGACATCTACCAGACGATCATGGATGGTCGGCTGCTCAAGCCGATCGGCACCGCGTCGCCGCAGGGCAACTTCGGTCGGTTCAACAGCCCCGAGGCGACCAAGGCACTGGAGGACTACGCCAGCGCCCCCGACGACGCCGCCCGTACCACCGCGATGAACACGCTCCAGAAGATCTTCGTCGAGCAGATGCCGATGATCCCGGTCGGCGCGGACAACGCCGGTGGCGCCTACGTCACGAAGAACTGGGTGGGCTGGCCGGACGACCAGAACCCGTACGCGCCGGCGCAGCCGACGCAACCGAACGCGGTCGACGTCGTCCTGCACCTCAAGCCCAACTCCTGATCCGTCCGCGCTGCCTCCCGGGTGTGCCGTACAGGGCACCCGGGAGGCGGCGCAGCCGCGCGGGGGAGCAGTACCGCGCGGGGATCAGCTCTCTTCGACAGGAGCTCCGGCATGACCACGAGCGAGACCTCCACCCCTGCCCTGACCGAGGTGGTGTTGGAGGCGGAAAGCCTGACCAAACATTTCCCGGTCCGACGGCGGGTCCGGGACCTCCTCTCCCGCGAGCGGCGGGTGGTGCACGCGGTCGACGACGTGCACCTGGTGCTTCGCCGGAGCCGGGTCACCGCGCTCGTCGGCGAGTCCGGATCCGGCAAGTCCACCGTGGCCCGACTGCTCGCCCAGCTCTACCGCCGCACCTCCGGCGACATCCGGCTGCACGGCGAGTCGACCACCGTGCACGGCGGCCGGCGGTTCCGGGCGTACGCCCGACGGGTGCAGCTCACCTTCCAGGACCCGTTCGCCTCGCTGAACCCCGTACACACCGTCCGTTACCACCTCACCCGTTCGCTGCGCATCCACGGCCACGGCGGCAACACCCGGGCCGAGTTGGAACAGGCGCTGCACGAGCTGCTCGGCCGGGTGGCCCTCACCCCGCCCGAGCGCTACATCGACAAGTTCCCGCACGAACTCTCCGGCGGCCAGCGCCAGCGGGTGGCGATCGCCCGCGCCCTCGGCGCCGACCCCGAGGTGCTGCTCGCCGACGAACCGGTCTCGATGCTCGACGTGTCTATCCGGCTGGGTGTGCTGAACCTGCTGCGCGATCTGAAGGAACGGCTGAACCTGGCCATCCTCTACATCACCCACGACATCGCCTCCGCCCGCTACTTCGCCGACGACACCCTGGTCATGTACGCCGGCCGGATGGTGGAGGGCGGCGACAGCGAAACGGTGACGCAGCGGCCGGCACACCCGTACACCCGGTTGTTGATCGCCTCGGCGCCGGACCCGGACCGGATCCAGGGCTCGCCCACGGAGGCCGCCGCCGCCACCCCGGAGGACCGTGGCGGTGGGGAGCCGCCCAGCCTGATCGACCCGCCGCCCGGCTGCCGTTTCCATCCCCGCTGCCCCAGCGCCATGCCCCGGTGCTCCACCACGCTGCCGCCCCGGTTGGCCGTGCAGGGCGAGCCGGGCCACTGGGCCTCCTGCTGGCTCTACGACCCGGAGAACACCGAGACGCCCGGTTCGGCCGCGCGCGAGGTACGGACGGTGGTCTCGTGAAATTCCTGCTGCAACGGATCGCGTTCTACCTGTTCACCGCGTGGGCCGCGATCACCATCAACTTCTTCATCCCCCGGATGATCCCCGGTGACCCGGTCCAGTCGCTGATCTCCCGCTACCAGGGTCAGATCAGCACCCAGGCGATGCAGTCGCTCTACGTCCTGTTCGGTCTGGACAAGGACAAGAGCATGTGGCAGGAGTACGTCGAGTACTGGGGCCAGCTCTTCCGCGGTGACCTGGGGCTGTCGTTCACGTTCTTCCCGGCGCCGGTCTCCCAGGTGCTCTCGGACAGCCTGCCCTGGACCCTGGCCCTGGTCGGCATCACCACCGTGATCAGTTTCCTCACCGGCACCATGCTCGGTGTGGTGGCCGGCTGGCGGCGCGGCTCGTGGATCGACGGCCTGCTGCCCGCGACCACGTTCCTGTCGTCGGTGCCGTACTTCTGGCTCGGGCTCATCTCGATCGCCCTGCTCGCCGGACCGGGCAGCTTCTTCCCGTCCTCCGGTGGTTACGAACCCGGCCTGGTGCCGGCGTTCGACCAGTACTTCATCGGCAGCGCGATCCAGCACAGCCTGCTGCCCGCGTTCACCATCCTGATCTCGTCGGTCTCCGGGTGGATCCTGAGCATGCGCAACATGATGGTCACCGTCGCCGCCGAGGACTACATCACCGTGGCGCACGCCAAGGGCCTGTCGGAGCGCCGGGTCGCGGTCAGCTACGCCGCCCGCAACGCGCTGCTGCCGAACGTCTCCGGCTTCGCGCTGTCACTGGGTTTCATCGTCGGCGGGACCCTGTTGGTCGAGATCGTCTTCTCCTACCCCGGCCTCGGTTTCCAGCTCTTCCAGGCGGTCGGCGCCAAGGACTACCCGCTGATGCAGGGCGTCTTCCTGATCATCACGCTCTCCGTGCTGCTGGCGAACCTGCTGGCGGACCTGGCGTACCTGGCCCTGGACCCCCGAACCCGCAAGGAGGGCTGAGCGATGGCCATCCCCACCAGCAGCATCGACGCCGTCATCCCCACCGGCGCGGTGACCGACGCCACGCCGCCGCCCGCCGCCCGTCGCCGCAAGTTCCGGTTCGTGGCCAATCCCAAGGCCGCGACCGGGCTGGTCATCCTGGGCATCTTCCTGCTGATCGCGGTGATCGGCCCGTGGATCGCACCGTACGACCCGTCCGGGCGCGGACCCGACCTGGTCGCGCCGCCGTCCGGGGCGCACTGGTTCGGCACCACCCACCTCGGCCAGGACATCTTCAGCCAGGTGCTGGTCGGGACCCGCGGGGTCATCTTCGTGGGCTTCCTGGCCGGAGTGGTCGCCACCGTGCTCTCGGTGGTCATCGGGGTCACCGCCGGATATCTCGGCGGGGCCGCGGACGAGAGCCTGTCCGCCCTGTCGAACGTGTTCCTGGTGATCCCGGCGCTGCCGCTGGTCATCATCGTCGCCTCGACCATCTCCTCCGCCGGTGACCTGGTTGTCGCCCTGGTCATCGGGTTGACCTCGTGGGCCTGGGGAGCCAGGGTGCTGCGCGCCCAGACGCTCTCGTTGCGCAGACGCGACTACGTGGAGGCGGCCCGCGCCAGCGGGGAGAGCACCTGGCGGATCGTCGGGTTCGAGATCCTGCCGAACCTGACCGCGATCATCGCCTCCAACTTCGTCGGCACGGTCATCTTCGCCGTCATGTCCGAGATCACCCTGGCCTTCATCGGGATCTCGACCATCTCCGAGTGGAACTGGGGCACCATCCTGTTCTGGGCGCAGAGCCAGCAGGCCCTGGCCCAGGGCGCCTGGTGGTGGTTCGTACCCGCCGGGTTGGCGATCGCGATCCTCGGCACCGCGCTGTCGCTGGTCAACTTCGGCATCGACGAGTTCGTCAGTCCCCGGCTGCGCAGCAGCGGCAAGGCGAAGGTGCGTACGGCCGACGGTCGAGTCGTCCGGATGCGGGTCGGGTTCACCCCGGTACTCGCCGCACCGCCGAGTCCGCCACCGGCGCCCCGGGGTGCCGCCGTGCTGAGCAACGCCGAGGGAAAGGCGGCCGGGCGATGAGCCGACCCGTGCTGGAGATCAAGAACCTGAACGTCGACTACGGTCTCGGCGACCAGGCCGTACGCGCGGTCCGGGACGTCAACCTCACCCTGCACCGGGGCGAGGTGCTGGGACTGGCCGGCGAGAGCGGCAGCGGGAAGTCCACCCTGGCGTACGGGGTGACCCGGCTGCTGCCCCCGCCCGGTGTGATCAGCGGCGGCTCGGTCCTCTACCATCCGCCGAGCGGCGAACCGATCGACATCATGACCCTCAGCCCGGCGCAACTGCGCAGGTTCCGCTGGGCGGAGACCTCGATCGTGTTCCAGGGGGCGATGAACTCGCTCAACCCGGTGCACAAGGTCTCCACCCAGCTCATGGACGTGATCAAGGCGCACGAGCCGACGACGAGTCCCGCCGCGCGGCTGGCCCGCGCCCGCGAACTGCTCAAACTCGTCGGGATCGCGGCCGACCGGCTGGACAGCTACCCGCACCAGCTCTCCGGCGGCATGCGCCAGCGGGTCATGATCGGGATGGCGCTCGCGCTGGAGCCGCAGATCGTCATCATGGACGAGCCGACCACCGCCCTCGACGTGGTGATGCAGCGGCAGATCCTGGGGCAGCTCGTCGAGCTGCGCGAACGGCTCGGGTTCTCGGTGCTGTTCATCACCCACGACCTGTCCCTGCTGGTCGAGTTCTCCGACCGGATCGCGATCATGTACGGGGGACGGATCGTCGAGGAGGCGCCCGCGGCGGCGCTCTACCGCGACTCGCTGCACCCGTACAGCGAGGGTTTGTTGAACTCCTTCCCGGCGCTGCGCGGACCGCGCCGTGAACTGAGCGGCATCCCCGGTTCGCCGCCGGACCTGCGCGGCATGCCGACCGGTTGCTCGTTCCACCCGCGCTGCCCGAAGGCGTTCGACCCGTGCGCCACCGAGATCCCGGTGCTGGGGGTGCCGAAGGAGGGTACGGCCGCCGACCGGAACGTGGCCTGCTGGCTGCATCCCACCCGTGAATCCGTCGTGGTCCGCCGGGGGTGACCGGGCGGTGCCGACTGTTCCCCGTCGCGCCGCGCGCGGCCCACCGTCACCGGTTGCCGCGCACCCACCAGCCCGACACCAGTACTCACACCCGATCAGGAGAGCCATGGACACGACCGCCTCGACACTCGATCCTGCCCGCGTCGCCAGCGGTCAACCCGACCCGATCGACAGCCTGCCCGCCAGCTTCCGTTGGGGCGTGGCGACCTCGTCGTACCAGATCGAGGGTGCCGTCGCCGAGGACGGGCGTACCCCCTCGATCTGGGACACGTTCTGCCGGGTCCCCGGCGCCGTCCACAAGGGCGAGCACGGCGACATCGCCTGCGACCACTACCACCGGATGCCCTCCGACGTGGGGTTGATGCGCGACCTGGAGGTGGACACCTACCGGTTCTCCGTGGCCTGGCCACGGGTGCAGCCGGGTGGCCGTGGGCCGGCCAACCCGGCCGGGTTGGCGTTCTACGACCGGCTGGTGGACGAGTTGCTGGCCCAGGGGATCGACCCGTGGGTCACCCTCTACCACTGGGACCTCCCGCAGGAGCTGGAGGACGCGGGCGGCTGGCCGGCGCGGGACACCGCCTACCGGTTCGCCGACTACTCGATGCTCGTCTTCGACCAGCTCAAGGATCGGGTACGGACGTGGACCACGCTGAACGAGCCGTGGTGCTCGGCGATGCTCGGTTACGCGTACGGGCGGCACGCCCCGGGCAAGCGGGACTTCGAGGCCGGGATGCACGCCGTACACCATCTTCTGCTCGGACACGGGCTGGCCACCCAGCGGATGCGGGCGGCGGCGCCCGGCCCGATCGACCTCGGCATCACGCTGAACATGAGCACCTCGGTCGCGGCGACCGAGAGCGAGCCGGACGTGAACGCCGCCCGCCGGGCGGACGGGCTCGGCGTCCGGATCTACCTCGACCCGCTGCGGCACGGCCGCTACCCGCAGGACATCGTCGCCGACCTCGCCGCGCGCGGGATCGAGCTGCCGGTCCAGGACGGTGACCTGGAGATCATCTCGGCCCCGATCGACGTGCTCGGCGTCAACTACTACTTCAGCACCCAGCACTCGGGGGTGGACGAGCAGGGACGCACCGAGGACGCCGACGGACTGCCGGTGAGCCGCGAGGTGCCGTTCGGTCGGCCCAGGACCGCGATGGACTGGGAGATCGTCCCCGAGGGCTTCACCGAGCTGCTGGTACGCCTCAGCCGCGACTACCCCGACCTGCCGATGGTGATCACCGAAAACGGTTCCGCCTTCGACGACGAGCCGGACGAGAAGGGATTCGTCCAGGACGACGACCGGATCGGCTACTTCGTGTCGCACCTCGGCGCGGTCGCCCTCGCCCGCCAGCAGGGTGCCGACATCCGCGGCTACTTCGCCTGGTCCCTGATGGACAACTTCGAGTGGGCCTACGGTTACGACAAGCGGTTCGGGATCATCCGGGTCGACTACGACACCCAGGTCCGTACGCCCAAGGCCAGCGCCCTCTGGTACCGCGACACGATCCGCCGTATTCGCAACGCTGGCAAGTGACCATCGGGTACGGCGACCGGGTCACCCGGTCGCCGTACCCCGTTCGGCCGTACGGACCTGTGTCGCCCCGGCACCCGCCAGCAGTGCGATCACGGCGATCAGCATCACCCGTACGGCCTGGTCGTGGAACAACCGGACCGGCTGCATCGGCAGTAGGGCCAGGCCGAGGATGAACACCAGGGCCACGACGGACCAGAACGGAACGGGCCGTGGCGCGATCGACGGCGGCGACCCGTGCCAACGTCGCAGTAGACGTGACCGGCCGATGTGGATGAGCAGTGCCACGCCCACGATGAATCCGAAGACGTCGGAGGCGGTGGACAGGAACTCCCACCAGGGGACGCCCGACCATACCTGGGTGTGGAGGACCGGGAAGGCGACGCGACCCCGGTCGACGCTCGGATGGGTGAACGCGTCCCACCCGATGTGGCTGGCCGCCCCGACGAGCGCCGAGGTCGCGCTGACCCACCACCGATGACGCACCAGGCCGAGTACGCCGTAGTCGCGCAGCGCCAGCAGGTCGCCCGCCGGCAGGTGTGCGGCGACGGTCGGCGCCGCCCAGCGGATCAGCCGGGTGGCGACCAGGGCCAGCGGCAGCGCCCACCACAGCGGGGCGTGCCACGCGTGGCTGTGGATCGTCAGACCGTAACCGTCGGCGGCGAAGGCGACATCGGGGGCGATCGCACCGGTTGTCAGAGCCACCCCGTCGAACCAGCGAGGTCGCCACCGTTTCAGAAGGACAACGACGACGGGATGGGTGGGCAGCGTCAACGGCATGATCAGATCGTATGGAGGCCCGATCGGTCGATGGTGCAGGTCGGGTGCGGGCGCTGTGAAGATGTGGTCCGGCCCGTTGCGGTCGGCTAGACGACTGAGTCACCACTCGATCACTGAGCGTAACTAATCTCTCTCTTCTGGCCCCTCCGAGTTTGCGCAGGTGAGAGAGATGTTCAGTGTTCGAAAGCTGCTCCATACCGGAACGATCCTGTTCCTCGCCGCAGGTCTGACGGTGTCGGCCACGCCTGCGTCGGCCGTGGCGGCCCCGCCCGTACGCTGCGGTGACACCATCACCAGGGACGTGACCCTGCGGGCCGATCTGCGCTGCACCGGCGACGCCCTGGTGATCGGCGCGAACGGCGTCACCGTGGACCTCAACCAGCATGTCATCAGCGGCCCGCGTACCAGCGGTGTCGGTATCACCGCGACCCAGCGAAGTGGACTTCGCATCCGCAACGGCGCGATCATCGACTTCGCGTGGGGGGTCACCCTCGACTCCACCCGTAACACGGTCATCGAGAACGTACGCCTGCTCCGCAACGGTTCCGACTCACCGGGGGACGACGGCGGTGTGCAGGCCGAGTCCGTCTCCGGTCTGCGGATCGACGACGGTGCCATAGAAGCGGTTGCGAGCGGTACGCCGGCAGTGGTGGCGACGAACTCCACCGGGATCGCCATTCGCGGTGTCAGGGTGCACGGCGGGATCGACCTGAGCATCAACACCCACGGATCACTGATCGCCGACAACATCTTCCGGGGCGGCCGCGTCACCGCATCGGAGGCGAACCGTACGGTGGTGCGCGACAACCACCTCACCCAGAGCGGGATTCGGGTCTCCGAGTCCAATGCGGTGACCATCACCGGCAACGACCTCACCGGCGGCACCATCCAGCTCGGCATCGCCGTCGAAGACGTCACCGTCCAGCGCAACCGCCTGCGGGCATCCGAGTTCGGGCTGGTGATCGATGGGCCCGCGCGCAACACGCGGGTGATCGAGAACGAGTTCACCAACCACTTCTACGGAATGTACGTGCGGGTGGGCCTCCTCGCGGTCATCGACGGACTGGCCGTCGCCCGGAACACCTTCACCGACAACGGGGGCAACGGGCTGTTCTTCGAGGCCCCCGCGATCGGAGGGTCGCCGGCCCGGATCAGCGTCACCGGGAACCGGTTCACGGCCAACGGCTACGCCTCCGGTGAGAACGACGCCGCCGGCCGCCCCAACGACGACGGGCTGCACACGAACGTCCCGGTCGGCAGCGACATCGTGGTCACCGGGAACCGTACCCAGAGCAATGCCGACCACGGCATCGAGGCGCTGCCGGTCGGCAGCGTGCGCGACGGCGGCGGCAACGTCTCCACCGGCGACCTGAACGGATGCGTGGGGGTCGTCTGCCGGTGAACGTAGCCGGTGCCCGATGACCCCTGTCCTGACCCGGTCCGTCAGCCACCGGCGGTCGGTGGACCGACGAAACCGTTCGCGACCGGGCGCACCTCGACCCCGCCACCCTGCCGGGTGGCGGGGTTGCGCCGGGCGATCTCCAGGGCGGCGTCCAGATCGGGGGCCTCGATCACGTAGACGCCGGCGATGACCTCCTTGGTGTCGAGGAAGGGACCGTCGGTCACGAGGTCACCGCGGACAGAGGTCGCCGTGGTGCTCGGCTGCAGCGCGAACGCCGCCAGCATGGTGCCGCCGAACCTCTCCACGTCCTCGCCGTGCCGCTGGTGTGCCTCCTGCTCCTCCGGAGTCAGGTCCGAGGCGTCGGCGGGGGCGTCCGCGAACAGCAGGATCGCGTACTGCGCCATGGGATTCTCCAATCGGATATGGTTCGTCCTCACTCCTCCGACGAACGACCGGACCGGAATCGACAGCACCGGTCCCAGGGCGTACGCCCTTCTGTGTGCAGGGCTCAACACGTCGAGTGCAACAGCGCCCCGACCGGGACCGACGCCGCCAGCTCGTTGTACGTGCGCACCGCCGCCCGGGTTTCCAGGACGTGTACGCCGATGCCCCTGCTCCTCAGCAGGTCGAGCGTCTCGTCCGTCACCCCGAGCCGTTCTTCCATCCCGCTGGCGAGGACGACAACCGTTACGCCGTTGTCGATCAGCTCCGCCACGTCGGCCGGTCGGATTCCGGGTGAGTGGCTGGTGCCCGTCTCGGACCAGTCCCACGCGCGACCGCCACCCGGGTAGAGCTTGACGTCCTTGAACGTACCCAGATTTTCGACCTCGATCTCCCCCCACGCGACAGCGACTATCAACGGTGACCTTCGTTCTGCCATAGCGAAACTGTGCCAGACGCGCGGGGCCCTCCCTGTCGTACGGATGTGGTTGTCTGACTCTCGGTAGATACCCATCACGACCAGGGAGATTTTTCATGGCGACGGAGAACGAGCCGATTGTCCTGCTGTCGCGAGCGCTGGACCAGGTCGGCGAGATCCTCGGCCGGGTGCGCGACGACCAGCAGGATCTGCCGACGCCGTGCCGGTCGTGGACGGTGGCGCAGCTCGGCGACCACGTGGTGCATGACCTGCACCAGTTCACCCTGACGGCGACCGGTGGCAAGCCGGACTGGTCCGAAGTGGCCCCGGTGGTGACCCAGGACCGGGGTGCGGTCTTCGGCAAGGGGGCCGCCGAACTGCTCGACGCGTGGCGTGGTGCGGGCGACCTGACCGGGACGATCACACTGCCCGGGATGGGCGAGGTACCGGCCAGCTTTCCGGTCGACCAGCAGATCGCCGAGTTCGCGATGCACGCCTGGGACCTGGCCAGGGCAACCGG
This sequence comes from Micromonospora sp. NBC_01796, assembly GCF_035917455.1. Taxonomy (NCBI): domain Bacteria; kingdom Bacillati; phylum Actinomycetota; class Actinomycetes; order Micromonosporales; family Micromonosporaceae; genus Micromonospora; species Micromonospora sp. NBC_01796. Next base: position 7,829,635 of record NZ_CP109078.1, on the reverse strand, counting down.
TCAGTCGACCGACCTCGACCCGGAGATCGGGCAGCTCGCACTGAGCTGGATCCGAGACGCGCTGCGGCCACAGTTCCGGGGCACCGAGGCGGACGGCGGGGCCTTCGGACCCGAGGTCACGGTGCCCGACGACGCCCCGGTGTACGACCGCCTTGCCGCGTTCGCCGGACGCGACCCGGGCCACGCCTGATCACACCGCGATTCGTCTCGTCAGCGCGGTACCGGACGTGCTGATTGCGATCCCCGGCCAGGACCGGGGCGGTTGGTACGGCCACCGTCTCGCGATTCCGGGGGATCCGGCTCCCTCCGGCGGGGGAGGAATTGACGCATCGGCGCTCCTAGCGTGGCGGGTATGGATGCACAGTGGAGCGCAGCTCACGCCGGTGCCGTTCGTGTCCGTGATGTCGGCTGGCCGGTTGCCGTGGCCGCCTTTGTCTCGCTGCTAGCCGCTGGTGTGGGCGCGTTGTGGAGCGCCCGCCCGTCGAGCTTCCCGTTCGGCTCGGCCGACCGGGTCAAGGTGTCGGTGACGCACCTCATCGAGCATCGGGCGTCCGGTGCGATGCTGCTGGCCGCAGCGGTGGTCGGTCTGCTCGTTGCAGCGGTCGTGGCGCGCGCCGGCTCCCGCGTCGCCGCGGTGCGGGTGGCCGGAATGGTCGCCGTCGCCGAGGCGGTGTTCTTCGCCTTGGTGATGTCGGACGTGTCGCTGATGACCTCGCTGGGCTACGGGATCGCGCTCGTCGGCCCCGTGGTTGTGGTGGCCGCTGTCGTGATCGCCAGCGTGCGTGGGCATCGGGGCGGCTACGTGGCTGCGGCCGCGACTGGGGCTGCGGCGGTCGTCGGTGTGATGACCGGCGTGGTGGAGCCCGGCACCCTGCCCCGCTACGCGGGCAATGTCATCCGCGCTTTTGCCTCGTACAACGTGCGGATCGGGTGGGGACTGGGCATGGCGGCCGTGGCGGCCGGTTGGGGCTGGGTCGCCTACCGGCTGTTACGCCACGCGGCGGCCTTGGGTGGCGGCGACCCGGCCCGGCCGGCGTGGACGGAGCCGGAGAGCGTGCGGCGGTGGGGCAGGGTGGCCACGATCGGCGCCGCGTTGTGTCCATTGCCGTACGCGTTGCTGCGTATGACCTGGCTGACTCCTTGGCCGGTTGACCTGGACCCACGGTTCGACGAATCCGCCGTCCGGGTGCACGGCGCGTCGCTCGGTTTGGCAGCGGTTGTCGGCACGGTGCTGACCTTGGGCCTGATCCGCCGGTGGGGAGAGGTGGTCCCGAGGTGGGCGCCATGGCTCGGTGGCCGTCGCGTGCCGCCGATGGTGGCGGTTGTGCCGGGCGGGTTGGTGGCCACAGCGGCGTGCATGGCGTCGCCGGGGTTCGTACTGAGCAGCGTGGAAAGCGACGGCAATGGCAGCGGCCTCGGTGGGGTTCTGCTGGGCCTGCTGCTGTTCCCGTTCCCGGTGTGGGGCCCTCTGCTGGGCGCTGCCGTGGTGGCGTACTGGTTGCGCCGGCGAGACTCGGACATCCGTACGTAGCCTGTTTCCGGTGAGCAGGTCCGACACGGTCCATGTTCGTGTGTCGTCAGTGACGCCGGGCCGAGGTTCGGTCGTGATCTCACGTCGGCACCGTTGAACCATGCGGGGAATAAAGCTCATGATGGTGCCGGCACTGCTCGTCGGCACGCTCACGGCATGCACACCGGGATCGCAGCCGGTGGCCGCGCTCGCGATGCGCGACGATCGACCACTGGCCATCCTGGTGACCTGCGGCGGTGACTTCGCCCAGATCAGCGTCTACCGGAACGACGAGACCGCGCGGCCGACCCCGACGGGCAGGGTCGACACGCTGGTCGAGTGGAGGGTCAGCGGCGAACCGGCCGGCGAGGTGGTCGAGGCGCCGCTGTTCGGTACGCCCCCGGTCGGGTGGCAGACCGGCGATCCGACCTCCGAACCCCCGGAGGGGCAGTCGGCCCGGACCGTGTCGCTGACCGAGCTGACACCCGGAGTCCGGTACAGCCTGAGCGGGCACAGTGGCCGGGACTCGGCGCCGGTGCACTTCACCACCGATGACCTGGGCCGGATCGGCGCGGACGACGTGCTCGCCCCGGTCAGCCGGCGCGAGTCGGAGATCATGTCGCGGCGGACCTTCGAGCGGAAAGCCGCCGAGAGCTGCGACAACAGCTAGATGTTCAGGTCCGACGGGAATCCGGTCCAGCGCAGTTCGGCCGGCAGGTGGGACATGTCGTTGAAGCGGACCAGGGCCGGCGGGCGATCCGGGCGGTAGAGGATCGTGGTCAGGGCGCAGTTGCTCTGGTTGAGTCCGAGCCAGCGGTGGTCGGGGGCGTCGAGGGCGTGCCGGATGAACCACCCGATCAGGAAGTTGTGCGTCACGATCAGCTCGTGCGTGTCCGACCCGGCTGGCTCGGACACGGCGGGCAGCGCGTACCGCTCGATCGCGGCTGCCGCGAGGCGGGCACCGTCGGTGTACTCGGTCGGGGTGACGCCGTCGAGGAAACGGGTGTAGACCTCGGGCAGCGCGTCCGGGTCGGGGACCGGCGGGATGTAGTCGCCGAGCACGTCCTCGGCGCACAACGGTACGTCCGGAAGGGACTCACCGATCAACTCGGCGGTGTGGACCGCGCGGGGGAGTGGGCTGTGGTGGATGGCGGTTAGCGGCACGTTCGCCAACCGCCGTCCCAACAACCTGGCCTGCTGCTGCCCGGCCTCGGTGAGCCGGCCCTCGTCGATCGCCTCGCCGTGCCGGGCCAGGTGCAGGAACCGGTTCGCCACGGTCTGCGCTACTTCGAGAGCAGGACGCCGGGGTTGAGCAGACCGGCCGGATCCAGGGCGGACTTGATCCGGCGCAGGACGTCGATCTCCTCGGGAGAGCGGGACAGCGACAGCCACTCGGCCTTCGCCCGACCGACACCGTGTTCAGAGCTGATGCTGCCGCGCCGGGCCGCGACCTGCCGGAGCACCGCGTCCGTCACCTGCTCGGCCAGGTCACCCGCGCCCAGCACGTTGACGTGCAGGTTGCCCTCACCGAGGTGACCGAAGAGGATCGTGCGGGCACCCGGCGCGACCGCTTCGACCGTCTCCGGCAGGACCGCGACCAACCCGGCCAACTCGCGCAGGGGTACGCAGATGTCGAGCTTGGTCGGCACACCCGCCGTGTTGATCGCCTCGGTGTGCGTCTCCCGGTACGCCCACAGCCGCGCCCGACCGGCCGCGTCCGAGGCCACCGTGGCATCCTCGACGGCCGCGCAGTCGCCGAGCATGTCCAGCAACTCGTCGGTCGGATCGGCGTGCCCGGCACACTCCAGCAGCACGTACGCCGCATAGTCGGTGTCGAACGGGGCGGGCAGGCGGCCATAGGACCGGACCAGGTCCATGCCCTCGGGAAAGCAGATCTCGGCCGCGGCGAGGGTCGAGAGGCGACCGCGGGCGGCGGCGAGCAGGGTGAGCGCGGCGTCGGTGCCGTCGACGGCGACCAGGGCCACCGCCCGGGCGGGCAGCAGCGGGACCAGGCGCAGGCGTACCCGGGTGATGATCGCCAGGGTGCCCTCGCTGCCGGCGAGCAACTGGGTCAGGTCGTACCCGGTGTTGTCCTTGGCCAGGCCGGCGAGCCTGGTGATCACCGTGCCGTCGGGGAGTACCGCCTCCAGGCCGGTGAGCTGGTCGCGCATGCTGCCGTAGCGCAGCACCCGGATGCCACCGGCGTTGGTCGCGACCATGCCGCCGATGGTCGCCGACGAGCGGGCGGCCAGATCGACGCCGACGTCCAGTCCGGCCGGGCGGGCGTGCGCCTGGAGCTTCTCCAGGGTGACGCCGGCACCGACGGTGACCTGGCCCTCGATGTCGTCGACCGGTTCCAGCCCGGTCAACCGGGTCAGGCTGACCAGCACCTCGCCGCCGCCGGGCACGCCGCCGCCGACCAGGCCGGTGTTACCGCCCTGGACCACGATCGGCACACCCGCCGCCGAGCAGGTCCGGACCACGGCGGCCACCTGCGCGGTGTCCGCCGGGCGGACCACACAACGCGCGGTCCCGGAGAACCGGCGGGTCCAGTCCGTCTCGTACGCGTCGCGCAGGTCCGGGTCGACCAGCAGGTGCGCCGGCCCGACGATGGCCCTCAGGTCCTCTTCGAGGTCGCTCACGACAGTTCCCGCAGCCGGATCGTCTGGCTCATCGCCCGCAACTGCAGCACGACGTCCTCGGTGTAACCGGCGCCGAGGTCGGTGAGCAGGTAGCCGTACTCGCCCCGGGTGCCGAGCAGCTGGCCCTCGATGTTCACCGCGTGCTCGGCCAGGATGCTGTTCACCTGGGCGAGCACACCCGGCATGTTGTGGTGCGTGTGGGCGATCCGGTGGGTCCCGGTTGCCGCCGGGAGCTGGATAGCGGGCAGGTTCACGCTCAGCGTGGTGTTGCCCTCGCTGACGAACTGGGCCAGCTTGTTGGCCACGAACCCGCCGATGTCGGCCTGCGCCTCCTCGGTCGACCCGCCGATGTGCGGGGTGAGGATCACGTTCGGCAGGCCGCGCAGCTCCGAGGTGAACTCGTCGCCCCGACCCTTGGGCTCGTGCGGGAACACGTCGATGCCGGCGCCGGCCAGGTGCCCGCTGACCAGGTGGTCGCGCAGGGCGGCGTAGTCGATGACAAAGCCCCGGGACAGGTTCAGGAAGAGGCTGCGGGGGCGCATCCGGGCGAACTGTTCCTCGCCGAAGAAGCCGCTGTTGCCCGGCCGGCCGTCCACGTGCAGGGTGACCGTCTCGGCCACCTCCAGCAGCTCGTTCAGGCTGTCGCAGCGCTTGGCGTTGCCGAGGGCGAGCTTGTCGGCGGTGTCGTAGAAGTAGACCTGCATGCCGAGGTTCTCGGCGAGCACCGACAACTGGGCGCCGATGTTGCCGTACCCGACGATGCCCAGCGTCCGGCCGCGGACCTCGTGGCTGCCGTTGGCCGCCTTGTCCCAGACCCCGGCGTGCATGCCGGCGTTCTTCTCGGGCAGCCGCCGGGCCAGCATGATGATCTCGGCCAGGGCCAGCTCGACCACGCTGCGGGTGTTGGAGAACGGGGCGTTGAACGCCGCGATGCCGGCCGCGGAGGCGGCGGCCAGGTCGATCTGGTCGGTGCCGATGCAGAACGCCCCGACGCCGACGAGCTGCGGCGCGGCGGCCAGCACCCGGGCGGTGACCTGCGTCTTGGAGCGGATGCCGAGCAGGTGCACGCCCTCGATCCGGGCGATCAGCTCGTCCTCGTCCAGCGCGTTGCGCAGCGACTCGACGAGAAATCCCTCCGACTCCAGCCGGGTGACCGCGTCGGGGTGAATGTTCTCCAGCAGCAGGACGCGTGTCTTGGCCTGGTCGATCATGATCTTTGTTCCGTCCGTTGCGGTCCGTTGCGTTGATCAGCGGCGAGCGCGCCATAGAGCCCGACCAGAGGCCAAGGTTAGTCCAGCGTCGAGTTGCTCCGACGGGTCGTCCGCTCCGTCCCGACCCTTGGATCCCCGGTGTCCCGTTCACGCCCCCGCAACCGGCCGTTTCAGTCCAGGTATCGGCGGAAACCCGCGGCGATCTGCCGGAACCCGCACGACTCGTAGAAGACGTGCGCCTCGTCCCGGCTCAGCCGCGAGAGCAACTGGATCTTGTAACAGTTGACCAACCGGGCCCGGTCGACCGCCGCCGCGAGCAACTCCCGGCCGACCCCCAGACGGCGTACGGACGCGGCCACCACGACGTTCTCCACCAGCATGAACGCCCGCCCGCCCCGGGTCAGGTTCGGCAGCACCGTGCAGTCGAGCGTGCCGGCGGGCGCCCCGTCCACCTCGGCGAGCAGGACCGTACGCCCGAACTGTGCGGTGATCTCCCGCCAGATCGACCCGGCCCGATCGGGCGGGAGCGGGGTGTCGTTCGGATGCAGTTCCCCGTACAGGGCCAGCAGTGCCGGCAGATCCGCCTGCACGGCCTCCCGAATGGTGATCGCCATGCGCCCACTCTTGCACCGGACGAGCGGTCGTCGGGTACCCGTCCGGTGCGGGAGCGTCTTCGGGAAGGGCGGGTGGGTCAGCGGAACGCGTCGATGTTGCGGGCGGCCCAGTCGGCGAAGGTGCGGGGCTTTCGGGCGAGGACCTGCTCGACGGCCGGGCTGACCTGCTGCTCGGCGGGCGTGGGCTCGCCGAGGATGGCGAGGGTCCCGTCCACGACCGGCTCGGGCATGAACCGCAGCATCTGGGCCCGCGCCTCGTCCCGGCTCTGTTCGACGAACCGTACGGGCGTACCGAGCGCGTCACCGATCGCCCGAGCCCGCTCGCGGGACGAGACCGGTGCCGGCCCGGTCAGCTCGTACGTCCGACCGGTGTGGCCGCGGTCGCGCAGCACCACGGCCGCGACCTCGGCGATGTCGACGGGGTCGATGGTCGGCAGCCCCACGTCGCCGAACGGGGCGGCTACCGTCCGCCGGTCCCGGATCCCGTCGGCCCAGGCGAAGGCGTTGGAGTCGAAGCCGCCCGGTCGCAGGATGGTCCAGTCCAGCCCCGACTGCCGCAGCGCGTCCTCGATCCGCAGCAGCGGTGCATGGGACACGGACGCCGGTCGGGTGCCGGCGGCCTGGGAGGACTGCAGGACCACGCGACGCACCCCGCCCGCCTTCGCGACGTCGAGGATCTTGTACGGGTCGAGGTGCGCCCCGGCGCCGGAGACGAGGAGGTACAGCGCGTCGGCCCCGTCCAGCACCGGTCGGAGGGTCTCCGGTTCGGCCAGGTCGGCCGCTCGGTGACGTACCCCCGGGGGTGTTGCCGGATCGGCCGTGCCCCGCGAGACTGCCGTCACCTGCTCACCGGCCGCGCTCAGTGCCGCTACGAGTGGTCGGCCGACGTTTCCGGTCGCTCCCGCTACCACGATCATGAACAGCTCCCAGTCTTCCCCGTTCGGGTGCCGACACCACCGGTGGGCGGCGCCGGATCAGCGGCGAAGACCCAGGTCATCGCCGTGACCCAGCGAAGCTAACAGCCTCGGTATAGTAGGTACCTACAGGAAAGTGACTACCCTGGGGGAATCCAATGAGTGGCTCCGGCGACGCACGGCCCGGCATGGGCGGCGACGTCACCCGCCCGAACGCGGCGAGCGATCCCGAGCTGGCCTGCCCGATCGGGCCCGTGGTCGACATCGTCTTCAGTCGCTGGACCACGCCGATCCTCTGGACCCTCAACGAGCACGGCCGGCAGCGGTTCGTGGAGCTGGAACGCCGGATCGCCACCATCACCCCGAAGGTCCTCACCCAGCGGCTGCGGCAACTGGAACGCGACGGTCTCGTGGTGCGGACGTACCACCCGGAGATTCCGCCCCGGGTGGAGTACGAGATCAGCGAACTCGGGCGCAGCCTGGCCCCCCTGTTCCACACCCTCGCCCAGTGGTCCGACGCGAACCTGGGCCGGGTCGAGCAGGCCCGGACCGCCTACGACGGCACGGATCGGCTCCCCGCCCGCAGATCCTGAGCGGAGCACGGGCGGCGCTGAACACCTCTCACCCGGCTGATGACCGGGGCCCGAACTCGAAATGACACTCCGGATCGGCACGATCCTCGGTGGACGGACCGACCGGACCTCGTGCCCGGCCTGCCTATCATCGACCCGTGTCCGGTGACCCGCCGCCCGCAGTGGAGCCGTCCGGGACCGGCGCGCCCCCGGAGCCGGCCGGGCCCGCGCGGGCCGGACACTTCGTGGTCTGGGGCGACAATCCGCTCGCCCGCCGACTGGTCGCCGAGCTGATGGACACCTACCACGCGCCGGTCACCGTGATCCTCGGATCCATGTCCGCCGGCCAGGCGCCGGACATCGCCGGGCTCCGCCCGGAGAACGGCGACCCGGCGCTGCGCCCGGTGGTTGTCGTCGCGCCCCGGCTCAGCCAGGAGGTGCTCCGGCACGCCGGGGTGGAGCATGCCGCCGCACTCGCGCTGGTCGGACGGGACGACATCGAGAACGTCGACGCGGCGATGATGGCCCGCGAGGTCAGCCCGACCGTCCGGATCGTGGTCCGGATCTTCAACCCGGTGCTCGGTGAGGGCGTCGCGGCGATGCTCGGCGACTGCGAGGTGCTGTCCGGGTCGGAGATCGCCGCGCCGGCCTTCGTCGCCGCCGCGCTCGGCGACGACACCCCACGGTACGTGCGGCTGCCCGACGAGTTGCTGATGGCGGTGAACCGGGACCGGGTCGCCGATCCGGACGACATCCTCTGCGGGCTGGCGGTCACCGGCGGGCAGGCCGGACCGGTGACCCTGCCGGAGCGGGACGGCGACGCGGACCTCGTACTCGCGCGGGTCACCGGTCCCCGACCTCGGCCGGTCAAGCGGCGTCGGCGGCGCCCGCTGCGGACCACCAGGCTGCTGCTCGACCGCAAGCTGCGACTCGCCCTCGGCTCGGTGGCCGGGCTGCTGCTCGTCGGGACAGGCACCCTCACCGTGCTGCGCGACCTGAGTTTCTGGCAGGCCGCCTACCTGACCGCCGTCACCGCCCTCGGTGGGGCCGACGCCGACCTCACCGGGTCGGCCGGGGAGCAGGTCGTCCAGCTCGTCCTCGTCCTCGCCGGGGTGGCACTGATCCCGACCGTCACCGTGCTGCTGGTCGGGCTGGTGGTGAACGTCCGGCTGGCGCTCGCGGCCGGCGTACTCACCGAGCCGATCTCCGGTCACGTGGTGGTGGTCGGGCTGGGCAACATCGGTACCAGGGTGGTCGAGGAGTTGCACGCCCTCGGGATCGGTGTGGTCGCCATCGACCGGACCGCCGACGCCCGAGGCGTGCAGGTCGCACGGGACCTCGACATCCCGGTGCTGATCCGGAACGCGAACAGCGCCGAGACGCTGCGGGCGGCGTCGGTGCAGACCTGCCGGGCGCTGGTGGTGCTCTGCGCCGACGACGTGACGAACCTGGAGACCGCGCTGCTGGCGCGCTCCGTACACCGGGCGGACCAGGACCGGGGCGGACCGGTGGCGGACCCGCGACCGCCGCTGCGGGTGGTGCTGCGGCTGTTCGACGAGGAGTTCGCCGGTCGGATCCGGCGGTCGTTCGGGATCAACATCTCGCGCAGCGTCTCCTACCTGGCCGCGCCGGCCTTCGCCGCGGCGTTGCTCGGCCGCGAGGTGATCGACACGGTCTCGGTCGGGCGGCGGGTTCTGCTGGTCGCCGAGATACCGGTCGGCGCCGGGTCGGCGCTCGAGGGCGAGTTCTGCCCCGAGGTCAGCCGGCCGCACGAGGTACGGCTGATCGCGGTCCGGACCGGACGGGTCGGGCAGACCCTCTGGTCGCTGCCGGACCGACGACCGCTGGTCCGCACCGACCGCCTGCTGGTGGTCGCCACCAGGGCCGGGCTGGCGGCACTGCTCACCCGGACCGCCGCCTCGGCCAACCCGCCCCCGCTGGTCGAGCCGAAACCACTGCCGCTGCTCGCCCGGCGCCCGGACCGACCGGCCTGAGCGGGAGATCCGGCGACCGACCGGCCCGAGCGGACACTGGCCGGAATGACCCGGATTCCGGCAAGCCGGGTTCACCGGCCGGTCAGCCGTCGTTACCTGGTCACCCCGCGTTAACGTACTGTCCGCTGCCGCGCCTTCCGGCTACCTGAGGCTGGGTCCGCCCCATGCACCCGGAGGTGGACAGCGGTGGCCCTGCTCAGCTTGATCGTTCCGGTGTACCGGGTCGAGGAGTACCTCGCGGAGTGCCTCGACTCCCTGCTCGACCAGTCGTTCACCGACTTCGAGGTGATCGCGGTCGACGACGCCTCACCGGACGGCTCCGCCGAGATCCTCGCCCGCTACGCGGCCCTGGACAGCCGGATCAGGGTGGTCACCCTGCCCCGCAACGTCGGACTCGGCGCGGCCCGCAACACCGGCCTGCGGCAGGCCACCGGCACCTACGTCTGGTGCGTGGACAGCGACGACTGGCTGCCGCCGGGCACCCTGCAGGCGGTCGCCGACCGGCTCGCCCGGACCACACCCGACCTCCTCGTCACCGGGTACGCCCGGGTCTACTGGGACGGCCGGGTCGAGGACCATCCGGTGACCGCCGTGCACGGCGGGCGACCGGTGCCGGAGACCTTCACCTTCGCCGAGGTTCCGGGCCTGCTCAACCACCTCTGGATCGCCTGCAACAAGGTCATCCGGCGGGAGTTCCTGGTACGGACCGGCATCACCTTCGGCCCCGGCTGGTACGAGGACGTCGCGTTCATCCTGCCGCTGATGCTCGCCTCGGAACGGATCAGCCTGCTCGACCGGGACTGTTACGCGTACCGGCAGCGGCAGCAGGGGGCGATCACGCGTACGGTGAGCGACCGTCACCTCGAGGTGTTCGACCAGTGGGACCGGGTCTTCGAGTACATGGACTCCCGCCCCGGCGACTTCACCACCCTGCGCCCGGTGATCTTCCAGCGGATGATCTGGCACTGCCTCCAGGTCCTCGGACACGCGAGCCGGGTGCCCGGAAAAATGCGCCGTACGTTCTTCGCCCGGATCACCGCGCAGTACCGCCGGCACCTGCCTGCGGGCGGTGCACCGGTGGCGGCCGGCAACGACGGGTTGAAGCAGCGCCTGGTCGCGATCGGCGCGTACCAACTGTTCGAGCTGCTCATGACGGCGTGGCAGGTACGGCAACGGTTGACCGGACGGCGCCCGCAGGCGGGTTCTCCCGCGCCGCGTAGAGTGGTTCGACGGTCACCGATCAAAACAGGATGAGGCATGCCGAAAGCCACAACTGAGTCGCGGGGCGCCAACGCAGGCGGTACGTGGAGACTGGTCAACGGTCCACCGCCGGTGCTCAGCGAGCGGTTGGGCCGCCTCGTCGGCCTGCGGACGCTGAGGATCCCCGGCTCCCGTGGGGTGCTGGTCCTCGCCGGGACGCTGGACCGGTTGCGCGATCTCCTGACCGAGTACCCCGAGACGCTGACCCCGACCAGCCGAGCCCGGATCGTCGTCGCCTACTGGCGTTCGCCGCGCAGCGGCTGGTCCGGCCGGATCGGCCCGCTGGACCACCTGGTCCGGCAGCGGGTGGCCCTGCCCCGGCTGGGACGCGGCCCCGCCACCGTCCGGGTCCGGCTGCGCAGACCCGTCCCGCTGCGCGACATCGTGCGCGCCTCGGTGGAGGCGTTCGGCCCGGCCCGACCGCTGCCCGCACCGGTGAGCGCGAGCCTGACCAGCCAGGGCGGGCTGCCGGCGTACCTGCCGGGGCAGCTCGGCGCGGCCGTGGTGGCCGGCGAGTTGCCGCTGAGCACCGACATCCGGGCACATGACGTGGTGCTGCGCGACCCGAGGGTGGCGCAGCCGGGCGAGCCGGCCGAGGACCACCCGTACGCGGTGGCGGTGCCGGCCGGTCGGCACGACGTACAGGGCCCCGACGGCGGGACGGTGGTCCTGGTGGACGCCCGCCGGATCAACCCGAGGGGGCGGCGGGCCAGCTCCTATCAGCCCGAGGCGGCAACCCTGCGGCTCGAACTGGAAGCGCGGGGGCGGGCCCGACGGGCGCGCAGCGAGGCCGACCGGCACCCGCTGGGCGGCGCCGGCCTGGACGCGGCGACCCTGGCCGCCCTGCGACTGGTCAAGGGGGTGGACTGCCCGCCGTTGACCGACGAGCGGCCGGTCGACACCGCCGCGCTGCTGGTCCAGTTGGCGATGACGGGGGCGCTGCTGCGCGTACCGGAGTTGCCGCCACGGGTCGCCGGGCTGATCCAGCCCGAGCTGCGGGAGCTGCTGACCACGCCACTGCCGACCGGTGACCCGCTGGCCCTGGAGTCGCGCAGCGTACGGCAGCGCCGGGCCGCCATGCGCGGTCACGCCGCCGGTTTCGCACTGCCCCGGGTGACCGCCGACGCCCTGCCCGAGTTGCGGCGCCCGCCGTCGGTCAGCGCGATCCTGGCCACCCGCCGGGCGGAGATGCTGGCCGGTGCGGTCAAGGCGATCATCGACCAGACCTATCCCGAGCTGGAGCTCATCCTCTGCCTGCACGGCATCGAACTGCCGGCCGAGGTGGCGACCATGCTCGCCGAGTCCGGCCGCCCGTACGAGATCGTGCCGGTGCCCGGCAGCACCGGGTTCGGTGCGGCGCTCGGCGAGGCGACCCGGCGGGCTCGGGGCAGCCTGGTGACCAAGTTCGACGACGACGACAGCTACGGCATCGAGCACGTCTGGGACCTGGTGCTGGCCCGGCACTACTCCGGGGCCACGCTGGTCGGCAAGGGCACCGAGTTCGTCTTCCTGGAGACCCTCGGCGTCACCGTACGGCGTCCGTCCGGGGTGCCGGAGTCCACCGGGGAGATGGTGGCCGGCGGGACCATGCTGCTGGCCAGGGGTGATCTCGAAGCCGTCGGCGGCTGGCGGCCGGTGCCGAGGTCGGTCGACTACGGGGTGATCGAGCGGCTCCGGCGCGACGGCGCGGTGATCTACCGGACCCACCCGTTCGGGTACGTCTACCACCGGCGCGAGTCCGGCCACACCTGGGATCCGGGGCAGCAGTACTTCCTCGACACCGCGTTCGCCCGCTGGCCGGGGATCCCGGTCGAGGCGTTCGCCGACCCGGAACCGGCGGGGGCCGAGGCGGCGTCCGGTGCACCGCAGGGGGAGTCCGCCCCGAGCACCGACACCGTCCACACCGGAGCCTGACGGTCGCCACCCGCTGAAACACGGCATCGGCCAACGGTGGCAGGGTGTGCCACCGTTGGCCGACGGCACTCAGTCCGTGCCGGGGGAGTCGAGGTCGCGGGCGAGTACGTCGTCCACCGTCTCGGCCCGTACCAGCAGCCGGGTCCGGCCGTTGTTGACCGCCACCAGCGGCGGCCGGGGCACCAGGTTGTAGTTCGACGCCAGGCTGAGCTGGTACGCCCCGGAGCAGGGCACCGCGAGCAGGTCGCCGGGGCGCAGGTCACCCGGCAGTGGGGCGTCGCGTACGAGCACGTCCCCGGGCTCGTCGTGCCGTCCGACGACGGTGGTCCGCTGGTCCTGCGCGCGGCTGAGCCGGCCGAGCAGGACGGCGGTGTACCGGGCGCCGTAGAGGGCCGGGCGGGGATTGTCGCTCAGCCCGCCGTCAACCGCGACGAGCTGGTGCCCGTCCGGGTCACGGCGTACGGCGAGCACCCGGTAGAGCGCCACGCCGGCTCGCGCCACGATGGCCCGACCGGGCGCCACCGCCAGGCGCGGTACGGGTAGGTCGTGCTCGTCGCAGGCGACCCGGAGCACCTTGCGGGCGCGGGAGGCGAACGCGTCGAGGGCGAACTGCCCGTCGGCGTCGGTGCCCGGTACGGCGTGCCCACCCCCGATGTTGATCTCGGTGAGCTGGGTGCCGTGCCGCTGCGTCAGGGTCGCCATGGTCGCCACCAGGTGGTGGATCGCCCGTTCGTAGCCGCCGAACCGGGAGGTCTGCGAGCCGAGGAAGAAGTCGAGCCCGACCAGCTCCAGCATCGGCTGGTCGGTGATCCGGCGAACCATCTCGTCCAGGCTGGTGCCGGCCGCCGGCACCCCGAACCGGTCCGCGACCGGTGCCGCGGGCAGCATCGACATCGTCTCGACCCGGCCGTTGTCCCAGTCGGGGAGCACCCGCAGCAGCACCCGTTGCCGGCGGCGCAGCAGCGCGGCCAGACGCGGTATCTCGGAACCGGACTCGATCACGATGGTGCCGACACCGTAGTCCAGCGCGGCGGCCAGGTCGGTGGGGCTCTTGGCGTCGCCCTGGAGCACGATCCGGTCGGCCGGGAAACCGACGGCGGCGGCGGTGGCGAGCTGCCCGGCCGAGTGCACGCCCAGCGACAGTCCCTCGTCGGCGATCCACCGCAGTACGCCCCGGCAGGTCAGCGCCTTCGCCGCGTACACGACGTTGGCGGGGCCGAACGCGCCCGCGTACTCCCGGCAGCGACGGCGTACGTCCGCCTCGTCCAGGACGTACGCCGGGGTGCCGAACCGTTCGGCGAGCTCGCCGAGATGCACCTCCCCGACCGAGATCTCGCCGTGCTCGTCGCGGTGGGCCATCGAGGGCCACACGTCGCCGTGCAGGTGGGCGGGGAGTGACGTACGCAGCGAGGGGATGAGTTCGGCCAGGGTCATGACGGTTCGCCTTCGGGGTCGGCGGTGGCCTGCTCGGGAATGTCGAGCGGGCGCAGGAGCAGGTGGGTGACGGTTTCCGAGGCCCCGCCGCGCAGCCGCAGGTCGGCGACGGCGGTGTTCAACTCGGGGAGCCCGGCGCAGGACAGCCGCACCATCAGGTCGATGTCGGCGGCCACCCACCACGCGGCGACCACCCGGGGGTCGGTGCGCAGGTGTCGGGCGAACCGGCCACCGTCGGTGCTGGCGGCCAGCCGTACGCAGACCAGCGCCTCGATCCGGGACGGCGTCCGGGTGAGCAGGTCCACCGGTCGTGGCCGTGCGGTCCCGCCGCCATCGGTGGTCGCGGTACGGCGGGGCAGGGTCGGGCTGTGCATGTGCCGATCGTGGCGCTCCGACGGGGTCGGGTCGCGGATCTTCACGCGTTCACCACGCCCGGCCCGGTGATCCCGACGCCTTCTTGACGCGGGTGTGGTGGCGGCGTCAGCGCCGGGGCCGGCGACGTAGTGATCACGTCAAGACCGGTGCCGACCGCCGTCCCGCCGTGCTTGTGTTGATCACAGGTGCCCTGCGGGCGGTTCGCCCGTGCGGCGTACCCGGTGAGCGTCCTCCGCCAATCCCCCCGGCGGTCGGCTCGCCGGGTACGCCGCCCCGGGCGCCGTGGTTGATCCAGCGAAACAGTTCAGAGAGTCGGACCGTTCAGAGAGGCAGTGGACGCCGGGCACCGTTGCCGGCGTCCACCAGGTACATCCGTGCCTCGTGCAGGTCGAAGTAGAGACCGACCAGGGTGAGCCGGTCGGCGTCGAGCCGCCTTCGGACACTCGGATAGGTCTGGAGGTTGGCGAGCTGCTGGGCGACGTTGGCCAGGGCCTGGCGTTCCAGCGCGGCCGGATCGTGGGGCGGGCCGGCCGCGTCCCGGGGCGGTGGCACCCCGGGCCCACGCCGGTCGTCGCGTCGCCCACCGAGGCGTACGTGGCTGAGCCAGGAACCGAGGTGCGACTCCCGAGCCACTCCGCCCTGGAGGACCGCGCGCATCGCACCGCAGTCGGAGTGCCCGCAGACGGTGATGGTGGAGACCTGCAGGACGTCGGTCGCGTACTCGATCGCGGCGCCGACGCTGTGGTCGCCGGGGGTGCCGTGCCGGGGCACGATGTTGCCGATGTTGCGCAGGCAGAACAGGTCGCCCGGCCCGCTCGCGGTGACCAGGTTGGGCACCAGTCGGGAGTCGGCGCAGGTGATGAAGAGTTCGTCGGGGCGTTGCCCGTCCCGGGCCAGTTCGGTCAGGTAGGGCCGGACCAGCGGGGCGACCCGGCGCTGGAACTCCCGTACGCCCACCAGCATGTTGCCGCCGATCTCGCCGGTGGCGGGGGTTTCGGACGAGCCGGCCGGGTGCCCGGTCTCGGGGCGGGCGGGTGCTGGGGCCCCGGCCTGCCAGTGCGACCAGGGGGCGAGCCAGCGCGGCAGCCGTTCCGGCAGGCTCTTGCGGTTGCCGAGTCGGTCGCGTACCGCCCGGTCGAACCAGCCGTTCAGCGACTCCTCCACCCGTACCTGACCGCCGTTGCGTTCGTAGCCGGCCCGCCACTGCTGAATCACCCCGAAGGCGGCGTGGTCGAGGAAGTCCAGGCGCAGTTCCAGGTGGACCCGGGCACCGGGCGGTAGCCGGCGCAGTTCCTGGTTGAGCCGTCCGGCGCCGAGGAAGAGCAGGGTGCCGGTGATCTGCACGAGCCAGTCGTCGGCACCCCGCCGGTCGACGTCGATGCGCCAGTGGGTGAGCCGGTACAGCGCCGAGACCAGGGCCACCGCCATCCCGAGCAGTACGCCGGTGACCAGGTCGAGGAAGACGACCCCGGCCACGGTGACCGCGTACGCGGGGAACTCCCGGTGCCGCATCAGGTCGCGTACGTGGGCCACGCTGATCAGCCGTAGCCCGACGATCACCAGGACTCCGGCGAGGGCGGACATCGGGATCAGCTCCAGCACGCTGGCCAGGAGCAGCGCGAAGATGGCGATCCACAGCCCGTGCAGGATCGCCGAGGCGCGGGTACGGGCACCGGCCTCCACGTTCGCCGAGCTGCGGACGATCACGCCGGTGACCGGCAACCCGCCGAGTGCCCCGGAGGCGGAGTTCGCCACCCCCTGGGCGATCAGTTCGCGGTCGAGCCTGGCCCGTGGGCCGTCGTGCAGCCGGTCCACGGCGACCGCCGAGAGCAGGGATTCCACGCTGGCGACCACGGCGAGCAGGAACACCCCGGAGAGCACGTCGGTCAGCGGAGCGTCCGGCCATCGGGGCAGCGTCAGGTAGCTGAGTGGATCGTCGGGCAGGGCGACCCGGGTGAGATCGAGCCCCAGGCCGGTGGCCATCGCGGTGGCCACGGCGATGGCGACCAGCGGCGCGGGCAGGTACGACACCCGGACCAGCCGGGGCCAGACGAGCAGTACGGCGACCGTGACCACACCCACCAGCACCGCGGCGTCGTGGTAGCCGACGAGCTGGGCTGGCAGCTCACGGAGGTTCTCCCAGACCGAGCGCTGCGGTGCGCCGCCGAGCACCACGTGCAGTTGACTCAGGGCGATCACGATTCCGATGCCGGCGAGCATGCCGTGCACCACCGCGGGGGAGAGCATCAGCGCGGCCCGGCCGAACCGGCTGAGGCCGAGGACGATCTGGACCAGGCCGGCGAGGGTGACCATGGCGGCGGTGGCCATCCAGCCGTGGCGGAGCACCAGGTCCGCCACGATCACCGAGAGCCCGGCGGCCGGACCGCTGACCAGTAGTGGAGCGCCGCCGAGGGCGCCGACCACGATTCCACCGACCACCGCGGCGATGATGCCGGCGAGCAGTGGCGCGCCGGAGGCCGCCGCGATGCCCAGGGAGAGCGGGACCGCGACGAGGAAGACCACGAACGACGCGGGCAGGTCGTGGCGGAGCAGGGTCCGCCGGAACCGGGTCGCTCGGTTCGATGGTGGTGGATCCGGCACGGGCGTGGGGGCTGCACTTGGAGACTGTCCCGTATCCACCATTTTATCCTCCGGGTCGTGACAAGGCTCGGACAGGATGATGACAACAATAAGAACTAATGCCATGTAAGGGTGTTCATGCCGCTCATCGGGCACACTACCGTCTGATGTTGATCCATAACACCCCGCTATTTCTGTTGGGTAGGTGGAGATCAAAGGCCAATGACCTGGGCAAGGTCGGCCAGAATCGATCATCTAATGTGGACCGATCGGTCCGCCGTGGGAAAGTCGGGGCGAGGCCCAGGACGCCGAACCACGTTCCACTCACTGATATCTGGTGGATCATCGACACGTGTACGCGCGTACTCGGCGCGACGGTGCGCGTGGGCACGCTCCACACCCGACACGAGGTGCCGAACTTCGCTCCGGCGCGTTCCTTCCACCCACTGCGTCCCGTACGGCATAGTCGGTGCCGCGGGGGAACGGATGCGTACGCCACAGCCCGCCGTCGAGGCCGGTGCAACACGTGTACCGCGGTTGGGCGGCTGCCCGGCGGCGCGGGTGGGAGGATTCCGGTTGCCGCAGCGCCGCATCATCGGCTTCGTCACGCTGACCGCCGCCCTCGGGCTGGGTGTCTTCCTGCTCCCCGCCGCGGCGGCGATGCTCTGGGGAACCATCGGCGCGGCCAGCGTGACCGCCGTGGCGTACGGCATCCGCCGGCACCGGCCCGCGCGACCCGCGCCGTGGCTGCTGCTCGGGTCCGGCCTGGCCGTCCTGGCCGCCGGTGACGTCGCGTACGCGGTCGCCGCGACCTCCTCCGGGCAGGTCGCCACCCTGCTCGCCGACGGTCTGTACGTGGCCCTGTTCCCGTTGCTCACCGCTGCCCTGGTGCAGCTCACCCGCAGCAGCGCGGTCATCCGTGACCGCTCCGGCCTGACCGACCTGCTCGCGGTGGTGCTCGCCGTCGGTCTGGTCGGCTGGACCCAGGTGGTGGCACCGGCGCTGCCCGGCACCGACCTCTCCCGGGTCGAGCAGTGTGTGCTGGTCAGTCACGTACTCGGCGGTCTGCTCGTGCTGGTGGTGATGGTGCGGCTGGCGGTCGCGGCGCCGCGCAACGTGGCGGTCCTGCTGCTCGCCGTGGGAGCGGCCGGGCTGCTCGCCGCGGACACCGCCTACGCCGTCGCCGAGCTCGGCTCGGGGTGGCGGCCCGGTGGGCCGGCGGAGCTGGGTTGGCTGGTCCACTACCTCGCCTGGGGTGCCGCGGCGCTGCATCCCTCGATGACCCGGCTGACCGCGCGGGTCGACGTGCCGCCGGACGAGACCGCCGGGACCCGGGTCGGCCTGGTCGCACTGGCCGGTCTGACCGCCGCGGTGGTTCTGTTCGCCGAGGCGGTCGCCGGTGCGGTCCTCGACGGAGTGGTGATCGCCGTGGTGGCCGGGCTCAGCACGGTCCTGGTGGTGACCCGTGTGGTCGACGCCCGCAACAAGCACCGGCACGCCGTACGCCGGGAGCGGCACCTGCGGGAGACCTGCACCAGCCTGGTCGGCGCGACGGGTAGTGCCCAGGTAGGGGAGGCGCTGCGGGTGATGGTCGCGCAGATGATGCCGGCCGGCACCCCGCACCGTCTCGTCTTCGCGCTGTACCGGCCGCCGGGCCGCCGGACCGACGACATCGACTTCGTCTGGTCGCCGAGGGTGGATCTGGACCAGCCGCTGCCGACGAACAACACCCGGCGGCGCAGCCTGCTGCTCGAGACCCGGCTGCTGCCCGCCGTGCTGGTCGAGCCGCTGGGCGGTCTGCCGGCCACCATCGTGGCATCGCTGACCCCCGGTGCCGAGTCGGTGGTCGGTCGCGCGGGCGCGGCCCTCCTGGTGGCCGCCGACCGGGACACCCTCGCCGTCTCGCGGGACGTGATCGAGGTGGCCGCCGGTCAGGCCACGCTCGCCCTGCAACGGCTGGCGGTGACCGGCGCGGCCCACCGGCAGGACCGGGACCGGTATCTGGACCTGGTGGCCGGTAACACCAACGACGGTGTCCTGATCGTCGGCGACGACGACCGGGTGAACTACGCCAACCCGGCGCTCTGGCGGCTCCTCGGCATCGAGTCGCAGGCGTTCGCCACCTGGCGGGACATCATCCACCCGGACGACCACGACCAGGTGGACCGCGCCCTGAGCGGCGTACGCGCGGACGACGACCCGGCCGGGACGGTCGTGCAGTGGACCCTGCGCCGGGCCGACCGCAGCCGGGTCCTGGTCGAGGTGAAATGCCGGCCGTTGCGGGCGGAGCCCGGCCCGCCCGGTGTGTCGATCACCCTGCGCGACGTCACCGACGAGCGTCGGCGGGAGTGGGACCTGCTCCGGCGCCGGTTGGAGACCACCGCGCCGGGGCTGAACCGGCGCAGCCTGCGGCGCCGCTTCCGCTGAAGCTGCCCCTGCGGCTCAGTGCGCAGGCAACCACAGCTGCCTCCATGATGGGCGAATTGACGGTAATCCGATAGTTCACTGGACGACCCTGGGTGATCGTCCAGTTAACTGACCGCGATGTCAGCCCGGTTTGGGGGGTTTATGAAGATCCGTTCGCTTGCCTCCGCCGCCCTCGTCGCGGTCCTCCTGGTCAACGCGCCGCCGCTGCCCGCGTACGCCGGCACGGCCCCCGCCGCCTCGGCCTGCCGGCCGGGTACACCCGACCAGGCACCACCCACCCAGCAGTTCCACGACCCCACCCGTCCGGAACTCGGACCGGCCGCGCTGCCGGAGGACCGTCCGGTGGGTCCGCTGCTGTTCGGCTACCGGCGGTTCGGCGGGCTCAGCGAGCCCGACTTCGTGGCCAGGTACCGCAGCGGCGGGAGTTGGACGTACCCGCCCGCCGACGGCTTCCTCGTGGTCCACGGCGAGCCGGTCCGGTTCGTGCAGACCCTGCGGGCGGGCAGCCGGGTGGACCGGTTCGGTTACCCCGGCGGCGCCTACCTGGCACCGGCCCGGACGCTGTTCCTCCAGCGGGCACTGCCACCGCAGAACCTCAACACCCCGACCGGGACCCCGGCGAGCAACTACCACCTCTACTGCGTACTGCGGGCGTTCCAGGTCGACTCCGGGCCGATCGCGCCGTGGTTCGAACAACTCGGCCTCGGCCTGCAGTACAAGCTGGAGTCCAGGCACGTACCCGGTGCACCCGCCCCGTTGAGCGTGAACTGGCTGCTGCAGAACGGCTACCTGGTGGAGGAACGCCCAGGCGGGTAGCGGAGAGACGATCGGCCCGCCGGTGCCGTGAGATCACGACACCGGCGGGCCGTCGAGGTCAGGACGCCGATTCGGTACGGGCGCCGGCCCACTGCGTGTGGAAGGAACCCTCCCGGTCGACCCGCTGGTACGTGTGCGCGCCGAAGTTGTCCCGCAGACCCTGGATCAGGGCGGCGGGCAGCCGTCCCCGACGCAGCCCGTCGAAGTACGCCAGCGACGAGGAGAACGCCGGGGTCGGGATGCCGACCTCGGTGGCGTACCGGACCACCCGGCGCCAACTCTCGATCGCGTCCGACACCACGTCCGCGAAGTACGGTGCCACCAGGAGCGTGGGCAGTTCGGGGTCGGCGTCGTAGGCCTCCCGGATCCGGTTCAGGAACCGGGCCCGGATGATGCACCCGCCCCGCCAGATGGTGGCCATCGCGCCCCGGTCGATGTTCCAGCCGAACTCGTCGCTGCCGGCCTGGATGTGGTCGAAGCCCTGCGCGTACGCGACGACCTTCGAGGCGTAGAGCGCCTTGCGGACGTCCTCCACGAACGCGTCCCGGTCACCGATGCTCGCCTTGCCACCGGCGTCGGCAAACCGCTCACGGGCGGCGGCCCGCTGGTCGGCGTGCCCGGACAGCGAGCGGGCGAAGGTCGCCTCGGCGATACCCGTGATCGGCACGCCCAGGTCCAGCGCGCTCTGTACGGTCCACCGCCCGGTGCCCTTCTGCTCCGCCTGGTCGAGCACCACGTCGACGAAGGGCTTGCCGGTGGCGGCGTCGGTGTGACCGAGCACGTCGGCGGTGATCTCGATGAGGAAGGACTCCAGGTCCCCCTCGTTCCAGGTGCGGAAGATCTCGGCGAGTTCACCCGGCGTCGCGGACAACCCGTCCCGGAGCAGGTCGTACGCCTCCGCGATGAGCTGCATGTCGGCGTACTCGATGCCGTTGTGGACCATCTTCACGAAGTGCCCGGCACCGTCCGGTCCGACGTGGGTGCAGCAGGACACGCCGTCGACCTGCGCGGCGATCGACTCGAAGATCGGTCCGAGCTTGGCGTACGCCTCCACCGAACCGCCGGGCATGATGCTCGGGCCGAGCAGCGCGCCCTCCTCGCCGCCGGAGACACCGGTGCCGACGAAGTGCAGCCCGTGCGCCTTCAGCGTCTCCTCCCGGCGCCGGGTGTCGGCGAAGTGGGCGTTGCCGGCGTCGATGACGATGTCGTCGGTCTCGAGCAGCGGGATCAGTTCCTCGATGACCGCGTCGGTCGGGCCGCCGGCCTTCACCATCACGATGACCGCACGCGGGCGGGACAGTGACGACACGAAGTCGGCCATCGACTCGGCCGGCACGAACTCGCCCTCGTCGCCGTGCTCGGCGATCAGGCTCCGCGTACGGTCGGCGGAGCGGTTGTGCACCGCCACCGGATAGCCGTGGCGGGCCAGGTTGCGGGCGAGGTTGCGCCCCATCACGCCGAGTCCGGTGACCCCGATCTGGGCGCTGCCCGCCGCTGGCTTTCCGAACGCTTCCTGTTCCGCCATGTTCTCTCCCTCGGTCCGACGTCGGTGACCATGCTGCCAGCGTTTCTCCGTACGGGCTGCCGGCCCAGGTATGTGATCTTCCTCTATGCAGGTCCGGCTCGACCGCTCACCGGTGGCCGTCCCGATTGGTGGGCGGCACCGGCCGGGACCCGTGCGGGCCGGCCAGCAGGCTCCACCCGATCGAGGCGGCGATGGTCGCCACGATCACCGTCAGGGTCAGCCAGATCGGCAGCTTTCCGACCGGGGTCTCGGCGAGGATGAGCTTCACCCCGGCGAAGGCGAGCAGCACGGCCAGACCGTAGTGCAGGCGGCTGAACCGGCGCAGCAGGCCGGCGAGGCAGAAATACAGCGCCCGCAGGCCGAGAATGGCGAACGCGTTCGCCGACCAGAGCACGAACGTGTCGGTGGTGATGGCCAGGATCGCGGCGATCGAGTCGACCGCGAAAATCAGATCACTGGCCTCGATCGCGACCAGCACCACGAAAAGCAGCGTGACCCGACGCCGACCGTCGTGCCGGGTGACGAACCGGCTGCCGTGGTAGCTGGCATCGGTGGGCAGGATCCGGCGAACCAGGCGGACCACCGGATTCCGTTCGGGCTGGATCTTCCGATCGTGCTTGAACCCCATCTGATAGCCGGTGTAGATCAGAAACGCGCCGAATATGTACGCGGTCCAGAAGAACGTACGGAGCAGTTCGGCGCCGGCGAAGATGAATGCCAGCCGGAAGCCGAGCGCGCCGACGACTCCCCAGAACAGGACTTTGTGCTGGTAAGCGGCGGGTACCGCGAAATACGTGAAGATCAGCGCGAAGACGAAAACGTTGTCGATGGAGAGCGTCTTCTCGATCAGGTAGCTGGCGAAGTACGCGGTGCCGGACCGGGATCCCTGCCACCACCACAGCAGTACGCCGAACGCGACACCGGCACCGACCCAGATCCCGCTCCAGATCGCCGCCTCGCGCAGGCCGACGACGTGGTTGTCCCGGTGCAGCAGCAGGTCCACCGCGAGCATGATCACGATGACGACCGCCAGCGCCGGCCAGGCCCAGGCGGGAACGGCGGCGGTCACCGGGGCCGCCGCGTCGTCTTCACCGGCCACACATACCCGGCCGGTGCGCGTTTATCAGCGGCATCCGGTTTGTCGGTGACGGCCGGGGGCGAACGCCCGGCCGGCGGACCGGCACAATAGCGGGCAGTCGGCGTGAGGGAGGGCGTGTGCGCATCCTGTTGGTCGAGGACGACAGCCGGGTCGCCGCGGCGATGGCCTCGGCGCTGACCCGCCGTGGGTTCGACATCGAACAGGCGGCCACGGCTGCGGCGGCGCTGGCGGCGGCCCCGTGCGACCTGGTCCTGCTCGACCTCACCCTGCCCGACGGCGACGGGGTGGAGGTGTGCCGGACACTGCGCCAGCGCAGCCCCCAGATCGGGATCATCGCGGTCACCGCCCGGGGCGAGGAGCGCGACCGGGTGCTCGGGTTGCGCGTGGGCGCGGACGACTACGTGGTCAAGCCGTTCTCGATGGCGGAACTGCACGCCCGGATCGAGGCGGTGCTGCGCCGGGGCGCGTACACGGCCCCGGAGCGTACGGTCATCGAGGCCGGCCGGATCCGGATCGACGTGACCGCCCGGTCGGCCGAGATCGACGGGGTGCCGGTGGCGCTCACCCGCAAGGAGTTCGACATCCTGATGTCGCTGGCCCGCCAGCCCGGACTGGTGGTGCCCCGCGACCGGATCCTGCTCGACGTCTGGCAGACCACCTGGACCGGCCGGCACACCGTGGAGGTGCACGTCGGCTCGTTGCGCGCCAAGCTCGGTGACCCCGGCCTGGTCGAGACCGTCCGGGGCGTCGGCTACCGGCTCCGGGTCGGGTAACCGGGAGCTGCCGTGCGTCGCCGTCTGGTCTTCAGCTACCTGCTGTTGATGGTCCTGGTGCTGGTCGCGCTGGAGATCCCGCTCGCCTTCACCCTGGCCTCCGCGGAGACCGACCGGGTCCGGGCCGACCGGCTCGCCGACGCGACCCGGTTCTCGTCCCTGTCCGGGCCGGCCCTGCGCGGCGGGGCGACCGGCGGGGTGAGCGCGGAACTGGACCGATACGCGGAGCTGTACGGCCTGCACGCCGCACTCGTCGACCGGGACCGTACGGTGGTCATCCGTACCCCGCAGTACCGCCCGGACGCGCAACTGGTGGAGTCCGCCACCCGGGCGTCGCTGGCCGGACAGCAGTCCGCCGCGCCGGGGCTGGTCTGGCCCTGGGGTGACGAGCCGCTGGTCGTCTCGGTGCCGGTGAGCGAGAGCGGCGAGGTGCTCGGCACGGTGATCATCTCCTCGCCGACGTCCCGGATCGGCCGCACCACGCTCACCTGGTGGCTGGCGCTGGCCGCGATCGGCGCGCTCGCCCTGCTCGCCTGCGTACTCACCGCGTTCCGGCTGGCCGGCTGGGTGCTGCGGCCGGTCACCGTACTCGACGCGGTGACCCACGAGATCGCCGCCGGGGACCGGGCCGCCCGGGCACCGCATCGGGTCGGGCCACCGGAACTGCGCCGGCTGGCGGCCAGCTTCAACGACATGGCCGACGCGCTCTCCGACGCGATGGAACGGCAGCGGGCGTTCGTCGCGCACGCCAGCCACCAGTTGCGCAATCCGCTCACCGCGCTGCGGCTGCGGGTGGAGGAACTCGGGCCGAGCGTCACCGACGAGGACGGCCGGACCGAGCACCGGCTCGCCCTGGAGGAGAGCGACCGGCTGGCGCAGGTGCTCGACGGCCTGCTCACCCTGGCCCGTGCCGAGCGGGGCGCGGACAAGATGGTGGTGGTAGACGCGGCCGCGGTGGCGGTGTCGCGGGTGACGGCCTGGCTGCCGTTGGCCCGGCGCCGGTCCATCGAGCTCACCGTCAACATACCGAGCGGCCCCGCGTACGCGAGCGCCGCGCCGACCGCCCTGGACCAGTCCCTCGACGCGCTGATCGACAACGCGGTCAAGTTCACCGACGACGGCGGACGGGTCGACGTGTCGGTGTACCGGCTGGATGGCGGGGTGGCGATCCACGTCCGCGACAACGGTCGGGGCATGACCTCGGAGCAGCTCAAACACGCCACCGAACGGTTCTGGCGGGCTGCGGACGCGCAGAACATCTCCGGCGCGGGTCTGGGCCTGACCATCGTCGCGGTGCTGGTGGACGTCTCCGGGGGGCGGCTCACCATGCGGCAGGCGATCCCGCGCGGGCTGGACGCGGCGCTCTGGTTCCGTACGCCGGACGACCCGGCGTAGGCGCGGATCAGGGTTTGCTGGCGCGGTAGTACTCGGCGGCACCAGGGTGCAGGGGCAGGGGCGCGGTGGCGATCGCGGACTGGATGCTCATCCGTCCCGCCGCCGGATGGGCCCGCCCCAGCTCGATCCGCCGTTCCATCAGCAACCGGGTCAACTCGTACACCAGGTGTTGCGGCAGGTCGGCCGAGACGACCAGGTAGTTGGGGTCGGCGACGGTGGTGACCGGCGGCAGCCCGTACACGGAGGTGGGGATGTCGCGGTTGACGTAGACCTGGCTGTAGTCCCGGCGCAGCGGTTCGGTCCACTCGCCCAGGTCGACGATCCGGGCGGGTGTCCGCCGGACGAGCTCGGCCACCGCCTGGACCGGCAGGCCACCGGAGAAGATGAAACCGTCTATCTCACCGCTTTCCAGTGCGGCGACCGAGGCGTCCAACCCCAGCCGCCGGGTGTCCACCGAACCGGGGGTCAGGCCGGCGACGTCCAGCAACCGGTTGGCGGTGATCTCCGTACCGGACCCGGGCGCGCCGACCGAGACGGTGCGCCCGCGCAGGTCGGCCAACCGGCGGATGGGCCGGTCGGCGCGGACCACCAGGTGCAGGAGGTCGTCGTAGAGCCGGGCCACCCCGAGGACGGCGGGGGAGGCGCCGGCCGTCGCGGGCAGGGTGTCCGCCTGGGTGAAGCCCAGTTCGGCGCCGCCTTGGGAGACCAGCTCGACGTTCTCCGCCGAGGCGGCGGTGACCACCACGCTCGCCCGTACGCCCGGGATCTCCCGGTTGATGATCGTCACCAGCGACTGGCCGAACGCGTAGTAGACCGCGGTGGGGCTACCGGTGGCGATCCGGATCAGCACCGGCTTCTCGGGCGCGTCCGCGCAGCCGGCCGCGAGCACCGTCAGGATGGCGGCGCAGACAGCGGAAACGGCCCGCCGGGCCGAGCGTGGAGACCCGTCCGGGGGCGGCGGGGTGAGGGGCACGGGTCGTAATCTCCGGCGGAAGTAGGGGTCGCCGCGGCAAGTCTGGCCCACCCGGATCCGTCGTGCATACCGACCGAACGGTCAACCCACCGCCCTACACCGCGAGGTCGAACTGCTCACCCGAGCGCACCGCGCCCAGCAGGCGTTCGGTGTCCGGCCCGACGTCCACGCTGATCAGGAAGCAGCCGGACCGGCGGCGCAGGGCGGCTCGGGCATCGAGGAGTTGCGCGCCCCGGATGAGCATGGCGGCGAGGTCGTGGTCGGCGACCCGTACGCCGAGGATGTTCTTGTGCAGGTGGCGTCCGGCGGCGGTGAGCACCGAGCGCCAGACGGCCCCGGCGAGCCGGGGGCGCCAGAGTTGGCGGGCGCTCGATCCGCCGCTGACGGTCGGGTCGAGGATCGCCGCGCGGCCCTGGCTCCAGGCCGCCGTCATCAACGCCCCGTAGGCGGCCCGATCATCGTGCGGCAGGTAGAGCCGGTGCAGTTGGTAGCGTCGGCGCAGCCCGGCGACGGTTGCCTCCCGGGTGACCGGCAGGTCCAGGCGACCGAGCAGGTACGCCATCCGGTGCGCGGCGATCTGCTGGTTGAACTCGGCCACCAGCACCCCGTGTACGCCGTGCGTTCCCGCCGGACGGGCCTGCGGGGTGGTGCCGATGGGGGTGCAGCGGACGAGAGCCGCGACCTCCAGTGCCTCGACCAGATCCGGCCAGTCGAGCCACGGCGGGTTGACGCTGTCGCGGATCGAGGTTGTCGAACCGAGCTGGGTTATCGTCGCCATCGACTCGCTCCCCGCAGGACCTGGGCCGGTTTCCAACAGCGTGGATCGGCCGGTCACCACGGGAAAGCCCACGGCGGGAGTCTTGAGCGAATCTTGCGCGTCCGGATGGTGTCACCCGGTGGGTCGCCCCGGCCGGCCGGGGCGGGGTCGGATTCCGACCTCGTCCTCGGCCGCTCGGGACACGATTAATCGCCGCCGTACGAGCTCAATGACTCTGGTACGCGCGCACCACCTCGGCCGGTATCCGGCCCCGTTCGGAAACGTCGTATCCGTTCTTGGTGGCCCATTCGCGTATGGCGCGGTTCTGATCGCGATCGGTCCGGGTCGTGCCTCGCGCGCCACGGCGACCTGCGCCCCGGCCCTCGACGGCGTTACGGCCCATTCGACTGCCCGCGGCTATGAAGCCGTCCAGTGCCTTACGCAGCTTGCCCGCGTTCTTCTCGGACAGGTCAATGGTGTAGTTGACCCCGTCGAGACCGAACTCGACGGTGCGGTCGGCCTTACCACCGTCCAGGTCGTCGGTGAGTACGGTGATTACCTGCTTGGCCATCTCGGCGCCCCCATGGGCAATTGATAGGTGAGTACATTGTGACTCCCAGAGTTTCGCTCATCGTCGAACGCTTTGCAACGTATTCGCCATTATTTCGTCGCGTCGGTGCATTTCTGCCCGACCCGAGCGGCGATCCGATGCCGACGGACAACCGAGAGAAACGCGGTCGGGGAGGGCGTGCCAGGATGGGCGCATGATCGCGAGTGGACGGACCCGGGACGGGGTCGGAGCTGGCGGTCCACCGCTGCCGGCGACCGGAAGCCGGGTGACGAGGGATGGGCGATTCCAAATGACTTTTCGGACATTTACCGAAAAGCTGCCCGTCCGAGATGCCTGCGGTCGTCATGATGTGGTAGTTAGGTGAGGCTAACCTTGGAGGCATCGTGGTCGTCTCGCAACTCCCGTCATCCCTGCCTGCCGCCCAGGCCGTCGCCGACGTGCTGGGCCGCCAACAGGATCGCGAGTCCGCCGCCCGGACCTACGCGCGCACGCTACCGATCGTGCCCGTCCGCGCCGACGGGATGGTCGTCGAGGGCGCGGACGGCCGACGCTACCTCGACTGCCTCTCCGGCGCCGGCACCCTCGCGCTGGGCCACAACCACCCGGTGGTCGTCGACGCGATCCGCCGACTGCTCGACTCCGGTGCCCCGCTGCACGTACTCGACCTCGGCACGTTCGAGAAGGACGAGTTCACCACCACGCTCCTGGACACGATGCCCGGTGGACCCGACGGTTGGCGGCTGCACTTCTGCGGACCGGCCGGCACCGACGCCGTCGAAGCCGCGCTGAAGCTCACCCAGATCGCGACCGGACGCTCCGGCGTACTCGCCTTCACCGGCGGCTACCACGGGATGACCGCCGCCGCGCTGGCGGTCAGCGCCAACGTCGGGGTCAAGTCGCCGCTGCCGCGAGCCGCGATCGAGGTCACCCGGCTGCCCTTCCCGTACGACTACCGGTGCCCGTTCGGCCTCGGCGGTACGTTGGCCGCCGACCTCGCCGCCCGGTACGCCGAGACGATGCTCACCGACCCGCACTCCGGTGTGGTGCCACCGGCCGCGATGATCCTCGAACCCGTACAGGGCGAGGGCGGGACCGTGCCCGCCCCGGACGGGTGGCTGCGCGAGATGCGCCGGATCACCGCCGCGCAGGGGATTCCGCTGATCGTGGACGAGGTGCAGACCGGGGTCGGCCGTACCGGTGCGTTCTGGGCGGTCGAGCACTCCGGTGTGGTGCCGGACGTACTGGTGATGTCGAAGGCGATCGGCGGCAGCCTGCCGCTGGCCGTCATCGCGTACCGGGAGGAGCTGGACACCTGGCGGCCGGGCGCGCACACCGGCACCTTCCGCGGCAACCAGCTCGCCATGGTGGCCGGCTCGGCGACCGTACGCCACGTCCGGGAGTCCGGACTGGTCGAGCGGGCCGCCACGGTCGGCGACCGGATGCTGCGCGAACTGCGGCTGCTGCAGGGACAGCAGCCCGCGATCGGCGACGTACGCGGGCGGGGTCTGATGATCGGCCTGGAGATCGTCGAGCCGGACGCGGCGGCGAACGCCATCGGCGCCCGCCCGGCCGCCCCCGACCTCGCCCGCCGGATCCGCGCCGAGTGCCTCGACCGTGGACTGATGGTGGAACTCGGCGGCCGGCACGACGCCGTGGTCCGGCTGCTCCCGCCCCTGACCATCACCGACCTCCAGGTCGACGCGGTGCTCGCCCGGCTGGCCGACGCCGTCCGCGTCGCCAGCTCCGGCTACCCGGGATCCCGGCGATGACCGAGCAGCGGCAGCCCTCCTACGACCCGCTGGACACGGCACTGGCCGGCGGTGCCGACGGCCCCTCCGCCCTGGGTCCCCTGGTCGACGTGGCGCTCGACGCGCTCCGGCTCGGTGCGCACCGCCGCGGCGGCCCGCTTCCCGCCGGTACGCCCGCCGAGGTGGCCCGTGCCGTCGCCGCCGCGACCGGTGGTGCACTCCTGCCCGACCGGGGGACCGGTGCGCGTACCGCGCTCGCCTCGCTCGCCACCGAACTCGCCGCCGGCACCGCCGATCCGGCCGACCCGCACTGCGCCGGGCACCTGCACTGCCCACCGCTGGCGGTGGCGGTGGCCGCCGAGGTGGCCGCCGCCGCACTGAACCCGTCGCTCGACTCCTGGGACCAGGGCCCGTCCGCGACCGAACTCGAACCACTGGTGATCGCCACCCTGGCCGGGCTGGTCGGCTACCCGACCGACGGCTCGGGCGGTGTGATCACCACCGGTGGCACCGAGTCCAACCTGATGGGTCTGCTGCTGGCCCGCGACGCCGCGGTGCTCGCCACCACCGGGTCGACCGCGGCCACCGTCGGGCTGGGCGCGGTCGGTTCGCGGCTGCGCTACTTCTGCAGCGAGGTCGCCCACTTCTCGGTACGGCGCAACGCCGCCCTGCTCGGCCTCGGCGAGGAAGCCGTGGTCCCGGTGCCGGTCGACCGGGCGTACCGGATGAACCCGGCGGCGCTCGCCGACCGGCTGGCCGCAACCGTGCGTGCCGGTGGCGTACCGGCGGCGGTGGTGGCGACGGCGGGCACCACCGACTTCGGCAGCGTCGACCCGCTGCCGGAGATCGCCGAGATCACCGCCCGCCACCGGACCTGGCTGCACGTCGACGCCGCGTACGGCGGCGGGGCGCTCTTCTCCGACCGACTCGCCGGCCTGCTCCACGGCCTGTCCGGAGCCGACTCGGTCGCGCTGGACCTGCACAAGCTCGGCTGGCAACCGGTCGCCGCCGGGGTGTTCCTGACCGCCGACGCCGCCGCGCTGGCGCCGCTGTCCCGGCGGGTGGCCTACCTCAACCCGGCCGACGACGAGGCGGCCGGCTACCCGAGCCTGCTCGGACACTCGCTGCGCACCACCCGGCGGGTGGACGCGTTCAAGCTCGCGGTCACCTTCCGCGCCCTCGGACGCCACGGACTGGGCGCGCTGGTCGACGCGTGCCACGACCTGGCCCGGCACGCGGCGGCCCGGATCGCCGCCAGTCCGTACCTGGAACTGGCCGCCGAGCCGGTGCTCACCACCGTCGTGTTCCGCTACCGGGCCGGTGCGCGCGGCGACCGGGTCAACGCCGCCCTGCGCCGGCGCCTGCTCGCCGACGGGTCGGCGGTGGTCGGCCGCACCGAGGTCGGTGACGCGGTCTGGCTCAAACTCACCCTGCTCAACCCCCACGCCACCAGTGCCGACGTGGACGCGTTGCTGGACCTGGTGATCCGGGCCGGTGCCGCCGAGCAGCAGGCCGCCGCCGAGCAGCAGACTGGTACGCGGCGACCCGGTGCAGCGGCACCGAACGCCGTCGCCCCCAGGGCGAGGACCAGCGACACCCCGGAGGAAGCCAGCCGATGAGCACCGACGCCGTACCGACAGTCACCGACCCCGATCCGGTCGACACCGGATACGACCTGGTCGGGATCGGCCTGGGGCCGTTCAACCTGGGACTCGCCGCGCTGGCCGAACCGATCGCCGGCCTGCGTACGCTCTTCGTCGACGCCCGCCCCGACTTCGCCTGGCACCCCGGCCTGCTGCTCGAGGGCGCCCAGTTGCAGGTGCCGTTCCTCGCCGACCTGGTCTCCCTGGTCGACCCGACCAACAGGTGGTCGTTCCTCAACTACCTGCGCGAGCACGACCGGCTCTTCCCGTTCTACTTCGCCGAGCGGTTCCACGTGCCGCGCCGCGAGTACGACCACTACTGCCGCTGGGTCGCCGAATCGTTGCCCTCCTGCCGGTTCGGTGCCCGGGCGGACCGGCTGCGCTGGTCCACCGAAACCCGACGGTTCCTGATCGACCTGACCGACCCGGAGACCGGTGGAACCAGCCGGATCACCGCGCGACACGTGGTGCTCGGGGTCGGCACCGAGGCGGTGGTACCCGAGTCCCTGGCCCACCTGGTCGGCGAGCACATCTTCCACGCCGAGCACTACCTCGACCGGCAGCCGGCACTCGCCGGTGCCCGCGACGTCACCGTGGTCGGATCCGGCCAGTCCGGCGCCGAGGTCTTCCTCGACCTGCTGCGCCGCGCGCCGGAGCAGGGCTGGCGGCTGCGCTGGCTCACCCGGTCGCCGGGCTTCGCCCCGATGGAGTACTCGAAACTCGGGCTGGAGCACTTCACCCCGGACTACACCGCCTACTTCCGGGACCTGCCGGAGTCCACCCGCGACCGGCTCGTCCCCGAGCAGTGGCAGCTCTACAAGGCGATCAGCGCCGAAACCATCGACGAGATCCACACCCTGCTGTACGAGCGGTCCGTCGGCGGTTACCGGCCCGAGGTGGCGCTGACCGCGAACGTCGCGGTGGAGTCCGCCACCGCCACCGAGGACGGCTACCTGCTCTCCTGCCGGGAGACCCGCCAGCAACGGTCGTTCACCCTCCGTACGGACCGGGTGGTCCTGGCGACCGGTTACCGGGCCCGCCGGCCGGCGCTGCTCGAACCCCTGGCCGACCAGGTGCTCTGGGACGCCCAGGGGCGCTACCGGGTGGACGCCGACTACCGGGTGTCGCTCACCCCGGCGATCACCGGCTCGCTCTTCGTCCAGAACGCCGAACTGCACACCCACGGGATCGGCACACCCGACCTGGGGCTCGGCGCCTGGCGCAGCGCCACCATCCTGAACGCCGTCACCGGCGGGAAGGCGTACCGGCTGCCGGCCCGGACCGCGTACACCGGGTTCGGCGTACCCGAGGACGCGGTCGAGCGGGACCTGCCGGACGCACGGGCGCACTGAAGCTCCGCCCGCCGGCCGCCACCCACCGGTAGGCGCCGGGCCCACCCCTGGTCACCGAACCCGCCCCCACGAAGGAGCGCCGTGCCCGTCGAGCCCGCCACCGCACCACCGCCGCACCTCGTACCGGAGCACTGGACCGCCGCCGGGCGTACGCTGCTGGCCCGCACGATCGCCGAAATGGCGTACGAGGAAATGGTCACCCCGCGCCCCGACGGCCCGGCGGAGAACTGGTGCCTCGACCTGCCCGACGGGGTGACCTACGCCTTCCGGGCCCGCCGGGGCGCGTTCGGCGCCTGGCGGATCCGGCCGGAGAGCCTGCGACGGCGGGCCGGCGCGAACGAGTCACCGGCGACCGACCCGACCCGGTTCGTGGTGGACGCCGGCGACGTGCTCGGCCTGACCCGGGCGGTCCTCGCCGACCTGATCCGCGACCTCACCGCCACCCACGCCGCCGACGCCCGGCTGCACGCCCGCGCGATTCCGGCCGCCGACCTCGCGGACCTGTCCCACGAGGACCTGGAGGCGCACCAGACCGGCCACCCGTGCATGTTCCTCAACAAGGGACGGCTCGGCTTCTCCGCTGCCGACACCGCCCGGTTCACCCCGGAGGCGGCCGGCGACTTCCGGCTGGTCTGGCTCGCGGTCACCCCCGCGCTCGCCCGGTTCAGCTCGGTACCGGGGCTGGACCGGGAGACCCTGCTCGCCGGGGAACTCGACCCGACCACCCGCGCCGAGTTCGCCGATCGGGTACGCGACCGGGGCGGCGACCCGGACGCCTACGTCTGGCTGCCGGTGCACCCGTTCCAGTGGGACGAGGTGATCCTGCCGCTGTTCGCCGGGCAGATCGCCGACGGCAGCGTGGTCTACCTCGGCGAGAGCGCCGACCGGTACCGCCCGTTGCAGTCGATCCGCACCCTGACCAACCTGGACCGACCCGGACGGCGCAACGTCAAGGTCCCGCTGATGATCCGCAACACCCTGGTCTGGCGCGGCCTGTCCGAGGCGCAGACCACCTGCGCGCCCCGGCTCACCACCTGGCTGCAGGACCTGCGCGACGGCGACGCCTTCCTGCGCGACGAGTGCCGGGTGGCGATGCTCGGCGAGGTCGCCTCGGTGACCGTGCCGCACCCGACCTACCGGGATCTGCCGGACGCCCCGTACAAGTACCAGGAGTTGCTGGGGGCGATCTGGCGGGAGCCGGTGCACGGCTACCTGGAGCCGGGGGAGCGGGCCCGGACCATGGCCACCCTGCTGCTGGAGGGCGGGGACGGGCGGGCGGTGGTGAGGGAGCTGGTCGACCGTTCCGGTCTGGGGGCGGGGGAGTGGCTGCGGTCGTACCTGGGTGCGCTGCTGCCGCCGCTGCTGCACTACCTCTACCGCTACGGCGCCTCGTTCACCCCGCACGGGGAGAACGTGGTGCTGATCAGCGACGCGGCCGAGCGACCCAGCCGGATCGCGCTGAAGGACTTCGGCGCCGACGTCGAACTGCTCCCGTTCGACCTGCCCGAGTACGCCCGCATCCCCGCCGAGGCCCGCGACCGACTGCACCGCTGGCCGGCCGGCGACCTGGCGCACTCGATCCTGTCGGCGATCTGCGCCGGGCACTTCCGGTTCTTCACCGACATCGTGGAGCGGCATCTGGGCGTACCGGAGCGGGAGTTCTGGTCCCTGGTACGCGAACCGATCGACGCCTACCACCGGCGTTTTCCCGAACTGGCCGAGCGGTTCGCCTGGTTCGACCTGCTCGGGCCGGAGTTCGGGCGGGTGGCGCTCAACCGGGAGCAACTGCTCGGCGGCGGCTTCCACGACCGGGCCGAACGCGACGCCGAGTTCGACGTCATGTACGGCACCCTGGCCAACCCCCTGCACCCGGCCCGAGTCGACGGAGACTGAGATGGACATGCTCATCCCACCCGGTCTGGCCCCCGGGACCTGGCAACGGGTCTGCGGCACGCTCGCCGCCAAGATGGTCGCCGAACTCGCCTTCGAGCAGGCACTGACCCCGGAGCCGCTGGGCGACGGCCGCTACCGGGTGCCGGTCCTACCCGGTGTCGGGTACGAGTTCGTCGGCCGGCCGACCGCGATGGACTCCTGGCGGATCGAGCCCGACTCCCTCGTCCGGGTCGCCGACGACGGAAACGAGCCGGCGGACCCGTACCGCCTGCTGCTGGACCTGCACGGGGCATGGGGGCTGGATCCGGCGGTCACCGCGCTGACCGTGGGCGAGCTGAGCGCGACCCTCTCCGCCGACGCCTGGCTGCTGGAGACCGGGCTACCGGTCGCGGAACTGGCCGAGCTGCCGCACCTGGAACTGGAGGGCCACCAGACCGGCCACCCGTGGATCTTCGCGAACAAGGGCCGGGTCGGTTTCTCGTACGCCGACCGGGCCCGGTACGCCCCCGAGTCCCGCCACGCCGATCCCCTGCACTGGATGGCCGTGCACCGGGACCTGGCCAGCTTCCACGGCGTACCGGGGCTGGACGAGGCGACGCTGCGCGAGCGGGAACTGGACGGCCCGACCCGGCGGCATTTCACCGACCTGCTCGCCGGTCGGCGGCTCGACCCGGCCGAGTACGTCTGGCTCCCGGTGCACCCGTGGCAGTGGGACGAGGTGGTGCTGCCGCTGTTCGCGGCGGAGGTGGCTCGGCGGCAGATCGTGCCCCTGGGTGAGGCACCGGACTCCTACCGGGCGCAGCAGTCGATCCGTACGTTCGGCAACGTGTCCCGGCCGGACCGGTTCGACGTCAAGCTGCCGCTGTCCATCCTCAACACCATGGTGTACCGGGGCATCCCCACCGAGCTGGTGCACGCCGCCCCGCACGGCACCACCTGGATCCACGCCATCCGGGACGCCGATCCGTTCCTGCGGGACGAGTGCCGGGTCATCCTGCCCGGCGAGGTTGCCGCGGTGGCGGTCCGGCATCCGGTGTTCGAGGCGTTGCCGGAGGCGCCGTACCGGTACCGGCAACTGCTCGGGGTGATCTGGCGGGAGCCGGTGGCGGGCAGCCTGGACCCGGGTGAGCGGGCCCGTACGCTGGCCGCGCTGCTGCATGTCGACCGGGCCGGCCGGGCGTTCGTCGCGGAGTTGGTCGAACGGTCCGGGCTGGCGCCGACGCGTTGGCTGGCCGCCCTCTTCGCCGCCGTGCTGCCCCCGCTGCTGCACCTGCTCTACCGGTACGGCATCGGCTTCAACCCGCACGGCGAGAACGCGATCGTCGTCTACGACCACGCCGACGTGCCGGTCCGGTTGGCGGTGAAGGACTTCGTCGACGACATGAAACTGCTCGACGAGGACCTGCCCGAGTACGCCGACCTGCCGGCCGAGGCGCTCGGTGTACTGATGCGGTTCGGTGCGGAGGAACTGTCCGGGTCGATCGTCAAGTCGTTGTTGATGTGCCACTTCCGTTACCTCGCCCCGCTCTGCGCCGAGCAGCTCGAAGTGCCGGAGGAGGAGTTCTGGCGGTTGGCGCGGGCCGAGATCGTGGCGTACCAGGCCCGGTTCCCGGAACTTGCCGACCGGTTCGACCGGTTCGACCTGCTGGCGGCCGAGTTCGGCCGGGTCTGCCTGAACCGGGAACGTCTGCTGCCCGGTGGTTACCACGACCGGGCCGAACGGGACGCCTCGTTCCACCTGGACGTCGCCCCGGTCCCGAACCCGCTGCACCTGCCCCCGCCCGGCTCCCTGGCTGGCTTCTTGGCCGGCTCCTCTGCCGGCTCCCCGTCGGACCCGGAGCGGGCCCGATGAGCACGGATCCGAACCCGTTCCCGATGCCGGTCGAGCGGCTGCGGGCCGAGGTGGCGGCCGGTCGGATCGACAACGTCATCGTTGCCGTACCCGACCTGCAGGGGCGGTTGCAGGGGAGCAGGCTCGACGGCGAACACTTCTGCGAGCGGGTCCTCGTGGACGGCTTCGCCGCCTGCGTCTACCTGCTCGCCGTGGACGTGGAGATGAACACCGGGCCGGGGTACGCCGTCGACCCGTGGGCCGCCGGCTTCGGCGACCTCAACCTCACCCCGGACATCCGTACGCTGCGCGAGCTGCCCTGGGATCCGGGCACCGCACTGGTGATCGCCGACGCGCACCGGCCCGACGGTCGGCCGCTCGGTTTCGCGCCACGGCACGTGCTGCGGACCCAGCTCGACCGGCTGGCGCAGCGGGGACTGACCGCCTACGCCGGCACGGAACTGGAGTTCATCCTGTTCCGGGACAGCTTCCAGGAGGCACACGACCGGGACTACCGCGGTCTGCGTACCGCCACCCGGCACAACGTGGACTACTCGCTCGCCGGGGTCACCGAGGTCGACCCGGTGCTCCGGCGGATCCGGCGCGAGATGACCCGGGCCGGCCTGAAACTGGAGTCCGCGCGCGGCGAGGTCCACCCCGGACAGTACGAGATCGTCTTCCGGTACGCGGACGCGCTCACCACCTGCGACAACCACGCGCTCTACAAGACCGGTGTACGCCAGATCGTCACCCAGGAGGGCCTGGCCGTCACCTTCATGGCCAAGTACGACGAGGGCGAGGGCAACTCCTGCCACGTGCACCTGTCGCTGCGCCACGTCGACGGCACCCCGGTCTTCGCCGGTGACGGCACCGGGGACAGGGCGGGCATGTCACCGCTGATGGAGCACTTCGTCGCCGGGCAACTCGCCGGGCTGCGCGAGCTGACCCTGCTTCAGGCACCGAACATCAACTCGTACAAGCGGTTGGCGCCGGGCGCGTTCGCCCCGACCGGTGTCGCATGGGGGCGGGACTACCGCACCTGCCCCATCCGGGTCGTCGGTACGGGCGACTCGCTGCGGATCGAGCACCGGGTGGCCGGCGGCGACGCGAACCCGTACACGGTGGTTGCCGCGATCATCGCCGCCGGCCTGCACGGCATCGACCGGGAACTGCCACTGCCGCCGGCCCAGTCCGGCAACGCCTTCACCGCCACCGACCTGCCCCGCCTGCCGGGATCACTGGCCGAGGCCGTTCACCTGTGGGAGAACAGCTCCCTCGCCCACGACGCGTTCGGCCAGGAAGTGGTCACCCACTACGCCGCCGCCGCCCACGCCGAACTAACCGAGTTCGCCCACGCGATCACCGACTGGGAACGCCACCGAGGCTTCGAACGCCTCTAACCCCCACCGGCCCCCTTGACTGCGTTGATCATGAAGTTAGCGACGGGTTCCGGCCCTTGGCGGGTCGCTAACTTCATGATCAACGGGGTGTTCGGCGGTCAGGGGAGGAGGGTGCGGGTGGCTGGGGGGTGGGAGAGGAAGGAGGGCATGGCGAACTCCCAGCCGTAGGAGCCGGCCATGGGGAAGACGATCAGGTCGCCGGCACGGACGGCGGTGACCGTCACGTCCCGGGCCAGGGTGTCCTCGGTGGTGCAGAGTTCGCCGACCACGGTGACCGGTTGTTCGCGTACCTCGGGGCGGGGGTACGGATGCGGCCAGTCGGCCACCGGCAGGACCGCGAACCGGTGCGGGATGTCCCACGAGGTCGGCAACTGGAAGTGGTTGATCCCCCCGCGCAACACCACGAACCAGGTGCCGTACGCCTGCTTCACGTCGACCACCTCTGCGGCGTACCAGCCGGCGTCGGTGACCAGGTAGCGCCCCGGTTCGAAGAGCACCCGACAGTCCGGCGGCGGTGCGAGATCCGCGAGCAGGCTGCCGAACTCCTTGACGTCGAACGGCTGCTCGCCACCGAACGGCACCCCGAGCCCACCGCCGACGTCCACGAAACGCAGGTCCAACCCGTACGCCTCGGCGGTACGCCGGCTCCAGTCCAGGCACCAGGCCACGTACGCGGCATGCGCGGCGGCGTCGAGGTTGTTGCCCACCACGTGTACGTGGAAGCCGACCACCCGCAGCCGGGGCAGGGTCGCGGCCAGCCGCAACACGTCCGGCACCGCTGCCTCGGGAATGCCGAACTGGGTGGCCGAGCCGCCCATGGTCAGTGCGCCGCTGACCGACACCGTCGCCGGGTTGACCCGCAGGGCGACGTCCACCCGGCGGTCCAGCCGATCGGCCACCACCTGTAGGCGGTGCAGTTCCAGCGCGCTCTCCACGTTGACCAGGTCGACGTCGAGGTCGACCAGCCGGTGCAGCAGCCGTTCGGTCTTGGCCGGCCCGGCGGCGACCATCAGCCCGCCGTCACCGCGCGCCGACGAACCGGTCGAGGGCACCTGTCCGTCCAGCGTCGCCTGCACGTGTCGGGCCAGGGTCGCCTCGGCGGCGGAGGCGACCTCGAAACCGTCGACGTACGGGGCGAGCGCGTGCACCAGCGGGGGATAGGAGTTGGCCTTCACCGCGTAGCAGATCCGGGCCCAGTCGGGCAGTGCCGTCCGCAGTTCGGTGGCGCGACGGATCGCCACCGCCGGGTCGTACAGGTAGCCGCTGACCGGCTCGCTCGCGCCCGTACGGGACAGCAGGTGGTCGCGGATGGCCGGGGGCAGGTCCGCGGCGGTGAGTGCCGGTCGTCCGGCGGCGGAGGGGGGCAGATCCAACGCGTCAGCTCGTTGTCGCTCAGCGGTCGAGGTCGGCCAGGATACGGGCCAGGATGTCCGGCGTACGGGCCGGTGGTTCGGCCTCCACACAGACCCGCTCCATCGCCGCGGCGTAGTGGTCGACGTCGTCCCGCTTGTCCAGGTAGAGCGCGCTGGTGAGCTGTTCGATGTAGACCACGTCGGGCAGGTCCCGGTCGGGGAAACGCAGGATGCTGAACGCCCCGCCCGCGGCGGCGTGCCCACCGGACGCGAACGGCATCACCTGGAGCCTGACGTTCGGCAGTTTGGTGGCCTCGATCAACGCGTTGATCTGGCCCCACATCACCTCGGGGCCACCGATCGGCCGGCGCAGCGCGGCCTCGTCCACGACCGCCCAGAGCTGCGGCGCATCCGGGCGGGTGAGCAGTTGCTGCCGGGCCATCCGCAGATTGACCCGACGCTCGACCTCCTCGCTCGCGGCCGCCCGATGGCCGAGCAGGACAACCGCACGGGCGTAGTCGCGGCTCTGCAACAGGCCGGGGATGAACTGCACCTCGTAGGTACGGATCAGCGACGACGCCGCCTCCAGCCCGAGATAGGACTGGAACCACTGGGGGAGGATGTCGCCGTACCGGTGCCACCAGCCGGGCTCGTTGGCATCGCGGGCGAGCCCGAGCAGCACCGCGCGTTCACCGTCGTCATGTACGCCGTAGAGGGTCAGCAGGTCCGCGACATCACGTTCCTTGAAGCCGACCCGGCCCAGCTCCATCCGGCTGATCTTCGACTCGGAGGCCCGGATCTCCCAGCCCGCGGCCTCCCGGGTGACCCCGTTCGCCTCGCGGAGCCGGCGCAACTGTGCGCCGAGCAGCATGCGCAACACGGTGGGACCGGTGGCGGTCTCGCCGTCGGGCCGTGTAGTCGTCATGCACCTACCTCCCGATACTGCGCGCGGCCAGGACGGCCGGCTTTACTGCGGCGTAAGCATGCCATGACCGCGTGCTGTACGGGATCAACGGGAGGGCTCGAATATCAGCGGGTCTCCCACCCTCGGCAGAGCCCGATTCTCACCGGGTCCGGGCGCTCATGTGATCAGGTCGTCGAAGTCGCCGTCGCGCGCACCGAGGATGAAGGCGGTGATCTCGGCCGAGGTGTAGATCAGGGCCGGACCGTTCGGGTCCCGGGAGTTACGGACCGCAATTCCCGCACCACCGGGTAGCTCCGCGAGCTCGACGCAGTTCCCGCTGGGATTGCTGCGGCGGCTCTTCCGCCAGGCGATGGGCGGTAGCTCGGTGACGGGGATCCCGTTGTATGGCTGATTCATCGAAGTCTCTCTCAACGGCCAGGACAGGCCGGGTGTCGGTCAGGTCGCAGCCCGGGATCCTGTTCCCGGGCGGAGGTGGGCGGCGCGGTACCGCTCCTTCTCTCGACCACTTTGCATGGTCATCTGCACGTGCATCTGCTCTTGCGTCTGCATCGCACAGCGAGCATGATAGCGCTTGTGTAGGTGTGCCCGGTTACTCACGGTTAGTAATTGGAGGGTGGGTCGGCCCGTGACGAAACAACTGCTCGGGGTTACCGCCAACCGAGCCCGCACGTGCGCTGACCACCCGACAAGCCACGCAACGACAGGAGGCTAGGTAGAGATGGCCGCACCGACCATCGACCCGAACCAGCGTGACCCGCATGACGTGGTACCCACCGACAGTTACCAACCGACAGACCCGGTCTGGATCTTCCGTTCCGGCACCTGGCGCGCCGGTGTGGTCGAGGTTGCCTCGGCGGGCGCCGCCACGGTCACCTACCGGCCCAGCGGCGCTCGGGGCACCGGTGTGGACACCCTGACCGCCCGGTACGTGCTGCCGCGCGCCGACCTCGACCCGCTCGACGCGGTGAGTGGCATGCAGCGCCGCCTCGACGTGGCCGAACTGCGCTGATCCGTTCCGGCTCGGGCGCCCCGACGACGCGGCGCCCGATGCCGTCGAACGTGATCCGCGGCCCGGCAACCGGACCGCGCGCGGTTTGTTGGATGCGCGCCGCGCGCGGTTGCGGTTACAGTGGCGCCGTGCACCGACGCTTCCCGATCACCCCGCCGCCCCGCTCCTGAGCGGGGCAGTGCGCTCTCCACGTCACGCCCTCTGAGCTGACGTCGCCCGTATCCGGGCCGGTTCGTCGTGCCCCGCTTCCGCGACCAATTCCTTCTCGTCGCAGGAGCGTCTTCCCATGCTTGTCTCGTCAACGCCGATGGCGGCCGCCCGCCACCGTACCGGCGTCGGTCTGTCCTATCTCGCCCTGGCCGGAGTGCTCTGGGGAACCGGCGGGCTGCTCGGCAGCCTGCTGGGCCGGCACGCGGGTCTGTCCCCGGTGGCGGTCGCCACCTACCGCCTCGCGGTGGGCGGTGTGCTGCTCGTCCTCGTGCTCCTGTTGTCCGGTCGGCCGTTGCCACGCAGTCGGCCGGCCTGGTCCCGCATTGTTGTGCTGGGCATGCTCTTCGCCCTCTACCAAGCCTGTTACTTCGGCGCGGTGGCGCTGACCTCGGTCTCACTGGCCACCCTGGTCACCATCGGCACCTCGCCGGTGCTGGTGCTGGCCGCGGACTGGGCGACCACCCGGCGTCGGGCGAGCCGGCGGATGATCGGCGCGGTCTGCCTGGCCGTCGTCGGCCTGGGCCTGCTGGTGGGCCTGCCTGCCGGCGGGTACGCACCGAGTGCCGTACTGGCCAGCGCGGGGCTGGCACTCCTCTCCGCCGGAGGCTTCGCCACCGTCACCCGACTCGGCGCCAGGCCGGTCGCCGGCCTGGACGAGCAGGCCGCGGTCGGGCTCGGATTCGGTGTCGGCGGACTGCTCCTGGCACCGTTCGCCGTCTCCACGGTCGGGTTGGGTTTCCAGCCGAGCCTGCTCACCGTGGGGCTGCTCGTCGCCCTGGGTGCCGCACCGACCGCGCTGGCGTACACGTTCTACTTCCGTGGCCTGCGTACCGTGGGCGCCAGCACGGCGGTGGTGGTGGCGCTGCTGGAGCCGTTGACCGGTGCCCTGCTGGCGGCGATTCTGCTGCATGACCGGCTCGGTGCGCCCGGCGTCGCCGGGGCGGTCCTGCTCGCGGTGGCGGTGGTGCTCGCCGGGAGCGCGTTCGGCCGGTCCGAACCGAGCTGACCGGGGCCGGCGGGCACATCCGGGGATCTCCGGGGTGCCCGCCGGCCGACGAGGTCGACCGGAGCCCGTCCCCCGGGTCAGGCCACCGACGCGGGTTGAGGCTCCGACCGACGGGATCGCTGCAGGGCGGACAGCCCGCGGTCCAGCGACCACGGTCCCGGCCCGAGCACGGCGATCAGCAGGAACGACCAGCAGAACAGCGCGGACAACTCGCCGCCGTTGTTCAGCGGCAGCAGGTCGTCCGGCTGGTGGACCACGAAATAGGCGTACGCCATGGAGCCCGAGCAGAGTACGGCGGCCGGGCGGGTACCGAGTCCGACCAGCACCAGCAGCCCTCCGACCAGTTGGATGACCGCGGCCCACCATCCGGGCCAGGTGCCGAACGGGATGGCGTCACCCGATCCACGGCTGCCGCCGAAGACGCCGAACAGCGACGACGCGCCATGCAGGGTGAAGAGCAGGCCGACCACTATCCGGTAGAGGGACGTGACCAGGTCGGGTAGACGAAGGGAATGCACAGTGACCTCCTCGCGGATCAGCGGATAGGAGTTTTGTACAGGTCGTTTTTCAGATTGATTTCAAAGCCGTCGATGGCGAAGACCATCGGTGGGCATTCGACAGCCGCACCGGGTGACTTTGCGCGGGCGCGTCGACGAACGGGCCGAACCGCTACGTGTCGGCGCCGAGTTGCCGCACAAAAAGCCGCCGGACGCCCCGAAGCTGTCCCTGTACCGACGCGGGGAACCGTCTCGTGGGAAGCCGCACCGTGAATGTCGCGCCCCGGCCCGGATAGCCCTCGGCCTCGATCGTGCCGTGGTGGCTGGTGACGACCTCCCGCAGCAGGGCCAGCCCGAGGCCGAAGCGGTGGTCGCCGGAACCCGCCCCGCGATGGAACCGGTCGAAGATCCGCCGCGCGTCCGCCTGGTCGAAGCCCTCGCCGGTGTCCGCCACCACGATCTCGGCGTAACCGTCGCCGGCCTGGAGCGTCAGGCGGATCCGGCCACCGGCGGGAGTGTGGATCAGCGCGTTCGCGAGCAACTCGCCGACGACCCGGCGCAGCGCCGACTCGACCCCCGGTACCGGCAGTGGGCCGTCGGGCGTCTCGACCGTGACCGTGACCTGGCGCTCGGCGGCGCGTTCGGTCTCCGCGGCGACCGTCGCCGCGACCAGCGTGGTGAGGTCGACCGGCGGGTTCGGTCGCCGGCCGCTGGGAGCCGCGGCGAGCTGGGCCGAGAGGAGCAGGTCGTCCACGATCTCGCCGAGTCGCCGGGTGGTGCCGACCAGCCGTTCGAGGTCGTGCAGGTCCGTGGACGTTCCGCCGGTACGCGCCCGCTGGGCCAGCAACTGGGCACGGGTGTGCACCTGGGCGATCGGGGTACGCAGTTCGTGGCTGGCGTCCGCGACGAAGCGGCGTTGACGGGTGAGCGCCTCCGCGAGCGGTGCCACGGCCCGGCGGCCGACGAGCACACCGGTCAGCACGGCGGCGAGCAGCCCGACGGCCGCCGCGAGGCTGAACGCGAGCAGCAGGTGCCGCCGGTCGGAGAGCTGGAAACGCGCGTCGAACACCGCCTGCACCACCGCGTCGCCCCGGACCTCCGTACGCACATGGTAGACCGTGTCGTTGCGGGTGATGGTGGTGATCTCGGTGGCCCCGGTGGCGGCCACGGTGTCCAGCGCCTCGTGCAGCGGGAAGCCGGGGGGCGGGGGATTGGTGCCGGTGTCCACCGTGCTGCCGTCGTACCGGAAGATCCAACTGCAGGCGGGTGGGCCGGCGATCGTGCCGTACGTCGTGCCCCACTCGAGCTCACGCTGGATCTGGGCCTCCTGGCTCTGGACCAGGGCCGCGTACGAGATGCCTGCGCCCAGCAACAGCAGCGCGCCGATGGACAGGCCGACCAGCAGGCCGATCCGTAGCCGGGCCCGCCGGACGATCATCCGCTCGGCCGACTCCATCAGAGAGTGCCGAGTCGGTAGCCGAACCCGTGCACCGTACGGATCACCGTGCGGCCGAGCTTGCGTCGGAGGTAGTAGACGTAGGTGTCCACGATCGATGCGGCAGCGGCCTCGTCGAAGACACGGCGGCGCAGTTCGCTCCGGGGGTGCACGGCGTTGGGCCGGGCCGCCAGCACACGCAGCAGCTCGAACTCACGGGAGGACAGCGCCACCCGGGTGCCGTCGGCCAGCAGGACGTCACGCGGTGCCAGGTCGAGCAGCCCGGAGCCGATCCGCAGCACCTCGGTGGAGTCGGACGTGCGCCGGCACAGCGCCCGCAGCCGGGCACTCAGCTCGTCCAGGTCGAAGG
Source organism: Micromonospora sp. NBC_01796 (assembly GCF_035917455.1). Taxonomy (NCBI): domain Bacteria; kingdom Bacillati; phylum Actinomycetota; class Actinomycetes; order Micromonosporales; family Micromonosporaceae; genus Micromonospora; species Micromonospora sp. NBC_01796. Next base: position 7,785,608 of record NZ_CP109078.1, on the reverse strand, counting down.
GTTTGACCAGGTAGTCGTCGGCGCCCGCGTCCAGCCCGGCGATCCGGTCGTCGACCGTACCGAGCGCGGTGAGCATCAGCGTCCTCGCCGGGACCGCCCGTGAGCGGAGCCGGGCCACCAGGTCGAGCCCGTCGAGCGCGGGTAGCAGGCGGTCGATGACCATCACGTCGTACGGCCGGGTCAGTCCGAGATGCAGGCCACGCTGACCGTCGGGTGCGCGGTCGACGACATACCCCTCGTCGCTCAGCGTCTCGGTGAGCAATTCCGTGAGGTCCGCGTCATCCTCGACCAGCAGCAGCCGGTTTGATCTTCCGCCGCGCATTCGTCAACAATCGCATAGGTCTAGCCCGATGAAAGCAGTGATAGTTGTCTCTCGAATCATTCGAACCGGACCGGGCCGACATGCGTGCAGCAATGGCCGATTCTCGGTTCGTGTGCCGGTGTGCGTGCGTCGGGACACGGCTGCCCGTCGTGCCGGCGTTGGACCGGCCGGCACGACGGATCAGTCGGCACGACGGATCAGCCGGCGCCGCAGAGGGTCCCGTTCAGGCGGAACTCGACCGGTCGTGGAGTGTTGCCGGAGTGGTTCGCCTGGAAGCCGAAGGTGGTGCTCGCGTTGGTGGCGATGGTGCCGTTCCAGGCGGCGTTGCGGGCGCTGACGTTCTGGCCGGTCTGGGTGATCACCGAGTTCCACCCGCCGGTGACCTGCTGGGTGCCGGCGAACGCCCAGGTCAGGGTCCAGCCGTTCACGGCGGGGCCACGGTTGGTGATGGTCAGGTTCGCGGTGAATCCGCTGGCCCACTGGTTGGTCTGCCAGCCGACGGTGCAGGAGCCGAGACCGGTCGGTGGCGGTGTGGTCGGTGGCGCCGTCGTGGGTGGTGCCGTCGTCGGCGGGACGGTGGTGGGTGGTGTGGTCGGGGGAGCGGTGGTGGGCGGAGGAGTGGCGTCCAGCGGCGGGAAGCGCAGGATCCGGTCGTCGGTCGCGGCCGGCGTACCCCGCCCGTCGCGGTTGCTGGTGCTCACCCAGAGCGAGCCGTCGGGGGCGTAGACCACCGTGCGCAGCCGGCCGTACGCACCGGTGAGCTGGGCGACCGGGGTGCCGGCGCCGCCGTTGCCGGTCAGCGGTACGGTCCACAGCCGGGTACCGCGCAGAGCGGCGACAAAGAGCCGGTTGCCCGCGATCGCGGCACCGCTGGGTGAGGCCTCGGCCGTGGTCCAGGTGACGATCGGATCGCGGAAGCGCGGGTCGTTCGCCCGGCCCTCCACCGTGGGCCAGCCGTAGTTCCCGCCGGGCACGATGTAGTTGACCTCGTCCCAGGTGTTCTGCCCGAACTCGCTGGCGTAGAGCCGGCCCTGCGCGTCCCAGGCCAGACCCTGGACGTTGCGGTGACCGAGGCTGTAGACCAGCGACCCGGCGGTCGGGTTGTCCGGCGGTACGGTCCCGTCCGGCCGCATCCGCAGGATCTTGCCGTTGCGGCTCTGCGGGTCCTGCGCACTGGCGGTCTGGTTGGCGTCACCGACCCCGGCGTAGAGCATCCCGTCCGGACCGAACCCGATCCGTCCGCCGTCATGCACGGTCGCCCGGGCCAGCCCGGTGAGGATCGGTTGCTGGGTCTGTGCCGCGGTGAGCCGGAAGCGGACGATCCGGTTGTCGCTGGCGGAGGTGAAGTACGCGTACACGTACCCGTCCTGGCCGTAGGTCGGCGACACGGCGAGCCCGAGCAGCCCCGCTTCACCGCCCGCCGAGACCCCGGAGATCAGGGCCACCTGCTGGGGCGTCTGCCCGGGGCGCACCTGGAGTACGCGGGCGCTGTTGCGCTCGGCGACCAGCGCGCTTCCGTCGGGCAGGAAGGCCATCCCCCATGGTGTCTGGAGGTTGGTGGCGACCACCTGGGGCCGGCTGAAGTCGAAGTCTCCGATCGCGGCGACCCCGGCTCCGCCGGCTGCCGGTGCGGTCACGGCGACCAGCCCGGCGACGCCGACGCCGAACGCGGTGGCCAACCCGACAACGAGGCGACCTCTCATCTCCACCCTCCCGAATTACGACGACAACCATCAATTCAGTGACGGCTGTCAATGTAACACGGATGCGTGGGAGCGTGCCCATCGTCGCGGGTGGTTCAGTCCCGGGCAGCCAGGAACCCGTCCAGCCGCTGCCGACCGGTCTGCCGCAGCACCCGCCGGCCCGCCGGGGTGAGCGCCAGCAGTCGTCCCTTGAGGCCCAGGGCCTGCGCCGCCCACCGCCGTACGTCGAACTCGTCGCGATGGGTCAGGATCAGGCCGTCGGCGAAGGTGAACCGGGCGCGTACGTCGTTGCGCACGGTCCGGCCGCCGAACGGGTACGTGGCGATCCAGTGCGCCGAGCCGCCGCTGTCGTCCGCGACGATCTCCGAGACCTCGACCCCGGCACGCGCCCGCGCGGTGAGCATCAACCACATGCCCCGCACCTCCCGGGCGTCAAGATCGGGGAAGAGCGGGTCGGAGAACCGGGCCCGGTCGGAGTAGCTGGCGCCCATCGTGGCGCCGTCACCCGCGGCCAGGGCGGCGTAGAACCGGGTGAGCAGGGCGACGTTCGGATGTTCCACGGGTACCTCGTGATGGGTGAGGACGCCGGTCGGCGTCGACGGTGCGCGCCGATCGGTGCGGGTGCTGCCGGTCAGTCCGGTGGGAGAGCCGTGCGGAGCAGGAGGATATCGGTACGGTCCTTGTCCCGGCGGGCCAAGCCGGGTACCCAGACCGGCATCATCCGCTTGATCTCGATCTGGGCCGTCGCCGCGATGACCGGACAGGTCAGACCGGCGAGCCGGCCCGGTGCCGCGTCGAGCATGCCCGCAGGCCACGGCTCACCGGCATAGGGCCCGCCGGCCACCACCACCCGACCGGCACCGTCCCGGTCGAGCAGGGCGATGCCCAGTTCGACGTCGCCCCGGACCAGGTCACGCTGCTGGTCCCGGGGTGCGCCGCCGGTCGGGCGGAAGCCGAGCACGGCCAGGGCGTCGGTCAACCTGTCGGCGTCCGCAGCCCAGCAGAACCAGTCGACGTCCACATGCGTGCGGGTCCGTGACCCGAGGAGGAAGTCCATCGCCCAGCCGCCGCGCAGCCAGACCTCGATCCGCTCCCGCTCGGCCACGGCCAGCATCTCGGCGATCGCCAGCAGTTGCCGCTCGGAGAGGTCGTCCCGGTCCGGTTCGCCCATCGGGGTTCGTGTCCCTGCTCCCGGCCGGTCGGCCGCTGTCCGCCCAGCACCGCCGGTATGGGGGCAGCGGCGGTACGCCGAGCCGGCCACCGCCCGGAAACGATAGCGCGCCGGGTGGCGGCGCCGGTCCGACTACTGCCCGCCCGCGCCGGCCTCGTCGGCCAGCGTGAACAGCCATCGCGCCGGGTCGGCCGGCCGGTGCCGGCGGGGCCGGAACGGCACCTTGCCGAGCCCCTGACCCGCGTCGCCGAAGCGGAACTCGTACGACTCGATCCGGTCCACCGTGGGCGACACGCCCAGGGCGCCGAGGAACGGCTCCACCCACTGGCTGCGTCCCTTGCCCCAGATCATCATGGCCCGGATCTCCAGCCCGAGCGGGGAGGTGACCACGACGGACTCGGGGAGCAGACCGTCGACGTACCGGTGGCGGGTCCAGCCGGGGTGGTCCCGCAGCAGGCCGTTGAGAAACCATTCGAGTTGGGCGCAGATCCGTTGCAGTCGTTCGTGTCCGGCCGGCGAGCCGTGGTCGGTCATGGCGAGATATGCCCGTACGCCGACCGCGAGTTCGGTGCGGAGTTCGTCGAGTGCGTTCTCGGATTCACCCATGGCGCCACCTCCGCGACGAATGTGGATGTGGACGAGCCACATTCATGGCGTTCAGTGTGGCGTAGTTGGCGTGCCTTTTTCGGCCCGTGTCGCATTATCACCCGCCGATCGGTGGTGGAGACCCCGCCGGGAGCCCCCGCGGCAGCCGGTCACACCTCGGGCAGGCCGACGTAGTTCTCGGCGAGGCTGGTCGCGTACGACCTGGAGGTGGCGACGTAGCGCAGGGTGGACAGTTGGAGTTGCACCTCGTAGGGGTCGTGGCTGTCCAGCCGGTGCAGCATCGAGGTCATCCACCAGGAGAAGTGCTGTGCCCGCCAGACCCGGCGCAGGGCGGTACGGGAGTAGTCGCGCAGCAGGTCGTCGCGGCCGTTCGCGTACCAGGCGGCGAACGCGTCCCCGAGTAGCGCCACGTCGGCGAGGGCCAGGTTCATCCCCTTCGCGCCGGTCGGCGGCACGATGTGCACCGCGTCCCCGGCGAGGAACAGCCGCTCCCACTGCATCGGCTCGACCACCAGGCTGCGCATCGGGGTGATGCTCTTCTCCAGGATCGGTCCGGCGTTCACCGACCAGCCCGGCACCGTCTCCAGCCGGGTACGCAGTTCCGCCCAGATCTGCTCGTCCGGCCACTGGTCCAGCCGCTCGTCCGGATCGACCTGAAGGTAGAGCCGGGACACCTCGGGGGAACGGAGGCTGTACAGGGCGAATCCCCGCTCGTGGTTGGCGTACACCAGTTCGTCGACCGCCGGCGCGGCGGCGGCGAGTACGCCGAGCCAGGCGAACGGGTAGGCCCGCTCGTACGAGGTGAGCACCCCGTCCGGGACCGAGCCACGGCTGGTCCCGTGCGACCCGTCGCAGCCGGCGACGAAGTCGCAGTGCAACTCCACGTCATGACCGCCCTGCCGGAACCGGATCACCGGTGTCGACGAGTCGAGCCCGTGCAGGCTGACGTCGTCGACCTCGAACACGATCCGTCCACCCGCCGCGATCCGGGCACTGATCAGGTCCTTGACCACCTCCTGCTGCCCGTACACGGTGATCGCCCGGCCGGTCAGTTCGGTCATCGGCACCCGGTACGCCTCCCCGGCGAAACGCAGCTCTATCCCCTCGTGCCGGCTTCCCTCCCGGGCCAACCGGTCACCGAGTCCGGTGTCGCGCAGCAGGTCGACCGAGCCCTGCTCCAGTACGCCGGCCCGGACCCGGCGTTCGACGTAGTCCCGGCTACGGTGTTCGATCACCACCGAGTCGATCCCGCGCAGGTGCAGCAGGTGCGACAGCATCAGTCCGGCGGGTCCCGCCCCCACGATCCCAACCTGGGTACGCATCGGTTTCTCCCTGTCCCTCGCTCAGACTTGTCGGTCCCGGGCAGCGCCCGCACCCGCGAACGTCATCACCGCCACCGCGACCAGCAGGGTGAGCAGTGGCAGGGTCCAGCCGCCGGAGGCGTCCCGGAGCAGCCCCATCAGCAGCGGTCCGGTCGACCCGACGAGGTAGCCGACCGACTGCACGGTGCCGGACAGGTCGCGGGCGGATTCGGGGGTGCGCGCCCGCAGCACGATCAGGGTCAGCGCGAGGCCGATCCCGGCGCCCTGGGCGAGGCCGGCGATCGCGCACCACACCGGGTACGCCCCCGGTGCCACCAGCAGCCCGGCCAGTCCGAGCGCCCAGCCGGCGCAGACGACCACCGTCAGGGCGCGTTGGTCCGGCCGACGTACGGCGAGCATCGGGGCGAGCACCGCGGTCCCGACGCCGAGCACGTTGAACAGCGCCAGTCCCCAACCGGCACCGGCGACCGACACCCCGTGGTCGCGCAGCAGCGCCGGCAGCCAGGCGAGCACGCCGTAGTAGGTCAGCGCCTGCATCGCCATGAACGCGGCGAGTTGCCAGGTCAGCGGTGCCCGCCGGACCGCGGCGGCGCCGACGGTGACCGTCGGGGCGGCGTGCCGGTGACTCAGTTGCGGCAGCCAGACCAGGGCGGCGACCACGGCCGGGGCGGCGACGGCGAGCAACGCCACGCGCCAGCCCAGCCCGGCCGAGTGTGCCAGGGGGACGGTCACCGCCGCCGCGAGCGCCGCCCCGCCGGTCATCGCGGCCGTGGTCAGCCCGGTCAGCAGGCCCTGTCGGTGCGGGAAGTCCTGCTTCACCACGCTGGGCAGCAGCACGTTGCCGATGGTGATCCCGGCACCGATCAGGGCCGTACCGGCGATCATCGCGGGGACTCCCGGGAATACGCGCAGCACGCTGCCGGCGACGACGCCGACCAGGGCCGCCAGCAGCGCCGGTTCCACCCCGATGCGGCGTCCGAGCAGCGCCGCCGGCGAGGACAGCAGGCCGAAGCAGAGCACCGGGAGCGTGGTCAGCAGCCCCGCCGTCGCCCGCGCCAGGTCCAGGTCGGCCTGGACGTCGGGCAGCAGCGGGGACAGGCCGGCGATCGCCGCCCGCAGGTTGAGGGCCAGCAGGAGTACGCCGAGCAGCGTCAGCCACGGCGCGACCCGGCGGCTCAGAACGGGTACCGGGTGATGGCACCCTGCAGCGTGACCCACTGGGTCTCGGTGAACGCGTCCACGTTCGCCGCCGCACCACCGAACCGGGCCCCGGTGCCGGACGACCCGACGCCGCCGAACGGGGCCACCGCCTCGTCACCGACGGTCTGGTCGTTGATGTGCACGATCCCGCTGGGGATCCGCTCGGCCAGGTCGAGGGCCTTCATCACGTCCCGGCTGAGGATGCCGAGCGATAGGCCGTACTCGGTGTCGGTGGCGAGGGCGACCGCCTCGTCCAGGTCGCCGAAGCTGATCACCGGGGCGACCGGTCCGAAGACCTCCCGGGCGAACGCGGGCGTGCCGGGGTGGACCCCGGCGAGCACCGTCGGCCGGTAGAACAGCCCGTCGTACGTGCCGCCGGCGGCCAGCGTCGCTCCCTCCCGGACACTCTCCGTCACCAGGCCGTGTACTTTGTCCCGCTGGTTCGCGTCGATGATCGGGCCGAGGGCGACCCGGTCCCGGGCCGGGTCACCGACCGTCAGCCGGTCGGCGTGCTCGGCCAGCTCGGTGACGTACCGCTGCGCCACGCTCTCGTGCACCAGGTGCCGGCCGGTGGTCATGCAGATCTGCCCCTGGTGCAGGAACGAGCCCCACGCACCGGCGGAGACCGCGAGGTCCAGGTCGGCGTCATCGAGCACGATCAGCGCCGAGTTCCCGCCGAGTTCGAGGTGGGCGCGCTTGAGGTGCCGGGCGGCGGCCTGGCCGACGGCGCGACCGGCGGCGGTGGAGCCGGTGAAGCTGATCACCCGTACGTGCGGGTCGGCGACCAGTGCCTCGCCGGTCTGCGCCCCGCCGGGCAGCACGTGCAGCAGCCCGTCGGGGAGTCCGGCCTCCTCGAACACCCGGGCGATCGACACCCCACCGCTGACGGCCGTACGCGGATCCGGTTTGAGCACCACCGCGTTGCCCAGGGCCAGGGCCGGGGCGACCGAGCGGATAGCCAGGATGAGCGGGAAGTTGAACGGCGCGATGACCCCGACCACACCGACCGGGACCCGGCGGGCGAGGCTCAGCCGGGGCGAGGTGGACGGGATGACCTCGCCGAGCGGGCGGGACGGCAGGGCGGCGGCCTCGTAGCACTCCTGGGCCGCGATGTGTGTCTCCAACTCGGCCTTCGGCGGGATCGCCCCGGACTCGCGGACCACCCAGTCGCCGACCTCGGCCGCGTGCTGCTCCCACAGCTGCCCGGCCCGGCGCAGCACCGCCGCGCGTTCCTCGAAACCGGTTGCCGCCCAGGCGCGTTGGGCGGCGGACGCGCGGGCACAGGCCCGGCTCACGTCGTCCGGCGAGGCGATTCCGGTACGGCCGAGTTCGGCCCCGGTTGCCGGCTCGATGACCGCGGCGTCGCCGCCGTCGGCCTTGGCCCAGCCGTCGCTGAAGACCTTGCCGTGCCAGGTGGTGGTGGGGTCGAGCAGAGTCACCGGGTCCTCCTTCTCGCGGGTGGCAGGCTGGGCTGGGCCTGCCGGAACGGGCTCAGGGTTCGAAGTGCGGTTCGGTCGCCACCTGTACGTCGAGCAGCAGCGGCTCGGTCCGGTCGGCCAGCGTCGGCACCACCTCGTCGAGTACGGCCAGCAGGTCGGCGTACGCGGTGATCCGCCGAGCGGGGCAGCCCAACGAGCGGGCCAGTCCGGCCACGTCGATCTCGTCGAACGCCGGCCAGGGCGGCTTGCCGCCGTGCTTCTCCGCCAGCCGATCCATGATCGCGTAGCGTCCGTTGGAGAGGATCACGTACAGCACGCCGCAGCCGTACCGGGCCGCGCTCCACAGTCCCTGGATGGCGTAGAGCGACGACCCGTCGCCGAGCACGGCCACCACCGGCCGGCTCGGGTCGCCGAGGCGGAGTCCGGCGGCGGCGGGCAGACCGAAGCCGAGGCCGCCCATGGCCGCGCTGACAAAACCGCGGGGTTGCCGGGCCGGCAACATCCGGTGCAGTTGGGGGCGGGTGGACGGGGTCTCCTCGACCAGCACCACGTCGGACGGCAGCCGGGCGGCCAACGCGGCGAACACGTGCCCGGCCCGCAGCGGCTCCCCGTCGTCCGGTGCGTCGAGCAGGTCGCCGCCCCCCGGTCGCGCGCTCGCCGGCACCACCGGGCGGTCCGGCAGCAGCCGGGCCACGGCCGCGCAGAACGTCGCCGGGTCGGCGAGTACGGCCAGGTCGGCGCTGCTGTGGTGCAGCTCGGCCGGATCGTCCGAAACCACCGCGACCCGCATCCCGGCGGGTACCAACGGTCCCGGTTCGTACGGGTACTGCCGGAACGCGCCGGTGCCGACGACCACGGCGACGTCATGCCCGGTGAGCACCGTACGCAGGCGGGACCGCCCGGCCGGCAGGTGCCCCGCGAACCGGGGATGGTCCTGCGGGAAACCGGCACGGGCACCGAACGCCTCCTGCCACACCGGGGCGTCCAGCCGGTCGGCCAACTCGACCAGCGCGTCCCAGCTCGCCCGGTCGTCCGCACCGGCACCGACCACGAGCACCGGGGCGGACGCGTCGGCGAGCAGCCGGGCGACCTCGTCGGCGGCCGGACCCGGTGCCGAACCCGATCGCCGTACGACGGTCGGGGCGGCCAGCCCCAGCGACGAATCGAGGTCGGCGTACCAGTCGTCCATCGGCACCACCACCAGGGCCGGACCCCGGTGCTGGCCGGCCTCGTGCCAGGCCCGACGGACCGCCGCCGGTACGTCCTGCGCCAGCACCGGTTGGTCCACCCAGACCGGGTACGGTCCGGCGAGCCGGTCGAGTTGTCCGGCGAGGAACGGCTCCAGGGCCAGATGCCGGCGGTCCTGCTGACCGACCACGACCACCAGCGGCGCCCGGTTGACCCGGGCGGTGGCCAGCGCGCCGACCGCGTTGCCGAGCCCGGCGGTGGTGTGCAGGTTGACGAAGGCCGGCGCCCCGGTGGCGATCGCGTGCCCGGTCGCCAGGCCGACCACCGAGCCCTCGTGCAGGGCGAGCACGAACTCGAGGTCGTCGGGGAGGTCGGCGAGGAAGGCCACCTCGGTCGAACCGGGGTTGGCGAAGATCCGGCGCATGCCGTACTCGCGCAGCACCGCCCAGGTCGCGTCGCGGACCGTGGTCATCGCGGTTCGGCCGGCCGGCCGTCCTTCGCCCGCTGGATCTGCCCGAAGACGTGGGCCCGCAGTTCGGCGAAGCGGGGCGACGAGCGGGTGCCGAGCTGGTCGCGCTCGGCCGGCAGGTCGATTGCCACGTCGTCCAGCACCACCGTCGGTGAGCTGGACAGGACCAGCACCCGCTGGCCGAGGTAGACCGCCTCGTCGATGTCGTGCGTGACGAACAGGATCGTCACGCCGAGTCGCTGCCACAGCGACCGGACCAGGTCCTCCAGGTCGGCCCGGGTCTGCGCGTCCACCGCCGCGAACGGTTCGTCCATCAGCAGGATGTGCGGCTCGTACGCGACCGCGCGGGCGATCGCCACCCGCTGCTGCATCCCGCCGGAGAGCTGCCACGGGTGGGCCGTGTGCACGTCGGCGAGGCCGACCGCGGCGAGCGCCTCCTCGACGAGTTCCCGACGACGGGCACGGGGCAGCTTCTTCTGCTTCAGCGGCAGCTCCACGTTGTCCCGTACGGTCATCCACGGGAACAGGCTGCGGCCGTACTCCTGGAAGACCACGGCCATGCCCGGCGGCGGACCCGCCACCGTGTTCCCCTCCAGGACCACCGCTCCGCCGGTCGGCGGAAGCAGTCCGGCGATGCACTTGAGCAGGGTGGTCTTGCCCGCGCCGGAGGGTCCGACCACGCACACCAGTTCACCCCGGCCGACGGAGAAGGTCAGGTCACGGACGGCCTCGACGGACCGGCCACGGCCGTCGTACACCTTGCGGATTCCGCGTACGTCGAGCAGCACACCGCCGTCGGCCTGTGCCTGTGCCTGTGCCTGGGTCTCGGTCATGGTGCTCATCGACTCCCGCCTCGCTGCGCCTGACGCAGCCCGAAGTACCAGTGAAGGACCCGCCGCTCGAAGACCCGCATCAGCAGCGCGAGCAGGTATCCGAGCAGGCCGAGCAGCAGGATGCCGGTCCACATCTCGGTGACCGCGAACGACCGCTGGAACTGGATGATGGTGAAGCCGAGCCCGTTGCTGGCCGCGAACATCTCGCTGATCACCATGAGGATGATGCCGATCGAGAGGCCCTGGCGCATGCCCGTGACGATCTGCGGGCTGGCCGAGCGGATCACCAGGTGCCAGAGTCGGGCCGGGCCGCGGATGCCGTAGCACCGGCAGGTCTCGGTGAGGACCTCGTCCACCGCGCGGACGCCCTCGACCGTGTTGAGCAGGATCGGCCAGACCGCGCCGGAGACGACCACCAGCACCTTCATCGAGTCGCCGATGCCGGCGAAGAGCATCAGCACCGGGATCAGGACCGGCGGCGGGATCGCCCGCAGGAACTCCAGTACCGGTTCGCAGAAGGCGCGCAGCGCCCGGGACGAGCCGATCAGTACGCCGAGCCCGACGCCGAGCACCACCGCGACGAGGAAACCGGTGAGCAGGCGCAGCACACTGGGCAGTACGTCGTCGGCGAGCCGGGTGGAGTGCAGCCAGACGTCGTCGAAGATGGACAGGATCTCCGACAGCGGCGGCAGGTAGTAGGTGGTGCTGTCGGCGGAGGTGATCCACCAGAGTGTCAGCAGCGCCACCGGCAGGGCGAGCACCGCCAACACCCCCCTGACCATCCGGAGTACGAGACTCACGCCGGCACCTCGCTTCGCTCGGTCACGCCGGCACCTCGCTTCGCTCGGTCACGCTGTTACCTCGCTGCGGATCGACGGGTGCCAGGCGAGCAGCCAGCGCTCGACCAGCCGGGCCAGCACGTTGACCGCCACCCCGAGCAGTCCGGTGACGATGACCAGGGCGTACATCTCGGCGACCGCACCGCCGGACTGGGCGGTACCGATGGCGTTGCCGAGGCCGGGTGCGCCGATGATGAGTTCGGCGGTGATCGCCAGGATCAGCGCCACCGCGGCGGCGAGCCGAACCCCGGTGAGCAGGTACGGCAGCGCGGTCGGCCAGGTGACGTACCTGATCCGGGCCCACCGGCCGAGACCGAACGTACGGGCGGTGTCCTGGGCGACCGGGTCGACGTCCTGTACGCCGTAGAGCACCTGGATCAGCACCTGCCAGAACGAGGCGTAGACGACCAGCAGCAGCACCGAGCGCAGGTCGGTGCCGAAGAGCAGGACGGCCAGCGGGATCAGCGCGACCGACGGGATGGGCCGGAGGAACTCGATCGTCGAGGCGGTGAACTCGCGCAGCACCGGCACGGTGCCGATGACAAAGCCGAGCACGATGCCGAGGGCGACCGCGATGGCCAGACCGAGGAACCAGCCCCGGACGGTGTCACCGGCGGCGGTCCAGAAATCCGGTTCGCCGAGCAGGTCGGTCAGCGCGACCGCGATCCGGCTCAGCGGCGGCAGGTAGTCGGAAGAGACCAGCCCGCTGCGCGGCACCAACTCCAGGACGGCCAGGAAGGTCGCGAACCCGAGTACGCCGAGCAGCGTGGTGCCGCCACCGGCCCGGCGCCCCGATCCGGAACTCACGGGAGCAGTTCCGAGATGTCGACCTTCTCCTTGATCAGCCCGTCGGTCAGCATCAGATCGGCCATGACCTGCACCGATTCGCGGTTGATCTCGGTGGGCCAGGCGGGCAGGGTGATCTGCTCGGTCACCGCGGCCTCGATCTTGGTGTAGCTCAGCAGCACCTTGCGGGCCTCGTCCGGGTGCTCCTGCGCGTACTTCAGCGAGGTCTCGATCGCGGCTGTGAACCGGCGGGTCAGGTCCGCCCGCTCCTTGACGACGTTCTCGCTGGTGAAGTACGCCGCCACCGTCATGTTCGGCGCGGTGTCGACGAAGTTCGAGGCGACCACCCGGGCGCCCTCGTTGCGGGCCACGGTGAAGAACGGCTCGACGATCCAGGCCGCGTCGACCCGCTTGGCGGCGACCGCGGCCGGCATGTCGGGGAAGGGCAGCTCGACGAACTTCACCTTGGTGGCGTCGCCGCCCGCCTTGCGGATGGAGGCGCGCACGGTGGTGTCGCCGACGTTCTTGAGGTTGTTGACCGCGACGGTACGGCCGGCGAGGTCGGCCGCGGTCTGGATCGGACTGCCCGCTGGTACCACGATGCCGCCGAAGTCGGCGTCGGCCTTGCCGGTGGACGAGTTGCCGACCGCGATCGCCTTCAGCGGCAGCCGTTGGGAACGGGCCAGGATGAGCGAGACGACGTTGCCGAAGGCGAAGTCGAACTCGCCGCTGACCACGCCGGGCACGGCCGCGGCACCCCCGGTGGTGTTGACCACCTCCAGCTCGATCCCCTGGTCGCGGAAGAAACCCTTTTCCTCGCCCAGGTAGAGCGGTGCCACGTCGACGATGGGGATCGCGCCGACCTTGACCCTGTCCGGTCCGGCGGACCCGCCGTCGTCGCCGGTGTCCTCGGTGGAGCCGCAGGCGGCCACGCCGAGTATCAGGGTGGCGGCGATGGCACTGACCATGAGACGGCGCATGAGTCGCTCCTGCGTCCGGTGGTCCTGGACGGACCGAGGGGGGCGGGCCTCGACCGGAAGCCCTCGAGGGTGTTCGGAAGCGGTGGTGGTGGTGTTCGCAAGGCGAACGGCTGTTCTCATTTAGAACTTGGCATGTGGTGAGCCTCACGTCAAGGCCTCATCCCGACCTGCGGCGGCAACATTTCCGCAACGGCTCCGGCGTCCCTTGGGGAGGGTCGCGACCTCGTTGACGGAACGCCTCGCCGGCCGCTACGTTCGAATTGAGGACGACAGTCCGCATGCCGAACACGTGGCGGCGGCTCGGAAACGAGGAGGCGGAAGGCCGATGGCGAACATCGTCTCGCTGTCCGAGGGGATCGCGGAGCTGGTGCACGACGGGGACGTGGTCGCCCTCGAAGGCTTCACCCACCTCATCCCGTTCGCCGCCGGACACGAGATCATCCGCCAGGGGCGGCGCGACCTGACCCTGGTACGGATGACCCCGGACGTCATCTACGACCAGCTCATCGGCATGGGGTGCGCGAACCGGCTGGTCTTCTCCTGGGGCGGCAACCCCGGCGTCGGCTCCCTGCACCGGTTCCGCGACGCCGTGCAGAACTCCTGGCCGGGCCGGCTCGACCTGGAGGAACACAGCCACGCCGGAATGGCCAACCGGTACGTCGCCGGCGCCTCCGGCCTGCCGTTCGCCGTACTGCGTGGTTACACCGGCACCGACCTGCCCCGGCACACCTCGAACATCAGGACCATCAGCTGCCCGTTCACCGGCGAACTGCTCACCGCCGTACCGGCACTGCGGCCCGACGTCACCGTGGTGCACGCCCAGCGCGCCGACCGGGCCGGCAACGTCCAGCTCTGGGGCATCACCGGGGTGCAGAAGGAAGCGGTGCTGGCCGCCCGCCGGTCCCTGGTCACCGTCGAGGAGGTCGTCGACCGGCTGGAACCCGTACCGGGTCAGGTGATCCTGCCGGCCTGGGTGGTCGGCGCGGTGGCCGAGGTCCCCGGCGGCGCGCACCCGTCGTACGCCCAGGGCTACTCGGTCCGGGACAACAACTTCTACGTCGGCTGGGACGAGATCAGCCGGGACCGGGACACCTTCCGCCAGTGGATGGAGCGACACGTGCTGGAAGCGGTTGAGTCGGAATGAGTGGAGGCCTGGATACGACCGAACATCCGGACTGGACGGCGGACGAGATGATGACCGTCGCCGCCGCCCGGCAACTGCGCGACGGCACGTCCTGCTTCGTCGGCATCGGACTGCCGAGCACAGCGGCGAACCTGGCCCGCGCCACGCACGCCCCGAACCTGATGCTCATCTACGAGTCCGGTTGCCTGGGCGCCAAACCCGACCGGCTGCCGCTCTCGATCGGCGACGGCATCCTCGCCGACACCGCCGACTCGGTGGTCTCGGTGCCGGAGGTCTTCAACTACTGGTTGCAGCCCGGCCGGATCGACGTCGGCTTCCTCGGGGCCGCCCAACTCGACCGCCTCGGCAACCTGAACACCACCGTGATCGGCGGCAGCTACGGCGACCCGAAGGTCCGGTTGCCCGGGGCCGGTGGCGCGCCCGAGATCGCCGCCTCCTGCCGCGAGGTGATCGTCGTGGTCCGGCAGACCCCGCGTACGTTCGTCGGGCGGGTCGACTTCGTCACCTCGGTCGGCTACGGACGCGGACCGGGCGACCGGGAACGGCTCGGACTGCGCGGCGGCGGGCCCCGCCTGGTCATCACCGATCTCGGTGTCCTGGAACCCGATCCGGACACCCTGGAGCTGACCCTGACCCGGCTGCATCCCGGTGCCACCGTCGACCGGGCCCGCGCGTCGACCGGGTGGCCGCTCGCGGTCGCCGACAACCTCGTCACCGAACCCGCGCCGACCGTGGCCGAACTGAACGCGCTGCGCGCCCTCAGCGCCACCCTGGAAGGTGCGCCATGACCGGCGAGGTGTACCTGGTCGACGCGGTACGCACCCCGATCGGCCGGTACGGCGGCGCCCTGGCCGGCGTACGCCCCGACGACCTGGCAGCGCACGTGGTGGGGGAGATCGTGCGGCGCAGCCCGGATCTCGACCCGGCCCGGATCGACGACGTGCTGCTCGGCAACGCCAACGGCGCCGGGGAGGACAACCGGGACGTGGCGCGGATGGCCGTACTCCTCGCCGGTCTGCCACCGTCGGTGCCCGGCGCCACCGTCAACCGGCTCTGCGGGTCCGGTCTGGAGGCGGTCATCGCGGCCAACCGGGCGATAGCGGTCGGCGACGCCTCGATCTGCCTGGCCGGTGGCGTCGAGTCGATGAGCCGCGCCCCGTGGGTGCTGCCCAAGCCCGAACGGGCCTACCCCGCCGGGGCGCAGACGCTGCACTCGACCACGCTCGGGTGGCGGCTGGTCAACCCGAACATGCCGGCGCAGTGGACCGCCAGCCTCGGCGAGTGCACCGAGCAACTGGCCGACCGGTACCGGATCTCCCGATCGGCGCAGGACGCGTTCGCCCTGCGCAGCCACGGGTTGGCCGCCGCAGCCTGGGCGGACGGGTGCTTCACCGACGAGGTCAGCGCCGTACCCGGAACGGATCTTGTGAGCGACGAGAGCGTGCGGCCGACGACCTCGGCCGCGGCGCTCGCCGGCCTCAAGCCGGCCTTCCGGCCCGACGGTACGGTGACCGCCGGCAACTCCTCCCCGCTCAACGACGGCGCCAGCGCCCTGCTCCTCGCCGACCGAGCCGGGCTCGACACCATCGGCCGGGCGCCACTGGCCCGGATCGTCTCCCGGGCGGTCACCGCGATCGAACCGGAACTGTTCGGCATCGGCCCGGTGGCGGCGGCCCGGCGGGCGCTGGACCGGGCCGGAATCGGCTTCACCGACCTGGCCGTGGTCGAACTCAACGAGGCGTTCGCCGCCCAGTCGCTGGCCTGCCTGTCGCAGTGGCCGGAACTGGATCCCGACCTGGTCAACCCGCAGGGCGGGGCGATCGCCCTGGGACACCCGCTCGGCTCGTCCGGGTCGCGCATCCTCGGCTCGCTCGCCTGGCAACTGCACCGCCGCGGCGGCGGGTACGGGCTGGCCGCCATCTGCATCGGCGTCGGCCAGGGGCTGGCCGTCGTGCTCGAAGCCTGTTAGGAGGGACCGATGACCGAAACCACCGGACGCGGCCCGACCGGCCTGGTGCTGCCGACGTACCGACCGGACGACGACCGTACGCATCCGCCGCTGCTCAGCCCCGAGTACGGCTCGACCGTGTTGCGTGCCCCCACCCGGCCGCTGGTCCTGCTCCCGCAGCGGCTCACCGAGATCACCGGACCACTGCTCGGCGCCGAACGGCTCGGCCCGCTCGACCACGACCTCACCCGCCAGCACGACGGCGAACCGCTCGGCCAGCGGATCCATGTGCACGGCCGGGTACGCGACGGCGACGGCCGCCCGGTCCCCGACACCCTGGTCGAGATCTGGCAGCCGAACGCGTCCGGCCGGTACCGGCACGCGGTGGACAACTGGCCGGCACCGCTGGACCCCAACTTCACCGGCGTCGGACGGGTGATCACCGACGCCGACGGGCGGTACCGGTTCGTCACCATCCAGCCCGGCGCCTACCCGTGGCGCAACCACCTCAACGCCTGGCGGCCGGCGCACATCCACTTCTCCCTGTTCGGCCGGGCGTTCACCCAGCGTCTGGTGACCCAGATGTACTTCCCCGGCGACCCGCTCTTCTTCCAGGATCCGATCTTCAACTCGATCCCCGACCCGCAGGCCCGGCAACGGCTCGTCTCCCGGTACGACCACACGGTCTCCGAGCCGGAGTGGGCGCTGGGCTTCGAGTTCGACATCGTCCTGCGGGGCCGGGACAGCACGCCCTTCGAGGACGGGGACGACGACGATGACTGAGCGGACTGGCTCCACCCCGTCGCAGACGGTCGGGCCGTACCTGCACCTCGGCCTGCTCTGGCCGGACGGGCCCGACGTCGTACCGGCCGGCACGCCGGGGGAGATCTGGGTGCGCGGGCAGGTCTTCGACGGTGCCGGTGCACCGGTGGTCGACGCGCTGGTCGAGAGCTGGCAGGCCGATCCGGACGGCCGGTTCGACCACCCGGACGACCCCCGGGGTGCCCGCCGTTCGACGGTCGTCGGCTTCCGTGGCTTCGGCCGCAGCCCCACCGACGCCTCCGGCCGGTACGCCCTCCGCACGGTCAAGCCGGGACCGCTGCCCGGACCCGATGGAACAGTCGAGGCGCCGCACCTGAACCTGTCGGTCTTCGCCCGGGGGCTGCTGCACCGGCTGGTGACCCGGCTCTACTTCCCCGACGAACCGGCGGGCAACGAAGCCGACCCGGTGCTCGCGAGTATCGACCCGGACCGCCGTGCGACCCTGGTGGCCCGAGGCGCGCCCGACGGGTTCCACTTCGACATCCACCTGCAGGGCGAGCATGAGACCGTTTTCTTCGCCGTCTGAGGACCGCCCACCCGCGCGACTGCGCGGCGTACCGGCCGGGGAGCAGTTCGGCCCGGTACCGGCCGGGGACCGACCCGGTGAGCCCGGCGGCGCCGAAGCCGACGGGGCCGGGACACCGGTCCGGGGCGCGCTGTTCGGCGGGTTGTTCGGAGCAGCCGGGGTGGACGCCGAGCTGACCGACCGGGCCGTGCTGCAGGCGATGCTCGACGTGGAACGCGCCCTGGTCGAGGCGGCGGCCGACGAGGGTCTCGTGCCGGCACCGATGGCCGGGGCGATCGGGCGGGAGTGCCGCGCCGACCGGTTCGACCCGGCCGCGCTCGGGCGGGACGCCGACGCCGCCGGCAACCCGGTGGTCCCGCTGGTCCGGGCGCTGACCGCCGCCGTACCGCGCGACGCCCGGCCGTGGGTGCACCTCGGCGCGACCAGCCAGGACGTGCTCGACACCGCGCAGGTCCTGGTGGCCGTACGGGCCGGGGTGCCGCTGCGGCAGGACCTCGACGCCGCGGCCGACGCCGCCGCCCGGCTCGCCCACGAGCACCGTGACACCGTCATGGTGGCGCGGACGCTCGGCCAGCAGGCCGCACCGACCACCTTCGGGCTCAAGGCCGCCGGCTGGCTGACCGCGCTGCTCGACGCCGGGACCCGGCTGGACGTCCTGCTCGACGCCGGGACCCGACCCGACCTGCCGCTCGACGCCGGGACCCGACTCGACCCCCTGCTCGACGCGGGGACCCGGCTCGACCCGCAAGCCCGGCCGGGTCAACCTCCGGACCGGCTCGGGCTGCCGGCGCAGCTCGGTGGCGCGGCCGGCACCCTGGCCGCCCTCGGACCGGCCGGTCCGGCGGTGGCCGACCGACTCGCCCACCGGCTCGGCCTGGCCACCTCCCCGCTGCCCTGGCACACCCGACGGCAACCGCTGCTCGACCTCAGCGCCGCGCTCGGCGGACTGATCGTGGCCACCGGAAAGATCGCGCTCGACGTCGGCCTGCTCGCCCAGTCCGAGGTGGCGGAGGTCGCCGAGGGCGGCGCGGCGGGACGGGGCGGCTCGTCGGCGATGCCGCACAAGCAGAACCCGGTCGACTCGATCCTCGTCACGGCGGCGGCCCGGCGCGCCCCACACCTGGTCGCGACGATGTACGCCGCCGCGATCCAGGAGCACGAGCGGGCGGCCGGCGGCTGGCATGCGGAATGGGAACCGCTGCTCGACCTGCTCCGGCTCGCTGGCAGCGTCGCCTTCCGGACCCGGCGACTGCTCGACGGGCTGCGGGTCCGGCCGGACCGGATGCGGGCCAACCTCGCCGCCACCGGCGGCCTGGTGCTGGCCGAGGCGGTCGCCGCCCGACTCGCATCCGGGGTCGGGCGTACCGCCGCGCACGACCTGGTCGCCCGAGCCGCCGCCGAGTCGTCCCGCTCCGGGTCGACGCTGCGGGACGCGTTGCTCGCCGACCCGACGGTCCGCGCCCTGCTCACCGACGACGACCTCGACCGGGCACTCGACCCGGACCGGTGGTTGGGATCCGCGGGCATCTTCGTCGACCGCGCCCTGACCCGGCACCGGGAACAGCGGCCGGCCGGTGACCCGCCAGGGGAGGTAGGCCGATGACGAGTCGACTGCACGCCCGGATCGACGGTCCCGAAGACGCGCCGGTGCTCGTACTCGGCAGTTCGTTGGGGACCACCGGGCAGATGTGGGGGCCGCAGGTCGGCGTACTGGCGTCACGGTTCCGGGTGATCCGGTACGACCACGCCGGTCACGGTGGCTCGGCACCGCCGTCCGCCCCGTACACGATCGCCGGTCTCGGCGCCGACCTGCTGGACCTGCTCGACGACCTCGGGATCCGGCGGGTGTCGTACGCGGGACTGTCCCTCGGCGGGATGGTCGGCATGTGGCTGGCCGCGTACGCCCCGCAGCGGGTGGAACGGCTGGCGCTGCTCTGCACCTCGGCCCTGCTCGGCCCACCGGAGGGCTGGCGGGAGCGGGCGGAGACGGTACGCCGGGCCGGCACCGGGGCGGTTGCCGACGCGGTGCTCGCCCGCTGGTTCACCCCATCCTTCGCGGTACGGCGGCCCGAGGTGGTCGCCGCCCACCGGGCGATGCTGACCTCGACCCCGGCCGACGGGTACGCCGCCTGCTGCGAGGCGATCGGGGCGATGGACCTGCGGCCGGACCTGCCCCGGATCACCGCTCCGACACTGGTGGTCGCCGGAGCCGACGACCCGGCGACGCCGGTGCCGCACGCCGAACTCATCGCCGCGACGATTCCGGGCGCCCGGCTGCGGGTGGTGCCCGACGCCGCCCACCTGGCCAACGTCGAGCAGCCCGAGACGGTCACCGCTCTGCTGCTGGACCATTTCGGATCGCCGGGGGAGCCCGATGGACGACCGTGAGCGGCACGAGGCCGGCATGGCGGTACGCCGGCAGGTGCTCGGCGACGCGCACGTGGACCGGGCCGTCGCCGGTACCGACGAGTTCACCGCCGACTTCCAGGACTTCATCACCAGGTACGCCTGGGGCGAGATCTGGACCCGTCCCGGCCTGGACCGGCGTACCCGCAGTTGCATCACGTTGGCGATGCTGGCCGCTCTGCAGCACGAGGAGGAACTGGCGATGCACGTACGCGCCGCGCTGCGCAACGGTCTGACACGCGAGGAGATCCTCGAAGTCCTGCTGCAGGTCGGCGTCTACGCTGGCGTACCAGCGGCGAACCGGGCGTTCAAGGTCGCACAGCGCACTCTGCAACAGGAGGATGGGTGACCGAGGCGACCGAGACGGCGTCGCGTAGTCCGGAGTTCGTCCAGTCCCTCGAGCGCGGGCTCGCGGTGATCCGGGCCTTCGACGCCGTCCACCCGCAGCTCACCCTGAGCGAGGTGGCCCGCGCGACCGGGCTGACCCGGGCCGCCGCCCGCCGCTTCCTGCTCACCCTGGTCGAGCTGGGATACATGCGTACGGACGGGCGGCTGTTCTCGCTGCGGCCCCGGGTGCTGGAACTGGGCTACGCCTACCTGTCCAGCCTGAGCCTGCCGGAGGTGGCCCAGCCGCACATGGAGGCGCTGGTCGCGCAGGTCCACGAGTCCTGCTCGATGTCGGTGCTCGACGGCGACGAGGTGGTCTACGTCGCCCGGGTGCCGACCAAGCGGATCATGGCGGTGGCGATCAGTGTCGGGACCAGGTTCCCCGCGTACGCCACCTCGATGGGGCGGGTGCTGCTGGCCGGACAGCCGGCCGACTGGCTCGCCGGCTACCTCGACACGGCGCAGTTGCGTCCGCTCACCCGGCGTACGATCACCGACCCGGCCAAGCTCCGCGCCGCGCTGACCCGGATCGGCAACCAGGGGTTCGCGCTGGTCGACCAGGAGTTGGAGGAGGGGCTGCGGTCGCTGGCCGCACCCATCCACGGCGAGGACGGCTCGGTCATCGCCGCGCTGAACGTGTCGGCGCACGCCAGCCGGGGCACCTCCGAGGTGATCCGCCGGGAACTGCTGCCGCCGCTGCTCGCCACCGCCCGGCGGATCGAGGAGGACCTGCGCGGCGGCGCTCAACCCACGCGCTGACGTGGATTGGTCCCGCTGCGCCGGCCCGCCACCCGGCTCGGCCAGCGGGTCTCGGGCCGGCGGCGCGCCAGGCTCGGCCAGCGGGTCTCGGGCCGACAGCGCGCCAGGCTCGGGCCGGGCTCAGGTGAGCAGGGCGGCCACCGCGTCCGGGATCGGGAGGTCAGCCGGCAGGGGTGCGACGGCCACCACCGCGCCGGTCGGCAGCGGTCCGTACAGGTGCGGGAAGAGGGCGCCGCCCCGGGACGGTTCCCAGCGCAGGTCGGGGTCGAGCCGATCCGGGTCGACGGTGAGCAGGACGAGATCCGACTGGCCGGCGAAGTGCCGGGCCGCCGTCTCGACCACCTGGTCCCGGCCGGAGAGGTGGATGAAACCGTCCTGGAGGTCGACCGCCGAACCGTCGTACCGACCCCGGGTCTCGGCTTCGGCCCATTCCGCCGCCGCCAACAGTTTGTAGATCACCGGCTCAGCCTAGACACCGGTCGGTCGGTGAGCGCTCGTCGGTGGGATCCGGGCCGGCTCGGTACCACCGGCCGGATCCCACCGAGCGGTGCCGGTCAGGGCTCCGGTGCGATCAACCGGTCGTCGGTCGAGTCCCGTACGGTGATCGCCTCCACCGGGCAGGAGTCGGCCGCGGCGGCGACCTCGTCGGCCGGGATGATCGTCTCGGCGACCGGGGTGGACAGCCCGTCGACGAGGACGAAGTGCTTCGGTGCCGCCCCGGCGCAGACCCCGGAGCCGATGCAGCGGCGCGAGTCCACCCGGACCCGCCAGGCGGGGCTCACCATTCGACCGGCATGTGCTTGAGACCGCGGACCAGCATCCCGCTCTTCCAGGGCAGCTCCGCCTCCGGCACGGCCAGCCGCAGTTCGGGCAGCCGGTCGAGCAGCGTACCGATCGCGACCTGCAACTCCATCCGGGCGAGCTGCGCGCCGAGGCAGTGGTGTACGCCGTGCCCGAAGCCCAGGTGCGGGTTGTGCTCACGGGTGAGGTCGAGCCGGTCCGGGTCGCCGAAGACCCGGTGGTCCCGGTTCGCCGAACCGAGTTCGACGATCACCGGTTCACCGGCGCGGACCAGCACACCACCGAGTTCGACGTCCTCGAGGGCGTACCGGGCGAAGCCGGAGGCGGCGCCGAGCGGCACGTGGCGCAGCAGTTCCTCGATCGCACCGGGGAGCAGTGTCCGGTCGGCCCGCAGCCGGGCCAGCTCCTGCGGGTTACGGAGCAGGGTGTAGACGAAGTTCGGGATCTGGGTCACGGTCGTCTCGTGTCCGGCGGCGAGCAGACCGGCCGCGAGCTGCACCATCTCCTCCTCGGTCAGCCGCCCCTCGTCGGAGTCGCGGGCCCGTACCATCGCGCCGAGCAGGTCGTCGGTGGGTTCCTCGCGACGCTGCGCGATCAGCCCACCCATGTACGCGTACAGGTTGCCGTAGTACTCCTGGATGGTTTCCGGGGACAGCGAGGTGGTCGACACGATCGCCTCGGACCAGAGGTGGAACTTGTGCTCGTCGGCGACCGGCACCCCGAGCAGTTCGCAGATGACCCGGATCGGCAGCGGGGTGGCGAAGTCCTCGACCAGGTCGGCCGGGGGACCGGTGTGGACCAACCCGTCGACCAACTCGTCCGCGATCTGCTGCGTACGCGGCCGCAACTGCTCCACCCGTCGGGCCGTGAACGCCTTGGCGACCAGCGTACGGATCCGGGTGTGCTCGGGCGGGTCCATGCTGAGGATGCCGGTCGCCAGCCGCTGGGGCGTGCTCCGGGGTTCGTCGTGGGCCGTGGCGGCGGCCCGGCTGAACCGGGGATCGCCGAGGACGACCCGTACGTCGGCGTAGCGGGTGGCCAGCCAGGCTTCCTCGCCGTACGGCATCCGGATCCGGGTCAACGGTTCGTGCTCACGTAGCTCGGCGTACTTCGGGTCGAGGTCCAGCCGTTCGGGCGGGTTGAACGGGTAGGCGTGGGCGCTCGACACCTGCTGAATTTCCGTCACCGGGGGCTCCCTGTCGTCAGATGGCGCGTTCGCTTGGGACGCGTATGACGTGCGGTTGCGCGACACGACACCAAGACCTACCTCGGGTCATGCTCCGGGTACGGATGGTAGCGAAACGGGTGGATTCGCGCTACTGGTGGTTATCGATACCTCGATCGACAGTGACGACGGCCGGTGGCCGGACACCCGCCGACGCTAGCCCCGCAGCGCGGTGACCCGGGGCAGCAGCTTGTCCAGCCGGACCGGCAGTTCGCGGATCCGTACGCCGGTCGCGTGGTACACGGCGTTCGCGATGGCGGCGGCCGAACCGACGATCCCGATCTCCCCGACGCCCTTGACCCCGAGCGGGTTGAGATGCGGATCGTCCTCCTCGACCCAGTCCGCCTCGATCCGCTCGACGTCCGCGTTCGCGGTGATGTGGTACGAGGCGAAGTCGTGGTTGACCCAGTCGCCGAAGCGGGGGTCGAGCAGACCCTCCTCGTGCAGCGCCATCGAGATGCCCATGGTCATGCCGCCGATGAGCTGGGACCGGGTGGTGGTCGGGTTCACCACCCGCCCGACCCCGAACATGCCGAGCATCCGGCCGACCCGGATCTCACCACTGTCCACGTCGACGCGTACCTCGACGAAGTGGGCGCCGAAGGCGTAGCGCACGTACGAGCGGTCCGCCGAGAGGGCGTTCGTCTCCGGGGTGGTGTTCGCCTCGACCCGTACCTCCCGGGTGGGCGGCCGGTCGCCGAGCCGGTCCCGCAGCGCCCGGCAGGCCTTGCTGACGGCCCAACTCCAGGACGCCGTGCCGGTCGAGCCGCCGGCCAGCGGGGCCGGTGGGAGTCGGCTGTCACCGATCTCGATCCGTACCCGTTCCGGGGGCGCGCCGAGCGCGTCGACGGCCACCTGCCAGAGGGCGGTACGCGCTCCCGTACCGATGTCGGCGGCGTTGGTCCGGACCACGTAGGTGCCGTCCGGGTTGGCCTGGGCCGAGGCGGACGAGGCACCGGCGCGGGCCGGATAGCTGCCCCCGGCCACACCGGTACCGACCAGCCAGCGCCCCTGCCGCCGGACGCCGACGGTCGGGTCCCGGTCCGCCCAGCCGAACCTCTCCGCGCCCTCGCGCAGACAGGCGACCAGGTTGCGGCTGCTGTACGGGATGCCCTCCTCCGGGTCGACCCGGGCGTCGTTGCGGATCCGCAGTTCGACCGGGTCCACCCCGCAGGCCACCGCCAGTTCGTCCATCGCCGACTCCAGCGCGAACGAGCCGGGGCACTCACCCGGTGCCCGCATCCACGACGGCGTCGGTACGTCCAACCGGGTGATCCGGTGCGTGGTTCGCCGGTGCGGGGCCGCGTACATGCCGCGGGTGTAGACGGCGGTCTGCTCGGCGAACTCGGTCAGGGTGGAGGTCTGGCTGATCGCGTCGTGGGCGATGGCGGCGAGCCGGCCGTCCGCGTCGGCACCGAGCCGGATCCGTTGGATGGTCGGGGTGCGGTAGCCGACCAGCGAGAACATCTGCTGGCGGGTAAGGGCCAGCCGGACCGGCCGGTCGACCGCGAGGGCGGCCATCGCGGCGAGCACGGACTGGCAGCGCGGTGTGCCCTTGGATCCGAAGCCGCCGCCGACGTGCTTGCTGATCACCTGCACCGAGTCCGTTGGCAGGTCGAACAGCCCGGCCAGGACCTGGGCGACGGGCGTGGACCCCTGGTTGGAGTCGTGCACCACCAGCGTTCCGTCGCGCCACTGGGCGGTCGCGGCGTGCGGCTCCATCGGATTGTTGTGGTACGCCGGAGTGCGGTACACGTGGTCGACCCGTACCTCCGCGGCCTCGTACCCGGCCTCGAAGTCACCGAGGGCGGTGTCGGTGGGATAGGACGGGTTCACGTGGTCGGGTGAGTACAGGCCCGGATGCGTCTCGGTCAGTACGGTGCTGTGCGGCAGCGTGTCGTAGTCGACGTGGACCAGGCCGGCGGCCTCCCGGGCGGCTTCCAGCGACTCGGCCACCACCAGGGCCACCACCTGACCACGGAAGTGCACCTCGGGTCGCTGCAACAGGAACAGGTCGACGTTCGTCTCCGAGTGCAGCCGGGGCGCGTTGGCGTACCACAGCACGGTCAGCACGCCGGGTGTGGCGAGGGCGGCGTCGGCGCCGACCCGGGTGATCCCGGCCCGCACCACGTCGGCCTGCACGGGCCAGGCGTACACGACGCCGTCGACCGGGTACTCGACGGCGTACCGGGCCGCGCCGGTGACCTTCTCCCGCCCCTCCAGCCGGGTGTGCGGACGGCCGACGGTCGGGGCGCTCACCGGGTCGCCGCCTCGGCCAGGTCGGCGAGCGTACGCACGGTCAGGTTGTGGATCAGCGACACCTTGAACCCGTTGTTCGGCAACGGACGCGCGGCCGCCAGTTCCTCGTCCGCGGCCAGGCCGAAGTTCTCCATCGTGGCCGGTTGACCGCGCAGCGCCTCCTCGGCCAGCCGGGCCCGCCAGGGTCGGTGGGCCACCGCGCCGTACGCGATCCGCACCTCGCGGACGAGGCCGCCGTCCAGGTCGAGCACCGCCGCCACCGACCCGGCGGCGAAGGCGAACGAGGCCCGGTCGCGTGCCTTGCGGTAGGTCGAGTGCCGGGCGTACGGGAGAGCCGGGATGCGTACGCCGGTGATCAGCCCACCGGGTGCCATGGTCGTCTCGAGGTCCGGGCGGTCGCCGGGCAGCCGGTGGAACTCGGTCAGCGGGATCTCGCGGGCCCCGTCCGGCTCCAGGACCTCGACCCGGGCGTCCAGGGCGGCGAGTGCGACCGCCATGTCGGAGGGATGGGTGGCCACGCACGACGTCGACCAGCCGAGGATGGCGAGGTCCCGGTTCTGGCCCTCCAGCGCGGAGCACCCGGTTCCGGGTTCGCGCTTGTTGCACGGCTTGCCGACGTCCTGGAAGTAGACGCACCGGGTACGTTGCAGCAGGTTGCCGCCGACCGTGGCCATGTTGCGCAGTTGGCCGGAGGCGGCTGCCAGCAGGGCCCGGGTCAGCACCGGGAAGTCCCGTCGGACCACGGGATGGGCGGCCAGGTCGCTGTTGCGTACGGTCGCGCCGATCCGCAGGCCCCCGTCGGACAGTGGCTCGACCGAGCCGAGCGGTAGCCGGGTCACGTCGACCAGCAGCCGGGGGCGTTGCACGCTCAGTTTCATCAGGTCGACGAGGTTCGTACCGCCGCCGAGGTACGCCGCCTCGGACTCGCCGGCCACCATCCGTACGGCCTCGGCCGGGTCGGTGGCCCGGTGGTAGCGGAAGGTCCTCATCGCACCGCCTCCGCCGTGGCGGTGGCCCGGATCGCCGCCACGATCTGCGGGTACGCCGCGCAGCGGCACAGGTTGCCGCTCATCCGCTCCCGGATCTCCTCCTCGGTGAGGCGGACCGGTCCGGCGGCGAGGTCCCCGGTCACCACGCTGGGCCACCCCTTGCGTACCTCGTCGAGCATGCCGGTGGCCGAGCAGAGCTGTCCGGAGGTGCAGTAGCCGCACTGGAACGCGTCATGGTCGATGAAGCACTGTTGCAGCGGTTGCAGGTCGTCGCCGTCGGCCAGGCCCTCCACGCTCACCACCGCCGACCCGGACGCGGCCACGGCGAAGATCAGGCAACTCTTCACCCGGCGCCCGTCGAGCAGTACGGTGCACGACCCGCACTGGCCGTGGTCGCACCCCTTCTTCGCCCCGATCAGCCCGAGATGCTCGCGCAGCGCGTCCAGCAGGGTGGTCCGGTTGTCCAGCCGGAGCCGGTGCTGCTGGCCGTTCACCGCCAACGTGACCGACGATCGCTCTGTCTCCTCGGGCATACCGATCGCACCTCCCCGTTTCTCCGAATACGCGCAGATTATCCGGTTTACAACGGGGTGGAGGGTCGATCCGCCTTAAGCGTCGCTCGGTCCCGCCCCCGGCGCCGCGTCCCGTACGGCCTGGTCGGTCAGGTCGCGGATGGTCGGGATGACCAGGGTGGCGAGCTGTTGTGCGTCCGGGTCGATCGGGTACGAGGCGTGCGGCACCGCGATCACGCGGGTCCCGGCGGCGCTGGCCGACCGTACGCCGTTGGAGGAGTCCTCGACCGCGACGCAGCGGGTGGGGTCGAACCCCAGCCGCTCGGCCACCCGCAGATACACGTCGGGCGCCGGCTTGCCCCGCGGGACCTGTTCGGTGGAGAGCGTCACCGAGAAGGCATCGGTGAGCCCGGTGGCCCGCAGCGCGGCCTCGATCAGCCGGGCCGGGGACGAGCTGGCCAGTCCCATCGGCCAGGTCGCGGCGAGCCGGCGTACCACCTCGTCGGCACCGGCGATCAGCGGTACGTGCTCCAGGTAACGCCGGGCCATCTCGTCCACCACCTCGGTGGCGACCTGCTGTGGTGAGCGGTCCACCCCGAGTTCCGTGCTGAGGTACCGGGCCCACTCGCCGGTGCTCATCCCCATCAGCCGGCGTTGGCTGTCCGGCTGCCACTGGCCGCCGTGATCGGCGACGTAGCGCCGGCGGACCTCCTCCCACACCGGTTCGGAGTCCACGATCACGCCGTCCAGGTCAAAGATCACCGCGTCCGTCACAGGCCCATCGTGCCCGATCCCGCCCCACCCGTGTCGGCGGGTTGCTCCGACCGACCGTGATCCCGCCTCGTGGACCGCGCCGACATACCCGGATCCGACTGGTCTATCCGCCGCCGGACCGGGTAACCGCGTTCTGTCCGGCAACAACGCGTTCTGTCCGGCATCAATTCGAATGCGCGATGCGCACTTCGATTCTTCTGTTCCGAACCGACGCGGTGCCCGCGACTCTCGTTACACAATGTGGCGAGACGCTAGCGGAATGGGGTGGGGATCATGACAAAGAGGCGTCGGGCCACAATTCTGGTGGCGATGGTCGCTACCGCGTCACTGGCCCTGGTGGGGTGCACCAGTGAGCAGGACAAGAAGGAAGCCGCGAAGGCGGCGGTTCCGCCGCCGCAACTCGCGATCAGTCCTGCGGCGAATGCGAAGGACCTCCCGATCAGCACCGAGGTCGGCCTGACCGTCACCGGCGGGAAGGTCACGGCGGTAACGCTCACCGACGACAAGGGTGGGAAGGTCGCGGGCTCGTTGCGTACGGACGGTTCGTCCTGGCTGCCGGACAAGGCGCTGAAGAACAAACAGCGCTATACGGCGCAGGTCACCGCAACCAACGACGCGGGCAAGGAAGTGACCCGGACGACCAACTTCACCACCATGGGCAAGCCGGACAGGGAAATCTTCTCCACCCTTTATTTCCAGGACAAACGGACGTACGGGGTGGCGATGCCGGTAACGGTCGACTTCGACCCGGGAGTCCCCAAGGAACAGCGTGCCGACGTACAGAAGCGGCTCTTTGTCACCACCACTCCGGCGCAGCCCGGTGCCTGGCACTGGACCGAGGACGGACAGCAGGTCTTCTACCGGGCACCGGACTTCTGGAAGGCCGGTACGACGATCAGCGTCAAGGCCATGCTCGACGGGGTGCCGATGGGCAAGGAGGGGTTCGGTGACGCCGACCGGACCGCCACCGCCAGGATCGGCAGCAAGGTCTCGTTGGACATCGACAACGACACCAAGCAGATGTCGGTGTTCAAGGACGACAAGCTGGTCCGCAAGATCCCGGTCAGCCTCGGCAAGTCGAGCACCCCGACGTCCAGCGGCAAGATGGTGATCATGGAGAAGCACGAGCAGACGGTCTTCGACACGACCGGCTCGGCCGACCCGTACGTCGTCACCGTGCAGGACGCCCAGCGCCTGACCTGGGGCGGCGAGTTCATCCACTCGGCGCCGTGGTCCGAGGGTGATCAGGGCAGCACGAACGTCTCGCACGGCTGCACCAACGTCTCCGCCGCCAACGCCGCCTTCCTGATGCGGACAACCCAGGTCGGTGACCTGGTGACCGTGCGCGGGACCGAGGTCCAGCTCGAGGACGGCAACGGCTGGACCGCCTGGAACATGGACTGGGACGAGTACGTGAAGGGCAGCGCGCTGCCCGTACCGCAGGATCTGAAGCCGGCAGCCGCGCCGCCGGCCGCCGCCGGTGCGCCCGCGCCCAGCGGCCCGCCGGCGAGCAACCAGCCGCCGGCACCGGCACCGTCGAACCCCGGCGGCTGACCCCGCCGGAACGTACGCCGGGCGGTGAAGCCGACGGGGAGCCCACCCCGTCCGGCCTCACCGCCCGGCTTTTCGGTAGGCCCCGCCCGACCGTGCACTGTGGCCACCGACATCGCGCCGGTCCCGTCGGGACCGGCGATTCCCGTCCCGGGTACCCGCTTGCGGTACGGGCAACCGGAAACCCGGTACGCCCGCGATTGATCGACTACGGGCGTCGACGCGCCTAGCATGTGTGGCCGATGGAACCAACTCGATTCGTCCCCCTGACCGGTTCCGGCCACGAGCCCGATCGAAGGGAACTGCCCATGCGTCGACCCCGTCACCCGGTGCTGCTCACCGCCATCCTGACCGGCACGCTGGTCCTGACCGCACCCGTGGCGCCCGCCGCCGCCGGTACCCGTACGCCCCCTCCGACCATTGTGGTCAGTGACGGGATGACCCAGCCGGTCTTCTCGCTCGCCGACGCGATCGAGGAGCGGGTGTTCGTCCAGACGCCGCTGGACACCGATCACGACGGTCGCCTCGACCGGGTCGCGATCGACATCTCCCGCCCCGCCGAGACCGCCACCAGGGGCTTCAAGGTTCCGGTGATCTTCGAGCACAGCCCGTACCGCAAGGACACCTGGGACGACGTGCCGTACCCGAGCGTGCTGGTGGACGAGCTGCCGCAGAACGGGCTGACCGGCCGCAACGGTGCCCGTTCGGCCGCCGGCGAGCAGGCCCAGCGCGCGATCGCGAAGGCCAACCTCCCCGGATCGCTCGACGACTACTACGTGCCCCGCGGTTACGCCGTGGTGCTCGGCCAGAGCATCGGCACCGGTGACTCGGACGGCTGCCCGACCAGCGGCGACCGGGCCGAGACCCTCGGCACCAAGGCCGTCATCGACTGGCTCAACGGCCGGGCGAGGGGATTCGACGCCAGCGGGGCTCCGGTCACCGCCGGCTGGACCACCGGCTCGGTCGGCATGACCGGGGTCTCCTACAACGGCACCCTGCCCAACATGGTCGCCACCACCGGGGTGAAGGGACTCAAGACGATCATCCCGGTCTCGGCGATCAGCAGCTGGTACGACTACTACCGGGCCAACGGCCTGGTCGTCGCCCCCGGCACGTACCAGGGCGAGGACGCCGACATCCTGGCCCAGTACACCGCCGGGCAGGCGCGAGCCGAGGGAACCTGCGCCGACGAGATCGCCGAGATCACCAGGGAGCAGGACCGGGTCACCGGTGACTACACCCGGTTCTGGCAGGAGCGGGACTACCTCGGCGGCGCGCGTGACGTGAAGGCCAGCGTGTTCGTCGTACACGGGCTCAACGACTGGAACGTCAAGACCGAGAACTTCGCCGGCTGGTGGGACCAGCTCGCCCGGTACGACGTACCGCGCAAGATCTGGCTGCACCAGGGCGGGCACGGTGGACCCGGCAGTGGCGCCACCGTACCGCTGCCGGACGGCAGGTCCTGGACCTACAAGCAGACCGAGAACCGCTGGTTCGACTTCTGGTTGTGGGGGGTGCGCAACGGAATCATGGACGAGCCGACCGCGGTGGTCCAGCGTGAGAACCGCGCCTACACCACGTACGCCAACTGGCCCGACCCCGGCGCACGCGAGGTCGACCTGCGCCTCGCCGCGACCAGCGCGACCCAGCCCGGCACCCTGACCACCGGAAAGCCGCCGAAGGGCAAGGTCGAGCAGGGGTTCGTCGACGAGGGGCGGACCATCGCGCCGACCCAGTTGGTGGCCCAGCCGGACACCGCCAGCCCGAACCGGTTGGCCTACACCTCGCCCGTGCTCGCCCAGGACGTCCGGCTCTCCGGCCGGCCCGAGATGCGGCTGCGGCTGGCGATCGACAACAAACCCGACGCCAACCTGACCACCTACCTGGTCGACTACGGTCCGGCCGGGTCGACCGCCGCGCCCGTCGTGGTGACCCGAGGGTGGACGGATCCGCAGAACCGCAAGGACGCCGACCGCACCGAGAAGGTCAAGCAGGGCAAGTTCTACGACTACAGGTGGACCCTGGAGCCCAAGGACTACATCTTCGCCGCCGGACACCGGATCGGCGTGGTGGTCTTCTCCAGCGACCAGGAGTACACCCTGCTCCCGCTGGGCGGCACCCGCCTGCGGGTCGCGCCCAACGAGAGTGAACTGCGTATTCCCGTGGTCGGCGGACGGTCCGCGCTCGGCTTCTGAGCGTCCGCGCCACACTCGATCGGCCGCCGGGGATCCTTCCCCGGCGGCCGATTGGCTGTCCTGGATGGCGGTCCGGTGCGGCCGATGACCGCTACCCGTCAGGATCGGCGGACGGTGAGCAGGTCGCCCGGCTGGCAGTCCAGTTCGTGGCAGAGCGCGGTCAGGGTGCTGAACCGGATCGCCCGCGCCCG
This sequence comes from Micromonospora sp. NBC_01796, assembly GCF_035917455.1. NCBI lineage: Bacteria > Bacillati > Actinomycetota > Actinomycetes > Micromonosporales > Micromonosporaceae > Micromonospora > Micromonospora sp. NBC_01796. The sequence goes on along the minus strand of NZ_CP109078.1, from coordinate 7,754,261 downwards.
CCCGTTTTTCAGGACGGACAGGTTGGCGAGGGTCAGGCCGACCCGGTCGGCCAGTTCGGTGAGGGTCAGGCCGCGTTCGGCCAGGAGCTTGTCGAGATGTACGTCGACGCGGTGATCCTCCTCGGGCGGCATCAGATCACGGTCTCCAGTTCGGTCCGCATCGTCAGTCCGCGCTTGACGATCTCGGCGATGGCGAAGAACCCGAAGCCCAGCAGCAGGAGCAACCCGGTCCGGGTCAGGTCCAGCGTCGCGGACTGCTCGCCGTCCGCGGTGACCCGCGCGGTCAGTTCGAGCGAAGCGATCAGCTGTACGAGCTGCGCCAGGACGCCACCGACGAGGGCGACCCAACCGATCCGGCGCAGCCGCCGGACCGTACCGGTGGCGAACGGATCCCCGCGACGGGCGCGGCGCAGCACGGTCCAGAGCAGGACCAGCACCGCCGCCGCGACGGCCAACATCGGCAGCACGGTCAGGTGGTACGCCACGAGCTGGCCCGGTGTGGGGTCCGCGACCCGCACCTCGACGTCACCGTCGACGACGACTCCGGCGCGCAGGCCAGCCGTGGCATCGGCGACGCCCGCTACCGCATCGGCCGGAACCCGGGCGGTCACGGGCCCGCCGTCCGCGAGCGTGACGACGTTGAACGCGATGATCCCGGCCAGGACGACCAGGGCGACCACCACGACACCCTGCAGTTCAGCTAGCCAGTCAGGGTTGCGGAATCTCATGAGACACCTCCACCTTATCGATTAGCGATATCTCGATAATCGATAAGTCGACGGCTCTTGTCAACCCACCGGCGCAGGAGCAGCGGGGCGGGCCCTAAGTTGGTCGCATGATCTCGTGTTTGGGTGCGGCACAGTGGTGACCCGGGTGGCGGTCACCGGCGGGAGCGGCAAGCTCGGTCGGGCGGTTGTCGACGACCTGCTCGACCACGGTTACCAGGTGGTCAACCTCGACGCGGCGCCACCCGCGACATCGCGGTGCCCGTACACGAGGGTGGACCTGGCCGACTACGGCCAGACCATCGAGGCGCTCAGCGCGATCGACGACCGGCACGCGGGCGTGGACGCGGTGGTGCATCTCGCCGCGATCCCCGCACCGGGCCTGCGGACCAACTCGGCGACGTTCCACCACAACATCACCGCGACCTACAACGTCTTCACCGCCGCCCGCGCGGTCGGGATCCGGAACGTGGTCTGGGCCTCCAGCGAGACGCTGCTCGGGCTGCCGTTCGACACCCCGCCGCCGTACATCCCGATCGACGAGGAGTACCCGGCCCGTCCGGAGAGCAACTACGCGCTGGTCAAGCACCTGGAGGAGGAACTCGCCGGGCAGCTCTGCCGGTGGCAGCCGGACCTCAAGATGATCGGCCTGCGGTTCTCGAACGTGATGGAGCCGGCCGACTACGCCGCCTTCCCGGCCTTCGACGCCGATCCCGGGCTGCGCAAGTGGAACCTGTGGTCGTACATCGACTGCCGGGACGGCGCCCAGGCGGTCCGCCTCGGACTGGAGCACCAGGGGACCGGGGTCGACGTTTTTGTGATCGCCAACGCCGACACGGTGATGAGCCGTCCCAGCGCGGAACTGGCCGCGGAACTCTTCCCGGAGGTCCCGCTGACCCGCGAACTCGTCGGCAACGAGACCCTGATGTCGATCGACAAGGCCCGCCGGGTGCTGGGCTACGAGCCCCGGCACTCCTGGCGTGACCAGGTGACCGTCTGATCCGGAGCGCCCGACCCGTCCCGGCTAACCCGTCCCGGCGAAGCGTTCGCCCGCGTCGATGATCCGCTGGATCTCGGCCCGGAAGAAGCCGGTCAGCTCGGCGCACCGGCCGAGGTCGACCGGGCCGCCCTCGCTGGCGGGCAGATCCGGGTACGGGCTGCCGAGCACGAAGATGTTCTCGTCGTTGTACTGGTTGGCGGGTGCGGTGTAGTTGAACGAACCGGCGATCACCGTACTGTCGTCGATCGTCATGAGCTTGTGGTGGAGTTTGCCGAACGCGGGTGACCTGATCGGGGCGTAGAGGGCGATCTGGGCCCGGTTCAGGTCGTGCGTCGCGGCCCACCGCTGCGCCCCCTGGCCCGGGTCCACCGCGCCGGTGACCGTACGGCCGGCGGCGGCCAGGGCGATCATGGCGTCGTCCAGGCCGGACGAGCCGGCGAAGGTGAAGACGGCGAAGTCCACCCGGCCGGTGGCCTTCAGCATCTGCTTCATGATCTCCAGCTCCGGCGCGTGGTCCGGCGCGAAGAGCACCTTCACCGGTATCCCGCCGAGGTTGTAGGCCCGGGGCACCTTCCCGTGCGCGCCGCGACCGAACAGCCCGGCGCGGAGCTGGGTGAACTCGCCCGCGTACTCCTGGCAGATCCGGGCGTCGTGGAAGGTCACCACGTGGTTGAGGTTGCGGTGGCAGTCGGTGCCGGTGAAGTTGGCCGACCCGGACAGCACCGCCGACGTGGCTCCGGCCCGTCTCCGGTAGTCGCGGACGATGAACTTCTGGTGGAAGATCGCCGGGTTGTAGTCGGCCTTGACGTCGACGGCGCAGCGCAGGAGCGCGGCCATGATCTTGCGGTTGGGCTCCAGACTGCGGGCGCCGGGTTCGGCCGCCCACTGGACCCGCCGCTGGGCGGCCTGCGCCGATTCGCCGGCGCGCGCCGCCACCTTGGGCACCTTGGCCGTACGGAGATAGTCCTGTTCGAGCACGATCCGGATGTCGACACCACGGAACCTGGCGTCCAGCAGTGCCTGTGCGATCGGCTCGGAGTCGAGTTCCTGTACGGCGACGTCGAGGGAGTCCCTGGCGTCGTCGATGAACCCGACGATGACCTGTTCGAGATCGTCGGCGGCGCCGAGTTCGGGCGGCCCGACGAAGGCCTCAATCTTGCCCGCGGCGAAACGTGTCATAGCTGTCAGGCTGACACTCCGTAACCCTCGGTAGTGTCGGCTTCCAGGACACCGGCAGTGCCGGAAGACGCACCAGCGGCACGAGCACCGCATTCCGACCCACCTGGCCGGGTCCCGGCGGGCCGCAGACCAGGCCGGTCGCCGGTGCTGGCAGGCTGGGGGACATGTACCGGGAGACCACCTCCGCGCTGGTGCGCGGGGCCGTCCTGTGGTGGAGCACGGCGACGCCGGGGGCGGCACCGGTCCGGGTCCTGCCCGACGGGTGCATGGACCTGATCTGGTCGGAGCGGCACGGGCTGCTGGTGGCCGGGCCGGACACCACCGCCCAGGTCGGGACCGCCACGGGGGAGCGGTACGTCGGACTGCGGTTCCCGCCCGGCACCGGGCCAGCCGTGTTCGGTCTGCCCGCGTACGAGCTGCGCGACCAGCGGGTCCCGCTCACCGCGCTCTGGTCCGACTCCCGCACCCGTGAGCTCGACGAGCGGGTCGCGTACGCGGACCGCCCCGAACGCCTGCTGGAGTCGGTGGCGGCGGCCCGGCTGGGTGACGGTGGTGGCCCCGACCCGATCGCCCGTACGGTGGTCGCCCGGTTGGATGCCGGTGACGACGTGGCCGGCACCGCCGCCGACCTCGGCCTCGGCCCCCGCCAACTCCACCGGCGCAGCCGGGCGCTGTTCGGCTACGGGCCGAAGACACTGGCCCGGATCCTGCGCATGCAGCGGGCCGTGGCGTTGCTCCGGGCCGGAGTGCCGGCCGCCGACACCGCGGTACGGACCGGCTACGCCGACCAGCCGCACCTGTCCCGGGAGATCCGGGCGCTGACCGGCGTCCCACCCCGCGACCTGATCACCTAGCCGCCCGGGATCGTGCCGGTGATCGGGTCACCGAAGCCGCGAGCGGTAGACCGGGTTGGAGCTCTCGGCGCGGTCAGGTGAGCGGGGCGAAGAGGTCCACCCCGTTGCCGTCCGGGTCGAGCAGGGTGGCGTAGCGCTGGCCCCAGAAGGCGTCCCAGGGTTTGAGATGCCCGGTGTAGCCGGCCTCGGTCATCTCGGCGTACGCCGAGTCGACCTCGGCGGGGTTCTCGCACCGGAAGGCGAGAGTGATCCGACCGTGGCCCGTGGGCATGGACCAGCTCGGGTCGATCGAGGAGGTCATCTCCGCGGTGTCCCAGGCCAGACGCAGCCCGCCGGGAAGAAGTGCCTCCACGTGCGGATCTCCGTCCGAGTCGGCCGGGATCTCCAACCCGAGGCGGCGGTAGAAGGTCAGCGAGCGGCCCATGTCGGCAACGACCAGGGCAATCACATCCAGTTGAGGTGGCATTGCCCCACCCTAGGGTCGCCGGTCGCCGCCGGTCTTGAAGGAATCGGACACCCGTTCGTGGAGTGCGAATCGGACACCCTGCACCAGGTCCGCAGTGCGAGTGCGAGCAGGCGATCTCCGGCGTACGGTGTGGTTAACGGCACCTGAAGCCCAGATGAGCAGGGGGTTGCCGGCACTGGACGACCCTTCGCGACACGCCGACGCGGACGGCTCCCGGCCGGCGCGGTGGGCTCGTGGTGCCGTCCGACGTATCAACATGCGGGACGAAAATGAAAGGGGCGGCCGAGATGGACCTGGCCTATCTGGATGCCGGATCCGGCAGTCTCATCGTGCAGGCGGTGATCGGTGGTGCCGCCGGGGTCGCCGTCGCGGCCAAGCTGTACTGGCGCCGGCTGGTCGGCCGGTTGCGCCGGCAGCCGGCCGAGAAGGACTGAGAGCGGGGCCCGGTCGCAGATGTCCCCGCCACCACTTTCCACATCGGAGGCCGGCGTACGCGCGGAGCCGAGCTCGTTCCGCGACCCCGGCAACCGGGTCTTCTACCTCGACGGGCAGGTGCTGCGCGGGCTCGACCGGCGGGCCACCGAGGACTGGCACGCGCTGGCGGCCAGCGAGTTCTTCCCACCCCTGCTCACCGCCGGCAAGGTCTGCGGCACCGAACCCGTCGACCGGGACATCCTGTCGATGCCCGACGACACCTCCTGGGACACGGTGCTGCGGCACGAGCGGATACCGTTCGTCTCCTACCCGTACGAGTGGTCGTTCGGGATGCTCCGGGACGCGGCGCTGCTGCACCTGGAGATCCTCACCGCCGCGTTGGACTGCGGGTTCACGACCAAGGACGGTTCGGCGTACAACCTGCAGTGGCGGGGCGCCACGCCGGTCTTCATCGACATCGGTTCCTTCGAACGGGCGCGCGACGGCGAGCCCTGGGCCGGCTACCGGCAGTTCTGCCAGACCCTGCTCTACCCGCTGATGTTGCAGGCCCACCTCGACCTGGACTTCCAGCCCTGGCTGCGATCCCGGATCGACGGCGTCGAACCCGGCCAGATGCGCCGGGTCTTCGGCGGCACCCGCCGGTTCTCCGCGGGCGTCCTCAAGCACGTGTACCTGCACGACGCGATGCAGGCCCGGCACGCCGACGCGAGCACCGGGACGGTCCGGGCCGAACTGCGCGACGCCGGCTTCTCGCGGGACCTGGTGCTGTCGGGCGTACGGGCGGTGGAGAAGCTGGTCCGCCGGCTGGACTGGCAGCCCCCGGCGAGTCACTGGGAGCAGTACCGCCAGACCTGTGGCTACTCCGACGCCGATCGGGAGCGCAAGGAGCGTTTCGTCGAGTCGGCGCTGGCCGGGGCGGCCCCGCGACTCGTGCTCGACCTGGGCGCCAACGACGGCGACTACTCCCGCCTCGCCGCCCGGCACGCCGCGTACGTGGTGGCGGCGGAGAGCGATCCGGCGGTGGTCGAGCACCTCTACCGGCGCCTGCGGGCCGACGGTGAACGGCGGATCCTGCCGCTGGTGCTCGACCTGGCCGACCCCTCGCCCGGCGGGGGTTGGGGCGGTGTCGAACGGGCCTCCTTCGCGGCCCGCGCCGATGTCGACGCGGTGCTCGCCCTGGCCGTGATCCACCACCTGGCCATCGGCCGCAACGTGCCGCTGCCCCGGGTTGTCGACTGGCTGGTCGGATTCCTGGCGACCGCCGGTCCGCGCGGTCGGCTGGTGGCCGAGTTCGTCCACCCGGAGGACCCGATGGCCCGGCGGCTGCTGGCCAACAAGCCGGCCGGTCTCTTTCCGGACTACCGCCGGGAGGAGTTCGAACGGTTGCTGGCCCGGCGGTGCGACATCACCGCACGGGAGGAACTTCCGTCGGGCACCCGGACGCTCTACGTCGGGGTGCCGCGTGGCTGACCCGGCCACCCCGCGTAGCCGGGGCCGGCTGTCCCGCTGGTGGCGCTCGGAACTTCCCGCGTTCCTGGAGATCGTGGCACTCTGCGGGCTGGTGATCACCCAGCCGCTGCTCGACGTCACCGGACGCAGCCCCGACTTCTTCCTCTTCTACGGCGCCGGGCCGGTGGAGATCCTGCTGCTGGTGGCCGCCTTCACCGTCCCGATCCCGGTGCTGGTCTGGGGGGTCGGCGCGCTCACCCGGCTGATCGGGCCGGTGGTCCGGGGCGTCGTGCACACCGTGTCGCTGGGGCTGCTGCTCGCCGCGCTCGCGATCCAGGTCGGCAAACACCTGCTGCCCTGGCGAGGGCTGCCGTTGGCACTGGTCGCGCTGCTCGTCGGCGCCGCCGGGGCGTACGCGTACCGGCGCTGGCGGGCGGCCGGACAGCTACTGCGGATCGCCGCCGCCGGCCCGCTGGTTTTTGTCCTGCTCTTCGTCTTCGCCTCGCCGGCCTCGGCGGTCGTGCTGCCGGCCGAGCGCGGCTCGGGTCCCGGCGCCGCGCACGAGTCGGCCAGCCATCCACCGGTGGTGATGCTCGTCCTGGACGAGTTGCCGCTGGTCTCGCTGCTCGGCGAGGGCGGGACGATCGACGCGACCCGGTTCCCCAACTTCGCCGCACTGGCCGGCGGATCGACCTGGTACCGCAACGCCACCGGGGTGAGCGGGTGGACCCCGTACGCGCTGCCGGCGATGCTGACCGGCCGCTACCCGTCGTCGGCGCGGGCACCGCACTACTCGCAGTACCCGGACAACCTGTTCACCCTGCTGGGCGGAACCTACGACCTCAAGGTCCAGGAGAGCATCAGCCAGCTCTGCCCGCCGAGCGAGTGTGCGCGGCGCGAAACGCCGGTCCGCGGTGGTCTCCAGGTCCTGCTGCGGGAGAGCGTCGGACTGCTCCGCCAGATCGTCTCGCCCGTCGACGTACCCGACGACCCGGAGTCGTCGTACCGGGAGGCCACCCGCCAGGAGGCGGAACTCGAGGAGCAGGAGCAACAGCCGGCACCGACCGACCCGAGGTTCCGGTGGGGAGAACTGGACGTCAACCAGCCGGCCCGGTTCACCCGGTTCCTCGCCGACCTGCGTCCCGCCGAACGGCCCACGCTGCACTTCCTGCACCTGCTCATGCCGCACACCCCGTGGAACTACCTCCCGTCGGGCATGCGGTACGACTCACCGCCGGGCATGCCCAACGACGGTGACGGTTGGGTGGAACTGGCCCGCCAGCGTCACCTGCTGCAACTCGGGTACACCGACCGGTTGATCGGTGAGACCCTCCGTACGCTGCGTGAGTCCGGGCTCTACGACGACGCCCTGGTGGTGGTGACCGCCGACCACGGCCTCAGCTTCACGCCCGGGGTCCAGGGGCGGGGCCGGGCGTCGATCGACCGGTCCCCCGGCGAGGTGGCCTGGGTACCGTTGTTCGTCAAGGAGCCGGGGCAGCGGGACGGGCGGATCGACGACCGCAACTGGGAGCACGTCGACCTGCTGCCGACCATCGCCGACCGGGCGCAGGTCCGGATTCCCTGGTCGGTCGACGGTCTGGTCGCGCCGGACGTCAGCCGGGAGCGGACGGAGAAACGGTTCCACGACCAGCCCACGTTCGCCCTGCAGCTCCCCGGCGAGACCTTCGCCGACGTGCTCAGCGGCGCCGCCCGGCCGAAGCTGCCCGCGCCCCCGTCACCCGAGCTGATCGGGCGTCGGGTCGCTGACCTGCCGGTCAGCGACGACCGGACCGGGGTCAGCGTGATCAATCGGGACGCCTTCGACAACATCGACCCGAACGGCGGGCGGCTGCCCGCGCTGGTCTGCGGCACGGTCCCGGACTCGGTGCGTACCGGCGCCAGGATCGCGGTCGCGGTCAACGGCCGGATCGGGGCGGTTGTCCCGGTGGTCGACCCGGACAAGAACGGTCGTCGCTTCGGTGCCCTGGTGAGCGACGAGTCGCTGTTCGTCCCCGGTGCGAACAAACTGGAGTTGTTCCTGGTCAGCGACGGTGCCGAGTTGCGCCGGTTACGCCTGTGACTTAGGCGACATTCAAGGCGACAGTTTCGCAAGTGGGGTGATGCGTGACGCATCCCTCACCGCTCGACCATGGCCAGGTGTTGGTTCCGCGCCACGATTACCGTAGGAACAGAGGCAATTCAACGAAGATTTTGCCGCCGAAGCGAGGAACCACATGACGGATGTCAAGCTCGACCACCCCGGCGGGCAACTGTCTATGCCGGTGCGGCCCGCTGTCGAGGGCCCGTCCGGGATCGGCGTCGGCAAGCTGTTGGGGGAGACCGGGTACGTCACCTACGACCCGGGTTTCGTCAACACCGCCGCCTGCTCCTCGGAGATCACCTACATCGACGGAGATGCGGGCATTCTCCGCTACCGCGGATACCCCATCGACCAGCTGGCGGAGAAGGCCTCGTTCCTGGAGGTCTCGTACCTGCTGATCTACGGCGAGCTGCCCACCGCCCAGCAGCTCACCGAGTTCAGTGAATGGATCCGCCGGCACTCGCTGCTCCACGAAGAAATGCGGCGGTTCTTCGACGGGTTCCCGCGCGACGCGCACCCGATGGCGGTGCTCTCCTCGGCGGTGAGCGCCATCTCGACCTTCTACCAGGACAGCCTGGACCCGTTCGACCAGGAGCACGTCGAGATCTCCACCGTGCGCCTGATGGCCAAGGTGCCGACGATCGCGTCGTACGCGTACAAGAAGTCGATCGGTCAGGCGCAGCTCTACCCGGACAACTCCCTCGGGTACGTGGAGAACTTCCTGCGGCTGACGTTCGGCGTACCGGCGGAGGAGTACGAGGTCGACCCGGTTGTCGCCCGCGTCCTCGACATGCTGTTCGTGCTGCACGCCGACCACGAGCAGAACTGCTCCACCTCCACCGTCCGGCTGGTCGGCTCCAGCCAGGCCAACCTGTTCGCCTCGGTCTCGGCCGGCGTGAACGCGCTCTTCGGTCCCCTGCACGGGGGCGCGAACCAGGCGGTACTGGAGATGCTGGAGGGCATCCGCGCCGACGGCGGGGACGTTCAGGCCTTCGTCCGCCGGGTCAAGGCCAAGGAGCAGGGCGTCAAGCTGATGGGCTTCGGCCACCGGGTCTACAAGAACTACGACCCGCGGGCGGCCATCGTCAAGAAGGCCGCGCAGGACGTACTCGCCCGGATGAACAAGCCCGATCCGCTGCTCGACCTCGCGCTGCAGCTCGAGGAGATCGCGCTCGCCGACGACTTCTTCGTGTCGCGTCGGCTCTACCCGAACGTGGACTTCTACACCGGCCTGATCTACAAGGCCATGGGGTTCCCGACCAAGATGTTCACCGTGCTCTTCGCGCTCGGCCGGCTGCCCGGCTGGATCGCCCAGTGGCGCGAGATGATCTCGGACCCGGAGACCAAGATCGGCCGTCCGCGGCAGCTCTACACCGGTGCCGGCGAGCGGGCGTTCGTCCCGGTCGACCAGCGCTGAACGGTGCCACCGGTACAACTCTGAGCCGTGACACCACCGGCCGCCGACGCCCTCGGGCATCGGCGGCCGGAGTCGTACCGGGACCGTTTTGCGGTCAGCGCACGCCGACGGCGGCGAGCAGGTTCCCCGCCGGGATGTCCAGCACCGGCCGGCCGTGCGCCAACCGGTGCGCCGCCTGCTCGGTGGTGAACGCCGAGGCCTTGTCGATCGCGGTGGCGTAGGTGGCGGCGGTGCGCTGTGCGATCGACGCCCACCCGTAGTCGTCGGCCACCATCCGCCGGGCCCGGCGGGCCAGCTCCCGCGCGCGGTCACTGTCGGCCAGCAGGGCGTGTACGGCGTCCGCGAGCGCGTCCGGGTCCTTCGGCTCGAAGGTCATCCCGGTCACCCCGGTCTCGACGATCTCGGCGAGCCCACCGGTGGCGGCGACCGCGAGCGGGGCCCCGGCTGCCGCACCCTCCAGCGCGACCATGCCGAACGGCTCGTAGATGCTCGGCACCGCGAAGCAGTCCGACGCCGCCATCATCGCGGGCAGGTCCGATCCGCCGAGGAAGCCGGGCATGGTGACCGCCCCCCGTACCCCGAGCCGGTCGATGTCGGCCTCCAGCTCACCCCGGTACGGGCCGTCGCCGGCGATGACCAGGCGCAGTCCGGGGTGCTCCCGGCGCAGCCGGGGCAGTCCCGCGATGAGGTGCTGGACGCCCTTCTCGTACACCAGGCGGCCGGCGAAGGTGACCAGCGGGCCGTCTCCGGCGAAGCGCTTGCGGGCGGCGGCGACAGCGGCGGCACTCGCCTTCCACCGGTGCGTCTCCACCCCGTTGGGTACGACGTCGATCTGGGTGGTGGGGAGGTTGAAGAGGTTGTTGACCTGGTCGCGCATGTAGCCGGAGCAGGTGATGACGCGGCTGGATTCGTGGCTGAGCCACCATTCCATGGAGTGGATGGATTTGTTCATGTCGCCGGGGAGCCAGCCTTGGTGTCGGCCGGCTTCGGTGGCGTGGATGGTGGTGACGAGGGGGATGTCGAGGTGTTCTTTGAGGTTGATGGCGGTGTGGGCGACGAGCCAGTCGTGGGCGTGGATGACGTCGTAGCCGGTGCTGGTGTTGTTGGCGCGGAGGGCGGCGCGGGTGAGGGTGTGGTTGAAGGCCATGGTCCAGGCGAGGAGGGAGTCGGTGGCGAGGGGGAAGGTGACGGGGTCTTCGGGGGCGCGGATGATGCGGACGCCGTCGGCGTATTCCTCGTAGGGGGCGTTGTCGGCGTGGCGGGTGATGACGGTGACGTCGTGGCCGGCGGCGGCGAGGGCGACGGAGAGGGCGTGGACGTGTCGGCCGAGTCCGCCGACGAGGACGGGTGGGTATTCCCAGGAGAGCATCAGAATCCGCTGCCGGCCCTCGACCGGACCGCCGGAGGCGGTCGGCAGCCCGATGTGCGGCCGCGAGGTGGGGATGGGGCGGCAGGGGAGGTCCGGGGTGGTTGAACCGTTCGCGAGGTGCTCGCCGACCCGTCGGGGCGTCACATTCGTCTCCGTCCAAGCGAGAGTGGGCATGCCGGCACCGGTGCCGGCAGAAGAAGAGCGGGAAGGGGTGCGGCCGAACCGGCCGGGCGGGCCGTCCCACCGCCACACCGCGGCACGCGACCCCACGTACAAGGAAAGTGCACGCGGGCCGGATCCGCATCCCGAAAAGCCCGAAGGTGACCGACGACACCGGCACCTCGGCCGGGCGTCCGTCAACCGCCTCCACAGTGGTGACCGAGCATCCTCCGATCGGGTCGATCGTCCACCGTCGTTCGACCATGACCGGCGGGGGTGGACCACCTCCGGTCCGGATGGCCGCCGGCCCGGTCGGGTGCTTGTTCCGCGTTCACCCGGCGCGCCAAGAACCGCAGGTTAGCTTGTGGTGAGGGCGTACGGCGGCGGTCGTCGAGCACGGGCGACCCGCCGTCCGGGTCGGTCTGCTCGACGAGCGGGGCCACGGCGAGAGGTGTGACGGGTGGGTGGCGCAGACGGGGCCGGATCGGCGGAGGAACCGCCCGAGGTGGCCACCAGGGGGACGGGGCCGATGCCCCGGTTGCTCGGTGTCCTCAGCGCCGGACTCGGCGTCGCGCTGTTGGCCGTACCGGACCGGCTCGCCGAGATCGCCGGTCTGGACCACCTCCCGGACCACCAGACCGTCCTGCGAGGCGTGGGGGCACGCGAGTTGGGCAGTGCCGCCGGGTTGCTCAGCGGGCGACGGCCGGCGCTGTGGACCTGGACCCGGGTCGCCGGGGACGCGATGGACCTGAGTGTGCTCGGTCTGGCCCTGAGGACGGGCGACCGCGAGCGGCGCCGGCGGCTGAGCGTGACCACGGGCGTCATCGGCGCCGTCACCGCGCTCGACCTCTTCGCCGCTGTGTTGGCGACCCGCGCCGCTCGGGCCAACGGACGGGTGATGCGGCTGCGGGCGTCGGTGACGGTCAACCGACCCCCCGACGAGGTCTACCGGTTCTGGCGGGACCTCGCCAACCTGCCCCGCTTCATGCGCCACCTGGAGTCGGTACGGGTGGGCGGCGACGGGCGGTCCCGGTGGACGGCCAAAGCGCCGGCGGGGCGCAGCGTGTACTGGGACGCCGAGATCGTCGAGGACCGGCCGTCCGAGGTGCTCGCCTGGCGCTCGCTGCCCGGCACGCTGGTGCCGAACGCGGGCCGGGTGCGGTTCGTCACGGTTCCCGGTGGACGGGGCACCGAGGTCAGGGTGGAACTGGGCTACGCGCCGCCCGCCGGCAAGCTCGGACGGATGGTCGCCAAGCTCTTCGGTGAGGAGCCGACGCAGCAGGTCAAGGATGATCTGCGCCGGTTCAAGCAGGTGATCGAGACGGGCGAGATCGTGCGGTCGGACAGCAGCCCGGACGGTACGGATCTCCGTCGACACATGATGCGGCGCCCGGCCCAGCCACTGGCCGGATGAGGGATCGGTAGCGGTCCGGCGAACGGGGGAGCCACGATGCGAGCGAACTGCTGGATGGGCCGCAACACCGTCGAGGTACGCGAGGTGCCGGACCCACGGATCCTCAGTGATCGGGATGCCATCATCCGGATCACCTCGACCGCGATCTGCGGCTCCGACCTGCACCTGTACGACGGCTACATCCCGACCATGAAGAAGGGCGACATCCTCGGCCACGAGTTCATGGGCGAGGTGGTCGAGCTGGGTCGGGAGGTCCGCAACCTGCGCGTCGGTGACCGGGTCGTGGTGCCGTTCCCGATCGCCTGCGGTCACTGCGCCGCCTGTACGCACGGCTTCTTCTCGGTCTGCGAGAACTCGAACCCGAACGCGGCTCTGGCGGAGATGGTGATGGGCCACGCGCCGGCCGGTGTCTACGGCTACTCGCACATGCTCGGTGGTTTCGCCGGCGGGCAGGCCGAGTACGCCCGCGTTCCGTTCGCCGACGTCGGCCCGATCAAGATCGAGGGCGATTTCCGGGACGAGCAGGTGCTCTTCCTGTCCGACATCTTCCCGACCGGCTACATGGGTGCGGAGATGTGCGACATCCAACGTGGCGACGTCATCGCGGTCTGGGGCGCCGGCCCGGTGGGGCAGTTCGCCATGGCCAGCGCGCGGATGCTCGGCGCGGAGCGGGTGATCGCCATCGACCGGTACCCGCAACGGCTGCGGATCGCTCAGGAGAACACCGGCGCGGAGATCATCAACTACGAGCAGACCGACGTGCTCGAGGCGCTGCGGGAGCTGACCGCCGGCCGTGGGCCGGACGCCTGCATCGACGCGGTGGGAACGGAGTCGCACCACCCGTCGGGTGCGATCAACGCGTACGACCGGGGCAAGCAGGCGGTACGGCTGGAGACCGACCGGCCGCACGCGCTACGTGAGGCGATCATGAGTTGTAGGAACGCCGGCATCGTCTCGGTCATCGGGGTCTACGGCGGGTTCGTCGACAAGTTTCCCATGGGTTCGCTGATGAACCGGTCGCTGACCCTGCGCAGCGGTCAGTGCCACGTCCAGCGTTACCTGCGGCCGCTGCTGGACCGGATCCGCCGGGGCGAGATCGACCCGAGCTTCGTGGTCACCCACCGGATGCCGCTGGACGAGGCTCCGCAGGCGTACGAGATGTTCAAGAACAAGCAGAAGGACTGCAACAAGGTGGTCCTGACGGCCTGAGCCGGGTCAGTCCGGGTACGGCCACTCGTGCACGGGCTGGTTGCTGTGCATCAGCGGCATGTAGCGCCGGAGCACCTCGCAGAGCGCGGCCGACCGGTCGAGTCCGCCGGCACGTTCCAGCTCGTGCAGGGTGGCCACCTGCCAGGTCGCGCCGTTACGCCCGGTCAGGCAGCGCTGCTCGATGATGCCGAGCAGCCGGTCGGACTCGGCCGGCGCCAGCCCCCACCGGTCCAGGCCGCTGCGGGCCAGGGGCAGCAGGCGGCGCAGCACCAGTTCGGTCACCGGCAGGTAGCCCAGACCGGGCCAGTAGACATGGGCGGCGATGCCCTGCCGGGCGCAGGTGTGGAAGTTCTCCTCGGCGGCACTGAACGACATCTGCGACCAGAGCGGGCGGTCGGACTCGGCCAGGCTGCGGACCAGCCCGAAGTAGAAGGCCGCGTTGGCGATGGTGTCGACCACCGTCGGCCCGGCCGGCAGCACGCGGTTCTCCACCCGCAGGTGCGGGCGCCCGTGGACCACGTCGTACACCGGGCGGTTCCACCGGTAGACGGTCCCGTTGTGCAGCCGCAGTTCGGACAGGGCGGGGATGTCGCCGCGGGCCAGGGTGGCCGCCGGTTGTTCGGCGTCGCAGATCGGCAGGAGCGCCGGGAAGTAGCGGACGTTCTCCTCGAACAGGTCGAACACCGAGGTGATCCAGCGTTCCCCGAACCACACCCGCGGCCGTACGCCCTGGGCTTTGATTTCCTCCGGCCGGGTGTCGGTGGACTGCTCGAACAGCGGAATCCGGGTCTCCCGCCAGAGTTCCCGGCCGAACAGGAACGGTGCGTTGGCCCCGAGCGCGATCTGGACGCCGGCGATCGCCTGGGCGGCGTTCCAGTACGCGGCGAACTGGGCCGGACTGACCTGTACGTGGAACTGGGTGCTGGTGCAGGCGGCCTCGGGGGTGATGGTGTCGGCGGTGGTCTCCAACCGCTCCACACCGGCGATCCGGATCGCCACGTTCTCCCCGCGCGCGGCGAAGATCTGCTCGTTGAGCAGGGTGTAGCGGGGGTTCGCCGACAGTGCGTCGACGGTGAGGTGGTCCGACCGCAGCGTCGGCAGGATGCCGATCATGACCAGTTGGGTGTCGACCGTACGGGCCTTCAGGTTCGCCGAGTTCAGGCTGGCCCGTACGTCGGATTCGAAGTCGGCCGTACCGGTGCCGGCGAGTTGGCGCGGGGCGACGTTGATCTCGACGTTGAACTGGCCCAGTTCGGTCTGGAACTGCGGGTCGGCGACCGCGGTCAGCACCTCGGCGTTGCGCATCGCGGGCATCGAGTAGTCGTCGACGAGGTTGAGTTCGATCTCCATCCCGGTGAGCGGCCGGTCGACGTCGAACCGGGACTCGCGCAGCATCTCGGCGAAGACGTCGAGGCAGTGCCGGATCTTCTCCCGGTACCGCGCGCGGTCCTCACGCGTGAACGTCCGCGGGCCAACCTCTTCACCCATCAGGTCACCATCCAGCTACTCCGAGTGGTTCCAACCTCGCACGGCCGGTGCCGCAAGGGAAGTCTCGATCGACATGGTTCCCCGACCGGACCGAGCCGACACACCCGCCACCGGGCCCCTCCCGGTCTGCGGGAAGCCCGGATACGGCGGTATCGGCCGGGGGCGACCGTGGGCTCGCGTACGATCACGGGTCGGAAGTCGAAGGAGGGTCGATGCGGCGTACGGCGCAGAAACTGTTCGTGGTGGCCGCGATCGCGGAGGCGATCTCCTGGTTGGCGCTGCTGACCGGGATGATCTTCAAGTACGGCCCCACCGAGAACGAGATCGGGGTGCAGATCTTCGGCCCGATCCACGGCGGACTCTTCGTCGCGTACGTCGGACTGGTCCTGCTGGTCAGCCGCCTGGGCCGATGGAGCTGGTCGGTGACGCTGGTGGCGCTGGTCTGCGCGATCCCGCCGCTGGCCACCCTCGGCTTCGAACGCTGGGCCCGGCGTCGTGGCCTGCTGTCCGACCCCGCCCCGGCCCGGACCCCGGTTCCGGTCGCCTGACTCGCCGTCACCATCGGGCGGCTCGGCCGGCGCGGTCAGCCGTTGACCACTGTGCAGGCGGCGATCGCACCGATCAGCAGCAGTCCGAAAATCGCCTGGAGCAGCAGCGCCGGTCCCAGGTGCGACCAGACGGTCGGTGGGCGCGGGGTGAGCAGCTGCGCGGTGGTCAGGTTCACGATCCGTTCCACCCGCGGCGCGAGCTGCGTGTCCTTCTGCGGCCGGATGGTCACCTGGATGTGGTCGGCCGGTTCGATGGCGCTCTGCGGCAGGTGACCGTGGATCTCCATCTCGCAGAGCACGCCCTCGCTGTCCCGGATCCGCAACGGCGTGACCAGGAACTCCGGGCCCTTGCGCAGCTCCTTCCAGCGACGCTGCGCCCCGGCTCCGGACCCCGACCGCAGCAGCGAGGCGAACAGCAGCAGGATCACCCGCGCCACCCCGGCCGTGGCGAGCACCGCGACGACGATCGGTTGCTGCACCCGCATCTCGCGTGAGTAGCCCTCGAGCAACCGGATGACCCGGCCGGTGACGATCGGCCCACGCCGGTACGCCACTCGCTCGGGATAGAGCTCGCTGTCCATTTTCACCACCGAGAGTCCGCTTTGGTTCACGCATTGTATCTGTAGCCCCCGGTGGGCGGAAAGTGAGTGAATCCCGCCTCCGGTGATCGCGGTCAGGTGACAACCCGGACGGCGCGGGTATGCCAGCGGCGAGTTGGAGAGGGGTCGACAACCATGGAGCTGTCCTTCCTGCGCCCGATCTACGCCCGACCGGGACCCTGGGCCTCGGTCTACCTGGATGCCTCACGTGACAGTCAGGACGCCCGGCCCGCGCTGGACCTGCGCTGGCGCGCCCTGCGGGAACGGCTGGCCCAGCAGCGGGCCGACCCGGCGACGGTCGCGGCACTCGACAGCGTGGTACGCGGACACGACCCGATGGCGGGCGACTACGGCATCGCCGCCTTCGCCACCGACGGGGAGGTGGTGCTCACCGAGTACCTGTCCGCCCCGCCGCTGAAGGACATCGCCGCGAACGGACCGCTGGCCCACACCATGCCGCTGCTCGCCCAGCGGGGTGAACAGGTGCCCTGGGTGCGCGTACTGGCCGACCGCACCGGAGCCAGTGTGGACGGGGTCAGTGCCGGCGGGGTGGCCAGACGCGCCGAGGTCGGCGGCGGCAACACCTTCCCGGTCCGTCGGGTCAAGCCCGGTGCATGGTCGCAGGGGAACTTCCAGCGGGCGGCCCTCACCGCGTGGAAACGCAACGCCGGTGACGCCGCGGCGGCCACCGCCGAACTCGCCGACGCGGTCGGTGCCGAGGTGGTCGTGGTGGCAGGCGACACCCAGGCCCGGACGATGCTCGCCGCCCAGTTGCCGGCCCGCTGGCAGGACCGGATCGTGCACACCGACGCGGGTTTCCGGGCCGCCGGCAGTGACAACTCCGCACTCGACGACGTGACCGTGCAGGCCATCGCCGAGGTGGCGACCGCGCACGCCGACGCCGCCCTGGACAAGTTCGGGATGCAGGAGCAGATCGGCAACGGGATGGACGCGGTGGTGACCGCGCTGCAACGCAGCCAGGTCGAGAACATGCTGCTGGTCCACGACGCGTCCTCCACCGACCAGCTCTGGATCGGTCCGGAGCCGACCGACATCGCCACCGGACCGGACCAGCTCACCGCCATGTCGGTGGCCGACCCGCAACCCGTACGGGCCGACGCCGCCCTGGTCCGGGCACTGGTCGCCACCGACGCCGGGCTGACCGTACTCGGGCCGGACGAGGCGCCGGAACTGCCCGACGGCGTGGGCGCGATCCTGCGGTACGCCGACGCCAGCACCCCGGGGAGGACGGATGGCTGAGCCGACCCGGGTGGTCGCGGACCTGCTCGTCGAGCGGCTGCGGGCGTGGCACGTGCCGCGGGTCTTCGGTGCCTCCGGTGACGGCGTCGAGGGGATCGTCGCGGCGCTGCAACGGGCCGGCGGCAAGCCCGCCTTCGTCCAGGCGCGGCACGAGGAGACGGCCGGTTTCATGGCCACCGGGCATGCCAAGTACAGCGGCGGGGTCGGTGTCTGCCTGGCCACCCAGGGGCCGGGGGCGATCCACCTGCTCGGCGGCCTGTACGACGCCAAGCTCGACGGCAAGCCCGTGGTGGCGATCGTCGGCCAGCAGTTGGAGGGCCCGTACGGCGCCGCGTACCGGGAGATCGAGCTGCTCCGCCTGTTCAGCGACGTGTGCGAGTTCGTCCGGGTGGCGAGCACCGCGGAGCAGGTGCCCTCGCTGATCGACCGGGCTTTCCGAACCGCCGTGGCGACCCGGAGCCCGACCTGCGTGATCGTGCCGCAGCAGTTGCAGACGGCCGCCGTACCCGATCTGCCGCCACGGTCGGACGGCGTGTTCTCGATGGCGCCGGGGCTGCCCCCGGCCCGGGTGATGCCGCACGAGGAGGACCTGAACGCGGCGGCGCAGTTGCTCGGCGCCGGTCGGCGGGTGGCGATGCTCGTGGGGCAGGGCGGCTACGGCGCGGCCGACGAGATCGTCGCCCTCGCCGACCGGGTCGGCGCCGGCATCACCACCTCGCTGCTCGGCAAGCCGGTGCTCGACGAGCGGCTGCCGTTCCACACCGGGGTGATGGGGGAGTTGGGCACCACCGCGAGCGCGCAACTGCTCGGCGGTTGCGACACCCTCCTGCTGGTCGGCACGAACGATCCGTGGACCGACTACTACCCGATGCCCGGCCAGGCAGCCGTGATCCAGATCGACATCGACGGCCGCCGGGTGGCGAACCGTTACCCGGTGGACGTGCCGTTGATCGGGGACGCGGCGGAGACGCTGCGCGCCCTGCTCGACCGGGTGCCGCAGCGGGCCAACCGGGAGTGGCGGGAGACCATCGAGGTCTCCTTCGACCGCTGGTGGAGCGATGCCACGGCCCGGGCCGACGCACCGGCCGAGCCGATGAACCCGCAGCACGTGCTGCGCGAGCTGTCGCCCCGGTTGCCCTGGGACAGCGCGGTCGCGGTCGACGTCGGCTCGGTGACCTACTGGTACGCCCGCCACGTGCAACTGCCGCCGGGTGTGCCGGCACACCTGTCCAGCACCCTCGGTGCCACGGGCTGCTCCCTGCCGTACGGCATCGCGGCGAAGTTGGCCGCGCCGGACCGGCCCGTGGTTGTCCTCGCCGGTGACGGGGCGATGCAGCTCAACGGCCTGGCCGAGCTGGTCACGGTGGCGAACCGTTGGCACGAGTGGGCCGATCCCCGGTTTGTCGTGCTGGTGCTGAACAACCGTGACCAGGCCGGGATGAGCCAGACCCAGCGCGGGGCGGGACAGGTGGCGGTGCCGGAGGCCCAGCGGCTGCCGGACGTCCCGTACGCGGGGTGGGCCCGGCTGCTCGGCATGCACGGGCTGCGCATCGACCGGCCGGAGATGATGGGGGCGGCCTGGGACGAGGCGCTCGCCGCCGACCGGCCCACCCTGATCGAGGCGGTGGTGGACGCCTCGGTGCCGCTCTCCCCGCCCGACCAGCCGTTCGCGGACCTGCGCGGGTTGCTGGCGGACCGCGCGGAGGACGGCGGCGAGGTGGCCAGCCGGGCCCGTGCCGAGCTGGTCCGGGAGCGGGCCGACGGCGGCGACGACCTGACCTGACCGGGGTCGCGGGTGCGGGTGGCGACTCCACGCCCGCGTGTTCGGGGACGACGCGCGGTACGCAAGCGGTCACCCGGTACGCAACCGGGTGACCGGGGCGTGCCGGTGCGTTCACGGGCCAGTGGCCCAGAAGGGTGCCGTCCTCGGATTAGTCACGCAGGGTTGCGTAAAGGTCGTTTGAACGCGATCCG
Organism: Micromonospora sp. NBC_01796; assembly: GCF_035917455.1. Taxonomy (NCBI): domain Bacteria; kingdom Bacillati; phylum Actinomycetota; class Actinomycetes; order Micromonosporales; family Micromonosporaceae; genus Micromonospora; species Micromonospora sp. NBC_01796. The sequence continues at coordinate 7,734,615 of NZ_CP109078.1, read as the reverse complement.
GACGGGAAGCCCGCGTGTGGCAAGTGGACGGATGAAGGGCGGGTCCCGGTGCGGGAGATGCAGGAATGGGTGGCCGCGAGTGGGCCCGACGTCCCCGGACCGCGGCGGATAGTGGCGTTGGACAGCCCGGCGCGGGTGCTGCTCGCCGCGGCGTCCCGGGCGCTGCGCGGCGAGGACTGCGCCGATCTCGGCTACCAGCCGATGCTGGCCCGGTTTCCGGGCACCCCGGAGGCGGTACGCCGGGCCGCGGTGGCCCGCGCGGGCGGTCGGGCGGCCCTGCCGGTGCGCCAGGTGGGGCAGGTCGACGCCGAGTGGGTGGCCCGGTGGATGGTGGACCACTATCCGGCCGGCGAGTTTCCCGGTGTGGTCCTCGGTTCGCCCAGCGGTGCCGCCGTGCACCTGGCCACCGCCCTGGGCATGCCGTGGCTTCCGGCCGGTTTCGAGGTCTCGGTGCAGTGGCCCCAGGGGTCGGTGGACAACCTGGCCGGGTCCTACGCGTACGGCGCCCAGGTGGCGCAGCGGCTGGTCGCGGCGAATCCGGGCATCCGGGTCCGGCAGGTGCACGACCCGGCGGTACGGGGGGTGCTCGCCGGTTCGACCGTGTCCCTGGTGCTGCGGTGGCGGCAGTTGCCGCAGGCGTACCGGAACTTCCTCGACGAGCGGCTGGCACCGGGTGCCCCCGTGCTGCTGCTGCGTGACGTACGGACCTGGCCGGTCGCCGACCAGGGGCAGGGACACGCGTTCCAGTTGGGCAGTCCCGGTAGCGGGATGACGCCGGCCGACTTCCGCATCCTCAGCGAGCCGCTGGACCAGGTGCTGCGTACCGCGGGTGGCGATCCGCAGCGGTGGGAACCGCCACCGCCGGTCGGTCCGCAGGGGTACGCCGAGCACGGCATCGAGCCCGGCTTCGAGCAGAGCGTGCTGGACTGGGTCCGGGAGGCCGACAGCGCCCTGCACCGGGTGCTCTTCGCCGAGCCGGAGGCGCTCAGCGCGTCGACCGCGGACGTGTACCGGGGATGGCTGCGGGCCGCCGGCAAGAGTGGTGACCGGTGCGTGGTGGAGTGCGGGCGGCTGATCGACCCGTGGCAGGTGGTCCGGGCGGGGCTGGTGCCGTACTGGTGCGAGAACGCGACCAGTCGCCGGGTGGCCGGTGCGGAGTGGTGGCTGGCCGGCAGTACGGCGTTCAGTTCGGTCGACGTGCTGCCCGAGCCGCCGGGCATGCGTTCACCGGCCCTGGCCGGACTGCCGCAGTGGCTGGCGGTGGCGTCGTTCGGCCGCCGCCGCCGGGCCCTGGACCGGATCGCGGCGCGGGGCTATCCGGTCACCTCGGTACCGACCCGGCACGCCACCGAGGTGTTGCGCGGGCAGCCGTACGACCTGCCGGCGCCGCCGCGTCTCGGGGTGCAGGAGGCCCTGGCCGGTCTGCGGGCCAGCGGCACCGCGCACGGACTGTTGGTCTGTTGAGGGCATCCGCCGTTCTGTCGAGGGGGTCCGCCGGCAAAACATCCCGCGAAAGTCCGGTCCCGTGATTGAGTACCTACAGAGCGGGAACGTCGCTGACTGCAACCGGTTGACTGCGCTACGTGACGAAATGGTGAGCGGGCGCTGTTGGGCTGTTTCCGGTCAGATCTTCGCGCTCCGGTCCGGTCCACCGTGGCGAGGGCGTCACTGGCCGGTTCCGTAAATCCGGGTGGGGGACCTTCCTGAGGGAGGCGCGGATGTTCGGACAGATCAGCACGGGCACGACCACGAACGCGAGTACGACCACGAGCACGGACACACCCACGACCACGCCCACACCCGCGCCGAACGAGCGCGGGCTGGAGGACCTCGACGCGGCCGCGCTGGCGTACGCGGCACGGATCGAGGGCCTGCCGGACGAGCGTCGGCAGGAGGCCCGTGACGACCTGGTCCGGTTCGCGCTGCCGTTCGCCGGCCGGCTGGCCCGCCGCTACCGGGGGCGGGGCGAGCCGTTGGAGGACCTCGAACAGGTCGCCCGGCTCGGTCTGGTCAACGCCGTCGACCGGTACGACCCGGAACGCGGTTCGTTCACCGCCTACGCCGCGATCACCATCGTCGGCGAGATCAAGCGGCACTTCCGGGACCGCACCTGGGGGGTGCACGTCCCGCGCCGGCTGCGCGACCTGATCCTCGAGGTCGGCCAGGCGACCGCCGCGCTGACCAGCGAACTGTCCCGGGCGCCGACGGTGGCCGAACTGGCGGCGAGGCTCGAAACCCCGCAGGAGGAGATCCTCGCGGCCCTCGAATCCGCCGCCGGTTACAGCCCGGCCTCGCTCAACGCGCCGGTCGGCGGGGAGAGCTCGGCCGAGTTCGGTGACCTGGTGGGGGAGTCCGACGCCGACCTGGAGTCGGTGGACGACCGGGTGACCGTCAGCGGCCTGCTCGGCCGGCTGCCCTGGCGGGAGCGGCGCATCCTGGCCATGCGGTTCTACGGCAACCAGACCCAGGCCGAGATCGCCGCCCGGTTCGGCATCTCCCAGATGCACGTCTCCCGGTTGCTCTCCCGCGCGCTCACCTGGCTGCGCCAGGCCATGCTCGCCGACGCCCCCGCACCCTGGCAGGCCGGCGGAGTGGATCCGGACGCCCCGGAGACCCGGCTGTCGGTCCGCCAGTCCGGTGATCGTACGGTCATCGCGATCGGCGGCGAACTCGACCGCGACACCAGCGACCAGTTGCGCCGCGCGGTCGTCGATGCGGTGAGCAGTGGGCAGCCCACCGAGGTGGTGGTCGACCTGGTCGACGTGGGACTGCTCGAGCCCGGGGGGATAGCGGCGCTGATCGCGGGCCGGGACGCGGCCGCCCGCAGCGGCGTGGCGCTGAAGCTGACCCGGGCCCAGCCCGGCGTACGGCACTCGCTCGCCTCGGCCGGACTGGCACCGCTGCACGAGTGACCGCCGGGCGGTGGGATCGTCACCACCGCCCGCCGGTCCGGGCCACCACCTCGCCGGCATCGACTCAGCCCTTCCCGCCCTCTTCCGGCGGTTGGCCGGTACGCCAGTGCTCACTGCTCGGGCCGCCCCGGTCGTTGTCGAGGTGCACGTCCGGCGCGCTCGGCTCGAAACTCGGCCGGCGTACCTCCTCGGGCTCCGGGACCTCGATCGGGCGGGCACCCGAGCGCGGATCGGGCTGCCAGCGGGTCGCCTCGCGGGCACCGTACGCGCCTTCGGGGCTTGACTTGTCCGAGCCGTGGTGCTGCTCGGCGTGCAACTCGTCCCCGATGTCCTGTGGCGGTTTGGTCGAGCGCTGCGGCAGATCCCGGCCGAGATCGGCCACCAGTGGGCCGTACTTGGCGTCGAAGGCGGGGCGCTCGGAGCGGATCCGGGGCATCCGGTCGAAGTTGCGCAGCGGTGGCGGGCAACTGGTCGCCCACTCCAGCGAGTTGCCGAAGCCCCAGGGGTCGTCGACGGCCACTATCCGACCGAACCGGTACGACTTCCACAGGTTGTAGATGATGAACAGGGTCGAGGCGCCGAGGATGAACGAGCTGATCGTCGAGACCATGTTCAGCACGGTGAACCCGTCGGTGGGCAGGTAGTCGGCGTACCGGCGGGGCATGCCCTCGTTGCCCAGCCAGTGCTGGACCAGGAAGGTGCCGTGGAAGCCGATGAACATGGTCCAGAAGTGGAGCTTGCCGAGGCGTTCGTCGAGCATCCGCCCGGTCATCTTCGGGAACCAGAAGTAGATCCCGCCGAACGCCGCGAACACGATCGTGCCGAACAGTACGTAGTGGAAGTGCGCCACCACGAAATAGGTGTCCGTGACGTGCCAGTCGACCGGCGGGCTGGCCAGCAGTACGCCGGTGAGCCCGCCGAACAGGAAGGTGACCAGGAAGCCGATGGCGAACAGCATCGGCGTCTCGAAGCTGATCTGCCCCTTCCACATGGTCCCGATCCAGTTGAAGAACTTCACCCCGGTCGGTACGGCGATCAGGTAACTCAGGATGCTGAAGAAGGGCAGGAGCACCTGCCCGGTGCCGAACATGTGGTGGGCCCAGACCGTCATCGACAGCACCGTGATCGCGATGGTGGCGAAGACGATGCCCTTGTAGCCGAAGATCGGCTTGCGGGAGAAGACCGGAATGATCTCGGTGATGATGCCGAAGAACGGCAACGCGACGATGTAGACCTCGGGATGGCCGAAGAACCAGAACAGGTGTTGCCACAGCAGTGGGCCGCCGGTGGCCGGATCGTACACATGGGCGTCGATCCGGCGGTCGGCGTAGAGCGCCAGCAGCGCGGCCGCGAGCAGCGGGAAGACCAGGATCACCAGGACCGCGGTGAGCAGGATGTTCCAGGTGAAGATCGGCATCCGGAACATGGTCATGCCGGGCGCCCGGAGGGTGATGATCGTGGTGATCATGTTGACCGCGCCGAGGATGGTGCCGAGGCCGGAGACGACCAGGCCGATCACCCACATGTCGGGTCCGATGCCGGGGCTGTGCTGGGCCCGGCTCAGCGGGGTGTAGGCGGTCCAGCCGAAGTCGGCCGCCCCGTCGGGGGTGAGGAAACCGAGCATCACCAGCGAGCCGCCGAGCAGGTACAGCCAGTACGCGAACGCGTTCAGCCGGGGGAAGGAGACGTCCGGCGCCCCGATCTGCAGCGGTACGACGTAGTTGCCGAACGCGAACACCAGCGGGGTCGCGAAGAGCAGCAGCATGATCGTGCCGTGCATGGTGAAGAGCTGGTTGTACTGCTCGTTGGAGAGGAACTGGAGTCCTGGGCGACCCAACTCGGCCCGCATGAGCATCGCCATCACGCCGCCGAGGATGAAGAACACGAACGAGGTGATCAGGTAGAGGATGCCGATCTGCTTCGCGTCCGTGGTGCCCAGCAGCTTGATCAGGTGGCTGCCCCGGATCGACGACCTGATGGGTCCGGGGTACCCGCCGAAGCGCGCCGGTGCCAGCACGATCGGCCCTCGTTCGCGTTCCGGCTCGGTGGTTACCCGCTTCGGCATCGCTTCTCACCCCGTCATCACCGCAGAAAGGACGGGCGTGGCTACCCGGTCTGCGCGGGTCGAAACCCGGCAGGTCGGGAAATTTCGGTCTACCGGGACGCCGCCCCTCGGGACGGCATCTTCGAGCCGTCGGGCCCCGATCGCACCGTCGGGCCGTGAACCGGTGGAGGGCACACCGGACCGGGCCTCCGGTGCCGCCCCGCCGACCGGCTGGCGTGGCGACACCGGACCCCGGCCGTCCCCGTTCGGACCTGCCGGGTGGGGAGAATGGTCCCCGTCACCGGTCGACCGGTGCGCGGGTGGTCAACAGCCCGAGGCCGATCATGCCGAGCCCGAGGCCGAAGTGCAGCCAGTCGTCGGCCCGGTTGAGCGGCAGGAAGTTCGCTGCGGTCTCGTGCCCGATCACCAGGCCGTACAGCCACAGCAGCAGGTAGACCGCGCCGCCGCCGACCAGGAACCCCCGAGACCCGGCGACCGTACGCGCCAGCGCGATCCCGGCCAGCCCGAACGCCAGGTGCACCAGGTTGTGCAGGACCGACACCTGGAACACCCCGAACAGCTCGGCGCCGGAGGCGTGCCCCGCGAAGCCGAGCCGGTCGTACCCGGTGGTGACACCGGGGATGAAACCGAGCACACCGATCAGCAGGAACACCGCTCCCACCGTCGCCGCCGAGATCCGGACCAGCGCCGGTCCGGACGATCCGCGCGTCGCCTCGGTGGATCCGCCGGTCGGGGCGTGGAACTCTCCGGCCATTGCCGTACCTCCGTCCGCCGGCCGGCCGGATTCCCGGTACGCCACCGGACAAACGTCCCCGCCGGCCCGTGTTGCCCTTGTTCCGCAGCCGGCTCAGGCGGCCCGCAGTACGGGTCCGGCCAGTGACCGGACCCGGTGGTAGAGCTCGACGTAGCGCTCCGCCATGACCGCCGGGGTGAACCGGCGCGCCGCCTCCCGCCGGCACTCGTCCGGGTCGATCAGGCTGGCGGCGACCAGCAGGTCGGCCAACTCGTCCTCGTCGTCGGTGAGCAGTCCGGTCCGCCCGTGCGCGACCAGCTCGGGCAGGCAACCGCGCGCGGTCGCGACCACCGGTGTGCCCAGCGCCAGGGACTCGACCACCGCCGTCCCGCCCGGCTCCTCCCACCGCAGCGGAAACAGGGTCGCGCGGGCGCTCGCCACCAGGTCGTCACGGTCCCGGCCGGCGACCGTACCGACCCACCGGACCCGGACCCCGTCGACGTGCGGCGCCACCCGCTCGTCCCAGTACCGCACGTCCGGGTTCTGGCGGGCCTGCTCGTCCGCGGCGGCCAGGTCCTCCGGCCGGTGGTACGGGCCGACCGGTCCCGCCAGCACCAGCGGGAAGCCGGCCCGGTGGGCCAGCCGGGCGGCGACGTCCTGCCCCTTGCCCGGGTTGATCCGCCCGAGCACCACCACGTGCTCGCCCTTCTCCACCGCCGGCCGGCGGTCCGCGTCGACGGCCAGCGGGGTGGCCAGGTGCACGTGACCGACCGAGTGGGCGCGCAGTGCCGCCGGGGCGCGGGCCAACTGCGCTGCCGAGACGCCGTTGACCCGTACCCGGTCCCCGCCGTCGAGCTGCCCGTAGAGGTCCGGGTGCTTGCCCAGATCCCAGTGGAGGGTGTGCAGTACGGGCGGCCCGTCCGGGCCCATCGCCGCCAGTGTGGCCAGGCCGACCGCCTCCACGTGGTCGTGCACCAGGTCGATGTCGTCGCGCCCGCGTACGGCCCGGACCACCCCGCCGAGGTGCGCCTGGGCGATCCCGCACACCTGGTTGTACGGCCGCTGCAACGACGGGAACTGGCCGTCGGCGAAGACCGACAGCCGTTCGTCCGCGGCCAGGGTGCTGGAGCCGACCGAGGCCAGCACCACCCGTACGCCCAGCCGTCGCAGCTCGGGCACGAGGGTGGCGACCACGTTCTCGATCCCGCCGTAGCCCGGTGGTGGTACGGACAGCCACGGTCCGGCGTTCATCAGCACGGTCAGCCCCATCGGGACCCGGCCCGGCTCACTGCGGCACCGCTTCGCCCTGCCAACGCCGCATCGTCTCGCGGAACTGGATCAACGGCGGGCGCTCCTGCACCGACACGTCGCTGACCACGATCTCCCGCTCCAGGTTCGGCAGCGTCTCCGTGCCGCCCCGGCGGAACTGGGTGAGCAGGGTGGCAGGCGGCGTCTTCGACCTGACCTGACCCTGCCGGTGCAGCCGGGACCACGCGGTCAGCATGATCTGGGCCGACATCCGCCCCAGTGCCGCCGTGTCCTGGTGCCGGTGCAGGCGTTCGCCGAGATCCACCTGGGCCAGTGCGTCGAGCCCGACCAGTTCGAGCAGGTCGATCAGCATCGCCGTCTCGACGCCGTACCCGGAGACGAACGGGACCCGCTCCAGCACCTCGCGGCGGCCGGCGTACTCACCGGCGAGTGGCTGGACGAACCCGGCGAGTTCCGGCCAGAACAGGTTGAACAGGGGCCGGGCCATCAGTTCGGTGACCCGTCCGCCGCCGTCCGGCTCGACGGTGCCCGCCTCGATCAGCGGACGGTGGTAGAAGCCCTTGACGAAGCAGACCGACGGGTCGGTGAGCAGCGGCCCGAGCAGCCCGGTGACGAAGTGCGGACGGAACTCGCGCAGGTCGGCGTCGACGAAGGCGATCACGTCACCGGCCGCCGCGGCCAGGCCGGCCCAGAGGGCGTCACCCTTGCCGTCGAGCCGGGGCAGCCCCCGGGTCACCTCGTCCTGGCTGACCACCCGCGCCCCGGCGGCGGCGGCGACCTCGGCGGTGCGGTCGCTGGACCGGGAGTCGACCACGATCACCTCGTCGACCAGTGCCACCCGTTCGACCAGGTGCTCGCGGATCGTCGCCACGATCGCGCCGACGGTCGCCTCCTCATCGAAAGCGGGTATGACCACACTGACCGTGGTGTCGCCCTTGGCCCGGCCGAGCTGATGCGCGGTCCACTGCCGAGCCGAGCCGGTACGGTACGTGGACCAGGCTTCCACCACGGGTGAGACGGTCGTTTGCGAGTGCCGCACAGGCCCACCCCCAAGTCATGAGTCGATCGAAGCGTTAGCGGATTTCCCGGACGGGGACCCGACTAACCGGTGACGCTCTAACATATTGATCACCAAAATCTGCTATTTCCTGTCTCGTCCCGATGAACGTTTGATGTCGCCCCTGTCGTGGCAACAGGTGTCCGATGATGTCACTGGGGCCTGAGCGGAGGTCGGTTTGATGGCCAGGTGTCGTATTGGCCTCATCGGCGCGGGGAATGTGGCGCAGCGTCACGCCCGGGTCCTGGCCGGTTTTGCCGACGTGCACCTCACCGGCGTCACCGACGTACTGCCCGACGCCTGCGAGCGCCTGGCCGACCAGCACGCCGCTCCGGCGTACCCGGACGTCGCCACGCTGTTGGAAGCGGACCTGGACGCGGTCTACGTCTGCGTTCCGCCGTTCGCGCACGGCCCGGCTGAGGAGGCGGTGATCGCCGCCGGACTGCCCATGTTCGTGGAGAAGCCGGTCGCCGCCGAGTTGGCGACCGCCGAGCGGATCGCCGGCCTCGTCGCCGAACGGGGGATCCTCACCGCGGTCGGCCACCACTGGCGTTACCTGACCGTCCTGGACCGGATGTGGGACCTGCTGGCCGGCCGTCCGGTACGGATGGTCGGCGGTGCGTGGCTGGACAAGGTGCCGCCGGTGTCCTGGTGGAGCCGGCGGGAGCTCTCCGGTGGCCCGGTGGTCGAGCAGGCCGCCCACGTGCTCGACCTGCTCCGGCTGGTGGCCGGGGAGGCGACCGAGGTGAGCGCGTACGGCGACGGCTTCCCGCCGGACGTGGACGGGGCCGACATCGACTCGGTGACCACGGCGAGTCTGCGCTTCACGACCGGGGCGGTGGGCACCCTGGTCTCCGGCTGCACCCTCGGCTGGAAGCACCGGGCCGGGGTGGAGATCGTCGCGGACGGGCTGGTGCTGACCCTCGGCGAGGACGGCCTGGCGTGGCGGGACGGGGCCGGGGAGGGTTGGCTGCCGGCCGATCCGGAGGCTGCCCGGATCGCGGTGGACCGGGCCTTCGTCGACGCCGTACGCGGCATCGGGGACGACATCCGGGTCCCGTACCCGGAGGCGTTGCTTACCCACCGGCTGGCGTGCGCGGTGGCGCGGTCGGCGGCGACCGGGCGTCCGGTACGGATCGCCCCGGCGGTCGAGGCGCTCGCGGCCGCCACCCACGGCGCCAGGGTCGGATCAGGGCTCGATGCCTGAACGGGTGATCGTGGTGTCCGGGCCGGGTGAGGTGGCGATCCGCGAGGAGGAACCCGGGCCGCTGCGGCCCGACACCTACCGGGTCCGGACCCTCTACACCGGGATCTCGGCCGGCACCGAGCTGAGCTATGTCAAGGGCACCAACCCGTACCTCTCGGCCGGCTGGAACGCCGACCTGGGGCTCTTCCAGCCGGGTGAGCCCGCCGCCGCCTATCCGGTGAACCGGCTCGGTTACATGGAGGTCGGCCAGGTCACCGAGAGCCGGACCCCGGCGGTCACCGAGGGCACCATCGGGGCGATGGTCTACGGGCACCGCACCGGCTACCTGGCCGATCCGCTGGTCGACCGGTTCGTGCCACTGCCCGGCGACCTGGACCCGTTGCTCGGGATCTACGTCGCGCACATGGGTCCGATCTGCGTGAACGGGCTCCTGCACGCCGCCGCGGACCTGTTCGGCCCGGACGTCCGTACCGTCGGCGACGGGGTGCGCGGGCGCCGGGTGGCGGTCACCGGTGCCGGCGTGGTCGGCCTGCTCACCGCGTTGCTCGCCCGGCATCACGGCGCGGCGTCGGTGGTGGTCCTCGATCCCACCCCGACGCGTCGGGCGGTGGCCGCCGCGCTCGGCCTGGAAACGCTGGACCCGGGCCCGCTGACCGATAGTGATCAGGGGTTCGGTGATCCGGCGGTGCTGCTCAAGACGCGATGGGCGCACGGACCGGGGGACCGGGGCGCCGACGTGGTGTTCCAGTGCCGGGGGCAGGGCGGTGCGCTGCGGCTGGCCCTGCGCCTGGTACGCCCTCAGGGGACCGTGGTCGACCTGGCGTTCTACCAGTCCGGCGCGGAGCAGGTCCGGCTCGGCGAGGAGTTCCACCACAACGGGCTCACCCTGCGCTGCGCGCAGATCGGCCGGGTGCCGCGCGGGCTCGCACCGACCTGGGACCGCGAGCGGCTCTCCGGCGAGACCGTCGCCCTGCTCCGGGCGTACGGCGAACTCGTCGCCGAGCACCTGGTGTCGGCGATCGTGCCGTTCGACGACGGCCCCGTCCTCCTCGCCGACCTGGCCGCCGGCCGACGGCAGGAACTCCAGGTCGTGCTCGCCTGCTGACCCCGACCGGAGCGCCAGGTCGTGCCCTCCGGCGGCGCGTCGCGCGGGCCGGGAGGCTGGTCGGCCCGGTTACGGTGGAGTCCATGACCGCGCCCCCCACCGCCCGGCGCGTCGGCCTGCCGGCGCTGCTGCCCTACCTGCGGGCGCACCGAGGCACCCTGTTCGTCGTCGCCGTGCTGTCGTTGCTCAGCGCCGGGGCGGCGCTGGTCCAACCGCTGCTCACCCGCGAGGTGCTCGACGCGATCGGCGCCGCGCAGCCGGTCACCCGGCTGGTGGGTCTGCTGGTCGCCCTGCTCGTCGTCGGCGCGGCCCTCGACGGCGTACGCGACTATCTGCTCCAGCGCACCGCCGAGGGACTGGTCCTGGGCACCCGACACCGCCTCGCCGGACACCTGCTCCGGCTGCCGATCGTCGAGTACGACCAGCGTCGCACCGGTGACCTGCTGTCCCGTGTCGGCGCCGACACCACCCTGCTGCGGGCGGTGGTGACCTCCGGCCTGTTCGAGACCGTCACCGGCTTTGTCATGGTGCTCGGTGCCGGTACCGCGATGATCCTGCTCGACCCGCTGCTGTTCGGCGTGACCCTCGCCGGGGTAGGGGTCGGCCTGAGCGTCGCACTCTTCTTCGCCCGCCGGGTGCGCGGCCTGTCCGAGCAGGCGCAGGCGCGGGTCGGCGAGATGACCTCGGCGGTGGAACGGGCGATCTCCGCGGCCCGCACCATCCGGGCCAGCAGGGCCGAGGAGCGCGAGACCGACGGGGTCGGTACGGCGGCCACCCAGGCGTACGCGGCCGGTCTGCGGGTCGCCCGGATACAGGCGCTGATCGGACCGGTCAGCATGACCGCCGTCCAGGGCGCCTTCCTGGTGGTCCTCGGTGTCGGGGGCGCCCGGGTGGCGACCGGTGCGATCAGCGTCGGTGACCTGGTCGCCTTCATCATGTTCCTGTTCTTCCTGGTGCTCCCGCTGGGACAGGCGCTGAACGCCTACACCCAGTTGCAGACCGGTCTGGGGGCGTTGCAGCGGATCGAGGAGGTGCTGGACCTGCCGGTGGAGGGCGCGGGGGACACCCCGGCGGTCCTGCCGCCGCCCCGCCGCCCGGCCGCTGCCACGGCGGCAGCGGTCGAGTTCGACCGGGTCAGCTTCGGTTACGCCGACGCCGGGCCGGTGCTGCACGAGGTGAGCTTCACCGTGCCGTACGGCACCCGGACCGCGCTCGTCGGCCCCTCCGGCGCCGGCAAGTCGACCCTGCTGGCGCTGGTCGAGCGCTTCTACGAGGTGACCGACGGCCACGTGAAGGTCGGCGGGGTGGACATCCGCGACCTGTCCCGCGACGCGCTGCGCGCCCAACTCGGGTACGTCGAGCAGGAGGCACCGGTGCTGGCCGGGACGCTGCGGGAGAACCTGCTGCTGACCGCGCCGGACGCGACCGAGGAGCGCCTGCTCGCCGTACTGGCCGAGGTGAACCTGACCCGGGTGGTGCAACGCTCCCCGCTGGGGCTGGACACCCAGGTCGGCGAGGGCGGGGTGCTGCTCTCCGGCGGGGAGCGCCAGCGCCTGGCGATCGCCCGTACGCTGCTGGCGAACCCGCCGGTCCTGCTGCTGGACGAACCGACCAGCAACCTCGACGCGCGCAGCGAGGCGGCCCTGCGTCGGGCGATCGACGCGGTCGCCGCCGACCGGACCCTGTTGATCGTGGCGCACCGGCTGGCGACGGTGGTCGACGCGGACCAGATAGTGGTCCTCGACGCGGGCCGGGTGGTGGCGGTCGGACCACACCTGGAACTGACCGAGACCAGCCCGCTGTACCGGGAGCTCGCCGCGCATCAGCTTCTCGTCGGCTGAGCCGCTGACCAGGGGTTCCCGGACCGGACATACCGCTGCGGCAAGCCGGGCCGCACAGTTGCGCCGAAGTCGGCTACCGTTGCCGCTCATGGGTGTGTCGACACGGTTGAAGAGCAGGTTCCGGCGTTTCTTGCAGCGGCCGGGTAGCACGGTGGATCTGGCGCCGCTGGAGAAGCTGCTGCCCGCGATCGAGGCGCGCGAGGAGGAACTCTCGGCCCTCGACGACGCCGAGCTGACCGAGGCGGCCGGCAAGGCCGAGGACTTCGCGGAGATCTGCGCCGTCGGCCGCGAGGCCGCCCGCCGCGGCATCGACCAGCGGCCGTACGACGTACAGCTGCTCGGCGCGATGTCGCTGCTCGCCGGCAAGGTCGCCGAGATGGCCACCGGTGAGGGCAAGACCCTGACCGCCACGATCGCCGCGTACGGGCACGTTCGGCGCGGCAACGGCCCGGTGCACGTGCTGACCGTCAACGACTACCTGGCCCGCCGGGACGCCGAGTGGATGGAGCCGATCTACCGGCTGCTTGGGCTGAGCGTCGGCTGGGTGACCGAGGCGTCGACCCCCGAGGAGCGTCGCGCGGCGTACGCGTCCGACGTCACCTATGTCTCGGTCAGCGAGGCCGGCTTCGACTACCTCCGCGACCAACTCGTCACCGACCTCGAGGACCGGGTGCAGCCGAAGCTGACCACCGCGATCGTCGACGAGGCCGACTCGATCCTGATCGACGAGGCCCGGGTGCCGATGGTGCTGGCCGGTGCGGTTCCCGGCGAGCAGGACCCGGTGCACGCCGCCGCGGCGCTGGTCCGCGGGCTGCGTGCCGGGGAGGACTACGAGATCGCCGACGACGGCCGCAGTGTGGCGTTCACCACCACCGGCCTGTCCGTGATCGAGGCGAAGCTCGAGGACGTCAACCTCTACGCCGACGAGAACATGGAACAGCTCTCGGCGGTCAACGTGGCGCTGCACGCGCACGCCCTGCTGCACCGGGACGTGGACTACATCGTCCGTAACGGCGCGGTGGAGCTGATCGACGAGATGCGCGGCCGGGTCGCCCAGCGCCGCCGCTGGCCGGACGGTCTCCAGGCGGCGGTCGAGGCCAAGGAGGGACTCACCGCCACCGCCGAGGGCGAGGTCCTCGGCACGATCACCGTGCAGGCGTACGTCGCGCTCTACCCGACCGTGTGCGGCATGACGGCCACCGCGGTCCTGGTCGGTGACCAGCTCCGGGAGTTCTTCTCGCTCGAGGTCGCGGTGATCCCGCCGAACACCCCGTGTGTCCGGGTGGACGAGCCGGACCGGATCTACGCCACCCGGGCCGAGAAGGAGGAGGCCCTGGTCACCGAGATCAAGAAGAGCCACGAGACGGGCCGGCCGGTGCTGGTCGGCACGCTCGACGTCAAGGAGTCGGAGAGCCTGTCCAAGGCGCTGCTCGCCGCCGACGTGCCCTGTCTGGTGCTGAACGCGAAGAACGACGCCGAAGAGGCGGCGATCATCGCCGAGGCCGGTGCGTACGGCGCGGTGACCGTTTCCACCCAGATGGCCGGTCGGGGTGTCGACATCCGGCTCGGCGGCAGCGAGCAGACCGACCGGGACCGGGTCGCCGAACTCGGCGGCCTGTACGTCATCGGCAGCGGCCGGCACGACAGCCGCCGGGTCGACGACCAGCTCCGTGGCCGGGCCGGCCGGCAGGGCGACCCCGGTCGGTCGGTCTTCTTCGTCAGCCTCGAGGACGAGCTGGTCCTGCGGCACGCCTCGGACGCGATCCCGCCCTCGCCGAAGATGAACGCCGACGGTCTGGTCCAGGACGAACAGGTCGACTTCGCGGTCGAGCACGCCCAGCGGGTCGCGGAGGGGGTCAACCACGAGATCCACCGCAACACCTGGCGTTACAGCGTGGTGATCGAGCAGCAGCGCAAGGCCCTGGCCGAGCGTCGCGAGCGGCTGCTGAGCAGTGACGTCGCCGCCGACATGCTGAAGAACCGGTTCCCGGAGAAGACCGAGGAGATCGACTCCGAGGTGCTGTCCCGGGCCGCCCGGTCGATCGCGCTCTACCACCTCGACCGGCTCTGGGCCGAGCACCTGGCCGAGCTTTCCGAGGTCCGGGAGGGTGTGCACCTGCGTGCCCTGGGCCGGCTCGACCCGCTCGACGAGTTCCACCGCGCGGCCGTACCGGCGTTCACCGCCCTGGTACCGGAGATCGAGACGCGGACGGTGGCGACCTTCGAGGAGGCCGAGATCGGCGAGGACTGGCAGCCGGACGAGTCGGAGCTGGTCCGGCCGAGCGCGACCTGGACGTACCTGGTCCACGACAACCCGTTCGGGTCGGAACTGGACCGCCTGATCGCCGCGGTCGGCCGGCGGCTCACCGCCGCCTCCCGCTGACCGGAAGCCGGGGCCCCGCACACCGCAGGTCGGTGGGCGGGGCCCTCGCTTTTCCCGGTTTGATCCTCGGCCCGCACGGGTAGTAGGGCGGGTCCGATCAGGCCGGGGAAAGGCGAGACATGACCGAGGCGAGCGAACGAGCGGGGCGTGCCGCGCGGTACGCGGTGGTGGCCTGGGCCCCGGCCCGGTGAGCCTGGAGATCCGGGCGGCGCACCCCACCGAGACGCTGGGTGTGCTGGAGACCGCCGCCCTGCTGCGCGAACTGACCGCCGGGCTGATCGCGAGCAACGACTTCGACGACGCCCTGGAGCGACTCGTCCGGACCAGCCAACGGGCCATTCCGGGGGTGACCTGGTGCGGGGTGACCGTGTTGCGGGCCGGGGCGCCGGCCGCCGTGGTGGCGTCCGATCCGGCCTCCCGGAGTCTGGACGACATCGAGTACGGCACGGACGGGCCGGCGCTGACCGCGATCCGTACCCGGGATCTGGTGCACGTCGCCGACCTGCGCAGGGAGTCCCGGTGGCCGGGCTGGACCCGGCGGGCGCGGGCGCTCGGCGTACGGGGGGTGATCTCCGCCCCGGTCGACGTCGACGATCATGTGGTGGGGGCGATCAACCTCTACGCGCGTGAGCCCGGGGCGCTCGGTGAGCAGCGGCAGGTGACAGCCATGCTGCTCGCCGAGCATGCCGGGCTGCTGCTCGCCTCGGTCCGGGACCGGGCCAGGCAGCACGCGCTCAGCGGTGAGCTGGACCGGACCCTGGCCAACGGTGAGCTGGTCGGCCAGGCGATCGCGGTGATCATGACCGAGCGGGGCTGTTCCGCGCCCGAGGCGTTGCAGGTGCTCCGGCGTACCTCGGGAGCCCTGTCGATCCCGTTGCGGGAGGTGGCCGAGCGGCTGGTCCGATCGTTGGCCCGGTCGCGTACGTCGTGATCTTCTCCCGGCGCGCCGCGGGCGGCGCGCCGGGAGATTCTCGCTGATCGCGTCGGAAGGCGATACACAGCGTGTCGGAAATCCGGTTCGGCGCGATACCGTGCGGGGTAGGGCCTGACGGTAGTCGATGAACGAACCGGGGAGGTCGCCGCCGTGGAGAGCCGTTTGCGGGTGCAGGGTCACCCGATCCAACCGATGCTGGTGACCTTCCCGTTCGGGTTGTTCGTCAGTGCCGTGGTCTTCGACCTGACCTACCTCGCGGGCGGTCCGACGTTCCTCGGTGAGGTCGGCTACTGGACGGTGGTGGCTGCGCTGGTCGCCGCGGCACTGGCCGCCGGGGCCGGACTCGTCGACCTCTGGGACGTCCCGGACGGGCGTACCCGCCGGACCGCGATCACGTTCAACCTGGTCAACGCCGGGGTGGCGGTGCTGTTCGTCTTCGCCTGCCTGATCCGCTCCGGTTCACCCGAGTACGCCGCCACCGGTGTTCTGGTCGCGGTCGAACTGCTGGCGCTGGCGGTCGGGGCGGTCGGGGTGTGGCTGGGCGCCGTCCTGGTACGCCGCTTCGACCAGGGCGGCGGCGAACCCGGCTCGCTCGACACCCTCCGTCCCGACTTCGAACCCGCCCCCCACCCCCACCGCACCTGACCCCCACCCCGCGCACCGCTCCCCGACCAGCGCTAATTCCCTGAAAGAGGTGCTATCGGGCCCGGAATTGCCACTCTTTCTCTACGAGAGCGGTCCTGGGCGGGTGCGGGGGAGAGGGCGGCGGTCAGTGGGGGACGGCGGCGCGGTGGGCGGCCAGGACGTCGTGGCCGAAGTCGCTGTGCGGGCGGCGGAGCACCGTGTGCGGGTGGTTGCCGTCCTCGCTGGTGTTGTCGTACTCGATCAGCAGGTCGTCGCCCTGGATCCGGTAGTAGTGCCGCTGCCGGGGGACGGTCGGGCCCTGCCAGGCGAAGTGCAGGTCGCCGCCGGCGACCCGTACCGCCTCACGGGCGGCCAGTTCCGGCGGCAGCCGGTCGAGGTAGAGGGCGACCAGCTGGTCCAGCATCGCCCGCGCGGACGAACCCAGCCCGGCGGCCCGCAACCCGAGCGGTTCGATCCGGGCCGGCGCCACCGGCGAGGGGCCACTGCGCAGGTCGTCCGGCGCCCGGTCGGAGACGATCGCGGCGGCCCGGCCGACCGGGCCGATCGCGTCCAGCAGCTCGCGGGCCAGATCCTCCTCCGGGGCGAGCGGGCGGCTGATCGGCCGCCCGGCGTAGCTGACCGTGGCGGGGTTGGCGCCGAGGAAGACGGGGGTGGGGAAGACCTGGTCGTCCAGGACGGTCATGGTCACCGAGAGGTGGTGCCCCTCGAACCGCCAGGACCAGTGGTCGTCCCGGTCCGGGTCGCCGAAGACGGCCACCCAGTAGTCGTCACTGTGCCGCTGCCGGCGCCAGTCCTCCTGCCGGTCGAGCACCTCCTCCAGCGCGATGATGCCCATCGCCTGGGCGTACGCGTGCGGGCTCAGCGCGGTGGCGAGCAGCCGGTGCGCGGCCTTGCGGGCGGTCCGGTCCAGGTCGGCGATGCAGGCCCCGGGCCGGGGTCGGGGACGGTACTCGATCCATCGCCGGTCCGCGTCCGCGTCGAAGGGGCGGGCCGCGAGTTCGCGCTCCGGGCCGGCGAGCGCGCTCAGCAGCGCCGTCGCCGCGGTCCGCATCTGCCGGTGTACGGGATCATCCACCCGCCCTGTATACCTGGTCGCTCGCCTCGACCTCGGCCTGGGTGACGCCCGCGTCGGTCACGCCGTCGTAGGCGAACACCACCATCGGGGTGCCGTCCCGGTCGTGTTGCCGGTCGGTACGCAGATAGCGCTGGACCAACCCGTCGATCTCCAGTTCGACGCTCGAGGCGTCCTCGGCGCTGAACAGCGTGCCGTCCCGGGGCCCTCCGACGAGCAGGGCGTCCGGTGTCTGCGGGGTCGTCATGGCCGGCCGGCTACCCGTCCTGGGCCCGGTCAAACGCCGCGACCGAACGACTGCGACGACCGGTCAGGCGCGTTGCAGCAGCGCGAGCATGTCGGGCAGTTCGAAGAACCGGGCCGTCTCGATCGCCGACGGGCTGCCCTGGGTCGGGACGGCGCCGGCGTCCAGCAGGGCGCTGACGGTCCCGGTGGAGCGGCGGAAGACGGCCGCGGCGAGTGCCGTCTGTCCCCGGTCGTTGGTCCGGGCCGGGTCGGCGCCGTGGCTCAGCAGCGCGGCGACGGTGTCGGCATGCGCGTGGTACGCGGCCAGGATCAGCAGCGTGTCGCCCTTGTCGTTGGTCAGGTTGACCGGGAGCCCGGCCGCCACGTTGCCGACCAGTTCCTCGGTCCGGCCCTCGCGTGCGAGGTCGAACATCCGGTGCGCGAACGCCAGGGTTTCCTCGTCCAGCTCCTCGGCCATCGGATCAGCTTAGGCAGTCCACGGCCGGTGGTGGCCGGCGGCCCGGTGTCCCGGCGACCACCACCCCGGGGTGGCGCCCCCTACTCGGTCAGCAGCCCACGCATGCGTTGGATCTCGATGTTCTGCTCGGACGCGACGGCGGTGGCGATCTCCTCCACGATGAGGTCGACGCCGACCTTGAGCAGGTTGATCGACATGTCGATCGCGCCCTGGTGGTGGTTGGTCATCATCTCGATGAACAGCCGGTCGAACTCGGCGCCGCGGGCGGCGGTGAGCCGGGCGATCGCCTCGGGGCTCTGCATGCCGGCCATCGTGCCGTGGTCGTGGCCGCGACGCTTGTCCTCGTCCGGGTCCAGCCCGTACGACTCCAGCCAGCCGCGCATACGCAGGATCTCGGGCCCCTGGGTGTCCTTGATCCGTCCGGCCAGCACCTTGATCCGGGGGTCGGCGGCGCGGTCGGGCACCAGCTCGGTCATCAGCAGGGCCTGGCTGTGGTGCGGGATCATCATCCGGATGTACTCCGCGTCCATTGTGTTGTAACGCGGTGTGTTCGGTGCGACCTGCTCACCGGGCGGCGCGATCGAGGCGGACTCGCCGGGCCGGCCGGGCATGATCACCGGAGCGTCCCCGCCGGTGCCCACGGAGGGGCTCGGGGTGCCGCCGGCGGTGGCCCCGGCGGTACGGTCGTCAGTGGACGAACCACCGGAGAACCCTTGTACGGCGGCGATGCCGCCGACCACCAGCAGTGCCACCAGGGCGACGAGGACGATCCGCCGTCGGCTTGTTCCAGTCATCTGGTCTCTCCTCGTCGAAGATCGTCTTGGATAATAGCCAGGTGACGCGCGAGTTCCTCGATGTGATACTCATCACATCGAGGAATTGATGGGTTAGGTAAGGTCCTCAACATCGTTAACCCCTTTCGAAGGGTGCCGCCAGATGTTCAACCTTTCCCCACCAGGGTCGCGGCGACTCCGCATCGTCGGGCTTGCCGCGAGTGCCCTGCTCGTGCTCGGCGTGGCGACCGCTCCGCCCAGCAGTGCCCAGGAGCGGACCCCCGCTCCGCCCACCGTGGACGCCATACCCGGTGTCGATGAGATCTCGAGCAGCCCGAACCTGCGCCAGATCGCCAACGTACCGAAGGTGGGCCCGTTCAACACGGAGGCCGCCCTCAACAGCGACCTCGCCTTCTCGGGGAACTACGCCTTCAGCGGCAACTACGACGGGTTCGTCATCTTCGACGTCAAGAACCCGCGGTCGCCGAAGGTCGTGTCGCAGGTGCTCTGCACCGGCTCGCAGAACGACATCACCGTCCACGGTGACCTGTTGTTCCTGTCGACCGACTCGTCCCGCAGCGATGACTCGTGTGCCAGCACGTCCCAGTCGGCGGCGAACCCCGCCTCCTGGGAGGGCATCAAGATCTTCGACATCAAGGACAAGAAGAACCCCCGCTACATCAAGTCCGTCGAGACCAAGTGCGGGTCGCACACCCACACCCTGGTTCCGAGCAAGGACAAGAAGACGGTCTACCTGTACGTCTCCTCGTACAGCCCGAACGCCGCCTTCCCGGACTGCCAGCCGCCGCACGACCTGATCTCCATCATCAAGGTCCCGCTGAAGAAGCCGACGGACGCCGCTGTGGTGGCCACGCCGGTGCTCTTCCCGGAGGGCGGTAACCCGGGTGGCAACGGCAGCTCGGCGACCGCCGGCTGCCACGACATCACCGTCTACGCGGAGAAGGACCTCGCGGCGGGCGCCTGCATGGGCGACGGTGTGCTGTTCGACATCAAGAACCGGGAAGCGCCCCGAGTGATCAGCTCGGTACGCGACACCGTGAACTTCTCGTTCTGGCACTCGGCCACGTTCAACAACGCGGGCACCAAGGTCGTCTTCACCGACGAACTCGGTGGCGGCGGCGGCCCGACCTGCAACCCGACGATCGGTGCCACCCGTGGCGCCGACGGCATCTACGACATCACCGGTCGGGGCGACGGTCGTGCGCTGGTCTTCCGTAGCTACTACAAGATTCCGCGGGAGAACACGAACTTCGAGAACTGCGTGGCCCACAACGGCTCGCTGATCCCGGTGCTCGGCCGCGACATCATGGTGCAGGCGTGGTACCAGGGCGGCATCTCGGTCTGGGACTTCACCAACTCGGCCGAGCCGAAGGAAATCGCCTACTGGGAGCGGGGTCCGCTCTCGGACACGCGCCTGGTGACGGGTGGATCGTGGTCGGCGTACTACTACAACGGCTACATCTACTCGAACGACATCCAGAAGGGCCTGGATGTGCTCGACCTGAACGACTGGCGTACCTGGACCGCGAAGCTCCAGCCGTACAAGGAGTTCAACCCGCAGACCCAGCCCAGCTACTGGTCCTGGTGAGCAACTCCCGGCGCCGGTAGCTGTCGCTGCCGGATCCGGGTGAACGGCTCCGCAACCAGCGGGTCCGACCTTCCTCGCGGAGGTCGGGCCCGCTGTTCCATGTGTACGACGGGGGGCGGTTCCATCGACGTACATTGCTTAATGGACCGCCCTGTGGTCGAATGTCGGTGCGTGCCGGTCGCGAGTGGCCGTCTGCGCCGACGGTTCCCGGGCACGGAGCGAGGTGGGCGACGCTCCGGATGCGGACCGAGTGGTGCGGACGCGAGACACCGTCCAGATCTTCGGCGTCGGGCACCCGGGTGCAACTCCTACGGTGGCCCGAGCCCACGTTCCCGCAGCTTCCGCGACCCGTCCTCCGGGCGGACGCGCGAGTGACGGCCGTGGCCGCACCGAAAGGAAAGTGCGTTGCGAATCAGACGCAGGCTGGCGGTCATCGCCGCCGCCGCGATCCTGGGCAGCGGGCTCCCGCTGCTCCTCAAGCCCGATGCCGTACTGGCCCACGGGGCTATGACGTATCCCGCGACCCGTACGTACGCGTGTTACCTCGACGGTCGCGCCGGTGGGGGCGGCGACCTGAACCCCACCAACCCCGCCTGTGCCGCGGCGGTGGCACAGGGCGGCAAGCAGCCGCTGTGGGACTTCTTCGCCGTCCTCATCAGCAACGCGGCCGGCCGGCACCGGGAGATCATCCCGGACGGCGCGCTCTGCGGTGCCGGGACGACGAAGTACGCCGCGTACAACGCGGCCTCGGCCGACTGGCCCACGACGAACCTCCAGTCCGGCGCGGCCATCACGTTCCGGTACAACGCCTGGGCCCCGCACCCCGGCACCTGGTACCAGTACGTCACCCGGGACGGGTGGAACCCGAACGCGCCGCTGAAGTGGTCGGATCTGGACGCGACGCCGTTCGACCAGATCACCAACCCTCCGCTGGGCAGCGGGGCATCGGGCGCCGAGTACGTCTGGAACGCCCGCCTGCCCAACAAGAGCGGGCGACACATCATCTACTCGATCTGGCAGCGCTCCGACAGCCCGGAGGCGTTCTACAACTGCTCCGACGTCAACTTCGGCGGTAACGGCGGCCCGACCGACCCGCCGCCGACCACCGCACCGCCGACTCCGCCACCCACCACAGCACCTCCGACCACCCCGCCCGCCGGTGGGGGAGCGTGCACCGGCTCGGTACGCGTCGACAGCTCCTGGTCCGGCGGTTACCAGGCCACGGTGACCGTACGCAACAACGGCACCGCGGCGGTCAACCCGTGGACGGCAAGCTGGACCATGCCCAGCGGCAACACCATCAGCCAGGGCTGGAACGCCACCGTCTCGCAGAGCGGCAGTACCGCCACAGCCACCGCACCGACATGGGGTGGCTCGCTGGCACCGGGCGCGTCCGCGACGATCGGCTTCATCAGCAGCGGTTCGTCCAGCCCACCACCGAGCGGATTCAAGCTGAACGGCGCCACCTGCACCGCCTGAGCCACCGACGACGGGACCTCCCGCAGTCGTGGCGGAGGGTGTAACGGGGCGGGGTGTCACCGGTTCAACCGGTTGGCGCCCCGCCCTCGTCCGCCCCGGCGGTCGCGGTGCCGGCGGACGGGCTGCTCGTCGGGGTCATCCGAGCCACCGGTCGAACCAGGCCCGGGTGCGGCGGAGCACGTCGAGCTGGTGGTTGCGCTCGCGGATCCGGTGACCCTCGCGGGGATATACGACGTACGTGTGCTCGACGCCGAACCTGCGTAGCGCGCGGTGGAAGAACTCCGCCTGTGACACCGGAACGTTCGTGTCGTCCTCGCCGTGCAGGATCAGCACCGGCGTGCGGACCCCGGACGCGTACGAGATCGGGCTGAGCCGGTCGTGGCGGTGCGGACCCGTTCCTTCCCAGCCGCTGCTGCCGCCCAGGGCGGACTCGAACGGCCCCTCCTCCCCGGTCGCGGCGAGCATTCCCCAGTCGCTGATTCCGGCTCCCATCACGGCGGCCCTGAACCGGTCGGTCTGCCCGACCGCCCATGCGGCCATGAACCCGCCGTGGCTCCAGCCGCCGATGCCCAGCCGGTCGGGATCGGCGACGCCGTCGGCGACGAGCAGGTCGATTCCGGCGCAGATGTCGGTCCACTCCTCGAGGCCGACCGCACCGGCGACGCGTACCGCGAAGTCGTGGCCGTGACCCTTGCCACCGCGCGGGTTCGGCAGGAACACGGCGTAGCCGGCGGTCGCGAGGCCCTGGCCGGACGGGAACCAGCCGAGCTTGAGCCGGTCGTCGTGCCGGTCGTACGGGCCGCCGTGGACCAGTGTCACCAGTGGAAAGGGCCCGTCCTCGCGGGACCGGCCGGCGGGCAGGATCAGCAGGCCGTCGAGGGTCAGCCCGTCCGATGCCTCGTACGACAGGCGCTCCTGGACACCCCAACGGATGTCCCGGAGTTCGGGCCTGAGGTCGGTCAGCCTCGTCAGCGGCCCGCGAGTGGGACCGGCGTGGACGTTCTGCGGCTCGTAGGACGTGCTGAGCACCGCCGCGACGGCGTCACCGTGCCGGTTCGTGGTCAACGACATGGCGAGGCCGTGGACCCGGTACACCTCGACGAAGTCGGGCCCGACCGGATCGAGCCGGTGGATCGCGGTGTCGAGCCCGTCGGCGACCAGAGCCAGCGGCGGACCGGTGTCGACCTGGACCAGGTGGATCGGGCAGCAGGTCAGGCCGGCGGTCAGGTTGCGGTGCTCGCCCACCGGCCCGCTCACCGGCACGGCGACGTCGAGGACCGCGTGTCCGCCCACCAGGGTGGGTGGGGTCTTCGCGACATACGCCAGGTGCCAGCCGTCGTCCGCGGACCACCAGACGAGCGACGACGCGTCCGCGGCGGCCGGGCCGAGGTCGCGTGTCCCGCCACCGTCCGGGTCGAGCAGGTGGAGACCGGGATCGACCAGGCCCGGGTCCACGTCCGGGGTCGACCAGGTGAGGACCGCCAGCGTTCCGTCGTCGGGCCGTCGGGCCACCTCGACGACATGGCGATTCCCGAACCCGTCCGGTGTCCGGACCTCCCGGCTCCGCACGTCGAGCAGGCGCAGCCGGTCCGGGCGTACGCGTTCGCCCCACACCCGGGCGTCGTCGCGTTCCCTGGCCCGACGTTCGTCCTCGGCCGACGGTTCGTCGGCCGCGATCACGACGACCAGGTCGGGATCGGCCAGCGGGAGGTGACCCGACACTCCACCGGACCAGGACGTGAGCGCCTGCACCACACCGTCGACCAGCCCGACCCGGTGTACCTGCGCCGTGCCACGCTCGGCCCGGTCGGAGAGGAAGTAGACCACCACCGAGTCCGCGGCCCATCTTGGCGCCGAATCGTGCGCCTCTCCCGAGGTCAATCGTCGGGGCGACCCTGTCCCGTCGGCGGCGGCCACCCAGAGTTCGCTGACGGGATGATCACCGGCCTGCCCGCCCGGTGCGACCACGTAGGCGACCCACCTGCCGTCCGGCGACAGCGCCGGTGTGCGCGGAGCACGACCGTCGACCACCAACTCGGCGGTGAGCTGTGTATGGGCCACCGGGGCACAGTATCGATCATCGCCCGCCTGCGCGGGCCCGGCCCGGATCGATCGTTCCCGGGCCGGGCCGGGCCGAATCTCACGCGCCGGGCGGAAGCACGCTGGCGTGCGAGATTCGCCCGTCTACCGGTTGAACGCGGCGAACAGGCCGGGCTCGTAGGAGCCGCCCCTCTGGTGCACGATCACGGCGAGCCGGTTGGCCGCGTTGATCAGGGCAACCAGGGCGACCAGCGCGGCGGTCTGGTCGTCGTCGTAGTGCTTGCGTACCTGGTCCCAGGTCTCGTCGGACACGCCCTGGTGGGCGTCGGCGAGCCGGGTGCCCTCCTCGGCCAGTGCCAGGGCGGCCCGCTCGGCCTCGGTGAACACGGTGGACTCGCGCCAGGCGGCCACCAGGTGGAGCCGGACCGCGCTCTCCCCGGCGGCCGTGGCCTCCTTGGTGTGCATGTCGATGCACCAACCGCAGCCGTTGATCTGGCTGGCGCGCAGGCTTACCAGTTCCTGGGTGGCCTTCGGCAGGGGCGACTGGACGATCACCAGGCCGGCGTTGGCGAACCGCTTGGCGAACTTGGCGCCGATCTCGTTGCTGAACAGGTCGATGCGGGGTTCCATGACTTCCGTCCTCACTCGTGGTGTCGCGGGTGCTGTCGCAGCACTTGACGAACACGAGATGCCGGCGGCACGGGCCCTGTGACAGCACCGGGGACGTGACGAGTGCCACCGACAGGTGACGAACATCGGTAGCGTCCCGGTGTCACAGGACGACGGTCCCCGGTGTCTGGTGGGTGACCCAGTCGAACGTGAAGAGGAGCCCCTCATGACCGGCACGTCGCGAACCGCAGCCGACGATCGCGGCCGGGGCGGCAGCCGCGACGACCGTCCGGACCCGGCCACCGAGGCGTTCCTCGCCCACCGCAACCTGCTGTTCACCGTCGCCTACGAGATGCTCGGCTCGGCCGCCGACGCGGAGGACGTCATCCAGGAGACCTGGCTGCGGTGGGCGGGCGTCGACCTCGACACCGTACGGGACCAGCGGGCCTACCTGGTCCGGATCACCACCCGTCAGGCACTCGTCCGGCTGCGTACGCTCGGCCGCCGCAGGGAGTCCTACGTCGGCTCCTGGCTGCCCGAGCCGCTGCTCACCGCGCCCGACGTGGCCGAGGACGTCGAGTTGGCCGAGAGCGTCTCGATGGCGATGCTGCTGGTGCTGGAGACCCTCACGCCCACCGAGCGGGCGGTGTTCGTCCTGCGCGAGGTGTTCGACCTCGGGTACGACGAGATCGCGGAAGCCGTGGACAAGAGCGCGGCAACGGTCCGCCAGATCGCCCACCGGGCACGGGCACACGTCGCGGCGCGCCGACCGCGCGGAGTCGTCACCCCGGCCGAGACCCGGAACGCGCTGGAGGCGTTCCAGCGGGCCACCGAAACGGGTGACCTGCAACGTCTGCTCGACATCCTCGCACCCGATGTTGTTCTTCTCGGTGACGGTGGCGGAGTCAAGCAGGCCGTGCCGAGGCCCATCGTGGGCGCCGACCGGGTGGCCCGCGTACTCGCCGCCGGGCTGCCCAGGGTCGCGGCCCTGGCGTCGCTGCGGCCGGCGCAGGTCAACGGCTGTCCGGCGTTGATTCTCCGGATCGACGGCGAGATCGACAGCGTTCTCGCGGTGCGCATCGACGACGGCCTCGTCACCGGCATCTACGCGGTGCGCAACCCGGAGAAGTTGTCGCACATGGAGCGGGAGACCGCCCTGCGCCGCTGACTCCTGGGTCTCGGAAGCGAGGTTGGTCGGGTCGGAACCGTGCGGTCGACCGGTCAGCGACAACGGCCCGAACCATCAAGGTCCGGGCCGTCCGTGCTGTCGTGACCGTTCGTGTTTCGTACCCTCAACCGGCAACGGTCATGGGTTCAGGCGGTGCAGGTGACCGTCGGTACGGGGTTCGAGCCGTTCCAACTCGCGAGGAAACCGAACGTTGCCGTCGCTCCCGGCGCCAGGTTGCCGTTCCAGCCCACGTTGCGAGCCGACACGTTCGTCCCGGACTGGGTCAGCGTGGTGTTCCACGCCTGGCTGACCTGCTGACCGGAACCGAAGCTCCAGGAGGCGGCCCAACCGGCGAAGACCCCGGTGCTCCCGTTGCGTACGGTCACCTCGGCCTGGAAGCCGCCCTGCCACTGCCCGATCACCCGGTACGTCGCGGTGCAGCCGCCGATCGGGGGTGCGGTTGTTGTCGGCGGCGGGGTGGTCGGTGGCCCGGTTGTCGGGGTACGGGTCGGAGTCGGGCTCGCCGTGGGCGTACGGGTGGGTGTCGGGGTGGCGGTCGGGCTCGTCGTCGGGGTGACGCCGTTGAGCGCGGCGGTCAGCGCCGGGTACCAGCGGTCGGACATCTTCTGGTCGCCCGCGGCGTTCGGGTGCACCCCGTCGTAGGTGTCACTGCCGGTGCTGAAACCGGTCCACTGGTCCACCACCACGACCGGTGACGCGGTGGTGCTCTTCGCGGCGGCCCAGCCGGGGATGGCGTCGTTCAGGGCGACCACCCGCTGGCCGCACTCCGCGCAGGTGCTCGGCGCCATCGGGATGATCTTGGCAACCAGGACCCTCATCGCCGGGTTGCTGGCCCGCATCTGGTCGACCAGCTTGCCGTACGCGGTGAGGATGGTCGCCGGTGCGACGTTGCTCCAGACGTCGTTCGTGCCGAAGTGCATCAGCACGATGTCCGGTCGGGTGGCCGACAGCCAGGCGGGCAACTGGTTCTGGTTGGCCACGTTGGTCACCAGAGCCCCGCCGTGGCCCTCGTTCTCGCCGTCGTACGGCTGTCCGCAGCCCTGCGGGCCGAGCGTGCCGACGAAGTCGACGTTGGTGTAGCCGGTGCTCTGGAGCCTGTTCCAGAGCATGGACCGCCAGCAGCCGGGCGAGCCGGTGATCGAGTCGCCGAGCGGCATGATCCTGACCGGGGCGAGGGCGGTGACCGGCGCGGAGGCGGCCGGAAGGGTGGGCGTCGCGATCGCGAGCCCGATCAGTACGGCCAGCGTGGCCAGTACGGCCTGACCGAGGGGTTTGCGGAGCATGGTCGTCTCCCGTCACGGTGCTGGGTGATAGGTATGACGGCCCGGTGCTCCCACCGCATTGAAGCAGGTAACTTTCCTTTGCTCAAGTGTCGCCCCCGACGGCCGCCATTTGCGGGTAACCGCCCCATGTTCCGGGAAATCGGGTGATTATCGGCGTAGCGACGGCGGGGCCGCCGGGCCGGCGAGCAGGGCTGGAGGAGTGCGACGTGGACGAGCAGGCACAACAGCGCGCCCTCGACAACGCAGAACGCCTCCTCGGTACACCGTTGGTGATTCCCATGGGCCCAGGCGAGCCGGCCTCGGGCGCGGACTTCCGTGCCCTGGCCACCGCCCACACCTTCGGTGACTCCTGGACCAGGACCGCCCTCGACGACCGGAGCCGGGCGCTGGTCTCCGTCGCGATCGCCGCCACGCTGGGCACCCACGAACCCCTGCGCGGACAACTGCGGATCGCGCTGAACGTCGGCGTCACCAAGGACCAGATCGTCGACCTCTTCGTGCACCTGGAGGCGTACGCGGGTGCGGCCCGCGCCTTCGACACGTACCAGGTTGCCCTGGCGGTGTTCGCGGAGCGCGAGGGCGAGTGACGCTGCGGCTCATGGCCGTGACCACCGGTGCCATCGGCTCTCCCTCCGCCGCGGGTGCCGATCTTAACCTGCCGAGGTGAACGCGGGTATCCCCGCGACGATGATCAATTGCAGCGTGTCATTTCTCCGAACAAGCATGTAACAGATTGGCCATTGTCCACCCCGGCAAGTGTCACTAAGGTCCTACGCCATCCACCCGGAAACACCCGAGGGAGGAACGACCGTGGCCGACAGCATCCGCGCCGCCCTGGTGCAGACGAACTGGACCGGGGACAAAGAGTCAATGATCAAGGCCCACGAGGAGTACGCCCGCCAGGCGGCCGCCCAGGGAGCCCAGGTCATCTGTTTCCAGGAACTCTTCTACGGTCCGTACTTCTGCCAGGTGCAGGACCCGGGCTACTACGCGTACGCCGAGTCGATCCCGGGCCCGACCACGGAGCGGTTCCAGGCCCTCGCCGCCGAACTCGGCCTGGTGATGGTCCTGCCGATGTACGAGCAGGAGCAGCCGGGCGTGCTCTACAACACCGCGGCCGTGGTCGACGCCGACGGCAGTTACCTCGGCAAGTACCGCAAGACGCACATTCCGCAGGTGCACGGCTTCTGGGAGAAGTTCTACTTCCGTCCCGGAAACCTCGGCTTCCCGACCTTCGACACCGCGGTCGGCCGGATCGGCGTCTACATCTGCTACGACCGGCATTTCCCGGAGGGCTGGCGGGCACTCGGGTTGGCCGGCGCGACGATCGTGTTCAACCCGTCGGCGACGAGTCGGGGCCTTTCGTCGTACCTGTGGCAATTGGAGCAACCGGCCTCGGCGGTCGCGAACGAATATTTCATCGGTGCGATCAACCGGACCGGTATCGAGAACCTCGGCGACAACGACTTCTACGGCACCTCGTACTTCGTCGACCCCGAGGGCAAGTTCGTCGGCGCGGTCGGTGACGCGTACCAGCCGGAGCTGATCGTGCGCGATCTCGACCTCGGGCTGCTCGCCGAGGTACGTGACCGTTGGGCCTTCTACCGGGACCGGCGCCCCGACGCCTACCAGGGACTCGTACAGCCGTAGCCCTCCGGGGCCGTGCGCCTCCGGCAGGTCGGAGCCCGGCGTCGTGTCGATCGAAACGAACGGGAGGAGCGGGAGATGGCACTGCTGATCACCGGCGGAACCGTGATCGGCCCCACCGGGGCGCACCGCGCGGACGTCCTGGTCGAGGGCGAGACGATCGCCGCCCTGTTCGCGCCGGGACGGGCGCCGGACGGCGACCACGAGGTCATCGACGCCACCGGGCGGTACGTCATCCCCGGCGGCATCGACGCGCACACGCACATGGAACTGCCGTTCGGTGGCACGAACGCCTCCGACACGTTCGACACCGGGACCCGTGCGGCGGCGTACGGCGGCACCACCACGATCATCGACTTCGCGGTGCAGCGGACCGGTGAGGTGGTCCAGGACGGGTTGGCCGCCTGGCACGCGAAGGCGGCCGGCAACTGTCACGTCGACTACGCCTTCCACATGATCCTCGGCGGGGTCGACGACGACTCGCTCAAGGCGATGGACCAGCTCGTCGCGGACGAGGGGATCACCAGCTTCAAGCTGTTCATGGCGTACCCGGGGGTGTTCTACTCCGACGACGGCCAGATCCTGCGGGCGATGCAGCGGGCCCGGGAGAACGGCTCGATGGTCATGATGCACGCCGAGAACGGGATCGCGATCGACGTCCTCGTGCAGCAGTCCCTGGCCCGGGGCGACACCGATCCGATCCACCACGGACTGACCCGGCCGGCGGTGCTGGAGGCGGAGGCGACCCACCGGGCGATCCGGTTGGCCGAGGTGGCCCGCGACTGCCCGCTCTACATCGTGCACCTGTCCGCCAGCGAGGCACTCGAACAGGTCGCGGCGGCCCGCGACGCCGGACGCAACGTCTTCGCCGAAACCTGCCCGCAGTACCTCTACCTGACCCTGGAGGAGCAGCTCGGCGCGCCGGGCTTCGAGGGGGCCAAGTGGGTCTGCTCCACCCCGCTGCGCAGCGGACACGAGTCGCACCGCCGCGACCTGTGGCGCGGACTGCGTGCCAAC
This sequence comes from Micromonospora sp. NBC_01796, assembly GCF_035917455.1. NCBI lineage: Bacteria > Bacillati > Actinomycetota > Actinomycetes > Micromonosporales > Micromonosporaceae > Micromonospora > Micromonospora sp. NBC_01796. Next base: position 7,705,043 of record NZ_CP109078.1, on the reverse strand, counting down.
GACCTGGCCATCGTCTCCACCGACCACTGCCCGTTCTGCTTCAAGGACCAGAAGGAACTCGGCCTCGGCGACTTCTCGAAGATCCCGAACGGGATCGGCGGCGTCGAGCACCGGGTCGACCTGGTCTACCAGGGTGTGGTCGACGGCAAGCTGTCGCTGGAGCGCTGGGTCGAGACGATCTCCACCACGCCGGCCCGGATGTTCGGCCTCTACCCGCGCAAGGGCATCATCGCCCCCGGCTCGGACGCCGACATCGTCCTCTACGACCCGGCCGGGCAGACCACGATCAGCGTGGAGACCCACCACATGAACATGGACCACTCCGCGTACGAGGGTTACCGGATCGCCGGTCGGGTCGACACGGTCATCTCCCGGGGCACGGTGCTGGTCTCCGACGGGACGTACCACGGGCGGGCCGGTCACGGCCGGTACCTGCCCCGTGGCCTGTCGTCGTACCTCGGTTAGCGAGCAAGGGAACGTGAGGAACATGCGCGAGATTCCACACTGGATCAACGGGGTCGAGGTCGCCGGCACCGGCGACCGCCGGCTGCCGGTCTTCGACCCGGCCACCGGGGAGCAGCAGGCCGTCGTGGTCGCGGCCACGGACGAGGAGGTACGCTCCGCGGTCCTCGCCGCCCGTGCCGCCCAGCCCGGTTGGCGGGCCGCGTCGCTGTCCCGCCGCGCCGAGGTGATGTTCCGGTTCCGGGATCTGGTCGACGCGCACAGCAAGGAGATCGCCACCCTGCTCTCCGCCGAGCACGGCAAGACGGTCGCCGACGCCGCCGGTGAACTCGCCCGGGGGCTGGAGAACGTCGAGTTCGCGACCGGGGCGCCGCACCTGCTCAAGGGCGACTACAGCGAGCAGGCGGCGACCGGGGTGGACGTCTACTCGATCCGCCAACCGCTCGGGGTGGTCGCCGGTGTCACCCCGTTCAACTTCCCGGCCATGGTCCCGATGTGGATGTTCTGCACCGCCCTCGTCGCCGGCAACACGTTCGTCCTCAAGCCGAGCGAGAAGGACCCGAGCGTCTCGCTGCTCCTGGCCGACCTGCTGCGCCGGGCCGGGCTGCCGGACGGGGCGTTCAACGTGGTGCAGGGGGACCGCTCGGCGGTGGCCGCGCTGCTCGCCGACCCGGACGTGGCCGCGCTGTCGTTCGTCGGTTCGACCCCGGTGGCCCGTGCCGTCTACGAGGCCGGGACGAGGGCCGGTAAGCGGGTCCAGGCGCTCGGCGGGGCGAAGAACCACATGGTGGTGCTGCCCGACGCCGACCTCGGCTCGGCGGCCGACGCGGCGATCTCGGCCGGCTTCGGGTCGGCGGGGGAGCGGTGCATGGCGGTATCCGTGGTGGTTGCCGTCGGGGCGGTCGCGGATCCCCTGGTCGCGGCGATCGCGGAGCGGATCGGGCGGATCCGGGTCGGCCCGGCGACCGACCCGGACGCCGAGATGGGGCCGCTGATCAGCGGCGAGCACCGGGACAGGGTGCGGTCCTACCTGGACCGGCCCGGTGGCGAACTGGTGGTCGACGGGCGGACGTTGCCCGCCGCCGACGGGCCCGGCTTCTTCCTCGGCGCCTCGCTGGTCGACCACGTCACCACCGACTCCGACCTCTACCTCGACGAGATCTTCGGCCCGGTGCTGTCGGTGGTCCGGGTCGACACCTACGAGCAGGCCGTCGACCTGGTCAACGCCAACGAGTACGGCAACGGCACGGCGATCTTCACCCGCGACGGCGGTGCGGCCCGCCGCTTCCAGTACGACGTGGTCTGCGGCATGGTCGGGGTGAACGTGCCGATCCCGGTGCCGGTGGCCTACTACAGCTTCGGCGGCTGGAAGGCCTCCCTCTTCGGCGACCTGCACATGTACGGGCCGGAGGGGCTCAGGTTCTACACCCGTACCAAGGTGGTCACCTCGCGTTGGCCGGATCCGGCGACGAGCGAGGTCGACCTCGGTTTCCCCAAGGTCCGCTAGCCCGACCACGAGGAGCAGACGATGGACATCGGAGTCGTGTTCCAGTGCGACCCACCCGCCCGGGAGCTCGTGTCGCTGGCCCAGAGGGCGGAGGCGGCCGGATTCAGCCATGTCTGGACCTTCGACTCACACCTGCTCTGGCAGGAACCGTTTGTCATCTACTCGCAGATCCTGGCCCGGACCGAGCGGGTGGTGGTCGGCCCGATGGTGACCAACCCCGGCACCCGGGACTGGACCGTCATCGCGTCGCACTTCGCCACCCTCAACGAGATGTACGGCAACCGCACCGTCTGCGGCATCGGTCGGGGCGACTCGGCCCTGCGGACGCTGGGGTACCCGCCGACCAGCATCAACGAGCTGCGCGACTGCGTCACCGTGATCCGGGAACTGGCCAACGGCCGATCGGCGAACTACCGGGGGCAGGAGCTGCGGTTCCCCTGGGCGGCCGGTGGTGAGCTGGAGGTCTGGGTGGCCGCGTACGGGCCACGGGCGCTGGCCCTGGCCGGCGAGGTCGGTGACGGTTACATCCTGCAACTCGCCGACCCGGACATCGCCGCCTGGATGATCGGCGCGGTGCGGGCGGCGGCGGAACGGGCCGGTCGGGATCCGGCGGCGATCCGGTTCTGCGTCGCCGCCCCGGCCTACGTCGGCGACGACCTGGCCCACCAGCGCGACCAGTGCCGGTGGTTCGGGGGCATGGTCGGCAACCACGTGGCGGACATCGTCGGCCGGTACGGCGCGACCGGGGCGGTACCGCAGGCACTCACCGACTACATCGCCGGCCGGCAGGGTTACGACTACGCCGAGCACGGCCGGGCCGGCAACCGGCACGCGGACTTCGTACCGGACGGGATCGTCGACCGGTTCTGCCTGCTCGGCCCGGTCTCGGCGCACCTGGAGAAGCTCGAACGACTGCGCGCCCTCGGGGTCGACCAGTTCGCGGTCTACCTCCAGCACGACGCCAAGGAGGAGACCCTGGCCGCGTACGGCGAGCAGATCATCCCGGTACTGCGCGACGGGACCCGACGGCACAGCCCGGTGCAGCGGGCCGGCTCGGCCGCGAACGCCGTATGACCGGCGGCTCACCCGAAAGTGGGTCGGGCGCCCCGCCACCGGGTCGGCGCGGTGTGCGTACGGCGCTCGGGGTGCTCGGGGCGGTGGTGCTCGGAGGGCTGCTCTGGGAGGGCTACAAGGCGGTCGGCGACCCGGACGGCACGGTGCTGTTCGGCGTACGGGTGCTGCCCCGCGCCGACGACGCCGCCATGCCGCACCTGACCGAGATCCTGGGCCGGTTCGGTGATCCGGAACGGGTCGGCGGGGATCCGATCTGGCTGGTGGTGACAGACGCCGGCCTGGTCACCCTCCGCAGTGTCGCGGTCGGGTTCCTCGCCGGGGCGCTGGTCGGGTTGCTGCTCGCGGTGCTGATGCAGCGCCTGCGCTGGGTCCGGCGCGGGCTGCTGCCGTACGTGGTGCTGTCGCAGACCGTCCCGCTGATCGCGCTCGCCCCGGTGATCGCCGGATGGGGCGGGCGGCTGTCGATCGGGTCGTACCCGTGGCAGCCGTGGATGTCGGTCGCGACCATCGCGGCGTACCTGGCGTTCTTCCCGATCGCCGTCGGGCTGCTGCGCGGGCTGACCTCGCCGGCACCGATAGCCGAGGAACTGATGCGCAGCTACGCCGCCGGCTGGTGGCGGACGCTGGTGAAACTGCGGTTGCCGGCGGCGACGCCGTACCTCTATCCGGCGTTGCGGCTGGCCGGCGCGGCGGCGGTGGTCGGTGCCGTGGTCGGGGAGATCTCCACCGGCACCCGGGGCGGCATCGGCCGGCTGGTCATCGAATACTCGCGCGAGGCGACCACCGACCCGGCCAAGGTCTACACCGCGCTGCTCGGCGCGGTGCTGCTCGGCCTCCTGGTGGCGGGGGCGGTCGGGCTCGCGGAACTCCTGCTCACCCCCGGACGAAGGGCGTCGATGCGGTGACCACCACGGAACACGGACCGGCGGTCGAGATCACCGGCGTGACCAAGGTCTTCAACCCCGGCCGCCCGGACCGGGTGACCGCGCTGACCGGCGTCGATCTCACCGTGCGGCGGGGCGAGTTCGTCAGCCTGATCGGGCCCTCGGGCTGCGGGAAGTCGACCCTGTTGCGCCTGGTCGCCGACCTGATCCCGGTCACCGAGGGGACCGTACGGGTGGCCGGGAAGCCGGCCCGGACCGCCCGCCTTGACCGGGAGTACGGCATCGCCTTCCAGCAGGCCGGCCTCTTCGAGTGGCGTACGGTGCAGCGCAACGTCGAGCTGCCGCTGGAGCTGCGCGGCACCGGCCGGCGGGAGCGGCGGGTACGAGCCCGCGAGATGCTGGACCTGGTCGGGCTGGCCGACTTCGCCGGGCACTATCCGCCGCAACTGTCCGGAGGCATGCAGCAGCGGGTGGCGATCGCCCGCGCCCTGGCGGTGCACCCGCCGCTGCTGCTGATGGACGAACCCTTCGGCGCCCTGGACGAGATGACCCGGGAGCGGCTCCAGGACGAGCTGTTGCGGGTCTGCGCCCGTACCGGCACCAGCACCATCTTCGTGACGCACTCGATCCCGGAGGCGGTGTACCTCTCCGACCGGGTGGTGGTGATGTCGGCCCGTCCCGGACGGATCACCGCCGAGATCGGCATCGACCTGGCGGAGCGAAACGAGACCACCCGGCAGACCGCGGAGTTCTTCGCCGGCATCACCCGGGTCCGGCAGGCCCTGCGCCACGGGCCACCGGCCGACCCGCCGGGTGGACCGGACCCGGCCGACCAACCGGGGGAACCGGAGCCGGCGGATCCGGCGGTGTCGCGGTGACCGTCGGCCGTGGGACGCGCCGGCTCCTGCGCGGTGTCGGTCCGCCCCTGCTGGTCGGGGTGGGCGGGCTGGTGGCGTGGGAGCTGACCGTCACCCTGGGGCGGGTGGCGCCGTTCCTGCTGCCGGCCCCGTCCGCGATCGGCACCGAACTGGTCGACAACCGGGCGGTGATCTGGCAGGTCGGACTGGCCAGCGGCACCAACGCGCTGGTCGGGCTGGTCGCCGGGGCGGTGCTGGCGATCCTCGCCGCGATGCTGGCCAGCCGGTTCGACTTCCTCGGCGAGGTGGCGGTGCCGGTCGCGGCGGCCCTCAACGCCCTGCCGATCATCGCGCTCGCGCCGATCCTCAACAACATGTTCGAGTCCACCAGCAGCATCCCGCGCCGCAGCGTGGTGGCGATCGTGGTGTTCTTCCCGGTCTTCCTCAACACCCTGCGCGGGCTGCGCGAGGTCGACCCGGTGCACCGCGAGCTGATGACCAGCTACGCCGCTCCCGGCTGGACCTTCACCCGATTGGTACGCCTGCCCGGCGCGCTGCCGTTCGTCTTCACCGGTCTGCGTCAGGCGTCCTCCCTGGCGGTGATCGCGGCGGTGGTCGCGGAGTACTTCGGGGGTCGGCAGGACGGCCTCGGATCGCGGATCACCTCGGCGGCCTCGTACACCGCGTACCCGCGCGCGTGGGCGTTCGTGGTCGGCGCGTGCGTACTCGGTCTTGTCTTCTATCTGGCCGCCCTCGGCCTGGAACGCCTGACGATGCCCTGGCGGGCGCGGCGGTCCGGCTGACGACGGCCGTGCTGGGCCCTCGCCCGCCCGGCGCCGCCCGACGTCGGGGCCGACCGGTCCCGATGCGCAGAGTCAACCGCTGGAGGACAGATGGGTAGTCTCAGCAGACGGCGCCTTGTCGCCGGGCTCGTGAGTTGTGCGGTGCTGGCCGGCTGCGGCACCGCGGACGGCACCGGTTCCGGGTCCACCGCGCCGGGCGGGAGGACCTCGGTCAAGCTGCAGTTGCAGTGGTTCGTGCAGGCCCAGTTCGCCGGGTACATCGCCGCCGTCGACAGGGGCTTCTACCAGGAGCAGGGCCTCGAGGTGGAGATCGTCGAGGGCGGTGTCGACATCGTCCCGCAGACGGTGCTGGCGCAGGGGCAGGCCGACTTCGCGGTGGCCTGGGTGCCGAAGGCGCTCGCCTCGCGGGAGCAGGGCGCCGGGATCACCGACATCGGTCAGATCTTCGCCCGGTCCGGGACGTACCAGGTGAGCTTCGCCGACCGGGGGATCCGTACGCCGGCCGACCTCAAGGGCCGCAAGGTCGGCAACTGGGGGTTCGGCAACGAGTTCGAGCTGTTCGCCGGGATGACCAAGGCGGGACTCGATCCGGGTAAGGACGTGACCCTGGTGCAGCAGCAGTTCGACATGCAGGCGCTGTTGCGCGGTGACATCGACGCGGCCCAGGCGATGAGTTACAACGAGTACGCCCAGTTGCTGGAGGCCAAGGACCCGAAGACCGGTCAGCTCTACCGGCCGGAGGCGTTCACGGTGCTGGACTGGAACACGATCGGCACCGCGATGCTGCAGGACGCGGTCTGGGCCAACAGCGAGCGGTTGGCCAAGGACGGGGCGTACCAGGAGACGGCGGTGAAGTTCCTCACCGGCACGATCAAGGGGTGGGCGTACTGCAGGGACAACCCGCAGGTGTGCCGGGACCTGGTGGTCGCCCGGGGCGCCAAGCTCGGTGCCAGCCACCAGCTCTGGCAGACCAACGAGGTCAACAAGCTGATCTGGCCGGCACCGAAGGGGGTCGGGCTGATCGACGAGACGGCTTGGAAGGCAACCGTCGACCTGGCCCTGACCACCCGCAACCAGGACGGGCAGACGGTGTTGACCAAGCAGCCGGATCCGGCGGCGTACACCAACGAGTACGTCCAGCGGGCGCTGGACGCGCTCAGGGGTTCGGGGGTCGACGTCACCGGTGCGGGCTTCCAACCGGCCACGGTCACCCTCAACGAGGGCGGCGCCTGAGTTTCGTCCCGGTCCCGTCGAGGAGGCCCGTCCCGTCCTGTCCGGCGGGGCGGGCCTCGTCGTTTCCCAACAAGTGAGACGAAGTCAATTACCTACCAAGCCTATAGGTTTTATTGGCTAGGGTGGGGGCACTGGACCGATCGCCTTCGACGAGGAATGACGATGACCATCAACTCCACCGACCCGCTCGCCATCGCCCGGCAGTACGCCTCGAACCCGGCCGCCTGGCCGGTCACAGCCCAGTTCGACCCGGTCGAACGCTGGTACGCCCGGCTGGCCGGCACCGACGAGTACGAGGTCTGGCTGCTTACCTGGCTGCCCGGCCAGACGACCGACCTGCACGACCACGGCGGTTCGTCGGGTGGCTTCCTCGTGTCCGCCGGTGCGCTCACCGAGGAGATCGTGGTCGGTGGCGAACTCCGGCCGACCGTGCTGGCGGCCGACAGCGGACGGCAGTTCGGTCCACGGCACGTGCACCGGGTCAGCAACCGGGGCACCGAGCCCGCGGTGAGCGTGCACGTCTACCTCCCGGCGCTGCGCCGGATGACCCGTTACGAACTCGACGGCGGCAAGCTGCGGGTGGCCGAGGTGGCTGAGGCAGGGGTGGCCTGGTGAAACTGATCAACTCATCGCACCGGCAGGCAGGCTGTCCGGACACGACGGCACCGGCCGGCTCGCGCGGCATCGACGACATCCTTGAGGCCGCCCGGCTGCGGCTGCACCGACTCGAACCGGAGGCGGGGCACCTGGCGTACCGGGGCGGAGCGCTGCTGGTCGACATCCGACCGGCCGCCCAGCGGGCCGCGACCGGCTCGATCCCCGGCGCGCTGGTGATCGAGCGCAACGTGCTGGAGTGGCGGCTCGACCCGCGCAGCTCGGCCCGGTTGCCGGTCGCGGACCGGTACGACCTGCCGGTGGTCATCTTCTGCCAGGAGGGTTACACCTCCTCGCTGGCCGCCGCCGCCCTCCAGGACCTCGGCCTGTACCTGGCCACCGACATCGCGGGCGGGTTCGCCGCCTGGCGGCTGGCCGGTCTGCCGGCGTTCGGCCCCACCGACGTCTACGCCCACCTGACCACCGCGCCCCCGGCGATCGCCGGCCGGGCGTACACCTGATCCCGCGCGCCACCGCGCCGCGGGACGGCACGGCACACCAGCGCTAGGAGGCCCCTCATGTCGGTCATCGCGATCAGCCCGCGCACGTACCCACCGTCGAGCGGATCGGTACGGTCGACCCTCGGCCGCCGACGGATCGAACCAGGTAACGCCCCCACCACCCTCACCGTCACCCTCGACATCACGTTGAGCGGTGGCGACACCCTGACCCCGCAGGCGTCCCGCCTGCTGGAGCTGGTCCAGCAGTTGGTCGAACAGGGTGACCGGGCGGCGATCGCCGGCGCTCCCGGTGCCATCGGACTGGTCGTCGAGCCGGCACCGGCGCGAGTCTGGGGTGAGGAGGCCGACGCGGCCGTCCAGGACGCCGTTCCACTTCGGATCCTCGCCGGCTCCCGGAAGGTGCTGCGCGGCGGTGCGCCGATCCCGCTGACCCGACTGGAGTACGACCTGCTCGTCTTCCTGGCCGAGCACCCGCGCCGGGTCTTCACCCGCCTGCAGTTGCTCAACAGCGTCTGGGGCTACGAACACGCGGTCGCCCGTACGGTCGACGTGCACGTACGCCGGCTGCGGGCCAAGGTGGGCGAGACGGTGCCCCTGGTGACGACGGTGTACGGGGTCGGCTACCGGCTGGCCGACGAGGCCCGGATCAGCCTGGACCGCGACGCGTAGCCCGCGCACCGACGCGGGGGTCCGGCTCAGCCCAGCCAGGCCGAAATCGCCACCAGCATGACGGCGGCGGCGAGGGTGGAGAGCACGACGGTGTCCCGGGCCAGCGACTCGGCTCGCTGGTACCGGGTGGCGTAGACGAAGACGTTCTGCGCGGTCGGCAGGGCCGAGGTGACCACCGCGGCCAGCAGGGCCGGCCCGGTCAGGCCGAGGGCGAACCGTCCGATCAGGTAGGCCAGCGCCGGCTGCACCAGGACCTTGAGGCCGACCGCGGTGTACCGCTCGCCCGCCTCCGGGCCGCCGTGCAGCGGACGGCTGCCGCGCAGCGACATCCCCAGGGCGAGCAGCGCCAACGGTACGGCGGCCGACCCGACCAGCTCGAACGGGCGCATCACCGGTTCGGGCAACGGCAGTCCCGTGACCGTGACGGCCAGCCCGGCGGCACACCCCAGCATGATCGGGTTGCGGGCCGGAAGGAGGGCGAGACGGCGTACCGAGGGCCGGTGTCCGGTGGCCGTGGCGTCCAGCACGCCGAGCGCCAGCGGTGAGGCCAGCAGCACCTGGAACAGGAGCACCGGCGCCACGAAGGACGGATCACCGAGCACGTACGCCGCCACCGGCAGGCCGAGATTCGCCGCGTTGACGTACGAGGCGCTGAGCGCGCCCACGGTCGCCTCGCCGGCCGGCCGGTGCCACACCCACCGGGCGAGCGCCAGGTAGACGGCGGCGACCAGCACCGTACTGAGCACGAAGGCGGCCAGGGCCGGGGTGAACACCTCGGCCAGCGAGGAACGGGCCAGCGTGGTGAACAGCAGTGCCGGGGCGGCGACGAAGAAGGCGAGTCGGGCCAGCACCGTCGTCCCGTCCGGGCCGAGCAGACCGATGCGGCCGATCAGGTAACCGGCGAGCGTGACCGTCCAGATGGCCGTGAAACCGGCCAGTACTCCCCGCACTCGATCATCGTGGACCGCCCCGCCGGATTTCCCAAGATCTGGTACGCAGAGCGAGCGTTCAGTTCCGATGCGTGCGTCAATTGTCACATTCATGCAACGTAGTGGCCCCTTGACCCTAACCGTGGTGCCCGGAAACATCGAGCGTGCGGCACCACGGGCCGCGGGGAGTTCCCCCCATCAGCCAAGGAGGACCATGTCGGTCAGCCCCGCGTCGTCGCGTGCCGGATGGCATACGTCCCAGCCAGCGGGACCCGGTCGCCCGCCGGGTGCCCAACGCCGTCCCAGCAGCGCCGGGGCGCCCGCGCTGACCGTGACCCTCTCCATTCCCCTGAGCGGGGAGGAGGCGCTGACCCCGTCGGCGCAACGACTGCTGGACGCCGCCCGTGAGCTGATCGAGCACGGCCAGGCCACGGTCATCCCCGGACCGACGTACGCGGACCGGCGTACCGCCGAACCGGCCGCGTTGCGCCCACCGCCCCGGCCGGTGCCGGAGTCGAGCCAGACCGGACCGTCCATCACCGACCCGAACGTGCCCGAGGTACGCATTCTCGCCGCCTCCCGCTCCGTGCTGGTCGACGGCCAGCCCCTGCCGCTGACCCGGTTGGAGTTCGACCTCCTGCTGCACCTGGTGGAACACCCCCGTCGGGTCTTCACCCGGCTGCAACTGCTCGCCGCCGTGTGGGGGTACGAGCACACCGGCGTCCGTACGGTCGACGTGCACGTCCGCCGGCTGCGCGGCAAGGTCGGCGCCGACGTACCGCTGGTGACCACCGTGTACGGCGTCGGCTACCGACTCGCCGACGAGGCGCGGGTCACCGTCGACCAGATCGGCTGACCCGTTCGGGCAGTATGGACCGGGTGAAGATCCGCCCGATCAGCCCGGAGTCGCTGGTCCAGGAGCTGGCCGACCGGCTCGCCGGGGAACGCCCCGGGCAGCCGTTGCGGGTGGCGGTCGACGGTCCGGCCGCCGCCGGGCCCGACCGGCTCGCCGACGCCCTGGTCGACCCCCTGCGCCTGCGTGGCCGCCCGGCGCTGCCGATCAGGGCCGAGGACTTCCTCCGGCCCGCGTCGCTGCGCTACGAGTTCGGTCGGGACAACCCGGACGCGTTCTACACCGACTGGCTCGACGAGGCGGGGCTGCGGCGGGAGGTGCTCGACCCGGCCGGACCCTCGGGCAGCGGTCGGATCCTGCCGTCGCTGTGGAACGCGCGGACCGACCGGGCCAGCCGGGCCGGCTACCTCGACCTGCCGACCGGGGCGGTGCTCCTGGTCAGCGGCGCGTTCCTGCTCGGCGGCGGGCTTCCCTTCGACGTCACCATCCACCTTGTCCTGTCGCCCGCGGCGCTGGCCCGGCGCACCGACCCGGCGGACGCCTGGACCCTGCCCGCCTTCGCCCGCTACCGCGAGGAGGTCGTTCCGGCGACGTTCGCCGACGTGGTCGTACGGATGGACGACCCGCGCCACCCCGCCCTGGTGGAACCGGGCGACGGGGACTGAACTTCGCCCCCGGCCCGGCCGGGCGCGCAGCGGTCGGGGACACGATCGCGGGGCGCAAATTTTCCCTGTTTGACGGCGGGCCGGTACGGGTATGCGCCCGGTCACGGTGGACCGCGCCGGACCAACCGGGTCCTGGCAGCGAGTCCACCGCCGTCACGGAAAGGCAGGGCAAACGCATGCTCGTCAACGATGCGGTCGTCGTCAACGATGCGGTCGGCACGGCCCGCTCCCAGGCGGACACAGACCTGATCCGGCTCGCACTGGAGGCTCGTTTCGACGAGCTGACCGGCGAGTACGACGACGCCGTGCTACAGAGCCAGGTGCTGCGGCTGGTGGAGGTCGGCGACACCGCCGGCGACGACCAGGCCGACAGCGGCACCAAGACCGCCGAGCGGGACACCGCGCAGTCGCTGCTGCGGACCATCCTCGACCGCCGGGCCCAGTTCGAACACGCGCTGGCCCGGTTGGAGGAGGGAACGTACGGCTGGTGCGAGGGCTGCTCCGCGGCGATCCCGGTGGAGCGGTTGGAGATCTTCCCGTCCGCCACCACCTGCGTCTCCTGCAAGCAGTCGCGGGAACGCCGGGCCGCCTGAGCGAATCCGTTCACCCGGCCGGGGTGAACCCCGCTCACCCGCCCCGGCGCGACCCTGGGGAGATCACCGGTGGGAGAGCCGGTGCACTCACCGGACGGGGGAACATGGTGGCGAGCAATCCGTACTCGACCTTCGAGGCGTCGATCGAGAAGACGAACCTCATCCTCAAGGACATCGAGCAGGCATACGGGTGGCCGAAGCAACGGCGCAACCAGTCGTACGCGGCGCTGCGCACGGTGCTGCAACTGCTCCGCGACCGGCTCCCGGTGCAGGAGAGCGTCCAGTTCGCGGCCCAGTTGCCGGTGCTGGTGCGCGGCGTCTACTACGAGGGCTGGGAGCCGAGCGACGTACCGGTCAAGCTGAACCGCGAGGACTTCCTCTACGAGGTCCGGCAGGGCTTCCCGTACGAGGTCGACGGGGGCGCCGAGGGAGTGGTGCAGACCGTCCTCGACGCCCTGCGGCGGCACATCAGCCCGGGGGAGTGGGGCGACGTCAGGTCGACGATGCCCGAGGACCTGGCGACGATCATCCCCTGACCGCGTACCGGGCGGCTCCTACCGCACCGTCACCTCCGCGACCATCCGCCGCCGGTGGTCCACCCGGCGCTCGACCCCGGTCAGGCGCAGCGGCACCACGAACCGATGTTCGGCGCTCGACGCCGACAGTCGCAACTCCAGGTCACCGGGTTCGACCACCCGGTGGCCGTCGCGGCCGGTGAACGAGGTGAGGTCGGCGTGCACCCGGAAGGTCACCCGCCGGGACTGGCCGGCGGCGAGCGGGACCCGGGCGTACCCGGTAAGCCGGACCACCGGGCGGGTCACCTGGGCCACCGGGTCGTGCAGGTAGAGCTGCACCACCTCGGCACCGTCCCGCTCCCCGGTGTTCTGCACGGCCACCGAGACCGTGACCGTGCCGCCGGTGGGCACGTCGGTGCGCTGTCCTTCGGTCGGTGCGACACCGTCGACGAGGACGTCCCGCCAGTCGAACCGGGTGTAGGACAGGCCGTGCCCGAACGGGTGGCGGGCGGTCGGGTCGATGTTGCTGACCTCGGTGCGGTGACCCAGCGCCGGGGCCAGGTATCCGGCCGGCTGCCCGCCCGGATCACGGGGCACGCTGACCGGAAGCCGACCGGACGGGTTGACCCGCCCGCCGAGCACGCCGGCGATCGCGGGACCACCCTCCTCGCCGGGGAAGAACGCCTGCACCACGGCGGCGAGTCGGTCCGCCCACCCGCCGAGGGCGTACGGACGCCCGGCGAGCAGCACCAGCACCACCGGGGTCCCGGTGTCGAGCAGCCCGGTCAGCAGCTCCTGCTGAACTCCGGGCAGGTGCAGGTCGGCGGCGTCGGAGCCCTCGCCGGAGGTTCCGGCGCCGAACAGTCCGGCCCGGTCGCCGAGGACCGCGACGCACACGTCGGCCTCGGTGGCGGCGGCCACCGCCTCGGCGATCCCGGCCCGGTCCGTACCGTCGACGGTGCAGCCGGCGGCGTGGCTCAACCGGGCCGAGGGCAGTTCGGCGCGCAGCGACGCCAGCAGGGTGGGGATGTCCACCCCGGCCGGTACGCCCGGATGCTGACCGCCGACGTGGCTCGGGAAGGTGTAGCAGCCGAGCATCCCGGTGACGCCGTCGGCCAGCGGCCCCACCAGCGCGATCCGGGAGTCGGGGGCCAGCGGGAGGACTCCGTCGTTGGCGAGCAGGACCACCGACTCCTCGGCGAGTTCCCGGGCGAGCGCCCGGTTGGCCGGCGGGTCCAGGTCGACGGTCCCCTCCAGCTCGGCCGGTTCGTCGCCGCGACCGGCCAGGGCCGGCGGACTGGGTTGCCACTCCGGGTCGAGCAGCCCGAGCGTGCACTTCTGCCGCAGGACCCGGGCAACGGCCCGGTTGACCAGGGCCTCCGGCACGGTTCCGGCGCGGACCGCGGCGACGAGGGCCGGGCCGAAGCAGCGGACGGCGGGCAGTTCGACGTCGACCCCGGCGGTGAGCGCCAGCCGGGCCGCGTCCACGGCCGAGTCGGCGACGTGATGCAGCAGTTGCAGGAAGGCGACGCCGAAGTAGTCCGCGACGACGGTCCCGGTGAAGCCCCACCGGACCCGCAGCAGGTCGGTGAGGAGCCGTTCGTCGGCCGCCGCCGGTACGCCGTCGACCTCGGCGTACGAGTGCATGACCGATCCGGCCCCGCCGTCGCGTACCGCCATCTCGAACGGCGGGAGGAGCACGTCGGCGAGTTCGCGTGGACCGACCGCGACCGGGGCGAAGTTGCGGCCGGCCCGGGAGGCGGAGTAGCCGGCGAAGTGCTTCAGGGTGGCGATGACCCCGGCCGACTGCAACCCCCGCACGTACGCGGTGCCGATCGTCGCGACCAGGTACGGATCCTCGCCGATGGTCTCCTCGGTCCGGCCCCAGCGCGGATCGCGGGTCACGTCGAGCACCGGCGCCAGCCCCTGGTGTACGCCCACCTGCCGCAGCGCCGCCCCGATCTGCCCGGCCATCCGCTCGACGAGCTCGGGGTCGAAGGTGGCGCCCCACGCCAGCGGGGTGGGATAGACGGTGGCGCCCCAGGTCATGAAGCCCGACAGGCACTCCTCGTGCGCGATCGCCGGGATTCCGAACCGGTTCGCGGCGACGATCTCGGCCTGCATCCGGGCGAGCGCCCGCGCACCGAGCGCCGGGTCGATCGGGGCGGTGCCGAACGGCCGGGTGAGCTGCCCCAACCCGACCCGGATGAGTTCCCGCCAGTCCGGTATCTCGTCCACCATGTCGTGCTGGTGCGGGGCCATGTCCTCGTCGGACACGTCCGCGCCGACCCAGACGCCGTACAGCTGGGCGATCTTCTCCTCCAGTGACAACCGGCCGAGAAGGTCGTCGACCCGTACGTCGACCGGTCGGGACGGGTCCTGCCACGCTGCCAGTGGCGCCGCCGTCAGGGTGCGGTGGCCGTTGCTGGCCCGGGGATCGCTGCTCATGGCAGCCTCCTGTCGCTTGTACCGGCACTCCGAAGTCCCACCGGCGACGTCGTCGTGCCGGGGGCTGATGCCGTTGCTTCCGATATGTTTCCGGAAACTTGGCCTCCCGTCGAGGGTCTCGATGCTCTGCTCCCGGCCCACCCTCTCGGCGGGGACAGGGCCGGCGTGATGAAGCAGCGGTCCAGAGTGCGTGCCGCGACGGCCTGAACTATCGGACCGGGGCCGAAAATTTGCGGTACCGCTCGGCAGGGGTGGACCCAACCCGGCGACTCGGCCACCACCCACCCCGGACCGTGTTAATTTCAGGCTGCCGCGCCCCTCTCACGTGGCAACGGATCGGCCGACCCCCGTCACGCACGCGTCCATGCGAGAGGAGTCGAGATGCCGTACATCAGTGTCGGGGTGGAGAATTCCGCGTCCATCGACATCTACTACGAGGACCACGGCGCAGGTCAGCCGGTGTTGCTCATTCCCGGGTACCCGTTCGGCGGCACCGCGTGGGAGAAGCAGGTGCAGGCGTTGGTCGATGCCGGATACCGGGCCATCACCTACGACCGTCGGGGCTTCGGCAAGTCCAGTCAGCCCACCATGGGCTACGACTACGACACCTTCGCCGCCGATCTGGACCAGATCATGAACACCCTCGACCTGCGCAACGTCACCCTGGTCGGGCACTCGATGGGCACCGGCGAGGTGACCCGCTACCTCGGCGCGTACGGGTCCGCGCGGGTGAACCGGGCGGTGGTGGTCTCGCCGATCCCGCCGTTCCTGCTCAAGACGGCCGACAACCCCGAGGGGGTCGACCAGAGCCTGTTCGACGGCTTCATGGACCAGATCCGCAAGGACCGGTACGTCTGGTACACCCAGTTCCTGCAGAACTTCTTCAACCTCGACGTCAACGCCGGCAAGCTGGTCAGCGACGACGCGGTCCGGGCGAACTGGAGCATGGCCATCAGCTCGTCTCCGACGGCGACCCTGGCCGCCGTACCGGCCTGGTTGACCGACTTCCGGGACGACCTGCCCCGCATCGACGTGCCGCTGCTGATCATCCAGGGCGACGCCGACCGGGTGCTTCCGTTCCCGTCCACCGGCAAGCGGTTGGTGGGCATGGTCAACGGCAGCAAGCTGGTGGTACTCAAGGACGCGCCGCACGGGATCCCCTGGACCCACGCCGAGGACGTCACCCGGGAACTGCTCAACTTCATCAAGGAGCGGGTGCCGGTCGGCGCGTGAGCCGGGGCAGCAGGGCGGGCACCTTCCGCATGTGTTCCCGATAACCGGGCCGGCGGTCCAGCGACCGCCGGTCCATCATCGGAATGCTCACCCCGGTGAACAGCGCCACCATCACCAGCGGCCCGACCACGGTCCACCAGCGCGGCGCGGCGGCCAGCCCGAACAACCACAGGCCCCACCAGAAGGCGATCTCGCCCAGGTAGTTCGGGTGCCGGACGTACCGCCACACGCCCCGGTCGGCGATCCGGCCCCGGTTCGCCGGCTCGCCGGTGAACCGGTGCAACTGGCGGTCGGCGAGCGCCTCCAGGGCGATCGCGGCGGCGGTGAGCCCGGCCGCGACCGCGTCGAGCCAGCCCAGCGGCCGGTCGCCGGTGATCGCCGGCCAAACGGCGACCAGGCCGGCGAAGACGACCAGGGTCGGCATGAGTTGCACGCCGGTGAGGTTGACCAGCCACCAGGGCGGCCGACCCGCGGTCTGCCCGCGTATCTGCACGTAACGCCAGTCCTCGTGGCTCAGGCCCGTCCAGCCGGCGGCCCAGTTGCCGGTGAGGCGTACCGCCCAGACGGTGACCAGGCCGAGCACCAGTGCCTGCCGTACGCCGACTCCGTGCCCGGCGGCGATCACCCAGCCGAGGACGATCAGCGGCGGCGCCACGCTCCAGTACGGGTCGTAGAGGCTGGCGTTGCGTGCCACCACCGAGGCGGCGAAGACCACCACGGTGCCGACCAGATCGGCCCAGAGGGCCACCGTCAGCGGGTGGTGGTGCGGGGCGAGCAGCCACCAGGTCAGCGCGCCCGCGCCGCCGGCCACCAGATAGACCCCGGCCACCAGACCGAGGGAGACCGCGCGCGAGGTCCGCGCGAAGACACCGCCGATCACGTACGACGACACCGCCGCACCCTAACCCGAGGACGCGCCCGCCGTCACCGCCCGCCGACGGGCCGGCGAGGCCCCGGGTACGGGCATCGCCGGCACCGCCGACGGTCGAGGATTACTTGACGTCGACCAGGTCGACGACGAACACCAGCGTCTCGCCCGGCTTGATCAGGCCGCCGGCGCCCTGGTTGCCGTACCCGAGGTGCGGTGGGATGACGAGCTTGCGCCGGCCGCCGACCTTCATACCGGCCACGCCCTGGTCCCAACCCGCGATGACCCGCCCGGCACCGACCTGGAAGCCGAACGGCTCGCCCCGGCCCCACGAGGAGTCGAACTCGCCGCCGGTGGAGTGGGAGACGCCGACGTAGTGCACGGAGGCCCACTGGCCGCGCCCGACCTCCGGACCCTCGCCGACGGTGATGTCCTCGATGACCAGGTCCGCCGGGGGCGCACCCTCGATCGGTCCGATGTTCGGCTTTTCCATGTCCAGTCCTTCCGGGGACGAAATGCGTGATCGGGAACGGAACTAACGAATCATCCTTGCTCATCGAGATCCGCCGACGTGTCTCGGCCGGGGCCCACCGGCGATCCGGCGTGCCGCGTACCCGAATCGGACCGGGCCCGGCGCGGACCCGGAGGGCCGGATCCGGCGGTCGCGCCGGTAAGTCGCCGCGTCGGCGCGACGAAGGTCGGTAACGTGCGGGGCATGCAGGGGGAGACCATGGTCGGATTCGGCCACAAACAGTCGTGGTTGGCGGTCCGGGACGCCGACGTCGAGGCTCTCACCGGGGCCCTGGCACTGCGCGACCTCGGTACGGTCTCCTGGCGGGACGGCATCGACCTGGCCTACCTGACCGACGACCGCCTGGTGGTGACGCCGCCGCTGCCCGGTGCCCGCGACGCCCACTGGCTGCTCGCCACCGGCCGTTGGCTGCTCCGGCCGAACACCGTCGTGGACGTGGTGGAACTCTCCGCCACGCTCGGCACCGAGGTGCAGCTCTTCGCCACCTACCGGGTCTCCGAGCTGCACCGGTGGGCCCGAGCGGTCGACGGCGTCGCGGTACGCGCGTTCGGCTTCCTCGGCGAGATCGGTGAGGTCACCGAGTGGCGGGGCGACCCCGACGACGTGGAGCAGGCGATGGGGCTGCCGCCCGCGCTGGACGGACAGCCCGACATCCTGGTCTCGGAGCACGACGTGATGCGCCTCGCGGGTGCGTGGAGCGTGGATCCGAGCACGCTCGACGCCCGACCGGCGCCGGGGCCGCTGCACGCGTACGCCACTCCCTGAGCCCGGCTCCGGCCGACCGATGCCGCTCCGGCCGAGCCGGGCTCCGGCGGTCCGGGACTGTTGACTACACACAGTGATCGGGCTCGGCGAAACCGGTGGTCCGCCCTGGCCGAGTGGCCGGGGTTTCTGCCCGCCACCGGGAATGCACCGATGCAATGGACGGCTATGGTGATGGGCGGCGAGGTCCGTTCGGCACCCCGATGACTCCGGTCGAGCCGTCCGGGCCGCCGCGCGGTGATCGGAAACAGGCGGGCAGGGGAGGCGGTCGGGCCATGCGCGAGTCCACCGGTCCCGGCGCGTTTGTGCACCCGGCCCTGTTCTACGCGAACCGGTACGAATACCTGGCCGGCACCGTGCCGTTCATCCAGGCCGGACTGGCTGCCGACGAACCGGTGATGGTCGCCGTGCCCGAGGAGAACCTCGACCACATCCGCACCGCCCTCGGCGCCGACGCGGCCGACGTCCAGCTCCACGACATGGGCGTGGCCGGGCGCAACCCCGGCCGGATCCTCCCCGGTGTCCTGCTCGCCTTCGCCGACGCCCACCCCGACCGGGCCGTACGCATCATCGGAGAACCCGTCTGGGCCGGGCGGACCGCCGACGAATACCCCGCCTGCGCCCAGCACGAAGCCCTGATCAACGCCGCCTTCACCGGCCGGCGGGCGACCATCCTGTGCCCGTACGACACCGGTCGGCTGGACCGGAACTGGCTCGACGACGCGTACCGCACCCATCCGACCGTGCGGACCGCCACCGCGGCCTGGGACAGCCCGCACTACGCCGATCCGCTCGTGGTGGCCGACGGCTTCAACCTGCCACTGCCGCCCCCGCCCGCGTACGCCGAGACCGTCGTGATCGAGTTCCACACGCTCTGGGCGCTGCGCCGGCTGGTGACCGCGCAGGCACTGGCCGCCGGGCTGGCACCGGACCGGGTCACCGACCTGACCCTGGCGGTCAACGAACTCGCCGCCAACACGGTCGAGCACGGCGGCGCCACCGGCACCCTGGCGGTCTGGACCGACGGGAGCCAGTTGATCTGCCAGCTCACCGACACCGGGCACATCACCGAGCCGCTCGCCGGTCGGATCCCGGCCGCGCCGGACCAGGACGGCGGGCGCGGCCTGGTGCTGGTCAACGAGCTGTGCGACCTGGTACGCGTACACACTCGGCCCGGGGCGACCAGCATCCGCGTGCACATGCATCGCTGACCGACCGCAGGGGCGCACAACGGCGCTCAGTGCCCGCGGAAGGCCTCCTCCAGCCACCACGAACCGCGCTCGCCCGACACCTTCGCGTCGACCACCATCGGCCGGCTCCGGGAACCGGCGAGCCAGTCCCGTACCGGGTCGAGGTCCTCGACGCCCCGGACGGTCACCCCGGCGCAGCCGTAGCCCCGGGCGATCGCGGCCAGATCGGTCTGCGGGAACGTCACCGTGTCCAACGGATACCCGTCCGGGCCGAAGTGGTGCACCTCCGCGCCGTACGCCGCGTCGTCGTAGACGACCACGACCAGCGGCAGGGCCAGCCGGGCGGCGGTGACCAGCTCGGCGGCCGACATGAGGAAACCGCCGTCACCGAGCGCGGCCACGGTGAGCCGGTCCGGCCGGGCGACCGCCGCGCCGAGCGCGCTGGCCAGACCGAGCCCGATCGACTGGAACGCCTGGGTGAAACAGAACCCCGCCACGTCCGGCACGTCGAGGAACATCGACGGGTAGCCCATGAAGTTGCCGGAGTCCACCACCACCGTCCGCTCCGCCGGGAGCAGATCGTCCAGGGCGATGGAGAGCGTCCGGGGGTCGATCGTGGCGGGCTGCTCCGTCCTGCCCCCGTCCACGTAGGACACCGATTGCCAGCGGCCCTCCCGCTCGATCCGCCGGCCCAGCTCCGGCGTACGCCATCCGCCCGTCGGCGGATCCGACACCGGTTGCCCGGCCAGCCCGGCCAGCACCGCCCGCGCGACCGTCGCGACCTCGCCCGCCACCGTCAGGTCGACCGGTCGGTTCACCCCGAAGGCGGCCGGATCCCGGTCCACCTGTGCCACGACCGCGCCCGGCGGGATCAGCTCGCCGTGCCGGGTGGTCCACATGTTCAGCGTGCTGCCCCAGGCGACGACCAGGTCCGCCTCACCGATCAGCGAGGTCGCCAGCGGGGTGGCGAACCCACCGGCCACGTCCAGGTTCCACGGGTCCCCGACGAACAGCCCCTTGGCGGCGGCGGAGACCGCGAGCAGCGCGCCGCACGCGTCGGCGAGCCGGACCAACGGTTCGCGGGCGGTACGGGCACCCCGGCCCGCGATGAACACCGGCCGGCGCGCCGCGCGCAGCGCCGCGACCAGCGACGCCACCTCCGGCTCGACCGGCGGCCCGGCGGGCGGGGCCGGTACGATCCGGCCCGACCAGGGCTCGGTCGACGCGTTCTGCGCCTCGAGCGGAAGACCCAGCAGCACCGTCGCGCCCCGGGCGGCGGCCCGGAAGGCGGTGCCGGTGTCCTCGGCCGCGTGCGTCGCCCGTACCCGGAGGAACTCGGCGCCGACCGAGGCGGCCAGGGCCGGCAGGTCGAGGAAGAAGTTCGATCGGGGTGCGGTCGCCTCCGGCGCCAGGACCAGCATCGGCGTACGGCTCTTCGCCGCCTCGGTGATGCCGGTCAACGCGTTGGTGAGACCCGGACCCTGGTGCACCGAGAGGATCCCCACCGTGCCCGAGGTACGGGCGAAGGCGTCCGCCATGCTCGCCGCACCACCCTCGTGCGCGGCCGGCACGAACCGGGCACCGGCCGCCACCAGCGCGTTCGTCACGTGGAAGTTGCCGCTGCCGACCACACCGAAGACGTACCGCGCGCCGTGCCCGGCCAGCACCCGGCCGACCACCTCGGATACCCGCATCGCCGGCCCGTGTCTACCGTTCGACCAGCGCGAGGACCCGGCACGGGCTGCCCGAACCGGCCACGATCGGCAGCGGCCCGGCGATCACCACCGCACCGGTCGGCGGCAGTGTGGCGAGGTTGCGCAACTGGGTCAGCCCGTACTTCTCCTGACCCAGCAGGTACGAGTGGCACGGGAACGGCGGGTCGAACGAGTGCGCGGCACCGGCGTCGGTGCCGACCGTCTCCACCCCGATGCCCTGGATCGGTGACTCCTCGGCCAGCCAGCGGGCGCACTCCGCCGAGATCCCCGGCGTACGGCCGGCGTTGGCGTACCGCTCGGCGTCGTCGCCGTACGCGTCCCACCCGGTGCGGTAGAGCAGCCAGCCGCCGGCCGGCAGCTCGCCGTGCTCCGCCTCCCACGCCCGCACATGCTCGATCTCGAGCAGGAAGTCGGGATTCGCCGCCGCGTCGGCACTGCGGTCGATCACCACGGCCGGCGCGATCAGCTGGCTCACCGGCACCTGCGACACGTCGGCCGCCTGCTTGCCGGTGACCCAGTGGATCGGCGCGTCGAAGTGGGTGCCGGTGTGCTCGCCGGTGGAGAAGTTGTTCCAGTACCAGGCGGGGCCGCGGTCGTCGTACCGGCTGATCTCGGTGAGCTGGAACGGCCAGGTCTGGCCGAACTGCTCGGGCAGGCCCAGGATCGGGGTCTGGTCCGAGAGCGGCGCGGTGAGATCGACAACCTGGATCCGGCCGCCGGCAAGGGCGGCGACAAACTCCTGCAGCACCGTCATGCGGCGACGGTACACGCCCGCACCACTCCAGGACGGACCCCTCCCACGGTCGTTGTCGGGGCGTCCGGACGGGCGTCAGGGCCGGGGCACGCCCCGGTGGTAGGACCAGCCCTACCCCGAATCCTCCGGTCTGCCGGCTGTCGAGCGAACCCGACATTTTCATACGTTGATTCCGACGATCCGTACGCCGACGGCGGTTCGATCCACCCGTCGGCGGCGACCCGATCCACAGGCTGACATCCGGGGGGACAAGCCATGAATCCGTTCAGCAGTCCGATGCAAGTGGAACCACCCGCCGACGCTTCGGCGAGACCCGGGGACGGGTCGCGCATCGGGGACCTCGATGCGTTACGCGGCTTCGCGCTGCTCGGCATCCTGGTCGTCAACATCGCGTTCTTCGCGTCCGGTTACCCGTTCCATCTCGTACCGGATCCGGCCTACGGGTCCTGGGTGGACCAGGCCACCCGCTGGCTCGTCGAGTTCCTCTTCTCCATGAAGTTCTACCTGCTCTTCTCCTTCCTGTTCGGTTACAGCTTCACCCTCCAGATCGATTCCGCCGTACGGCGCGGCGTCGCCTTCGCCCCGCGCTTCCGGCGCCGGCTGGCGGGGCTGTTCGTACTCGGCGTACTGCACGCCGTGTTCCTCTTCCACGGCGACATCCTGACCACGTACGCCCTGCTCGGGCTGGTGCTGTTCACGGCGCGGGGGATGCGTCCGAGGACCGCGTCGACCCTCGCGGGCGTCCTGCTCGGCCTGGTCGCGTTGGTCATCGCACTGGCGGCCGTGGGCGGTGGTGGCCTGGTCCCGGATCACGCCGTCGCGCTCGACTCGGGTGCGCGGTCCACCGAGGCGCTGGGTGGTGGCCTCGGCTCGGTGCTGGTCGAGCACCTCCGTGCCATGCCGGCGATGATCGGGGCACTGGTGGTCCAGGGGCCGCTCGCCCTCTGTGCCTTCCTGATCGGCCTGGCGGCCGGCAAGGTACGGCTGCTCGCCGACGTCACCCGGCACCAGGGCCTGCTGCGGCGGGTGCAGTGGATGGGTTACCCGGTCGGCCTGGCCGGTGCGCTGGTCTTCGCCGTCGGTGGCGGGACCGAGAACCTGACCGGCCTGATGCTGAGCATCCTCACCGCGCCCCTGCTGATGGCCGCGTACGTGGCCACGGCGCTGCGCGGATTCCAGACCGGGTGGGGGCACCGGATCGCGGGGATCCTCGCGCCCGCCGGGCGGATGGCCCTGTCCAACTACCTCGGTCAGTCGGTCGCCGCTGTACTGATCTTCACCGGGATCGGTCTCGGGCTGGTCGGTCGGGTCGCCCCGTTGCCCACCCTGCTCATCGCGGTCGGCATCTTCGGCGGCCAGCTCCTCCTCAGCGCATGGTGGCTGGCCCGGTTCCGGTACGGGCCGGTCGAGTGGCTGCTGCGCTCGTGGACCGAAGCGCGCCGGGTCCCGCTCCGGCGCTAGGTACCAACCGTGCGGTGCCCCCGTCGATGGCGTACCGGCCGGTGGACGGCGGATGATGACCCTCATGACGGTTCGTACCGCCGTGGTCGTCGGGGCCGGGATCGGGGGACTCGCCGCCGGAGTCGCCCTGGTACGTCGGGGCTGGCTGGTCACCGTGCTGGAGCGGGCACCCGTGCTCGGCGAGGTCGGTGCGGGTCTCACCCTCATGTCGAACGCGCTGCGCGGACTCGACGCGCTCGGCCTGGCGCAGGCCGTCCGGGCGCAGGGCCGGGTGGACACGCCGGGCGGTACCCGTACCAGCACCGGTCGGTGGCTTTCCCGGATCGACAGCGTCGCGATCACCCGCGAACTCGGTACGGCGGCACTCGGCATCCATCGGGCGACGCTGCACCGGATCCTGCGCGAGGCGCTGCCGGCGGCGTCGCTCGTCACCGGTGCCGAGGTGGTCGACGTCCTACCCGGCCCGCCGGCCCGCCTGACGTACCTGCACCGGGGCCGGCGGCAGACCGTCGAACCGGACCTGGTTGTCGGTGCCGACGGGCTGCGTAGCATGTTGCGATCCCGGCTCTGGCCGGCGCATCCGGCACCGGTGTACGCCGGCTCCACCACCTGGCGTGGCGTGACCCGACAGCGGTGGGACGGCGAGCTGGTGACGGCGATCAGTTGGGGGCCGGGTGCCGAGTTCGGGATGGTGCCCCTCGGCGACGGCCGGGTCTACTGGTACGCCGCCGTCAACGCCCCGCCGGGGCAGCGCGACGCCGACGGGATGTCGACGGTGTCCGGCCGCTTCGGGTCCTGGCACGACCCCATTCCCGCCCTGCTCGCGGCCACCGCCGCCGACACCGTCATCCGCGACGACATCCACTGTCTCGACGCCCCGCTGCCGAGCTACGTACGGGGTCGGGTGGTGCTGCTCGGCGACGCCGCCCACGCGATGACACCGAACCTGGGTCAGGGGGCGGGACAGGCCATCGAGGATGCCGTCGTGCTCGGCGCCGTCTGCGGCCCGGACAGCGGGCTGGGTGCCGCGCTGGTTGCGTACGACGGGCAACGGCGACCGCGTACGCAGCGGATGGCCCGTGCCGCCCGGCTGATCGTCCGGTTCGGCCAGCAGCTGGAGCAGCCGTTCGCGGTCGCGGCGCGCAACACCCTGATGCGTCTCACTCCGTCCCGAACCGCGTTGCGCTCGATGGCCCGCTACGCGCGGTGGGAGCCGCCGGACGGGCCGCGGTGACTTCCGGGGCGGGGTTCAGCTCGACGACGCCGGGTCGGGCGCCCTGCCGGGGGAACGCAACGCGGCGGTCAGTGCCAGCGCGCCGGCCACCAGGAGGGGCAGACCGATCGAGAGGATGCCGAGCACTCCGAGCACGATCATGATGGTGCCGGCGACCGCCAGCGCCCCGACCCGGTGGGCTGCCGCCCGGCGCACCCCGTACGCGGCGAGCAGGCCCGCCGCGGCGGTCCCGCCGACGAACCAGGCGACCGCCTGGCCGCCCTGCCGGCCGATCAGCCAGAGATAGAGAACGGTCATGAGTAGCGCGATCGCCCCGGCGGTCGCGGCCAGCGGATCCCAGGCCGTACGTCGTCCTGCTGCCATGCTCTCCATGGTCGCAGACGTCGATGTCCGGCCGACGTGTCCTCGTTACGACACCGGAGCACGAGCGGGGAAAGCGCCGGGCCGGGGCCGGATCGGCTAGTCTGCGGGCACCACTTTCCGGAACAGTTCCGTAACTTGGTGCAAAACGCCAGAGCCGCCGGCACCGGCCGTCGCCTCGGCATCCGGCCTCGGCGAACGGTGATCGACCCGGGCCAGGTGCCGGCGCGACCGCGAAAGTGTTTCGGTCGTAGGCTGGAGCCTCGACGAAGGAGCTGCCTCGTGACGGTCGACGAAGGACGC
The DNA here is from genome assembly GCF_035917455.1 of Micromonospora sp. NBC_01796. Classification (NCBI taxonomy): domain Bacteria; kingdom Bacillati; phylum Actinomycetota; class Actinomycetes; order Micromonosporales; family Micromonosporaceae; genus Micromonospora; species Micromonospora sp. NBC_01796. The sequence goes on along the minus strand of NZ_CP109078.1, from coordinate 7,680,024 downwards.
CGGATCACCATCACCGCGATCGCCCAGGAGGCCGGGGTGTCGGTGCCCACCGTGTCCCGGGTGCTCAACGGTCGCAACGATGTCGCGCCGCAGACCCGGGAGCGGGTCGAGGAGTTGCTGCGCCGGCACGGCTACCGGCGCCGGGCCACCCGTCCACGGGCCGGCGCGAGCCTCATCGACCTGGTTTTCAACGACCTGGACAGCCCCTGGGCGGTGGAGATCATCCGTGGGGTGGAGGACGTCGCGCACGCGGCCGGTGTCGGCACCGTGGTGTCGGCCATCCACCGCAGGTCCACCTCCACCCGGCAGTGGTTGCAGAATCTGCGTACCCGGGCCACCGACGGGGTGATCCTGGTGACCAGCGACCTCGCCCCGCCGGTGCACGCCGAGTTGCGCCGGCTCAACGTGCCGATGGTGCTGGTCGACCCCGCGGGCGTACCCACGCTGGACATACCAACCATCGGTGCGACGAACTGGGCCGGCGGGCTGCGGGCGACCGAGCACCTGCTCTCCCTCGGCCACCGCCGGATCGGCTTCATCGCGGGCCCACCCCGGTTGCTGTGCAGCCGGGCCCGGCTGGACGGTTACCGGGCCGCGCTGGAGGCGGCGGGCATCCCCATGCTCGACGAGCTGATCGTGCCCGGGGACTTCTACCACGAGTCCGGGTACTCGGGCGGCACCGCGCTGCTGGACCTCCCCGAGCCACCCACCGCGATCTTCGCCTCCAGCGACCAGATGGCCTTCGGTGCGTACGAGGCGGTCCGTCGGCGCGGCCTGCGGGTGCCCGACGACGTGAGCGTGGTCGGTTTCGACGACCTGCCCGAGGCGCGGTGGTCCTCGCCCCCGCTGACCACGGTCCGCCAGCCGCTGGCGGAGATGGGGCTGCTCGCGGCCCGTACGGTGCTGCGCCTGGCCCGAGGTGAGCCGGTCGACACCCCTCGGGTGGAACTCTCCACCGACCTGGTCGTACGGGACAGCTCGGCACCCCTGGTCCGGCGCTGACCTGGCCGGATCCGGCTCCCGCCGAGGTACGCCGCGGGACTCCGCGAACCGCTTTGCGATGATTCGAGCTGAATTAGGCTTCTTGGTGGAGTGACCCCGCCAGCGGGTTAGGGATGATCGTGTGCCGGGTACCACCCGGTTGCACGGCGCCCCGCCGCGTGGAAGGCGGGGCGACTGAACCGAGGGGGCCCGATGAGACTCGACGACGACGACATCCGGACGAGCGGCGGCGGTGCCGGCGAGGGTCCGGCCGACGGTGGGGCCAACCCCGGCCAGCGGGACGGCGGTGCCGACGGCGCCGCCGAGGGTCCGGCCGACGGCGGAGCCACGCCGGGTCAGCACGACGGCGGTGCGGACGGCAGCGCCGAGGGTCCGGCCGACGGCGGAGCCACGCCGGGTCAGCACGACGGCGGTGCGGACGGCAGCGCCGAGGGTCCGGCCGACGGTGGCGCCAACCCCGGTCAGCGTGACGGCGGCGCGGACAGCGCGGCCCGGTAGCCGGGACCCGGTAGATGACCGACAACGCGCCGGGCGGCGACCGCCGCCCGGCGCTGGCCCGTTGTGTGGCCCTGCCCCCGGCCGCGTTCGTCGCCACCCACTGGGGTCGGGCACCCCTGCTGTCCCGGGCCAAGGAACTCGCCAACCCGGACGGCTTCACCGACCTGCTCAGCCCCGCCGACGCCGACGAACTGCTCAGTCGACGCGGTCTGCGTACCCCGTTCCTGAGAGTGGCCAAGGACGGCCAGGTGCTGCCGGCGGGCCGGTTCACCGGCGGCGGTGGTGCCGGGGCCGAGGTCGGCGACCAGGTGCTCGACGAGCGGATCCTCGACCTGTACGCCGACGGCGCCACCCTCGTCCTGCAGGGACTGCACCGCAACTGGCCACCGCTGATCGACTTCACCCGTGAACTGGGCACCAGCCTGCGCCAGCCGTTGCAGGTCAACGCCTACCTGACCCCGGCCGGCAACCAGGGCTTCGCCACCCACTACGACACCCACGACGTCTTCGTGCTCCAGGTCGACGGGTCCAAGCACTGGCGGATCCACGAACCGGTCCTGGCCGACCCGCTGGAACGTCAACCCTGGGGCGGGCGGGCCGACGAGGTCTCCGCCACCGCGGCCGGACCACCGGCGCTCGACGTCACCCTGGAGCCCGGCGACGCCCTCTACCTGCCCCGTGGCTGGCTGCACAGCGCCCAGGCCCAGCACGGCAGCTCGTTGCACCTCACCGTCGGGGTCCGTGCCCTCACCCGCTACGCGCTGGTCGAGACCCTGCTCGGGCTGGCCGCCGAGGACCCGCGACTGCGCGCCGCGCTGCCGTTCGGGCTCGACCTCGCCGAGCCCGCCCAGATCGGGCCGGAGCTGACCGAGACGGTGGAGGCGCTGCGCGACTGGCTGGACCGGGCGGACCCGGTCGCGGTCGCGGCCAAGCTCAGGGAACGCGTCTGGTCGGCCGCCCGTCCCGCGCCGATCCGGCCGCTGGCCCAGGCGGACGCCATCGCCGGTCTCGACGCCGACTCCCGGCTCGCCCCCCGCGGCGGGCTCAACTGGCAGCTCGGGCCGGCCGGTCCGGACGAGCCCGACCGGGTCGAACTGCGCCTGTTCGACCGCACCATCACCTTCCCCGGACAGTGCGCGCTCGCGCTGCGGGCATTCCTCGACGGCGGTGTCTCCCGCGTCGGTGACCTGCCCGGACTCGACGACGACGCGGACCGGATCCTGCTCGCCCGCCGGCTGCTCCGGGAGGCGGTGGCCGTACCCGCCTGACCGGTGCACCGGCGGGCCGCTCAGGACCGGCCCGTCGGGGTCAGCGCACCAGGGCGAAGAGGGCGCCGGTGGTGAGCAGGCCGGCGGCCACCACGATGGTCACCGACTTCGGGTCCAGCCCGGCGTGCCGGCGGTCGGCGAGCAGCTTCGCCGGGGCCAGCCCGACCACCGGGCCGACCAACGTCACCACCAGGCCGAGCACCGGCATCCCGATGGCCAGGTCGCCGCCGTACCGCAGACCGGCCGCGCGGGCGGCGAAACCCAGGGCGTACGCGACCGCCGCACCGAGTACGCCGAAGACCGCCAGCAGCGGCTGGGCCGAGCCGGACAACTCACCCGGATGCCTGGCCCGGTCCAGCAGGTCCCGAACCCCGTCGAGCAGCAGCCGCGGATCCGTCGGGGCACCCACGGTCGGCACCGGTGGGTCACCGATCCGGCGCACCCCGCCGCCGAGCCGTTCCCGCAGCGTCTGCCAGAGCAGGAGCACTTCGGCGTCGGTCGACTCGGCTTCCTTGCGAGCCTCTTCCAGCTCCGCCTCGGCCCGGCGTACCGCCTGCTCGGCGTCGCGTACGGCGCGATCGGCGGCGGAGACCTGGCCGGCGTACCAGCTCTGCGCCTCGCCCCGTTCGGCGTCCATCCGCGCGGTCGTCTCGGCCAGCCGGCGGATCAGCTCGGCGTACGTCCCGCTCATCGGGCCGGTCCGTACGGGATGATCGTCTGCCCGGTACGGTGCACCGCCCGGTCGAAGAAGAGCCCGCGCCACGGCCTCGGATACCAGTCCGGCCCACCGGTGCCCGGATACAGGGCCGAACCCAGCTCCGCCCCCTGTACGTCCAACGCCACCCAGGCCCCGATCTGGTCCGTACGCGACGCCGGGCCCCCGAGGTCCGCCCGCATCCGGGCCACGCCCCGCCACCAGGCCAGTACGTGCGTACGCCGCTCCGGCCCGTCGTGCAGGATCTGCCGCAGGTGCTCCAGCCCCGTACGCCCACCGGCCCGAGCCGCCAACCGACCGGCGGCGGCGTCGACCGCGTACAGCAGCAGGTAGTGCGGTTCGCCCGGGGCGGCGCCCAGACCGAGCCCGGTGGCCGTCTCGCTCATCAACTCCGGCACCGTCTCCTCGTCGTACCAGGCCGCGTCGTCACCGAGGGAGTCGTAGAGCGTACGGGCGGCCGAGTCGGCGTCCGGGTCCAGGCAGGCGATCGAGAACCTGGCCGTGCCGGGCGGATGCTGCCGGTGCAGTGACCGGGCCGCCGCGTCGAGCACCGCGCACGCCTCGTCCACCCGGGTGCCGATGATGGCGAGGTTGCGCCCGGGTGCCCGGGGCAGGCGCATTCCGGCCGACCGCGACTGGACGTCGATGATCTCGCCGAGCAGGGCGACCGGACCGCGCGGACCACCGGCGGCCCTGCCCTCGGTCGACTCCTCGACCGGTCGCAGGGCCGCGAAGTCCGGTGCCTCGGCCAGCCGGGGTACCGCGTCGCCGTCGAACAACCGGGCCGGCGCGGCGTCCTGCGGGCGCATCCGCCAGAGCTGGTTCTGCAGCTCGCTCCAGGTGCCCCAGTCGCTGGCCGACGGGATCCGGGCCACCTGATTGCCCTCCGCCATGCCGGACTCGGCGTTGATCACGGCGTGATGCCGGGGCAGGGCCTGGGCCGCGTCGTTGCGTTCGGCGAGGATGCGCAGCGCCTTCGGCAGCGCGATCCGGAGGGTGAACTGGGCGACCAGGGCGGGCCTTCCCCACAGCGCCTCGATCCCGCGTACGTCCTGCGAGGCGAGGACCAGGTGGATGCCCTGCGACCGGCCCCGTCGGGCCAGGTCCTCGAGCAGGTCGGCCGCCTCCCGGGCGACCGCGTCCCGACCGGCGAGCAGCATCTGGAACTCGTCCACCACCGCCACGATCCGGGGCCAGTGCCCGTCCGGGTCGACCGCGCGCAACTCGGCGAGCTTGGTCACCTCGTGCCGTTTGGCGGCGTCGGCCCGGCGGCGCAGTTCCTCGGCGAGGAACCGGAGCAGGGCCAGCCCGAACTCGCGGTCGGTGTTGACGTTGATCCCGACCAGCCGCATGTGCGGCAGCCAGCTCGGGTCCCGCCGGCCCTGGGCGAACCGGGCGAAGGACACCCCCTCCTTGAAGTCGAGCAGGTAGAACTCCAGCTCGGCGGGGGAGTAGCGGGCGGCCAGCGAACCGATCCAGGCGAAGATGAGGTTGGTCTTGCCGGTGCCGGACGGGCCGCCGATCAACGCGTGCGGCGGGTAGTCGCCGAGGCTGAGCAGCACCGGGCGCCCCTGCGGGCCGTCGCCGATCGGCACGGTCAGGCCGGTCGCCGAACCTTCCTTCCACATCTGGTCCACCGGTGGCAGCAGGTCGGTGAAGGGCGCCGGTGCGGGACCGGCGGTGACCGTCGCGGCGATCTCCCGGCAGGTGTCGGTGACCAGGGCGGCCGGCGGCGGCGGATCGAGCCGTACGGGCAGGCTCGGGGCGGTGCGCAGCCGGGTCAGGCCGTCACCGACGAGGACCCGCTCGACGTTCGGTTCGTCGGGCAGCTCGATGCCCCGGACCACCAGGTGCACCCCGCAGGCGGCGCCGGTGCGGACCACCCGGTCGAGCTGGCCGCGTTCGTGCCGGGACAGCTCGTCCCCGCCGAGCAGGACCGCCACCCGCCAGGGTTCGGGACGCCGGCCGGTGGCGGCGGCCAGTTCGCGCAGCGATCCGTACTCACCGGCGAGAACGGTCTCGTTGATCCGTCGGATCTGGTCGACCAGGTCGTCGAGGAGGCGGGCCAGACCGCCCGGCCCGACGAAGGTGAGCAGCCCGGCGGTGGACAGCGGGGCGAAGCCGGCCAGCCCGCCGCCGAGGTGCTCCGGGTCGTAGCCGATCAGCCGGACCGCGCCGGGTTCGGCCCGGCCGATCGCGCGCAGCAGCAGGGCGGCCACCACGGCGTCGCAGCCGGCCCGGTCGTCGCCGGCCAGGTGCACGTGTCCCCGGTCCAGCAGCGGCACCAGCGCCGGCACCGGTTCGGCGCCGGGCAGCCGGACCGCGCCGACCCGCAGCGCGCCTGCGGGTTCGTGCCGGTCGGCCGGGCTCGGCCGCCACCGGGGCCAGGGTGCGCTGGCCGCGCCGGGCGCCTCGTCGGTCGCCGCCTCGGCGGTACGCCGGGCCAGCTCGACGAGCTGGCCCTCGTACTCGTCGGCGATCTCGGCGAGCCGGCGGTCCCGTTCGGCGCCGACCCGCTGCGGCACCCGCGCGGCGGCCCGTCGGGTCCGGGTCAACCGGTCCCGCGACCCGTCGAGTTCGGTACGGGCCTGGGTCAGCCGACCCCGGGTCGCGCCGAGCGCGTGCGACAGCATGCCGCGGACCCGGGTGACGAGCTGGGTCCGAACGTCAGCCATCGGACTCCCGCAGGTTCTGGGCGGCCACCGACCGGGCGTCGCGACCGAGCCGGTTGAGTAGCAGGCCGGTGAGCACCCCGGCGGCCACCGCCGGATCGGCCGGGTGCGGTGGGGCGGTGGGGTTCTTCGGCGGTGGCATCCGGCAGACCCGGCTCAGTGCCGTTTCGAGCACCTCGGCGGGAAGCCCGGGGAGCAGGTCGCGGGCCTTGCCGGTGAGTTCACCGCGCAGTCGGGGCAGGTCCTGTGCCCGGGGCGGGTGCCCGAGCAGCTCGGCCGCCAGGTCGCGCAGCATCGGTGGGGCGACCGCCGCCATCCCCAGCCCCACGTCGGCCGGTACGTCCCGGAGCTGGGCGTGGAGCTGGCCGCGGTCGTCGGCGCGTACGCGTTCGGCCACCCGGCGCAGCAGGTCCTCGGCGTCGGTGATCTCGCGGTCCGGTTTTGCCTCGGGTGAGTCCCGCTGGCCGGTCAGCTCGGTCACCCGGACCGACCACCACCGGTGGACCGGCCCGGCCTCGCCCTGCGGCTCCGGTACGGGCCCCGGACCGGCGGTCGGCTGATCGTCAGCCGGTTCCCGCCGCTGCGGCTGCCCGGCGGCCGGTGGGCCGTCGCCGGCCAACCCGATGGCGGCCAGGTACGCGGCGAACTGGTCCTGTGCCACCCGCAGCGTGTGCCCGGCGGTCTCCGCGTGCTCGGTGGCTGCGGACAGCTCGGGCACACCCATCGGATCGGCCGATTCCTGGCGCACCCAGCGCAGCCGGTCGGCGGCCTGCCGGAGCCGGTCCAGCGCCTCCGTCACCAACGCCACCGGCAACTCGTCGGCGGCGGCTCGTACCTGCGCGCCCAGTTCCTCCACGATGGACATCGGCGGCTCAGAGGGTCGAGACGTAGAGCTGCGCCTGCTCCACCGCGGCCAGGGTCGCGGAGAGACATTCCTCCAGTTCCTGGGAGGCCTGGGAGAGCGAGGCCTGGGCGGCGCTGACGGTCTCGTGTCCACTGCCCTCCAGCGCGCCGGCCAGGGTCTGCTGTGCCTCGGTCAGCTTCTCGCTGGCCGCCTGCACCGCGGTCTGGCCCTCGGTGATCTGCTGGAGGGCGGCATCGATGGCTGCTTTCAGCTCGGCGACGCTCGCCACGGCGGAACCTCCTGGGGGCGGGCGGGGAGGGCTCTGGTTTTGTTCTGGGGTCAACATACCCCCGTGGGCGGTTGTCGCCTCAGTGTCCGTTCCGACGCGCACCGTGGCTTCTGACGGAGCCCGAGGTCGGACCCCGGCAGTCGCCATTTCGGGCAACATTGAGTCGGATCTCCGACAGAATGCCCGAGACGGGGGTACGGCAGCGCCCGAGACGGCGTACGGCAGCCGTCAGTCGGGACGCAACCAGCGCGGCCCGCGTACCTCCGCTCCCAGTGCCTGGACGCGGGCCCGCAGCTCCCGGTCGGCGGTGACCACCACGCAGTGCCGCCCCGGAGCCTCCGACCGGACCACCTCGACGATCCGGTCGTCGCCGGACCCGGCGGCGGCCACCACCCGGACCGGGTCGGCTCCGGGGATGTCGCGGGCCGCCCCCTCGACCACCAGCACCACCTCGACGGGGCCGGGCAGGTCCGGCAGGCCCGCCTCGGCGATCGGGACGAGCGCGTCCCGCAACCGACCGGCCGCCCCGGCCCGGTCCCGCCACCAGCCGTCGGGCCGGGAACCCATCACGTTCGCGGCGTCCACCACCAGCAGCGGCTCGGTCTCCATGGGGTCAGCCTGCCACCGGCGCACGTTTGTCGGGCCTACGGCGGGGTAGGCCACGCCGACCGTGTCTTGCCCGTCGAAGGGGACCAGAGATGACGCAGCCACCCGGTGACTCCGGCGTTGACCCCTGGGACGAGTTCCTGGCGCGGTACTTCGGGCGCGGTGAGGGTCGACGGCCGGCGCACCGGGTGGACATCACCCGGCTGATGACCGCCGATGCCCGGGAACTGCTCGCCGACGCCGCCCGCCGGGCCGCCTCCGCCTCCAGCAGCGACCTCGACACCGACCACCTGCTCTGGGCCGCCCTGCAACGCGAGCCGCTGCGCGAACTCGTCCGCCGGGCGGGGGCCGACCCGGACGCACTCGCCGGTGCCCTCGGCGGCCAGCAGCGCCCGGCCGAGCCGGCACCGCAGGGTCAGGTGCCACCGAACCTCTCCCTCACCCCGGCCGCGAAGCGGGCCCTGCTCGACGCCCACCAGCTCTCCCGCGCCATGGGCGCCTCCTACATCGGCCCCGAGCACATCCTGATGGCCCTGCCGCTCAACCCCGAATCGCCGGCCGGGCGGATGCTCGCCGCCGGCCGGATCCAGCCGCAGTCGCTGCAGAACGCCAACTCGGAACGCTCCGGTGCCCCCGGACCCAAACCCGACCGGGGCACCCCGACCCTGGACCAGTACGGCCAGGACCTCACCGACCTGGCCCGCGCCGACGAGATCGACCCGGTCATCGGCCGGGCCGACGAGATCGAACAGGCGGTGGAGATCCTGTCCCGCCGGACCAAGAACAACCCGGTCCTGATCGGCGAGGCCGGGGTCGGCAAGACCGCGATCGTCGAAGGGCTGGCGGAGCGGATCGCCGACGGCGACGTACCCCGCACCCTGCTCGGCAAGCGGGTGGTCCAGCTCGACCTGGCCGGGCTGGTCGCCGGGACCCGCTACCGGGGTGACTTCGAGGAACGGCTGAAGAAGGTGATCGACGAGATCCGCGCCCACGGCGAGGAGCTCATCGTCTTCCTCGACGAACTGCACACCCTGGTCGGCGCCGGCGGGGCGGGCAGCGAGGGCGGGATGGACGCCAGCAACATGCTCAAGCCCGCCCTGGCCCGGGGCGAGTTGCGGGTCGTCGGGGCGACCACGTTGAACGAGTACCGGCGGCACATCGAGAAGGACGCGGCCCTGGCCCGGCGGTTCCAGCCGGTGCTGGTGCCCGAGCCGTCGGTGGACGACACGGTGGCGATCCTGCGCGGGCTGCGGGACCGGTACGAGGCACACCACCAGGTGCGGTTCAGCGACGAGGCACTGGTCGCCGCCTCCGAACTGTCCGACCGTTACCTGACCGACCGGTTCCTGCCGGACAAGGCGATCGACCTGCTCGACCAGGCGGGCGCCCGGGTACGTCTGCGCACCCGTACGCCCGACAACGACGTACGCGACCTGGAGCGGGAACTCGAGGACCTGCGCCGGGACAAGGAACAGGCGGTCGCCGACGAGCAGTACGAGCGCGCGTCGCAGTTGCGCGACCGGTTGCAGGGCGTACAGGAGCGGATCGAGTCGTCCCGGGGCGACAACGGCCAGCAACAGGTGCCCGAGGTACGGCCACAGGAGATCGCCGAGGTGGTCTCCCGCGCGACCGGGATCCCGGTCAGCCAGCTCACCGAGGAGGAACGGGACAGGCTGCTGCGGTTGGAGGGGCACCTGCACGAACGGATCGTCGGCCAGGACGACGCGGTCAACGCGGTGGCCGAGGCGGTGCGGCGCTCGCGTACCGGGCTGGCGGATCCGGACCGGCCGATGGGCAGTTTCCTGTTCCTCGGCCCGACCGGGGTCGGCAAGACCGAACTGGCCCGGGCCCTGGCAGAGGCGCTGTTCGGCGAGTCCGACCGGATGATCCGGCTCGACATGAGCGAGTTCCAGGAACGGCACACGGTCAGCCGGCTCGTCGGCGCCCCGCCCGGGTACGTCGGGTACGAGGAGGCGGGCCAGCTCACCGAGGCGGTACGCCGCCGCCCGTACGCGGTGGTGCTGCTCGACGAGATCGAGAAGGCGCACCCTGACGTGTTCAACATCCTGTTGCAGGTCCTCGACGACGGCCGGCTCACCGACAGCCAGGGCCGTACGGTCAACTTCCGCAACAGCGTACTGATCATGACGAGCAATCTCGGTTCGGAGCTGATCACCGGCACCCAGCGCAGCGTCGGGTTCGGCGGCGACGGGGAAGAGGACGAGAGCATCGAGCTGCGGGAGCGGCTGATGCGCCGGCTGCAGGAACACTTCCGCCCCGAGTTCCTCAACCGGATCGACGAGGTGATTATCTTCCGGCGGCTGGAGAGCGAGCAGTTGCGGCAGATCACCGAGTTGCTGCTCGAGGACACCCGGCGGCGGCTGCACGCCCAGGACATCGTCGTCGACTTCACCACCGCCGGGGTGGACTGGATCGCCGAGCACGGTTACCAGCCGGAGTTCGGGGCCCGCCCGCTGCGCCGGACGATCCAACGCGAGATCGACAACCGGTTGTCCCGGATGTTGCTGGACGGTTCGCTCTCACCCGGTCAACGGGTGACGGTCGACGTCGCCGACGGCGCGCTCACCTTCGACGTGTCGGACAGCGGCCACAGCAGCGGACGGAACACGGCGGCGGCCGCGGCGGCGGCCGAATGAGCACCGCCGGCCGGATCGGGTTCACCTGTGCGGACACGGACGGTCCTGACGGCGGTACGGCGAGGGGAGTCGGACGGTGAGCCAACCCGAGGAGAGCCGGGAGAAGAGCCCGAAGACCGATGCGGTCCTGCAACCGCCGACCGCGAACCCGGACCGGACACAGTTGCGGGGCGAACGCGACCGGCCGGACCGCGACGACGCTGACCGTGACGAGGGGGACCCGGGCGAGGACGACCCGGCGGGGACCTCGTCGACCTCCCGGAAGGAGCGGTGATGGCCCGCGACCAACGCATCGAACCCGAGGTCGAGCAGCTCTGGCAGGACTTCCACGACCGGGTCAACGTCACCTCGGAGCAACTGCGTACCTGGTTGATGACGCAGGGGTCGGGGGAGGAGGCGTTCAGCCCCGATCCGGACCTCGACCTGCCCGAACCGGGCCGGCAGATCCTCGCGGTGAAGCGCAAGCGCAAGGTCGACCTGACGCCCGAGGACATCGACGTGATGCGGGTGACGGTGGACGGGATCGAGGGGCTGCTCGACACCCGCCCCGATGCCGGGCCGAGCGACGAGGGCTGGCGCCGGGCCCTGCTCGACCTGGGCCACGACCCCCTGCTCGAACGCTGACCCCCGACCCACCGCTGCCGCCTCGACGAAGGCGACGGAAAGGCCCCTCGGATATCGGAACGCGATAACGAGGGGCCCTTTCTCGATCCGTGTCATTCGCCGCCGATGCTGGGGGCTCCCAACCCGGCCGACTCGGCGGCGTCCCGGCGCTCCTCACGGAACGCCTCCTCGCGGGCGAGCAGGGCCGCGTACTCGGCGACGTCGGCGGGAGTGGGCAGGTCGGGCGCCCGGCGCAGGAACGCCTCCACGTCGCGGGAGGCCGCGGTGTGGGCGGCGGCGATCCGCCGGGCGTTCTCCCGGTCGTCGTCGGGCGGAATGAGGTCGGTCATGTACCTACCGGTACCCGCTTCGAGGCGATTCGCACCTCCGGGCGGTCGCCGCGCGCCTGCGCCAGCGTCAACCCCAGACGAGTACCTCCCAACTCCCGTCGATGCCGCACCACCGCCCCCCGCGACGATCTTGCACTTGTGGCGCCCGGATCACGGCACTCATCCGGATTTGTGTCCCACCACAACTGCAAGATCGTCGCGCCGCCTGGCGGTGTCTACGACGACCGGCCAGAGTGGGGGATTGCTCGTCCAGGGGCGGGGTGCGGGGTCCGGTGCGTACCCCGCAACCCGCCCGATCCGTTCGGTCGCCGGCCGACGCGGGTCTGCCCCGCGCCGGCCGGATTCCGGTTACGGGTTGGTGATGCCGAGCGAGTAGCTGCCCGAGCCGCTGTACGCGTACACGTCGTAGCGGTAGTAGCCGGCGGTGCCGTTGTACGTGATCGTCTCGTCCGAACTGGCGGTCTCGCCCGCGGCCACGTCGACCCAGGCGCTGCCGTTCCACTTCTGCAGGTAGAGGTCGAAGTCCACCCCGGACGGCCCGTCGAGGCAGCCGCGGTGGGTGCCGGAGACGGTCGACTGGTAGTAGCTGCCGCCCGGCTGGAACTGGCTGTTTCCGCTGGTCACCGAGCCGGTGTAGGTCGCCTCGTAACCGGTGCACCCGGTCGGCGGCGGCTCGCCGGGGCCGCCGCTCCCGGTACGCAGCGTCAGGCCGTACACCGAGAGGATCTCGTTGACCGGCTGGAAGTACGTGGTCCCACCGGAGGTGCAGTTGCCGGAGCCGCCGGAGGTGACACCCTGCGCCTGCTGGCCGGAGAGCCAGGAGCCGCCCGAGTCACCCGGTTCGGCGCAGGCGTTGGTCCGGGTCAGCCCGGAGACGGTGCCCTGCGGGTACGTCACCGACGAGTTCTTCGCCTGGACGGTGCCGCACTTCCATCCGGTGGTGGAGCCGGAACGGCAGATGGCCGCGCCGACCGCCGACTCGGTGGAGCCGGCCACGGTCACGTTGCCTCCGGCGTAGTTGTTCACCCACGGCTGCGGGGTCCAGTTCGAGTTGGTCTGCACCCAGGCGTAGTCGTTGCCCGGGAACGAGGAGCCCCGGAAGGTGCCCGAGGCGACCTGGTTGAAGCCCTGGGTCGCGGTGCCGGTGGTGCCACAGTGGCCGGCCGTCACATAGCCGCCGGTCACCGGGAAGCCGACCGAGCAGCGTCCGCCGCCCATGTAGTAGGCGTCGCCGCCGCGTACGTCGTAGAACGGGACCGGGGACTCGGTGGTGGGGACCAGCCGGACCGCCTTCGCGTCGACCCCGCTCGCCTTCACGAACGTGCCCGCCGCGGTGCTGTCCTTGGCCAGTACGACCACGGTGTTGGTGGCCACGTCGACGTACCAGCCGGCGACCGACTCGTGGGTCGCCTTGGTGGCGGCCCGGTCCAGCCCGTTCTTGACGCCGTCGAGTTGGGCCGCGCTGCGCGCCACCACCTTCGCCTGGGCGCCCGCGCCGGTGACCCGGTCGGCGAGCGCGGCGTCGGTGATCGCGACGACCAGGGCACCGCCGTCGGCGCTCACCCAACCACCCGCGTACGCCCGGCCGAGGGACTTGCGCAGGTTGGCGTCGGTCCGGCTGGCCTTGTCGTCGCGGGTGATCCGGTCCTTCGCCTCGGTGGCGGTCAGTCCGAGGTCACGTTGCATGGCGGCGAGCATCTCCGGCGCCGCGGCGGTGTCCGCCGCGCTCGTCGATGCGGTGCCGGGGGCCGCGGTCGCGGGTAGGGCCACGGTCGTGAGGACACCCGTGGGCAGCAGGATCACCGCTGCCACCGCGGCGAGTCTTCGCTTCATCCGTTCGTCTCCTTGGGGGTATGCCGGCTCCCGGCACGGCGGGCGAAGCGGGAACATGGGGGTTGCTTCACCACGCCGTGGCGACGCGGGCGCGTCCAGCCCGGTGACCCGGCGATGTGGATGGTCCGGTGCCCTGCCGATCGGGGGTCGGTTCCGGTACCGGACGGCCGTCGGCCGCCCGCCGGGACCGGATCGGGCGGGGCAGGCTTAACCTATCGGCCACATAATCGACGCAGGTATATATCACCTAGCTCATACCGCGCGGACCGGTGACCGCCCGACCGGACGGTCACCGGGCACGCTCCCGCCACGGTACGGGCCTGGGGTGGAGCCGGCCCGCACCGGCGGGTGGATCGGTCAGGCGGCGGCCATCTGCTGCGGTCCGAAGGCCGGGTTGCGGGCGAGCCAGGCGAGATAGTCGGGGTTGCGGTGCAGGGAATCGGTGTACGCGGCCACCGCGTGCCCGAGCACCCGGTCGGCGATCCCGGCCGCCGGTGCCTCCGGGTGCCAGCCGAGCAGCAACCGCCACCGCAGCGGCGCACCGGCCAACGGTCGGGTCACCAGACCGGAGACCGGACGGAAGGTGGCCTGCGCCAGCGCCACCGCCTCACCGGCGTCGACCAGGTCCAGACAGCCCCGGATGTCGGTCTCGTACATCTTGCGCGGGGTGAAGCCGGCCCGCGCGCAGGCAGCCGCGAAGCAGTCGCCGAAGCAGCCGTCACCGGGTGCCACCGCCCACTGTTCGTCGCGCAGCATCTCCAGCTTGACCTCGTCGACGGCGGCGAGCGGATGCGCCTCGGGCAGGACGACGAACACCGCGTCGACCGCGATCGCCCGCCAGGTCAGCCCGAACTCCGCCGACGGGGTGGCGTCGCCGCAGACTCCGGCCAGGGCGTAGTCGAGCCGGCCACTGAGCACCATCTGGGCCAGCTCGTCGACGTACCAGGAGGCGTAGGTGCTGATCTGGGCGTGCGGCTGGTCGGCCGCGAGCCGGTGTACCAGCCGGCCCACCAGCGGGCTGTTCACCCCGCCGAACCGGTACCGGCTCAGGGTCGTACCGGTGCCGGCGAGTCGGGCCGCCTCGTCCTGGAGCCCCTTCATCGCCGGCAGCAGCACCCGGGCGCGGGCGAGCACCAGCTCCCCGAGAGCGGTCGGCCGGGCGCCCCGGCGGTCCCGCTCGAACAGTGGCCCGCCGAGCGTGCGCTCGATGCGCTGGAGCTGTGCGGTGAGGGCGGGTTGCGCCAGTCCCAGCGTGGACGCAGCTTTGGTCACGCTGCCGGTCTCCGCGATCGCGCAGACCACCTTCAGGTGCCGCAGCTCCAGGTTCATAGCGTGACGGTAGGACTATGACGGGATCTACGGGAAGACCTTCGGCCAGTGAAAGATCCCCCAAACGAAAAGTAAAGAGCAACCGAACGGTCCACCAGGGCTAACGCGCCGCCCAGAGCAGCCCACGCTCGGTGATGGCCCGAACCTCGGGTACCTCAAAATCGTCCAGCTTATGGCCGACGGTCGATACGAATATCCGGCCCGAACCCCAGTTTCGAGTCCATATTGCGGGCAGGGTGACCGGTCGGTGCCACGCTGTCCCCGATGGACCGGCCGCCGCCGGGTCGGCCGGCTCGGGATCGAAGGTCACCGTGGCGAGTACGTCGTTGAGCGGGTCGGACAGCACCCAGTACTTCTCCGTGCGCAGGGCCACCGAGCCGATGCCGGCGACAACCGGGTGCCCGGCCCGTTCCGGCACCACCGTCAGCTCGTGGTGGACGAAGCCGGGTGGGTGGTGTACGAAGACGCCGCCGGTGAGTTGGTGGTAGGTGGTGTGGTGGAAGGCGCCGACGATCCCGCCGTGCCAACCGGCGAACCCCGTACCTGCCCGCACCGCGTCGGCCAGACCGGTCGCCTGCGCGTCGGTGATGGTGCCGATCGACCAGCACTGCACGATCAGGTCGGCGGCGGCCAGCCGGTCGGCGTCGGTGTAGACGTCGAGGTCCTCGTGGACCTGCACGGCGAAGCCCCGCTCCCGAAGGAACGGGGCGAACAACTCCGTCGCCTGGACCGGGACGTGCCCGTCCCAGCCACCACGCACCACGATCGCGTCCCGCACCGCTGCTCCCGTCCCCGGTGGACACCCCGCGGCGGCGGGTCCGGTCAGGGCCGCTGCGCCTCGGGCAGATCCTCAACGTACGTCTGCCGTCCGCTGACCGCGTCGCGGACCTTGTCGACCACGCCCACCGCGGGTTCGACGATCCGGTTCCACGGCGGCGTGGCCGGGGTGGTCGGGTGCGGGCGGGTGGGCGCCGCCTCCTCGGCGATCTGCACCCGGTTGCCGAGCCGGATCAGGTCCGCCTCGGTGGCGATCGAGTGCAGGGCCGGGAAGATCTCCGTCGCCGCGACCTCGTTGTGTCGGCCCACCTGCTCGGTGATCTCGCTGAGGGTCCGCTCGAACTCCGGGTCCCCGGTCGTCGCGGCGGACAGGTCCACGAGCGAGCGCAGCAGCGCCGCGTCGGCGGCGATCTCCCGGTCCGCGACCGGCTCGCCGTCCGGCAGGGCGCTGCGCACGCTCGGGTACAGGTACTGCTCCTCGGCCGACAGGTGCCGGGTGAGGGTCGCGGTGAGCACCTCGGCGACCCGGTGCCGCTGGTCGGCCGGCAGCGCCGGGTCGGCCAGTTCCCGGCACAGGGCGCCGATCTGCTCGTGCTCCTGGGCGAGCAGCTCGACCATGCTGAGCCCGCCGGGACGGTAGTGATCGTCGTCGACGCCTGCGGTGGGCGGCAGCGGGGGTAGGGGCACGGTCACGGCGATCCTCCTGGGAGCGGCACTGCGGTGAGGTAGTGGATGTGGGGACGCCGACGGCGGTACCCGTACCCGTGACGGGCCAAACCCGGCGGTCGATGTCTCGGGCCGGCGTCCCCCGATCCCGTCACCCTCGGTAGTCGGTCGTGCGGGATGCGGCGGCCGGGTCGGTACGACCACAGGGCGGGCCGACCCGACCCACCACCGGGGTGGGCTGGTATGAAGAAACGCATGACCAGCCATGCCGCTCCCAACCATCCCAGCGCCACCGACGAGGTCGTCGACATCTGCCGTGACCTGCTGCGCATCGACACCAGCAATACCGGGGACAACGCCACCAGCGCCGGCGAGCGGGTGGCCGCGGAGTACGTGGCCGGCCAGCTCGCCGAGGTCGGCATCGCGTCCGAGTTGCGCGAGTCGGCGCCCGGCCGGACCAGCCTGGTGGCCCGGATCCCGGGCACCGATCCCGGTCGCGGTGCGCTACTCGTGCACGGGCACCTCGACGTGGTGCCCGCCGACGCCAGCGAGTGGTCCGTGCACCCGTTCTCCGGCGAGATCCGGGACGGCTACCTCTGGGGCCGGGGTGCCATCGACATGAAGGACTTCGACGCGATGGTCCTGGCGGTGGTCCGCCAGTGGCAGCGCACCGGCGTGCGCCCACCGCGCGACATCGTGCTCGCGTACACCGCCGACGAGGAGGCCGGCGGCGACTACGGCGCCCACTTCCTGGTCGACCGGCACCGGGAGCTGTTCGACGGGTGCACCGAGGCGATCGGCGAGGTCGGCGGGTTCTCCTACTCGGTCAACGACGACCTGCGGCTCTACCTGATCCAGACGGCCGAGAAGGGCCTGGACTGGCTGCGCCTGCACGCGAAGGGGCGACCGGGTCACGGTTCGATGGTCCACGACGACAACGCGGTCACCACGCTGGCCGAGGCGGTCGCGCGGGTCGGCCGGCACACCTTCCCGGTCGTGCTGACCCCGACCGTACGGACCTTCCTGGAGCAGGTCTCCGAGCTGCTCGGAATCGAGTTCGACCCGAACGATCCGGAGCTGGCGATCGCCAAGCTCGGCCCGATCGCGAACATCGTCGGTGCGACCATCCGCAACACCGCCAACCCGACCCGGCTCGAGGCCGGGTACAAGGACAACGTGATCCCCAGCCGGGCCAGCGCGACCATCGACTGCCGCAGCCTGCCGGGCCAGTCCGAGCTGCTGCTGGAGCAGTTGCGCCAGGTCATCGGCCCGGAGATCGAGGTGGAGTACACCCACCGGCAGCCGGCCGTCGAGACCACCTTCGACGGGGACCTGGTCGACGCGATGTCGGCCGCGCTGCGGGCCGAGGATCCGGGTGCCCGGCCGGTGCCGTACATGCTCTCCGGTGGCACCGACGCCAAGGCGTTCGAACGGCTGGGTATCCGCTGCTTCGGCTTCGCCCCGCTGCGCCTGCCCGCGGACCTGAACTTCTCCGCGTTGTTCCATGGCATTGACGAGCGCGTACCGGTCGACGGACTACAGTTCGGCGTGCGGGTACTCGACCGGTTCCTGCGCGGCAGCTAGCCGCGCCGGAGCAGTTCGCAAACCGGGGCGTTACCGACACGCCGCGGGTCCATCATGTCCCGCGTTATGCCACCTCGAAGGGAAAGCCACACCATGACCGACCAGCACGCCGAGCTGGACGCCGCCCTGGAGCGGGTCATCTCGACCGCTCGGGCCCACCTCGCCGCGGTCAAGGCCGCCGAGGGCCGGATCGACGACGACGACGTCTGGCAGGCGTACGTCGCGCTCAACAACGCCTCGTTCGAGTACGACGAGCGGCTGCTCGACGCGTTCGGCGAGGTCACTCCCTGGGACGTGGAATCGATCGACCCGAACGAGGCCGACGAGCGGTTCGGTGTCGGCCTGGGCGGCGTCGACGGCAACGAGCCGACCGACCCGCACCCCCGGGTGCTCTCGGTCCGCCAGCGGCGCGACTACCGGGTGCCCAGCGTCGCGGCACTGATCAGGGTGGCCGAGGCCGCCCGTCGCGCCGCCGCCGGCGAGGACGAGGAGTCCGAGCCGGTCGAGGGGGTCGGCGAAGCGGTCCTGGAGCTGCTCCAGACCGGCGACGGCTCGCTCGGCGCCCTCGACATCCCGGAGCTGGAGCCGCTCGACGGTCTGGTGATCGTCAGCGAGGTGGCGGAGCCGCTCAACCTCGAGTCGTTCGACGACGACGACAGCGCCGGGCCGTTCCAGCCGGGTGCCGAGGACCAACTCGTCGGCCGGCTCGACGAACACCCGTTCCTGCCGACCGACGCCGAGCACGACCACGATCACGACCACGAGCACTCGGCCCGATAGTCGGCCGGCAGTCGCGAATCAGTAGGAGAGGCCCGGTTGCGACGTTTGTGCCAGGCGGCGACGCAGCACCACCTGCCGCGTACCGTCCCGGAACAGTCGCACCCGGGCCAGCTCCCAACCGGAGAATTCGGCCTGGATCGCCAGTTGAGCCGCGGCGGTCATCCGATCGACGTTCGACGGCAACCGTAGCGGGGCGTATTCGTAGTCCATGCCCCCTATCCTGCCCACGCCCGTCCGGAGACACCAGTCCTTGAGATCGGGACGACTACCCGGTCAGCCGTCCCGCTCCGGATAGCCGACCGGTACGGCCGACACGTCGTCCAGGGCACGGGCGATCTCCCCCGGCAGGGTCATCCGTTCGACCGCCAGCGCGCCGAGCAGTTGGCCGACCGTACGGGCGCCCAGGATCGGGGCGACCACACCGGGCCGGTCGCGCACCCAGGCCAGGGCCACCTCCAGGGGTGACACGCCCAGTCCGCCGGCCGCCGTGGCGACCGCCTCCACGATGCTGGAGCAGCGGGGCTCCAGGTAACTGGCGACGAAGCGCTCGAAGTGCGGCGAGGCGGCCCGCGAGTCGGCCGGCCGCCCGTGCCGGTACTTGCCGGTCAGCACCCCCCGACCCAGCGGCGACCAGGGCAGGACACCCAGCCCCAGGCCCTCACAGGCGGGCAGCACCTCGCGTTCGATCCCGCGCTCCAGCAGCGAGTACTCCACCTGGGCGGCGATCACCGGCGCCCGCCCGGGGAACGCCGCCTGCCAGGTGGCGGCCCGCGCGGTCTGCCAGCCGGAGAAGTTCGACACCCCGACGTACCGGACCCGGCCGCTGTTCACCGCGTGGTCCATGGCGGCGAGGGTCTCCTCGATCGGGGTGTCCGGGTCGTAACCGTGCACCTGCCACAGGTCCACGTGGTCGGTGCCCAGCCGGCGCAGCGAGGCGTCCAGGGTCCGCAGCAGATGACCCCGTGAGCCGTCGCGTCGGCGCGACGACCCCGGCCGCAGCCCCGCCTTGGTCGCGATCAGCAGGTCCTCGCGGGGGACCAGGGTGCCGAGCAGAGACCCGATCACCGACTCCGCGTCGCCGTCGGAATACACGTCGGCGGTGTCGACCAGGTTCCCGCCGGCATCGAGAAAGCTCTTCAGTTGGGCGGCCGCATCGTCGGCGTCGGTGTCCCGACCCCAGGTCATGGTGCCGAGCGCGAGCCGCGAAACCGCCAGCCCGCTTCGGCCGAGCGGTCGCTGTTGCATGGGTGAACCTTATTCAGAACATCGCCGAACCGATATCCTCGCTCCCGCTGATGTGTGCCGCGCCGCGTGTTTCGGACCTGCATGAACGCCCGAATGACGGCCTTCCGACACCACTGCACCATTCCGACGGCGCGTTGCCCACCGGGTGACCGGGCTGTTCCCGGTCATTGCGTACCCTGATGCGACTTGGCACGCGGATGGGGAGGACCAGTGCGACTCGGGCTCAGCCTCGGCTACCAGACGGCGTGGAGCACACCCGCCGACCACCTCCTCCTGGCGCAGGAGGCGGACCGGCTCGGCTATTCGGTGGTCTGGGCCGCCGAGGCGTACGGGTCGGACTCACCCAGCATGCTCGCCTGGATGGCGGGGCAGACCGAGCGGATCGACCTCGGTGCGGCGGTGATGCAGATCCCGGCGCGTACCCCGGCGGCGACCGCGATGACCGCGGCGACCATCGACACCCTCTCCGGTGGCCGGTTCCGGCTCGGGCTCGGCGTCTCCGGGCCACAGGTCTCCGAGGGCTGGCACGGCGTACGTTTCGCCAAGCCGCTGGCCCGCACCCGGGAGTACGTCGACATCGTCAAGCTCGCGCTCGGCCGCAAGCAGGTCGAGTACGACGGGGTCCACTACCAGCTCCCGCTGCCCGACGGACCGGGCAAGGCGCTCCGGCTCGGCTTCCACCCGTACCGCGAGCACGTGCCGATCTATCTCGCCGCGGTCGGGCCGAAGAACCTGGAACTCGCCGGTGAGATCGCCGACGGGTGGTTGGCGGTCTTCTTCGCGCCCGAGTTCGCCGCCGAGCAGTTGGCCGCGGTCGCCGCCGGCAGGGCCAAGGCAGGCAGGGAACTGGCCGGCTTCGACGTCGTACCGAGCGTCCCGCTGGTGCTCGGCGACGACATCGCCGCCTCCGCCGAACTCGTCCGCTGGTACGCCGCGCTCTACGTCGGTGGCATGGGCAGTCGGGAGCAGAACTTCTACAACCAGCTCGCCACCCGGATGGGGTACGGCGACGCCGCCCGCGAGGTGCAGGAGCTGTACCTGGCCAAGCGGCAGCGGGACGCGGCGGCGGCGGTGCCGCTGGAGTTCATCGACCGGACCTCGCTGCTCGGCCCCAAGGAGCGGATCGCCGACCGGATGCGCGAGTACGCCGCGTCCGGGGTGACCACCCTGTCGGTCACCCTCTTCGTCGCCGACGTCGAGAGCGGGGTGCAGGCGTTGCGGACCGCCGCCGAGGCGCTGGACCTGTCCGGGGTGGGCGAGTGAGCGGGGCGGTGAGCGGATGAGCTGGATCGAGGCGATCGTGCTCGGCCTCGTACAGGGGCTGACCGAGTTCCTGCCGGTGAGTTCGTCGGCGCACCTGCGGATCACCTCGGCGATCTTCTTCGACCGGGACGCCGGGGCCTCGTTCACCGCGGTCACCCAGCTCGGCACCGAGGCGGCCGTGCTGGTCTACTTCGCCAGGGACATCTGGCGGATCACCCGGATCTGGGTGGTCGGGATCTGGGACCGTTCCGTACGCGGCAGCCTGGACTACCGGATGGGCTGGTACGTCATCGTCGGCTCGATCCCGATCGGGGTCTTCGGACTGGTGTTGAAGGACCAGATCCGGACCGCCGCCCGGAACCTGTGGTTGGTCGCCACCGTCTTGATCGTCTTCGCCTTTGTGCTCGCCTTCGCCGAGTACTGGGGCCGGCAGACCCGGACGATCAAGGACTTCACCATGCGGGACGGCGTCGTGATGGGGCTGGCCCAGGCGGCGGCGCTGGTCCCCGGCGTGTCCCGCTCCGGCGGCACCCTCACCGCCGGCCTCTTCCTGAACCTGACCCGCGAGGCCGCCGCCCGGTACTCGTTCCTGCTGGCCATCCCGGCGGTGGTGATGTCCGGCCTGTTCAGCATCCCGGACGTCTTCGACAACAGCGGCGACGGCTCCATCCCGACCGTCGCCCAGATGATCGTGGCCACCGTGCTCGCGTTCGCGGTCGGGTACGTCTCCATCGCCTGGCTGCTGCGTTATGTCGCCCACCACACCCTGTACGCCTTCGTGCTCTACCGGGTCGCCCTGGGCAGCCTGGTCCTGGCCCTGCTCATCACCGGCACCATCACCGCCACCTGAGCCGCCGGTGAGCGCCACCTGAGCCGCCGGTGAGCGTCCTCTGAGCCACCGTTCAGGCGCCACCTGATCCGCCGGTAAGGGACGGCACCGTAGGGTGGGTCTCGTGGCAACCCTCCTACTTCTGCGACACGGTCGGACCACCGCGAACGCCAGCGGTGGCCTGGCCGGGCGCCAGCCGGTCGAGCTGGACGAGACCGGTCGGGCGCAGGCCGTGGCGGCCGGTGCCCGGCTGCGCCCGCTCCCGCTGGCGGCCGTGGTCAGCAGCCCGCTCATCCGCTGCCTGCAGACCCTGGAACTGGCGCTGCCGCAGGTCCCGCCCACCCTCGAGGACGACCTGATCGAGTGCGGGTACGGCGACTGGGAGGGGCAGCCGCTGAAGAAGCTGGCCAAGGATCCACTGTGGCCCGTGGTGCAGCAGCACCCGAGTTCGGTGGTCTTCCCCGGTGGCGAGGCGATGGCCGCGATGGCGACCCGCGCCGTGTCGGCGGTACGCCGCTGGGACGCCAGGGTCACCGCCGAGCACGGGCCGGAGGCGATCTGGCTGGCCTGCAGCCACGGCGATGTGATCAAGGCCATCGTGGCGGACGCGCTCGGCGTACATCTTGATCTTTTCCAGCGGATCGTGGCCGACCCGGCCTCGGTGACCGCGATCCGCTACACCCCGACCCGCCCGTTCGTGCTCCGGCTCAACGACTCGGCCGGCGACCTGGGCAACCTCGTACCCCCTCGCCGGACCCGGCGGCGGCGGCCCCGCGCGGCCGACTCCGACGCCGCGGTCGGCGGCGGTGCCGGCAGCGGCGAACCGGGACTGCAACGATGACCCCGGCCGACCTCACCACCGGCCCCGCCGATCGGGCCCCGGTAGCCGTTCCACCAGGCACGACAGGGCCGCACGGGCGGGCGCGCCGGGGGTGCCCGGCGATTCGGGTCGGTGCGCTGCGCGGCGGCGGATCGGGCCGGATAGGGTCGTGGGTATGACCCACCAGGTGCACGCCTTCGAGCCGCCAGAGCGGTTCGTCGCTGGGACCGTGGGCCCGCCCGGAGAGCGGACGTTCTTTCTCCAGGCCAAGGGCGGCGGCCGGGTGGTCAGTGTCGCCCTGGAGAAGGTCCAGGTGTCGCTGCTGGCCGAGAAGCTGGAAGAGCTGCTGACCGAGGCGCAGCGCCGCTTCGGCGTCGAGCTGCCCGAGCCGGTGGTGGTCACCTCCGACAACGACCCGCTGGACAACCCGGTCGACGAGGAGTTCCGCGTCGGCACCCTGGGCCTCGCCTTCGACGTCGACACCGCCACGGTGGTCATCGAGGCGATCGCGGCCGGTGAGGCCGAGGCGGAGGTCGAGCTGGGTGAGCCGGACGAGGTGGACGAGACCGACGAGGAGGACGAGGAGCCCGATGACGACCTCGACCGACTGCGGGTGCGGTTGACCCCACAGGCGGCGCGGGAGTTCATCGAGCGGGCCCGCCGGGTGGTGAACGCCGGCCGGCCGCCGTGCCCGCTCTGCGGCCAGCCCCTCGACCCCGCCGGTCACCTTTGCCCACGTCACAACGGCTACCACCGCTGATGGTCGGCACCCCGACGACCCGGATCGGCCGGGCCCCGAGCGGCCGGGTGCCGCTGCGGTGACCTCGTCCGACGTGCAGCCGGTGCTCGACGAGAGCGACGCGCTACGCCTGCTTCGGGGCGGTGAGTTCGAGCTGGAGGGGCGGCTCACCGACGCCTCCAACACCACCCTGCGGGGCTTCCTGACCCTCGACGGGGTGACCGCCCGGTGCGTCTACAAGCCGGTACGCGGGGAGCGACCGCTGTGGGACTTCCCCGACGGCACCCTCGCCGGCCGCGAGGTGAGCGCCTACCTGGTCTCCCGGGCCACGGGCTGGGACGTGGTCCCGCCGACGGTGCTGCGCGACGGCCCGTTCGGCCCCGGCGCCTGTCAGCTCTGGATCGACGAGCCCGCCGACGCCGAACCGCTCGTCGGGTTCGTCCCGGCGGGCAGCCTCCCGCCCCGGTGGTTCCGGGTCGCCGCCGCCCAGGACGACGACGGCGTGCCGTACGCGCTCGCACACGCCGACGACCCCCGGTTGGCCCGGATGGCGGTCTTCGACGCCGTGATTAACAACGCCGACCGCAAGGGCGGCCACGTGCTGATCGGCCCCGACGACCGGATCTACGGCGTCGACCACGGGGTCAGCTTCCACGTCGAGGACAAGCTCCGTACGGTGCTCTGGGGCTGGTCCCGGCGGGCCCTGCCGCCGGACGCGATCGAGGTCCTGAGCGAGCTCGCCGCCGGCCTCGTCGGGGCGCTCGGCGAGGAACTGGCCGAACACCTGACCATCAGCGAGGTCGCGGAGGTCTCGGCGCGGGTGAACCGGTTGCTGGAGACGGCCCGGTTCCCGGTCCCGCCCGAGGACTGGCCGGCGATCCCGTGGCCACCGATCTGAGCCCGACCCACCGCGCCTGACCAGGCATCCGAGCCGTTTCCGCCGGTCCGGGTGCACGCCCTGTCGCATTGATCACCTCGGGCTGTCCCGATCGACCGGGCCGGGCTGGCTAGGCTGGCCGTCATGGACGCATGGACGGGGCATCAGGTGCCACGGCTGCCGGGAACCGGTGAGCCACTGGCGTTGTTCGACTCGGCGCGCGGCGCCGCCCACCCGAGCCGCCCCACCGGGCCGGCGACGATGTACGTCTGTGGCATCACGCCGTACGACGCGACCCACCTCGGTCACGCCGCCACCATGATCACTTTTGATCTGGTGCAGCGGATGTGGCGGGACAACGGGCACGAGGTGCGTTACGTCCAGAACGTCACCGACATCGACGATCCACTACTGGAGCGGGCCCAGCGCGACGGCGAGGACTGGATCGTCCTGGCGATGCGGGAGACGGCCCTGTTCCGCGAGGACATGGAGGCGCTGCGGATCATCCCCCCGGCGCACTACGTCGGCGCGGTCGAGTCGATCCCGGCGATCGTCGGCAAGGTCTGCGCCCTCTACGACGACGGTGCCGCGTACCGGCTGGAGGACGGGACCGGGGACGTGTACTTCGACCTCACCGCCGCGCCCCGGTTCGGTTACGAGTCGAACCTCTCCCGTGAGGAGATGCTCGTCCTGTCCGCCGAGCGGGGCGGCGACCCCGACCGGCCGGGCAAGCGCGACCCGCTCGACCCGCTGCTCTGGCGTGGGGCCCGCGAGGGCGAGCCGGCCTGGGACGGGGGACCCCTCGGGCCGGGCCGACCGGGCTGGCACATCGAGTGCGCCTCGATCGCCCTGGACCTGCTCGGCAACACCATCGACGTGCAGGGCGGCGGCAACGACCTGCTCTTCCCCCATCACGAGTGTTCGGCCGCGCACGCGGAGCGGTTGACCGGCGAGTCGCCGTTCGCCCGGCACTACGTACACGCCGGCATGATCGGCCTGGACGGCGAGAAGATGTCGAAGTCCAAGGGGAACCTGGTCTTCGTGTCCCGGCTGCGGGCCGACCGGGTCGACCCGATGGCGCTGCGCCTGGGTCTGGTCGTCGACCACTACCGGTCGGACCGGACCTGGACCGACGAGGTGCTCAAGACCGCACAACAGCGGCTGGCCCGGTGGCGGGAGGCCGCCGCCGCGCCCGCCGGGCCGTCCGGGGCCGAGCTGCTTGCCGGCGTACGGGCCCGGCTCGCCGACGACCTGGACACTCCGGGTGCGCTGGCGCTGGTGGACGACTGGGTGGACAGCACCCTCGCCGGTGACGGCGACGACCCGGCCGCCCCGGCGCTGTTCGCCGACACCGTCGACGCCCTGCTCGGCGTGAAGCTCTAGCCTCCCGTCCCGGGGCACTTCCACGATCGCGAAGAGTTCGGCTCGCCAGGACCGGCCGAACTCTTCGCGACCATGAACGCGGGCAGCAGGTCGTTCAGGGTCAGCCGAGCACCAGGCCGGGATCGGGTTCGGGGTCGGCCGCGGGTCCGGGGATCCGGTACTCCTCGGTCAGCGTGGTCATCGGTCCGGGCCAGGTCGCCTGGGCCACCTCGATCGGCTTGTGCCGGTCGTCGTACGCGACGTGCAGCAGGTGCAGGACCGGGGTGTCCGGCCGGATCTGGAGGATCTCCGCCTCCTCCCGGCTCGGCTGCCGGGCGCTGATGGTGTCGGTGGCGGAGGCGTACCCGCGCCCGATGGCCTCCTCGGCCTCCTGGTAGAGCGGCCGGCCGAAGGACTCCATCCGTTCCAGGCTGGTGCCGGCGGCGTCGGCGACCCGGAACCAGGAGGCACCCACCTCGACCGGCACCTCCTCGGTCCGGACCAGGTGCCGCCGGATGACCAGTTCGGTGCCGTCCGGCACCCCGAACGCGTCGGCCACCTCCGGCGGTGCCGGTGCCCGGCCGACCTGGATCAGGTGCTGGCGGTAACGGGCTGCGAGGTCGGCGTGGTAGCCCCGGTGACCGCCGTAGCGGCCCCGGGAGAGCCGGTTGAGCCGGCGTCGGGTGCCGCGTACGTAGGTGCCGGAGCCGGGCTTGGTGATCAGTACGCCCTCGACCCGGAGCTGGTCGATGGCGCGCTGCACGGTCTGCTTGGCCACCCCGAACATCTCCGCGATGGCCGGGATGCTCGGCAGCCGCTCACCGGCCGCCCAGTCGCCCTGACGGACCCGGGTACGCAGTTGGCTCGCGATCTGCCGGTGCGGGAACTCGGCGGCCCCCGGGTTGATCTGCACCTGGTCCTCCCTCTGCCAGCCCAACGAGGTTCCTACCCCTACCAGCACGACTAGGTTCCTAGGATGCCCTACGCGTGGTGGTCCGGCCCACAGCGACACGCCGAGGGCCGGACCTTCCGCGAAACTCCTACGCGTTCGGCAGGTGACGGATCACGGCTTGCGGCCGAGCACCACGCCGTTCGCGCCCGGTGCCTCGAAGGCGAGCGTACGGATGTCGGTGAACCCGGCCCGGCCCAGCCACTCGCGGTACTCCGCGCCGGAGTAGTTCTTCCCGCCCTCGGTCTCCACCAGCATGTTCATCCCCATCAGGGCGGCTTCCGGCGGCCCGGTCCGGTCGTCGTTGAGCAGCAACTCGGAGATGATGATCGTGCCGCCGGGGGAGAGCGCGGCGAAGCACTTGGCCAGGATCAGCTCGTTGGTCGGCTCGTCCCAGTCGTGCAGGATCATGCTCAGCAGGACCGCGTCGTAGCCCTCGGGTAGTGCCGGGTCGGCGAGGAAGTCCCCGCTGACGGCGTCCACCGTGCCGGTCAGCCCGGCTGCGGCGATCTTCCCGTCGGCCTGGGCGCAGACGTGCGGCAGGTCGAGGACGGTGGCCCGCAGATCGGGGTACTGCCGGCAGAGTTCGATCGAGAAGGCGCCCGCCCCACCGCCGACGTCGAGCAGCCGCCGGTGCCCGCTGAAGTCGTATGCGCCGGCCAGCGCCCGGGCGGTGAAGATCGAGGTGGAGTACATCGCCTCCCAGAACAGGGCGAGCATCTCCGGGTCGTCGGCGTCGAACACCGACCCCTTCGCCTGGGGGTCCCAGGTGAGCGGCTTGTCGGTGCGCAGCGCCTCTCCGATGCGGTGCCAGGGCAGGTACGTACGCTCGTCGCAGTAGCGCACCTGGCCGCCGAAGTAGTACGGCTTCCCGGCGACCAGGAACTCCTCGGCCAGCGCGGAGTTGCGGTAGCCGCCGTCGGTCTTCTCCAGCAGGCCCAGCGAGGCGCAGGCCGAGAGCAGCAGGTCGGCCGGGCGTGCGGCGAGGCCGAACTCGGTGCTGGCGGTCTGCACCGTCAGCACCTGCCCACCGGCGATCCGGGTGAACAGGCCGAGTTCGACCGCCGCCGCGAAGGTCTTGAAGCTCCAGAAACCGGTCACGAGCCCCATAAGCGGGGTAGGGGTGATCATCCCGACATATGATCATTCAGATCGATGTGTCGCGCCTTATCTGTCAGCTATCCGACAGATGCCCCTTTGTTACCGATGTGTGAACCCTTACCAGGAGCCGGCGGTCGGGCCGGCGGAACCACCCCGACGACGCAGGTACTTCTCGAACTCCTGGGCGATCTCGTCCCCGGTCAACGGCTGGATACCGGCGTCGCCGACCCGCTCCTCCAACTCCCGGACGTACTCGCCGAGTTCGGCGTCCTGCTCGGCGGCGGAGCGCACCCGCTGCTCCCACTCGGCGGCCTCCTCGGCCAGGTCGGCCATGGGCACCGGCAGGTCGAGCACCTCCTCGACCCGGTGCAGCAGGGCCAGGGTCGCCTTCGGGCAGGGCGGGTTGTTGGCGTAGTGCGGCACGTGCACCCAGAACGACACCGCGTCGACCTCGGCGCGGGTGCAGGCATCCTGCAGCACACCGACGATCCCGGTCGGTCCGTCGTACCGGGTCGGGGTGAGCTGGTAGCGCTCGGCCGCGTCCTTGTCCGACGCGCTCCCGCTGATCGGCAACGGCCGGGTGTACGGCACATCGGCGAGCAACGCCCCGAGCAGCACGATCCGGTTGATCTCCAGGCTGTGGCACAGCTCCAGGATCTGCTCGCAGAAGGTCCGCCACCGCATGCTCGGCTCGATCCCGCGGATCAGCACCACATCGCGGTCGGTCCCCTCCGGACTGGCCAACATGAACCGGGTGGTCGGCCACTCGACCCGGCGGGTCTCGCCCTCGGCCATCGTGATCGTCGGCCGGCTCACCTGGAAGTCGTAGAAGTCCTCCGGGTCGAGTTCGGCGATCTGCCGGGCCTGCCAGACCTGCTCCAGATGCTCGACCGCCGCGGTCGAGGCGTCGGCGGCGTCGTTCCAGCCCTCGAAGGCGGCGATGGCCACCGGCGAGCGCAACGTGGGCAGGCCGTCGAACTCGGTCACGCGAGCACCTCGCCGTCACCGTCACCGCGCTGGGCGATGTCGAGCCGGATAACGCTTGACCGGTTGATGCTGAGCCCGGCCGTCCCCGCGCCGGGCCCGGTGGCGCTGTCCCTGATGTCCCTCACGTCCGTCAGCCTACGTCTCTGCGCGGGATGGGGCCCGCCGGCCGCGCCGACACCCCACGCTCGCACGCGACCTCGCCCGTTACGGCGCCGTCCGGCCAGGTCGAACCGACCGGTACGGCCGTTTGGATCACCGCAGGTCGGACAACCCGGTACGGACCACACCAGGCGACGCGAATCACATAATGTGGGAGTGTGTGTTGTGCAACCGTCAGTGGGCTCGATCCGCATTAGCCTGGATGGGTGCCTATTTCGCTGCTGGACGCTCTCGCGACCCGGATCCTGATCGCCGACGGTGCGATGGGGACCATGTTGCAGGCAGCCGATCTGAGCCTGGACGACTTCGAGGGCTACGAGGGCTGCAACGAGGTCCTGAACGTCACCCGGCCCGAGGTCGTCCGGTCGGTGCACGACGCGTACTTCGAGGCCGGTGCGGACTGCGTCGAGACGA
This sequence comes from Micromonospora sp. NBC_01796, assembly GCF_035917455.1. Lineage (NCBI taxonomy): Bacteria > Bacillati > Actinomycetota > Actinomycetes > Micromonosporales > Micromonosporaceae > Micromonospora > Micromonospora sp. NBC_01796. Next base: position 7,650,806 of record NZ_CP109078.1, on the reverse strand, counting down.
ACACCTTCGGCACCAACCTCGGCAACCTCGGCGAGTACGACATCCAGCACCGGATCGTCGAGCTGGCCGAGGCCGGCGCCCGGATCGCCCGGCAGTCCGCCGACCACTGGTCGACGCCGGAGCGGCCCCGGTTCGTACTCGGGTCGATCGGGCCCGGCACCAAGCTCCCCACCCTCGGACACAGCCGGTACGACACCCTGCGCCAGGCGTACCTGGAGAACGCGACCGGGCTGCTCACCGGCGGTGTCGACGCGTTGATCATCGAGACCTGCCAGGACCTGCTCCAGGTCAAGTCCGCTGTGGTCGGTGCCCGGCGGGCGATGATGCAGGCCGGCCGTACGGTGCCGTTGATCTGCCACGTCACCGTCGAGACCACCGGGACCATGCTGCTCGGCAGCGAGATCGGTGCCGCGCTGACCGCCCTCGAACCGCTCGGCATCGACCTGATCGGGCTCAACTGTGCCACCGGCCCGGCCGAGATGAGCGAGCACCTGCGGTACCTCTCCCAGCACGCCCGGGTCCCGCTGTCGGTGATGCCGAACGCCGGCCTGCCACAGCTCACCGCCGACGGCGCCTACTACCCGCTGACCCCGCAGGAACTTGCCGACGCGCTCGACCGGTTCGTCAACGAGTACGGCGTCTCGCTCGTCGGTGGCTGCTGCGGCACCACCCCCGAGCACATCCGGGCCGTCTCCGAGCGGCTGACCGGAGCCACCCCGGTCGTGCGCCAGCCCCAGCCGGAGGCCGGGGTCGCGTCGATCTACCACCACGTCCCGTTCGCCCAGGACGCCAGCGTCCTGATGGTGGGGGAGCGGACCAACGCCAACGGCTCCAAGGCGTTCCGGGAGGCGATGCTCGCCGGCGACTGGCAGGCGTGCGTGGAGATCGCCCGCAGCCAGGCCCGCGACGGCTCGCACCTGCTCGACCTCTGCGTCGACTACGTCGGCCGCGACGGCGCCGAGGACATGCGCCAACTCGCCAGCCGGTTCGCCACCGCGTCCACCCTGCCGATCATGCTCGACTCGACCGAGCCCCAGGTGATCGAGGCGGGGTTGGAGATGCTCGGCGGCCGGTGCGTGGTCAACTCGGTCAACTTCGAGGACGGCGACGGCCCCGAATCCCGGTACGCCCGGGTGATGCCGATCATCAAGGAGCACGGCGCCGCCGTGGTGGCACTGACCATCGACGAGGAGGGCCAGGCCCGTACGGCCGAGTGGAAGGTCCGGGTCGCGTCCCGGCTGATCGACGACCTCACCGGCCGGTGGGGACTCTCGCTGGGCGACATCATGGTCGACACGCTGACCTTCCCGATCGCCACGGGCCAGGAGGAAACCCGCCGCGACGGCATCGAGACCATCAACGCGATCCGAGAGATCGCCCAGCGCTACCCCGGCGTCAACTTCACCCTCGGGCTGTCCAACGTCTCCTTCGGACTCAACCCCGCCGCCCGCCAGGTGCTCAACTCGGTCTTCCTGCACGAATGCGTGCAGGCCGGGCTGACCAGCGCGATCGTGCACGCCAGCAAGATCCTGCCGATGTCGAAGATCCCGCAGGAGCAGCGCGAGGCGGCCCTCGACCTGGTCTACGACCGGCGCCGCCCGGCCACCGACGACCAGCCCGCGTACGACCCGGTGCAGCGCTTCATCCAGGTCTTCGAGGGCGTCGACGCCGCTTCGGCCCGTGCCACCCGGGCCGAGGAACTGGCCGGGCTGCCGCTGGACGAGCGACTCAAGCGCCGGATCGTCGACGGCGAACGCAAGGGCCTGGAAGCCGACCTGGACGACGCCCTGACCGAGCGCCCCGCGCTGGCGATCATCAACGACACCCTGCTCGACGGGATGAAGGTCGTCGGCGAGCTGTTCGGCTCCGGCCAGATGCAGCTCCCGTTCGTGCTCCAGTCGGCCGAGGTGATGAAGACCGCGGTCGCGTACCTGGAACCGCACATGGAGAAGGCCGACGACGGCGGCAAGGGCAAGATCGTGCTGGCCACGGTCAAGGGCGACGTGCACGACATCGGCAAGAACCTGGTCGACATCATCCTGTCCAACAACGGCTACGAGGTTGTCAACATCGGCATCAAGCAGCCCATCACCGCGATCCTCGACGCCGCCGAGGAACACCGGGCAGACGCCATCGGCATGTCCGGGTTGCTGGTCAAGAGCACCGTCATCATGAAGGAGAACCTCCAGGAGATGGTCTCCCGCGGGGTCGCCGAACGCTGGCCGGTGCTGCTCGGCGGGGCCGCGCTCACCCGGGCCTACGTCGAGGACGATCTCCGTTCGATGTACGCCGGCCAGGTGCACTACGCCCGCGACGCGTTCGAGGGACTGTCCCTGATGGACCGGGTGATGATTGCCAAACGCGGTGGCGCCGCAGTGGTCGACCCGGAACGGGAGGCGGCCCTGGCGGCGCGGCGGGCACGACGGGAGCGCCAACGGACCATGGTCGGCGACGCCCTGCCGGACATCAACGACTCCTCGGTCCGCTCCGATGTCGCCACCGACGTCGAGGTGCCCGCACCACCGTTCTTCGGCACCCGCGTCATCAAGGGTGTGCCGTTGGCGGACTACTCGGCCGTCCTGGACGAGCGGGCGACGTTCGTCGGCCAGTGGGGGCTGCGCGGTGCCCGGGGCGGCAACGGCCCGACGTACGAGGAACTGGTCGAAACCGAAGGACGGCCCCGGCTGCGCTACTGGCTGGACCGGCTGATCGCCGACAAGGTGCTCGAAGCCGCAGTGGTCTACGGCTACTTCCCGGCGTACTCCGAAGGCAACGACCTGGTGGTGCTGGACGAGAACGGGAACACCGAACGGGCCCGCTTCACCTTCCCCCGTCAGCGCCAGGAACGCCGCCTCTGCCTGGCCGACTTCTTCAAGCCGCGCGGTGAGCAGTTGGACGTGGTGGCCCTGCAACTGGTCACCGTCGGCCAACCGGTCAGCGAGTACACCGCGAAGATGTTCGCCCGAAACGAGTACCGCGACTACCTCGAGGTGCACGGCCTGTCCGTACAGCTCACCGAGGCCCTCGCCGAATACTGGCACCGCCGGGTCCGCAACGAGCTGGTCCTGCCCGGCGGCCGTACGCTCGGCACCGACGACCCGACGGACCTCGCCGGCCTGCTGCACAACGACTACCGAGGCTGCCGGTACGCGCTCGGCTACACGGCCTGCCCCGACCTCGAGGACCGGGCGAAGATCGTCGACCTGCTCGGCGCCGACCGCATCGGCGTACGCCTCTCCGAGGAGTTCCAACTCGAACCGGAGCAGGCCACCGACGCCATCATCGTCCACCACCCCGACGCCAACTACTTCAACGCCAAGTAGTCGACATTCGAGCGTCAAGGTGAGGCGTTGAACACCAGAGCTATAGCCTAACGAGGCTGTTGGGTGCTACTGCTGGCCGGCGATGTTCCTGCCTTCCGGATCAGTCGAAAAGGCCGATGCCCGCCACTGCGTCGAGGGCTACGGCCAAGTCTGCAACGCCGAATGCTGCTATACCGAGGATCCAGAGTCGGTACGACGACATGCGGACCCACCAGGGCAGTTTGTCGCCTAGACGGATGCGGGCGGGGGCATGGGGAGGTGCTCCAAGGCTTCCATCAAGGCCTAGCTGACGCTCGATCCGTTCTGCGAGGCGGCTGTCGCTCGTTTCCAGATGCCGGTACTTGGCCATCAATTGCGCGGACAGCCCGGCCAGGATGGCACCGAGTGTAGCTGCCACGGTTTGAGCCGCGCGTTGGCTGTCCGGACCGAGGGCGATCGTGAGAAGGAACGCCTGGGCTGCGGTCGCTAGGGCAGGTACTTGCCACATCATCGTGTCGAACGATGTTCTGCGGGCGCCGACGATGGCGTAGGCCGCCACAATCGCCCCTTCGGATGCCCGACCGTCGACCGGGATAGCAGTTGGGTCTGGCGTCATGGCGCCATCGTCTCAACAGGTGGCAACACTGGAAAGGCAGCGGGGAGCAGCGAAGCGATCCTCAGTAACCGGTGAGACACGACGAGCATCGATGGCGCGATTGCGCTCCAAGGCGTCAGGTCTTGCCTAAAGGACGTCTCGTAACTCGATAGGTGGTCCATGGTGGATCATGTCGGGGTGCAGGTGATCTCGGCAGCTCGCCCGGAGTGGATCTTCCCGTTCACCGGGCTGCAGCCCGTCCAGTTCCGCAGACTCGTCACGCTGGTCGCCGAGCGTGGCGGGGACGCGATCGCTGACGGCCGGCCGGGCCGGCAGTGGTCTCTCGACCTGCCGGACCGGGTACTGCTGGTGGCCGCGTACTGGCGCACGAACCTGACGATGCGCCAGATCGGCCCACTGTTCGGGGTATCGCACTCCGCCGCACACCGGGTCATCGACACCCTCGGCCCCCTCCTCGCCCTGGCCCCGGTGCGGCGGCGTCGGATCGACCAGATCGCGATCGTCGACGGCACTCTCATCCCGACCCGAGACCACCGCCTGGCCGCCCCGAGCAAGAACTACCGCTACAGCACGAACCTGCAGGTCGCCATCGACGCCCACACCCGCCTCGTCGTCGCCCTCGGCGACCCGCAACCCGGCAACCGCAACGACACGATCGTCTACCGCACCTCCGGTATCGACCAGAAGCTGGCCGGACGCCCGGTCATGGCCGACGGCGCCTACCGCGGCAACCCCGAGGTGATCATCCCGTACCGCAAGCCCACCGACGGCAGCGAGCTACCCGAGTGGAAGGCCAACCTGAACAAGCAGCACCGCACCGTCCGGGCGCAGGTCGAACACGCCCTGGCCCGCATGAAGTGTTTCAAGATCCTGCGTGACTACCGCCGCGCCGCCCGCACATTGGCCGACACCGCATCCGGTATCGCCCACATCCACAACATCATCCTGACGGGGTGACACCAGCAGCCTTACCCGGCCACGCCTTCACCGAGTTACGAGACGTCCTTTAGGCCGCTTTCGTCACATCAGTTTAGCGTCGGCTCTCAGGGAGAAGGCAGTGAGAGATCGATCTTTACGGGGGCTCCGGTCGGAGGTGTGAATTCCAGTGTCAGCCGACGCGCTGTCACAGGTGGCGTCGGGCGGAACAACCAACGTACTTCCCACTCCGTCCTGGTACCTCCAATCAGCCCTGAGGCGAGGTGGTAAGGCGTGCCGATGTCGTCGGAGACGGTGAGAGCGATTCTCCTAAAGTGTTCCGCGGGCCACGGTGGCGGCCGTGAACCGCGCTCGGCTTGCCCCTCCCATTGTCGGTACGAGGCCATGAAGCTGCTGGATGCAGCCTCCCGAGGCGGACCTTGTTCCGCGTCGAGTACCACCTCGATGTGGTTGGCCAGGCTGACCTGCACAAGCTCGGCACGCACCCCGGCGACGCTGCCTACCAGCAACGGGCGTTCAAGCGTTAGCCGGATCCGTGGGACTTGGCGCACCGTCACCAGGTATACGTGGTCAGGGTCGTAGTAGTCGAGATGGAAGGCTCCATTGTCGAGCCGTTCGACAGAGCGATTCTCGTGCGTCGGCCCTGTGGGTTGCCGGAATAGAGACCTGATCACGTCCTCAAGGTCCACCATGCTCGACACACTATCCGCTGCCTCCGGCAAGCTTCGGATATCGCTCACCCGCATTCGGCGGAGTGTCACGCCTGCACCGATCTGCCACCCATATCCCGAGACCGTGCCCACCGTGCAGATAGACGTCGCCCCGGACCGCGATGGTCCGGGGCGACGTCTTGCTGTCCGGAGCCGGTTGCCGCCGACCCGGACTGGTCACAACAGGTGGACTCGCTCGGTGCTGCCGTCCGGGCGCTGCACGGTGAGGTTGCCGCCGCCGTGCTCCATCAGGTCGTGCACCAGGTTGTAAACGACGAGTGCCCGGTTGATCGTGTCCGTTTTCGTGTCCCTGGTCCGCGCGCACGCCGTGTCGAGGGCGTTGACCGCCCGAGGCGTGAGGTTGACGGTGACCTTGACCAGCGCCCGCGTCGTCCCCGTACCCGCCTCCGGATTGGTCACGGGGTCACGCCAGCGAGGAGGACCGGCACCACCGACGCCGACCGCCCGGCGGGCCGCTGCCGAATGGCCCACGCCAGTTGCTCGCACTCGGCGCCCTTGCACTGTGGGCACTGGCGGCCGTTGAGGTGGGCGTCGAGGGTCCGGGTCGCCGCCCACCAGATCGCGGCCGGAGTGAGTCGCTCGTCCTGCCGGCTCACCGCGTCGGCTCCCTGAGATGCCGCTCGATTGCCGCGCGCGGGACGTAGGAACTCGCGCAGGGCGGGTGCTTCAACGCCTCCGCTGGGGTGCATCTCAGCGTGTGAGCGGATACCCAGAACTCGTAGTCGAGTCCGCGTAGCCGGGGCGCCATCCGGTCTATCGCGAACACCCGCACGGTCGTTGCCGTCGTGGCCGGCCTGCCGTCGTCGTACCACTCGCCCGGTTGGAGCCGGAGGAGCAGGCCGCGCGGGACGGGCGGCAGGGTGGCGGTCACCACTCGCTCGGCGTCGCGACGAGGCTCCGTGCCCGGTCGAGTGCTCGGCACGATCCGTCTTCCTTGCACTGTTCGCACGTGCTGTCCCGGTGCTCGGCAACCACCCGCAGCGCGTCCCGGATCATTTGAGCAGCGTCGCTCATGACGGCCCCCCACCAGGCGGCTTGCCGAGAGTTGAGCCGCCTCCGTGTCGCGGGGTCCGACCGGTAGGACCGTCCAACCATCGCCGCCCCGACCGCCAGAGCCGGACGCTGGCCTACCGTGCGGGTCGGCTCGACCGGTTCCGGTGCGGGGCCGGGGGTCACCTGCTCGACCGGCCCAGGGTCGCATTCTGCCGCCGCGACCAACGCCACGAGTGGTCGCTCGCGCCCGGCAATGTCTGGCTCCGAGACGGGGAGGGGAACCACTGGGGCTGGAGCCGGATCGACACCCGACGCGAACCACTTTCGTCTGGTGCTGTTGATCGCCATCGCGTACCTCCAAGCTCGGAAAGCAATGGTGTGCTCACACACCGTGCTGTTAAGCGGACAGTAGGGCGATGAATACCTAGGTTGGTGCGTACGTGCACCATGGGTCGTACCGTGGGTGGCAGCATCCCCTCAGGGAGGACGTCATGCCGCGCAGATCCACTCCGGACGCCGCCATCGGTCAGCGGATTCGCGATCGCCGTAAGCTGCTCAAACTCACGGTTCGGGTCGTTGCCGACCTGGCCGGGATCCACCATTCCACGCTGTCGCGAATCGAACGCGGTGAGATCAGCGCCGACAACCGGTTCACCCTCGCGTCCATCGCCCAGGGGCTCCGCTGCCCGGTCACCGACCTCACCGGCCAGCCGGCCGCGCCTGTCGACCACGGCGATGCACAGGTCAGCGGTTCCGTGTACGAGACACTGCGTGCCGTCATTGAGGCAGACCTCCAATACCGGCCGGCACAGGCGGATGCCCTTCCCATAACCGCGCTCACTCATGAACTGGACCTGATCCGCGATCTTCGTGCCCGGTGCGACTACGCCGGCGCGACAACCCGCATCCCGAGTCTGCTTCGCGGCCTCCATCTCGCGGCCTACGGCAGTGAGCGTGCCGAGGCGCTACGGGCACTTGTCATCGCCGAGGACACCGCTTCGTTCGTGGTCAGGTACGCCGGCAACCCTGCCGCCGCATGCCTTGTCGCCGACCGGGCGCAGCAGGCTGCCGAGGCGCTCGACCAGCCGGTCATGCTCGGCCTTGCCGCGTTCGCCCGATCCCACGCCGCGACGGGCTGCGGCCTGTACGAGCGGGCGCTGACAATCGCCGACCACGCGGCCCGCGATCTGGAGGCGCACACCAACCTGCCTGATGGCCGCGAGATGCTGGGGCAGCTCTACATGACCCAGGCGTACGCGCTGTACGCGCTCGGACGGGCCGAAGACGCCATGGAGCCCGTCGCACTGGCGGAGCGGATCGCCGCCGACACGGGCGACTCCGACGCCCTCCGGCTCATGTTCGGCCCGACGAACATCAACTTCTGGCGAATAGCGATGGAAGCGGATGGCGATTCGCCGGGGCGGGCTGTGGAGATTGCACGGGGCACCACGCCGCACGCGGTGGATTCGATCTCCCGACAGTTCGCGTTCTACTCGGACACCGGTCGGGCGTTGGCAAGAACCGGTCGGGACGCCGAAGCGTTGCGGATGCTCCTGGCGGCGGACCGCCTGGCGCCCCAGCGGATGCGAAATCCGATCATGGTTGAGACCGTACGGAGCCTGCTGGAGCGGTCCCGCCGGGGCACTGGCTGGACGGAGCTGCGTGGGCTCTGCGAAAGGCTCGGTATCGGGTCGTAGACCGCCGCACCGGGTCCGAGCGGCGTCCCGCGAAGCTCAACCCGTACCGGCGCGATCGGTAGGTGGGGCGAGGTGAACGGCTACGAGGTACCACGGGCGCAGTCGGTGCGACACCTTGCCGCGACCATGGAGTCACGGTAGGTATAAGCGAAGGTGCTGAGGGGTACGCGATGTACCCGGTTACGGCATGTACCCCTACAGGTTGACGCCCGCTCGTTCGGCCAGCTCGACCGCGTCGCCGCGAACCGACGCGGGCGCCTCCGTTGCCAGCCGGGTCAGCATGTCCCTGGCTGCCGGTGAAAACCGCACCGTCTCGGGTGAAGTGGCATCCGCCTTCGTCAGCAGGTGCAGGGTCGCCTCGCGAGCGCCCTCAAGATCGGCGCTGCGGGCCAGCTCGACGTAGTGCCGACCTCGGCGCTCAGTGGAGGGAATGGTCAGCGAGTCGAGGGCATGTGCCCGCCGCTGCGCTTCGTCCGGGTCACCGAGGTCGACGGCGCACATCACCGCGTACACCTCGACCAGCGGCCGGGACACCCGGGTCCGGAGGCCGACGAAGTCCGCCGGTAGCGCCCGGTGCACGATGTTCCGGGCGGACTCCCAATCCGCCCAGGCGCCCTGGTCGCCGTTGCGTGCACGCGTCAACGCCGCGCAGAGATGCAGATCGGCCAGCATTTCGGCGTACTCGGCCGGGCCGTCCGCAACCCTTGGCTCGATCAGGTTGCGCGCCTCTCGTAGCCGCTCCACCGCTTCGTCACTCCGACCGGTGGACCGGAGCAGGTGCGCCGCGTACCAGATGGCCTGTGCCAGGGCGAGCGGGTCGTCCGCGTCCATGGCCGCGGCCATGCCCCGGTCGACGGTCAGCCAGCACAGTTCGCGGTCGCCGTGCCATGCCAGGTATGCCTGGGCCAAGTGGTACGACTGGGCGAGCAGGGCCAGGGCGGTACGTCGGTCGGGTCCCTCGTGGAGTCGTGCCGCCCGCTGGGTGGCGTTGAGCAGGCCGGGTAGCAGGGCTCCGATCTCGGTTCGCTGCTGGCGCGAGGTGTGCCACGTCTGCCATGCGGAGTCGGTTGTGCCGCGTAGGTACTCGGTGGTGGCGGGCTCCCCGGTGACCGTCACGTGCCATGAGGTCAACGCCCGGCGGACGTCCTCGACCGCAGGGTGGCTGGGGTGGCCGTCAAGCGACAGGGTGACCGCCGGCCCGAACAGGTCACCAAGGTCCCGAACGCCGAGGTGTGGAGCAAGCTGCTGGGCCGCCCGTAGGGTCAGGCTCCGCTTGCCGTTCTCGATGAACTTGATGGTGGTGGCCGAGAGGCTGGCCAGTCCGGCGAGCCTCTCCCGTGAGAGGCCGGCAGCCCGGCGTAGACGCTCGACTCGCTGTCCTGGCGTGGGCTGCGCCTGCTCGGCCATCTGACACCTCACCGGGGTTGAGATTTGGTACACGGTGTACCCCGACGGTACGCCCGACGCACGATCGAGGGGACGCAGCTCACCCGGACGCAGCCGCAGGCGGTGCAGCGCGATGGCAGGATCTCGCCTCATCGCTACAGGACATGGTGAGCTCGGGATGACTCGATCGGGTCCGTCAGCGTGCTGGCTGTTCAGGTGGTGCACCGGTCGGCGTGGGGTGAATTCCGAATTTTTCAATCACGAATCGCCAGAACAAGGCGACCCCGTCCCGAGCCGGCCTGGCTATCCGGTCGTTGCGGCCGGTGTGTGCGAGGTGTTCGATGGTCACCCAGTCGTGGGCCGACCGGACCACGATGACGTCGACCGGTGCTGGTGTGACGGGTACGGCTGTGACGATGAGGTCGGTCATCGAGGTGGTGCCCGCCAGAAGGTTCTCGGCCTCGAACGCGATGACGCTGTCGACGATGTCGAGCACCGGTTGGTAGGTCGTGCTGCTGTCGAGGACGGCGTGCAGCCGTGTCGCGATGTCCGCCCACGGCTCTCCGCGGAAGTCGTACGGCCAACCAAGGAAACGCATCTCCTCAGGCTGCCAGAGACACCGGGCGACAGGTCGGTGGGAGTGTCACCAGGGGTACGGCGACGTGTCTCGTCATCTCCACCGCCCCCGAACCCACAACCCACCACGGCGTCAGGCGACGCAGAACTCGTTGCCCTCGGGGTCCTGCATGACGACGTGCCCCAGGACGTCGCCGTACCACTCCTCGCGGACCACCGTCGCACCGGCGGACACCAACTCGGGCACCCTTCGCCGGATCAGTCGTGCCCGCTCGGTCATGTCCCAGGGACCCGGACCCGCCACCCGGACGTCGACGTGCATCCGGTTCTTGGCCGTCTTTCCCTCGGGCACCTTCAGGAAACTGATCGCGGGACCGTGGCCATCCGGGTCGATGATGGACGCGTTGTCGGGCTCCTCGAAACCGGGCTCCTTGACGTACGCCAGGGCAAGCGCCCAGAAGGCGGCGAGCCGCTGCGGATTGTCGGCGTCGCATCCCAGGGTCCAATGGGTCGCCATGGCGCTAACGTACGCGAGCCGGAGCTCTGGCAGTGTGGGGAGCGGGACATCTGTTGGGACCCGATGCGGGAAGTTTGGCTCAGCTCAGCCAGATCGGGTTGCTCCAGGCCCGTCCGCCGTTCGCGTCGATGACGGTCACTCGGACGTAGGCGCTTTCCCGGAACATGTCGAGTGGAAGTGAGCACTCGGTGCGTCCGTGGCCTGCCCGTACCCGCTTACCGGGTACGCAGCCGGTGACCAGCACCCGGCCGGCCGGTGAGCAGCGGACCGTGATGCTGTCGTCATCGAGCTGAATCGCATGGATCTCGGGTCCGGTGCTGGCGTAGTAGTGGCCGGCCTTCAGGGCGGCAAGCAACGCGGCGGGGTCGAGCGACTCGGCGCGCACCTGCACCCAGGCTGCGTGGGCTGGCGGGTCCTGGGGTTGGAAATGGGCGTCGTCGGCTGCGTAGACGCTGAGCCGGTGACCTCGGCCCAGGAGCAGATCGCAGAGGTGCCAGCTGTCGCCTCGGTCCTCCCATGCCGACAGGGCGTTGTACACCTCGACGGCGTGTGCGGCCTCCAGGCTCTCCGCGTCGGCGAGGGTGAGCAGGGATGCCGCCGGGTGCGCCATACCGATGAACGCCCCGGCTGCGCGGGCTCGGCGGGCCAGCTCCGGTCCGGACTCTGCGGAGGTGGGCGGTGAGAAACCGAGTGGCAGGCCGACCGCGACGATGTGCCATTCCTCGGAGAACTCGGTACGAGGCGCGTGCAGTTCGGCGCCGATCAGAGTGGTGAACGTGGACGTTCGAAGCGGCCGGGTGTCGGTGACCGGGAATCCGTACTCGGGTCGGAAGTGATCGGTGATGGCCACGAAGTCGTAGCCGGCCTCATGGTAGAGACGGCTGATCTGGTCGGGTGGCAATCCTCCGTCCGACCGGTCGGAGTGGGTGTGCAGGTTGCCCCGCCAGAACCGGCCGGGTCGGTCGAACGGCAGATTGTGCATATCGTCAGGACCTCCTCTGGCGCTGTCGGGCAGATCGCCGCAACCTGCCGACCGTGGTCATTGAGGCGCCCCTCGGTGAGTCTCGGGCGTCGGGTTGTTCAGCCACCAGCGGGAACCTGGTCCTTGACCTCGTCGTAGCCGACCTTGGCGGGTTCTGCGGTCGGCGAGTAGATCACGCGGATCACGCCCGTCGGGAACGCCTCGGTCGCCGTCATCTTCAGGTGGTACGGCGCATCGCCGTCGTCGAACAGCCTGCGGCCCTTGCGTGCCGCCACCGGATGCACCAACAGGCGCAGCTCATCCACCAGCCCTGCGGCGAGCAGTTGCTGCACCACGGAGATCGATCCGGGGATGAGGATGCCCTTGACGCCGGCATCGGCCTTAAGCGCACTCGCGGCGTCGAGGAGATCGCCGTTGATCAGCTCGGAATTGCGCCAGGAGAACTCCAGCGGCTGGCGCGAGACGACCACCTTGCGTACGTCCCCGAGTTGCTTGGCGAACGGTGCGTCGTCCCCGCCCGCGGCCTCGCGGTCTGGCCAGGCCCCGGCGAAGCTGTCGTAGGTCTCCCGGCCGATGAGCAGCACGTCGGCGGTGTCGTAGTCCTCGCCGACGGCGCGCCCCATGTTCGCGTCGAAGTACGGGAAATGCCAATCGGGGTCGATCTCGGCCACACCGTCGGCCGAGATGAACAACGTGGAAATGATCTTCGCCATCGGAGTTGTCCTTCGAGTCAGGGGATGTCGGTAGGGCGCAGCACGCCCAACCTATCGGCCGCCCCCATCTCCGTCCCGGAGGCAGGTCCAACCGACGCCGGTCATGGCGTCACGACTTGTGTTTGCGCCGCGCGCTGGTTCGACGCCGGGTTGACTCGGTGCGAGCGGGCTGATGTGTCGCCAGCACCGTTTTGCGCCGACGGTCGAGGCGGTTGTCGCGTCCCTGGTTCAGCCGGAGGATGGTCGCCCCGATGGAAACGACGGTGAGTACGAACCCCGCCGCCCCGAAGCCCCCTTGGATCCTGCCGCGGTTACCGCTCAACGTGCCGAATTCGGCAACGAAGTCGCCTGGGTCGGCGGGATTGACCCAGATCCGTACCGGTGTTCCCGCCGGCCAGCAGACGTCCCAACATCCCACCTCGCCGACACGGGTTTGGTCGGCGAAGTCGTAGCGGACGTGCATCGTCTCACTGTTGGGCGACCTGTTGCCGCCTGATTTGGTCACCTGGTCGTAGATCACCGCCTCAGCGGGAGTGCCCTGCTGGCGCAGTTGCACAGCCCACTCGTCCAGGTTGCGTTGAGTGGAGTACGGCCACCAGATAAGTGCGAGGCCAGCCAAGATCCCCAGGCAGTAGAAGGGGTATCGGGCATCTCGACACCGCTTCAGCCAACCCTTGATCACGCGAAAGATTCTGCCATGGAGGATCAAATCCTGTCGGTCGACAGCCAGCCGGTCGACCTCACAGGTGGCTGCCGAGGTCAGCGCGAGTGGTCGAGGCAAGCAGCAGGGTGAGTTGCTGATCACGCCCCTCCAACCGGGGGCGGTGTCGAAGGGTACGAATCGGAATTACCACCACTTTGGATACCATCTCAGGACCCTCTCCGCTGACTGCGGGCCGTCCTGCGGCGCCTCCACTGCAGGACGATTGAAACGAAGTGACAGGTGGATGGCGAGGAGGGCGGCACCCTGAAGTAGCCAAACTCCCACGCCCCAATCGAGCCACAACCCGACGCCCGCCGCGAGGAAGAGCATGCAGCCTACGAGGGTCAGTAGGTGGTGGCGGCGTGCACGCGTCATTACGCGAGCGTAGGTCCAATGGGCAACATTCTCATTGGCGATCGTGTGGCCTGACAGCCGGACGAGGCGCGCACGGCGCGCAGGCGGGGGGTGACGGGTACTACATCCTGTTGGGTGGCGTCGTGCCGGTGCTGCGCACCGTGTCGCCGATGGGTCAGTCACCAAGATCGGGGCTGTCCGCAGGTGGCGGGCAGTTGCGATCATGATCGGGTGGAGCACAGAGCGAAGTGGTTGCGTGTGGTGGGCGCCCTGGTGCTGCTCGTGGCCACAGTGGCCGTTGTGCTCAAGTTCAGTGGGAGCACGAGTGGGAGAATGGTGGCGATGCGCTCGACGTAACCGTCGAGGTTCGTCTTGCCGGTCCTGGCTCAGTCGAGAAGGAGGCATTGGCGCTCCCTCCGGCTCCTTCTTGCGCCGGTGGGCGGCCTGGTAGACCTTCAGTGGACGACGAAGGACGTCCCGGGGCTGCGGCCACGTAGTGCGGATTGACGGCGCAACGGGGGATTGCAGGGTTTGTGGGGTGTCCAGGACCGGTACGGTAACGCTGACCGTGGCCGGGGAACTGTCGCCATGCCCCCGGTGAGCGAAGTGAGTAACGGAGAGGTTCACCGCTCAAGGAAAGAGGTCATGATGGTTCACCTGACGATTAGGATAAACGTACGATCGAAGGAGGAGACGGATTCCGAGCTGCGGGGGCGCCTGTCGGCATACGGGATCCAGTCCGTCTTGTCGGATAGGGGAGTGATTATCGGTGTAGCGTCGAAGTCTGACTGCGACCACATAGGAGAGGTGTTAGCGGGGCACATGCATGGCTTGGAGGACAAGCTGTCATTCTACGTCGATGGCCCGGCTGCTGAATTCGAGATCTACCGTTTCCTCGCGCCTGACGATAATGCTTCCATGGTGGCAGGAACCCTGATGCAGGCGGCCTTCTTCGACTAGTGGTATAGCAGTCGCGGCACCCCTAATTTTCACAACAGTGCTGGCTTCGGTGGCGTGCTGGATCCGTACCCGTGTATCAGCCGCGTACTCGGGAAGCGTCGACTCCGAGCATGCCCGCCAGCGCCGGGTGAACCCGCCCCGGATCGATCGTCGTAACCGCGTACGTCGCGACCCCCGCCTTGACGAACGGGTCTTCCGCAACGACCCGCTCGATTGCTGCGCGATCGGCGGCGCAGGCCACGATGGCGCCGCCCTCCATCGAGGGCAGCGCCTGCCCGGACACCAAGAACGTCCCCTCATGGTGGTAGCGCTCCAAGAAGAGGACATGACCGGGGACGAACGGCTCCGCTTCCTGCTCCGACCCCGTGTACCGCAGGTACAGCAGGTGCAACATCCGAATCCCTCAGCTCTCCCGGGCGAACGACACACCATGGCACCTGCTGACCGACCCCTGAAAACACGGCGTTCACCATCGTGCCGTCAACGTGGCCGCTCGCGATACATCGCGGCGGGTCCGTGGCACGGATGTACGCACTAGTACGTTCGTTATGCTGGCGGGTGGCAGCCGGGTTCGGTGTCGACAGAGTGTCCGTACCGACCCGAAGCCCGACGGGAGAAGGAGTTTCGTGAGCCGGCAGGCGGCACCAGAGCCCGAGGTCGATCGTCGGCGTGACGCCGAGCGGACCAGGGTCGACATCCTCGACGTCGCTACGGAGGAGTTCGCCAACCAGGGTTACAGCGGGGCGCGGGTGGACGAGATCGCGGCGCGTACGCGTACCACCAAGCGGATGATCTACTACTACTTCGGTGGCAAGGAGCAGCTCTACCTCGCCGTGCTGGAGCGTGCGTACGCCGAGATCCGGGCGGCCGAGCGGGCCATCGACGTCGACCAGCTCGATCCGGTCGCCGCCATCCGCCGGATCGCCGACGTCACCTTCGACCATCATGAGGCGCACCCAGCGTTCATCAAGCTCGTCGGCGTCGAGAACGGCCAGCGGGCCGAGAACATGAGTCACGTCGCCCGGCTGGTGGACCTCAACAGCTCGGCGGTCGACGTACTGCGCGGGGTGCTCGCCCGTGGACAGCAGGCCGGTACGTTCCGCACCGACGTCGACGCGCTGGACGTACACATGATGATCAGCGCCTTCTGCTTCTTCCGGGTCGCGAACCGCCACACCTTCGGCGCGCTGTTCGGTCGGGACCTGCTCGATCCGGCGTCACGCGAGCACTACCGCACGATGCTCGCCGACATGGTGGTCGGCTACCTCGGCCAGCGCTGACCCCCGTACCCCCGGAAGGTGAGCCATGAGTAGCGACCGCGCATTTACCTCGGCCGGACGTGGCGCGCTGCGCCGGTCGGTGGCGACGGTGTGCATCTCCGGCACCCTCGACAACAAGATCGCGGCTGCTGCCGCCGCCGGGTTCGACGGGATCGAGCTGTTCGAGAACGATCTCGTGGTGGCGCCCTGGTCGCCGGGTGAGGTCCGCGCCCGGTGCGCCGACCTCGGTCTCAGCATCGACCTCTACCAGCCGTTTCGTGACTTCGAGGCGGTGCCACCGGCGCTGCTGAAGGCCAATCTGGCGCGGGCGGAACACAAGTTCGACGTGATGGCCGAGCTGGGTGTCGACACCATGCTGGTCTGCTCGTCGGTCGCACCGGCGGCCGTCGACGACGACGATCTGGCGGCCGAGCAGCTCGCGCTGCTGGCCGACCGCGCCCAGACCAGGGGGATGAGGATCGCGTACGAGGCATTGGCGTGGGGACGGCACGTGTCCACATGGGACCACTCGTGGCGGATCGTGCGTGGGGCCGACCATCCCGCGCTCGGGCTGTGCCTGGATTCCTTCCACGTGCTGTCGCGCGACGTCAGCCCGGCCGGCATCGCCGACATCACCCCGGGCAAGATCTTCTTCCTTCAGCTTGCCGACGCACCCCATCTGAGCATGGACGTCCTGCAGTGGAGCCGGCACCACCGGCTCTTCCCCGGACAGGGATCGTTCGACCTGACCTCGTTCGTCCACCGGGTGCTCGCCGCGGGTTACACCGGACCGCTGTCGCTCGAGGTGTTCAACGACGTCTTCCGGCAGGCCGATCCGGTGCGTACCGCCGTCGACGGGATGCGGTCGCTGATCGCCCTGGAGGACAGCCTTCGACCGGCGGGCGGGTCGGGCGTCGAGGTTCGTCGGCTACCGGAGGCGCCGGCGTTGTCCGTACACGGTTTCAGTGAGTTTGCGGTGGACGGCCGGTCGGGGCCGGTGTTGCAGGCCGCGCTGCGGGGTCTGGGTTTCGCCCACACCGGGCAGCACCGGTCCAAGCCGGTGGAGCTGTGGGAGCAGGGCACCTGCCGGGTGATCCTCAACAGTGCGGTGACCCGCCCGCAGACCCCGGGGACCGCCGCGATGAGCGCCTTCGCGTTGACGACCGAGGATCCAGAACGGTCGCGGGCGCGGGCGGAGGCGTTGCTCGCGCCGGCACTTCCGCGTGTCCGGGGTCCGCGCGAGGCGGACCTGCCCGCCGTCGCGGCCCCCGACGGTACGTCGGTGTTCCTCAGCCGGGACGACAACGACTGGCGGGCCGACTTCCTGCCCACGGGGGACGAGGTCGCGGGCGACGCCGGCCTCACCGCCACGGACCATCTCGGGCTGGCGCAGCCCTTCGACCACTTCGACGAGGCCGGGCTGTTCTACCACTCCGTGCTCGGGCTCGACCGGCTGAGCACCGAGGAGTACGCGGCACCGTTCGGGCTCATGCGCTCGCGCGCCTACGCCACCCCGGACCGGGCGGTACGGCTCGCGTTGACCGTGGCGCTGCTGCGTCGTGGCGAGTGGGCTCCCGCCGTTGTCGACCCGCAGCACGTCGCCTTCGCCACCGCCGACATCTTCGCCACCGCGGCGGCGATCGACCGGCTCGGCGGCACCACGCTGCACGTACCCGAGAACTACTACGCCGACCTGGTCGCCCGGTTCGCCCTCGCCGACGACCTGGTCGCGCGCCTGCGCCGGCACGGCATCCTCTACGATCGCGACCAGCGCGGCGGTGAACTGCTCCACCTCTACACCCCGGTGTACGGGGGAAGGGTCTTCTTCGAGATCGTGCAGCGCCGGGGCGGGTACGACGGCTTCGGCGAGTCGAACGCACCCGTCCGGATGGCCGCCCACCGTCACCTGCGCCTGTCCGGGAGCTGACCCGGCCGGGAGCCGATGGCGTCGGTCCCGACCGGGTAGCGCGTTGCTCAGAGCGTGTCGGGTCAGAGCTTCTGGATCTGGGTGACCACCATGGCGATGGCGAAGAACCCGTAGAAGCCGATCGCCGTCACCATGCCGCCGAGCCGCCATCCGCGCAGCCGGATCGCGGTGGGGAGGTCCCTGGTGTTGAGGCGTACGAGCAGGATCGAGTACAGCAGGGTGACCACCGACGCGGCGCAGGTCGAGACGAGCAGCAGGCCGATCGGTTGGGTGAAACCGGAGAGCAGGATGATCGAGCCGAGGACGATCTCGGCCCAGACGATCGCCAGGTACAGGCGGGCCTCGGTCCACCGGGCCGAGTCGGCGAGGTAGTTGCGGCGGAGGAAGTCGCTCGCCACCCGGCCGATGACGTCGAGCAGCCCCATCGCGGCGGCCCACAGCGAGACGGCGGCGATCGCGAAGAACAGCAGCTTGAGCCATTCGCCGACCTGGGAGGCGAGGATATCGCCCTCGATCCGCAGGAACGTCGTGTCGTTCTTGAGGTCGTCCCGCCCGAAGAGGGTCTCGTACGCGAGCAGGCTCATGATCGTGATGGTCACGAAGCAGACCAGGAGGAAGGCGAAGAAGTGCTCGGTGTTGGCGCGCTTCCACCACGTCTTCCAACGGGCGAGGTTCTGCTCGTCCTGGGGGAACGTGTAGCGGTCGGCGCCCGATGCCTCCTCCCGGCCCGTGATCGGGGAGATGAGTCGCGGTACGTGTGCGCCCATCCCGTACCGCTTGTCCCGGATCCAGTTGCTGAGCACCAGGTTGTGCACACCGCCCGCGCCTGCGGCACCGATCGCGCTGAGCAGCAGGGTGAAGGTGATGCCGGCGGGGATCTGGCCGAACCCGAGAACCGTCTCCTTCGCGCCCTCTCCCCAGGTGGACAGCGAGATGACAAAAACCACGATGACGGCGAGGAAGAACAGCGTGAGTGCGACCTTCACGACCTCGACCCGCTCGACGGTCTTGTAGATGACCTTCGAGGCGGACAGCAGTCCGCCGATGACGACCAGCACGGCGACCGTGATCCAGACGGCGTCACCGCCCCCGACCAGGTACGTGAAGACGGTGGACCCGCCGGTGGCCCAGCCCGGCCAGACGTACTGGAACGCCCCGGCCAGGCAGATGACGATGCCCCAACCTTTCCACCAGCGGGAGAACCCGGCGACGGCGGTCTGTCCGGTGGCGAGGGTGTAGCGCTCGATCTCCATGTTGATGACGAACTGGACGGCGAGCGTGGCGAACGCCAACCACAGCAGGCCCAGTCCACCGATCGCGGTGAGGTACGGCCAGAGAATGATCTCTCCGGCCGCCATGCCGATCCCGACCGCCACGACGCCGGGGCCGACCATCCGGCGTAGCGACATGGGTTCCGGTAGTTGCTGGGTGACGGTGCCGCCGTCGGGTGGGGCGGCTGTTTCCGGTCGTGTTGCTGGTTGACTCATCGGGAAACTCCAGGGGTGTGGTGGTGGAGAGGGGGTTCCAGCGCCCTCGGGCGCTGCCGGTGCACGTCGGCGGTGGGCCGCCTCGCCGCGACGACCACGCCGCGGGGGAGCACCGAGGTGTGGGTGGCGCGGGCGTGGTTCGGTGGGGGAGCGGGTCGCACCCGTTCAGGCCCGGACATGGTGTCCACTGCCGTTCAGCAGCCGGTCGAGGTGGCCGAGCATCCGTTCGGTGTCCGGCGTACGGCCGGTGAGCAGCTCGAACGCCGCCGCGGCCTGGAACACGCACATCGCCGCGCCACCGATGGCACGCAGCCCGTTCGCCCGGGCGGAGCGCAGCAGTTGGGTCTCGACCGGCATGTAGATGACGTCGACCACCCACAGCCCCGGGTGCAGCAACCCGACGGGCAGCGGGATCCCCGGGTGCGTCCGCATGCCGACCGGGCTGGTGTTGACCAGGCCGTCGGCGTGCTCCAGAGCGGCGGGTAACTCGTCGGGTGCGGCCACCGCGATCCGGTGGATGTCGAACCGTCCCTCCAACGCCTCACCCAGGGCACCGCGCCGCTCGGTGTCCGGATCGACCACGGTGAGGTGCCCGACGCCCGCGCTCAGTTGGGCGTACGCGCAGGCCGCGCCCGCGCCACCGGCGCCGAGCTGCACCACCCGGTCGACCGGCGCGTCCGGCAGTCCCCGCCGGAACGACTCGGCGAACCCGTACGCGTCGGTGTTGAAACCAAGCCGTCGACCGTCGCGGAACACGACGGTGTTGACCGCCCCGATGTCGCGAGCCTGCGGGGAGAGGTCGTCGAGCAGGTCGATGACCTGCTGCTTGAACGGGTGGGTGATGTTGAGGCCGGCGAGCCGATCCGCCTCGGCGTCGTCCAACAGGCGGCCGAGGTCGGACGGGGTCCCCGGCTCGTCCACATCGATCAGCCGGTACGACAGGTCCAGACCGTGATGACGACCTTCGGTCTCGTGCAGCACCGGCGACAGCGATGCCCCGATCCCCGCACCGATCAGGCCGTACCGGCAAGGTTGCATGGGGGTGAGACTCCCGTCATCGCCCACCGCCGTGGACGATCCGCGACAGTGAATGTACGAACTGGTCCGTTAGTAAGCTACGATTCGGCGGACCTGTCAAGGAGCTGCATTGGTGCGTGCCGCTGAGCGGAACATCCCCGACATGGCCGTCGCCCGGGTGTCGGCGGTCCTCGGCGCGTTCGACGCACGACACCGCGAACTGCGGGTGTCCGAGGTCAGTCGTCGTGCCGGACTGCCGATGTCGACAACCTC
Source organism: Micromonospora sp. NBC_01796 (assembly GCF_035917455.1). Classification (NCBI taxonomy): domain Bacteria; kingdom Bacillati; phylum Actinomycetota; class Actinomycetes; order Micromonosporales; family Micromonosporaceae; genus Micromonospora; species Micromonospora sp. NBC_01796. Next base: position 7,630,377 of record NZ_CP109078.1, on the reverse strand, counting down.
GCGGCTGGTGGCCGACCTGGTGACGTACGGGTTCCTGGAACGCACCGGACCGTCGCTGCGGATAGGCGTCCGGGTGTTCGAGATCGGGGAGTTCGCCGCTCGTCGGCGTGACCTGCGGACGATCGCCCCGCCGTACCTTGCTGACCTGCGCGAGGCGACGGGGCTGAGTGTGCACCTGGCGGTCCTCGAGGCCACCGACGTTGTCTACGTCGAGGTTCTGCGGGGGCGGGACGCGCCGTCGATGCCGTCCGAGGTGGGCGGTCGGTTGCCCGCGCACGCCTCGGCGGTCGGCAAGGCACTGCTGGCGTTCAGTGGTGAGCCCGCGATCTCCCTCGTCTGCGACCAGCCACTGAGGATGGTCGGCCCGCGTACGATCACCGCTCCCGGCCTGCTACGACGGCAGTTGGCGCGGATCCGGGAGTGCGGGGTGGCGTACGAGAGCGAGGAATCCGGTGCCGGGGTCGGGTGCGTCGCCAGCGCCGTCCTGTACGCCGACGGGCGCCCGGCCGGGGCTGTCTCCGTATCGGGCTGGGCCGACCGGCTGGACCTGCGCGCGGTCGGCCCGGCCGTCCGGACCGTGGCACTGGGCATCAGCCGGCAACTCTGACCACGCCCCGTGCCGCCCATCCATTGTGCTCGTTCACGACCGGCGCCGCCGACTCCCGGACGGCGCCGGTATCTGATCAGGCCGAGCGCGAAGTAGCCGCCTCCACGCGGCAGACTGCCTCGTCAACGGCCGATCTTGTCCAGGTCGGCCAGGTCCTCGGCGGAGAGCGGAAGTGCCGCGCCGGCGATGTTCTCGCGCAGGTGCGTGGTGGACGAGGTGCCGGGGATGAGCAGGATGTTCGGTGACCGCTGCAGCAGCCAGGCCAGGGCGACGGACATCGGCGTCGCGCCCAACCGGGCGGCCACGGTCGAGAGCACCGAGGACTGCAGTGGACTGAAGCCGCCGAGCGGGAAGTACGGCACGTAGGCGATGCCCTGTTCGGTGAGCGCGTCGATCAGTCCGTCGTCCTGGCGGTGCGCGAGGTTGTACAGGTTCTGCACGCACACGATCGGCGCGATCGCCTGTGCCTCGGCGACCTGGTCCGCCGTCGCGGTGCTCACCCCGAGGTGCCGGATCAGGCCCTGCTGCTGGAGTTCGACGAGAGTCTCGAACGGCTCGGCGAGCGAGCCGGGCACGGGTCCCTCGGCGTTGCCGAGTCGGAGGTTGACCAGATCGAGCACCTCGAGGCCGAGGTTCTCGAGGTTCTCGTGAACTGCCCGACGCAGGTCCTCCGGCTCTCGAGCCGGCGGCCAGCCGCCCTGCTGGTCGCGGTTCGCGCCGACCTTGGTCACCACGTGCAGCGATTCGGGGTACGGGTGCAGCGCTTCACGGATCAGCCGGTTCGTGACGTGTGGCCCGTATGCGTCGCTGGTGTCGATGTGGGTGATGCCGAGGTCGACGACCTCCCTGAGGACGGCGAGTGCGCCGTCGTGATCGGCGGGAGGTCCCATGACCCAGGGTCCGGCGAGCTGCATGGCGCCGTAGCCGAACCGGGTGACGGTCAGGTCGCCCAGTGTCCAGGTGCCGCCGGGAAGGGAAGTGGGGAGCATGCTCATACCCCTGACTTTCGGGTGGAATCGGGCCGTCCTGGTTACCTGACGGATGCCTGCTTCACTATCGAGGGGTAACTTCCTGGTAGGAAGTAGGCACTTCCGAGTGCGTAACGCACCCATCGTGGGAGGAGCGGTCGATGGCGACGATGACGGTGGCCCAGCAGAGGGCACAGACCAAGGCGGAATATGACGCCTTCCTGGCCGGATGTCCCAGCCGCAAGCTGCTCGACCGGCTCTCCGACAAGTGGGTGACGCTGGTCCTGGCCGCGCTGGGCAGCGACGGCTCGCACCGGTTCGGCGCCGACTGTGCCGGTGAGCCCCGGTCGATGCGCTACTCCGAGTTGTCCCGCCTGCTGGCCGGCGTCAGCCAGAAGATGCTCACCCAGACGCTGCGCTCCCTGGAGCGTGACGGTCTGGTCACCCGTACCGTGACGCCGACCGTGCCGGTCACGGTCGCCTACGAGTTGACCGACCTCGGCCTGTCCCTGCACCAGATGATGCGCGGCCTCAAGACCTGGGCCGAGACGCACATGGACGACGTGCTCGCCAACCGCGCGACGTACGACACCCGCGCCGCCTGAACTGGCGCAGGCGTCACGTCGACCTTGCTGCGCCGACGAGGGCGAACAGCGGGGCCGGATAGGCTCCGGGGAAAGTCGTGGTCGGAGAAGGGTGTGCGGTGACCGCCTCGTCGCTTCCTACCCGCCCGCTGCGCCGTCGGGAGCTGATCGCGCTCGACGGGCTGCTCGCGCTGGTCCTCGGCCTGTGGTACGCGTTCGTCCCGATGACCCGTGCCCCCTCGGGGAGCCCCGTGATCGGCTCGACCGCGCTCACGCTCTGCCTGGTCGTGCTCCTCATGGCCCTCCCGGTGGCGGTACGCCGGCTCTGGCCGGTGCCGGTGTTCCTGGTTGTCGCGGCAGCCTCGGTGCTGGCCCTGGCGTCCGGGGTGCTGTACGAGCCGTTCCTGGCCGCCGCCCTGACCGGTTACACGGCCGCGCTCGCCGGCCGGCCACTCACCCGGATCCGGTGGCGGATGCTGGGCGTGTTCACCCTGGTCCTGCTGCTGCTCAGTGTCTCCGCCGGCCCGACCCCCACCGGTGCGGAGGCCTTCGGTGTGCTGCTTCCCGGCTTGGCGCTGGTCGGGGCGGCGTGGACGGCCGGGGTCGCGGTCCGCGAACGCCGGGTGTACCAGGCTCGGAGCAACGCGGAACAGACCGCCCGCGCGGTCGCCGACGAGCGGCTGCGCATCGCTCGGGAGGTGCACGACATCGTCACGCACAACCTCGGGATCATCACCGTACGGGCCGCGGTGGCCCGGCACGTCGCAGACACCCAGCCGGGCGCGGCGACCGACGCCCTCGAACTGATCGAGCGGGTAGGTCGCTCGGCCCTCACCGACATGCGCCAGGTCCTGTACGTGCTGCGGACCGACCCGGCCGACGGCACCGACCCGAACGGCGACGCTCTGACGCACGGCGCCGGCCCGGACGGCGACGCTCTGACGCACGGCGCCGACCCGGACGGCAGCGCTCCGACGCAGGGCGTCGACCCGAGCGGCGGCGATGGCAGGGGAGCGGTCCCAGCGGACACCGGGGTCGAGGCGGAGTTGGCCCCGACGGTGGGGGATCTGAACCTGCTGGTGACACGGGCCGCGGCGGCCGGCCTCGACCTGCGGGCCGACATCACCGGTACGGATCGGCTGCCGGAGGGGACGGCGGTTTCGGCGTACCGGATTCTCCAGGAGGCGCTGACGAACGTGATCAAGCATGCCGGGCTGACCCGCTGCCAGGTCACCGTGCGGTGCGCCGAGGCAGACGTGGTCATCGAGGTGCTGGACGAGGGGCCGGAACACCGGCGGGGCGGGGGCCGTACCCCGGTCGCCGGCAGCGGGCACGGCCTGCTCGGGATGCGGGAGCGGGTCGCCATGCACGGCGGTGAGCTGACTGCGGGACCGCGTCAGCAGGGCGGCTTCCACCTCCGCGCCCGCCTGCCGTACCCGATGCCCGATCGCCTCCAGCGGGGCGACCGGCGACCGGCCGGGACCTCCTCGTGACGGACCCGATCCGGGTCGCGATCGCCGACGACCAGGCGTTGCTGCGCGGCGGCTTCCGGCTCCTGCTCGAATCCGACCCGCGCTGCGTGGTGGTGGGGGAGGCGGCGACCGGCGCCGCCGCGGTGGGGCTCGCCGCCCGGGAACGCCCCGACGTGATGCTGATGGACATCCGGATGCCCGACCTGGACGGGATCGAGGCAACCCGCCGGATCTGCGCCGACCCGGCGACCTCGGACGTACGGGTGCTGATCCTGACCATGTTCGACCTGGACCCGTACGTCTTCGGCGCACTGCGGGCCGGGGCAAGCGGCTTCCTGCTCAAGGACACCCCACCGGCCGACCTGCTCGACGCGGTGCGGGTGGTGGCGAGCGGGCATGCGTTGTTCGCTCCGACGGTGACCCGGCGACTGGTCGCCGAGTTCGGGCGGGCCGAGCCGGCCCGGACCGACGGAACCCGGCTGGACGGGCTGACCAATCGGGAGCGGGAGATCCTCGCCCTGGTGGCCGCCGGGTTGTCCAACACCGAGATCGCCGGTCACGAGCAGATCAGCATGGCCACGGTGAAGACCCACCTGACCCGGCTCCTGGCCAAGCTCGGCGCCCGGGACCGGGCCCAGTTGGTCATCGTCGCGTACGAAAGCGGGTTGGTCCCGTTGGGCGGCGGCCGGCTCCCGACCGGTGGCGTGCCGGGTCAGACTCCGGTCTGACGCGTCGAGCAAACAGGATCAAACCTCGGTCTGACGCGCCGCCCGGCCCTCGGCTGGGATGTTGGTCCGGTGATCGAGATAGCGCAGTTGACCAAGCATTACGGCCGGCGGGTGGCGGTGGACGAACTGTCGTTCACCGTGCATCCCGGCCGCATCACCGGATTTCTCGGCCCCAACGGCGCGGGCAAGTCGACCACCATGCGGTTGCTGCTGGAGCTGGACCGGCCCACCTCGGGTAGCGCCATGATCGACGGCAGGTCGTACGGCCGGTTGGTGGAGCCGTTGCGGCAGGTGGGTGCGCTGCTGGACGCGAAGGCGGCCCATCCGGGCCGGTCCGCGTACGACCACCTGCTCGGCCTGGCCGCCAGCAACCGGATCGGCCGGCGGCGGGTCCGGGAGGTGATCGGTCTGGTCGGGCTGGAGAGCGTGGCCCGCAAACGGGTACGCGGCTTCTCGCTCGGCATGAGCCAGCGCCTCGGGTTGGCCGCCGCCCTGCTCGGCGACCCGCCCGTCCTGATCCTGGACGAGCCGGTGAACGGGCTGGACCCGGAGGGAGTCAAGTGGATGCGTGACCTGCTCACCCGGCTGGCTCGGGAGGGGCGGACGGTCTTCCTCTCCAGCCATCTGATGAACGAGATGGCGGTCACCGCCGAGCATCTGGTCATCATCGGGCAGGGTCGGCTCCTCGCCGACCTGAGCACGGCCGACTTCGTCGCCCGGCACGCCGGGTCGTACGTGCGGGTGCGGTCGCCGGAGCGGGAGCGCCTGCGGCACGCCCTCGTGGCCGGCGGGCTCAGCGTCGAGGACGGCTCGGAGGGCGCGCTGCACGTGATCGACGCCCGAATGGAGGAGATCGGCGCGATCGTCCACACCGAACATCTCACCGTGACCGAGCTGACCCCCTGCTCGGCCTCGCTGGAAGAGGCGTTCATGCAGTTGACCGCGCAGGCGGTCGAGTACCGGGGCCATCAGGAAGTGGAGGTGAACCGATGAACGGCACGGCGGTACGCCCGGTCCTCGCATCGGAGTGGATCAAGGCCAGGTCCACCCTGGCAACCATGATCACGCTGTCGGTCGGCGTCGTGGTCAGCTTCGGGCTCGCGCTGGCCAGCGGCCTCTCGATCCGGGCCGCCATCGACCGGAGCAGCGACGCGCTCCGGCCCGACTTCCACCCGATCGACGCCGGCTTCGGTGCCCTGCTCTACGGCAACCTGGCCTTCACCGTGTTCGCCGTGCTCGTGGTCAGCTCCGAGTACACCAGCGGCACGATCCGGGCCTCGCTCGCGGCGGTGCCCCGACGTGGCCTGTTCTACCTGTGCAAACTCGGGGTGGCCGGGCTGGTCTGCCTGATCGTGGGTGGCGCCACCGTGCTCGGGTCGTTCCTGGTGACTCAGGTCGCGCTCGGTCCGTACGGGGTGGACCTCAACGCTCCCGGCGCCGTCCGAGCGGTGCTCGGTGGGCTCGCGTACGTGACCCTGCTCGGTGTCTTCGCCGCTGCCGTGGCCGCCGTCCTGCGGAGCACCGCCCTGTCGCTGGGCATCCTCATCCCGTTCTTCTTCGTCGTCTCGCCCGCGCTCTGGATCATTCCCGCGACCAGGTCGGCGGCGCGTTTCCTGCCGGACCAGGCCGGTATGCGGGCGATGGAGGCGACGGTCGGGGCCGGCGAACTCACCCAGAACCAGGGACTGCTGGTGCTGCTCGGCTGGACGGTAATCGCCGTCACCGCCGGCTACTGGAGCATTCGCCGCCGGGACGCCTAGCCATCCTCCACGGTGGCTGCTCGACTGACGGCAGCGGCAGGGTCGGCGCCTCGTGGCGAATGATCTCCACGAGGCGCCGAACCTATTTCCCGGATCAGTGCACCGGTTGGCTCAGGTCACCCTTGGATCCCCTTCCGGAGCAGCGGAAGTCAGTTCCAATTATCGATCTTGACATCATGGGGATCCGGTGCGCCTTTCCCGGTTTCGACCAGGGACTTGAGGCTCATCAGGTAGAGCGCCCACTTGGTGCTGCAGTGGTGCATGAATTCCACCGGCTCCTTCCAGCCCTGATGCTTGAACAGAACGACGGCGTAGTCGTCGGCCTGGTCGAGGCCCCAGTCCACCTGGGTGCCGATCCACTCCTCGGGTCCGTCGACCACCTCCCACAGCACCCGCTTGCCCGGGTCGAGCTCGAGGACCTTCATGTCGAAACCACCGGCGCTGAACCGGAACCGGAGTACGCGGTCGAGGTTGTCGCCTTCGCTCCGGGTGTTGGTCGTCCACCAGCCGGCGAGTCCCTCGGTGGTCGTCAAGGCCCCGTAGACCTCGGCCACCGACGACCTGATTCCGACCCGGTGCAGGATGTCCACCATTTTTGATCCCTCTTTCCGGTGTTGGCTCTCGTCCGATCTTCATGAAGTCACTGCGACAAACCGCGCTGCTCTCTCCCGCGCTGGATGGCCTCGGCGATCCGCTTGATGCGCCGGAGCCTGGCGTCCCACGCCGCCCCCACCGAGGACAACTGCGCGACCGCGCGGGCAAGCTGGGCCTCGTCCACCCGGTACCGCCGCTCGCGCCCCGCGGGCGTGGCATGCACCAGGCCGACACGGTCGAGCACGCCGAGATGTTTCGCGATGGCCTGCCGGGTCACGGGAAGTTGCTCGCTGAGGCTGGTGGCGGTGCCGTCGCCGTCCGCCAGGAGCAGGTCGAGCATCCGCCGACGGGTCGGATCGCCGACCGCGGACCACAGGTCGTCGTCGACGGCAGCGGTCACGGAGTCGACACCAGGCGCGCGAGGTACTCCCCGAGTTGGGGGACAAAGGTGTCCCAGCCGCGGACGTGGTCGAGGTACTGCTCCGCCACCTTTGCGGCCTCCCAGCCCATCTCCCGGAACCCGGTCTCGGTGAGCCGAATTCTGGTCCCCGTGCCCGACGGGGTGAGTTCGAAGGTGATCAGCAGCGAGTTCGCGGAATCTTCGACCGTTCCCTCGGGGTAGCACCAGCGGAACGAGAACAGTCGAGGCGGCTCGGCGGTCACCACACGCATCGGGACGACCGTTGCCCGATCGCCCCAGACGAGCTCACCGACCGCTCCGGGAGTCGCTTCGAACTCGGCGTCGTCGGTCCACCACTGCGAGATGTGCTCGGGGCTGCTGACGACCTCGAAGACCACCTCGGGTGGGGCGTCGACGTGGATCTCCCGTTCGATGCTGCCGTACTCCATGCTCGTCACTCTTCCTCGATGTGCAACGTTTGGTTGCGCTTCACGCTAGCCGTCCGCCCACCTTTGCGCAACCATTGGTTGCCTATCGACCTGATCGGAGCGCCGAGCCCCCTGCTTGGGCATCGGCGTCGCGCTGCCGGAGTACGTTGGTCCGGTGCTGGTCCAGGAACGGTTGATCGCGCGTACGCGTGAGGTTTGTCTGGCCGACGAGCGCCTCGACGCGGCACTGATGTACGGGTCGTTCGCGATCGGTGAGGCGGACGCGTACAGCGATGTGGAGTTCTGGTTGTTCTTCCGGCCGGACCTGCGCGACGCGGTCGACCGGCGTGGCTGGTGCGAGCGGATCGCCCCGGTGACCCACGTGGTACGCAACGAGTTCGGCACCGACGTGGTGTTCTTCCCCGACCTGGTACGCGGCGAGTTCCACTTCGCCACCACCGACGACATCCCGAGCGTGCGGAGTTGGCCGGCCCGTGGTGCGGCGACGGACCGGATGATCGTGCTGGATCGGGGCGGGGCACTGCGTCCGGTCCTGGACGCGGTGCCCCGGCAGCCGGTCGTGCCGATCGACGCCGAGGAGATCGAGACGCTCTGTGGCCGGTTCGCGAACTGGCTGGTCCTGGCCCACCACGTCGCGAGTCGGGGTGAGACGCTGCGAGCGTGGGACGCGTTGGGCCACGCGCACCGGCACCTGACGTGGATGGCGCGGCTGGCCGAGCAGAGCACCGCGCACTGGTTGACCCCGTCGCGCCGGGCCGAGGACGAACTGTCGTCGCGGGCCGTGTCCGCACTGTTGGACACCACGGTCCGCGCGGACGAGGACGGCGTACGGGCGGGGTTGCGCGCGGCCTGGGAACACGGGCGGCAGTACTGGATCGAGTTGGCCCGGCGGCACGACCGCGCCGTACCGGCGGAGTTGTTCGCCCAGCTCGACGGCGTCCTGTGAGGCCGGGCGGATCCGGGGACCCGACGGAGGGAAGATCACCGTAGGGTACGGCGAATGGGTGCAATCAAGCCGTGGCATGTGGTCGTACTGTCGATCGTCTGCCTGCTGCCGCTGTTCGTCGCGACGCTCGGTGGGGTCCTCTGGGCGATGTCCCGTCGCCGCCGCAACCGTTGACCCTGGTAGCTGCCGGAGGAAACGGGGTGATGTGGTGGACCGTCGATCCCCACCCGCCGAGATCGCGGAACTGACGGTGGTCCGGCACGGGCAGAGCACCGCCAACGCGGCGTTCGCCCTGGCCGAAGCGGCGGGCAGGGTCGAGAGCGGGGTCACCGGCCGGGACGCGGACATCGCACTCTCGCCGCTCGGGCAGGCACAGGCGGTGGGGCTCGGGCACCGGTTCGGGGCGCTCGCGATGGAGCACCGGCCGCAGGTGGTGCTCTGTTCGCCGTACCTCCGGGCCGTGCAGACCTGGCGGTTGGCGGCGGACGCGGCGCGGGCGGCGGGCGGCCCGGACCTACCGGCGCCGAGGATCGACGACCGGCTGCGGGACCGGGTCATGGGTGAGCTGGAGCTGCTGACCGGCGCGGCGATCGCGGCGCGGTACCCGGCCGAGGCGGCCCGCCGGGCCGCCGTCGGCGGGTTTCACTGGCGTCCGCCGGGCGGGGAGTCGCTGCTGGACGTCGCCGCCCGCCTCCGGACACTGCTCGATGACGTACGCCGGGAGCATGCCGGAGCACGGGTGCTCCTGGTGGCGCACGACTCGGTGGTGTTGATGTTGCGCCACCTGGTCGAAGGGCTGTCGCTGCCGGACCTGGAATCGGTCGTCCGGGCCGGCATGGTGGCGAACGCCTCGATCACCCGTTGGACCGGCGATACCGGGCGGCTGGTGCTGGCCGAGTACAACTCGGTGACGCACCTGCCTGGGGACTGAGTCAGCCCTTCGGTGTCTGGGGGCGCAGGCCGTCGAGGGCCATGTCGAGCACCCGGTCGAGCTGACCCGGCTCGCTCACCTTGATCATCGTGATGCCGCTGACCAGCCGCATCACGTCGTCGATGTTGGTGTCGGGGCGCACCACCCCGGCCGACTGGGCGCGTACGAGCAGCGGCCGGCCCGCGTCGTAGACCTCGGTACGGCACCGCTGGAAGATCTCGGAGTCGTGCAGCAGTTCCTCGGCCAGCGCCCGCTTCGTGGCGATGTATCCGACCAGCCGGTGCAACCAGCCCACCAGCGCGTCCCACGGTGGTGCGTCGGCCAGGTCGTTGGCGGAGCGGGACAGCGCCTCGACCTCCTCGACGTAGACGGCCTCGAAGAGGTCCCGGCGGGTCGGGAAGTGCCGGTAGAGCGTTCCGATGCCGACCTGTGCCCGTCGGGCGATGTCCTCCAGCGACGCCGACGACCCGTGCTCGGCGAAGGCGTCGCGCGCGGCGGAGACCAGGTTCTCGTAGTTGCGCAGCGCGTCGGCCCGCTTCGGGCGTCGGGAGAGGGTCTCGGGTACCTGTGCGGCGCTCGTCACAGCCGGGTCTCCCTACTTCTGTTGCGACCGGAGGTATCCCTCCGGTAATGTTTTCGGAGGCACCCCTCCGGTATCGGAATGTCCGGAGGGAGCCCTCCAGATACTCTACCTCCCCGTCGGAACGGGGTGGCGCAGCACGTTCGCTCGATGTCCGCCCGCCGGACGACCAGGCGCGCCGATCGGGCCATCGGCAGGATCTATTCCAGCTACTCCATAAGGAAGTTCTCGTGGCATCGACCACCAGACGTACCCCTCGGCAGTTGACCTTTGCCGTACTCGCGGCCGGGGCCGGCTTCTTCGCGATGATGCAGTCGCTGATCAGCCCGGTGCTCTCCACGATCCAGCACGACCTGCACACCTCACAGAGCACGGTCACCTGGGTGCTGACCGCGTACCTGCTCTCCGCCGCGATCTTCACCCCGATCCTCGGCCGGGTCGGCGACATGGTCGGCAAGGAACGCATCCTGGTCCTCACCCTGGTCGGCCTCGCGGTCGGCTGCCTGCTGGCCGCGATCGCGCCCAACATCACCGTGCTGATCATCGCCCGGCTCATCCAGGGCGTCGGCGGTGCGGTCTTCCCGCTGTCGTTCGGCATCATCCGGGACGAGTTCCCGGCGTCCCGGATGTCCTCCGCGATCGGAGCGATGTCGGCCATCATCGCGGTCGGCGGCGGCCTGGGCGTCGTGCTCGCCGGACCGATCGTCGGCCTGCTCGGGTACCGGTGGCTGTTCTGGATCCCGCTGATGATCGTGGCGCTGACGGCGTTGGCGGCGTACCTGCTGGTGCCGGAGTCGCCGGTACGGAACCGGGGCCGGATCAACCTGCTCTCCGCGGCACTGATGTCCGGCTGGCTCGTCGCGCTGCTGCTGGCGGTGAGCGAGGCGCCGAAGTGGGGCTGGACGTCGACGAAGGTGATCGGGCTGCTGGTGGTCGCGGTCGTGGTCTTCGCCGCCTGGGCCGCCACCGAGGTCCGTTCGACCAACCCCCTGATCGACATGCGGATCATGCGGCTGCCGGCCGTCCGGGCGACCAACCTGGTCGCGCTCCTGTTCGGTGGCGCGATGTTCGCCCTCTACGGCTTCCTCCCGCAGTTCACCCAGACCCCCGCGTCGGCCGGGTACGGCTTCGGCGCCAGCGTCTCCGAGGCCGGCCTGCTGATGCTGCCGATGCTGGTCACCATGTTCGTCGCCGGCCTGCTCAGCGGACGTCTCGAAGGAGTCTTCAGCGCGAAGGCGCAGCTCATCACCGGGTCGGCGTTCAGCGTGGTGGCCTGTGCCGCGCTCGTCGTGGCACATGACGAGCGCTGGCAACTCGGCGCCGCCGCGGCCGTCTTCGGCCTCGGTATCGGCCTGGCCTACTCGGCGATGACGAACCTGATCGTGAAGAGCGTGCCCGCCCACCACACCGGCGCCGCGGTTGGAATGAACGCCAACATCCGTACGATCGGCGGCGCGATCGGCGCGGCCATGATGAGCAGCATCGTCACCAGCAACCTCCAGACGAGCGGGCTGCCCCGGGAGGCCGGTTACACCCACGGGTTCGCCCTGCTGGCCGGGCTCTCCGTGCTCGCCGTCGCGGCGGCGCTGCTCGTACCCACCATCCGGCGTACGCCCCGTCCGGTCGCCGACCAGACGTCGACCCCGCTGGTAACGCCGACACCGATCGGCGCCGGCAGCCGGTAGACACCCGGGCGGTGACGAGAAGCCGGCTGGCCGTGTCGTACGGCCAGCCGGCTTTGTGGTCGGCCCGCCGGGCCCTTCGTCGACCGTGGGGCCCCGGGCTCGGCACTCCGGTCGGCACGTGCCAATGTGGATCGTGGTCAGGAACCGGTCGGGCGGGAATTATGGAACCACCGCCGGACGTCGGGCGGCCACGATCGCCGAGGAGGCCGCCATGCAGACAGCAACCGGGTACCGATCCGGTCGGGGCGCAGGTCTGCTCGGCCTGGTTACGGTGCTGGTGGTCACGCTCGCCTGCGCGATCGGACCCACGACGCCGGGGGAGGAGCCCGCTCCGGCTCCGGCGCCGTCATCCGGCGAACCGGTCGACGGGTCGGGCACGGTCGAGGAGTTCGAGCGGGACATCCCCGGCGCGGTCCGGCTCGCCGAGCAGTACTGGGACGAGCGGTTCACCGAGTCCCGGCAGCGGTTCCAGCCGGTCCGGCGGGTGTTCGCGTACTCCCGCGACGGGGAGGTCTCCTGCGGTGAGCAGGCGGTACCGCGCAACAACGCGGTCTACTGCCCGGCCGGGGACTTCATCGCGTACGACGTGAACTGGGCGGTCGCCGCCTTCCGGCAGATTGGGGACGCGTTCCTGTTCTTCCTGCTCGGCCACGAGTACGCCCACGCGATCCAGGCGCGACTCGGCATCCAGCACCAGTTCACGATCCAGGCGGAGCTACAGGCCGACTGCATGGCCGGGGCGTACATCGGTGACTCGGTCCAGGAGCGGCAGCTCGACCTCCAGGACGGTGACCTGGACGAGTTCCGGGCCGGGCTGGTGGCGGTCGGCGACGACCCGGACCAGCCGTGGTTCGCCGAGGGCTCGCACGGCACCGCCGAGCAGCGGATCGACTCCTTCTTCCGTGGCTACGAGCGCTCCTTCGCCGCCTGCGACCTGACCTGACCCCGCCGGCACCTGAGGGATCGGCCACAGTTCACCCCGAGTACGCGCACCGCCCCGACCCGTGCTTGGCATGATCGGGGGATCAGCGCTCGTACCCGGGAGGATCCCCTGACTGGCCAGCATCCCGCCGCCGTGCTCTTCGACATGGACGGCACGCTCGTCGACAGCGAGAAGCTGTGGGACGTCGCCCTGCACGAACTGGCCGCCCACTACGGCGGTCGGCTCTCCGAGCCCGCCCGGTTGGCGATGATCGGCTCCAGCATGGCCAGCTCGATGGCGATCCTGAACACCGACCTCGCCCAGGACCGGGACCCCGCGTACGGCGCGGCCTGGCTGGAGAAGCGGATGGCCGAGCTCTTCGTCGCCGGACTGCCCTGGCGTCCCGGCGCTGTCGGGCTGCTGGACCTGGTCCGGGCCGCCGGGATCCCGACCGCGCTGGTCACCTCCACCGCTCGGCAACTGGTCGAGGTCGCCCTCGAAACCCTCGGACGGGACCGGTTCGACGTGGTGGTCTGCGGTGACGAGGTGCTGGCGACGAAACCGGATCCGGAGCCGTACCTGACCGCCGCCCGGATGCTCGGGGTGCCGATCGAGCGGTGTGTGGCGATCGAGGACTCGCCGGCCGGGGTGGCCAGTGCGGTTGCCGCCGGTGCCGCCGTACTCGCGGTGCCCAGCGAGGTGCCGCTGGGCCGGGTGGACGGCGTACACCTGTTGGAGAGCCTGACCGGTGCGGACCTGGACCTGCTGGCCCGCCTGGTGGCCCCGCTGGACCTGCCCACCACGCCGGCCTGAGACGTGCGGTGGGGCGGCGTCCCCCCGGACGCCGCCCCACCACCCCCCGTCCCCCGGAGCGGCTATTCGTGCGCGATGGCCCCCAACACGTTGATCCGGGCGGCACGGATCGCCGGCAGCACCGCCGCGACCACGCCGACCACCGCGGCCAGGCCGATCAGTACGCCGAGCTGCGCCCACGGCAGGACCAGATCGGTGATGCCGTCGTCGCGTAGCGCGCGGACCACAGCCGCACCGAGACCGGTGCCGACGGCCATCCCGAGCAGCGCGCCGAAGACCGAGATCACCACGGCCTCCACGGTCACCATCCACATGGTCCGGGCCCGGTTCAGCCCGATCGCCCGGAGCAGCCCCAACTCGCGGGTCCGCTCCAGCACCGACAACGCCAGCGTGTTCACGATCCCGAGTACGGCGATCAGGATCGCCAGCGCCAGCAGGATCTGGATCATCCGGAGCAGGGTGTCGAACTGCCCGGTCTGCTGCTTGATGAACGCAGCCCGGTCGGCCACCGACACCTCGGGACTGTCCGCGAGCAGCGACTCGACCGCCGGCAGCACCTGCCCGACCGACGTGCCCGGGTCCAGTTGCACGTAGCCCTGCGACGGCCGGGGAATGGCGAAGTCCTTCGTCGCGGCCGGCGGCAGCAGGAAGCCGCTGTACAGCTCCGAATCGGCATAGATGCCGCTGATCGCGTAGGTGTGCGGGTCACCCCGGGACAGTTGCACCGGCACGGTGGAGCCGACGGCGAGGCCGAGGTCCCGCGCGGTGTCGGCGTCGACCAGCACCTGGTCCGGGGTGAGCGAGTCGATGCTGCCGGCGGTCGCCTTCAGCCCGTAGATGTCCCGCATCGCCGGCACGTCGTTGGTCGCGTTGACAAATTCGCGCTTCCCGTTGACCAGCGCCATGTCGCCCCAGAAACCGGCGACGGCCTTCACGCCGGGCAGGGCGGCGGCCCGGTCCAGGACCACCGGGTCGAAGGTCGGCGGCCGGGGCCCGGACTGCGCACCGGAGATCACCAGGTCGGCGCTGATGGTGTCCTCGGCCAGCCCCGAGATGCTCGACTTGGCCGAGTCCAGGATGATCGTCACTCCGGTGACCAGCGCGATGCCGATCATCAGGGCGGCGGCGGTGATCGCGGTCCGACGCGGGTTGCGACCGGAGTTGAGCCGGCCGAGCTTGCCCGGCACCGACCAGGAGAAGATCCGGCCGAGCAGGGACACCACCGGCCGGCTGATCACCGGGGTCAGCAGGGCCACCCCGATGAACGCGAGCAGCACACCACCCAGGATGGTGCCGAGGATCGCGTCGCCGGCCGTACCGGTCAGACCCAGGGTCAGCAGCCCGGCACCGAGTACCGACACCACCGCTCCGGCTACCGTGAGCTTGGTCAGGGGGCGATCCGGGGTGGCCACGTCCTGCATCGCCGCGATCGGCGGGATCCGGGAGGCGCGCATCGCCGGGATCAGCGCGGCGACCACCGTGATCAGGATCCCGACCGCGAACGAGCTGATCACCGCGATCGGTGGCACACCCACGCCGGCCAGTTCCAGGCCGCCGCCGAACTGCCCGAAAGCGTACGCCAGCAGGGCACCGACCCCGATCCCGGCGCCCAGGCCCAGGATCGAGGCGACCAGGCCGATCGCCACCGCCTCGACCAGGACCGAGCGGATCACCTGCCTGCCGCTGGCCCCGATCGCCCGCATCAGGGCCAGCTCACGGGTGCGCTGCGCCACGATGATCGAGAAGGTGTTGAGGATCAGGAAGGTGCCGACCAGCAGCGCCACCCCGGCGAAGCCGAGCAGGATCTGGTTGAAGAAGGCCAGTCCCTCCTTCAACCCGGCCGAGGAGTCGGCGGAGAGTTGCTTGCCGGTCTTCACCTCGTACCCGTCGCCGACCGCCGCCGCGACCCGGTCGCGCAGCGTGGCCTGGTCGACCCCGTCCTGGGCGCGTACGGCGATGTTGGTGAAGACGTTGGTCTCCCCGAGCATCAGCCGCTGGGCGACCGGGTCGGTGAACGCCACCTCGTTGACCCCGCCGAGGCTGTCCCGGTCACCGCTGTAACCGAAGACCCCGACCAGGGTGAACTCCTGTTTCGGCGCCAGGTCGACCAGTACGCCGACCCGGTCGCCGACCTTGACCTTGGCCGCCTTGGCCAGCCCGGCGTTGATCACGATCTCGGTGTCGGCGGTCGGGGCGCGGCCCTCGCGCAACTTCACCAGGTCGTCCTCGCCGGTCCAGTTCTCGCCGAGTTGCGGCGGCCCGAACGAGGTGACGACCTTGCCGTTGCTGCCGATCAGGCGGGCACCGTCGGTCGCCACCACCCCGGTCGCCTCGGCAACACCGGGCACCTTCCGTACGGCGTCCAGGGTGGCCGCCGGCAGCGGGTTCGCGAGCTGCTCGCCCTCGAACTCGTTCATCGCGATCTTCGGTTTCGCCGCCACGTTCACGTCGGTGTTGGCGTACGCGTCGCTGAACACCGAGTCGAAGGAACGCCCGAGGGTGTCGGTGAGCACGAACGAGCCGGAGACGAACATGACGCCCAGCACCACGGCCAGCCCGGACAGGATCAACCTGACCTTGCGGGCGAGCAGGCTCTTCAGGGTTGCGCGCAGCATCAGATCCCCGCCTCGGCGAGCCCGTCGAGCTTCTTCATCGTGTCGAGCACGGTCTCCGGGGTCGGTTCGATCAGTTCGGAGACGATGGCGCCGTCGGCGAGGAAGATGACGCGGTCGGCGTAGCTGGCGGCGACGGGGTCGTGGGTGACCATGACGATGGTTTGGTGGTGGTTGCGGACGCTGTCGCGGAGGAAGGTGAGGACTTCTGCGCCGGCTCGGCTGTCGAGGTTTCCGGTGGGTTCGTCGGCGAAGATGACGTCGGGTTTGGCGACGAGGGCGCGGGCGCAGGCGACGCGTTGTTGTTGGCCGCCGGAGAGTTGGTTGGGTCGGTGGTGGAGTCGGTCGGCTAGTCCGACGGTTTTGATGACGGTGTTGTACCAGTCGGGGTTTGGTTTGCGGCCGGCGATGGAGAGGGGGAGGAGGATGTTTTCTTCGGCGGTGAGGGTGGGGAGGAGGTTGAATTGTTGGAAGATGAAGCCGACTTTGTCGCGGCGGAGTTTGGTGAGTCCGTTGTCGTTGAGTCCGGTGACGGTGGTGTCGCCGATGTGGATGGTGCCGCGGGTGACGGAGTCGAGTCCGGCGAGGCAGTGCATGAGGGTGGATTTGCCGGAGCCGCTGGGTCCCATGATGGCGGTGTAGCGGGCTTGTTCGAATTCGGCGGTGACTCCGCGTAGGGCGATGACCTGCGCTTCACCGCTGCCGTACACCTTCCAAACCTCGTTGGCACGCGCAGCCGCCTGCGTGTTCTGGCCTACCGTCGCGGTCACTCGAATTCTCCTTCGATGAAAAGTCTGATCCGTCCGGGCACCCCTGGTCCGGCCGGCAGTCTCCATCGTCGGTGCCGCCGAAGCCCGACTCGTCCACCCCTGGGTGGAGCCACAGCGGATATTCCGCTGCGGGTCGGCCCGGATGCCCACTCAGGGTTGCCCCTGACTGCTGGCGACCCATTCCGATCGCCCTACCGGATCTTTCCGCAACGGAGCGCTTCGTGTGGTGATTTGACCGGATCGTCGAGCATGCCCGACCCGGTCACCGAGCGCCTTCACCGGCAGAAATGGCAGTGCGGGGCGGGCGCGAACGCCCACCCCGCACTCGTACCGGCGGTTGCTTACTCGTACGAGATCGCCTGCAGCACGTTGAGCCGCGACGCCCGCCAGGCCGGCCACGCGGCGGCCAGTACCCCGGCCAGCGCGGCCGCGACCAGGAAACCGACGAGCTGAAGGTACGGCAGCGCGACGATCGAGATCGCGTCCAGGTTGCGCAGCACCTCGGTGACCGTGACCCCGAGCGCCACCCCGAGTCCGACCCCGAGCAGGCAGCCGAAGACGGCCATCAGCAGTGACTCCACACCCACCATCGCCATGATCTGCCGGCGGCCCATGCCCACCGCCCGCAGCAGACCCAACTCCCGGGTGCGTTCGTAGATGCTGAGCACCAGGGTGTTGATGATGCCGAGGAACGCCACCAGTACGGCCAGCGCCAGCAGCACGTAGAAGATCACCAGCAGTTGGTCCACCGCCGAGGTCTGCTGCTTGATGAAGCTCGCCTGGTCGACCACGCTGACCAGCGGGTAGTCGGCCATGAGCTGCTCGACCTGGCGGGTCACCGCGATCACGTCGGTACCCTCGGAAACCTGGACCAGGCCCTGGAAGGCCAGCGGCCCGGCGAAGTACTTCACCTGCGACGGGGGCAGGATCACGCCGTTGGCCACCGTCGTCCGCTGGTAGATCCCGGCGATCGTGTACGTCCGGTCGCCGCCCACCGGCATGGTGACCACGAAGGTGCTGCCGAGCTTCCAGCCGTTGGTCTCCGCGGTGCCGTCGTCGACGATCGCCTCGTTCTGCCCGGTCGGGGTCAACGTGCCGGACACCTGCTCCATCGACATCAGGGACCGGGCGGTCGGCAGATCCGCCGCCTGGACGTACGAGTTCGCGTTGCCGTCGACCGGCAGCACCGCGAGGTGGGTCGCGAGGACCGCCGTGACGCCCGGAATCCGGGCCGCCTGGTCCAGCCGGGCCGGATCGAATCCCTCCTTGCCGGTCGGCGGCGCCACCACGCCCGTGGTCACGATGACCGCGGCGCTCAGGTCGTTCTCCACCAGGTCCGTCACGCTGGCCTTCAGCGACGCGCCGATCACGCTGACCGCACTGACCAGGGTCACGCCGACCATCAGCGCGGCGGCGGTCACCGCGGTCCGGCGCGGATTGCGCAGCGTGTTGCGCCGGCCGATCCCGGTCGCGGTGCCCCAGCTCACCAGGAGCCCGATCGTCCCGGCGACCGGGCGGGTCAGCGCCGGGGAGAGCAGCGCCACCCCGACCACGGCGAGCAGTACGCCACCGCCGAGCGCCACCGCGGTCAGCCCTTCCACGCCGACCAGCCCGATGCTGAGCAGCGCGACGCTGATCGCGGTGATCACCCCACCGGTGATGGTCAGCCCGCGCAGTGACTTGTCCGGCCGGACCACGTCGCGCATGGCCGCGATCGGCGGCACTCCTGCGGCCCGGACCGCCGGGACCAGCGCCGCGATCACCGTCATCACGACGCCGACCAGGTACGACGCCAGAATGGCGGTGCCGCTGACGGTGAGCCCGCCCTCGGGCAGGGGGAAACCGAGGGCACCGGTGAGCGCCTGCAGCCCCGCCGCGACCGCGATGCCCGCGCCCAGGCCCAGAGTGGACGCGATCACGCCCACCACCACTGCCTCGACCAGCACGCTGCCGGTGACCTGCCGCCAGCTCGCCCCGAGTGCCCGCAGCAGTGCCAGTTCCCGCGACCGCTGGGCAATGATGATGTTGAAGGTGTTGAAGATCAGGAACATCCCGACCAGCAGGGCGATCAACGCGAAGCCGAGGAAGAACCAGTTCACGAAGGTGAGCAGTTGCTTGAGCTGGGACGCCTGCTCGTCGGCCGCCTCCTGACCGGTGATCGCCTCGAACCCGGCCGGGGTGGCCGTGGCGACCCGCTGCTTCAGGGTCTCCTGCGACACCCCCGGCTCGGCCTCGAGCTGGGCGGCGCCGAACACCCCGGTGGTGCCGTAGAAGAGGCGCTGCGCCTCCGGCACGGTGAACCCGACCATCGTCTCGCCGCCGAGCGACGTCCGCCCGCCCGAGTACTCCAGCAGACCGACCACGGTCCACTCCGGGCTGGTGGCGCTCCGCGGCACGTAGATCTTGATCCGGTCACCGATCTTGTGACCGGTCTGCTCGGCCGTGTAGCGGGTCAGGGTGACCTCGCTGTCGGCCTGTGCGGCCCGACCCTCCGCCACGTGCAGCAGACCGTCGGCGACGAAGTCGTCGTCGGCCAGCCCGATCCCGAGGTGCGGGGCGCCGGCAGGCAGTGCCTTGCCGTTGTCCTTGCGGAACGGGGTTATCCCCTCCGAACTGGCGTCCCCGGCGACCGCGCGGACCCCGTCGACCGCGGCCAGCCGATCCAGGTCGGCCTCGGTCAGCAGCGGCGGAGTCACCTCCTCCCGCGCCTCGTCGGTGGCCTGCACCTGGACCGCGACGTCCTTGTTGATGGTCTGGAACAGCTGCTCGAACCGGCCGCCGAGGCTGTCGGTGAGCACGAAGGCGCTGGCCACGAACATCACGCCGAGGATGATCGCGAAACCGGACAGGACCAGCCGGAGCTTGCGTGAGAGCAGGCTCTTCAGCGTGGCACGCAGCATCACGCCACCTCGGCCTGGTGGGCCAGCACGTCCAGGTGCTTGAGGGTGTCGAGCACCGCCTCCGCCGTGGGGTCGGTCAACTCGTCCACGATGGCGCCGTCGGCGAGGAAGATGACGCGGTCGGCGTAGCTGGCGGCGACGGGGTCGTGGGTGACCATGACGATGGTTTGGTGGTGGTTGCGGACGCTGTCGCGGAGGAAGGTGAGGACTTCTGCGCCGGCTCGGCTGTCGAGGTTTCCGGTGGGTTCGTCGGCGAAGATGACGTCGGGTTTGGCGACGAGGGCGCGGGCGCAGGCGACGCGTTGTTGTTGGCCGCCGGAGAGTTGGTTGGGTCGGTGGTGGAGTCGGTCGGCTAGTCCGACGGTTTTGATGACGGTGTTGTACCAGTCGGGGTTTGGTTTGCGGCCGGCGATGGAGAGGGGGAGGAGGATGTTTTCTTCGGCGGTGAGGGTGGGGAGGAGGTTGAATTGTTGGAAGATGAAGCCGACTTTGTCGCGGCGGAGTTTGGTGAGTCCGTTGTCGTTGAGTCCGGTGACGGTGGTGTCGCCGATGTGGATGGTGCCGCGGGTGACGGAGTCGAGTCCGGCGAGGCAGTGCATGAGGGTGGATTTGCCGGAGCCGCTGGGTCCCATGATGGCGGTGTAGCGGGCTTGTTCGAATTCGGCGGTGACTCCGCGTAGGGCGATGACCTGCGCTTCACCGCTGCCGTACACCTTCCACACGTCACTCGCGCGCGCCGCCGCCGTACCGCCGGCCGCGGATGTTGTCCCCGTCACGATCTCTCCCTCGTTCGATTGACGACGGTTGCCGTCCCTGGGTCACGCTAGGTGGCCGAGGCAATCCGGCCATCCTGCCGGCGGAGGGTTTTCCGGTACGACCGTCGTACCCTCCCGGCTCCGACCAAAGGAGGGTACGGGCTCACCACGCTGCGTCGCACGACCGTTATCGGTGCGTCATGCCCCCGGACGGATCAGTCCCGACTCGTACGCCAACACGACCGCCTGCACCCGATCGCGCAGACCGAGTTTGGTGAGTACGTGTCCGACATGCGTCTTGATCGTGGTTTCACTGATCGACAACGTGCGTGCGATTTCCGCGTTGGACAGTCCACGGGCGATGTGCACCAGCACTTCACGCTCGCGCTCGGTGAGCACGTCGAGCGCCCTCGGCGGGGTCGCCGACGGGTCGGGCAGCACACCGGCGAACTGGTCCAGCAGCCGCTTGAGGATGCGCGGGGCGACCACCGCCTCACCAGCGGCCACCGTACGGATAGCGGTCACCAGGTCGTCCGCCGGTACGTCCTTGGCCAGGAAGCCGCTCGCACCGGCCCGCAACGCCCCCACCACGTATTCGTCCAGGTCGAACGTGGTCAGGATGAGCACCCGTACCGGCAGGCGGGACTCGACGATCGCCCGGGTCGCCGCCACCCCGTCCATCCGGGGCATCCGGATGTCCATCAGCACCACGTCGGGCAGCAGCCGGCGGGACAGGTCGACCGCCTCGGCACCGTCACCCGCCTCGCCCACGATGTCGAGGTCACTCTCGGCGCTGAGCACCATCCGGAACCCGGTACGCAGCAACGGCTGGTCGTCGGCGAGCAGGATCCGTACCGGCCGCGCCCCACCCCGCGTATAGGTACTGGCTTCGCCCTGCTCGGTCACGCCGTCTCCTCGCTTCGCTCGTCGTCGCCGTGACTGACTGACCAGAGTTGGCCGGTGACCTCGCGGTGCTCGGTCACGCCGTCTCCTCGTTGCTCGGTACGCCGAGGCGTTCCATCGGGACCTTCGCGTAGACCCGGAAGCCGCCGCCCGGACGGGGGCCGGTACGCAGGGTTCCACCGTAGAGGGCGACCCGTTCCCGCATCCCGACCAGGCCGTGTCCGGCGAGGTTGGGGTCGAGCGAGGGGCCGCGCCCGGTGTCCAGGATCTCGACCACCAGCCAGTAGACGCCGAAGGTGAGCCGGACCTGTGCGGTGGCCGTACCGGCGTGCTTGAGCGCGTTGGTCAGCGCCTCCTGCACGATCCGGAAGACGGTCAGGGCGAGGCTGGGCTCCAGCGGCGCCGGTACGCCGTCGACCCGCAGGGTGACCGGCAGACCCGCCTCGCGAACCTGGTCGACCAGCGACTCCAGTCCGGCGAGTCCGGGCTGCGGGGTGAGGTCGGCGGCCGGTTCGGCGTCGTCGGTACGCAGCACGTCGAGCAGCCGGCGCAGCTCCCGCAGCGTGGTCCGGCCGGTTTCCGCGATGCTGTCCAGCGCCTCGTCCGCGGCGGCGGGGTCGCGGGGCAGCACCCGTCGGGCACCGGTCGCCAGCACGCTCATCACGCTGACGTGGTGCGCGACCACGTCATGCAGCTCGCGGGCGATCCGCCGCCGCTCGTCGGCGACCGCCTGGTCGGCCATGGAGCGCTGGTTCTCCTCCGCCACCCGGGCACGCTCCTCCAGCGCCCGGATCGTCGCCCGCCGAGCGTGCACCGTACGTCCGACAAAAAAGCAGACCAACGCGATCAGTACGTTGGTGAACAGCAGATATCCCCCGGAGACCCCGATCTGGTCCCGGGCCGCCGGCAGTGCCAGGGCGGTGACCAGGATCGGCACCCAGAGCGCGGTGGCCACGAGGATCGCCCGGCGCAGGGTGAAGCCCGCGGCGGTGGTGTAGGTCAGCAGGATGAACGCCACCACCGCGGTCAGCGGCTGGTGCCCGTCGACCACCGCGGCGGCAAAACCGGTCAGCGCCAGTGCCACCGCAGCCGGCAGCCAGGCCCGGTGCAGCGCGATCGGCACCGCGCAGACCAGACTCCAGGTGATCGTTCTCGGCCATCCGTCGATGGTGGCCTCGGGTGGTCCGGTCGCCACCAGCAGCACCTCGGTCAGTACGACCAGAGCCGCCAGGAGAACGTCCCGGCCGAACGTGGCCGGGACGTACCCGGTGGGAAGCAGGCCCCGCCGCCACCCGGTGGGCGGGCGCGGCCCGGCGTCCGGTCCGGTCCCACCCGGCGGCCGGTCGAGGACGGCCGGGACGTCGATGCGGGTCATGTTCCGCACGGTAGCCGCTGCCGGGGTGCCGACGTCCGCACCCAGGGGTGGAATGCGCCTCCTCCTTGAGGAGGAGGGCCACCGGCCTCGGGAGGAGGGCTACTCGTCCACGGCGGGCCCGGCGGACCGGCTGGGTTGCTCCGGCACGACCGCGGTGACCGTCAACTCCGGGAACGGCGGCGGCGTGCCGCCGTAGGCGGGGCAGAGCGCCTGGTGGCTGCACCAGTCGCAGAGCCGGCTCGGCTTCGGCCGGAAGTCCTGCTTGGCGGTGGCCTGCTCGATCGCCCGCCAGAGGGCGACCAGGGTGCGCTCGAACCGGGCGAGTTCGTCGGCGTCCGGCGCGTAGTCGCAGATCTCGGCGTCCTTGAGGTAGAGCAGCCGGAGCACCTTCGGCACCACCCCACGGGTACGCCAGAGCACCAGCGCGTAGAACTTGAGCTGGAACAGCGCACGTGCCTCGAACGCCTCCCTGGGTGCTCCTCCGGTCTTGTAGTCGACCACCCGCAACGCCCCGTCCGGGGCGACGTCGAGCCGGTCGATGTAACCGCGGATCAGCAACTCGTCGTCGACGACCGTGGAGATCAGCGTCTCCCGCTCGGCGGGCTCGAGCCGGCGGGGGTCCTCCACCGTGAAGTAACCCTCGAGCAGCCGGCGCGCCGAGCCGAGGAACTCGGTCACGTCGATCGCCGCGTCCTCGGGGAACAGGTCGGTCAGCTCCGGCTCCCGGGCCACCAACTGGTCCCACTGCGGTGTCACCAGGTCGTCCGCGGCCGCCGGTGTGCGGTCCGCCGCGGGCAGGTCGAAGAGCCTTTCCAGCACCGCGTGCACCAGGGTGCCGCGAATCTGGTCCAGGCTGGTCCGCTCGGGCAACCGGTCGATGCTGCGGAACCGGTAGAGCAGCGGGCAGGTCTTGAAATCCGCCGCCCGCGACGGCGAGAGGGAGGGCCCGGGGGGCCGCTCGGCCACCGGGGATCGCCCGGCCGTCTGCTTCGTCACCATCTCCGCCACCATGACCGGAAGGCTAGGCCACCGGTACGACGGTTACGCGGGCACGGGCCCCCGGAAGCAAGCCGCGGGCGAGCTTGCTCCGCGCGGTTACGTAGCATCGACACGGTGCAGCAGAGTTCAAGGCGGCAAACCCGGCCGGACCGCCGTCCCGGCCTCGCCGTCGGGCGGGTGCTCGGGGTACCGGTCTACGTCAACGCCTCGATGGTGCTGCTGGCCGTCCTGGTGACCGTGGTGTACGGCGAGTTCGTCCGTCGTGAGCTGGAGCTGTCGCAGGTCACCGGCTATCTGGTCGGCTTCGGATTCGTGGTCTGCCTGCTCGGTTCGGTGCTCCTGCACGAACTCGGTCACGCGGTGACCGCCCGCCGGCACGGCATCGGCGTACGCGGGATCACGCTCGAACTGCTCGGCGGCTACACCGAGATGGACCGTGACGCGCCGACACCCCGGGTGGACCTGCTGGTCTCGCTCGCCGGCCCGGCCGTGTCCCTGGTGCTCGGCCTGGCCGCGGTGGTGGCCGCCGTGCTGCTGCCCGATCGCACCCTGCCCGACCAGTTCGCCCTGCAACTGGCGGTGAGCAACCTCATCGTGGCGGTTTTCAACATCCTGCCCGGTCTGCCGCTCGACGGCGGCCGTGCGCTGCGTGCCCTGGTCTGGGCGGCCAGTCGGGATCGGCACCTCGGCACCGAGGTCGCCGGTTGGGCCGGCCGGGCCGTCGCGGTGGTCACCGCCGTACTGGTCGGGGTGCTGACCTGGGTCGGGCTGATCGCGCCACTGGGTCTGGCCCTGATGGTGCTGGTCGCCTTCACTCTCTGGCAGGGGGCCGGCCAGTCCATCCGGATGGCCCGGATCAGCCGCCGGTTCCCCCTCATCGACCTGCACCAGCTCGCCCGCCCGGTGTTCCGGGTGCCCACCGGGACCCCGCTGGCCGAGGCGCAGCGGCGGGGATCGGCGACCGGGCCGGCACCGGTGGCGCTGGGCGTCGACGACTCGTCGGGCCGGCTGGTCGCCCTGGTCGACCGGGCCGCCGCCGACGCGGTGCCGGTGGACCGGCGGCCATGGGTCGCGGTCGACACGGTGGCCCGTGGCCTGGACGGACTTCCGACCCTCCCGGTGGATCTGGACGGCGAGGAGGTCATCCAGGCCGTGCAGACCGACCCGGGCGCGCAGTATCTCGTGACGTCAGGCGAAGATGTCGTCGGCGTTCTGCACATCGCCGATCTGGCGCAGCTCCTGGAGCCGAAACGAAAGATGACTCAGTGACCGCACAGCCCACCACCGCCCACCCCACCGACGCCGAGCCGGTACCGGCCCACCGTGGCCCGTTCCGGCCGGGTGACCGGGTGCAGTTGACCGATCCGAAGGGTCGGATGCACACGATCACGTTGGAGGGGGGCAAGTCGTTCCACACCCACCGGGGTGCGCTCGAGCACGACGACCTGATCGGCCTGCCCGACGGCAGTGTGGTCACCTCCGCGGGCGGGACCGCGTACCTCGCGTTGCGCCCCCTGCTCTCCGACTACGTGCTCTCCATGCCCCGTGGCGCCCAGGTGATCTACCCGAAGGACGCCGCCCAGATCGTCGCCATGGGCGACATCTTCCCCGGTGCGAAGGTGCTCGAGGCGGGTGCCGGCTCCGGTGCGCTGGCCTGCTCCCTGCTGCGCGCGGTCGGCCCGACCGGTGAGCTGCACTCGTACGAGCTGCGCGACGACTTCGCCCAGATCGCCCGGCGCAACGTGGAAGCCTTCTTCGGCGGTCCGCACCCGTCCTGGCACCTGACCGTGGGCGACGTGGCGACCTGCCAGGAGCCGGAGTTCGACCGGATCATCCTGGACCTGCTCGCCCCGTGGGACGTACTCGACCTGGTGGCGCGCACGCTGGTGCCCGGCGGGGTGTTCATCGGCTACGTGGCCACCACGACCCAGCTCTCCGACCTGGTCGAGGCGTTGCGCGAGCGCGGCGGCTTCACCGAGCCACGTGCCTGGGAGTCGCTGGTGCGGGACTGGCACCTGGAGGGGCTGGCGGTGCGCCCCGACCACCGGATGATCGCGCACACCGCGTTCCTGGTCTCCGCCCGCAAGCTGGCACCCGGCGTGATCGCGCCGCCGCGGCGTCGCAAGCCGAGCAAGGGCGTCGAGGCGTACGCGGCGCGCAAGGCGGGACTGCGGGCGGCGGAGCAGGCCGTTCGGGACGCGGAGTCGGCACCGCTCGCCCCGGCGGGTGGCGTGGACGAGGCGGGGTAGAGGGACGTGCAGTGATCATCAACCTCGGGAGGTCCGCATGAGCAGGCCCACCTTCGGCGGCGGGGACCTCCCCGCCGTCTTCCCGGACTGGTCGCCGTACCAGGACCTGGAGTCGGCTGCGCGGGCGTACCTCCGCGACCCCGAGGTGGCGCTGGAGGCGCTGGGCGGCGTGCTGCGCGGCGCCTCCGTGCTGGGGTTCACCCTGGAACGGTTCGTCAACGAGGTGAACGGGGTCTGGCAGGAGGTGGCGGTCTGCGACGGCAGCCGGTTGATCCTCTGGCACGGTGAGGACATCCCGCCGGACGACGGGCCGGCCGGGTCGATGACCTCTTCGCTGCGGGTCGTCCCGGTCTCGACGGTCACCGAGGTGGGGTGCCGCCGACGGCTGACCCGGACCCCGAGCGGCGGCGTACGGGTCGACAGCATCGACGTCTACCTGCTGCTCAGCTCGTTGGACGAGGGGGTCCCGGCGGACGAGGTGGTGGGTTCACCCCGGCACGACGCGCTGCGCTTCGGCAAGACCTTCGACGACGGCGGGGCGGGGCAGATCGCCCGGCTCGAGGAGTTTGCCCGACTGGTCGCCTCGGTACTCGGCCGTCCCATGCTGTGAGCCGGTCCCGCCGGCTTCGTCTCCCCGGCCGAGCCGGGAAGCTCGGGTCGTCCGCGCCCGGATCAGTCCTCGGCGTCCGGACCGGCGACCTCGACGTCGTCCCGGCTGCGCAGCACGTGGATGCAGTCGCCCGGGCACTCCTTGGCCGCGTCGATCACGTCGAGCCGCAGGTGGGCGGGTACGTCGACCCGGCTGCCCGGGGCGAGCAGCATCTCGCCCGAGCCGTCCTTGACGTACGCCAGGCCGTCGATGTCGAACTCGAAGACCTCCGGGGCGTACTGCACGCAGAGGCCGTCGCCGGTGCAGAGGTCCTGGTCCACCCAAACACGCAGCTCATCGGTCTCGGTCTGGGTTACCACGATGACCCCTCCATCCGTTCGTCCGGCACGTACCCGACGGTACCCGAACGCCCCCGTACGACCCCAGCGGCGTCCCCCGTGACGATCAAGGTTCGGTGACGAGGGTGTTGCATGGGACCGAATCGGCGTCATAGCGGCTAGTGTTAGGGCAGAACGTTCAAGCCCCCCGGGGAGGTGGGACGTGGCACGCAGCGACGACGCGGACTCGCGCGCCGCACGGTGGGAGAAGGAGGCCCACGATCTCTCCACCCAGGTCGCGTTCCTTCAGGAGGAACTGGCCTTGGTGCGGCGCAAGCTGACCGAAAGCCCCCGACACGTCCGGCAGCTCGAGGAGCGACTGGCGGCTACCCAGGCGCAGCTAGCTCGACTGACCGAGAACAACGACCGGCTCGTGAGCACCCTCAAAGAGGCACGGGCCCAGATCGTCACGCTCAAGGAAGAGATCGACCGGCTGGCTCAACCACCCAGCGGGTACGGCGTCTTCCTCGCGCGGCACGACGACGGCACGGTGGATGTCTTCACCGGCGGTCGGAAGCTGCGCGTGGCGGTATCTCCGTCACTGGAGGTCGACGAGCTACGACGTGGTCAGGAGGTCCTGCTCAACGACGCGCTCAACATTGTTGACGCGTTCGGATTCGAGCGGGTCGGAGAGGTCGTGATGCTCAAGGAGGTGTTGGAGAATCCCACCGGCGGTCCGGGTGACCGGGCCTTGGTGATCTCCCACTCCGACGAGGAGCGGATCGTGCATCTCGCCGAGACACTGATCGGCTCGTCGATTCGAGCCGGCGACTCGCTCATGATCGAACCGCGCTCGGCGTACGCGTACGAGCGGATTCCCAAGAGCGAGGTGGAGGAACTCGTCCTCGAGGAGGTGCCCGACGTCGACTACAGCGACATCGGTGGCCTCCAGTCCCAGATCGAGCAGATCCGGGATGCGGTCGAGTTGCCGTTCCTGCACGCCGAGCTGTTCCGGGAGCACCAGTTGCGCCCGCCGAAGGGCATCCTGCTCTACGGT
This sequence comes from Micromonospora sp. NBC_01796, assembly GCF_035917455.1. Classification (NCBI taxonomy): domain Bacteria; kingdom Bacillati; phylum Actinomycetota; class Actinomycetes; order Micromonosporales; family Micromonosporaceae; genus Micromonospora; species Micromonospora sp. NBC_01796. The sequence goes on along the minus strand of NZ_CP109078.1, from coordinate 7,602,391 downwards.
CCGCCGGGCTGCGGGAAGACCTTGATCGCCAAGGCGGTGGCAAACTCGCTGGCGAAGAAGATCGCCGAGCGACGTGGTGAGCAGAAGCACACCAGCTACTTCCTGAACATCAAGGGTCCGGAGCTGCTCAACAAGTACGTCGGCGAGACCGAGCGGCACATCCGGCTGATCTTCCAGCGTGCTCGGGAGAAGGCCGGCGAGGGCACTCCGGTCATCGTGTTCTTCGACGAGATGGACTCGGTGTTCCGTACCCGGGGCTCCGGTGTCTCCTCGGACGTGGAGAACACGATCGTTCCGCAGCTACTCAGCGAGATCGACGGCGTGGAGGGGCTGGAGAACGTCATCGTGATCGGCGCCTCCAACCGGGAGGACATGATCGACCCGGCCATCCTGCGTCCGGGCCGACTCGATGTGAAGATCAAGATCGAGCGGCCGGACGCCGAGGCGGCCCGGGACATCTTCTCCAAGTACATCCTCACCGGGCTGCCACTGAACTCGGACGACCTCACCGAGCACGGGCAGGATGCCCAGGCGACGGTGGCGGCCATGATCGAGGCCGTGGTCCTGCGGATGTACTCCGAAACCGAGGAGAACCGGTTCCTCGAGGTCACCTATGCCAACGGTGACAAAGAGGTGCTCTACTTCAAGGATTTCAACTCCGGCGCGATGATCCAGAACATCGTCGACCGGGGCAAGAAGATGGCGATCAAGGAGTTCCTCTCCTCCGGACGCAAGGGGCTGCGCCTGCAGCACCTGCTCGACGCCTGCGTCGACGAGTTCCGGGAGAACGAGGACCTGCCGAACACCACCAACCCGGACGACTGGGCCCGGATCTCCGGCAAGAAGGGCGAGCGGATCGTCTACATCCGTACGCTCGTCTCCGGGGGCAAGGGCGCCGAGGCCGGCCGTTCCATCGAAACCGCGAGCAACACCGGTCAGTACCTCTGACCTGATCAGCGATGAACGGGGGGCGACGCAGTACGCGTCGCCCCCCGTTGTCGATCTCCCCGGTGCTACCCGGTCAGCCGAGCTTCGCCTCCGCCGCCGGGGTCGGGTCGCGGAAGACCCAGGCCCGGTAGACCACGAAGTTGAGCGTGGTCAGCACCACCAGCGCGACGCACTTGGCCACGAGGTAGTTCAGCCCGAGGCCGGCGAGGGCCGCGACCATCAGTACGGTGAGCACCCAGTTGACGCCGACCAGGATGAGGTAGCGGACGAGCTGCCCACCGGCCCCGCCGGTGGAGGAGAAGACCCAGCTCCGGTTGAGCAGGAAGTTCAGCCCGGTCGAGGTCACCACCCCGAGGAACGTCGCGAGCGGCAGCCAGACGTCGAACGCTCCGTGCAGGAGCCAGAGCAGGCCGGTGTCGAGCGCCGCGCTCCCACCACCCACCACCAGGTACCGGACGAAACCGGTGTTGAGGAGTCGGCGCACCAGGCCGCTCGGCCGGGCGGATCCGGACGCGGGCTCCCGGGTGTCGGGAGCGCTCTGATCGGCAGTCGTCGTCACGACCGGTGAGCATAGCGGCGTACGCGCCGGAGTGCGTTCGGACCCGAACCCGCTCGAAGCCCGACATCGAGTACCCTCGGCACCCGTGACCACCCCCATGGCCGCACCCGCCCGGCCCCACCCGTCGGCTCGGCCCGCCACAGGTCTGCTACTGCGAGTGATGTTGCCGTTCGCCGGCTTCTTCCTGCTGTTCGCGGCCTGGGCCATCGCCACGCCCTACGACGGCACGCCGGACGAGATGCGGCACATCCAGCACGCGTACGGGGTGGCCTCCGGCGACATCGCTCCCGCACCGGCAAAAGAGGGCAAATTTCCCGGCGCGTACCACGAGGTGCCGAAGAGCCTGATCCGCAGCAACTGCTTCGCGCACCACCCGGACCAGGACGCCGGCTGTGCCAGGGAGCCCGGTGGTGACGAGACCCTGGTCAAGGTGCTCACCCCGGCCGGTCGTTACAACCCCGCGTACTACCTGACCGTGGGCTGGCCGCTGGTGCTCTCCCCGAACATGGCCGGCGTACTGCTCGCCCGGCTGCTCAGTGCCGCCCTGGTCGCCGCCCTGTTCGCCTGGGCGACCTCGGTGGCCCTGACCCTGCGACACCGCCTCGCCTTCGGCGGGATCCTGGTCGCGGTCACCCCCATCACCGCGCACCTCGCCGGGGCGATCAACCCGAACGCGGTCGAGATCGCGGCCGGTGCCGCCATGGTCGTGGGACTGATCGCCATCCTGCTCGAACCGGAGGGCGCCGGCCGGCGGCGGTCCGCCTGGTGGCTCGCCGGGGTGGGTGGCGCGGTGCTGCTCACCGTACGGTCGGGTGGCCCGGCCTGGTTCGCGGTCATCGCCGCGGTCCTGCTCATCGGGCTGACCCTGCCGGCGTACCGCGCCCTGCTGCGTTCCCGGCGGTTCTGGATCCTGTCCGGTGCGCTCGCGGCGACCGGGATCGCCTCGGTCGGCTGGACCCTCTGGAAGAAGACCGCCGAGATCACCCCGAACGGCGTGGGCAGTCGGCACCTGGGGCTGGTCGGCGCGATGAAGATCGAGATTCTCGACCGGTGGAACAGCTACATCCAGGAACTGGTGGGGGTGCTCGGCTGGCTGGACACCCCGCTGCCCATGGTGATCAACCTTGCCTGGTACTTCTCGGTCGGCACCCTGGTCCTGCTGGCGCTCGCCCTGGGTGGGAACGCCGCGCGCTGGCGGGTCGCCGGGCTCGGCGTACTGGGCATGCTGGTGCCGAGCGTGATCGAGGCGATCAACGTCAACGAGTACGCGTTCATCGGCCAGGGGCGGTACTTCCTGCCGCTGCTGGTCGGGGTGCCGATCCTGGCCGCGTACACGGTGGCCGAGAGCGGTCTGGTCGACCCGCTGCGCAAGCTGATCCGGCTCTTTGTCCTCCTGCTGGTTCCCGCGCATCTCGCCGCCCTGGCCTACACGATGGTGCGCTTCCAGCAGGGGCTGCCGCCCCGGCGCGGGGTGATCTCGTTCAACGTCCTGGGCGGTGAGTGGCAACCCGCGCTCGGGTCGATCACCCCGATCCTGCTCGCCGTCGTGGCCGGCGCCATCCTGGTCGCGTACCACTGGCGGCTCACCGCGCCGGAGCGGGTGCTGCCCGCGGGTACCGCCCCCGACCCGGACGGGCTCGTCCCCGACCCGCAACCCACGCAACGGGAACTCGTCGACGTCGTCGCCGGCCCGCGCTCGCGAGAGGAACCGACCTCCTGATGCGACTGACTCTGCTGACCGGAATCACCGGCCTGGTCCTGCTGGTGGTCGTGGTCGAGCTGATGCGCCGCCGCCAACTGCGGGAGAAGTACGCCGCACTCTGGATCGGCGTCGCCCTGGTGGCGCTGCCGCTCGCCTTCTTCCCCCGGCTGCCGGACGAGATCGCCGGCGCGCTCGGCGTGGTCAGCGGCGTCAGCCTGGTGCTCTTCGGTGGCGTGGTCTTCCTGCTTCTGATCAGCATTCATCTGAGCTGGGAACTCAGCCGCCTGGAGGAGGAGACCCGGGTGCTCGCCGAAGACGTGGCACTGCTGCGGGCCGAGGTCCGCCGGGAAGAGGTGGAACGGTGATCGCCGACAAGCGGATCCTGATCGTCATCCCGGCCTGGAACGAGGCCGGTTCCATCGCCGACGTGGTACGCGAGGTCGGTACCGCACTGCCCACCGTCGACGTGCTCGTGGTCGACGACGGCTCGCGGGACCGGACCTCGGCGCAGGCCCGGTCCGCCGGTGCGGCGGTGCTGCAGCTCCCGTACAACCTCGGGGTCGGCGGGGCGATGCGGCTCGGCTACCGGTACGCCCGCGACCACGGCTACGACGTGGCCATCCAGGTCGACGCGGACGGCCAGCACGACCCGCTGTTCGTGCCCGAACTGGTGAGCGCCCTGGACCACGCCGACCTGGTGATCGGCGCCCGGTTCGCGGGCGTCGGCGACTACGCCGTACGCGGGCCGCGCAAGTACGCGATGTCGTTGCTCGCGGGCGTACTCAGCCGGATCACCGGATCGCGGCTGACCGACACCACCTCCGGGTTCCGGGCCGCCAACCGGCAGGTGATCGAGCTGTTCGCTCGTGCCTACCCGGTGGAGTACCTCGGCGACACGGTCGAGACCGTGGTGCACGTGGCCCGGGTCGGCCTGCGGGTGGTGCAGGTCCCGGTCGCCATGCGGGCCCGGATGGCCGGTACGCCCAGCCAGTCCGTCGCCAAGGCCTCGTTCTACCTCGGACGGGCGATGGTGGTGCTCGGCCTGGCGCTGGTACGCCGCTACGAGCCGGTCCCGAAGCCCACGCCCCGCCCGCTGGTGCCGAGCCAACGGCAACCGGTCGACACGGAGGCGTACCCGGTGCCCGTTCAGGGCGAGTAGCGCGGACCCGGCTCCCGCCGGGCGGTCCGCAAGGGCGCACAACCGCGCGCAACGGGGTGACACCGGCCAATAGGTGCATTCCGCGGCCGTGTCGTCACATCGGGCGAACGGATGAGCCTGAAAGCGGACTACGCTCGCCTCATGGAAGAGGAAAGTGGGGCAGCGGCATGAGCGTACGGCGGATCATGGGCGCCGAGGTCGAATACGGTATCTCGGTTCCCGGGCAGGCCGGGGCCAATCCGATGGTCACCTCGTCACAGGTGGTCAACGCCTACGGCGCACGTCCCGAGTTGACCCGTGGCGGTCGTGCTCGGTGGGACTACGAGGAGGAGTCACCGCTGCGCGACGCGCGCGGTTTCACCTACTCCGGTGCGGCCTACGACCCGGCTGAGGCGCTCGCCGACGAGGATCTGGGCCTGGCGAACGTGATACTGACCAACGGTGCCCGGCTCTACGTCGACCACGCCCACCCGGAGTACTCGACTCCCGAGGTGACCAACCCGATGGACCTGGTCCGTTGGGACAAGGCGGGGGAGCGGGTGATGGCCGAGGCGGCCCGGCGGGCCGAGACGATTCCCGGTACCCACCCGATCCACCTCTACAAGAACAACACCGACAACAAGGGCGCCAGCTACGGCGCGCACGAGAACTACCTGATGCGCCGGCAGACCCCGTTCGCCGACATCGTCAACTACCTCACCCCGTTTTTCGTGACCCGGCAGATCTTCTGCGGGGCGGGTCGGGTCGGTATCGGCCAGGACGGTTCGCAACCGGGCTTCCAGATCTCCCAACGTGCGGACTTCTTCGAGGTCGAGGTCGGCCTGGAGACCACCCTGAAGCGGCCGATCATCAACACCCGCGACGAGCCGCACTCGGACGCCGACAAGTACCGCCGGCTGCACGTGATCATCGGCGACGCGAACCTCTCCGAGATCTCGACCTACCTCAAGGTCGGCACCACCGCCCTGATCCTGACGATGATCGAGGAGAAGGCCCTCAGCCCCGACCTCGGCATCGCCGATCCGGTGGCGGAGTTGCGCTCGGTCAGCCACGACCCGTCGCTGTCGCATCTGATGCGGCTGCGTGACGGCCGCCGGCTCACCGCGCTCGACCTGCAGTGGGCGTACTACGAGCGGGCGCGGGCCTTCGTCGAGGAGCGGTACGGCGCCGACGCCGACGAGCAGACCCTGGACGTGCTGGAGCGGTGGGAGGGTGTCCTGGACCGGCTCGGCCGCGACGCGATGCTCTGCGCCGGCGAGCTGGACTGGGTGGCGAAGCTGCGGCTGCTGGAGGGCTACCGGGAGCGGGAGAAGCTCGGCTGGGCCTCGCACAAGCTGCAACTGGTCGACCTGCAGTACTCCGACGTACGCCCGGAGAAGGGTCTCTACCACCGGCTGGTGGCTCGGGGGTCGATGGCCACGCTGCTGCCCGACGAGGAGACCCGGCGGGCGATGGTCGAGCCGCCCGAGGACACCCGCGCCTACTTCCGGGGTCGCTGCCTGGCCCAGTACGCCTCCGAGGTGGTCGCGGCGAGCTGGGATTCGGTCATCTTCGACGTCGGCCGGGAGTCCCTGGTCCGGGTGCCGATGATGGAACCGGAGCGCGGCACGCGCAAGCACGTGGGGGCGTTGTTCGACCGCTGCCCGAGTGCCAAGGACCTGCTGGAGACCATCACGGGCAACTGATCGGGGGAGCCGCTCCGGGATTTTCGTCGAAGATCGGTGCTGTGGCATGCTTCCGTGTCACGTGCTCCGTTCCCACCCCGGGCGGTTTCTCTTGTTTCCTCTCCTGCTGCGCACGGCGCGTCGCTCGACCGTGTCCGTACCGCTGAGCAAGGCGTACACCGGACGGGCCAACAGCTTCGGCTTCCTCCGGCTCGGGTTCGCCTTCGCCGTCGTGCTGGCGCACGCCGCGGTGCTCGGTTACGACCGCGCGCTCACCACCCGGGTCGACATTCCCGGGCTGGCCGTGGCCGGTTTCTTCGGGGTCTCCGGATTCCTGATCACCCGCAGCGCCCGGCGCACCTCGCTGCCGCGTTTCCTCTGGCACCGCGCCCTGCGGATCTGGCCCGGCCTGTGGGTCTGCCTGCTGTTCGTCGCCTTTGTCGTCGCGCCGACCTTCTACTACCTGCGGCACGGCACCCTCGACGGGCTGTGGCGGCACCGGGTCGGCGTGATCAACTATCTGCAGCAGAACTGGTGGGGTGGCCTCCGCCAGGGCGGGATCGTCGACGTGTTCCGGTTCGACACGCCGTACGGGATCGGGCACAAGCGGTCCCTGCCCAACGGATCGCTCTGGACGCTCGCGTACGAGATCTTCTGTTATCTCCTGGTCGCCGGGCTGGCGGTGCTCGCGGTCCTGCGTCGGGCCCGCTGGCTGGTGCTGCTCTTCGCGGTCTTCGTCTTCGGGGTGCTCGTTTACAACCACTACCAGCAGTTGCGCTTCGGTCACCCTCCGGTGTTCAGTTCCGGGGATTTCGGGCCGCTGCCGTTGCTCGGCCCGCTCGGCAAGCAGTGGTTCCTCTGGTACGGCTTCATGTTCCTTGCCGGTGGGGTGGCCGAGCTCTACAGCGACCGGCTCCCGATCAACGACCTGCTCGGCGTGGCCGCGCTCGCGGTGATCGGTTGGTTCGCGTTCCGGGGCGAGCTGTTCGGTCCCGGCCTGCTCGCCTACGAGTACGTCATCCTCTGGCTCGCCGTGCGGCTACCGAAGGCCCTGCACCGGGTCGGACAGACCAACGACTACTCGTACGGCGTCTACATCTACTCGTTCGTGGTGGAACAGGTGCTGGCCAGGTACGGCGTACAGAAGATAGGTCTGGCCGGCTACTTCGTGGCCAGCGCCCTGATCAGCCTGGTCATCGCCGCGTTCTCCTGGCACCTGGTGGAGAAGCAGGCCCTGCGTCTCAAGGACTGGAACCCCCGCCTGCCCTGGCGGGGCGGCAGGTCGGGCCCCGACGACGGTGGCGATCCCGAGGCGAGGGAGCCAGTACCGGGAGGTGCTCCGACCGGTGCCACCGACCCGTCGGACCGTGGTCGCCCACCGGTCGCCGTACCCGCCGCCGGCTAGACCCGGTACCGATCGTCCGCCGGTCCCGTGCCCTCGGCACGGGACCGGTCCCGTCGCTCCCGTGGCACGGCACGCGAATCGGGCAGGCGAGCGGTAAAGGTCGCGGTCGTCGCCCCGTTCTGTCGCTCTTCCGAGGTAAGTTTCTTGCAAGCGATCGTGGAGGAGGCACCAGATGGCTACCCGTGACACCGGCGGTCAGTCCCAGTCCGGCAAGGCACGCCGCGACGAAGAGGTCGAGGACGTCACCACCGAGGCGAATCCCGAGGTCGCGGAGCGGCATGCCGAGATCACCGAGGATGTCGACGACCTGCTCGACGAGATCGACTCCGTGCTCGAGGAGAACGCGGAAGAGTTCGTCCGGGGTTATGTCCAAAAGGGTGGCGAGTAGCCTCCGGTCGGGCTCCGGTAAGCCGCCCGCGTCGTCACACCACGCCGGCACCGAGATCATCGCGCGGGGCGGAGGCAGACGATAGTCTGCTTCAACCGCAACGGTGGTCGTGGCCGGTCAGGCGACGGCGCAGGGCGTTGGGCATTGGCGATCACGTACTGAGAGGAACCACGTGGCAGCGGGTTTTGATCCATCCGGGCGGCTACCAGATGTGTTCACCAACGCGGGGACGTCCTCCTTCACACAGTTCCTGAGCAGGGTGGCGCCCGAGCTGCTGCCCGGCCGCCGACCGCTACCGCCGGGCCTGGCCGCCGACATAGCGCCGCACGCGACCACCATCGTCGCCATCACCAGCGCCACCGGCGTGGTGATGGCCGGCGACCGCCGGGCCACCATGGGCAACATGATCTCCAGCCGGGACATCCAGAAGGTCCACCCGGCGGACCGGCACTCGCTGGTCGGTATCGCCGGCACCGCCGGCATCGGTATCGAGATGATGCGACTGTTCCAGGTCGAGCTCGAACACTACGAGAAGATCGAGGGCGCGGTTCTCTCCCTCGACGGAAAGGCCAACCGGCTCGCCTCGATGATCCGGGGCAACCTCGGCGCCGCGATGCAGGGCCTGGCCGTGATCCCGCTCTTCGCCGGCTTCGACCTCGCCGTCGCGGACCCGGCCAAGGCCGGCCGAATCTTCAGCTTCGACGTCGCCGGTGGCCCCTACGAGGAGACCGGCTACGACGCCATCGGCTCCGGGTCCCTGTTCGCCCGCTCGGCGCTGAAGAAGCGCTACCGGCCCGGCCTGAGCACCGACGAGGTGGTCCGGCTGGCCGTCGAGGCGCTCTACGACGCGGCCGACGACGACACCGCCACCGGCGGCCCCGACCTCACCCGCCGGATCTACCCGGTGGTGATGACAGCCACGGCGGAGGGGACCAACCGGCTCACCGAGGCCGAGACCGCGTCGGTCGCCGAAGCCGTCGTCGCGGCCCGGATGGAGAACCCGGGCGGCTGAGGTCGACCACCATCCCTGCCGTACGCCGTCAGCTCGTTAGTCGCCAGACCAGCTTGTAAGGAGAACCGCCGCCGTGGCCATGCAGTTCTACGCCTCGCCAGAGCAGATCATGCGCGACCGCTCCGAGCTGGCCCGCAAGGGCATCGCCCGGGGTCGTAGCGCGGTGGTACTCAGCTACGAGGGCGGGATTCTCTTCGTCGCGGAGAATCTCTCCAGCGCCCTGCACAAGGTCAGTGAGATCTACGACCGGATCGGCTTCGCCGCCGTCGGCCGCTACAACGAGTTCGAGAACCTCCGCCGCGCCGGGGTACGGATGGCCGACCTGAACGGGCTCAGCTACGACCGGCGGGACGTGACCGGCCGGGCACTGGCCAACGCGTACGCGCAGACCCTGGGTGCGATCTTCACCGAGCAGTCCAAGCCGTTCGAGGTGGAGATCTGTGTCGCCGAGGTCGGCGTCACCCCGGACGACGACGAGATCTACCGGCTGACCTACGACGGCTCGGTCAACGACGAGCCGGGTCGGATGGCGATGGGCGGGCAGAGCGAGGCGATCACCGTCGCGCTGCGCGACAACCACCGCAACGACATGTCGCTCAGCGAGGCCGTACGGCTCGCGGTGCAGGCCCTGCGCAGCGTGGGTGGCGAGAACGGTGCCGCCAGGACGATCGCGGCGAACCAGCTCGAGGTCGCGGTGCTGGACCGGGGCCGGATCGGGCGTACCTTCCGCCGGATCACCGGTGCCGCCCTGACCAGCCTGCTCGACGGGGAGGCGGAGCCGAAGGGCGCCGAGGCCCCCGAGCCGACGCCGGCCGGCCCGGCGACTCCGGCCACCGGCCCGGACAAGCCAGCGGTCTCGGCCGCCTCGGCCGACCTGGAAACGAAGGACACCGAGCAGCCCGAGGGCTGACCCGGTGTCCGGCGGGGCGGGTGGTGTCAGACCCAGCGTCGAACCACCCGCCAGTACGCCGACATCAACACGTTCAGCAGGCCCACTCCCGGCGGGCTGATCAGCGGGGTGTTGAACCGGTCGGTCAGGACACGCATCCAGACCCGGTCCGGGACGGTCCGCTCGGCGTGCAACTGCCGACGGCGCTCGCCCAGGTGCCGCCGGTGCCGCCAGAGCCAGCCGTAGCCGCGCAGCTTGTCCCGGAACCAGCCCTCCTTGATCGCGAGCAGCAGCATCACCAGCTCCAGCGCGAGCAGCGGCGGTGCGAGCAGCAGCAGCGGCCGGCGACCCCAGAGGGTGGCCACGAACATCAGCCGGTTCCGTTCGACCAGGTAGTACTTGAAGCTGTTGCGGCTGAACTCGTACCGGTGCAGGGCGACCGCGTCCGGCACGTTGAGCACCCGCAGACCGACCCGCCAGGTACGGATGGAGAGGTCGGCGTCCTCGTGGTAGGCGAAGTAGTGCGGGTCGAAGCCGCCCAGCCGGTCCCAGTGGCTGCGTGAGGTCACCAGGCAGGCGCCCATCGCCCCGGCCGTCTCGGTCGGCTCGGACCGGGTCTCCCGTTCCCGGAAACCGCCGATCCAGCTCACCCCGAGCACGTGCACCTCGTTGCCCGAGGAGTTGAGCAGGTCGGGTTCGTCGGCCAGGCGTACCGCCCCGGCGGCGATGCCCACGTCCGACTGGTCCACCACCTCGACCAGCCGGGCCAGGGTGTTCGGCTCGACGATCGCGTCCCCGTTGACCAGTGCCACGTAGTCCCCGCTTGCGGCCGTCACGCCGAGGTTGCAGCCGGCGGAGAAGCCGATGTTCTCGCCCTCGCCGACCACCACCACGCCGGGCAGCTTCGCCAGCACCTCGACGTCGTCGGTGGTGCAGCCGTTGTCGACGAGAACCACCTCGACCTCCACCTTCGCCGAGGCCAGCAACGTCTCCACGGAGCGGCGAAGCAGTGGCTCGGCCTTCCATGCGAGCACGATCGCGCTGACCCGTGGGAGGCGGCTGTGTTCGACGAAGGAACCGGCGTTCGGGTCGTGCATGTCGGCGTGTTCTCCCGGGGTCGGATATCGCTCGGCGGTGCGGGATGGGATCGGGCTGCGCGGGATGGATCGGGTCGCGCGGGTTGGACCAGGCTGTGGGGGATCGATCAGGTGGCCGGGACGAGGCCCCGGCCGGCGAGCGCGCCGCCGAGCATCTCGTGCCAGTCTGGCATGGGTGCGAGTCCCGCCGACCGCCACCGATCGTGGCCCAGCACGCTGTACGCCGGGCGGGGCGCCGGCAGGGGATAGTTCTCGCTGGTGGTGGGCCGGACCCGGGACGGATCGAGGCCGCTCAGCTCGAACACCGCGCGGGCCAGGCCGAACCAGGTGGTCTGTCCGGACGCGGTGCCGTGGTAGATCCCGGCCGGGGCCGCACCGGAGCGTGCGGCGTCACCCAACTCGACCAGCCGGGACGCCAGCGCGTGGGACCAGGTGGGCTGGCCGAGCTGGTCGTCGACCACGGTGAGGTGTTCGCGTTCGGCGGCGAGCCGCAACATGGTGTTGACGAAGTTCCGGCCGTGGGTCCCGTAGAGCCAGGCGGTACGGACCACGTAACCGGTCTCCGGCAGTAGCCGGGTCACGGCCTGCTCACCGACGAGCTTGCTGCGCCCGTACGCGTTGATCGGCGCGGTGGGGGCGTCCTCCGGGTAGGGCCGGTCGGCGTTGCCGGGGAAGACGTAGTCGGTGGAGACGTGCACCAGGCGCGCACTGGCCTGCGCGCATGCCCGGGCCAGGTTCTCGACGCCCGTCCCGTTGACGGCGGTGGCCTCGTCCTCGTGCGTCTCGGCCCCGTCGACGTTGGTCCAGGCGGCGGCGTTGATCACGACGTCGTGCCCGGTCACCGCGGCCAGCAGCGCCGCCGGGTCGGTGAGGTCGAGTTCCGCCCTGGTGGCGGCGGTGAACCTGCGGGCGGGGTCGGCGCCGAGTACCGCCACCAGGTCCCGGCCGAGCATGCCGCCGGCACCGGTGACCAGCCAGTTGTCGATCCGTTCGGTCATTCCCCGCCTCGCTTCGCCGGCCGAGCCCCTGGGATCCGGCCCGTCGACGGGGGATCCGTACGGGTTGGTGAGTCTACGCGACGAGTGGGCGGAACCAGCCGGCACGTGGGGCGCGCCGACATCACCGAGAGTCGGTACTCTCCCCAGGTGCGTGGAATCCTGCTCGCCGGTGGCACCGGCTCCCGACTCTGGCCGCTGACCAAGGCGGTATCGAAGCAGCTGATGCCGGTCTTCGACAAGCCGATGATCTACTACCCGCTCTCCACGCTGGTGATGTCCGGCATCCGGGAGATCCTGGTCATCACCACCCCCGACGACCAGGACCAGTTCCGTCGTCTGCTGGGTGACGGGAGTCAGTTCGGCCTGCGTCTGGAGTACTGCGCCCAACCGCGACCGGAGGGCATCGCGCAGGCGTTCGTCCTCGGGGCCGACTTCATCGGCGACGACTCGGTGGCGCTGGTCCTGGGCGACAACATCTTCCACGGCGTCGGCCTCGGTACCCAGCTCGCCGGGCAGGACCATCTGGTCGGCGGGCGGGTCTTCGCCTACCAGGTGGCCAACCCCGAGGAGTACGGCGTGGTCGACTTCGACGAGCGTGGGCAGGTGCTCTCGATCGAGGAGAAGCCGACCACGCCGAAGTCCCGTTACGCGGTGCCCGGCCTGTACTTCTACGACAACCGGGTGGTCAAGATCGCCCGCGACCTGCGTCCGAGCGACCGGGGCGAGCTGGAGATCACCGCGGTCAACGAGGCGTACCGCGAACTCGGTGAGCTGAACGTGACGGTGCTCGACCGGGGTACCGCCTGGCTCGACACCGGCACCTTCACCTCGATGATGCAGGCGGCCGAGTTCGTCCGGGTGATCGAGGAGCGTCAGGGGCTGAAGATCGGTTGCGTGGAGGAGGTCGCCTGGCGGGCCGGCCTGATCGACGACGATCAGCTCCGCACCCTGGCCCTGCCACTGCTCAAGAGCGGGTACGGCGAATACCTGCTCAATCTGCTCCGCTGACGTACCCGCATCGGCCGTTCCGCGGGGAGTTTCGGCGCCGACGCGCGGAATGTGCGACCCGAGGGCGACCATTCGGCGGCTCCGGGCGGCTAGTGTCTGTTCATGGAGCGGCGAATCTTCGGTCTTGAGACCGAGTACGGCGTCACCTGCACCTACCGCGGTCAGCGGCGACTCTCCCCGGACGAGGTCGCGCGCTACCTCTTCCGTCGGGTGGTGTCCTGGGGACGATCCAGCAATGTCTTCCTGCGCAACGGAGCCCGGCTCTATCTCGACGTCGGGTCCCATCCGGAGTACGCGACACCGGAGTGCGACTCGGTCACCGACCTGGTCGCGCACGACCGGGCCGGTGAGCGGATCCTCGAGGGTTTGCTCGTCGACGCCGAGAAACGGCTGCACGACGAGGGCATCGCCGGTGAGATCTACCTGTTCAAGAACAACACCGACTCGGCCGGCAACTCGTACGGCTGCCACGAGAACTACCTGGTCTCCCGGCACGGGGAGTTCGGCCGCCTGGCCGACGTCCTGATCCCGTTCCTGGTGACCCGACAGTTGATCTGTGGCGCGGGCAAGGTGCTGCAGACCCCGCGCGGTGCGGTGTACTGCCTCTCCCAGCGGGCCGAGCACATCTGGGAGGGCGTGTCGTCGGCGACCACCCGGAGCCGACCGATCATCAACACCCGCGACGAGCCGCACGCCGACGCCGAACGCTACCGCCGGCTGCACGTCATCGTCGGCGACTCCAACATGAACGAGGTCACCACCCTGCTCAAGGTCGGCACCGCGGACATCGTGCTGCGGATGATCGAGGCCGGGGTGGTGATGCGGGACCTGTCGCTGGAGAACCCGATCCGGGCGATCCGGGAGGTGTCCCACGACATCACCGGCCGGCGCAAGGTCAGGTTGGCCTCCAACAAGGAGGTCAGCGCGCTGGAGATCCAGCAGGAGTACCTGGCCAAGGCGACCGAGTTCGTCGAGCGTCGCGGCGGTGACCAGACCGCGAAGCGGGTGGTGGAACTCTGGGGCCGGGTGCTGAACGCGGTGGAGAGCGGTGACCTCGAACCGGTCTCCCGGGAGATCGACTGGGTCAGCAAGCTGAAGCTGATCGAGCGCTACCAGGCCAAGCACGACCTGCCGCTGTCCCACCCCCGGATCGCCCAGATGGACCTGGCCTACCACGACGTCCGCCGGGGACGCGGCCTCTACGGGCTGCTGGAGCGGCGCGGTCAGGTGGACCGGATCGCCACCGACCCGGAGATCTTCGAGGCCAAGGAGACGCCTCCGCAGACCACCCGGGCGCGGCTGCGCGGCGAGTTCATCCGGCACGCGCAGGAGAAGCGCCGGGACTTCACCGTCGACTGGGTGCACCTGAAGCTCAACGACCAGGCGCAGCGCACCGTGCTGTGCAAGGACCCGTTCCGGGCGTACGACGAGCGGGTGGAGCGGCTGATCGCGAGCATGTGAGCGGTGCCGGGCCGGCGTACGCGGCGACGCCGGTTCCGGGTAGTCTCGGGGGCGTTATGACACCTCCTGACCATTCCGCCGAAGAGCCGCCCGAGCGCAACACCGATCAGGTGCGCCAGGGGTGGGTCAACCGGCGCCGCGAGAAGATCGTCGAAGAGATCGCGCGCAACCGGCGGGGCGAGTACACCGTGCCGACCTGGGTGCTGGTGACGGCACTGGTGCTGCTCGTCGCCGGTTGGATCTCGGTCGTGGTGTTCAGCTAGGTCGGCCGGTCCGGATCACCCCAGGAGGGTGACCGCGTGCCGGCCGGCCGCTGCCGCGGCGAGGAAGTAGGCGTGGTCGGCGTCCAGTCCCCGGCCCATGGTCGACAGCGTGACCGGGGCCGCCCGTAGCGCGGCGTCCAGCCCGTCGGTGTCGACCCGGATCACCCGGTGCCGACCCGTCAGCAGTGTCAGTGACTCCTCCACCTCGGCGGCCAGCGCCGGCTCCAGGCCGTTCGGCACCACCAGGTCCGCCGGCGTGAGAGCCACCCTTCCGTACGCGGTGAGGCTGTGGTGGGATAGGCCACGGTGACGGTCCCGGGCGTCGGCGCCGGAGATGCGCAGCGAGCCGACCGGCCGACCGCCCAGCGCGGTGACCGCGTTGACGGCCTCACCGACCGCGACTCCGGAGAAACCCCAGCGGGTTCCGGTGCCCAGGTTGCCCGGCCCCTGGGCCACGATCGCGATGTCCGCGTGGAACACGTGTCGGGCGGCGAGCAGCCCACCGTGCAGGTTGGTGGCCTCCAGGTCACCGCCGAACGCCTGCCCGACCGTCACCGTGCCGGCGAGTTCACCGTCGAGGGCGGCCAGGGTGCGGGAGAACCACGCCGGTAGCGCCCCGCCGTCGGTCATCAGGTAGGCGATCCGCACCCGTGGCCCGTCGGCCCGGATGCCGGCCACGATTGCCGGCAGCGCCGAGTGCAGGTCGGCGGTGACCACCGGCAGGCCATCGAGGTCGTCGGCGTCGACCAGGGCGGCCCGGTGCGGTGAGGCCTCCTCGTCGGCGCCGAGCAGGATCGGTTGCAGCGGGGTGTACCGCGCCTTCACCAGGTGTCCGCCGTCGCGGTTGTCCAGCGCGTCCGGGGGGTCGGCCGGCAGCCGGTCGGGGAGTGCGACCACGAGGGCGTACCCGCCGGTGCCCAGCCCCATCAGCAACGCGCCGACGTTGAGCAGCACCCGGTCGCCGGGTTCCGGGGTGCCGACCAGGGCGGGATAGGCCAGCGCCCGGACGGCCGAGCCGTCGGGCAGCGCCACATCCAGCTCGATCGCGCCGCGCCACTGCCGCCGTACCGCCGTCACCGTGCCGGACCGCCATCGCACCATGTCCGGCACGGTAGCCGGGCCGGTGGCCGCCGGGGCGGCGGGGGCGTCGGGTCAGTCCGGCCGGGTGTCCGGGAGGTCCGGCGACTTGGAGCCGGTCGGGTCGAGGAAGACGAACCGTACGGCGGGGTTGCGGGCGATCAACCGCCGCTCGGCCTCGTCCGCGGCGGCCTCGATCGCGGCACCGGTGGCGTCGTCGGCGAAGTCGACCTTCGCGGCGACGAGGATCTCGTCCGGGCCCAGTTGCAGGGTCAGCAGGGTGTGGATCCGTACGACCGTCGGCACCCCGACCAGTTCGTCGTAGATCTCCTGTCGGGTGGAGGGTCCGGCCGCCCGGCCGAGCAGCAGGGAGAGATTGCTGCGGGCCAGCGTCACGGCCACCACCAGGAGCAGCAGGCCGATCATGATCGAGGCCAGACCGTCCCAGAACCCGTTGTCGGTGATCTGGGAGAGCCCGACGCCGGCCGCCGCCAGCACCAGCCCGATCAGCGCCGCGCTGTCCTCGAAGAAGACCGCCTTCACCGTGGTGTCCGGGGTACGCCGCACCACCAGCCAGGGGCTGACCGAGAACCTCCGCGCCCGGCCCTTGATCTGCCGGCTCGCCCGTCGCCACGAGATCCCCTCGGCGACGGCCGAGATGGCCAGCACCACGTACGAGATGAGGTTGTCGTCCTGGCGCTGGTCGATCTGGATGGCGTGCACGCCCTGGGTGATGGAGAAGATGCCCCCGCCGACGAAGGTGAAGACCGCGGCCAGGAACGCCCAGGCGTAGCTCTCCCGCCCGTGTCCGAACGGCCGTTCGTCGTCGGCGGGCCGGGCACCGCGGCGCAGCGCGACGAAGAGCAGGACCTCGGTGGTGGTGTCCGCGAACGAGTGGGCGGCCTCCGACAGCACCGCCGCCGAGCCGCTGAGCAGGCCCGCCAGCACCTTCGCCGCGGCAATCGTCAGGTTCGCCACGCCGGCGATGATCACCGTGCCGACACTCTGCGCACCCTCCGGCGATCTCGCCATGAGGGCAGCCTATGGTCCCCGTGGACGACATAACCGATGGATCGGATTGCTGCCCACCCCCGTGTGGGTGCGTACGCGGCGGGCCAACACTGCTAGCGTCTCAGGCGTGTCGCGGAGCCGCACCGAACGCCTGGTCAACCTGGTGATATGTCTGCTGTCCACGCGGCGGTTCCTGACCGCCGCGCAGATCGCCGCGACCGTGCCCGGTTACGAGCACGATCCGGACGATCCGCGCGATCATGAGGCGTTCCAACGCAAGTTCGAACGCGACAAGGCGGAGCTGCGCGAACTCGGCGTACCGCTGGAGACCGGCACGGCCAGTGTGTTCGACACTGAGCCCGGCTACCGGATCGCGCACCGCGAGTACGCCCTGCCCGAGATCCCGCTCGAACCGGACGAGGCCGCCGCCGTGGGGATCGCCGCCCGGCTCTGGCAGCACGCCGGCCTGGCCGCCGCCGCCTCGTCCGGCCTGGCCAAGCTCCGGGCGGCCGGCATCGACGTCGACCCGCAGGCGACCCTGGGCATGGAACCGGTGGTCACCGTCGACCCGGCCTTCGCACCGCTGACCGCCGCCGCCCGGGATCGTCGGGCGGTCACCTTCGACTACCGGGTGCCCGACGACGACGTGCCGACCAGCCGGCGGCTGCAACCGTGGGGCGTGGTGTGCTGGCGGGGCCGCTGGTACGTCGTCGGGCACGACCTCGACCGGGCGGCGACCCGGTGCTTCCGGCTCTCCCGGGTCGTCGGGACGGTCCGGATGGTGGGTCGGCCGGGCGGCTACGCCCCGCCCGAGGGCGTCGACCTGATCAGCCACGTGGCCCGCTGGTTCGGCCCGGTCGAGCGGACCGGCCGGGCGACCGTACTGGCCCGTCCCGGTCGGGCCGCCGGTCTGCGCCGCTGGGCGGGCGAGATCATCTCCGGTCCGGACGGGGACCGGCTGGTCCTGCCGTACGCGGATCCCGAGGCCCTCGCCGGCACCCTGGTGGGCTACGGGCCGGACATCCGGGTGCTCGACCCGCCGGAGGTCCGGGACGCGGTCATCCAGCGCCTCAAGGAGATCGCCGCCCAGCACGACGTGATGGTGGGCGGGAGCACCGCATGAGCACGCGACGGAGTGACGCAATGAGTGGATCGCGGGCCTCGGCCGACCGGCTCGCCCGGCTGCTCAACCTGGTGCCGTACCTGCTGGCGCGGCCGGGGATCGAGCTGGCCGAGGCGGCCGGTGACCTCGGCGTCAGCGAGCGGCAACTGCGCGAGGACCTGGAACTGCTCTGGGTCTGCGGCCTGCCGGGTTACGGTCCCGGTGACCTGATCGACATGGCCTTCGACGGTGACCGGGTCACCATCACCTACGACGCCGGCATCGACCGTCCGTTGCGCCTCACCCCCGACGAGGCACTGGCGCTGGTGGTGGCGCTGCGGATGCTGGTCGAGACGCCGGGGATCGCGAACCGGGACGCGATCGAGCGCGCCCTGGCGAAGATCGAGGATGCCGCCGGGGACCTCGCCGACGCGCCGGTGGAGGTCCGGATGGCCGGTGACGGCGATCAGGCCGAGGCACTGCACGGTGCGGTCCGGCGGGGCCGGGCGCTGCGGATCACCTACTACACCGCCGCCCGCGACGAGACCACCGAGCGGACCATCGACCCGATCCGGGTGCTGATGGTCGGCGGCCGGGCCTACCTCGAGGCGTGGTGCCGGCGGGCCGAGGCGGTACGGCTGTTCCGGGCCGACCGGATCGACGCGCAGACCGAGCTCGACGAACCCGCCGTGGTGCCGCCGCAGGCCACCCGGTTGCACGACTTCAGCGCCGGGGTCTTCCAGCCCTCGCCCGATCTGCCCCTGGTCACCCTGCGGGTGGGCCGCGGTGGCCGGTGGATCACCGAGTACTACCCGTGCGAGCAGGTCGAACCGGGCGACGGTGAGCAGTGGCTGGTCTCGTTGCGGGTGACCGACCTGGAGTGGGCCCGTCGCTTCGTCCTCGGCCTCGGTCCGGAGGTGACCGTGGTGTCCCCGGTCGACCTGGTCGAACAGGTACGCGACTCGGCCGCCGCCGCGCTCGACGCGTACGCCGTGCCGGCGCCGGCTGTCGCCGGGCACTAGGCTGACCGACGTGGTGACCTGGATCGTCCTCGCGGTGGTGCTGTTCGCTCTGCTCGTGCTCGTGCTGGCCGCCCGGCCGGTGCTGGCGCGGCTGCCCGGCCTGGAGCGGGCGGCGCTCGCCCTGCTGCGCCGGCAGGGGCAGGTGGAGGCGCTCGCCGTACGCGCCGAGACGCTCCAGGAGCGCCTGGTGGTCCTGCAACGGCAGGCCGAGGTCACCCAGCAACGTCTCATTTTGATCAAGGCCAAACACGGGGAGTGATCGCCCTCGTGCCCCGCTGCGGTCCCCGACCGGGGCGTTCGGGCAGGAAGAGCCCGTTGCACGGGTTGACGGGGCGCTCGCGTTGGTCAAGACTTCACCGACCGGATGCAACTGGCATCATCCCGTCGGGTGGCACGGGCCGGTAACACACGTACGATAGGCCCCGACACTCGCAATTCCACGAAGACCGACTGGAGCTTCCCATGGGTGCCCTCAAGCCGTGGCATATCGCCGTACTTGTGGTCGTGCTGATCCTGCTCTTCGGCGCGAAGCGGCTCCCGGACGCGGCCCGCTCGCTGGGCCGTTCGCTGCGCATCATCAAGGCCGAGACGAAGAGCCTCACCGACGATGACAAGGACCTCGCGGAGAAGGCCGACGCGCAGCACAGCCGGCAGCCGTACACGCCGGATCCGGTGATCCAGCCGAGCAGCGTGCACCAACCGGGTTACCAGCCGCCCGCGCCGCCGGTCACCGACCCGGTGCAGCGCGTCCGCGACAACTGACCCGGAGGCCCGAGCATCGTGGCCTTCGCACTTCGTAAGCGCGGACCGAGTCAGTTCGAGCGGGCCGCCGACGGCTCGATGACCCTGATCGAGCACGTCCGCGACCTGCGCACGAGGCTGTTCCGGGCGTCGCTGGCGATCGTGATCGGGTTCGCCGTCGGTATGTGGTTGGCCGACGCGGTCTTCGAACTACTCAAGGCGCCCTACTGCGACCTGCCGGGGATGACGAAGCCCGACGGCAGTTGTCAGATGACCCAGCTCGGTCCGGCCGACGGCTTCCTGCTCCGCCTCAAGATCGCCCTGTGGGTGGGTCTGGTCGTCGCCGCGCCGGTCTGGCTCTACCAGCTCTGGGCGTTCATCGCGCCCGGTCTGCACCGGCACGAGCGCCGCTACGCGTACGCCTTCACCGGTCTGGCCGCGCCGCTGTTCGCCGGTGGCGCGTTCCTGGCCTACTTCGTGGTGCACAAGGGACTCCAGTTCCTGCTCGAGTCCGGGGTCACCGGCCTCGACACCCAACTGGAGGTCACCCGCTACATCTCGTTCGTCACCAGCATGATCCTGATGTTCGGGGTGGCGTTCGAGTTCCCGCTGGTGATCCTCATGCTCAACTTCGTGGGCATCGCCAGCGCCAGGCGGTTGCTGAGCTGGTGGCGGGTCGTCATCTTCCTGTTCTTCGCCTTCTCCGCGGTGGTCACCCCGACCCCGGACCCGTTCGGCATGACCGCGTTGGCGATCTGCCTCTCCGCGCTCTACTTCGCCGCGGTCGGGGTCGCGTTCATCAACGACAAGCGGCGTGGACGGGGCAAGGAGGTCTACGCCGGGCTCGACGACGACGAGGTCTCCCCGTTGACGCACGAGCCGGAGCCGGTCGAGGCCGGGGCACGGGTCGAGACGGTGGCACCGGTGGCGCCGCCGAAGCCGATCGACAGCCGCTACGACGACATGACCTGACCGGTCACAGGACGGACGACCCGACGGTCGATCACCGCCCGGCGAACGAGGTATCGGCATCCTCGGCGCCGGGCGGTACCGTGCTCGCCGTGACCGCACCCGAGCATCGTGACCCGATCGGTTCCGCCGCCGTCCCGGTCGGGGACGGGCCGGTGGCCGTGCTCGCCAATCCCACCGCCGGCCGGGGCCGGTACGCCGACCTCCTGCCCGCCGTACTGGAACGGCTGGGGGCGGCCGGGCGGCCGGTACGCGTACTCGAGGCCCGTACGGCCGCACAGGCCCAGGCCGGTTGCCACGCGGCGGTGGCCGACGGCGTCGCCGCGCTCGTGGCGGTGGGGGGCGACGGCACGGTGCACCTGGCCCTGCAGGCGGTGGCCGGCACACCGGTCGGATTCGGGCCGGTGCCGGTCGGAACCGGTAACGACTTCGCCCTGGAGACCGGCTTCCCGGCCGACCCGATCGCCGCCACCGACGTGATCACCGACGCGCTGCGCGCCGGCCGGGCCCGCCCGGTCGACCTGGCCCGGATGACCGGCCCGGACGCACCGCCCCGCTGGTACGGCGCGGTGCTCGGCGCCGGATTCGACGCGATCGTGAACGAGCGGGCCAACCGGATGCGCTGGCCGCGCGGGCCACTCCGCTACGACCTGGCCATCCTGGTCGAACTGGCCCGGCTCCGGCCGAGGGCCTACACCGTGCGCCTGGACGGGGTGGCACACGAGATCGAGGCCGTGCTGGTGGCGGTCGGCAACTGCGCGAGTTACGGCGGTGGCATGCGGATCTGCCCGGCCGCCGACCCGACCGACGGGCTGCTCGACGTGGTGGTCGCCGGGGCGGTCGGTCGGGGCACCCTGATGAGGATCAAGCCGCAGGTCTACCGGGGCACGCACGTCGATCATCCGCTGGTGCACGCCTACCGGGCCCGGACGGTCGAGATCTCCGCCGCCGAGGGCATCGTCTGCTACGCCGACGGGGAGCGGATCGGCCCGCTGCCGGTGACGGTGGACGCGGTGCCCGGCGCGGTCCGCCTGCTGCGCTGAGCGGCCCGCACCGGCGGTGTAACGCTACGGCGCACAGCAGAGGTCCTGGTCGCCACGTTCCGCCGGCCCGGCTGCTCAGCCCCTGTCGTCGTGGATCGCCAGGTCGAGGACCGCGCCCAGACCGTTCGGTCGGCCGGCCTCCGCCGCTGGCAGCAGCAGCGCGGCGCATCCGGCGCGGACCGCTCCCGCGTCCGCCGGGCTGTCGCCGACCATCAGCGCACGCTCCGGGTCGACCCGCAAGGCACCGCAGGCGCGCAGGAAGATGTCCGGGTCGGGCTTGCAGCGGCCCACCTCGTACGACAGCACGTAGGCGTCGATCAGGTCGGCGAACCCCCAGGCGGTGAAGAACGGACGGATGTCGAAGCCGATGTTGCTGACCACCGCCACCGGCACCTTGGCCGTCCGCAGGGCCTGGAGCGTGGCGGCGGTGTCGGTGTACGGCACCCACCCCTCCGGCCGCAGCAGCCGCTCGTAGAGCGCCTCGGCCAGGCCCTCGACACCGGTGTTCACGGTCCCGGCGAGCCCCGTGTACGCGGCCCGGTGGGCGTACTCGTAGAGATCACGGTTGGCCCACACCTCGGCCAGTTGCGGCGGCACCCGGTTCGGCAGGGGCCCACCGGCCCGACCGGCGGTGATCAACCGGTCGGCGAGCACCGTCGCCCGGCCCCGGTCCAGCGCTGTTCCGCACTCGGCCGCGCCGGCGACGACCCAGCTCACCGGGTCCTCCACCTGCGCGAGTGTGCCGTGGAAGTCGAACAGCACCGCGTCGACCGGCCGACGTGGCGGTGCCGGGAGCGTGTTGGCGGCTCCGCTCGGCGTACGGGGGTTGGGCGGTTCGGCATGGTCCGGCACGTCGTGCACCCTACCGACCGGGTCGGACCCGTCTGCTCGACGGCCTCACCGCATGGGTGGTGCCGGCACGCATTAATCTTGACCCTATGTCGAGCCCCGCCGAGCGGTACGCAGCGGCGCGCCGCCGGGCCGCGCAGGTCACCATGTTTCCCGCGTTGGACGAGTTCGCCCTCGATCTGGGGTTCGACCTCGACGACTTCCAGCGTGAGGCGTGTCAGGCGCTGGAGCGCGGCAGCGGGGTGCTGGTCTGCGCCCCGACCGGTGCGGGCAAGACGGTCGTCGGTGAGTTCGCCGTACATCTGGCGCTGCGGGGTCGGCCGGCGGTCGACGGGGCGCCGGTGGCGGTCGAGCCGGCGCCGGTGCGCAAGTGCTTCTACACCACCCCGATCAAGGCGCTGTCGAACCAGAAGTACCACGACCTGGTCGACCGGTACGGCGCCGACCAGGTCGGCCTGCTCACCGGCGACAACGCGATCAACGGCGACGCCCCGGTGGTGGTGATGACCACCGAGGTCCTGCGCAACATGCTCTACGCCGGCTCCGCCACCCTGGCCGGGCTGGCGTACGTGGTGATGGACGAGGTCCACTACCTCGCCGACCGGTTCCGGGGCGGGGTGTGGGAAGAGGTGATCATCCACCTCCCGGAGTCGGTGACCCTGGTGTCGCTGTCGGCCACCGTCTCCAACGCCGAGGAGTTCGCGGACTGGCTGGTCACCGTACGGGGCGAGACCGAGGTGGTGGTCAGCGAGCACCGACCCGTACCGCTCTGGCAGCACATGCTGGTCGGTCGACGCAACTTCGACCTGTTCCACGACGCCGACGCCGCCCGCAAGCACGACGTACACCCGGAACTGCTGCGGTACACCCGCGAGATGCTGCGCCGGCTGGAACTCGGCGACGGGCGTACGCACGGGCCGGGGTGGGGGCGCAGCGGTGGCCGGGGGCCACGGTGGCGCGGCCCGCTGCGGCACGAGATCGTCGAGCGGCTGGAACGCGAGGACCTGCTCCCGGCGATCCTGTTCATCTTCAGCCGGGCCGGTTGCGACGCGGCCGTGCAGCAGTGTCTGGCCGCCGGACTGCGCCTGACCACGCCGGAGGAGCGGACCGAGATCCGCCGGGTGGTGGAGTCGCGGATCACCACCCTCGCCGCCGAGGATCTCGCGGTGCTCGGCTACTGGGAGTGGCTCGACGGGCTGGAGCGCGGTCTGGCCAGCCACCATGCCGGCATGCTCCCCGCCTTCAAGGAGGTGGTCGAGGAGTTGTTCGTCCGTGGCCTGGTCAAGGCGGTCTTCGCCACCGAGACCCTGGCGCTGGGCATCAACATGCCGGCCCGGTGCGTGGTCCTGGAGCGGCTGGTGAAGTTCAACGGCGAGGCCCACGTGGACCTGACGCCGGGGGAGTACACCCAGCTCACCGGGCGGGCCGGGCGGCGGGGCATCGACGTCGAGGGGCACGCCGTCGTGGTCTGGTCGCCGGAGGTGGATCCCCGGCACGTGGCCGGGTTGGCGTCCACCCGGACCTACCCGCTGCGGTCGAGCTTCCGTCCGTCGTACAACATGGCGGTCAACCTGGTCGGCTCCGTGGGCGCGGAATCCGCCCGGGTGCTGCTGGAGTCCTCGTTCGCGCAGTTCCAGGCGGACCGGTCGGTGGTCGGCCTGGCCCGGCAGGTGCAGCGCAACGTCGAGACGATCGAGGCGTACGGCGCGGAGGCGGAGTGCCACCACGGGAACTTCGACGAGTACTTCGCGCTCCGGTCGATGATCGGGGAGCGGGAACGGGCGCTCAACCGGCAGGGCCAGACCCAGCGGCGCAACGCCGCGATCACCGCCCTGGAGCGGTTGCGGGTCGGTGACGTGATCCGGGTTCCGTCCGGGCGCCGGGCCGGGCTCGCGGTGGTGCTCGAACCGGGCGCACCGGGGTTCGGCGAGCCCCGACCCCTGGTGCTCACCCAGGACCGTTGGGCCGGGCGGATCACACCGGCCGACTTCACCACCCCGGCCGAGGTGCTGGCCCGGATCAGGGTGCCGAAGAACTTCAACCACCGCTCGCAGGCCGCCCGCCGGGACCTGGGGGCGGCACTCAACGGGCTGGGCCTGGACCGGCACTCCCGGCGGGGCAGCCGGGGCCGAGGCAGCGGCGAGGACGACCGGCTCACCCAGTTGCGCGCCGAGCTGCGCCGGCACCCGTGCCACGCCTGCGCCGACCGGGAGGAGCACGCCCGCTGGGCGGAACGGCGCCGCCGGCTGGAGCGGGACACCGACGAGCTGCGGGAGCGGGTGTCGGGCCGTACCGGTTCGCTGGCGCGTACGTTCGACCGGATCTGCGGGCTGCTGGCCTCGCGCGGATATCTCACCCCCGGGGGTGAGGTGACCGACGCCGGCCGAATGCTGGGTCGGATCTGGACCGAGGCGGACCTGCTGGTCGCCGAGTGCCTGCGCCGGGGGCTCTGGGACGGGCTGGCCCCGGCCGAGTTGGCGGCCGCGGTCTCGGTGGTGGTGTTCGAGGCACGGCGGGACGCCGAGGAGCGGGCCTCGGTGCCCCGTGGCGGCGTCTCCGACGCGGTGGAGGCGACCCTGCAGATCTGGGCCGAGTTGGAGGCCGACGAGGCCGCCCAGGGGCTGGAGTCGACGCGGGAGCCGGATCTGGGGTTCGTCTGGCCGATCTACCGGTGGGCCCGGGGTGAGGCGCTGACCAAGGTGCTGGGCAGCGGGCACAATCTCGACGGGGACATGCCGGCCGGCGACTTCGTCCGGTGGACCCGGCAGGTGGTCGACCTGCTCGGCCAGCTCTCCAACGCCAACGGCGCGAGCACCGACCTGCGGGCCACGGCCCGGCAGGCGATGGTGGCGATAAACCGAGGAGTTCTCGCGTATCACGCGACGGCCTGAATCGGCGATCAGCTTCCCGGTCACGCTCGGCGACCTTTGGCCGGTCCTGCCTGCACGGCTCGGCATATTCTCGATCTCTGCCCGATCTGTGCGATCTTGAAGTTGCGCCTGGCCACCTCGTTGATCATCCTGCCTCAGGGGGACCTTAACGAGCTGGAAACAACGTGGCTTAGGGGCGATCATGGCCGAGATTCATCACTTTGAGTACGGGTGGTTGACCCCCTCGGCGAGCTACCTGCTGGCGGTGCTCGGTTCCGCCCTCGGCCTGACCTGCACCGTACGGGTGCGCCAGGCGCCGAACGCACGGCAACGCGCCTGGTGGCTGATCCTGGCCGCCTGGGCGATCGGTGGAACGGCGATCTGGACCATGCACTTCATGGCGATGCTCGGCTTCGCCGTGGTCGGCACCCGGATCCGCTACGACATCGGCATCACCGTGGCCAGCGCGGCGCTCGCCATCGTGACCGTCGGGATCGGACTGTTCATCGTCGGCATGGGCCGGGGGACCGTCCCGAAGATCCTCGCCGGTGGTCTGCTCACCGGCCTGGGCGTGGCGGCGATGCACTACGTCGGCATGACCGCGATGCACCTCAACGGACAGGTCGACTACGCCACCGGCCCGGTCATCGCCTCGGTGGTCATCGCCGTGGTCGCCGCGACCGTGGCGCTCTGGCTCGCCGTGACCGTACGCAGCCCGCTGGCCATCGTCGGCTCCGCGCTGGTGATGGGCATCGCGGTCAGCGGCATGCACTACACCGGCATGTCCGCGATGTCGGTGCACCTGCACGACAACGCCACCGCCGCCCTGCCCGGTGCGACCGTGTCGACCCTGCTGCTGCCGATCGTGCTCACCGTCATCTTCGGCGTGGTCGCACTGGTCTACGCGGTGCTCGCCGCCCCCAACGAGGAGGACCGGGCCGCGGTGGCGTACCTGAACGCCCGGATGGCCGAGCGGCCCTGATCCCGGTCCGGGCTCAGCGATCCGCCGCCATGGCGTCGACCAGGCGGCGGCAGGACCCGGCCAGGTTCCACTTCTCGGCCAGCGCGAACAACCGCTCCGGGTCCGCCGGGTCCGTCCGCAGCCGGGTGTCGAGGGCGGGCAGCGGCACGTCCAGTGCCACGCGCACGACCTGCGGGGCGACCGCGAGGTAGTCGTGGGCGGCGACGAGCTTCGTACGCAGCCCGGGCGCGAAACCGGATCCGGGCTCGTCGAGCGCGGCGAGGATGCCGTCCAGGCTGCCGTACCGGTCGATCAGGCGGGCGGCGGTCTTCTCGCCCACCCCGGCGACCCCGGGCAGGCCGTCACTCGGGTCACCGCGCAGCGCCGCGAAGTCCGCGTACCCGGCGGCCGGGACGCCGTACTTGGCGCGCACCGCCGCGTCGTCGCAGTCCTCCAGCTTGGCCACGCCCCGCCCGCAGTAGAGCAGCCGTACGCCTCGGTCGTCGTCAATGAGCTGGAACAGGTCCCGGTCACCGGAGGCCACCTCGACCGGGCCGGGCTGGGTGGCGGACAGGGTGCCGAGCACGTCGTCCGCCTCGTACCCGTCCGCGCCGATCGCCGGGATCCCGATCGCCGCCAGCACCTCGAGCAGCAGCGGCACCTGCGGAGCCAGGGTGTCCGGCACCACTTCGCCGCCGGCCGGTGCGACCCGGTGCGCCTTGTACGACGGCAGCAGCGCCACCCGGAAAGCCGGTCGCCAGTCGTAGTCCAGCGCGCAGACCAGCCGGTCCGGCCGGCGGCTGCGGATCAGCGAGGCGATCATGTCCAGGAAGCCCCGGACGGCGTTGACCGGGCTGCCGTCCGGAGCCCGCGCGGCGGACTCCGGGATGCCGAAGTAGGCCCGGAAGTAGAGGCTGGGAGCGTCGACGAGGAGCAGGGGGCGTCGGTCGGTCACACCCGACAGCCTGGCACAGTCGCGGCCCGCGCCGGAGCCGACGCCCCGGCACGGGCCACGAGGGGCCGTACGCTCAGGAATGTCCCCGGACCGGGTGTGGCCGGTACGGCGCCTCCAGCGCCGCCCGCTCGTCGTCGTCGAGCCCGACCCCGACCGCCGCGACCGCGTCCTCGATGTGGCCGGGCTTGGTCGCGCCGACGATCGGGGCGGTGACCGCCGGCTGGTGCAGCAGCCAGGCGAGGGCCACCTGCGCCGGTGGCAGACCGCGCCGGTCGGCGACCCGGCCGACCGCTTCGACCACGGCGAAGTCCGACTCGTCGTAGAGCGAGTCGGCGAAGGTGTCCGAATGGGCCCGGGTGGTACGCCGTTCGCCGCCCCGGCTACGGGTGCCGGCGAGCACCCCTCGGGCCAGCGGGCTCCACGGGATGACCCCGATCCCCTGGTCGAGGCAGAGCGGCAGCATCTCCCGCTCCTCCTCCCGGTAGACCAGGTTGTAGTGCGGCTGCATCGAGCTGAACGGGGTCCAGCCGTTGACCCGGGCGACGTGCTGGGCCTTGGCGAACTGCCAGGCGTACATGCTCGAGGCGCCGAGGTAACGGGCCTTGCCGGCCCGGACCACGTCGTGCAACGCCGACATGGTCTCCTCGATCGGGGTGTCGTAGTCCCACCGGTGGGTCTGGTAGAGGTCGACGTGGTCGGTGCCGAGCCGGCGCAGCGAGTCGTCGATCGAGGCGAGGATGTGCTTGCGGGACAGGCCCCGGTCGTTGGGCCCGTCACCCATCTGGTTGTAGACCTTGGTCGCCAGCACGTAGTCGTCGCGGCGGTCGAAGAGCGTACGCAGCAGCTTGCCGGTGACCTCCTCGCTGGCGCCGAGGGAGTAGACGTCGGCGGTGTCGAAGAAGGTGACGCCGAGTTCGACCGCGCGGCGGACCAGCGGTTCGGCGTTGTTCTCGTCGAGCACCCAGTCCCGCCAGGTCGGCGAACCGTAGCTCATCATCCCCAGACAGACCCGCGACACCCGCAGGCCGGTGCCACCGAGCCGTACGTATTCCATTGTCATGACGGCGAGCCTATGCGGCAGGCTGTGGTCATGGACTTCGTGCCCGGACTGGTGCTGTGCCGGCGTTTCCACGACGAGGTCGTCGGCCCGATCATGCGGCGCCACCTCCCCGGCCTGCCGTACGCGGCGGGGCGCCTGGACACCGGTTCGGAGCTGCTCGGGCTGGACACCGCACGTTCGGTCGACCACGACTGGGGGCCGCGCCTACAGGTCTTCGTCGGACCCGACGACACCCACCGGACGGCGGAGATCATCGCGACTGTGGACGCGCACCTGCCCGCCTCCTTCCTCGGTTATCCGACCCGGTTCGCCGGCCACCCCGACCCCGGACTCGGCGGGCTCGGGGTGCTCGCGGCCGACGGTGACCGGCACGGTGTCCGGGTGCTGGGGCTGTCCGACTGGCTGTCGGCCGCGCTCGGCTTCGACCCCCGCTCCGGGGTCACCGTCGCGGACTGGTTGGCCGTGCCGACCCAGCGCCTGGCCGAGGTCACCGGTGGAGCGGTGTTCCACGACGACCTCGACGGTGCCCTCGCCCGGGTCCGTACGGCCCTGGACTGGTACCCCGACGACGTCTGGCGGTACGTGCTGGCGGCCCAGTGGACCCGGATCGCGCAGGAGGAGCACTTCGTCGGCCGCTGCGCGGAGGTGGGCGACGAACTGGGTTCGCTGGTGGTGACCGGACGGATCGCCCGCGACCTGATGCGGCTCTGCCTGCTCCTGCGGCGTCGCTACCCGCCGTACGGCAAGTGGCTCGGCAGCCAGTTCGCCCGGTTGCCCGGCGCGGCACCGATCGCCGCGGACCTGGGTACGGCACTCGGCCTCGGCGTCCCGGCCGGGATCACCGGCGCGGCGGCACGGGAGGCGGGGCTGGCCCGTGCCCTGACGGCGGCGGCGCTCTGGAGCAACGAGACGGGGCTGGCCGAGGCGATGGACCCGACCGTACGGCCGTTCCACAGCCGGCCGTTCCTCGTGCTGGACGCCGGGCGGTTCGCCGACAGCCTGCGGGCGGCGCTGACCGATCCCGGGTTGCGTGCCCGTCCGCCGGTCGGCGCGGTGGACCAGTTCGTCGACAGCACCGACGTCCTCGCGCACGCCGACCGCTCGGCGGCGGTGTCCGGAGCCCTCCACCGGATGTGACCCTAGGGTGACCCCTCTCACCCGAACGACCGTTAAGCTAGCGGTGTGCGCATAGACGACCTCTACCCACCGCAGCGGCTGGCCGCCGCCCAACGGGCCACCGCCCGGGCCGGCCTGGACGCGCTGCTGATCACCCCCGGCTCCGACCTGCGGTACCTCACCGGCTACCACGCGCACGCGCAGGAGCGGCTCACCTGCCTGGTGCTGCCCGCCCAGGGCGAACCGACGCTGGTCGTACCGGCCCTGGAGCGGCCGGCGGCGGAGGCGTCCCCGGCACCCGGCACCGGCGTACGGATCGTCGACCACACCGACGGCACCGACCCGTACCCGCTGGTCGTGGCCGCGCTCGGCGGGCCCGTCGGCAACGTGGGCCTGGGTAACCGGATGTGGGCCGAGCAGGTCCTGGCCCTGCGGGACGCGCTGCCCGGCGCCACCCAGCGCCTGGCCGGCGAGGTGCTGCGCGAGCTGCGGTTGCGCAAGTCGCCGGCCGAGGTGGCCGCGCTGCGCGAGGCCGGCGCGGCGATCGACTCGGTACACGCCCGGATGGGGGAGTGGCTGCGGCCGGGGCGGACCGAGGCCGAGGTCGGCGCCGACATCGCCGGCGCGATCCGGGCGGCCGGTCACGCGACCGTGGACTTCGTCATCGTCGCCGCCGGGGAGAACGGCGCCAGCCCGCACCACGCCACCTCGGAGCGCCGGATCGCCCCCGGTGACCCGGTGGTGGTCGACATCGGCGGCACGATGCCCACCGGCTACTGCTCCGACGCGACCCGCACCTACGTCGTCGGGCACGCGCCGGCCGACTTCGCCGACTACTACCGGGTCCTGTACGCCGCCCAGCGTGCCGCCGTCGCCGCCGTCCGTCCCGGCGTACCGGCCGAGGCGGTCGACGCCGCCGCCCGCGACCTGATCACCGAGGCCGGGTACGGCCCGGAGTTCCTGCACCGTACCGGCCACGGCATCGGTCTGGACGGGCACGAGGACCCCTACCTGGTCACCGGCAACGGCCGGGCACTGGAACCGGGCATGGCCTTCTCCATCGAACCGGGCATCTACCGGGCCGGGCGGCACGGCGCCCGGATCGAGGACATCGTCGTCTGCACCGTGGACGGCGTCGAACGACTCAACACCATCCCGACGGAGCTGGTGCAGCTATGACGGTCGACCGCATCCTCCCGACCGAAGAGGCGTACGAGCTGCTCGAGCTCGTCACCGAGATGGCCGACCGCGAACTCGCCCCCCGCGCCGCCGACTTCGAGGCCCGCGGCGAGTTCCCCCGCGAGGTGTTGCGCACCCTCGGGCGCAGTGGCCTGCTCGGCCTGCCCTACCCGCAGGAGTACGGCGGGTCCGAGCAGCCGTACGAGGTCTACCTGCAGGCGCTGGAGATCCTCGCCAGCCGCTGGCTCGCGGTCGCCGAGGCGGTCAGCGTGCACACCCTCTCCTGCTACCCGACCGCCGCGTACGGCACCGAACAGCAGCGCAAACTCCTGCCGGACCTGCTCGGCGGGGAACTGCTCGGTGCGTACTGCCTCTCCGAGCCGCAGGGCGGTTCGGACGCCGCCTCGCTGACCACCCGGGCGGTCCGCGACGGCGAGTGCTACCGGGTCACCGGCACCAAGGCATGGATCACCCACGCCGCGACCGCCGACTTCTACAACGTCTTCTGCCGGACCGGCGGGCCGGGCGCCGGCGGCATCTCCTGCCTGCTGGCACCCGCCCGCACCACCGGGATCGAACCGCAGCGCGCGGAACGGACGATGGGACTGCGGTCCTCCCCGGTCGCCCAGATCGTCTTCGACGACGCCCGGGTGCCGGCCGACCGGCTGATCGGGGAGGAGGGCGACGGTTTCCGGATCGCCATGGCCGCGCTCGACTCGGGGCGCCTCGGCATCGCCGCCTGCGCGGTCGGGCTGGCTCAGGGCGCCCTGGACTACGCCGTCGCGTACGCCCGCGAGCGGCAGCAGTTCGGCCGCTCCATCATCGACTTCCAGGGGCTCGGATTCATGCTCGCCGACATGGCCACCCAGGTCGCCGCGGCGCGGGCGTTGACACTGGCGGCGGCCCGGCTGCGTGACGCGGGGCGGCCGTACCGGATCGAGGCGGCCAAGGCCAAGCTCTTCGCCACCGACACCGCGATGCGGGTGACCACCGACGCGGTGCAGGTGCTCGGCGGCGCCGGCTACGTCGCCGACCACCCGGTCGAGCGCTACTTCCGGGAGGCGAAGGTGCTGCAGATCGTCGAGGGCACCAACCAGATCCAGCGGATGGTGATCGCCCGCTCGTTCTCCCGTTAGCCGCGGGCGGAGCGGCACCGCTGCGGCGTCGAGGGCGCTTGTAGGATCGACCGGTGTCAGCCGTCAGCCTCCGGTCCGCCACGCCCGCCGATGCCGAGGTGGTCGCGAGGGTGTGGTGGGACGGGTGGCGCGACGGCCACCTCGGACACGTGCCTGAGGCGCTCGTCGCCGTCCGTACGGCGGAGTCGTTCCGCGTACGGGCAGCCGGGCGCGTCGCGGACACGGTGGTGGCCGAGGTGGCCGGCCAGCTTGCCGGTTTTGTAATGGTGCTCGGCGACGAGGTCGAGCAGGTGTTCGTGTCGGCGGGCCACCGCGGGTCAGGTGTGGCCACGTTGCTGCTTGCCGAGGCCGAGCGACTTGTTGCCGGCTCCGGTGCGGGTCGGGCCTGGCTGGCCGTGGTCGACGGCAACACACGGGCCCGGCGGTTCTACGAGCGGTGCGGGTGGGTCGACGACGGCCCGCTCGACTATGCGGCCGAGGTGTCGGGCGGCACGATCGCGGTGCCGGTTCGCCGTTACGTCAAGACACTCTGAACCCGCCCACACCGAGCACGGGCGACCTGAGCGTGGTGTCGCGGTAGCTCCGGCTCCGTCGAGGGTTGGCGCCAGCGGGCGCGCTCACCGGCCGGTGGACACCTGTCGCCGAGAACGTCATGCTGGAGCGCATGGATGAGAGTAAATGGACTGTTGGTCGTATTCCCGATCAGACCGGGCGGACCTTCATCGTCACCGGGGCCAACAGTGGTCTCGGTCTGGCCACGTCCAGACAGCTTGCCCGACGCGGGGCCCACGTCATCATGGCGGTGCGCAACGAGACCAAGGGCCGGCAGGCCATCGCCGATCTCACCGCCGCGCAGCCGGACGCCAGCCTGGAACTGCGTCACCTCGACCTCGCCGATCTCGACTCGGTGCGGGCGTTCGCCGACCGGATCCACGCCGACGGCATAACGGTCGACGTCCTGGTCAACAACGCCGGGGTGATGATGCCGCCGCGCACGCTCAGCCCGCAGGGCCACGAGATCCAGTTCGCCGGCAACCACCTCGGCCACTTCGCACTCACCGGCCTGCTGCTGGACATCCTCCAGCGTGGAAACGACCCGCGGGTGGTCACCGTCAGCTCGGGCATGCACCGCCGTGGTCACATCCACTTCGACGACCTGACCGGCGCCCGCAGGTACTCGCCGACCGCGTTCTACTGCCAGTCCAAGTTCGCCAACGTCCTGTTCGGGCTGGAGCTCGACCGGCGCCTGCGGGCAGCCGCCAGTCCCGTACGCAGCCTGCTGGCCCACCCCGGTTACGCCGTCACCAACCTGCAGAGCAGCGGGCCGACGGGCCTGATGAAGCTGCTGCTGCTCAGGCTGGGCAACCGGCTACTCGCCCAGGACGCCGAGATGGGGGCGCTACCGCAGTTGTACGCGGCCACCGATCCGCTCGCCGAAGGCGGCCAGTTCATCGGTCCCGACGGTCAGGGTGAGTACAAGGGATATCCGACGACGGTCCGTCCGGTCGCGTCCGCCGAAGACCCGGCCACGGCCGCGCGACTGTGGGCGCTCTCCGAGGAGTTGACCGACGTCCGTTATGACCTGCCCGCCGCCGTCTGACGCAGAGGTGTTGCTGCGCCGGTCGATCAGGTCCGCAACCGCAGGCGCCGCGGACGTGGCGGTGGCCGTCCGCCCTTCTTCGACCGCGAGGACTACAAGGCCCGGCACGCGGTCGAATGCGGGATCAGCCGTCTCAAGCAGCACCGGGCCGTGGCAACCCGGTTCGACGAACATGGGGTTGCACCTTCCGTAGCGGCATGTGCTCCAGTGGACTTACGCCCCGATCCCTTGAGGAAAGGTCCTTGGTCATGCATCCGTCTTTCATGCCACCCCGCCAGGTCAAGATCGGTGACGCGGCGGCCTTCGCCGGCAGCACGCCACGGGCGATTCGCCATTACCACGAGATCGGCCTGCTCCCCGAGCCTGAGCGGGGCGCCGATGACCGCCGCCGCTACGGGTACGAGGACATGATCCGCCTGCTGTGGATTCGCAAAATGGCCGACGCCGGGATCGCCCTGGACGACATCCGTGACGCCTTTACCACCGGCACGGCTTCCGCCGGTGCGGACAGCGGAGACGGTATCGCGGGCATCCTGGAGCGGTTGGAGGAAACCCTCGCCGAGCAGGAGGCGGAATCGCGGCGGCAGCGGACCGCCGTGCAGCGGATGCGCACCGAGGGCAGCCGGATGGGCCTGCTCTCCAACTTCGTCACCGTACGCCTCAAGAGCCTGCCCGAGGGCTCCCTGCGCCGGGCGGACCTGGACAGTCTGCTGGTCACTGAGCGGATCTTCGGCCCGCTCGGCGCGGCCGTCCAGGCCACCCGCTTCGTCGTCCTGGCCACGCATCCCGCGCTGCGGGAGGATTCCGACCGCATCGATGACGCCGAGGAGGCACTCGATGACAACGTCGCCGTCGATGATCCACGGGTGGTTCAAGTGGCCGTCGAGCGGCACGCCTTCGAAAGGGCCCTGCAGGCCGTCATTGAGGCGTCCGGCCTGGGGAAGGACGACGATGCCATCTTCGACACCTGGGAAACTTTGCACCCCGCTACCGCCGATGACGGCGAGGACGCGGCCGACCTCCGCTCTGACAGGCGGGAGGCTGACGCCATGAGCGCGTTCGAAGCCACCGGCAAGATGCCCTACGACTTCTCCCCAGCCCGCCTGCGCTGTATGGAACTGGCCGAAGAACTCTCCGCCCAGGACTCACCCGCTACCTAAAACCACGGCCTAGCCGCGCGGAGGCGGAGTGGGCGGGGCGCCGAGTCCGGCAACGATGAAGCCGACTGATCGGTCGAGCGTGTTCTCGCCCCGAGGGACCGGTGGGTTGCCGGCGATGGCGGAGCGATCGAACGTACCGACGATCATGCCTGCCACGGCGGTGGCGGCCAGGGTGATCCGAAAGACCAGTTCTTCGGTCGAGAGTGCCGGCAATCGATGTGCAAGCAGCGTAAAGAAGAGGGTGTAGGTGTCGGCATGGGTGCTCGTTGCGAGTTCGCGCAGCTCGGGCGAACTGCCGCTGACCACGCGTGCGGCGATTCGGGGGATCAGGGTGGTGCCGCCGTCGGCCGCGAGGACGGACGGGCTGATCCATGCCCGGACAACATCCTCCACGTCGCCGTTCGGGTTGGCGTCGACAGCTCGTAGTGCGATCAGTTGCTGACGGGCGTGTTCGGCGAGGGCGCGTTCGATCACGGCCGTCACGAGCGCGTCCTTGGAACCGAAGTGGTAGTTGACCGCGGCGACGTTGGCCCCGGCGGCGGCCGTGATCTCGCGCAGCGAAGGGTCGAGGTCGCCGCGCTGGCCGAGTAGCTCTTCGACCGCGCTGATGAGCCGATCAGGAGTGCTCTGGGCCCGCTGGTTCTGGTGTGATACCGGCACTGTGACCTTCCTCATGCACTTGATTCAAGCACGCGCTTGACGGTCTCGTCCAATTCGAGCTACGTTCAAGCGAGAGATTCAATCGGATGCTTGAATTCAAGCGCGGCCGTGGTCGTGATCACCACGGCCCGCCACGACGAACCCGCCCACTCCCCGGCCGTGGAAGGAAATTAGGTGACGATTCCCGAAGGCCCGTACGCCGACACCCGCGACATGTACGCGGTTCACACAGCGTTTCGACGTGAGTTCGCGGCGCTTCCGGCGCTTGTCCGAGGCGTCGAAGCGGGAGATGACGAGCGGTTGCGTGTTGTCGCCGACCACATAGAGCTCGTGAGCGCTGTGCTGGAGGCGCATCACCGCAGCGAGGACGTGCACCTGTGGCCCAAGCTGCTGGAGCGCGGCTCCGAAGCAGTCGCTCCGGTTGTCGAGCTGATGGAAGGGCACCACAGCCGCATAGAGCGCTTGAACAGCGAGGCCATGGCGGCACTGGGCGAGTGGCGTGACCGCGCGACCGTCGGGCGAACCGAGGCTCTGGCCGATCTGCTGAGCCGGCTGTGTGAAGTTCTCTACGAGCACATGAGCCTGGAGGAGACGCACATCCTGCCGATCGCGGAGAAGTGCGTCACGGCGGCGGAGTGGCAGGAGATGGCCGGCGGATCGGGCGCGAGGTTGCCGGCCGAGAGCATGCCGCTGGTCTTCGGGATGGTGTTGTACGAAGGGGACCAGGACGTGATCGAGCACATTCTCTCAGGGCTGCCGCCAGCGGTGCGTACCATGCTGGAGAAGCAGGGCACCAGGGATTTCGCGGCCCATTCCCAGCGAGTCCACGGCACCCCCACCCCGCGCCGCAGCGGGCCGCTGAGCTCCACCCAACGATGATTCGCCGCTTGACCTGCGCGAGCCGGCGGAAACAGTAAGCCCGGCCGTAGACTGTGCGGCGCGTCGTTCCGCACGGACATGCCGGCCTAGCGGCTCCCGGCGTCCACCTCGTAGATGACCTCCAGGCCGTCCTCGTCGTCCCACTGCTCGCCGACCTCGGCGAAGCCGTACTGCAGTGCCAGGGTCCGAGAGGCGACGTTGTCGGGGCTGATCGTCACCCGGACCGTGCGCACCCGAGGTTCGTGGGCGGCCCGCTCGAGCAGGAACTCCAGGGCGGCGCGGGCGTAACCGCGTCGTCGGTACGCCGGGTCGACCGCGTAGCCGATCTCGACCATTCCCGACGGGTCCGGAGGTCCGTGGTAGCCGGCCCGGCCGACCGCCACCCGCTGCCGCTCGTCCCACACGACACCCGTGACCCACGCCGCGCTGGCCGGATCCTCCTCGACCTGCCTGCTGCGCCGACGCCACGTCCCCCGCCACTCGGGGCCGGCGAAGTACGCCGAGAGGGGCACCGGGCTCGCCGCGTTCGCGGCCGCCAGGTCGCCGTCGGCCAGCGCACGGAACACCGGCGCCGTCAGATGGACGATGCGCACCTGCTGCGGTGGACCCTGTTCGGGCCGGTCGACCTGATCCTCGGGTTGCACCCGGTAAGCATGCCAGGCGGGCCCGTCGGCGGCGGTGGGGCTGGTGGAGTGGAGCGTCGGGGTGGGACGGGCGACGCCCGTCCCACCCCGGCAGGTCAGCTCGCCTGCAACGTCACGTCGTCGACGACGAAGCTGGTCTGGAGGGAGGAGTCCTCGGTGCCGGTGAACCTCAGGGTGACGGTCTGGCCGGCGTACGCGCCCGCGTTGAACGTCCTGAGCTGGTAACCGGCCGCCTTGTTCAGGTTGGAGTAGGTGGCCAGGGTCGTACTGCCCACCTGGACCGTGAGCCGGTCGTACGCGGTGGACGTGGTGGTCTCGGCGGTGTCGATGTGCAGGTAGAACGAGAGGGTGTACGTCGAGCACCCGGCCGGCACGGTCACCGACTGGGTCAGCGTCTCGGTACGGGTAGTGCCGTTGCCACCGAGCCACGCCTTGTACGAGCCGCCGTGCGCCGGCTGGCTGGCCGAGTTGGTGATCACCCCGGTGGTGGCGGTCCACGGGGTGGTGCCGCTCTCGAAGCCGCTGTTCCCGATGACCTGCCCGCCGCTGCAACTGCCGCCACCGGTCACGGTGACGGTGTACGTGGCGGTGCGGGTGACCGAGCCGGTTCCGGTGACCGTGATGGTGTGCGTACCCGTGGTCGCACTGGCGGAGGCGGCGACGGTCAGGGTGGCGGACGCGCCGGAGGTGAGCGAGGACGGGCTGAACGACACCGTCACGCCGGAGGGCGCGCCGGTGGCGGACAGGCTGACCGTCTGCGCGCTACCGGCGGTGGTGGCCGTCGAAACGGTGGCGGTGGTCGAGCCGCCCCGGGCGACGCTGCCGGAGGTCGGGCTCACCGCGACCGAGAAGTCGTTGGTCGGGGTGCCGGTGCCGGTGGCGAGCTGCCAGATCGCGTACGCGACGCCGTCCGCGCTGCGGTTGAGGACGGTGGCGCTGACGTTGCTGGTGGTGTCGCAGGCGCGGTGGTAGCAGGGGTCGTACGCCGATCCGGACGTGCCGCCCCACTTGCTGGCCTGCGCGGCGGTCTTGCGGGCGCTGGCGCCGGCCGCGTATCCCGAGGTGGGGATGCCGCCCTGCTGGAACGAGTAGTCGTCGGAGCGGCCCTGCCCCTCCACGTTCTCCTCCGGCTGGAGCCCGAGC
The DNA here is from genome assembly GCF_035917455.1 of Micromonospora sp. NBC_01796. Taxonomy (NCBI): domain Bacteria; kingdom Bacillati; phylum Actinomycetota; class Actinomycetes; order Micromonosporales; family Micromonosporaceae; genus Micromonospora; species Micromonospora sp. NBC_01796. The sequence goes on along the minus strand of NZ_CP109078.1, from coordinate 7,564,661 downwards.
GAGTCCCAGTACGCCTTCAGCGGAGCCGCGGTGGTCGAGGTGATGCGGTTGATGAAGTACCCACCGTTGGTCGAGCCGACCATGTCGAAGTTGTAGTACCCCTTGATGTAGCCCCGCTGGGTCGTGGTGAGCGAGCGGACGTAGAAGTCGGAGCCGTTGAGGCCCTGCTCCTCGTCGGTCCACCAGGCGAACCGGACCCGCTTGGTCATGGTCGGGTTCTGCTGGGCCAGTACCAGTGCGTTTTCCAGCAGCGACGCCGAGCCGGTGGCGTTGTCGTTGATGCCCGGGCCGGCCGAGACACCGTCGAGGTGGGAACCGAACATGACCACCTGGTCGGCCGGTCCGCCCGGCCACTCGGCGATCAGGTTGTTCGACGGGTAGGTGCAGTCCGTGCAGCGCTGCTCGGTGACCGTGTAGCCGGCGGACTGGAGCCTGCTCTTCACGTAGGCGACCGACGCGGTGTACCCGGCAGACCCGGCCCGCCGGTTGCCGCCGTTCGAGGTGGCGATGCTGTTGAACTGTGTCAGGTGCGCCTGGACGTTGGTCACCGAGATGTCCGGTGCCGCGGCGAGCGAGGCGGCGGGCGGAGCGATCGCGGGCGTACCGGCCACGGACGGGGGTGGGGACGCGGACACCGGCTGGGCGGTGAGCGTCACCGTCATCCCGGTGAAGACAGCGAGCGCGACGCCCGTTATCAGCGTTTTGCGTCTCATGAAGACTCCTCGGTGGGGGTCGGCGGGCGGTCCACCCGGTGGGGCCGGACTCCGTCGGTTCGGGCGGGGGCAGGGGGTGCCGCGGCTCCGGTGGGGGTCGCGGCGGCCACCGGAGGAGACACTTGCATGCGTCGATGTATTAGGTCAACGGCCATCCGGCGCGATCCGCGCCGCGACAGCGGCGGCACGGTCGGGACGGGTGCCGTCGCGGTCGGGACACGTGTACGGGGCAGCGCCCGGCCCCATCGACCGGCGGGCCAACACCGCTGGTCGCAGCCCCGATGGTGCCCCTGCGACCCGCCTCGGGGCGAACACCTCCCGGGCCCTCATCCCGCCGAACAGAGGAGGAATGAGGTATGGGGCGGAGCAACTACGACGTCGGGGCCGGGTGGTGCGCCCACCTCGGCATCCACACCTTCTCGTCGGATGTGTCCACTCGACGGGAACCCAGGTGGTCGCGAAGTTTGCCGAGCGCGGGATGCGGGTTGTCGTCGCGCCAGATCAGTGACATCGGGTAGATGGGTGCCGGATCGCGTACCGGGATGCGCCGCAGGTCGTAGCTGTCCGGCCACAGGTAGCGCGTGCGTTCGCCGGCCAACGTAGCCAGTTCCGAGGAGTCGGCGATCTCGGCCAGCAGTGCCTCGTTTCCGAAGACCGGCCCGACCACGTCGATGGTGAGGCCGAACGCGGCGGCCAGTTCGTCGTAGTAGCCGGCCCATTCGGTGCCGGGGGCCATGCCGGGCATCCAGATCCGGTGTGCGGCGAGCTGCGCGGGCGTGACGGCGCGGGCGTTGGCGAGAGCGTGGCGTGGCCCGACGAGTAACTCGTGGTGTTCGTCGATCACGCGGACGGTCCTGATCGCGTCCGGCAGTTGGCGCGCGGGAACGGTGACGGCGTGAAAGGTGGCGTCGATCGTCCCCGCCTCGACGGCGGCGGTCGCGGCATGGACGTCGGCGTCGAGGGTCACGACGTCCAGCTCGATCTGCGGATGCGTACGGTGGAAGTCCTGCAGCAGCACCGCCGGTGCGGTCCGTCGACTGTGGACGTCGACGCGGAGGGCGCGCCGTCCGGGGCGTACGGATGCGTCGGCCCGCGCCTCCACCCGGAGCAGTTCCCGGGCATGGGGCAGGAACGCCTGGCCGTCGATCGTGAGCTGGGCGCCGCGAGCCGTGCGGGTGAACAGCCGTACCTCCAGATCCTTCTCCAGCGCGGCGATGCGCTTGGACACGGCCTGCTGGGTGATCGACAGCACGGCGGCCGCGTCCTGGAACTGGCCGGCATCCGCGGCGGCGACGAAGGTACGGACGGCATCGAGATCCACGGGCCACACCCTAGCGTCACAACTGTTGGTTGTGGCTCGCCGCCGATGCAGTTGTTTGATCCGCTCATCTCGCCCTTGCTTTGATCACCCCGATCAACGGCGAGTTGTTTCGAGCGGGAGGTGCGGATATTGGCGAGACGATCCCTGGGTCGGCAGTTCGGCTGGTTGTGGGCGGCGTACGCGGTCAGCGCCTACGGCTCCGGGCTGGGGTTCGGCGCGTTGCCGCTGATCGCCGTACTGGTGCTGGACGCCAGCCCGGCCCAGGTCTCCGCGTTGGCCGCGGTGGGGCCGGCAGTGGGTGCGCTGATCGCGTTGCCGCTCGGGCCGTGGGTGGAGTTCCGCCGCAAGCGGCCGGTGATGATCGCGATGGACCTGGTCCGGTTCGCGGCGATGATGACGATCCCCGTCGCGTACGCCCTCGGCCGGCTCGGGTTCGTGCAGTTGCTGGTCGTCTCGGTCGTCCTCGCCGCGGCCAAGATCGCCTTCGGCGCGGCCGGCGGCGCCTACCTCAAGTTCCTCGTCCGGACGGACGACCTCGTCGTGGCCAACGCGAGGTTCGAGTCGACGACCTGGAGCTCCATCGCGATCGGGCCACCGCTGGGCGGGGCGGCGGTCGGCCTGCTCGGGCCGGTGGTCACCGTCGTGGCCGACGCGCTCAGCTACCTGCTCTCCGCGCTGGGCATCACGGCGATCCGCGGTCGAGAAGAGCACCCGCGGCGAACCGACAGGCGTCGGGTCCGGGCCGGTGATCTGCTCGGCGGGTGGCGGTACCTCCTGGCCCATCCCGGTTTGCGGGCGCTGTACCTCAACCAGCTGCTCGTCGCCGGACTGATCATGGCCACCGAGCCGCTGCTGGCCGTGCTGCTGCTCGGCGAGCTCGGCTTCCCACCCTGGCAGTACGGCCTCGCCTTCGCCGCCCCCTGCGTCGGCGGACTCCTCGGATCACGCCTGGCCCCACGTGTCGTGGCCCGGTACGGCCAACACCGCGTCCTTCGTGTCGTCGGCACGCTGCGCGCGGTCTGGCTCATCGGCCTCGCCCTCGTCCAGCCAGGCGTCGCCGGTCTCGCGACGGTGATCGCCGTCGAACTCGCGATCATCGTCAGCATGAGCCTGTACAACCCGGTGCTCGCTGCCTATCGGCTGGAACACACCCCCGACGACCGGGTCGCCCGCACCCTGTCGGCCTGGTCGATCAGCAGCGGCGCGGCCATCGCCATCCTCAGCGCGCTCGGCGGACTGCTCGCGCAAGCCACCAGCCCACGTACGGCCATCGCGGTCGCGGGACTGCTCATCCTCACCAGTCCGCTGCTGCTACCCCGCCGTCCAGGGCCGGCGCCCCGTGACCTCGTCGACGACCAGGAAGGCGCGCGTCAGAGGGGCTTGTGGTAGACGACGAAGTCGCACGGTGTGGCGAGGAACGGCAGCAGCGCAGGGTAGGCCTCGTCGAGGCGGCTCCGGCGTACCTCGCGGTAGCCCATGCGGGTGTACCAGCCGTGCAGGAACTCCTTGTCCGGATGCGTCCAGGTCTGCGGGACGAGCAGTTCGAGCTGCATCCGGGGGAGTTCGCGCTCCCGCGCCCACCGCTCGGCGAAGGCGACCAGTTCGCGGCCGATGCCGAGGTTGCGATGGAGCGGACTCGCGGTCAGCATGCCGAACTCGCCCTCGCCGGTGGCGAGACGATGGATCCGGGCGGTGCCGACGAGGAGGCCGCCCATCCGGGCCACGGCGAGCTCGCCGGCGCGGATCAGGGCCGTCACCTCGGCCGGGTTGGTTCGATCGGCGCCGTCGAGCCACAGCCCCTTCTCGGCGTCGGCGTACACCCGGTTGATCAGGTCGACGACCGACGCGACGAAGTCGCCGTCGTCGGCCTCGGCCGGGAGTGCGATCGAGACGACCAACCTTGGCGCCGTGTCGGTTTCTCGCATCGCCACTCTTCCCGTCTCCCCGTCTGTGGTCCGGGCCAGGTTCCGTCGGTGTGACCCGACGTCAGCGGCCCGAACAGCGACCGGCAACGCTACTACGTCCGCGTGGCCGTGCACCGCCTGCGCCCCGTACGGCGGGATCCGGACGTTGTTGGGAGTGACCTCCGACACTGGGGGAAGGAGTGCTTCGGCCGCCACGTTCAGCGGAGTGTGGCTCGGCCAGGGTGTTCCCGACGCACGACCGACCCTGTCCGGCGGACAGCCCGGACAGGCTGGCAAGCTTGCTGTATGGGGGACGGCGAGAGTGGTACGACTGGCATCGCCCCTACGCCGATGACCGTCGCCACAGCCGTCGACGGCGTGTTCGGTAACGCCTCTCAGCGACACTCAGACACTCGCGCGGGTCGACCGGCTCCGCGCGATTGGAGGACTCAGGACCATGGACAACGCCCCTCAGATCACGTCTGAGCGCAACGCACCACCAGCAACCCTGGTGATCTTCGGCGCCTCGGGTGACCTGACCCGCCGCAAGCTGATCCCCGCGGTGGCCAGCCTCGCCCGCCACCACCGGCTGCCCCGTGAGTTTGCCCTGGTCGGTGTCGCGCGTACGGCGATGAGTGATGAGCAGTTCGCCGACTCCGCCCTCAACGGTCACGGCCTGCGCGACCATCCGCAACTCGAGGGCGGCATCAGGTACGTCTCCGGCGGCTACGACGATCCGGACACGTACAAGCGCCTCGCCGAGACCCTCGACCAGCTCGACGCCGAGCGCGGAACCGCCGGAAACCGCCTGTTCTACCTGTCGACTCCGGCCGAGGCGTTCGAGCCCGTCATCAACGGCCTCGCCGGTGCCGGGCTCAACCGTGCCCGGGAGGGGTCGTTCGCCCGGCTGGTGATCGAGAAGCCCTACGGTCGCGACCTCGCCACCGCCCGCGAGCTGGACGCGATCGTGCACTCCAGCTTCGACGAGCCGCAGGTCTTCCGGATCGACCACTACCTGGGCAAGGACACCGTCCAGAACGTGATCGCGCTGCGTTTCGCAAACTCGATCTTCCAGCCGATCTGGGACCGTAGCTGGGTCGACCACGTGCAGATCACCGTGGCCGAGACGCTCGGCGTCGGCACCCGTGGGGGCTTCTACGAGAGCGCCGGGGCGATGCGCGACATCGTGCAGAACCACGTGCTCCAGGTGCTCGCGCTCTCCCTGATGGAGCCGCCGGCCTCGTTCGACGCGGAAGGGCTGCGCAACGAGAAGGTGAAGCTGCTCCAGGCGATCCGGCTGCCCACCGACCGGGACATCGCCGACCTGGCCGTTCGCGGTCAGTACACCCGGGGCGGCACCCGGGACGACCTGATGGCCGGCTACCGCGACGAGCCCGGCGTCGACCCGCTGTCGCGTACGGAGACGTACGCGGCGATGCGACTCAACGTCGACAACTGGCGCTGGGCCGGGGTGCCGTTCTACGTGCGCACCGGCAAGCGGCTGCCGGCCCGGGTCACCGAGGTGGCGTTGCAGTTCCAGCGGCCCCCGCACCTGCCGATCCCGACCGACCAGCTCACCGAACTGGACGCCGACGCGCTGATCCTGCGGATCCAGCCCAACGAGGGCATCTCGCTGCGCTTCGGCGCGAAGGTGCCCGGCCACTCGTTCCGGGTACGCACGGCGAGCATGGACTTCTCGTACGACAAGACGTTCCGGGAGGAGTCCCCGGAGGCGTACGAGCGGCTGCTGCTCGACGCGCTGCTGGGCGACCCGACGCTGTTCATCCGTACCGACGAGGTCGAGCAGTGCTGGCGGATCGTCGACCCGATCATCGAACACTGGGCCAAGGACTCGTCCCCGATCCCCACGTACGAGGCCGCCTCCTGGGGTCCCACCGACGCCGAACGCCTGATCGGCCGCAGTGGCCGTAGGTGGCGCAACGACGTCGGCGACTTCTGATCCCGGTGCTCGATCCGTAGCGAAGCCCGGTGCCGACCGCGTTGCTGCTGTCGGAAGGGCTGGTCCGTCGAGGGCCAGCCCTTCCTCATCGAGTCCTCGCCCCGTGCGCACCGCCGGCTCCCTGAAACGGGGGAGACGGTAGCCGGCGAGCCAGGTGACGGTCAGGCCGGTCCGGTGCCGGTGTCGTCGAAGACGGTGTCGTCGAACGGCGGCTCGGGGAAGGTCGAGCCGTACCTGCCGTCGAAGGCATGACGGGCGTGGGTGCGCATCCGTGGCCCGTACGTGGGGTCGGTTGCCAGTGCGGTGTAGCCGCCTTCGGGCATGGTGATGAGCCCGGCGGTGTCGGCCAGGTAGACGTCGAAGCCCGGGTACATCAGTTCGATGCAGGGCAGGTCGTCGACGTCCAGGGAAAGCACCGGGTACTCGCCGGTCTCGTCGGGTTCGGTCACGGCGAACACCCGGCGGGAGTCCGAGCCGCCGGGCAGCAGGAAACACTCGGTGAACCGAGCCGAGACCGGACGGTAGAGCGTGGCCCAGGGCTCGCCGTACTCGACCGCGGCCAGCTCGCCGAGTGGACGCGGCGTCAGCCGGTGGCTGCCGTCGGGCGGGAACCAGCCGAACCGGGTGAGCAGGCTTGTGTCGTACGCCAGCCATCGACGCAGGCTCGGCGGCAGCGGGCGACCGCTGGGAAACCTCAACGTGGCCAGGACATCGGTCGGCACCGGGGTGGGTGGGCCGTCCAGCCAGGCGCCCGCCCACGGTGCGTAGTCCAGGATCAGATGGTCGGGCTTCGCCGCGACCGACGCGATGACCCGTTCGACCAGCCCCACGCCGTGCTCCGGTCCGCCCGTCTCGGAGGTGCCGACCCGATCGGTTGTGTCCGCCACGCTCGCTGATCCTCTCGACCCTCACCATCGGTGCCCAGTGGAGGGTAACGAGCCAGTCAACCGCGACCGCCCCGAGAGGGGCCCGCTCGAATGTCGTCGAGCGGGCAGGCGGTAGCAGTCGACCGCCCCCGCTTTTCGAGAATCGGTGAGGGGACCGGACTCGCTGGATAGGGTGATGAAATGGCGGAAATGCCGACACTTGTCCTGATCCACGGTGCCTGGCACGGGTCCTGGTGCTGGGAACGCCTGTTGGTCGAACTGACGGACCTCGACGTTCGTGTCGGTGTGTTGCCGAGCACCGGACAGGACCCGGCCAGGTTGGGTGACCTGAGGGACGACGTGGCGGCGGTTCGCACGACGTTGACGGACATCACCGGGCCGGTGGTTGTCTGCGGACACTCGTACGGCGGAATCCCGGTCACCGAAGCCGCGGCCGGGCTGGACAACGTACGGCGGCTCGTCTACCTGTCCAGTCTCCCGCTCGACGCGGGTCAGTCCCTCTTGGACTTCACCAACCACGAATTCCCTTCATTCTGGGACGTGCACGAGGACGCGGGATACTTCGACGTACGCGATCCCCGGACCACTCTCTACCAGGACGTGGAATCCGGCATCGCGGACGAGATGGTGCCACGGCTCGGGCATCAGGCGCTGGCTTCGGCGACCCAGCCGGTGAGCCGGGCGGGTTGGCGGGAGATCGCCAGCACCTACATCATCTGTGCGCAAGACGCGGCGTTTCCACTGGCCGGGCAGGAGACGCTGGCCCAGCGGTGCGAATCGGTCCTGCGCCTCGACAGCGGGCACTCGCCATTCCTCTCCCAGCCCGCCAAATTGGCGGAACTGCTGCGTGAAGAGCTGACCCGCGACTGACGTACCCAGCCAGCCGTGCGGTGCCGTGGGCCTACGGGGTCGCGGGGTGGGCGGCGCCGAGCTGGTGGAACATCTCCCGGTTGAGGTCGAAGGCGATCACCGCTTCGGAGGCCGTCCGTTCGGACTCGGCCGCGTCCAGTGCCAGGGCGTCCAGCCGGTCGCGGTACTCCCGCTTGAACCTGCCCCGGCTCGGGATGCGATCGAACTGGTAGAACCGGGTGCCGTCGTCCGTGGTGAAGCCGTAGGTGCGGCGTACCGCGGCGGCGACGAACGCGCCGCCGGAAAGGTCGCCCAGGTAACGGGTGTAGTGGTGGGCAATGAAGCCGGCCGGCCAGGTGAAGCAGACCTCACGCAACCGGTCACGGTACGCCTCGGTCGCGGCACCGGGCGCGATCTGCTCCCGCCACCCCGGCCCGAGCAGGAACGCGAGGTCCTCGGCCAGCCGGGGGAGCCGGGTCAACTCGTCGGCCACGAACGGACCAGCCACCGGGTCGTCGCGCATCGCCTCGGCGGCCTGTTCGAGGGTCTCGTAGAGAAAGTAGTGCTGGGCGACCAGAGCGGCGTATCCCACGAGGGGGATCTGCCCGGCGATCAGCGCGGTGATGTACGGGGTCGACTCGGCCGCACGGTGGGCCGCGTCGGTTGCCGTACGGAGCCGGGCGGCGAGACCGTTCGCCTCGGTCAGGACCGGTGTGTCGTTCATCATTTGTCCTCTGTGGATCGAATTGGCAGCACCAGCGGGGTTCCGGTGCGGGGATGGGGGAGTATCTCGATCTCGTGCCGGTACGCCGCGCTGAGCCGGTCCGCGGTCAGCACCTGTTCCGGGGGACCGTCGGTGACCAGCCGGCCGTCGGAGAGCAGCGCGATGCGATCGGCGTACGCGGCCGCCAGCCCCAGGTCGTGCAGCACGGCCACCACCGTGTCCCCGGCTCGGGCCCGAGCTCTGGCGACCCTCAGGACCAGCTCCTGGTGGTGCAGGTCGAGTGCAGCGGTCGGCTCGTCGAGCAGCAGGATCGGGGTGCGCTGGGCCAGCACCCGGGCCAGCGCCACCCGTGCCTGTTCGCCGCCGGACAGGGCGGGGAAGGGGCGGCCGGCAAGGTCCCCGATCTCGGTGAGCCGCATCGCCTCGGCGATCGCCTCGTCGTCCTGCGCCTGCTCGGGGCGCCCGACCCAGGGAGCCCGGCCCATGGCCACCACCTCGCCCGCGGTGAACGGGAACGCCAGCGTCGTACGCTGCGGCAGCATCGCCCGTCGGCGCGCGAGCTGGCCGGGTGTCCACGCGGACAGCGCCGAACCCTGGACCCGGATCTGTCCGCCGGCCACCCGGAGGTCACCGCAGAGCGCGGCAAGCAGGGTTGACTTGCCGGCGCCGTTCGGGCCGACCAGGGTGAGCAGTTCGCCGGCTCGGACGTCCACGCTCACGTCCCGCAGGACGAGCCGATCACCGAGCCGGACCCGTAGGTCTCGTACCTCGATCGGGACCGTCATGGTGACGGGCGCGGGGCGCGGTGGTGGGTTCACGCCCAGCCTCCGGCGCGGCTGCGGGTTCGGCGGAGCAGCCAGAAGAAGCAGGGGCCGCCGACGACCGCGGTCAGTACGCCCAGCGGTAGTTCCTGGTAGTCGACGAGGGTCCGGGCGGCCAGGTCCGCGGCGACCACGATGATCGCCCCGCCGAGGGCGCTCGCGGGGATCAGCACCCGGTGCCCGGGTCCGGTGACGAGCCGGATCAGGTGCGGCACCACCAGGCCGACGAAGCTGATGATTCCGGTGAACGCGACCGCGGAGGCCGCGAGCAGGGCGGTTACCGTGATCATCACGATCCGCAGTCGTTCGACCGGTACACCGAGGTGCTGGGCCGGTCGCTCGCCGAGCGCGAGCAGGTCCAGCCGGCCGGCGGCGGCCAGCGCGGCGCCGATCCCGACCACGGCGCAGGGCAGGGTGACCGCGACGCTGGCCCAGGTGGCCTGGGCGAGGCTGCCCAGTTGCCAGAACGCGATCGCCCGGACCGCGTCCGCGTCCCCGAAGAACATCAGCAGGCCGAGTACGGCACCGGCGACCGCGTTGACCGCGATACCGGTCAGGACCAGGGTCACCACCTCGGTACGGCCGTCGGCGCGGGACATCGCGTAGACCAGCAGGGTGGTCAGCAGGCCGGTAACGAACGCCGCCGCGGCGACGGTCCAGCCGCCGAGGGTGGAGATTCCGGTGACGATGGTGGCGGCGGCGCCGACGGCCGCACCGGAGGAGACCCCGATGATGCCGGGCTCGGCGAGCGGGTTGCCGAAGACGCCCTGCATGAGCGCTCCGGCGCAGCCGAGGGACGCGCCGACGACGACGGCCAGGCTGACCCTGGGAAACCGGACCACCCACAACGCGTTCTCGCCCTGCGCGGCACCGGGCAGCGGACCGACGGGCAGGCCGAGCCGGTGCAGGACGGAGCCGAGCACCTCGGCCGGTGACACGTGCACCTGCCCGGTGCCGGCCGCGACCAGGCAGATCAGCACCAGCCCGGCGGTCAGTCCGGCGAGGAGTATCCCGTTGCGGCGCCGGGTGCTCGGTGGGCCGACCGGTCCTGGTCCGGGGGTGCGGGACCGCGTCGGTGACGCGGTGACGGGTTCTGCGCTCACGGTCGGTTGCCCCCGCACTCGTACACCGCCTTGGCCAGGGCGCTGATGGCGAGGCCGGTTCGGGCGCCGAAGTTGAGCAGGATCCCGTCGTCCATGTCGACGATGCGCCGGTCGCGCCCGGCCGGGGTCTGCGCCACGCCCGGCATCGCGAGCAGCCCGTCGACGCCCTTGACCGATTCGAGTCCCTCGGTCATCACCAGGATCACGTCCGGAGCCGCATTGATCAGACCTTCGCTGGTCAGCGGGCGGAACTTCTCCAGTCCGATCTCGGTGCCGGCGTCGACCGCGCCGATCGCCCGGATCATCTCGTCCGAGCCGGCGCCCTTGCCGGCCATCAGGTACACCCCGGCGGTGCCGCGCAGGTAGAGGAAGGCGATGCGGGGTGGGCGACCCTCCGGTGCGGTGCGACGGGCGGCCGCGATGTCGGCGTCGACCCGGCCGACCAGCGCCTCTCCGGCAGCCGGGACGCCCAGCGCCGCCGCGATCGCCCGAATGTGCCGGGACACCGCGGTCAGGGTCTGTTCGTCGTCGATCAGCACCACCGGGATGCCGGACCGGCGGAGCTGGTTGAGCACCTCCGGTGGCCCGATGCTGTCGTCGGCGATCACGACGGTGGGGTTGAGGCGGAGAATCGCCTCACCGGAGAGGTCGTGTCCGGCCGGGGTGACCCGTGGCAGGTGGGCTGCGGCGGGGAAGGTGGTGGCGGTGTCCCGCCCCACGACCCGGTCGCCGAGGCCGAGGCTGAAGACGATCTCGGCGATCGAGCCGTACAGGTTGACCGGCAGGATGCGGCTGGTGTCGGTCACCGTCACGCTCGTACCGTCCGCGGAGGTCACGGTGACCGGCAGTCCGGCCGGCGGGTTGGTCGCCACCGGAACCACGTCGGTGGACTCGACCCGTGCGGTCGACGGGCCGCAGCCGGCGGCCGGGTCGCGGTCGGCCTCGGCGGTGGCACCGGCGCAGCCGGCGAGGCCGAGGACGGCGAGCAGGGCAAGGGCGGCGCCGTGGGTGGGTCGGGGCCGGCGGATCATGCGGCACCGCGCCGGTTGCGGCGCCGGAGCAGGAGTACGCCGACCAGCGCGGCCACGACGAGGGCCAGCGCGCCGGTCCACAGGCGACCGGTGGAACTGCTCTCGCTGACCCGGGTCACCTCGATCGGGCCGGCCGCGGCGGTCCCGCCACCCGGTCCGCTGACCGGGCCGGTCACCGCTGTGCCGGTGGCCGGCGTACCGGCGGCGCTCGACGTGCCGGCCGGTCCCGGTGCGGTGGTGGTGGGCCGGGTGTCGGGGCGGGTGGTGGCGGCACCGGTACGCGCCGGCGTCGGCCCGGTGGTCGGGGCGGGTGGTGTCGCGAAGCTCACCGGGACGAGTACGTCCTGCGTACGGTCACTGGTGCGGGTGTGGTCGCTGCGGGTGGCCACCACGCACCTGCGTACGGTGCAGTCGACGTCGCCGATCTTCGCGCTGACCTTGATCTGGACCCGGAACGTGCCGTTCGGGCCGTACGGGATGGCCAGTCCCTCGCCGTACGAGGGTGGGTTGGACGAGATCCACTGGGAAGCGCCCGAGCTGCCGCTGGTGTCCGCGCCGCCACCGCACGGTGAGGGGAGCACGCCCTTGCCGTTGTCGACGCAGTACGCGACGTAGATCCCCTTGTTGGTGTCGTAGCCGGAGCCGGAGACGGTGATCGTCTCCCCGGCCCGGTTGACGCCGGCCGTCTTGCCGACCGTGAGGCGTTGTCCGTTCGGGCCCTGGCCGACCGTGTCGGCGGAGGCTGTTGAGGGGGGCAGCACGCCGGTCGCGACCGCGCTGAGCAGGAGGACCGTGCCGGTGAGGCGACGGCGCAGCCCTGGACGAGTGGACATCGGGATTACTCCGGTTGGTTGACGACTGGACAGTAAGGGTTGCCTAACCTAAGACTGGATGCAGTCGAAGGACAAGCGTCTGACCGGCTCGTTTCTTGTGGATCAACAGCGTCGACCTGTTGTCCGGGTGCCGGGTTGACCGCAACTTAGCTTAGGCTAACCTAAGTTGGTCTTAGGGGAACGTGTTCCCCCGGTCTTCTCGGAAAGGAAGCAGGATGGGCAGACTGAACGCCGGCAACGCCCGGCGTACGTCGCTGCGATGGACGGCCGCGGTTGTCCTCGGTGCCGCCGCCTCGATCGTCGCGGTGGCACCCGTGGCGGCGGCCCCGGTGGACGTCACCGCAGGTGACCTCGACTGGGGATTCAAGGCCTCGTTCCGTAACTACGTGTCCACCGGTAACGGCAATCCGCCGATCGCGGTCACCGACGGTGCCACCCGCAACGCGGACGGCACCTTCAGATTCGCCGCCCTCGACGGCTCGTACGACCCGGCGACCGGGGCGGCGACCGTCCACTACGGCGGCACGGTGGTGCTGTCGTACCCGGCTCACTTCTTCAAGATCACCATGGCCAACCCCACGGTGGTCCTGGCAGGGGAAACGGGATCGCTGCTCGCCGACGTCGACCTCGAGGTCAGCGGCGGCGGTTTCGAGCCGGTGTCGGTCGACCAGGCCGCGATCGCGACCCTGGACGCGTCCGCCGGCCCGCAGTCCTCCGGCACCACGGTGACCTGGACCAACCTGGCCGCGACCATGACCGAGATCGGGGCGTCGGCGTTCGCCGGCTTCTACGGTGCGGGCACGGTCCTGGACCCGGCGACGTTCAGTTTCACCTCCGCCGGAGCACCGGCGGCGCCGGCCGTCTCGGTCACCCCGTCGACCGGCATCGACCCGGAACAGGCGACCGTCACCGTCACCGGCTCGGGCTTCAACCCCGACGGTGCCGGCGGCAACGGCGTCTACGTCGCCTTCGGACCGAAGAACGACACCGACTACTGGGTCAACGCCCGGCGCTACAAGTCGGTGAAGTGGGTGAACAAGAACGTCACCACCCCGAGCGCGGGGCAGGACACGCTGAACGGCGACGGAACCTTCAGCACCACGCTGTCGGTCGCCGCGAAGTACACCGACGGCAGCGGTAACGCCGTCGACTGCACCACGGTGCAGTGCTACATCCTGACCTTCGCCGCGCACGGCTCGGCCGACCGGAGCCAGGACACGTTCACTCCGGTCAGCTTCGCCGGCACCCCAGGGTCCGGCGGCAGCGCCGAACAGGAGATCACCGCGCAGGTCCGCCAGACCGGCGCGCTGATCCTGACCTCGGCCGGATCGACCGTCGCCCTCGGCGCGGTCGACCCCGGCGGTACGGCGACCGGCAACCTCAACAAGGTCACCGTCTCCGACCAGCGGGGCACCAACGCCGGCTGGAGCCTGGTCGGCCAGGTGGAGAACTTCACCAGTGCCGCCGGTGGTGTGATCGCCGCCGACAACCTCGGCTGGACGCCGAACGCGTCGGTGGTGAACGACGGGCTGGTCGGCACACCGGGATTGGTCACGCCGGGTGCGGTGGCCAACCCCGGTGCGGGCACGGGTCTGGGCACCGCCCGGGCACTGTGCACCTCGGCGGCCGGCGCGAGCGCCGGACAGTTCGAGTGCGGGGCACGGCTCGACCTCGGTGTACCGGCGTCAACCTCGCCGGGTGACTACACCGCGACCCTGACCGTCACCCTGTCCTGACCCCTTACGGCAGCGGCGTCCGATCTCTGGACCGGACGCCGCTGCCGCCGCCCCTTCCGCGGAGCTGCACATGATCCACCGATCGCTGCCGGCGCTGGCCGTGGCCCTGATCGCCGTCCTGTCCTCGTCGCCCGGCCATGCCGCGCCCGCGGCGTCACGCGCTGCCGACATCACCTGGGCGGTGCAACCCTCCAGCGCCTCCGGACCCACCGGGCGCAGCTACTTCGCCTACGACGCCAGCCCCGGACAGCGCATCGACGACCATGTCGCGATCACCAACCTCGGCAGCACGCCGTTGACGCTCACCGTGTACGCCACCGACGCGTTCACCACCATCGACGGCGGATTCGGGCTGCTGCCGGCGAGCCAACCTCCGACCGGGCCCGGTGCCTGGACGAGCGTCGGGTCGCGTACCCGGACGGTCCCCGCCGGGCAGCGGGTGGTCGTCCCGTTCCACCTCGACGTACCCGCCAATGCCACACCGGGCGACCACAGCGGTGGCCTGGTCGCCTCCGTGACCGCGGTGGGCACCGACGCCGGCGGGCAGCGGGTCAACCTGGACCGGCGGGCCGCCGCCCGCATCTACCTTCGCGTGGCCGGGCCGCTGCACCCGTCGCTCCAGGTCGAGACGCTACGGGTGACGCACCACAACCCGCTGAACCCGTTCGGCGGCGGCACCATGACGATCCGCTACCAACTGCGCAACACCGGCAACGTACGGATCGGTGGCACCGGTCAGGTCGCCGTCACCGGCCCGCTCGGCTGGTCCCTGGCCCGTACCGGCAACCTCGAACTGCCCGAGCTGCTACCCGGATCGGCCATCGAGGTACGCGAGCGGGTCACCGGGCTACCGGCAGCCGGCCGGCTGACCGTCGCGGTCCTGGTGGAGCCGTCCACGATGGACGTACCGCTGCCTCGGGTCACCCGTACCAGTGGTGTCTGGGCTCCGCCGTGGCTCCTGGTCGCGGCGCTGGCGCTGCTCGGCGTGGTCGCGGTGGTCCGGCGCATCCGACGCCGCCCGGCCCGCCGCGCCGCCGACGCCCCAGTACCCGCCCCCGAGGCCGGTCGGACCGCCCCCGAGGCCGCGAAGACCGGTTCCGGGGGGCCCGGCAGCGAGGCTGTGGCGGCCACCGACGGGCGGGTGTGACGGTGGCCGGCGTCCCCGCCCTGATGTTCGTGACCACGGTGCTGGCCACCGCCGTTCTGGCTCCGGCCACCCCCACCGCATCCCCGACCGGGTCGGCGCCCGTGATCACCATCGACCGGGACCGGACGGCGCCCGGCGACCGGATCATGGTCCGGCTCGGTGGCTGGCCGGCCGGCACCGCCGCTGTCGAGATCTGCGGCAACAACGGCCGGCGCGGGTCGGCGGACTGCGCCGTGCACGACTCGGTGCAGACCTACGTCTCGACGGCCGGGACCGCGACCACCACCCTGACCGTGACCGCGCCGCCCGTCGGCTGCCCGTGCGTGGTCCGGGTGACCAGCCTGAGCGGCAGCCTCGGCGGCACGGTGCCGGTGGTCGTCGCCGGGGTCACCGCCCCGCCGGTGCCACCGGAAACCATGGCGGCGCCGCCGGGCGTCGCCGCGATCGAGGTCACCCGGGTCGCCGTGACGGGGGACTGGTCCTGGCCGGCCCTGCTCGGCGGCCCGGCGCGACGCATCCTGCTCGTCGACGTACGCAACAACGGCACCGCACCGGTGGTCGAACCCGCGATCACGGTGACGCTCGGCCGGGGTGCCAACCCGACCGGGTTCGTGCCCCCGCCCCTGCTCGACACCCTGCAACCGGGCGAGCAGCGGACCGTACGTCTACCGGTGACCATCGGTGCGCCCGCCGTCGGCAGCTACACCGTCCGGGGTGAGCTGGGCGGGCCGGACGGGCCGGCCCGGTTCAGTGCCACCATCGTCAGCTACCCGTGGGGACTGGTCGGTGTCGCCGCCGTTCTCGTCGCCGCGTTCGCCCTGGCCGAGCTGCGCCGCTCGCGCCGACCCGCCCGCCGGCCGGCTACTCCGGCCCACCCACGACCAGCATCCGCTCCGCCCACGCCGCCCGGGCCGGGCGCCGTGGACGGTCGGCACTGATCCACCCGGGCGGCCTACCCGAGGCAGGCCGGGTGCCGGTCGGTCAGCGGGTGCCGGGCCGGTCGGGGAGGCGGTCGAGCCGGCGGGTGACGATCGGGATGACGATCAGCGCGGCGACGACGTGCGACAGGGCGAGCATCACCTTGGTCGAGGTCGCGGTGGCACCGGCGAGGTACGGCCCCGCCATCGACACCACGGTCAGCGCGATCGTCGTCCACAGGTAGGTACGGGCGGGGCGGCGGGCGTACCGGGCGAGCAGGACCGCGAGGATCGTGCCCCAGAACACGGAGATCACCGTGCCCATGGCGAACATGCCGACGTTGACCGGCTCGGCGACCGTGGCGCCCGTGCCTCCCGCCATCATCGGCACCCCCACGGCGCGGGCGGCCAGGCCGAAGATCTCCGTCGCGACGGCCGCAGCCAGTCCGGCCAGCGCGCTGACCTGCCACACCGGCCGGGTGGTGAGCATGTTGTCGGCCCGGATCGTGATCGTGTTCATGGTGTCTCTCCCGTTGTCCGGCTGTTTGGTGCTTCTGTGGGAAAGACGAAGCAGTGCTGTCCGGTTCGACAGATCCGGCCGAGGAAACTTTTCCGGTAAGCATGTCGAGGACGGTGCGGCGGCTCCGTTTACCAGGTGACAGCGCCGGCACGGTGCACGAACCGGAAGGAACGACCCTGATGAAGTACCTGCTGATGATCTACGGCAATCAGGAGAAGTGGGATTCGATCCTGGCCGAGAACTGGCCCGAGGAGATCGCCAAGCAGGACGCGTTCAACCGGAAGTACCAGGCGAACGGCGAGCTGCTCGGCGCGTACGGGCTGGCCGACGCGGCGGCGAGCCGGCTGGTTCGGCGTACGGACGGCGCCCCGGCGGTCACCGACGGGCCGTACCTGGAGACGAAGGAGTACATCGCCAGCTTCTACCTGTTCGACTGCGAGAACGAGCAGCGGGCGTACGAGATCGCCGCCGAGATGCCGTGGGCGCACATCGAGCCGGTCGAGGTGTGGCCGATCCTGCACGAGGCGCCCGCCAGCCTGTGAAGGTCGATCGGGGGGTCGAGGACCTGCTGCGCGAGCTGGCGCCGCAGGTCCTCGGCGCGCTGGTCCGCCGGTACGGGCAGTTCGACACCTGCGAGGACGCGACCCAGGAGGCCCTGCTCCGGGCTGCGGTGCGCTGGCCCACCGAGGGCGTACCGGACAACCCCCGCGCGTGGCTGATCACCGTCGCCACCCATCGCCTCCTCGACGAGGTGCGCAGCGAGCAGGCGCGGCGGCGGCGCGAGGAGACGATATTCGCCGCCACCCCGCAGTCGGAGCTGCTCGGCCGGCCCGCGGATGTCGAGCCGGACGCCGACCGAGACGACTCACTCGCCCTGCTCTTTCTCTGCTGCCATCCGGCGCTGTCGCCGCCCAGCCAGATCGCGCTGACCCTGCGCGCGGTCGGCGGTCTCACCACCGCCCAGATCGCTGCGGCGTTCCTGGTCCCCGAGGCGACCATGGCACAACGCATCAGCCGGGCCAAGCAGACCATCAGGAGCAGCGGTACGACCTTCGCACTGCCCGAGGGAGCGGAGCGGGCCGAGCGACTGCGTGCCGTACTGCACGTGCTGTACCTGCTCTTCAACGAGGGGTACACCGCCACGACCGGGCCGGAGCTCACCGCGCCCCGGTTGTCCGACGAGGCGATCCGGCTCACCACCTGGCTGCGACGACTGCTGCCGCACGACGGTGAGGTGACCGGGCTGCTGGCCCTGATGCTGCTCACCGAGGCCCGCCGGCCCGCCCGTACGGCGCCCGACGGCTCCCTGGTGCCGCTCGACGAACAGGACCGCCGTACCTGGGACCGGAAACTTATCACCGAGGGGCTCAACCTCGTCACGGAGGCACTCGACCGGGGCCCGGTCGGCCCGTACCAGGTGCAGGCCGCCATCGCCGCCGTCCACGACGAGGCCGAGCACCTGGAGGCCACCGACTGGCCCCAGGT
The DNA here is from genome assembly GCF_035917455.1 of Micromonospora sp. NBC_01796. Taxonomy (NCBI): domain Bacteria; kingdom Bacillati; phylum Actinomycetota; class Actinomycetes; order Micromonosporales; family Micromonosporaceae; genus Micromonospora; species Micromonospora sp. NBC_01796. The sequence continues at coordinate 7,546,710 of NZ_CP109078.1, read as the reverse complement.
ACTCGGCCTGTACGACCTGCTGGAGCAGCTCGCACCGGGCCCGATGGTCACGCTCAACCGCACGGTCGCGGTTGCCATGGTCCACGGACCGTCGGCGGGGCTGCTCCTGCTGGAAGCGCTGGGCGCCGACAACCGGATGGCACGCCACCACCGTTTCCTTGCGACCCGCGGCCACCTGCGCGAGATGGCCGGCGAACGGGATGCCGCCGCAGCCGACTTCCGGGAGGCCGCCCGCCGTGCGACCAGCCTCCCGGAGCGCCGCCACCTCACCGCCCGCGCCGCCCGCCTCGGCTGACGGGTCACGACGTGTGGGCTCCGGAAGGTCGGTGGACCTGATCGTCGACGATGCTGCCGGCGTTTTCATCCGAACATGTGCTTTATTCGCATAAGCCGTGCTTGTCCCCATGATCGCCGTACCGTGAATTTCCATGGTTGCGACGATGCGCAGCCTCCGCGCGACAGGTCGGTGCGGCGGTGTCCGATATGAAGGGCAGGGAAGTGTTATGTCCGGTTGTCACGGGGGCTACGGAGATCCCGAACAGTCCGCACCGCGGCCGACGGGGCGGCGATGGCTTCTGGCCACGGGCCTCGTAGCCGGGGGTGTGGCGGCGGGTCTGGCGGGCCTTGCCGCCCTCACCCCGGTCGGGGACAGCGCCCCCACCGGTCCGAGCCTGGAGTGGCTCGCCGCGACCGGCGCCCCAGAACCCGCCCCCGGCATGAATTCGGAGGGTGCGTCGCCCGACGGGCCCCACGAGGTGAAGCCCGTGCCCTGTGACGCGGGGGAGCTCGTCGCCGCGATCGCGCTCGCCAACGCCGCAGGCGGAGGCGATCTCAAACTCGCGTCGAAGTGCACCTACACCCTCGCCGCCGTCGTGGACCGAGGTGACGAGAAGATCAGCGACAGGTCCGGCCTGCCGGTGATATATCAACCGATCAGCATCGTGGGTGAGGGCGCCACCATCGTGCGGGACGCGAAGTCCGAAGAATTCCGGTTCTTCACCGTCCGGGATGGTGGCGAGCTGAAGCTGAGCGATCTCACCCTGTCGAACGGACGTGCCGCCGACGGCGGCAGCATCCGGATCGACCATGGCGGCACCGCGGTCGTCGAGCGCACCACGATCACCGAGAGCGCCGCGCTCGCCCCCGAGGGAGGTGGCGGTGGGATCTTCAACGATGGCCACCTGACCCTCGTCGAAGGCACATTCCGTGACAACAACGCCGCAGGTTGGGCGGGCAGGGGTGGGGGCCTGCTCAACGGGGGTGTCCTTACGGTGAAGTGGACGGAGTTCACCAACAACCGTGCCGGCGGGTTCGGTGGCGGGTTCGCGAACTACCAGGGCGCGGCCGACATCAGCGAGAGCACCTTCGTCCACAACGCCGCGGGCGAGGGCGGCGGTATCGCCAGCTACGCCGCCCGGACCAAGGTCTGGCAAACCAGGGTCACCGCCAACACCGCCAGGGTTGGCGGCGGCGTCGCCAACAAGGACGCCACGATCACCCTTCGCGACCTCACGATCGACCACAACACCTCGGACGTTGCCGGCGGCGGAATTTCGACCGTCCAGGGTCTGCTCACCGTCGACGACAGCACCGTCGTGGAGAACAGCACGGCCGGGGACGGCGGCGGCATCTCCGCCGAGCGGTCGACGGTACTCGTACGGCACAGCGAGAGCAGCCGTAACAAGGCGCTCGGCCCGGAGTCGAAGGGCGGCGGCGTCTCCGTAGCAGGGGGACAGGTGTCCCTGTTCAGAAGCAAGGTGACCGAGAACAGTGCCGCCGAGAAACCGGGCGGTGTGTTCGCGAAGGATGTCGCGGTCAAGGTCGACGACCAGACCGTCATCAGCGGAAACCAGCCGTGCGGGAACGCTCGGCAGGAAGTTGGCACCTGCCTGGGCTGATCACCGCCAGGCGAATCCTCGGCCGAAAGCGGAACCGCCAAGCACTCCGGGGCGCACCCGGCCATCCCGGCACACGATCCGTCGGATCGTTTCCCCGGAAGGCCGGGTGCGGCCCGCTACCTGCCCGACCGGTCGTGGGGGCGGGGCAGGTGCGGCCCCGGTACGCCCTCGGGCTATTCCCCGGCCGGGAAGGCGTAGCTCGACGGCGGGTCCGCCTGCTGCGCGGGGGTGCCGTAGACAACGGCGATCTCGTCGTGCGCGTGCAGGATGATCCCCGCCGGGTTTCCGGTGGCGGGCTTGCCGTTGACGTACGCCTGGAGCACCTTGCCGTCACCCGCGTGGAGCCCGCCGATCTGGTCGGCCGACAGCGACACCTGCCACTCGGTGAACAGCTGCCCCAGGCTGAAGTCGGCCTGCACCGGCGACTCGATGTGCAGCACCCCGGTGGTGTCGTGGGTGTGCAACGGGCTGATCTGCCCGGCGGACTGGTCTATGCCGAGGTTCGCCGGCACCACGACCGGCTGCCCGTCGACGAAGACGTCGAGGTGGGCGTGGATGTGCTCGACGGTGCCCTCCGCGCCGAGCATGGGCAGCCCGGCGGCGCGTACCTGGGTGCTGGCGTCGGAGGGTGCCGACCACGGCGGCTGGTCAGTGCGTCCCTGGGCGGTGGCGAGAGGTGTGGCCGGGATCGTCTGCGCGGCTGCCCCGTTGTCCGGTCGGTCGAGCGTGACCACCAGGCCGACGGCCACCAGGACCGCCGCGACCAGGCCGATCGCCGCGCCGGTCAGCAGTCGCCGTACCCGGCGCTCCCGGTGCCTCGCGCGCTGGGTTGCCCTGCGGGCCGCGGCGGCGCGTTCCTTCCGACTCTCACTCGGCATGGTCGTCATCCCTCGCAATGTGCGCATGAAGAATCAGCCGGGCTCCTCGGCCGACGGGCCGGCGGATCACCCGGCAGGGGTGTCAGACCGCACCCGACCTGGTGGGCGGTGGCGCGGCAGGTCCAACGATGCGCGGTCCGGGTGGGAGAACCCGGGGAGTCTCCTGGACGTTTGTTGGATGCCGGCCGTCAGCCTCGGCGGCGGGCGTCCTCGAGGTAGCGCAGCACCGCGGCGACCCGGCGGTCCGCGCGGTCGGTGGGCGCCAGGTCGAGCTTGGCGAAGATGCTCCGGATGTTCTTGTGTACGGCGCCGTCGGTGACGACGAGCCGTTCGGCGATGGCACCGTTCCCCAGCCCCTGGGCCATCAGCGCCAGTACGTCATGTTCCCGGGGGCTGAGCCGTTCCAACGGCGTGGCCGGTCGGGTCCGGGCCAGCAGTTGGGCGACCACGTCCGGGTCGATGGCGGTTCCCCCGTCCACCACCCGGTGCAGCGCGTCCAGGAACTCCTGCACCCGACCGACGCGCTCCTTGAGCAGGTAGCCGAGGCGGGCGCTGCCCTGGGCGAGCAGGTCGGTGGCGAAAGCCTGCTCGACGTACGCCGACAGCACCAGCACGGCCAGCCCCGGTTGCCGACGCCGGGCCTCGACGGCCGCCACGATGCCCTCGTCGGTGTGTGTCGGCGGCATCCGGACGTCGACGATGGCCACGTCGGGAACGTGTGCGTCGATGGCGGTCAGGAACTCGTCGGGCGTTGCGGTGGCGGCCACCACGTCCAGGGACTCCGCCCGCAGCAGCAGGGCGAGGCCCTCGCGCAGCAGCGGGTCGTCTTCGGCGATCACAATCCGCATGGCAGCCTCACCATCAGGTCGGTGGGACCGTCGACCGGGCTGACCAGCTCGAACGTCCCGTCGTGCGCTTCGACCCGGCGGCGGATCCCGACGAGTCCCGAACCGCCGTGCTCGTCGGCCCCACCCCGTCCGTCGTCGGTGATCCGCACAACGAGTTGGTCCTCACGGCGACGAAGCTTAACGGTGGCGTACCTGGCCTCGCTGTGCCGAGCGATGTTGGTGAGCGCCTCGGCGACCACGAAGTACGCCGTCGCCTCGACGGTCGCGGCGCACCGGTCCGACACGTCGGCGTCCACCCGGCAGGTCACCGGGCAGTCCGCGGCCAGGGCGGTGAGGGCGTCGGCGAGGCTGCGATCGGTCAGCACCGGCGGCAGGATGGTGCGTACGACGGCGCGCAGCTCGGCGAGCGCCTGCTCGGCGGCGTCCTGGGCGCGGTCGATGATCGCCTCGGCGTCGGACGGGTTACGCGCCAGCGCACGACGCGCCGCGCCGAGCAGGACGTTGACCGCGACCAGCCGGTTCTGGGTGCCGTCGTGCAACGACCGCTCGATCCGCCGCAGCTCGGCGGCGTGCGCGTCCAGGGCGGCGGCCCGCGTCGCGGTCAGTTGCGCGACCCGGATGGTCAGGTCGGTGCCGGGATCGGGTGACAGCAGGCGTCGACCGGGCCACGCCTGCAGCCGGGCCATGTACGGGGTGAGAGTCACCAGCACGACGAGCCATCCCAGGCCCATCAGGCTCACCACGAGCGCGCCGGGCAGGTTGTGCACGTGCACGAGCGCCAGCGTGTCGGAGGCTTCCGATGGTGGTACGAGGTACCACCACAACGGGAGGGTGCCGTCGGTCACCACGTACAGGGGCAGCGTCGCCCCGGACAGGCCGAGAATGAACCCGAGGGTCGCGTGGCACACCACCCAACCCAGCTCCCTGCGGACCGCGCGGTCCCGCACGACGGCGCCCAGCCGGTTCGGCACCGGTTCGGGGCCGATGATCTCCGGACCCCAGCGGGAGAGCCGGGCGCGTTCCCGGTCGGCGACGACCCGTAGCACCCGTAGCGCGACCGGTATCAGGAGCAGGCCGATGCCGAGCAGGCACAACAGTGCGACGACAGCCAGACAGATCAGTGTCACCAGGGCCAGCAACCCGGTGCCCAGCCCGCCGACGAGATGTTCGAGGGCGTCCAGGGCGGCTCGGGAGCGGACGCTCACCGCCTTTCGCCAGCGCTGCCCTCTGGCCGGGGGCGTGCCGTCGCGGATGTCGTACGCGCCGGAACTCGGCATCGGTACCTCCGTGGTCGGAAGGGTTCGCGGGGATCGGAGATTTCGATGATCCGGAGACCATACGACACCGCCGGTGCGCCCGCGCCGGTCGTGAACCGAACAGGGGTGGCGTGCGGGTAGCGCCGTCTCGCTCAGCTCATTCGACGACCCGTGTCGGGGATTCGACGGCCGGTCGGTAGCCGAGCCGTCCCCGGGTCGCGATCAGCAGTACCAGCGCCCCGGCGGCGGAGGTGAGCAACAGAACGTGGGTCGAGTTCTGGGCGGTGGCGATGGTGGCGAAGTCGCGCCAGCCGGGCTCCTCCGCGATGCCGGTGCTGATCATCTGTAGGACGAGGACCGGCAGGTAGACCAGGAGTGCCGTGGCGGGAGGCGCCTGGATGGAGCCGCCGGACAGTGCGACGGAGGTGATGGTCAGGGCGGCGGGGACGCCGATCAGGACCGACAGGTACCACCGCCAGCCGATCCGCCACCGCAACATCCGCCCGACCCAACGGCGGAGCCCGGCCCTACCGTCGGCGACCGCGGTCACGATGAACGCCGCCGTGATCGGGCCGAGGTAGGCGCCGGGTAGAACGCCGAGGGTCTGCGTGGTGCCGAGAATCGTCGGGAAACGGAAGTCGAGCACTCCCAGCCCGGTGGTCGATAGGACGTACGGGATCCAGGCGACCCAGCTCAACAGATTCGCCAGCGCGAAGAAGCTGAGCAGTGGACGGCGGCGGATGCAATTGCGAATTCCGCTGTCGCCGGGACCCGTACCGATAGCCACCGGACTCTCTGTCGCGACCATGTTGTCCTCCTCGAAAGGGCTGTCGACCTTCATGAGGAAGTCCATCAGTCGCTTCTCGTCGAGTCTCTACCGTGGACACCCGAAACGAGGTACAGCCTGGGGTACCACCGGAGGACTGGTGGTCATCGACGCCGGTTCCGGTAGTGGTGGACGATCAGCGCGGCGGCGCAGGCCAGCGCCGCCAGACCGAACCCGGAACCGACGAACAGGTTGGCGCCGGCGGCGGAGGCCACCACATTGGCGGCGACGCTGATTGCGAGCAACAGCCAGAGCAGGGGTCGAATGACTGTGTACCGTGTGCTCGGCACCGGTACGGGCTCACGCGTCACGGGCGCTTCGGGGGATTGATACGGATCGGGCACGGCGCACTCCCTGTGGAATCGGCGTATTGGGCGCCTCAACGCTAGGAGCCGCCGTCACCGGGAGCGATCCAGCCAACGAGTCAGTTGTGGTACAGCAGGCTGTACCACCCGGTCGACTCCGCTGATGCCGACACGGCGGTGGCCGCCGACCCGCAGGGGTCGACGGCCACCGGTATCAGAGGTGATCAGATCCCGCCCACACGCGAGTCGCAGGCCGTGACCGGATCGAGGGTGACGTCCAGGGTCGACACGAAGCCGGCCTGGATCTGTTGCTGGTGCACCTCGGGGATCCAGCCGTCCTTGGCCACGATCACCTGGTACTTGCCCTTCGGCAGCCAGTAGGCATAGTGCCCCTGGCCGTCCGCGCTCAGGGTGTAGCCGCCGTCGGCGAGGTTCAGCCGTACGGTCGCCTTGACCGGTACGCGTTCCCCGTCGCAGGTCTGGCCGGTGACCGTGCCCTGGACCTTGCCCCAGTTGTTCGGCGCCGAGACGTTCAGTTCCACGTCGACCGCCGGTACCGCGTACGGGGTGTCCGAACGCAGGGCCAGGTCCGAGTGGTAGGTGCCGGGCTGGGCGATCCCCTTCTCCGCGGTGGCGGTCAGGGTCAACGTGATCTTCTTCGAGGCACCCGGTGCCAGGGTGAAGTCCGCCGGCGTGGTGGCCAGCCACGGCGCGTCGCCCGCACCGTCGCAGTCACCGAGGTCACCGAGACGCTCGGACTCCTTGCCGGGAGTTCCCGGTGCCGGAGCACCACCCAGCTTGTACGCCCCGCACGCCAGCGCACCCCGGTAGACCGGGAAGCCGACGTTCGGCAGTGCCTGCCAGGCGTTCGTGGCCGGGTCGTAGGCCACGGTCCGGTTGGTGAGCCCGGACGAGTTCCCGGTCACTCCACCCGCGATCACCAGGAGGCCACCCGCGGCGGCGTACTGCGAGCCCCACAGGTCGATCGGCAACTCGGGCAGCGCGGTCCAGGCGTCGGCGGCCGGGTCGTAGGAGAACCCGTCCTTGTACGACGTCCCACCGGCCACGCCACCGGCGCAGTACGCGCTGCTGCCGATACCGCCACAGGACATCCACGCCACGCTGTGCGGGTACTTCGCACCGGTGGTGAAGCTGCCCGACGCGGGGTCGAAGACGACCACGTTGTCCGACGGCGTGCAACCACCGTCGGCGCAGCCGCCGACCAGGTAGACCTTGCCGTCGATCACCGCCGTGCCGGCAGCCGCGCGGGCCGCCGGGTTGGTGGCGTCGAGAGTGCTCCAGGCACCGGTCGCCGGGTCGAACACGTCGACCGTGGTGACCGGCGCGCCGCTCTCGCTCCAACCACCGAGGAGGTAGATCTTGTCGTCGGCCACGGCGGCCGCCGACTTCCCCCGCCCGGTGGGCAGGTCCGGCAGGTTGCTCCACGCGTTGCTCTCCGGGTCGTACACCCAGGCCTTCTTCTCGGTGCCGGTGCCGTTCGCACCGCCGAAGGAGTAGACCTTGCCGCCCACGGTCGCACCGGCGTTGTCGAAGATCGCCGACGGCATGTCGGCGATCCGGCTCCACGCGCCCTCGGCGGTCGGACCGGCCGCGGCCGGCCCACCGGTGACGCCGGGGTACCTGGCCCCGTTCTGGGCCGGGGTCAACCCCTTCATCAACCGCTCGGTCAGTGCCGCTCCCGGCTTGGAGAGCAGCTCGAACTGACCGGACCGCTCGAGCACCTCGACGTTGGCCGGGGCGCTACCGGTGTTCTTGACGGTCACCGTGGTGGTACGGGTGCTGCCGTACGGCTGGTGCGACTCGACCGTGGCCGGCCCGATCGTCAGCCGACCCGACTTCAGGGCGAAGTCGGCCTTGCGGGTTCCGTTCGCGACCACCGTGACGCTCTTCGCCAACGGCTGGTACGGCGCCTTCGCGGCACTCACCGAGTGGGCGCCGGTCAGGCTGGAGAAGAACCAGTAGAACCCGTCACCGATGTTCGGGTCGTCCGGCGTCGCGACCGAGACGCCCTTGTCCAGCGGCTGGTCCACGCTGCTCACCGTCGCACCGTTGAGCGCGGCGCCGGTGTTGGCGTCGGTGGTGAAACCGGTGACCAGGCCACCCGGGATCGGGGTGCAGATCCGGTTGATCAGCTGGAGGTTGTCCAGTTGCCACCACCAGGAGAAGCTGCCGGCGTACCGGAACCGGATCACCGCGTTCGCGCTGCCGGCGGCCGGGGTGAGCGGTACCTCCTCCACGACCGGACCGCGCCGGCTGGCACTCTGGTGCCAGACGTTGGTCCAGTTCTCGCCGCCGTCGGTCGAGACGTCGATGTCGGCGGTGTTGGTGCCACCGGTCAACCACATGTCGCTGTTGAACTTCAGGTACGGCGCGCTCACCCCGGTCAGGTCCAGCACCGGACTGCGCAGGTCGGTGTCCTGCGTCGGGCCGTTGCCGAGGTGGTCGCTGTCGACGATGGCGAAGCCGCCGGTGCCGCCGGTCAGGTTGCCCCGGCTCCCCTCGTCGACGAACGTCCAGCCGCCGCCGTCGGTCCGGTTGACCACCGACCAACCCTCGGGGGCGGAGGTGCCGTCGAAGGACTGGGTCAGCAGCGGGTCGCCGACCGAGGGGGAGTAGCCGGCGACGGTGCAGCCCGGGTCGACCGGCACCGAGATGTTCGCCGTGGTGGCTCCGACGCCGAGTTCCAGCGTGGTCTCCACCTGCCGGTAGCCGGGGTAGCGGGCGGTCGTCTTGACCTTGTAGGCGGTGTTGCCCGGCACGGTGAACGAGTACGTGCCGGTGCTCGGGTCGGTGAACACCGGCCCGCCCGGCCGCCCTGGTACCTCGATCGAGGCGTACAGCGGCCAGCCGTGACCGGAACCGTCGGTGACCTTGCCGGTGACGGTCACCGGCGGGGTCTCGACCAGCGCGAAGTTCTTCGTGACCGCGCCGCCCTCGGGAACCGTCAGGGTGACGGTCTGGTCGGCGTAGCCGTAGGCGCTCGCGGTGACGCTCTGCTCGCCGGCCGCGACGGTCAGCGAGTAGGTGCCGTCCGCGCCGGTGGTGGCGCGGCGCGGACCGGCGGTGACGGTCGCACCGGCCAGGACCGCCCCGGTGGCACTGTTGGTGACGGTGCCGGTGGCCTGACCGACCGGGCCACGCGGTGCGGCGGTGACCGCCTGGTACGCGTTGAGCCGACCCTCGCCGAAGACGTTGTTGTCGTCGACCGTGCCACCGCACTCGAGCGCGTTCACGTCGGTGGCGGTGTCGTCGAGCAGCGCCTCGGTGGCGGGTACGTCGCCGCGCAGGGTCGGTGCCGCCGACCAGATCAGCGCGACGGCGCCGGAGACGTGCGGGGCGGCCATCGAGGTGCCGTTGAAGTTCGCGTACCCGTTGCCAGGAACGCTGGAGCGCACGTTGGAGCCGGGCGCCGAGACGTTCGGCTTGGTCAGACCGCTGACACTGGGCCCGCGGCTGGAGAAGTACGAGATCGCGTTGTTCACGTCGTACGAGCCGACCGCGTACGCGGTCGGGCTGTCACCGGGGGAGTTGGCCGACCCGCAGCCCGCCTCGCCGCTGTTGCCGGCGCTGAAGCTGGGGAAGATGCCGGCGGCCCGCCAGGCCACGATCGTCTGCTCGTACCAGGGGTCGCCCTGGCCACCGCCCCAGGAGTTGTTGACCACGTCCGGGTGCAGGTCGGGCCGGGGGTTCTGGCCGTTGAGGTCGGTCGGGGCGAGCACCCACTGACCGGCGGCGAGCAGCGAGGTCTCGGAGCAACCGAGCTGGTTCTCGCAGCCCTTCGCGGCGATCCACTTGGCGCCGGGCGCGACACCGATCTGGTTGCCGGCACCGTCGTCACCGACCATCGTGCCCATGGTGTGCGTACCGTGGTCGATGTTGTCGCACGGGGTGTCGTTGGCGCAGACGCTGGCCGGGTCGAACCAGTTGTAGTTGTGGTCGAAGCTGCCGTTGCCGAGGTTGCCGCGGTACTGACCGACGACGGCCGGGTGGTCGTACTGGACGCCGGTGTCGATGTTGGCCACGACGATGCCCTCGCCGCGGTCGCCGTACTCGGACCAGACCCGGGGCGCCTCGATGTTGCTCAGGCCCCACTCGACCGCGTTCGGTTCGGCCTTGGCGGTCGTCTTGCTCGGCGTCGGCTTGATCAGCGGGTAGATGTGGACCGGCTCGATCCGGGCCACCTCGTCACGGGCGGCGATCGAGTCGACCAGGGCCTTGTCGCCGCGCACCTGGAGCGCGTTGGCGATCCAGTACGCCGTGTACTCCGCCTTCCTCGCGTCGAGGTCGGCGCGCAGCCCGCTCTGGGTTCGCGCGGCGGTGCCGGTGAGCTGCCGGTGCACCTCGACGGCCTTGGCGTCGCTGTCGCGCAGCTTGGCGGCACCGTCCAGTTTGGCCTGCTCGCGCAGGAACACCATGAAGCTGGTGCTGCCCTTGGTGCTGATCTCCTTGAGCACCTGGGCGTCGACGGTGGCGCTGGGCGCGGCGGGCGCCGCGTACGCCGGTTGGGCCGTGACACCGAGGACAACGGCCGCCAGGATGGCGACCGATGACCGGAGTCTGAATCGACCCCCGCCTCGGCGTGTTTGTCGTACTGACACTCTTTCCTCCCCACTTTTCGGTGACCCGAACAAATCGGAGCACCGACAGAGGCAGCTCCGGGATGTCCGGTGCCACCGGTCGTGTGGGAGCGAACCCAACGATCGATGGACGTCCCCACGACGACTTCGATCATGTTCGGTGGATCTCTGTTGCTGATCAAGACACGTTCACGGGCAGCATTCGGGCAGATATTGGGCGGATTATGGTCATCCACACGGTGGGTGACGGGTCGTACGGACGGCCACCCCGGTCGTACGACCGTCTCGGTGACCTCTGCCGAAGGTCCAACGGGTTCGGTCGAGGGGGAGTGGGCGCGGTCGATTCAGCCCATTGGCCAGCACAAATCCGTTCCCGCACTGGACCGGTATGGCCCCGCTGCCACCGAAACGCGGGAAGCACGGGTGGTGCGTACGCGAATGACCGATGTGGACGCAGAGCGATACCCGGAATGAGGCGTGTTTCGGGCGAGCCGCCAACTGTCAGGACGCGGGTTGCCCCGTCCGGAGGGCCGGGGGTCGGATGATCAACAGGATCAGCAGGCCGGCGGCGCACAGGCCCGTCCCGATCCCGTACGCGAGCCGCAGGCCGAAGTGCTGGGCCAGCCCGAACAGCGGACCGGCCAGGATCGCTCCGATCGGGAACGTGTTCGTGAACAGGGTCGTGGCCCGCCCCGGCTGCCGGGGCAGCAGGTCCTGCATGTAGGAGATGCCCAGCCCGGAAACCGCCGCGATGAAGGCCGCGTTGAGGATCTGGGCGACCGCCAGCGTCGACACGCTCCCCGAGACCGCCGCGCAGACGTGGTACGCCACACCGGACCCTGCCCCGACGAGCACCAGCAGTCGCAGGGGGAACCGGGTGGTCAGCACGCCGAGGCCGAGCATCAGCGGGATCTCCAGCGCGGCGCAGAGCCCGAGGATGAGGCCGGCGTCGTCGAGGTCGCCGTTGAGGTTGCCGCCGACGAACAACGGCAGGGTCTGCAGGCTCAGGGTCAACGGACACTGCAGCATCGTGAACGCGACCGCTGTCAGCAGCACGGTCCTCCGCGATGCCTCGACCGTGCCGGGAACGGCGGGGGCGGGTTCGCCGTCGGGAGCGGTCGGCGTGGTCGGCATGGTTGGTGCGGCGGGCGGGTCGAGTTCGTCGAGCCAGAAGACCGCGACCAGTGCCACGACCGCGTACATGAGCGCGGCTATCCCGTACAGGTAGGTGAAACCGCCGGCGTCAAGCAGGAACGCGGCCAGCGGAGGGCCGGCCACCCAGGCCAGGGAGAACACCGTACGCAGGGCGTTGGTTCCCATCGCGGCCCGGCCGGCGCCGTCGCGGATCAACAGTTCGCGGGCGTACGCGAACGTCTGCGGGAACAGCGCCCCGGCCAGTGCCGTCGCGGTCACCGCCTGCGCGAGCAGGATCCAGTAGTCGCGTACGAAGGCGGCCAGTCCCATGCCGACCACGCCCGCCACCGCCGTCGCGATCAGCAGTGCCCGCCGGACGGGCCGCCGGTCGGACAACCGCCCGACGAGGGTCGACGCGACCACACCCGCGATCGGGGTGACGATCAGGAACACCGTGATCCGGACCGGACCGGCGTGCACGGCCGTGCTCAGGAACAGCGAGAGGAACGGCACCGCCACCGCCGTGGAGCTGCCGACGCCGAGCGTGACCAGCCCGAGAGCGAGCAGCGCGGGGGGACGGCGTCGCCCACGTCGGGCAAGATCTGCGATCACGGACGGCACTGTACGGTCCCGCACCGGGTGGGCGAACAGCCGATCAGCCCTGCGCGCGGTCCCGAACCGTTGCCGGGTAACCCGCCACCGTCCAGCCGGGCTCGGTGTTCACGAGGTTCGGGTGCGGCCGGACATCCGTCCCACCCGCACGGGGGCGTGCGGGTGCCGCCGGACCGGCGGATCGGCGCGTACGGTCCCGAGCCCGCGCAACTGTGCGGCGGCGCGGCTGCCGGCGGCGGCGGTGAAGGCAACGAGCAGTTGGCCGGGTCCCTCGGCCCGCAGGATCTGACAATTGGCCAAGCAGACCATCGCCGACTGCGAGCGGGTGATCGAGGCGATGGCGCCGTACTCGCGCGGGCGGGAGTACCTGAACTTCCAGGAGGAGCCGGTGGACCCGTCGACCGGTTACGACGCCTCGACCTGGCAGAGGTTGATCGAGATTCGCAGGACGGTGGACCCCGGCGGTCTTTTCCAGGCCAACCACGAGATTCCGCATCTCTGAGGACCGAACCGAACGGCTGACGGCCGGCTCGGGGCAACGTCCCGGCGACGCCCCGAGCCGGCGATACGCCCGAGACACCGGACGGTACGGTCAGTCCAGTCTCGCCTGGTAGAGCGCGACCCTGGTTCGGTGCTCCTCGGTCGGGGCTTCGGCGTGAACCTCCCGGGCGAGCACAAGCGCCGCCTGCCACCGCCTGCGCGCCCGCCCCGGGTGGCCCGCGGCCTGCTCCAACTCGGCGATGCGGTGATTCAGGTCGGCCTGCGCCAGCCGGGCGCCGAGGTCCTCCGGATCGAGGGTGGCCCGCCGTCGCCAGTGTGCCAGCGCCTGCCGGAAAAGGGTGCCCGCGAGATCGGGGTCTCCGGCGTCGCGTACCCAGTCGGCGAGGCGTTCGCAGGATCGTGCCAGGTCGCGGTGGAACCCGCCGTTGCGCGGGAACCGGTGCACGAGGCCCTGCGTGATCTCCAGCGACCGTTCGAGATTCCCGCGCACCTCCTCCGGCTGTCCGTTCGCGGCGGTGTAGTCGGCCATCCGGCGGAAGGCCGTGGCCAGGTCGCACTGCCCGTCGACGCTGTCGGGGTCGGTGTCGGCCAGCCGCTCGGCCAGCGACAGTGCGCTCTCGAAGTGTTCCCGGGCGCAGGCGAGGTCGTCGACGCTGAGGTCCATGTCGCCGAGCCGCCAGTGGGAGGTGAGCAGCCCGCGCTGGTAGGCGATGTTGCCGGGGTCCGCCGTCGCCAGCCGGTCGGCGATCGTCGCCGCCTCGGCGGTGAGTTCCCGGGCCTGTTCGGCGTCGTCGCCGAGGAAGCCGATGGTGTCGGCCAGGGCGCTCACACCGTCGAGCAGGTTGCCCAGCAGATCCTGGTTGTCGGCGTCGGCCAGCGTCAGTCGGCGCCACACCACCAGCGCCTGTGCGCCCAGTTCCCGGGCCTGCCCGGTGTCGCCGTCGGCGCGGCACACGGCGGCGAGTACGCCGAGGCAGACGGCCAGGTCGTAGTGCAGCACCTCGTTGTCGGGGTCGGCGTCGACCAGTCGCCGCCGGATCTGCAGCGACCGGTCCGCCGCCTCGCGCGCGGATCGGACCTCGGCGCGGTCCAGTGCCAGTTGCGCGATCTTCTGATAGCTCAGGCCGAGGTTGCGCTGGTACTGCGGGTCGTCCGGGTCAGCCTCGCAGAGACGCAGGTCGACGGCCAGGGCGTTCTCGTAGTGGTCGCGCGCCTCGGCGGTGCGGCCGAGGCGACGCATCAGCCGCCCCTGACCGTCCAGCGCGGAGCTGAGCGCCACCTGCGCCTGCGTGTTGTCTGGCTCGGCGTCGGCGATGCCGGCGACGAGGGTGAGCACCTCTTCTCCCTTGACCGCCGCCGCGGCGGTGCTGCCGCTGGCCTCGAGGGCGTCCCGTTCCCGGCCGAGCAGGTCGAGGTAGGCGGGGTGGTCGGTGGGGAAGCCGGGGGTGACGTCGCCGAGGAAGGCCGCGACGGTCAGTTCCCCGCCGAGGCCCGGCAGCAGCGCCTCGGTGAACGTGGCCAGCCCGTCGAACCGGCCGGCGGTCCGGAGGTGGTGGACGACCTCGGTGAGGGTCTGGAAGTCGGCCCGACCGGCCTGCATGATCCGCTGGTACATCCTGGTGGCCCGGTCGTGCCGGTGCAGGTGCTCCGGGCCCTGCAGATGGGTCAGGGCCTCCGCCACCCAGGACTCCATGACCACCTCGTCGTCGCTGGAGATGACCAGCGTGAGGCCGAGGAGCCGGTCGAGCTGCGCGGTCACCTCGGCGCGGTCGTCGTCGGAGGGCTCCCGATCGTGTACGGCGAACGCGAGGTCGTCCCCGGACACCCGTACGCGGATCACCGCGGCCTGCAGCAGCGTCTCGTGTTCCGCCGGGGTCAACAGGTCCAGCAGCTCCCCGAGCAGCATGTCGCGGGCCGCGAGCGCGACCGCCTGCCGGGTCGCCTCGGTCGCGTCGGGTGCGTCCGCGGCCGATCGGGCGAGCGTGACGCTTTCCTGCCTGGCGAGTCTGCGCAGACGCTCGGTCACCTCGGGCAGCCGCGCCTTGCCGGCCCTGCCGCGCAGGAGGGCGTCGACGAACTCGACCAGCCGGGGGTGTCCGCCGACGGTCCGTACCACCGTCTCGCGGTCGGAGTAGGGGAGTTCCCGCAGTGCCGGCAGCCTCAGCAGCAACCGGCGCAGTTCGGCGTCGCTCAGCGGCGGCATCTCGACGCGCAGCAGCGGCACCGGGGCCGGGATCGGATACCGGCTGGTCACCAGGAGCTTTCCGCGTTCCGCCGCCCGGCACAGCTCGCCGAAGACCTCCGCGAAACCCGGGTCGAGGAAGGCGTCGCCGCCGAGGGTCAGGTTCTGCTCGAAGTCGTCGAAGACGATCAACAGACGATGGGTACGCAACGCGTCGGTGATCGCCGCCAGCGCGGCCGACTGGTCGACGCGGTCCCCGATGCCAGCCCCGGCCGTCGTGGCCGCCGTGTCCTCGATGAGCTGCGGCGGGTTCCAGGAGCCGGTGTGCACGACGACGGACCACGGGTCCTCGATGTCGTCGCGCAGCCGGTTGATGGCCCGGCCGGCGAGAGCGGTCTTCCCGATTCCCGCGACACCGGTCAGCAGCACCCCGTTGACCAGTGAGGACTGCCCGGTGGCCGGGACCTCGTCGCGCAGTGTCCCGGTGACGGTCCGCAGTTGCGCCCGCCGGCCGACCAGTTCGCCGAGGAGCAGTTCCCGTACGCCGGCACCGGTGGGAAGTTCGGTCGGATTGCTCAGCGGCACGGGCAACACCGTGGCGTCCCAGAGCGGGCCGTCGGTGGTGGCGAACAGGGTCGGTACGGCGTACTCGGGTCGCCCGGACGAGTCGGCCTCCACCACCTCGTCGAACAACTCCGACCGGGCCTGCGCGAGTGCCGCCGCGACCGGGACGTTCTCCTCGGCGAGCGCCCCGTAGACGCGCGTGAGCAGCCGGGTGGCGTACGCGTCGCTGACCGAGGTCTGCATCGCGATGACACGGTTCGCGCCGTGTCGCAGCAGCGTCGTCGCGAGCCCGGTGTCGGCGTCGGCCGCCCCGTCGCAGCTGGACAGCACGATCAGGGGGACCGGCCGGCCGGCGCGGCGCAGCGCGCGTACGAGATCCTCCGCCTGGACCTCGACGGCGTTGCCGTCCCGGTCCTCCAACTCGACCCCGTACGGAGACCCGTGCGCCGACAGGTGCAGGACGTGGTACGCGTCCCGCCGCAGTGCGTCGGCGATCTCCTGCGGTCCGGCCACCTCGAGGATCGTCACCTCCACCCGGCCGAGCCCACCGATGACGCCGACGATGGCCTGCATCTCGGCCTCGATGTCCAGCGGTGGGTTCTCGGTGTGTTCGGGTGCGCCGACCGCGACGAGGATCTTCAACGGTCCGGGGGTCGGCGGCTGGGGTGCCGCCGGTACGCCCGCGACGGTCCGGATGAGGCGCACGCCCTCGACGGTGGCGAGCACCCGCTGGTCGGTGAGGCGGATCAGCTCGAACGGCAGCTCGTGGGCCGGACCGTCGGCGTCGATCACGACATCGATCACCGTGCCGTCGTCGGCGTTGGTGACGAGGGTGGTGAGCTGGTCGAGGGAGTCGGCGTCGAACAGTGCCGCCGACAGCCGCTGTCCCAGCCGCGCCAGCCGGGACTCCGCGTCCGGCAGGTCCAACAGCGACCAGACCTCGTCGCGGCCGAAGGGCAGCGGCTCGTCTCGTTGACACAACGGGGTCCCGGCGAGGGTCGCGGTGCCGCGCAGCCGTCCCTGCGCCACGCTCACCTCCAGCCGCAGCTCGTGGTGGGAGGTGGGATCCACCGTCCCGCACCGTCGGTGCAGTTCCGCGACCAGGGCGGCGACCCCGCGTCTGCTCAGCGCCCGCAGCCGGTGCAGCGGACCGCCGTGCGCGGACAGGAAGGCCGGCAGGTCGCGCACCGTACCGCCCGGCAGCACCACCGGCAGCACGGCGGCGGCGGACTTCTCGTCCCCCTCGACCAGGTCCCTGATCGCCCGGGCCGCCCGCCACAGCTCCGGGTGGGCGCCGCCCGCCGGATCGTCCCCGGCGGCGACCCGACGGTAGAGCGGCGAGCCGATCAGCAGCACCACATCGGCCGAGTCCAGCTCGGCGGCGGCCAGCTCCGCCGGCCCCGAGAGCAGCCCCGCGTCGAGACCCCCGGCCCGCAGCAGGATCCAGAGATCCCGTACGGCATCGGTGTGCGTCGGATCGTCGGGGGCGTGGGAGATGAGGATTCGGCCGAGCCCGCCAGTCATGCGCAGCATCATGACAGCCGTACGGATGTCGGCAGCCACTCGGTGGCCGTCGGTCGACCCGAATATGGCGGCCGGGATCCGGAACCCGTCGGGTGGTTCCCGTACCGACCTGGCAGTACGCCGTCACGGACGGAAACCGTTGCCCTGCCTGCCGACGCGTCACTCGCCGTGGCCCATAATCGGGCGGGTGGCTCGTCCCACTGTGGTCGGTCGGTCGCGCGTCGGCTTGCCGTCCGAACCGGTCCGCCGCCGCCCGGCCCGACCGGGAACCGACTCCGTTGGAGGTGCCGTGAGCGACACGACCAGTCCGGTCAACAAGATCGACACCAGTGTGGTGCATCCCGCCCGCCGGTACAACTACTGGCTCGGCGGCAAGGACAACTTCGCCGTCGATCGTGAGTCGGGCGACCAGGTGGCGGCCGTGTTCCCGACGGCCATGCAGGCCGCCCGGGAGAACCGCAGGTTCCTGCAGCGGGCGGTGGGGTTCCTGGCCGGTGAGGTCGGCATCCGCCAGTTCCTCGACATCGGCACCGGCCTGCCCACGGCCGACAACACCCACGAGGTCGCACAGCGGATCGCACCGCAGTCGCGGATCGTCTACGTCGACAACGACCCGCTCGTCATGGCCCACGCCCGGGCACTGCTGACCTCCTCGCCGGAGGGCAAGGGCGCGTACATCGAACGGGACCTGCGTGACCCCGCCTCGATCCTCGACGCCCCGGAGCTGCACGACACCCTGGACCTGCGTGAGCCGGTCGGGCTGATGCTGGTGGCGATCCTGCACTTCGTACGCGACTTCGAGGACCCGTACGGGGTCGTCGCCCGGGTGGTCGACGCGTTGCCGTCGGGCAGCTACGTCGTCATGTCCCACGGCACCTACGACGGCGTACCGGCGGCGACCGTCGCGGCGCTGGAGCACGCCAACGCCGCCAGCGGCGGGCAGAGCCGGCCCCGCAGCCGGGACGAGTTCGCCCGGTTCTTCACCGACCTGGAACTGGTCGACCCGGGCGTCGTCCCGGTCGGCGAGTGGCGGCCCGCCCCCGGCGACCGCGTTCCGGACCCCCTCGACATCTGCATGTACGGGGCGGTCGCCCGGATCCCCTGACCGGCACCCGCGGCGTGACCGCGTCTCACCAGTGGTAGGTCACGTTCAGGGTGAGTGCGGCCACCGCGGCGGCGAAGAACACGGCCCCGCCCACGAGCTGGCGGGAACCCACTCGCAGGTGCGCGAGGAGCGCGCCGACGAAGTACAGCACGAGACCAGCGGCGGCGAGGGTTCCCAGCAGTGGCACGGCGAACCCGGCCAACAGCCCCAGCGAACCCGCCGCCAGCAACATGCCCAACACCGGTACCCAGGACCGTGGCACCCGCTTCATGTCCGCCTGGGCCTTCGGATAGTCGTGGCCGATCAGGTAGGTGACGGCGGCGATGCCGTTGAAGACCGACGTGAGGATGGTGACCGTAACGTAAGCGGCGAACATCAGCTCTCCCTCGTTGTTTCGTTGAGGACGAGCCGGCGCCGCGAAGTGTGACGTGCGGTCCCGGCACGGTCGTGGATCTGCCGGGCGGCAAGCGGCAGGATGACCCAACTCAGGCCCAGTGACATGAGCGACGAGGACGGGCACGAGTCGTTCGCCTGGCAGCAGTTCGACCAGGTGGAGCGCATGCTCGCGCAACCGCCCCGGTCCTGAACCACGCGCACGATCCTGCGCCGGATTACGGGAACGCGAATCGACCGGTTGTTGCGTATCGTATTGAACTTGATCTCGCCGCGTCAGCGGCTGTTTCGATCGGGGGGCATCCGATGTACACCGTCCTTGCGGTAGTCGAGCGCAAACCTATGATCCCGATCTGGCAGGAGGTTGTGGTCGGGGCGGTCGCGTTCGGGATCGTGTGCTTTGTCCTGATGAAGTACGTCTTCCCGCGGATGGAGCAGACCTTCGATGCCCGGGTCGAGGCCATCGAGGGTGGCGTCAGACGGGCCGAGGCGACGCGGGCGGAGGCGGAGCAGTTGCTGGACCGGTATCGGGCCGAGCTGGCCGAGGCGCGTACCGACGCTGCTCGGATCCGGAACGAGGCGCGTGCCGAGGTCGAAAGCATCCGGCAGACCGTCCTGGCCGAGGCGCGGCAGGAGTCGGACCGGACCATGGCGGCCGGCAGGGAGCAGCTTGCCGCCGACCGCCAGACGACCGTGCGGGCGCTGCGGACCGAGATCGGCTCGCTCGCGGTGGACCTGGCCGGCCGGATCGTCGGTGAGTCCGTCGCCGACGAGGCGCACCGCAGGGGCACGGTGGGAAGGTTCCTCGCCGAGCTTGAGAGCACCGGGAGCCGCTGACCTGGCCGCGAGTCCGTGGCGTACGGGTCGAACCGTCTCTCCTCGGACATTCATTGGCTGGTCAAAGCTGATTCATCTCGGATTCCATCAAGATCATTAGCGTCGACTCGATCCCCGCGCCGAGCGGGGCACAAAGCGGCCTCGTCGCCCGCTGTCTATCGAGTCGAGGATCCAAGTGAGATCGAAGGTCTTAACCCTCAGGCGTGTCACGCCGTTGGTGGGCGTGCTCGCCACGGCGGTCACCCTGCTGGCGGCGCCAGCGGTTGCGGAGGCCCATCCGAGCCAGTCGGACGCACCCGTCACCGGCGGGCTTCCGCTGGTCAACACGAACGAGAAGATCGGTCCGGGAATCGGTCTCCAGCACATCAAGGCGCTGGATCAGAGCGGTTGGTACGACAGCCAGTTCCTGACGGTGGACCTGTCGAACAGTGCGGTCAGCACGGATCTGCTGACCGCGGGCCCGGTCGCGTCGGGCGGCCCGTTGAGCGTCGCGGCCAACAAGGCGGGCGCCGTGGCCGGCGTCAACGGCGAGTTCTTCGACATCGGCAACAGCAACGCGGCGCTCGGTGGCGAGATCCAGAACGGCGAGTTGCTGAAGACGGCCGACATCGGCGGACGGCAACACGTCGGGGTCAGCCGGGACGGAATCGCTCAGCTCGTTGACCTCGCGGTCGACTCGAGCGCGAACTTCGCCGGTACGGATCACCAGATCCTTTCGCTCAATGCCGCCAACGGTGCCGGGGTACCCGTTGACGGGCTGGTCGCCTTCACCCCGGTTTGGGGAACCTACAGCCGCAACCGCGGGTTCACCGGGGTCGACGCCAGCCGGATCGCCGAGGTCCTCGTCTCCGGCGGCAAGGTCGTCTCCGTCGCGCCGACCGGACCGGCAGGCTCGGGCGCGATCCCGGACGACAGTTTTGTGCTCGTCGGTCGGGACGCCGCGGCGACCGCGCTGCGCGCGCTGCAGCCGGGCGACCCGGTCGCGCTGACGTACTCGCTGTCGAACGACGTGGCGAAAACGATGAAGTTCGCCCTCGGTGACGGCGGGACGATCGTGTCCGGCGGCAAGGTCGTCCCCGGTCTGGACACCTCGATCGCGCCGCGTACGGCACTCGGGTTCAAGGACGGTGGTCGCACCCTCGTACTCGCCACCTGGGATGGTCCGGGTGGCACCGGCAAGGGCGGGGTCGGCATCGACAAGGAGGCGCGCGACCTCGCCGCTCTGGGGGTGGAGACGGCGGTCAACCTCGACGGCGGTGGCTCCACGACGATGGTCGCCCGTGCGCTGGGCGGCACCGACGCGACCGTACGCAACGTGCCGTCCGACGGCCAGGAGCGCAACGACCCGAACGGCGTCGGGGTGTTCGTCGCACCGGGCGACGGCAGGCTCCACCAGCTCCTGATCAAGCCGGCCGCAGCAGGGCTGTCCGGCGACGGGGATGTGAAGGTCTTCCCCGGGCTGCACCGCACCCTGCTCGCCCAGGGGCTCGACAACCACGAGACCCCCGTCGCGGTGAATCCGAAGTCGGTCGGTTGGCACGCCGTCGGCACGACCGTGAAGTCCGGCGTGCTGCAGGCCCCGTCGCGCGCTTCCGGCTCGATCTCGGTCACCGCCACCGTCGGCCGTACGGTCGCCTCGACCAAGGTCGACGTGCTCGGCAAGCTCGACAGGGTGGAACTCTCGACCGGTCGCCTCTCCATCGCCGACGTCACGCCCGACGCCGCGGCCACGGTGAGCGTCACCGGCCGGGACGACCAGGGGTACACCGCTCCGATCGACCCGGCCGACCTCACGCTCGACTACGACCACAGTGTCGTCGACGTCCAGCCGTCCGCCGGCAAGCTGCAGATCACGCCGCTGAAGGCCGCCGGCACGGTCCTGACCATCTCCGTCGCGGGCAGATCGGTGCAGTTGCCGATCACGATCGGCGTGCAGAACCTGTCGGTGTACGACTTCGACGACGACGTACTCGCACGGTGGCGCAACAACAGCACCGCGGCGACCACGTTCGCCAAGGACCCCGACGGTCTCAAGATCGACTTCGGTGCGATGCGCAATGTCGGCATCGCCGCGACCTCCGCGGACAACCGGGTGACGGTGCCGGGTCAGCCGCTGCGCGTACGCGTACGGATCAAGTCGAGCATCGCCGTGCCGAGCGGGCTGACCTACCTGGGCTACAGCGACGCCAACGGCAAGGGTTCGGGAATCTACGGTACGGCGCTGGTGGCCAGCGACGACTGGCAGAACGCCACGTTCACGCTGCCCGCCAACACGGTGTTCCCGATCTCGATCTCGAGCTTCCAGGGAATCAACACCAGCGTGCCCCAGCAGCACGCCGGTACGTTCGTCCTCGACCGCATCGAGGCCGACGTCCCCACGTCGATCGAGCTTCCGGCGCAGGCCGACCTGCTGTCGGACCCACTCGTGTCGACCGACGGTTCGCTGCCCCGGGGCGCGGGCACCTGGACCTTCGCCTCGTTGTCGGACGTGCAGTTCACCGCGGACAACCCGGGCCTGGCCGAGGTCGCCCGTGCCGCTCTGCAGCGGATTCGCCAGACCGGGCCGGACCTGGTGATCCTCAACGGCGACATCACCGACCGCGGCCTGCCGCAGGATCTCGCGTTGGCGCGGCAGGTGCTGACCGACGCGGGGTGCGATCTGATCCCGGTCGGACAGGAGCCGGCCGAGCACAGCACGCCTGACCCGCGTACCGGCAAGGTGCCCTGCTACTACGTCCCGGGCAACCACGAGTCCTACGGGCTGAACAACACCCAGTCGGACCTGTCGGCGTTCAAGGCCGAGTTCGGGCAGCCGTACCGGACGTTCGATCACAAGGGCACCCGGTTCATCCTGCTGGCCAGTTCCCTGGGCACGCTGCGCGGCACGGCCTGGGAGCAACTGCCGATGATGAAGAAGGCGCTCGACGACGCCAAGCGTGACCCGTCGGTACGCAACGTCGTGGTGGCCGCCCACCACCCGGTGGACGACCCGGCCGAGACGAAGTCCAGCCAGCTCGGTGACCGTGACGAGGCGGCACTCGTCGAGAAGCTGCTCACGGACTTCCGCGACCAGACCGGCAAGGGGGCGGTCATGTTCGGCTCCCACGCCCAGATCGCCGACGTCCACCGCGTCGAGGGTGTCCCGTACGTCGTGCTGCCGTCGTCGGGCAAGGACCCGTACGGCACGCCGGACCGGGGCGGTTTCACCGGTTGGGTGGACTGGTCGGTGGACAGCCGGCGCAACGCGGACCAGCAGTGGCTGGAGGCCGACGTACGGGCCTTCGCGCAGTCGATCACGCTGAACGCGCCGGAGACGCTCGACCTCGGCAAGGCGGCGCAGCTCAGCGGCAGCATCGTCCAGCCCCAGGGAGTCTCCACCGGCTCGCGCGTCGTACCTCTGCGGTACCCGATGTCCGTGCACTGGAGCGGATCGTCGAGCCTGGCGATCGGCACCGGCGCCGAGGCTGTCGCCGATGCCGGCCGCGCCGGCAAGGTCGCGATCCTCGACCCGCAGACCCGGACGCTGACCGCACTGCGCCGCGGTTCGGTGACGGTCTCCGTGACGAACGATTCGATGCGGCAGTACACCGACGGCGCCTCGCTCGCGCCGGTCACCACCTCGAAAACCATCCAGGTCGGGCCGCCGGCCGCCGCCGGACCGAAGTTCTCCGCCGAGACCCCGGTGTTCACCGCACAGCCGGTGGGTCCGATCGGTCAGGTGCGGAGCGTCACCGTCACCAACACCGGCGACAAGGCGCTGCAGATCTTCTCGACCGACGTCGAGGGGACGAGTCCGGAAGCGCGGGACGTGTCCCGTGCCGATCGTGACCGGGACGTGTTCCGGGTCGACCGTGACCAGTGCTCGGGCCGCACGATCGCTCCGGGCCACACCTGCACCGTGTCGGTGCGCTTCACCCCGACGCGGCCGGACGTGACCTCGACGGCGTCGCTCGTCTTCCGCACGAACACCGTCGAGCGCCGCGACTCGGTCGCGCTGAGCGGAACGAGCACCAAGTTCCGGTGGTGGAGCTTCGGTGGAGACGGTCCGGCCCGGTACCTGAGCCCAACCGGCTCGCCGCTGGACGATTAGTTCCGGACACGGGCCGTCATCGGCTCGCGGACCAGCACCGGGGTCGGGCGCTGAATGCCCCGACCCTGGTGCTGCTCCACCCGGCACAGCCATGATCGAGGTCGTCAACCGGACCGGAACGCGTCGACGCTCGGCTCGTTCCGGTCGCGGAACGGACGGTACGCTCCCCGCCGTGGCCGACACACCGACAACCGACGGCGAAGCTCCTACCACCGCGTTGCTGGAACGTGTGCTGGCCGAGGCAGCCGAAGTGCTGATCATCGAGTCGTCCCCGGACGAACTGCGGCGCACCGACGCCGCCCGGATCGTGGTTTCCGGAAGCGAGATCGCCGATCTGGCCCGGCTGCTGGCCATCGTGGACGGCGGCACCGGCGACCACTGCCGGTGCAGGGGATGGCCGACGATCCTCGTGTCGGACCCGTCCGGCCGCGAACTCGCCCGGTGGACCCTGCACCACCAGACCGGCCTGAGGGGCCTCGGTAATTGCGACGCCGAGCTACGTGACGGTCCCGGCCTGACCGACTGGCTGGCCGACCACGGTTTGCGCCGGTCGCGGGAGGTTCAGCAGTTGTTGGCCCGTCGAGCGGCTGACGACGAGGAGCGTCGCACCGCCTGGGTGCACGCCGCGCCGCAGCCCCTCGCCGAGGCGGCCGAGGCGGTGTCGCTGCGAGAAGCCGGCGCGGAGGAAAGACTCGCCGACCTGGCGGCCCGGGTGTACCCCGATGCCGGCGAACGCATCCGAAACCTCGTCGCCTGGGCCGGCTTCCCACCTCGCCGGACGAGCGCGGACGGAACGAACGGCACCCCCTGGTACGAGCTCACGCCGCAGCGCATCCTGCTGGCCGAGCCAACCGAGGCGATCTTCGACGGGTTGACGTCGGCGACGCTGAACCCGAACCAACTCGACGGCGCCGCGGAACTGTTCACCTCCCTCGAATGGACCAGCCCGCAGCGGGCCGACATTCCGGAGGCGCTGAGATCTCTGCTCGTCGAGCACGTGGCCGCGACCGGAACCGATCCGATGAAGTTCCGGATGCGCCACGGGTACGGCGCCAAGCCGATCACCTGACCTCAGCGCTCGCGGCTTTGGTCCGATATCCGATGAAGACGACAGTTATGCCGTCGGGGCTGCCGATGAATTGTTTCGGCGTGTTAATTTCTATTGATGTCCACCCCGGCACTGGTGACCATTTCCGGCATCGACAACGTATCGGCCGACGACTTCCGTTCACTGCGGCTGTGGTTGCTGGATGCCGACGAACTACCGGGTCCGGTGGAGCTGCGGCAGCAGGAGCCGGCCCCCGGCGAGTTGGGCGGGGTCACCGACGCGGTCGTGGTCGCCCTTGGCTCAGGCGGCGCCGGAGCCCTGCTCAGTGCCGTTGTCTCGTGGATCCGGCACCGGACCACGGACCTCACCATCAAGATCGATCACTCGGACGGAACCAGCATCGAGCTGACCGCCGACCGCCTGCGCGGAACCGACATCACCCAACTCGGCGCGGAGATCGACCGGCTGACCCACCGGCTGACCCCGACCGATGCCGCCGCCCCGTCCGCCGTCGAACCGACGCGCGAGCCGGACCGGACGACACGCTAGGCCCGTTGGGTCGGACGCCGTACCCCGCGCCGATCCGAGGGTGTCTGGAAGGCATGATGATGGTGGACCCCGGGGGGCCGACGAAGAGCCGCCGCGACGACAGACACGGTGGACTCGCGGACGCCGTCGTCCTGCTCTGCGGCACCGGCCGGCACGAGCCCGGCTCCAACCTGCCGGACGTACCGGCGATCGCGGCGACCCTGGCGGATCTCAGCCAGGTCCTCGCGATGCGCTGCGGGGCCCGGAAGATCACCGTGAAGCTGGACCTGGCCACTCCGATGGACCTGGGCGAGGCGATCAGCGACGCCGCCCGCCGGGCCGAGGACATCCTGGTCATCTACTACGTGGGCCACGGCCTGGTCAGCGCGTCCGGCGACCTGTTCCTGGCGGCCCGACAGACCAACTCCCGCCCGCATCGACTGGCACACACCGCTTTCCCGTACCGCGTCCTGCGCCAGTACGCGATGGAGAGCCGGGCGCGATCGAAGATCGTCATCCTGGACTGTTGCTTCTCCGGACGGGCGATCGGCACCCTCGGTGCCTCGACACAGATCATGAACCTGACCGCGATCGAGGGAGCTTTCGTGCTCGCCTCCGCCGGGCGCGAGGAGGTCGCCCTCGCACCCCACGGAGCCAGGCACACCGCGTTCACCGGCGCGCTGATCAAACTCCTCACCGAAGGCGACCCGAGTGGTGCGGCCGAGATCACCATCGAGTCCGCGTACCAGTATCTGAGCTGGTCGTTGCCGGCCGCCGAGTACCCCAAGCCACGGCGGAGTGTCACCGGCCGGGCCGGCGACCTGGTGCTCGCCACCAATCCGGCGCGTACCGGGAACCAGCCACCGCAACGGCGACGCCCGCCGGTGGCCCCCCGGCGGGCCCGGTGGCCCTCGGTCCTGATCGCGGCGGCGGCCGGCGCCGCGACGGTGCCTTTCCTGGTGTCGGGCCGGCACGGCGGCGGCTGGTTCGAGCTCCCGCCGGGCGTACGCGGCGAGTTGTTGCGCAGCGTTTGGGGGACCCTGTTACTGATCCTGGTGTGCCTGTTCGCCGCGCTCGCCGCGGGTCGCCCGATCGCCCGCCTGATCGGCCGGCTCGGAATCCACTTCGGCTGGCGACGGCTGACCCGGCTACGGGTGGCGCTGGTCGCGGCGCTGGCGTTCCTGCTCGCCGTTGCCCTGGGAGTTCCCGCCCTGGACGCGGCCGCGGCCGGTCAGGTCTGGTTGGCGACCTGTCCGCCCGCGAGCCAGTTGCGGGTGCTCACCACGCCCGAGGGGTACGTGCCCACCCGGCAACTCGCCGAGGCGTTCGAACTGGACACCGCCCGGGACAACTTCGACTGCCCGGAGATCCGGGTGCTGGTGTACGCCGAACCGCGCGGGCAGACCGTGACGGCGCTCGGTCGTGGCTGGAGCGACGACGACCGGCAACGGATCGGCCCCCGGCCGGACGTGTGGTTACCGGATTCGACGGTCGAGCTGCGACTGGCGGAGGAGGAGGCCGAGACGACCGGCACCGCGCTGCCCGTCGTCACCGCCGAGGTCCGGTCGGTGGCGTCCACCCCGCTGGTCCTCGGGGTCGCCGACCGTCAGGTGGTGCCGGCCGGGTCGGTCGAGGGCCTCCCGCTCACCGGTGCGAGTTGGCCGAAGCTCCTCGACAGCCTGGAGTCGCTCGGCTGGGGTGTGATCGCGCCGGACCCGGCGGCGACGGTCGGCGAACTGGCCCGGCTGGCTCTCTACGCCGCCGCGGCCGGGGATCCCGAGCGCGGGGTCGCGCCGAAGACACCGCTGAGGGTGGAGCGGTACGTCGGCAACTCCTACGACCGTGCGGGGTACCCACCCGAGGCGGACATCGCTCGGCTGCTCTGCGTACCGGAACGGAGCGCCCGGGAGAACGTCGCGTTCGTCCTCACCGAACAGTCCCTGGCCCGGTTCAACCAGGGTGCCGCGCTCGGTACGACGTGCGCCGGCTCGCCGCAGAAGCTGCCCGGCTCCGACCAGCTCAAGGCGTTGTACCCGGCCAGCACTCCGGTGCTCGACCATCCGTTCGTCCGGCTGGCCTGGGACAACCTGAGTGCCCAGCAGACCGGCGCGGCGAGACGTTTCGGCGCCTGGCTCGACACGGCGGCCGGACGGAGCGCGTTGACCGCCATCGGATTGCGTCCACCGGAGGCCGAGACCGGCTCGGAGGCCGAGCCACTGGCGCCGATCTCCACCGAGTACGGCGTACAGCCCGGGGCCGGGATCACCGCCATGGCCGTCGCACCGGAACAACTCCGGTCGACCCGCGACACCTACGCCGAGGTGCACCGCCCCGGTCGGGTGCTGGTCGCGCTGGACGCCTCCGGCTCGATGACCGCCCGTGGGCCCGACGACCGCCGGTTGTGGGACTCGGCCGTCGGGGGAGTGACCGATTCGGTGAGCCTGATGGGCCCACGTGACTCCTTCGGGGTCTGGTCCTTCCAGGGCGAGGGGACCGGTGGGATCCGTCGGCTGGTGCCGATCGCCCGGCCGGACGGTACGGCCGGGGAGAAGACCCGGACGGCGACGAGCGCGGGGCTGGCCACCGTCACCCCCGGTGGGCCGGCGCCGCTGTACAGCACCATCGTCGAAGGCATCAAGACGGTCGGGCGGACCACCGAGGATCAGGTGACCGCGCTGGTGATCGTGACCGACGGCCAGGACGACAATGCCAGCCCGATCAGCGCCGGCCAGTTCGAGGCGGCGGTCAGGGACTCGGGGGTACGCGTGTTTGCCCTCGCCGTCGGCACGACCAGTTGCCGGGCCAGGGAACTGCAGCGGATCACCGGGACCACCGGTGGGTCCTGCCGGGAGGCTACGCCCGGCACCATCCGCGAGGAGCTCGCCACGATCTTCGAAGCATTGTGGGAAACCCGGTGACGGCCGGCTCAGGAGCGGAGGACAGATGAGTTCGCGTACGCGCACCGCCGCCGATGCCACCCGGAGTTGGGCCCGGGCCCATCCCGGTCTGTCCGGACTGGCTTTCGCGGCACTGGGCCTCACGGTCGGTCTCGTGCTCGGCATCGCGGTGCCGCCGCTGTTCGAGCCGGACCAGGACCTGGAGCGCGGGATCCTGCGGCTGCTGACCAGCGAGGACGAGAGCGAGGGCGGCCAGCGCGGCAAGCTGATCAAGCAGTGGGACGATGCCCACCCGGATCAGGAGGTCAAGCTGGTGACCGTCTCCCGCTCGCCGGACAAGGCACACAGCGAGATGCTGAACCCGATCGAGCAGGTGGACGTCTACAACCTGGACGTCACCTGGACCGCCGAGTTCGCGGCCACCGGGCGGATCCAGTCGCTCGACCCGGAGAGCCTGGAGCGACGCGGGCTGCTTCAGGGATTCCTGGCGGAGCCCCGGAAGACCGCCGAGTACGACGGCCGGCTCTGGGCCCTGCCGTTCAACACCGATGCCGGGCTGCTCTACTACCGCACCTATGACCGGAAGAACCCGGAGACGCCGGGGCAGCGGTGGCCCGATCCGCCGGAATCATGGGCGGACATCCAGAACCGGGGTGAGGAGGCGCTGAACCCGCAGGATCCGCAGTACGACCCGAAGCTGGAGGCGGGCTACGCCTGGCAACTGGTCGACGACGAGATCCTGACGGTGAACGCGTTGGAGGCGATCTGGTCCACCGGGGGCGAGGTGGTGAACGCTGACAACCAGGTGGTGCTCGATTCCACCGCCGCCGAGGAGGGGCTGCGCCGGTTGAAGGACGGGCTGGCGGTCGGCGGCAAACCGCTGGTGCATCCGGATTCGGTCGACTTCGACGAGAAGGCGACCACCAACGCGTTCGCCGAGGGTCGGCTCTTGGCGATGCGGAACTGGCCGGTGGCGTACCGGGACCTGACCTCGGTCGAGGCCGCGCAGCGGGTGGATTTCGAGGTCGCCGCGGTGCCCGGGCGCAGCGTACTCGGTGGCCAGAATCTCGCCGTCGCCAGCGGCACCCGGATGCCGAACGCCGCCCGAGACCTGATCGAGTTTCTCACCGGCGAACGCAGCCAGCAGATTCTCTTCGAACACGGCGGGTTCGCCGCGACCCGCCGGATCGTCTACCTGGATCCGAACATCGCCGAACGGTACGGCTACGCGGATGATCTCCTGCGGGCGATCGAACGGGCCGGTTCCCGGCCGGTCACGCCGCACTACATCCTGTTCAGCAAGGTCTTCCGGGACGTGGTGCACCAGGCGCTCGACGGTGACGGCAAGTTCACCGAGGACCACGTACGCCGGTTGACCGACGCCCTGCACGGCAAACAGACCTGACGGGGGTCAGCTGCCGGGCACGAGCTGATGGGACAGATGCACCAGGCGCAGGTTATGACCCTGGCGGCGATTGCGGCGTCCGTACAGCGGGCGTCCGGTGCGACGGTGACTGCCGTCGCACCGGACGCCCGACTGTTGGTCGGTACGCGGGCCACCCGGTCGAGAGAATGGTTACATTGCGGTGCTTATGTGGCAGCGGACCGGTGGCAGGCAGGTGCAACCCCTCAACGTTGGAGCAGGAGCACCAACTTGGTGTACGCGACGCTCACGACGTCGAGCTTGCCGTCAGCGTTCAGGTCGGCGATCGCCAGGCCGTCCAGCGCCGATCCGATGCCGTCGGCGTCGTTGATCCGGTAGCCGCCCAGCGCGCCACCTGCCTGTTGCACGGCGATGGTCAGGGCCAGCCAACTGTTGTGTGCCACGACCAGGTCGGATCGGCCATCGCCGGTCAGATCACCGATCGCCATGCCGGACGCCAGGTCGTACGCCGGGTACGCCACCGGTGTTGTCGTCAGCCCGCCGGCCTGCTGGGCGAAGACGTTCACGGCACTGTTCGGGCGGTTGGCCGCAGTGGTCATGACCAGGTCGGTACGTCCGTCACCGGTGAGATCGCCGACCGCGGCTCCACCGCCGGCCCAGCGGTAGCCGTCGGAGTCCGGAGCGACGAGGTGGGTCGTCGCCGGACCGAACGTCCCGTCCGGTTGCTGCAGCCGCACCCAGGTTCCCTTGCCGTAGAACTGGGCGATGTCGGGGCGGGAGTCACCGTTGAGGTCCGCCGCGAACACTTGTCCCCACGGCGCTCCCGACTCGAACGGACCCGTGACGGAGGTGGCGGTGCCGAACGTACCGGCCGGCGTCTGCCGGTAGATCAACACCGTCCCCTGGTACGCCGACGCGATGAGGTCGAGGCGCTCGTCACCGGTCACGTCCGAGAGCGCGACATCCTCCGCGCCCGTGCCGACAAGGGTGGGCCCGGTGAGCTGGCCCGACCTTTGATAGAAGACGTCCACCCCGGCCGAGGTGGCGAGCGCGGCGTCGATACGTCCGTCGCCGTCGATGTCGCCCACCGCCAGCCGAACGTCCCGGTCATCGCCGTGCCCGACGATCCGCCGGGGCGTGCCGTACCGGTGGTCGGGCTGCTGGGCGTAGACCAGCAGCGAGCTGGTCTCGGTGTTGTCCGCTGCTCCGACCCCGACCACGATGTCGGGGCGTCCGTCACCGGTCACGTCCGCGACGGCCAGGGTGTTGGTCGTGGTGAAACCGGTGGAGATGTACTGCGCCGGCAGGAAGTCACCGGTGCTCGCTGTCGCCGTCAGTGTCGGCGATGCCGCGGTCACGGCCACCACCGCCGCGAGCACCGTTGACGCCTGCCGTACCCCGTTACGATTCACGTCGTCCCCCATTGATAGCCGTAAACGTCAGGACCGATTGCCCCACCGCCGGGGCGGGGAAACGACCCCGTGCGTGGCCCGACAGTCTGCTCTTCGAAATCCTGTCCCCGTCAGCCTCCCAGCGACCCCGCCACGGCCCGGGTTGCGGCGTTGAGCCGGTTCCAGGTGTTGATCGACGCAATCGTGATCACCAGGGCCGCGAGTTGTTGCTCGTCGTAGTGCTTCGCGGCCTCGTCCCAGACTTCGTCCGGCACGGCATCGGCGCGGTCGGCGAGCCGGGTCGTGGCCTCGGTCAGCGCGAGTGCGGCCCGCTCGGCGTCGCTGAAGTAGGCCGCGTCTCGCCAGCCCGCGACCGTGAAGAGTCGTTCGTCGGGCTCGCCGGCCTTGCGCATGTCCGCCGCATGCATCTCGAGGCAGACGGCGCAGCCGTTGATCTGGCTGGCGCGCAGGTGGATGAGGTTGCGGGTGGACTCCGGCAGGGTGTCCCCGGTAGAGCTCGACAGGGCGATCAGAGCCTTCATCGCCGCGGGGAAGACCATGACCGGGTGGTTGATCCGTGCCTGCATGACTGTTCTCCTCGTGCTGTCACATCGGCGGGTTCTCGTGGGTCATGGGTATGACCCGACACGACGGAGGAATGTGACATGGTTCCGGAGGAAGTTCCCGAGGCAGGTTCCGGGCAGGTTTTCGAGCAGCACCGGCCCCGGCTGCTCGCCATGGCGCATCGGATGCTCGGGTCGGGTAGCGAGGCCGAGGACGCGGTGCAGGAAACGTGGCTGCGGCTGTCCCGGTCGTCCGCCGCGGAGATCGGGAATCTCGGCGGTTGGCTGACCACGGTTGTGGCGCGGATCTGCCTGAACATGCTGCGGTCCCGGCGCCACGAGCCGTTCGACGTCGAACTGGTCGCTCCCGACGATCCCGAGCAGGAGGCCGTGCTCGCGGACGAGGTCGGGTCGGCGATGCTGGTGGTGCTGGAGGCGCTGACGCCGGCCGAGCGGCTCGCGTTCGTGTTGCACGACATGTTCGCGGTGCCGTTCGAGGACATCGCGGGGATCGTCGGTCGAACGCCCGCCGCCACCCGGCAGTTGGCCAGCCGGGCACGACGGCGGGTGCAGCAGACCCCGGTGCCGATCCCCGACCTGGCGGTGCAGCGGGTCGCGGTCGACGCGTTCTTCGCCGCGGCCCGGGATGGGGACTTCGATCGGCTGGTGGCCGTCCTCGATCCCGACATCGTGCTGCGGCCGAGCGTCTCCGTCGTGGTGCACGGCGCGACCGAGGTGGCCCGCAACGCCATCATGTTCGCGGATGCGTCGGCCCAGCTGAGACCCGCCGTGGTCAACGGCGGCGCCGGGGTTGTCGTCGTACGGCACGGGAAGCCGTCCTCCGTCATGCGGTTCACGGTCGTCGACGGCCGGATCACGGAGATCGACGTGGAGACGTCCGCCGAACGGCTGCGGAGGATCGTGCTTCCGTGAACCGTGGATCGCGACGGGTCGGACGCCTCGACGCCAGTCGCGGGTAATCGTGCTGCGCGACGTTCGGGCTCCACCTACGGTGGGCGCGTGGCTGATCCGATCTTCGCCGAGCGCCGTCTGGCGCGGATCTACGACCCCCTGGATCCCGACCGCGGTGACCTGGAGGCGTACGCGACCATGGTCCGGGAGTTCGGCGCGCGCAGTGTCCTGGACATCGGCTGCGGTACCGGGACCTTTGCCTGTCTGCTCGTCCATCAGGGCGTGGACGTGACCGCGGTGGATCCGGCGGCGGCGTCGCTGGAGGTCGCCCGGACCAAAACCGGCGCCGATCGGGTGCGTTGGGTGCACGGGTACGCGACGGATCTGCCCCCGTTGCAGGTGGATCTCGTGACGATGACCGCGAACGTCGCCCAGGTTTTCCTGACCGACGACGACTGGGGCGCGGCGCTGCTGGCGGCGTACGCGGCGCTGCGTCCGGGGGGACGGCTGGTGTTCGAGACCCGCGACCCGACCGCGAAGGCGTGGTTGGAGTGGAACCGCGATCGGTCGCACCAGGAGACGATCATCGCGGGTGTCGGCGCGGTCGAGACGTGGGTCGACGTGGTCGACGTCAGCGGCGACCTGGTCTCGTTCCGCTGGACCTTCGTCTTCACCTCCGACGGCGCGACGCTGACCTCGGACTCCACCCTGCGGTTCCGTCACCGCGACCAGGTGACCGCATCCCTGACCGCTGCCGGCTTCCTCGTCGGCGAGGTACGACAGGCACCGGACCGGCCGGGCCGCGAGATGGTCTTCGTCGCACAGCGCCCCGAATGACCACGGGCCATCACTCTGCCGCATCCGTCTCGGCTCAGGTGTCGGTCCGTGGCCGTCTGACCTCGTCCGGTTCCCGATCGGGCCGTAGCCCTCGCCAGGACGCGTGCCGGAGCCGCCCGTCCGGGGTGACGGTCCGGTAGACCACCTCACCGACCAGGCTCGGCTCGATCCAGCGGGCGTTCTTCGCGTCCGCCGACGGCACCGGCGCGGCGAACGGCGCCCGGTCCCGCTCCAGCGGTCGTAGACGCTTGCCGAGGTCCTCCAACATCGCATCGGTGAAACCCGTACCGACACCGCCGACGTAGACCAGACCGGTGGGCTCGTTGATCCCGAGCAGCAGTGAGCCGACGAGGCCGGCACGTCGTCCGGCACCCGGTTTGTACCCGGCGACGACCACCTCGGTCGTCTGGATCAGTGCGGTCTTGCGCCAGGCCGGCGACCGCCTGCCGGGCTGGTACGCGGAGTCGACCCGTTTCGAGACGACCCCTTCGAGCCCGCGCTCCCGCGCCGTCGCCATCACCGGGTCCGGGTCGCCGTCGAACACCGGGGGGACCGTGACCCGCTGATCGTCCAGGCCGAGTTCCTCCAACGCGGCCCGGCGCCGTGACCACGACTGGTCCACCAGCCGGGTCCGGCCCAGCCGCAGCAGGTCGAAGACCACGTACCGGACCGGAGCCGACGCGATCAGGGATGCGCTCGGCGCCTGTACGTGCATCCGGCGCTGCAGTGCCGAGAAGCTCGGCGCACCGTGCCGGTCCAGGGTGACCAACTCGCCGTCCAGCACCCCGGTCCGCCCGCCGAGCAGGGACGGCAGCACCGCGATCTCCGGGTACGCCGAGGTGATGTCCCGGTCGTTGCGGGAGAACAGCCGCAGTCGTCCACCGCGCTCGGCGTACGCGACGGCGCGCACCCCGTCCCACTTGAACTCGTACGCCCAGCCCGCCTCTTCCGGCAGGTCACCGGCGGTGGCCAGCATCGGCCGGATCAGTGTCGGCTGCCCCGTCACGCCCACCAGCCGAGCATGGTCCAGTCGGCGCCCGGGGGCGGTGACTTTGGGGCAAGTGAGGATTCCTCCGGCTCCGATCCAGGACGGCCGGCGCTGCGCGGTCGGGGAAGAACGGGGGCGGCTCACTGCCGACGGCGCCGTACGCCTTCCTGCCCGAGCGCGTCTTCCACGGCAATGCACGGGTCTGTCTCGGGTGCCGCGGTGTGGATGGCGTCCGCGGCTCGTTCGGCGGCGTCGCGAAACGCGTCACGTTGCTCATCGGGGAGCCCGCCGAGGACAACTTCCTCGGCCTGCGCCACACGACGTTCGGCATCCGCCAGCGCCCTGCGGCCCTTCGCGGTCGCGACGATCCGGCGGGCGCGCCGGTCACGGGGATCGAGTTGTCGTTCGATGAGAGCGGCGTTCTCCAGATCGTCGATGACGTACGTCAGGACGCTGCGGTCGATCGCGAGGCGGGCCGCGAGGGCGCTCTGCGTGGGCACATCCTCGTGTACGACCACGCCGAGGATGTGGTAGCCACGGCTGCCGTGGGGGAGGTCCTGTAGCGACTCCTCGACGTGCTCGTGCCATCGCCGCAGCACCATGCCGAGAGACCAGCCGAGGTTCGTCCCCCGCTGGTGGGTGTTCGACGGTTCGGCCTGGTTCGGCTCGGCGGCCATGTGTCCGAGCGTACAGGATGTGTTGTGGTCTCTATGTGTTGTCGAGCAGAACATCTTGTGTCTAGACTTGATGTCAGGCAAACGATTGGTGCGGAGGTGCACGATGCCCGACTACGGCCACGAACTCCTCTTCGGGGCGTTCATCACGCCCGGTGCACAGGCGCCGGAGGAGGCGGTGGCGCTCGCCGAACTGGCGGAGTCGGCCGGACTGGACCTGGCCACCTTCCAGGACCACCCGTACAACCCGGCCTTTCTCGACACCTGGACCCTGCTGAGCTGGGTCGCCGCCCGGACCGAGCGGCTGCATGTGTCGGCGAACGTGCTGAACCTGCCGCTGCGCCCGCCGGCGATGCTGGCCCGAGCGGCGGCCAGCCTGGACCTGCTGTCGAGCGGCCGGTTCGAACTCGGGTTGGGCGCCGGGGCGTTCTGGGACGCGATCGAGGGGATGGGCGGCCGGCGGCTGACCGCCGGCCACAGCGTGGAAGCGTTGAGCGAGGCCATTGACGTACTACGCGGCGCGTGGGACGTCTCGACACCGGGACCGCTGCGTCTCCGGGGGGACCACTACTCCGTGCCGGGTATGCGCCGGGGCCCCGCTCCTGCCCACGACATCGCCATCTGGCTGGGCGCGTACAAGCCACGGATGCTCGCCCTGACCGGATCGAAGGCCGACGGCTGGCTGCCGACACTGGAGTACCTGCAGTCCCCTGACCGGATCACGGCCAACCGCATCATCGACGACGCGGCTGTCGAGGCCGGGCGCGACCCGCGACAGATCCGCCGGCTGCTCAACCTCTTCCAGGTGGGCTTCGCCCCGGGCGATCCCGGCTTCCTGCAGGGGTCACCCGAGCAGTGGGTCGAGCAACTCCTTCCGCTGGTGATCGAGGAGGGATTCAGTGCGTTCCTCGTCGGCCGCGACGACCCGCGGATCATCCGGACGTTCGGCGAGGAGGTCGCGCCCGCGCTGCGGGAGGCCGTCGCCAAGGAGCGCAAGGGGAGTGGGACCGCGACGGGGCCGGTCCGTACGGCGGTCGTCCTGGCCAAACGTCGGGCCGGCATCGACTACGACGCGCTGCCCGCTTCGCTGGCCGGCAAGTCCATCGAACCCGGTGACCCCGGGTACGAGCGGGTCCGTCACAGCTACAGCCGGCAGGGATCGCCGGCACTGGTGATCCGCCCAGAGGGTACCGGCGACGTGATCGAGGCCCTGGCCTACGCGCGGACGCAGGACGTACCGCTCGCCGTACGCAGCGGGGGGCACGGCATCAGCGGCCGGTCGACGAACGACGGCGGAATCGTCGTTGACATGTCCGGGATGGACAGGGTGGAGGTGCTCGACCGGGCGGCCCGCCGGGTCCGGCTGGAGCCGGGCGCCCGGTGGGGACACGTCGCTTCGGCGCTTGCTCCGTACGGCTTGGCGATGAGCTCGGGTGACTACGGCGACGTGGGCGTCGGTGGCCTCGCCACCACCGCCGGCATCGGGTACCTGGCGCGCCGGTACGGCCTGACCATCGACCACGTCGTCGCGGCGGAGATCGTCACCGCGGACGGCAGCCTGCTCCGCGTCGACGAACACCAACACCCGGACCTGTTCTGGGCGATCCGCGGTGCCGGCGGCAACTTCGGCGTGGTCACAGCCCTCGAACTCGAGGCGTACGAGGTCGGCGACGTCGTCTACGCCCAACTGGTCGTCGACGCGACCGATACCGCTGACCTGCTCCACCGGTGGGGTCGGCTCGTCGAGGACGCACCACGGGAGATCACCAGCTTCCTCTCCCTGTTCCCCGGTCGCCGCGGTAGTCCGCCGATGGCCCAGGTCACGCTCGTCTACGCGGGAGACGACGTCGAGGCGGCGCAACCCGCCCTGAGCCCGTTCCTGGAGATCGGGCCGATCCTCGACCAGCAGGCCCAGCTCGTGCCGTATCCGGCGATCGTCGCACCGCCGGGAAATCAACATCGCGGTCAGGGATTGGCCGACACCCACAGCGGCCTCCTGCACCACATCACACCACAGGCGGCGGAGGTCATGGCATCCATGATCCGCTCCGGTGACGTGATGATCGTGCAGTTCCGCTCCGTAGGCGGGGCGGTCAACGATGTCGCCCGCGACGCCACCGCCTATCCGCACCGGAGTCAGAACTTCTCGGTGCTCGCCGCCACCGTCGCGGAACGGCGGTCCCGGCTCGACAAGCTCTGGGCCGGCCTGTACGAGCACCTCGACGGCATGTACCTGAGCTTCGAGTCGGACACCGGTCCGGAACGGCTGCTGGACGCATTCCCCGAGCCGACCCTCGGCCGGCTGCGCGCCATCAAGGCGACCTACGACCCCGACAACGTGTTCAACCGCAACTTTCCGATCCCACCGGCGACATCGTCGGAAGGGTCGAGTTCAGCACCGCAGAGGAAGTAACAAAACCGCCCCATAGAGAAGGCAGGCAATGTCATGAACCTGGATCTTCCACTCCCGGACAAGAGTGACCCGATCTGGACCGCCGCCAACGGTTTTGTCGTACGCAGCTCCGAGGGAACAACCAAACTGGTCAACGGTGGACACGAGACGTTCAGCGTCAAGGTCAGTGGGAAGGAGACCGACGGTAGGCTCAGCTTGATGGAGGGTGAGGTCTCGCCCGGATTCGGTAACCTTCCCCATGCCCACGGCGCCGAAGACGAGGCTTTCCTGGTTGTGTCGGGCGAGTTCAGGTTCATCAACGGCAATCAGACCATCGACGCCGGGCCCGGTGACTTCGTCTACATCCCGCGCGGCACGCGTCACGGTTTCAAGAACCTGAGTACGGGGCCGTCCAAGCTGCTGGTTTTCTACACCCCGGCCGGTGCGGAGGAGTTCTTCCTGAAGTACGGGGAGGACCCGGACCCCTCGGGCAAGCTGCCGCCGCACTGGACCGAGGAGAAGTTCTCCGCACTCGCGGAGGCGCTTACGGCCCACAACATGATCCTGCTTCCCGACAGCGATGACTGGAAGTAGCGCGGGCATCGGGGGCTCCGGCGGGAAATGGTGAATATCCTTCGCGCTGAGTTCCCGTGTCTGCCCATCGATTGGTAACGGTCCGCGCCGGTCTTTCCACATGGTACGAATATGGAAGGACCGGCGAGACGGATGAGCTGTGGTGGAGACAGGGGTAGAGCGGCTCATTCGAAAACCAGGGCCGCGAGAGGTCTCCTTCCTCGAACTCTTCTTCGATCTGGCCATCATCTTCGCGCTCATGCAGCTCTCGCAGCGACTGCTGCACGGATTCGGCTGGGAGAACAGCGTACGGACGCTGATCCTCGTGGCGGCGGTCTGGTGGATCTGGGTGGCGGCGGTCCGGACGGCGGACTGGTTCGACCCGGGCGAGCCGTACGTGCAGTGGATCATCACAACGGTGATGTTCGCCGGGCTGGTGGTGGCCGCCGCCGTCCCCGGGGCCTTCGGCGACCACGGCATCGTCTTCGCCGGTGCGTACGTGGTGATCCTCCTCGGCCGGCACCTGGCGATCATCCGGGCCCTGCACAACCATCCGCTGCAGATCCGCTCGGTACGGGCCGCCATCTGGTTCGGTGCGGGCGGGATCCTCTGGGTGACGGGAGCACTGCTGCCCACCACACCGCGACTGATTCTGTGGTCGGCGGCGGTGATCGTGGACTACGTGGGTGTGGTGCTCGGCTGGCCGGTGCCGGGCCTGGATCGGGTCCCCGGCGCGCACCTGAGGATACTTGGTGACCACATCGCCGAGCGCCACCGGCAGGTCTTCATCGTCGGGCTCGGGGAACTCATCCTCGCCGG
Source organism: Micromonospora sp. NBC_01796 (assembly GCF_035917455.1). Classification (NCBI taxonomy): domain Bacteria; kingdom Bacillati; phylum Actinomycetota; class Actinomycetes; order Micromonosporales; family Micromonosporaceae; genus Micromonospora; species Micromonospora sp. NBC_01796. The sequence goes on along the minus strand of NZ_CP109078.1, from coordinate 7,508,153 downwards.
CGGCACGACCCTCGCCCAACAGCGACCCGACGGCGTCCGTACGGTGGCCTTCGCCCTTGCCTTCGTGAACGCGGCGCTGATGCTGTGGAGCTATCTCGTGCCGCGCGGACTCGACCTCGCGGAGGTGCTCAACCGGCGCCCGCCCTATGTCTCGGTGCTCTGTTCCTTCGCGCACGGGCTGATGATCGCCGGAATCGTCGTCACCGCGATGGCCGACGACGTGCTGATCAGACAGCCGCTGGGAAACACCCCGGACGAGTGGTCGGCCGCCCTCATAGCCGGGCCGTTTCTGTACCTCGCCGGACGGACAATGCTCGTCTCGGTGGTGTTCCAACGCCCTGTCTGGCGGGCGCCGGCCGGAATGCTGATCCTGGCGGCCATGTCACCGATCCTGGTCACCCTGCCGTTACTGGGTGCGGCAGCCGCGGTCAACGCGGTGCTGCTCGGCGTTGTCCTCAGCGCCCGGATCGGGGAACCCGCACGACGTCGCCTGGGCAGTTTGCAGGAACGGCTTCTCCACAGGCGTGGCCGCCCCCGGATGGCTTCCTTCCACGAACTCTTCTTCGATCTGGCCCTGATCTTCGCCCTGATCCAGATAACGCGGCGACTGCTGGACGACCTCAGCCTGACCAATGCCGCGCAGACCACGGTCCTCTTCGCCGCGATCTGGTGGATCTGGGTCGCGACCGCCTGGTCCACCGACTGGTTCAACCCGGACGAGCCCTACCTGCAACGCCTCATCATCGGTGTGATGTTCGCCGGACTGCTCATGGCGGTTGCCGTCCCCCGTGCCTTCGCCGAGAACGGTCTCCTGTTCGCCGGTGCGTACGTCGCGATCAACGTCGGCCGAGGCCTGACGATCCTTCCCGTCCTGCGGGGCAACCCGCTCCAGAAACGTTCGGGCCGGGTCCTCATCTGGTTCAGCGTCTCGGCCGTGCCGTGGCTGGTGGGCGCCTTCCTGCCCGCCGGGCCCCGATTGGTCCTGTGGACGGTCGCCGTCACCCTGGACGGCGCCAGTGCCTGGTTCGGCTGGCCGGTACCCAGACTCAGCCGCATACCGGAGAAGCATCTGCGGGTGGTCGGCGAGCACATCGCCGAGCGCTACCGCCAGATCTACATCGTCGCCCTGGGCGTCCCGATCCTCGTGAGCGGCCTGAGCTACAGCGCCTCGGGCTTCGACTACGTGCGTACGTTGGCCTTCGCGATCGCCTTCGCGGGCGCTGTTCTGCTGTTGTGGATCTATGTCCTTCCGCTCGGGCGGAATCTCGAGACCGTGGTCGACACCAACGCCCCACGGGCCGCCATTGCCGCCTCCTACTCCCAGGGGATCATGATCGCGGGAGTGGTCGTCATAGCGGTCGGCAACGCACTACTCATCCGGCAACCACTCGGCGAGACCCGTACGGCGTGGTCGGTTGTCATCGTCGGCGGGGTGGCGCTGCACCTCATCGGGCGGATTCTGCTCACCCTGGTGTTCAACGCCCGCCGACCGTGGCGCGCGTTCGCCGCGCTGCTCGCGGTGGCGGCCATGGCACCCGGTCTGCTCGTCGCGCCGCCCCTCGTCGTGGCGAGCGCGGTCAACGTCGTGCTGGTTCTCGTCGTCCTCGCCTACCGACGTCTCAGCCGTCCGGCCCCATCCGCGCCCGCCTGACGGACCGGGCCGCGCGCTCGGCCGCGTGGAACCTAGCGGCGGCTGGCGTAGGTGCGTACCTTGGCGCGGTTGCCGCAGACGGCCATCGTGCACCATCGCCGTCGCCCGCGGGGGTCCACGAACAGCCAGCCGCATTCTTCGCCGGGGCAGGCGCGGACCTGGGTGCGGGCCGGTGACGTCAACAGGTCGGCGGCGGCGGTGGCACAGGCGAGCAGGGGGAGCGCGGGGCCGATGCCGGGCGGCGGTGCCCACCGGGCCACCCCGTCCGGGTCGGCCTCGAGTACGGCGGCCCCGGCCGCCCGCTGGGCCTGGGCGGCGACCACGTCGAACGCCGCGCCGTCGGCCGGATCGAGCAGTACGTCGTGCAGCGCGGTGCGCAGCGACCGGACCTCGGTCAGCACCTCGTGTGCCGCGACGTGCTGTTCCCGGGCGACCGCGCGCAGTCGGGGCACCACCGTCGGGTCGAGCAGTCCGGCGTGCCCGGCCCAGACCGCGAGGTGGTCGAAGTCGTGCAGCCACTCCCGTCGTGGGTCCGTGGGCTCGTCCCAGCCGGCCCAGGTGTTGCAGAGTTCCAGCGCCGGATGCCCGGCGAGCAGGGCGGGCAACCGGTAGCCCTCGACCTCGATCCAGTGCACGGGCTCAGTATGCCTTGACTCCCCGCCGTTAACCAGTAATCCTCTCCACACCGGTTAGTCGCCGAGTACCGGTTAGGGGATGTCATGGGTTCGCGTACGGTCAAGCGGCTTCTGGTCGGGTTCCTCGCCGTTGCCGCGGTGGTGGCGCCCGGGGTGCCTGCTTCTGCCGGTGCCGGTGGCTACCACCCGGAGCCGTGGCGCACCTGGATTCAGGAGGAGTGGACCAGCGAGCCGGGCCGCTACTGCTCCTTCCCGCTCGGTGTCCGGGTGGTCGCCCAGGACGTACGGGTCCGGGTCGCCGCCCGCTACCCGAAAGGCGCCGTACGGCGGGAGGAGTTCACCGGCCCGCTCCTCGTCGACTTCGTCAACGTCGACACCGGACAGTCGGTACGCCGGGACGCGGGCGGTTCCGGGGCGGCCGAGTACCGGCCGGACGGAAGCTGGATCCGCTACACCATCCTCGGCCCGGCCGGCTTCGGGTTCCGGCCCGGGGACCACTACCCGCGTGGCTACTACATCCTCGACGGCCTGCACACCATCACCTTCGACCCGGATGGCACCCGTCGGATGGCGATCGCGATCGGTCGGCAGGACAACGTCTGCCACGCCCTGGGCGACCCGTCCTGATCGAGGCGCTGCCAAGGGGCTGGAATTCGACGCCGACCACCCGGGGTCCCGAGTGCTGTCGGACGATTCGGGCGGCCGTCGCGGGCCCCGGTCGTGGACCGGGGCCCGCGGTGTTCGGTGCGTGGGTCAGGAGGCGGCGATGCCCTCCATGCCGGTGCCGTTGGCGAACTGGGGTAGTCCGTCGACGGTGGTGATCAGGGTGAGGGATCCGTCGTCGTTGACCCTGTAGCCCTGGACGTTGCCGGCGGCCGCGTTCTGGACGTAGAGGATCCCGTCCGCGGTGGTCATGTCGATCGAGCCGCCCCCGGTGTCGACGGCGATCGCGGCGACCAGGATGAGGTTGCCTTCGTCGTCGACGGTGTAGGAGCTGATGGTGGAACTGCCGGCGTTGGCGGCGTAGAAGTACTCGCCGACCTGCTGGATCCAGCAGGTGGCGGTCTGCCCGTTCGGGACCGACGGGCCGTTCGGCGTGACCGTACCGTCACCGCTGACCTGGTAGCGGGTGACCGCGTTGGTGCCCGACTCGGCAACGAGGAGTTTGCCTTCGTCGTCGAAGGTGAACCCGAAGGGTGTGCCGGGGTCGGGGTTGCTGGTGGGTTCCTTCGACAGGCTGCCCTTGTCCCCGATCCGGTAGGCCTCGATCGTGTTGTTGCCCTTGGTGGTGACGAGCACGAACCGGCCCTCGGGGTCGACGCCGACCTGGGCGGGCGCGGTGGCGAACGCGGGCGGGTTGGCGTTGACCAGGTCCAGCGACCGGCTCGAGTCCTCGATGCGGTGAAGCTTGTCGTTCTCCACCCGGAACCCCTGGACGGCGCCGGCGCCGGCGGCGTTGAGGACGTAGACCAGGTCCTCGTGTACGGCGATGCTGACCGGCAGGAGGCCACCCGACCAGGTCACGTCGAGAAGTTCGAGTTTGTCGCCGTCGACACGGAAGACGCTGACGGTGTTGCTGCCGGCGTTCACGGCGAACAGCAGGCCGTCGGCGTAGATCAGCGATCCCTGCGAGGCGAGTGCGTCGACCGGCGGGCCGATGGTGGCGCCACCGAGGCCACCGGTCTGGTACTCGCCGGCCATGGTGAGCACGCCGTCGTCCCCACGGTCGTACACCTGGATCGTGTTGCCGAGGGGCTTGTTCGTCTGGACGAAGACCGCGCCGTCCTCGCCGTCTTTCCCGTGGTGGCCGGCGCCGTCCCAGTGCGAGCCGTCCCAGGCCGGGCCGTCGTCGCGGGCGGAGTACGCGGGCGCGGAAGCGGCGAGACCACCGGCCAGCGCGCTGAGTACGACCGCAGCAAGAATCCGCTTTCGGAGCATGAGTCATCCCTCTAACGCTCGAAACGTGAATAGGAAGGTTTTTCCCGTTTAGAGGCTATAGCGGGTTATGAGCCCCTCAGTGCGGCTTCCCCGAAAGGGTGAAGAACGCGTTGTATCGGCGCCTTGTGCCTGGAGTACTGCTTCCGCGTCTCGGGCGGGCTCGTCCACGTTCCCGCCCGAGGGTTCGGCGCGGCGGTGGTCCGTCGTTCCGCCGCCTGAGTCTCCTGGCAGACGGCGGCCATACTGGAACCACACCCGACGCGCAGCGTCGCCTCCTCTCATCGGGGTTCCGGATGCCACGTGACGACGCACAGGAAAAGTCCGACGCCGAGAAGACTCCCGCCAAGGCCACCAAGACCACCAAGTCGGAGAAGGAGGACGAGCGGAAGCCCGCGCCCGACGACAGGTGGTGGGTGATGACCCGGGAACGCGATGAGTGATCAGGGCAAGGCGTACGCCGCGTTCGTGGAGAGCGAGCTCAAGTGCGAGCGTGACCGGCGGGTCCACCTCGACAACCGGGGAGCGGCGCTCGTCACCACCTCGTCGAGCCTGGTCGCGCTGCTCGCCGCGGTTGTCGCGTTCTTCCGGGTCGGCACCAACCTGACCTTTCCGAACTCGGCGCTGCCCACCCTGATCGTCGCGATCGCCGCGCTGGCGCTCGTCGCCGCCTCCGGCATCATCGCGAGTTGGAACCACACCTACCACGCGCCGAGCGTCGGCAGTCTCGGCGCCGCGGTGAAGGACCGATGGGCGACCGACGAGGAGACCGACGCCCGCAACTACGTGGCACAGATGCAGATCGAGATCATCTCGAGTCTGCGGCGCAGCAACGCGTCGAAGGCGGGATGGATCAGGCGGGGACTCGTCGGGCAGACGATCGCCCTGCTGGGGCTGGGCATCGTGGTGTGCCAGATGCTCATCGGCACGATGTAGACCAGGCCGCCGGATCGGCCGGCGCGCCCGGTCATGACGAGGCGCCCCGCCGGAGCAGGGGCCCTACCCGCCCACGTGGATGAACGGCATCCAGCTGCTGGGATACCCGGGCGCGTCGTCGCGCATGGAGCGAACCGCCCGGTGCAGCGCCCGGGGCGCATCGTCGGCGTTGCCGTCGCCCAGCGAGGGATAGAAACGACGGGTCAGTTCGCCGGAAGCGGCATCACCGACCGACCAGAGGGCCCCGATGACATGACGCCACCCGTTGTGGTGCATGGCCGACGCCAGTGTGATCGCCTCGTCCAGGTGGCCGACACCGCCGGTGGCCGTCTTGCAGGCGGCAAGAAAGGCAAGATCCCCGGCGTGACCTCCCGTACTCATGTCCGGGACCGACACCCGACCGTTCTCCTGCCAGTCGTACGGCACCAGCCCGCCGGCCAGCGGTTCGCGCAGATCCTGGGTGCCGTGGCAACTGGCGTGGAACCACCGATGCTCCTCTAGACCGGCCAGGATCGCCGCCCGCGTCGCTGCCCCGCCCGAGAGGACGGTGAGGTCGTCGGCGTCGAACAGGTCACGCAGGAAGTCCGCCTCGGTCTCGGCACTCGACAACTCCCCGCGGCCCGGGGTGCGGGGAAGCGAGACCGCCAGTAGCTGGCGGTCGGCACCCCTCGCCCGTGGCGTACGGTGCGACGCCCGCAGGGTGGGCGCATAGGAGGAGACGACCCGGTCCAGCACGCTGTCGTCGCCACTGCGGTGGTGGCCTGCGGCGTGTAACGGCAACAGGGTGAGCGCGCCGGTGGGGGACCACCACACCCGGGGCAGTCCGACATCGGACGAGGTATCGCCGGTTCCCCTGCCACGTTCCACCGTTGGCACGGGCGGGTCGCCGACGCAGGCATCCAACACCGGCTTTGCGATCGTGTCCCAGAGCCAGGCCAGGGTCCCGGTGATCGCGGCATCCAGCGCCTGCTGGTCGCGGTCCGCCGCGTACCGTTGCAGCGCGGTGAGGTAGTCGTCGGCCGACCGGGTGACCTCCGCCGAGGTCAATGACGCGAGCGCGACCAGCTCGACGCCATGTCGGGAGACAACCAGCGCGTCACAGCGCCACTCGCAGACGTTCACGATCACTATTCGGTCGGTCGCGCCGGGCGGCAGTAGGGACGCGAGCGTTGGTCGACGCAGGAAGGTGCTCGCCCCGGGAAGCGAAGCCAGGCCCCGTACCCGCGAGGTCAGGTCTTCGAAGCGCAGAGCGGCCCGCATCCGCTCGTCGCGGTCCCGGCTCCGGGCCGTTGACTCGCTGCCCGCCGGCGGGGATTCCGTACGCTCGGCGGCCGCGGGACGGTCGAGGACCGCACGGCACTCGATGAGTTCGTCGGCGAGGTCGGGTGCGGCGGCCCGGAGTTCGTCGAGGTCACCTCGCAGCTCGAGCAGCCGCGACCAGTAGATGCCGCGTCCCGCTTCGAGCAGGGTGACCGCCTCGTCCAGGCGACCCGCCGCGATGGCACTCGCACACGCCTCCCGGCCGAGGGCCGAGCCGTGTGCCCGCACCATCTTCAGCTGGTCGCGCCGCCCGAGGCCCGGCCACGCGAGCAACGGAAGGATCGCGATCGCCTTCGTGTAGGCGTCGAGGGCGGCCGCAACCCCGTCGACCTGGGCCACCGCCCGCGCCCACTGGCGGGCGGCCGAGAGTTTGACCAGCGAGTCCGCGTTGGGTGAGTCGGCGGCGGCGGACCAGGCACCGACCGCGTCCACGAAATCCGACCGATTCCGGGTACGGCCGAAGCCGACCCATTTCGTCTGCGCGAGATTGGCCTGGTGGACTGCGTGGTCGGGGTGGTCCCCGGTGGTGGTGCCGACAGCCGCCAGGCCGAGCCGCAGAGCCTCGCGGAGATCCTCGTCGTCACCGTGGCGATCGAAACGGGTCCGCAGGATCACGCCGAGATCGGACTGGTGGTTCCCGTGATCAGGGTGGTCTTCGGGGGTTGCGCCGAGGGCGGTCCGCCCGCCCTCCACGGCGGTTTCGAGGTCGACGTCGCTCCCGGTTCGGCCGAACCTGACCAGAGCGATGTTGGCCAGGTTCGCACCGTGCCTGCCCAACTCCGGGCCTGCTGACGAGGACACCGCCCGACGTGCGGCCGTCAGCGCCGCGCTCAGGTCGTCGGACTCTGCGGGGCCGTCGACGGTACCGAACGCCGCCCCGCGATTCTCCGCGTGGAGATCGGCCCGGGCACGATGCGCGAGCGCGAGGTTGCTGAGCCGTCTGCCCATGTCGGGGCTGTCGGCGGCGGTCAGAGCCACCGCTCGCGCAGCCGTCCGGACCGCGTCGTCGATGTCCTCTCTCGCGCCGTGGCGGTCGAAGCGTTCGCGCAACGCGAGGCTCAGATTCGACAGGTACATGGGGCGCCGGGAATGTTCCGGACCCACACCTTCGACCGCGGCACGACCCAGCGTGACCGCCCCGTGGAGGTCGTCGGGCGTGCCCCGGATCTCGAACCGGGTGCGCAGGCGGTTGCCCAGATGGGATGAGTACATCGCCCGCGACGAGTTGCCGAGAGGCTCGGCGGCCAGCGCGTCGTCGCCCAGGCTGATCGCCCTCTCCAGGTCTGCGACCCGGCCCTCGTGACTGAACCGCGTCCAGAGGACGTATCCGAGGTTGGAGAAGACGACATGCCGCGAAACATCACCGGGGTTGACGGCGGCCACCGCTTGCTCGCCGAGGTCGACGGCCTTCGTCAGGTCCCGGGCCGAGTGTTCCTTCTCGAACCGGGCACAGAGTAGGGCGCTGTGGTTGGAGAGGAGCCGGGACAGGTCGCTGTCGTCCCGTCGTTCCCTGATCGCACCCTCCGCGAGCAGGATGGCCTCGCCGCAGTCCTGGAACCGCCCGGTCCAGTCGTGTCTGGTACGCAGGCTCACGCTGAGGTTGAACATCGCCGACGACAGTGCCTCGGCAGGTACGTCCAGCGCGTCCCGTCCGACGTCGATCGAACGGTCGAGGGCATCGCGGTCACCGGTCATCTCGGCCAGAGTGCGCAACGCGACGCCGAGGTAGTTGAGGCAGAGGGCATGGATCGGCTCGCCTTCCGGCAATGCCGCGACCATCGCCTCGAAGAGGGCGACCGCGCCGTCCACCTCCGGTCTCACCTCACTCCGCATGCCCCGCTGCAGCAGGGTGGTCGCCATGCTCATGTACTTCGAAAGGTCGCCCAGTACGAGCTGCGGCCGCAGCCCGATCGGCACCAGGGACGGGTGAATGTCGAACAGTTGCGCGAAGATGCTCATCGCCAGCTCATGCTCGGCCGTTCCCTGGCCCGGGGGCAGCGCCAGGGAACGGTAGTGGCAGACGAGCGCGATCACCTGTGCCGCGTCCATCGGCAGGCCGCCATCCGCCCCCGAGACGGCGCTTTGCAGAGCGTCCATCTCGTCCACGACTTCGGCACCGAGAACCGCGGTCCGCTCACCGCCTTCAAATGCCCTCACCCGCCGACCGAGTGAACTGATCAACTTTTGCGGAGAGGGCATGATTCCTCCGTCGCCTTGAAGAAGGGACTCGGGTGGGACCGGCAAGAGTACCCGCAGTGAGGCGCCCGAGCAGCAGCGAATTGCTCCGGGTCGATCCGGGCACGAAGTGCTGGTCAGCCCCTGCCGCAGGCCTTGTCCACCGCGACCTTGGTGTCGACAAGCGCGTTCGCGCCCCCGCTCGTGCCCTCCTGCGCGGCCAGGCTCTGCAGCGAGTCGGCGTACGCCTCGATCGCCTGGCGGACCCCACCACCCTCTGCCTGCTCCGCCAGGAGCGTGATCTCCCGGTGCCAGCTCTCGAAGTGAAGACGTCGCAGCCGGGGCAGATCGGCGTACGCGACGCGGTCACCGACGTAGGCCGCCTCCATCGCGTCGGAGTACGCCTTCCCCTCGGGCGTCTCGTTGGCAAGGTGGCGATCGTTGGTCGCGGTGAACTCGGTGCAGATCTGTGCCGAGATGTCCGATGCCTCCCTGTTACTCGCCGACTCCCCGCCACAACCCGAGGCGACAAGGACAACCAGCGCAAGCGCCGTGAACCCGACCATCCACCGCACCGATTCCCCCAACTGTCGCCTGCCCCGTGTCCACCATGGACGCGCGTCAGATCCTATGCGCAACCTGCGACCGAAAGCGCGGGCGTCATCCGAGACACGGGCCAACCACAGGCGGACTCAGCCGGTCGGTTTCCCTGGTCACCGAGCCGGGTACCAACATGACCAGGGGCCGGATCAGCGTCTCGGGGCACGGTGATCACCACCGGCTTTCACCGACTGGAAGGGACGGCGAGGAAGATGGCGGCGACCATGGCGCTGACGCTCTCCGGCGACATCCACGCCGCCTCGCACGCCCGTAGCCTCACCGACCTTCTGCTGAGCAGGCTCGGCGTGACCGGACAGTCCCGCGCCGACCTCAGCCTCATGGTCAGCGAGGCGTGCACCAACGCCGTCTCGCACGCCCGTCAGCCCGGCAACATCGAGGTGCACATCTCCGTCGGGCACGATGAGTGCGTCATCGACGTCGGCAACAGCGACGGCAGCTTCGACGATGCCCAACTGCACGCCGACCTTCCCGACGCGAGCGCCGAGGGAGGACGCGGCCTGCCCATCATCACCGCCCTGGCCGACGCCGTCCGGACCGTGCACGAACGATCCGGCTGGGTGGTGCTCCGCATGGTCAAGCGCATCGTCAGGAAGCCGGATCAAACCTGAGCCGTCGCGCGGATGCCGAGGTGGTCGGCGGGTCGCCCGCGCCGTTGCGTCCGGGTGGAGGAGCAGCCGTGGTCCCGCGCCGACGAGCCGGCGCGGGACCACGTGTACGGATGAACGGTCAGCTCGCGCAGACGGCGTACGCGCGTACCTTCCAGTTGCCGCTGAAGCCGTTCTCGTCCTCGACGGCGCGTACGGTCACCGTCGTCGACGAGGTGGGCCGCATCTCGGTCAGGCGTACCTGGCCCTCGCCGCCGACGATCTCACCGCCGACCCCGTGCACCTGCTTGCCCGCCGGGCAGGTGGCGGTGACCGACCGGCTGACGGCCGAGCTGAGGACGCTGTCGACGATCATGCGCTGCTCACCGGCCAACGGGTCGGCGCAGAAGACGGCGACGTCCAGCGACCAGTTGCCGGCGAAGTTGTTGCCGGCCTCGACGCCCGCCACCGTAACGCTGGTCTGGTTGATGCGCACGTCCTCCAGGAGTACGTCGCTCGCCCCGGAGCCGAGCGCGAGGGCCGCGCCACCGCCACCGATCGCGCGCTTGCCCGCCGGGCAGGACAACTCCCGGAACTTCGGGTTGACGGAGTCGATCACGGAGTGCCCGGTGACCACCTGAAGGCCCTTGGGCGTCGGGGCGCAGAGCGCGCTGGCGGTGACCGCCCAGTTACCGGGGACGCCGTTCGCGTCCTCGCGGCCGGTCACCGAGTAGAGGTTGGCGTCGACCAGCGGCAGCATGATGTCCATGCCGACCTGGCCGAGGCCCGATCCGGTGATCGCGCCGCCGCCGCCGATGACACTGGTGCCCGCCGGGCAGACCGCGTTCTGCGTCTTGGCGACGCTGTTGCTCGGCCCGAAGGTTGTCCTGACCACCAGGCCCGGGACTGCGGCCACCGGCCCGACGAGGGCCACCTGCCCGAGCGTGACGGCGCTCAGCGCGGTCGCGCCCACGACGACCATCCGACGTGCCCACCGGCTGCGGTTCGATCCTTCTCGCATGGTTCTCTCCTCGGTTCGTAGATTCCTGGAACTGACTGGTTGTTGGTGTTCGCGGGTGAACGGCCCTGCGGTCAGGGCGTGACCTGTTGGATCTCGACCGGTACGGAATCCACGCCGACCAGCCCGGTCGAGTCGAAGACCTCCAGCCACACCGACCACGTGGTGGTGCTGCTCCCGCTGTTCAGCAGGCCCAGCTCCGCGGTGAGGCCCGCGCAGCTCTTCGGCACGACCTTGTCGTCGAGCGGGGCGCCGGTGGGCACCGCACTGCCCTGGCACAGCACCTTCTTGGCACCGCCGTCGCCGTACGCGGTCCACCGGTAGCGGGTCCCGGCGACCGCACCGTCCTCGGCGTCCGTACCGGCTCCGACGAGGGCGACCGACTTCGGCCCGCCGTCGATCGTGGTCAGCTTCAGCGCCGAGGCCGGCTGGACGACCGTGGCGGTCGGCCGGGACAGCCCGGCCGGCACGGCCGTGACCGTGAAGGCACGCTGCGCGCTGGCGCCGCCCGCCGTGAACGTCACGGTGTAGGCCCCCGGAGTGACCGTGCCCGCCGGCAGCAGATTCTGGTGTCCGGTTTTCTGGAGCACCACCGTGTTGCCCCGGCGGACCGTCCAGGACGCCTCCCCGTCGGGGACCGGCCCGAAGGCGTCGGGGTCGACGGAGGTGCCGACCAGGCTGACCGACTGACCAGCGGCGAGCGTCAGCCCCGCTGGCGGCGAGATGATGGCCACCGTCGTGGGGCTGTCCACCACCGTGATGGTGACCGCCGCCGACCCGGTACGCCCCAGGCTGTCGGTGGCGCTCGCCGTGATGACGTGGGTACCCGCCGACAGCGACGGCACGACCGTGATCGAGTCGTCGCCCAGCTCACCGTCGATGCTGCTGGTCCAGGTGAGCGGGATCTCCTTGCCGAGGAAGTCGGTGGCCGTACCCCACAGGTCCACCGTCTGGTTCACGCCGAACTGCTGCTTGGTCTTCGGCGTGCTGATGCTCACCGAGGGCTTACCGACCGTGACATCCAGCGCCTTCGCGACAGCGGCCAGGGCGTCGATCCGGCGCTGGCTCCCGGTCACCTTCGCACCGAGCCCGCCGACGTGGGCGGTGCTGTTGAGAATGTCGCGCACCTCCGCGGCGGTCAGGCCCGGGTCGGCCGCCATCACCAGGGCGGCGACACCACCCACGAACGGCGCCGCGACGCTGGTGCCGCAGGTGGACTTCGTCGCATTGATGGCCGGCTTGCCCGGATCGACGAGGCCCTGGACGCACATCGGGCCGTAGATCTCCACCGAGGTGGTGAGGTCACTGGTGCCGAAATTCGATCCGCCCGACACCGTCGCGTCCGAGTTCATACCGCCCACACAGAGGACATGGGTGCTCTCGCACGGCACGAAGAGCGTGTCGGCGTCGATGTTCGTACCGTTGTTACCGGCGGCGGCGACGATCAGCGCCCCGGTGTCCCGGACGTGCTCCATCCGCCGGTCGGTCCAGGTACGGGCCCACGCCTTGCCGAGGTGCACATCGCGGGTGAAGCTGAGGTTGACCACGTCCGGGTGGGTGGCCTCGGCGGCCTTCTCCAACCGGCGCAGGACCGTCCAGTAGTCGATGCCGTTGCGGACGGCGACCAGCTCCTCGACCACCGGCCCGGCCGGTCCGGCGGTGCCGTAGTCGTTGTCGACCCGGCCCATTCCGGCGAGCGTCACCTCGGTGCCGTGCCACGGGCAGGGTGTGCCGTTCGTGCAGTCGTTGGTGTTGGTCGCGCCCCACTCCGCCTTGTGCAGGGACACCTTGCTCGGGAAGTCCGCGTTCGACTGGAACCCACCGTCGAGCACCAGGTACTTCACCTGCTTGGCTAGCTTGCCCTTGGACTCGAGCAGTTGCCAGGCCGGCGCGACCCCGGTGTCCATCGCACCGCCGGCACGCATGAACGACCAGTCGAAGACGTTCTTCCCGATGCCGGGAGCCTCGAACACCTCGCCGTCGACGATCCCGGACGGCTCCACCAGCCAGTCGAGAACCAACTCGGTGCCCGCCCGCCACTCGGCCGCGGCCAGGGCGAGCAGCCGCAGCGCCCGCTCGTCGCCAACCCGGTACGTCCCGGCCTGACGCGGCTCGGCGGCGAGCAGGTCGCCGACCAGTCCCGCCGGGTCGGCACGATCGGCGTCCACCCGTACCAGATGGTCCTGCCCCTGCCCGTCCGGCGCGAACGAGTCGAGCACCTGGCCACCCCAGCGGGTGAGGAAGGCGTCCAGTTCGGCCTGGTCGGCCACCCGCACCATCACCTCGTCGAGCACCACGCCCGCCGGGGAACCGTCCGGTCCGGCGACCATCCCGATCTCCCGGTCGGTGCCGAGCCGGCCGACCGGGTCGATCGAGAGCCGTGGTGCGGACAATCCCTGGTCGACCCGGAATGCCAGTGGTTCCGCACGGGTGGTGGTCGTGGCGGCCGGGCCGTCGGGAGCCGGTGCCGCGGCGGCGTCCACCCCGGTGCCTGTGATGAGCCCGCTGGCGAGTACCGCCACCGCGGCGGTGACCAGGAACCGGCGCGGGCCGGTGACCGGTCGGCGGGTGGAACGGGTCAAAGTCATGAGTGTCTCCTCGGTGTCGGTGGTGCGGTGACACCGGTAGGAGCGCGGGCGGGTCGGCATGCCAACAGAAAGACCCCGGAAAACTTTTTCTTCGTTCTACTGGACCCGTTGACGAGCAGTGGGGGACAGGATGGACACGGCCATACCGGACGACAGGACGCTCGTCGAGGCGATGAGCCGAGGCGACCGGGCCGGCCTGGAAGGCATGTACCGGCGGTACGCCGACCGGCTCTACACGTACGCCCGGGTGATGGTGCGTGAGCCGGAAACCGCCTCCGACGTTGTCCACGACGCGTTCCTCAAAGCCAGCCAACGCATCGGGCAACTCCGCGACCCCGACCGGCTGCGCCCCTGGCTGTACGCGATCGTCCGCACCGAATGCCTCCGGCAGTTGCGGGAGCGGTCCCGCTCCTCACCGCTGGAGGAGGCGGGCGAGCCGGTGGCCGACACCCTTGACCCGGGCACCGGCGTCAACGCCGAGCAGGTACGCGACCTCGTACACACCGCGGCCGCCGCCCTCAACCCCGGCGACCGCGAGGTGGTCCACCTGGCGATCCGTCACGACCTGTCCGCCGTCGAGATCGGTGCGGCACTCGGGGTACCCGTCAACCACGCGCACGCCCGGCTGTCCCGGGCACGATCTCAGCTCGAACGGGCACTCGGCGCGCTGCTCGTCGCGCGCAGCGGGGGGCGTGACTGCCCGGAGTTGGCCGACGTACTGGACGGGTGGCAGGGCCGGCTCACCCCGACCCTGCGCAAGCGGGTCTCCCGCCATGTCGACGGCTGCACCGTGTGCGGGGTGCTCCGGAGCGAGCAACTCAACCCGGCGGTGTTGCTGTCCGCGTACACGGCACCGGTGTTCCTCGTCGCCGCCGACACGGTGTGGGCAAGACTGGTCGAGGTCGAGGTCGAGGTCGAGGTCGAGGTCGAGGTCGAGGTCGAGGTCGAGGTCGAGGTCGAGGTCGAGGTCGAGGTCGAGGTCGAGGTCGAGGCGACCGACGGCCGGGCCGACGGGCCCGGCGACGATGCGGCCGGCGGCTCGGTCGACGCGACCGACGCCCGAGCCGAGGTGGCCCGCGACGGTGCGACTGACGGCCGACCTGATGTGCCCCGCGACGAGGCGACCGGCGGCCCGGCCGAGGTCGAGCCGTCTGCCGATCCGGCGCCAGCGTCGTCGGCGTCACCGGAGCCCGCCGGCCCGGCGGACGACGGGGCGGCTTCCGGGCCGGGCGCAGCGTCGGGGGACGGGTCGATCGCAGGGTCGGGGGACGAATCCACCGCAGAGGTGGGTGACGGGCCCGCTGCAGGCAGCAGCGGGGCGGTGCCGCGTGCGGCGGCGCATCCCGTCCGTCCGACATCGGCGGCGGCGACCCGTGACCGGCGCCGCCGGCGGTTGGCCGGGACCGCCGGGCTGCTTTTGCTCCTCGTCGTGACCGGCGTCTGGGCCCTGGCGCCCGGTCAACCGGCCCCCGAAGGAGTGGCGGCGACATCCGGCGCATCGGCCGGCGGGCCGGCGGCGCCAGCTCCCACCGCCACCACCACCGGCCCCGTGGGCCGGCTGGTACCGACGACCGGACCGGTCGACGCCGGCGGCGTGTCCGCCGGCCCGGTTACTCCCGGTGATGCGGACCAGGCTGGTCCGGCCACTGACCCGGGCGCTGCGGCCACCCCGGGCTCTGCTGCCAACCCGGGCTCGGCAGCCGGCCCGCCCCCGGCGGGCGCACCCGGCGCACCGGCCGCGTCGCCGACCGCTCCGCCGCCAACCGCGCCCCGGCCGACCGCCGCACCGCAGTTGGCCATGCCGTTCACGGTGACGGCGAGCGCGCGTGTGCGCTGCGGTTCGGACACCTACAGCCTGGCCGTGCGGGCCACCGGCAGCGCCGCGATCGTCGAGGCGAAGGTGCGTTGGACGCCCGCCGGAGGTGCCACGTCGAGCCGGGACATGTCAGTGGACGGATCGTCCGCGCAGGTGACCGTGGGGAGCCTGCGCGCGTCGGCGCTGACCTGGTCGGTGCGGGTGACCGCCGCCGACGGCCGTACGGCACAGAGTCCGTCGTACCCGGTCACCGACCCTTGCGTCCGGCCGGGCTGAACGGGTCGGCGCCCACAAGCCCGTACGGAGACGTGCCGGGCCTCAGGTTACGGGCGGAATGGCGTAGGGCGCCGACCGAGTACGGCGCGAACCGCGGCGAGTGGTTGCCAGGGATTTGTGCGATCTTGGCAGCGGCGTCGCCGGGGTACTTAGGACGGTTGAGTATTCGTCATCACGTACCGGACTCGCGGGCTCCCTATCGTGGCTGCGTGGTGATGACATTCCTGCGTCGTTGGACGTTGCGGTTCGTGAGCTTCGCGCTGACCTGGCTCTACACGCTGTACCGGATCCATCCGGCGGTGTGGCGGCTCACGGCGCGTCGGTACCGCCCGTACATGGGTCGTTTTGCTCGACTGCACGCGTGGATGACCTGCCAGTTCGCCGCGATCGACGTGCCCGCGTACGGCGACTTCCTGCGCCGTAACCAGTGGCGGTTCCGGTGGTTCGACCTGTCGTCGTACCCACCGACCGACAAGGAGTCTTACGTGAAGGCGTACCCGGAGGCGCGGCGCTGCCGGAACGGTGAGATCGAGATTGCCGGCAGTGTGGTGGACGAGTCGTCGGGCTCGTCCGGTCAGCCGTTCAACTGGATTCGCAGCCGTCGTGAGTTGCGCTCGGTCCACAAGAACCTGGCCGGCTACGCGACGATGGTGTTTCCCTCGAAACGGCGCTTTGTCATCAACGCGTATTCGATGGGGGCGTGGGCCACCGGCACCAACACCGGCATCGCCATGTCCAGGATCGCGATGGTGAAGAACACCGGGCCGGACCTGCAGAAGATCGTGGACACGCTACTGTACTTCGGGTCCGGCTTCGACTACATCGTCACCGCGTACCCGCCGTTTCTGAAGCATCTGCGCGACAAGCTCGACGCCGAGGACTTCCCCTGGATCGAATACCGGATCAGCGGACTGGTCGGCGGTGAGGGGATGACCGAGGCGCTGCGCGACTACCTGGAGGAGCGCTTCCTCAAGGTGCGTTCCGGTTACGGAGCCAGTGACCTGACCATTGGCATCGCCGGGGAGACCGACTTCAGCGTCTGGGTCCGTCGGCGGCTGCGTACCGACCCTGCCCTGCGGACCAGCCTGCTCGGTGCCGACGAGTACCGCCTGCCGATGGTTTTCCAGTACAACCCGCTCGAGACGTACCTGGAGACCACACCCGAACACGAGGTGCTCTGCACGATCAACTCCACGGCCGTGCTGAATCCCCGGGTCCGCTACAACATCGGCGACGAAGGCCGGCTGGTTTCGTATCCGGACGTGCTCGCCGCGATCGCGGACCCGGACGCGCGGGCCGACGCCGGGCGTGCCTGGCAGGTCGACCGGATGCGGTTGCCGTTGCTGTTCCTGTTCGGCCGCAGGGACAGCACGATTTCGTACATGGGCGCCAACATCTATCCGCAGGACGTCGAGTACGGCCTCTACCGTGGCAACTCCCGGGCGCACCTGCTGCAGAGCTTCTGCCTGCAGTTGACCGAGCAGGTGAGCCTGGAGAGCCGGCCGGTCATCAACCTGCAACTGCGCGAGCACCTGACGCTCGGCCCCGACGAGCGGCGGGCGCTGGTCGACACCTGCCGCCACGGGGTCCTGCGCCACCTCGCCGAGGTCAGCCGGGACTTCGCGGAATCCCTGGCCGAGGACCCGTCCGCCGCGGACCTGCGGGTGGAGGTCCACGACTACGGCAGCGGCCCGTTCGCCGGCACCGATTCCAAGATCAAGAATGTCTATCTGGTGAAGGGCGGGACCGCGTGAGGACCTCCGACTTCTCCGCCGCGCCCCCGGTCGGCCAGGCCACCGCCATGTTCGTCGGCGCCACCCGCTACCGGGGGCCGCGCTCGATCGTCACGCTCACCCGTACCTGGTTCAAGATGGTGCGGCAGATGAGACGGATGGACGGGTACCGGTGGCACACCGTGTACTACCGGTTCCCGTTCACGCTCGGGACCGTCGCATTCTTCAGCGACCGGGACGCGCTGTTGAAATTCGCCCGCAGCCGCCACCACCGCGAGCTGATGTGCTGGGTGACCGACCACGGCACGACAAACGCGACCGGCGGCTACATCCGCCTGTACACCGCCGAGCCCGAGGGCTACACCAACGGCGTCTGGCGGGCCGAGGCCGACGGAATGGCACACATCCCGACCTTCACCCCGCTGTCGACCGAGAACACCGGTCCGCCGGTGCACCGCGCATGAGATTGGTCCCCGTCCGGTCGCGGGCGGACCTGACGGCGTTCGTGGACTTCCCACTCCGGCTCCACCCGGTCGACCGGTACGTGCCCCTGCTCTCGTCGGTGATCGCGACACACGGCCGAACCGCCGAACTGTTCCTGGTCCGCGACCGACACGGCACGGTGGTCGGACGAACCAGCATGCACCGCAGCGCGACCTTCGACGCCAAGGTGGGTCCACGCCAACTGTTCGGTCACACCGAGTTCGTCGACGACGACTCGGTCTTCACCGCCATCGTCGACGCGGTCGAGGCCAGGGCCGATGGCCGGCCGCTGTTCGGGCCGGTGGCGCTGCTGCCGAACCAGACCGGAGGAGTGATCACGTCCGGCTTCGCCGACCGAGGATTCGTGGACTCCGCGTGGAACCCCGCCTACTACCCCGCCACGTACGAGCGGCACGGGTTCCAACGCCGGTTCGAGGCCGACACCTGGCTCGTCGACCTCGACCATCCGGGCGCCGGAACAGCCGGCCATGACCACGGGTTCGCCTTCGACGACGACCGGATCGCCACCGAGAAGCTGGTCATCCGGTACGGCTCGCGGCGGCACCTCCGCAGCCAACTGCCGATCCTGCGGCAGTTGCTCAACAGCAGCTTCGCGCGGCTCGGCTACTACACCGACATTTCCGCCGAACAGCTGGCACAGCAGACCGACGGTCTCGCGTACCTGCTCGACGAGGGTCTGCTGCTCTGGCTGGAGAAGGCCGGCCGGCCGGTCGCGTTTGTCGTGACGGTCCCGGACATCTCCGAGTTCGTCATGGCGGTCGGCGGTCGGCTCGGCGTACTCAACCAGCTTCGCCTGCTGTGTACCCGCACCCGGTACCGGCGCGACGCGGTGCTCATCATCAAGGGCACCGTCCCCGACGAGCAGGGGAGGGGATACCTGACGCTGCTGTCCCGGGAACTGCACCGCAACCTCGCCCGAGGCGGGTACCGGACGCTGCGCAGCACCTTCGTCGAACGGGAGAACCTCGCCTCGGCCGCCCAGTACCGGCGGGCCGGCGGTCGGCCGCTGCACGGGTACACGTTCTACGAGAGGGGGGTCGCGACATGACGTGGGTCGAGCGGTTGCGGACACACGAAGCGATCTGTCGCCGGGCGCCGAGCGCCCACAACACCCAGCCGTGGCGGCCGGAATACCACGCCGACGAGATCGTCATCGGGTTCGACCCTGCCCGCTCGCTGCCCGACTCCGACCCGACCGGGCGGGACCTCGCCCTCGCCCTGGGCGCGTTCGTCGAGACATGCCTCATCGTCTCCGCCGCACTCGACCTGCCCGTCGCGGCGGCCGCCGGTCCGCGACTGGTCCCCGACGCACACGTGTACGCGACCCCGTTCACGATCGCCGACATCGAGGGCCGCCGGGTGGCCCGTGGTCCGTACGCGCCCGGTTACCTCGACCCGGTCGTGGTCGCCGACCTCGGACCCGGCATCGTCCACGTTCCCACCGGGGATCTCGCGTCCGACCTGGCGGTTGCCGACCGGTGGCTGTTCGGTACCCCCGCCGTCGCGGTCGAGCTGCGCGACTGGCTGCGCCTCGACCCACACCACCCTCGGTACCACCTTGACGGGCTCACCGACCAGGCCCTCGTCCTGTCCCGGTACGAAGCGCGGTTCCTGGGCGCGGCGCTGCGCGCGTACCCGGTCACCCGGCGTCTGGGTCTCCCGGCGCTGCTCGCCGCCACCGGCCGCGGCCTGCTGCGGTACGAGGGCAGCCTCTTGGTCCTCCTCGCGGACGACGACGATCACATCACCGCAGGTCGGCGTCTCCTGCGTACCTGGTTGGCGCTCGCCCGGCACGGTCTGGCGGTCCACCCACTCAGCCAACTCATCGATTGTCCGGCGACCGCGGGCAGGCTCGCCGAACGGGTGGGCGGCAAGCCGCTCGCGGTGTTCCGAGTCGGCCGACCCCTGGCCGAGCCGGTCCGTTCGGCCCGACGTTAGCCACCGCACCGATTCCCCGTGCCGGGTCGGGCCCGCGGTCGCGGGCCTTCGCGGTCACCGCTGTTGCCGGACCAGATCCAGGAAGTCCCGCACCAGGGCCTGCCGCTGGGGACGCCAGGTCGCCCAGTACCGGATCTTCGGCAGGCCGCGGATCGGCACCGCGCGCAGGCCGGCGGGTAGCTGCACGCACCCGTTGACGATCGTGGCGCCGATGCCGAGGTCCGACATGTGCACCAGCAGGTCCCAGCCGTCGACCTCGGCGGCGACCTGCCAGGAGACGCCGGCGTCGAGCAGGGCGCGGTCCAGGGCCCGCCGGTGTGGGCGACCGTCCGGGGGGACGACGAGGTCCAGTCCGTCGAGGTCGGTGAGCCCGACCTGGCTCCGGGCGGCGAGCGGATGCCGTTCGTCGACCACGAGCACCTGCGGGTACGCGGCGATCTGGGTCGCTTCGAGCCGGCGCGGAGGGGCGTCGTGTCCGACGACGGCCAGGTCGGCCCGGCCGGAGGAGACGGCCGCGAGGGCGGTTTCCCGGTCGGCGGTGATGACCTGCACGCGTCGACCCTGCCGCGCGGTGCACCGGATCGGCTCGGCGACCACCCAGCGCAGCGCCCCCCGCCCGGCCGCGATGGTCAGTGTGGCCGGGGAATCCTGGTGGAGTTCACGCAGGAACTCGTCGGCCCGCCGACGCGAGTCCAGCGCGAAGGCGGCGAGCCTTTCACCGGCTGCGGTGAGCACCAGACGGCGACCGTCCCGCTCGTAGAGTTCGACGCCGAGCGCGACGGCCAGCTTCCTGATCTTCACGTGCAGGGAGGGCTGGCTGATGTGCAGCGCCGCCGCGGCGACCGTGAAGTTGCGGTGCTCGGCGAAGACCGCGAACGAGCGCAGCGCGTCGGGTTCGAGCAGGTCCCGTCCGGTCATAGTGCAGGACTATAGAACGGTGTCCGAACAATAGTTCCCCGCAGACCGCCGGGCCCGCACCCTGGCAGTATGAATGAGATCAGGACACGAGCCGAACCCCGGCTCGGCATCGACATCGGCCGCGTCATCATCGACGGAACCGCCCACCCGGGCGGCGGGGACACCGCCTTCTTCAGCGGCGACGAGGCGACCATGTTGGCAACACCGGAGATGCCCGACGCGATCGAGGTCATCGCCCGCCTCGTCATCCGGTTCCACGGCCGGGTGTGGCTGGTCTCCAAGTGTGGCCCACGTGTTCAGGACCGTACCCTGCGGTGGCTCGCCGGCCACGACTTCTACCGGCGCACCGGGTTGGCACCCGACCGGGTGCGATTCTGCCGCAGGCGTACGGACAAACGGGTCCACTGTCTCGAACTCGCCCTCACCCATTTTGTCGACGACCATCCCGAGGTACACGCCGCGATCCACGGTGCCGTCGTCCATCAGTACTTCTTCGGGCCCCAGCGTCGGCCGGTGCCCGGCTACGGGCAGCCCACGCCCACCTGGGCCGATGTCGAACGACTTGTCGACCGCTCACTCCAACCGGGACAACCACCCGCTCCTCGGCGTGAGTTGGTGTGACGGCGGCTGGCCGAGCGACACCGCCCATCCCGCGTTGATCGCGCTCGGCGCCGCCGTGCATCGACCGGAGAGATCGACCTGCCGCTCAGTCCGGCAGCTCGGCCAGCAGGAGTCGGAGTGCGCCGGAGGCGTCGGTTTCGTCGTGGGCTCGGCGGTCGCGCATCCGCACCACGTACCGATCGGGGGTGATTGCCGGATCGACCGCGGGAAGGTCGTGGTCGAAGGGCCACTCCGGGCTTCTGCTGAAGCGCAGGGTCCAATGGCTGGTGTACGGCCGCAGCACGCGCAGCCGCGGCTCGTGGAATGCCAGTGCGAGAAATGCCCGCAGCCGGGTTCCGACGGGGTTCGCACAATGGTTTTCGTAGAGCCACAGCCAGCTCGACTCCCGGTGGTCGCCGCGTTCCCGTGCCTCGGCGAGGGCCACCGAGCCCAGGAACGGCCACGCTGCTGCGACCTGCCCCGGCCGCGCCCCGGACAGCCACAGCGCTGCCGCGTCGGCCGCTGTCCCCAGATCTGCGGCGTAGCCCTGCAGAAGGGTGAACCCGCTGCTGCGGAGCGCGAGGCGAAACCGTCGCTCCCAGGGGCTCAGTAGCAGGTCCGCGTGCAACTCGCCGTTCTTCACCGTCGCGGTGCGATGGGGGTTTGGGCTCTCCCTCGGACCCACCCGCAACGGTATGTGCTTCCCTTCGAACTCGGCCTGCCAGGCGACGATCGTGTCACCCATCGCGACAACCTCCGGATACCAGCGCGCCGCATCGCCCCAGACAACCCGTGCGTCAGCCATCGCTCCATGATGCATACACACGATCGCGCCAGCCACCGTCACCGAGCCATCAGCAGCGTCCAAGGATTCTCCGATCGCTGGCACGGAGGGGTGGCGTTCGTGGCAGCAGGCCGGTCCCGGGGTGGTCGGTGCGGAACTTGAACAGCGCCGACGTGCTGACGTCGGTGTCGACCAGGTCGAGATGACCGAGGTCGTACCGGTCGAGGACGGGGAGCACGGCGTCGGTGACGGGTGTCCCGCGCAGGCTCAGTGACCTGAGCCCGGCAACGCCGTCGAGCAACTCCACAACTTGCTGGTCATCACCTTGGGTGAGATGGATGCCTAGGCGATCGAGATAAGTGGGCATCCGTGTGGGGCCGGCGATGGTTGGAGCAACGAGGCTTATGTCCCGTGCGTACGGGCCGAAGGTGCCGTCCAACCACAGTGTTTCGTGCGCGGTGAGGCTGATGGAGGTCACGGCCGGAGCCACCTCGGCGATCGCGTCGTGACCCCATGGACGTGGCGCCAGGTTCGTGATCGTCAGATCCTTGAGCGTGTCCAGGTGATCGTCGGCGGCGCTGATGTGGAACCTGCCGGGGGCTGTCAGGGCCAGGCGCAGTACCCGAAGCGCCGGGAACCGGGCGAGCGCCGACATGGTGCCGAGTGCGCACGCCCGATGTTCGAAGACCTCGACATGCGGCAGGTCCGGTAGGGCACGCAGTTCATCGTCGTCGAACGCATCGGTGTTCAGCTCGAACGACCACACGTTGCCGGAGACATCTGCCAGATGCGCGAGATCGGTGCTGTCCCAGCACCCCGTACGCGTGTGAATGCTGAACGGGGTCTCGTCGTACGAGGGCGGAAGCGCCGGACCCACGACATGGAACGGCGGCACCCCCTCCCCGGCGTGGTAGAGCTTTGTGTCGTCGTCTGTGAATCGTCCGCAACAGACGAGTTCGACAACCGTGTCGGTGCCCGTCTCACCAACCAACGCGACGTTGATCCACTCGGGCACCCAGCCGTCACGCCACAGCTCCGCCACGGCGCCCGCTGCGTCGCACCTGCGCAGCGCGGCCGCGCGACCTGCGGCACTGTCCGCCGGAAATCTCAGGTCGCCGGACAGCGGACCGTCCCCGTCGTAGGACTGGTCGAGCCGTATGCGGAACACCAACGGGGCCGGCAGGTCTTCGGAGATCATCGGGCGCGCGAACGCATACGCCGACTCGGCCGATGCGGCCAACCGCGCGGCGAACAGATCCCGATCCACACGAACAACCTACCGACCAGCGCCGCTGTGGGCTCGACGCCCGATCGCCGACACGTCCGGGACGGGTCGCCTACGTCTTCCTCACCCATGGCGACCACGGAAGCGACGGTGAGGAGTACGGCCCGGACGTCATCCTCGCCGACGGAGGCGAGAACGCGGTGGTTGTCCAGCCCGGTGCCTTCGTCGGGCCAACCATCCCGCTGACCAGTGGCCCGACGCTCTACCACGAGGACGGGTCGCCGGCGGAGTACACGGTCGACCTGGTCCGCGACGAGGATCCCGAACCCGTCTCGTCCGACGAGTACCTGAAGCTGCCGGCCGAACAACGGGACCGCCACTTCCACGCCGTCGACCACGACAAGATCGGCGGTACGGCGCTGCCGCTCGACCGGCTTGACCTGCCCGGGGGTGGTTCCTGGCGGCTTCTGCTGCGCCTGGCGACGAACTGGACGCCGTTCCACCTCAATCTCGGCGCCGCGCCGGTGCTGCTCGCCTTCCTCTCGACCGACGGTCGTGCGGGCCGCCTACTCGTCGAGGACTCGTAGCGTCACCGTGCGCGCCGCCCGGCGTACCCGGAAAAAGCGGGTGGTGGGTCGGCGCCGGGGCCGACCCACCACCCGTCACACGACGGCGCCGGTCACAGCTTCGCGCAGTCGCCGCTCTTCGAACCGTTCACCTTGTTCGGCGCACCGAAGTCCGTCACCGGGGCGCTGTTGCCCGAGCAGCTCACCGAACCGTTGAAGCGGTTGCCGACGAACAGCGGACCGTAGGCGCCGGCGAGCCGGCTGTACCGCTCGTTCGCCGAGACCTGCGTGTTGCCGGAGAACGCGAGCGCGCCGTTGAACGTGGTGCCGGCGATGGTCACGTCACGGGTGGTCCCCGTGATCTGGGCCGCGCCGTTCAGGCTGGAGCCGAACATCTGCACCGCCTGGGCGCCCGCAGACACCAGATTTCCGTTGATCGAACTGTCCCGGACGACCAGCGAAGCCCCGGCGCGTACGGTCACCGAGCCGTTCACCTGGGCGTTGGTCAGGCAGGTCACGCCCTGCTCGACCACCACCCGCGTCTGGCGGCCGGTCAGCGTCGTGGTGCACGTCGGCGAGGATCCCGGCAGCACGGTGGCCCGGTAGCTCTGGGCCGCGCCGATGTTGCCGGCCGGGTCGATCGCCCGGTGCTCCACCAGGTGCGTACCGAAGCCCGGCACGAACCCGCCGCTCGGGTGGTCGTCCGGCAGGGTCTGCTCGAACGTGGCCCGGGACAGGCCACCCGTACCGAGGTTGCCGTACGTCAGCGCCTTCACGCTCGTACCGGAGTGGCGGAACTGGAACGGCGACTCCGGCATCGGCTGCTCCGGGAAACCGAAGTAGTTGAACCAGCCGTCGTTGTCCAGGCGGAGCTGACCGACGACGTACCGCTTCTCGTCGTAGCCGGTCTGGTCGTCGCGCGGGTCCAGCCGCATGTCCCAGCCGTCGAAGTACACCGGGTGTTCGATCGCACCGGGCAGCGTGGTCAGCGGGGTCGACAGCGTACGCGGCGCGGTCGGCAACGCGTTGTCGACGGTCCACTCGGCCCGGTCGGAGACGCCCGGGGCGGCCGGGTCGGTCACCGTCGCGACCAGCTTGTGCGTACCGGGCGCCAGCCTCAGCGCACCGAGGTCGACGGTCCGGCTGTTGTACGGGTTCGGTACCGCCTTCCCGTCGACCGACCAGGCCACGTCGAGTACCCGGTCGGTCGGGTGGTTCGTCTCCACGAAGACGACCTCGTCACCGGCGACCGGCTGGGTGGCGATCGTCGCGGAGGTGATCTCGGCAGCGGGGGCGGACGGGGTCACCGTCTCCTCGCCCAGCACCCACTGACGGGTCTGCACGAACCGAGGCCCGTTGTAGCCCGAGTCGGAGGCGGTGTTGTTGGTCGACGGGTTGCGTACCCAGTCGGTTCCGTCCGGTCCCACCGGGTCGCGTACCTCGACGTGCACGACCGTGCCCGTGGGCAGGTTCAGGTTGCCCAGGTCGAGGCTGCGGCTGTTGTGGGTGTCGAGCACGGTGCCGTTCGGGCCGCCGACGCGCCAGGTCACCTGAAGCTCGTGGTAGCGCGGCTGTCCGGTCTCGACCCACAGCACCCCGTCGCGGGCGACGGTACCGAGCGGGGTCTGCCGGACGTTCATCTGGCCGGCGTTACGCATGCCGGTGATCCGGGCGACCATGTTCTCCCGGCCGATCTGGTCCAGGTCGAACCCGATCCACCGCATCATCGAGTGCTCGCTCGGGCGGCGCTGACCGCAGGGGTACGAGCCACCGCCCTCGTGCAGCCCGATCGTCCCGCCGGAGAGGCTCTCCTCACCGAGCCAGCGGAACCACTTGTGCTGGTCGGCGATCATCTTCTGCTCGTCGGTGTACGTGGTGTGGTGGAAGCTGCCCGGCTCGTTGCCGGTGTAGCAGTTGCGGACCACGTCCCGGGAGCTGTACGGGTACTCGTCGGCCAGCGTGCCGAGCGAGTGACCCAGCTCGTGCAGCGAGATCAGCGGTCCCTGCGGCGAACCACCGGAGGTCGTCGCGTTCGTCCCGCCGATGCCGCCGTACGTGAAGGTGTTGAAGATGGCCAGCGACTGCACGTTCTGCGAGGTACGCGGGATGCCGAGCACCGGAGCCACGTACGTGTCCATGATCCGGTTGTAAGCCTGGTTGCCGGTCTCGCAGGGGTTCACCCCCGGCGGGTAGTAGGCGGCGAAGTTCTGGCAGTCCACCGGCGCTCCACCGTACACGGTGCCCCGCGACAGCGGGTCCCGGCAGCCGTCCTGGTAGATCATGCGCAGCGCGGTGTTCTTCGCGTCGATGGGACCCTCGCGCTCGCCGGTGTCCCGGATCGTTCCGTCCGAATTGCGGACCCGTCCGTCCGGGTCGCACCTCACGCCGTAGTCGATGGAGGCGAGTTCGACCGCGTAGACGTTGATGTAGTCGCGGTAGGTCCGGAACGGCTCGGTGGCCCACATGACGGCCAGGTTGCGGTCCACGTCCGCGAAGAACAGGCTCTGCTGGTCCGCCTGGTAGCCGTCACCCATGATGATCAGGTTGAGGCGCTCGCTGGTCGGGCCGGTGACCTGGATCGGATGGACCTTCGGTTCCGGCAGCGGTCCCGGCGCCTGCGCCGCCAGCGACGCCGGGACGGGGCCGGCGACCAGCAGACCGGCCGCCAGACCCACCACCGCGAGAGTTGCTCTCCACCGTCTCACAAGCTCCACCTCACCTCTCAGGTGCCGGTACGCGTCCGGCACTCGACCGCGTCGGGCGCGGATCATGGGTGTTCAGACCAGGAAAGGGTGCCGGGGGTGGCCGGCCCGTCCGCTCAGGGCCCGATCCGCGCTGCGATTCCCCGACATCGATCCAAGGTCGATCGACGGTATCCGCCGGCCTCGATCGGCAGCACCGGACACCTGACGGAAGATCGGCGGACATGATCCGTCCAACGTCGCAACGGCACGATGACGCTGTTCGCGTACGTCGACAGTGATCGTGTCTGGGACGCCTACCACTTCATCGTGGACAGGGTGGTACCGGCCGTGGTCGGAGTTTTGCGGGGTGGTCGACCTGGCGGTCGGCGCGGCCCTGGTCGTCGCCGCCGCAGGTTGACCCGGCACGGCTGAAGGGTTGTCGGTGGCTGCCGACAGAATGTCGCGCATGCCCACCGTGAAGGATCGCCACGAGACGTGGCGAACGGAACTGCTCACCCCGGTCGCACGGCAGTGCGGGCCCGCCGGCCTGACCGCGAGCTTCGAGGACCTCCCCTCGAAGTGGCGTGACACGCCGGTCCGGACGTTGCGGTGCACGGACCCGGACAACTCCTGGGCCGTCCTGGTCACCGTGGTCCGTGGCTACCGCCAGCCGCCGGGCGACTCGCTCAGCCCACCGGTCGAGCGGGCCGAGGTCCGCCAGCGCCGGGAGCGTCGCCGGTTCGACCACCGTCAGACCAGCGCCGCATCGCCCCGGGTACGGATCGGCGTCGTGTCGGACGAGGCCGCCGCCGACCTCGACACGCTCGACCGGTCCGCGTTGTGCTGGCACTTCCCGCGCGGGAACACCGGTGCCTACCAGCGGTCTGCGGTCGTCGCGCTGGCCGGCTACGGCGACCAGCGGCCGCACCTGCGCGGCCGGTGGCTCACCGCTCGGGTCGAGGGTGACGAATTGCTCGTCGGCACCGACGAGCTGATCCCGGCCAACCAACGGCACCGGTGGGACAGCGCCCGCTGGTTGTGGGACCGCCGGCAGGCGAACACCCCGGCGACGCTGCGCTGGCAGGTTGATGGGGCCGAGCAGGCCGCCGCAGCGGTCGCGGCCGTCCGCCGTGGCGCGTTGCCCGAGGCGCTGACCAGCGCCGGGGTGCAGACGGACGAGGAACTCGACGCGTTGCTGACCGGGGTGCCGTACCGGCTCTCCGACGCGGAACTGACCCCGACCTGGGTGGCGAACCTGTACCGGGGTCTCGCCGACCTCGCGCCCTGGCGGCTGGATGCGGCGTACCGGGGTTGGCGTGACGGCCGACTGGCGCAGGGTCTGCCGGTCCGGGACCCGGTTGTCCTGTTCGGGCTCGGGGGAGTCGGCGCGGCCCGCAAACCGAAGCTCGCCCTCGACCACACCGGTGACGCTCCACTGCTGTGCCTGATCCACACCGGCAGCAGTGCGGTGCTGCCGTACGCACACTGGACGGTTCCCGTCGACCTCGACGCCCTGCTGTACGGGTGGCAGCCGAACCTGCCGTACCCGCACTGACGATGCTTCCCTGAAACACCCGGTACTTCAGACGCTGATGACGACCTTCGCGCGTGCGTGCTCCACCTCGAGGTAGCGGATGGCCTCGGCGGTCTCGCCGATCGGATAGGTCCGGTCGATGGCCGGGGTGACCTTTCCGGATTCGGCGAGTTCCCGGAGCGCGACCAGGTTCTCCCGGCTGGGAGACGCGGTGGGCACGAGGAGCCGGTGCGCAACGAAGCGGGACAGCAGGTGCGCCCGGATGAACAGGCCCATCGGACCGACCAGGCTGCCGCCCCGGGACACCCCGCCCCCGGAGAGAACGAGGGTGCCGGTGGGGGTCAGTGCCCGCCGGCAGTCGGTGAGCGACCGGTTGCCGACGAGGTCGAGGACGACGTCGTAGCGGCGGGTACCGTCGGCGAAGTCGTCGCGGGTGTAGTCGACGACGTGATCGGCACCGAGCCTCCTGACCAGCTCGACGTTCCTGGTGCCGCAGACGCCGGTCACGTCGGCGCCGAGCGCCCTGGCGATCTGTACGGCGAACGTGCCCACACCACCCGAGGCCCCGTTGACCAGCACCTGCTGTCCCGGCCGCACCCGTGCCGCGTCGCGCAGGCAGACCAGGGCGGTGTTGCCGGCCAGTGGCACGGCGGCGGCCTGTGCGAACGTCAGGTTGGCCGGTTTCCGTTCCACCAGGTCGTCCCGTACGCACGCGTACTCGGCGAACGCACCGTCGGCCTGACCGAGGTCGCCGTACACCTCGTCACCGGGGCGGAACCGGGTCACCGTCCCGCCCACCGCTTCCACCCGACCCGCGAAGTCCCTGCCCCGGATCCTCGCCCTGGGCCCGGCGAAGCCGAACACCGCGGGCGTCATGAGCCGCGCCACGTACGGATCACCCCGCATGATGTGCCAGTCGTAGGCGTTGACCGCGGCGGCATGCACCCGGACCAGCACCTCGTTGTCGGCGGCGATCGGCCGGTCGACCTCCCGGAGCCGCAGGACGTCGGAAGAGCCGTACCGGTCCTGGACGATTGCCTTCATCAGATCTCCTCGTACGCGTCGTCGACGTGGGACGGGCCGGGCCGTGGCGCCCGTCATGTCTCCACAGGGTGCCGGCACCGGCGGTGGCCCCACCTCCGGCCGGGGGAGGCGCCGCCCCTGCTCCCGTGGCGGTACCGCCGTGCCCGGTGTACTCCGGGTGGAGTAGTCCGGTCGCCTCCTTCGGGTGGCGACGACCGGGGCGCCGGTCGCTACAGTGCCTGCATGACCCCGTCCGGGCAGCGCCCGCCGCCGCGGTCCGCGCCCGGCCTGGCGCTGCTGACCGCGTTGGTCCAGGCCGCGGGCACGGCGACACTGGTACGCGGCCAGCAAGCCGACGTGGGCGTCGTCGGATACACCCTGCTTGTCCTCGGTGGACTGGCGCTGGCCGACCGGCACCGGTTCCCCCGACGCAACTTCGTCATCGTGGCCGTGGCGACCACGGTGTACCTCGTCCTGGACCATCCGCCCCACTTGGCGTTCGTCGCACCGGCGATTGCCGTGTCGGCCGCGATCACCGCCGGGCACCGCTGGCTGGTCTGGTCGGTCGCGTTCGGCGGGTACGCCGTCTGGCTCGGATCCGGCGCCGCCACGATCGACCGGGCGCTGACCGGGGCGGCGATCGTCGTCGGGCTGGGACTGTTCACCGAGCTGGTCACCCCGGCGGTCCGGCTGGTCCAGCAGGCGGCGCGGGAGCAGTGGCGACTGAACGAGGAGCGGCAACGCCGGCAGGCCAGCGAGGAGCGGCTGCGCATTGCCGCCGAGCTGCACGACGTACTCGGCCACCACCTATCCCTGATCAACATCCGGGCCGGCGTCGCCCTGCACCTGATGGCCCGCGAACCCGACCAGGCCCGGGTCGCGCTCGACACCATCCAGCGGACCAGCGCCGAGGCGCTACGCGAGGTCCAGTCGGTGCTCAACACGCTCTACCCGACCGGCGGGGCCGCGCCGCGCTCCCCGGCGCCGGGACTCGACCGGCTCGCCCACCTGACCGTCGACGCCGGTCTACCGGTCCGAACCGTGGTCGGCGGCGAACCCCGTCCACTGCCGGCCGGAGTGGACCGGGCCGCGTACCGGGTCGTCCAGGAAGCGCTGACCAACGTACGCCGACACGCGGGTACGGGTGCCGTCGCCACCATCACCATCGAGTACCGGCCGGAGGCACTCATGGTTCAGATCGACGACGACGGTGGGGCGGGGGAGCCGCGCGACGCCCCGGCCGGCAACGGGATCACCGGCATGCGCGAGCGGGCGGCGGCGCTCGGCGGTGTGCTGACCGCCGGACCCGTACCCGGCGGTTGGCGGGTGCACGCCCACCTGCCCCTCGACCCGGAACCCGCGCCATGATTCGGGTGGTTCTCGCCGACGACCAGGCGCTCGTCCGGGCCGGCTTCCGGGCGCTGCTCGACGCCGAGCCGGACATCGAGGTGGTCGGCGAGGCGAGTGACGGTGCGCACGCGGTCCGGCTGGCCCGGCAGGTACGGCCGGATCTGGTGCTGATGGACATCCGGATGCCCGGTGTCGACGGCCTGACCGCGACCCGGCAGATCGCCGGTGACCCGTTGCTCGCCGGGGTTCGGATCGTCGTCCTCACCACGTTCGAGCTGGACGAGTACGTGGGGGAGGCGCTGCGAGCGGGCGCGGCCGGCTTCCTGGTGAAGAGCACCGTGCCGGCCGAACTCATCCGAGGCGTTCGGGTGGTGGCGGCCGGCGACGGTCTGCTCTCGCCGAGCGTCACCCGTCGGGTGATCGAACAGTTCGCGGCCCGGACCGCCAGCCCGGCCCCGTCCCGGAAGCTGGCCGAGCTCACCGACCGGGAACGCGAGGTGGTGGCGCTGGTCGGCACCGGCCTCTCCAACGATGAGATCGCCGCCCGGCTGGTGGTGAGCCCGGCCACCGCCAAGACACACGTCTCCAGGGCGATGGTCAAGCTCGGCGCCCGTGACCGCGCGCAGCTTGTTGTCTTTGCCTACGAGGCCGGGCTGGTCCGGCCCAACTGGCTCCGCTGACCGCTCCGCCAGTACGCCGCGATCGACTGGCACTTCACCCAGTGGCAGGCCGCCCTGCTCGCCGCGAAGCCACCACCGCAGCGCCGATGGTCATCGCCGATGGTCGTCGACCTGGTGGCGGCTACCGCCGGCCCGGCGACGTTGCCGCCGCGACCGCGTTGAGGCAGCGGTCGGCCTGGGCGCGGAAGGCGTCGGCCAGCTCGGCCGGCCCGCTGGTGAGGGTGAAGTCGGCGTTGACCGAGGTGATCATCCAGACCAGGTCCGAGGGGCTGGCGGCGCCCACGTGCAGCCGGCAGGTGTGCTCGTCGACGGCCTCGACGACGCCCATTCCCGGCCAGATCCGCTCGGCGACGGCCCCGGCGGGTTCGTGCAACGTGACCGTTGCCCGGTAGGGCCAGGCCAGTGCCGACAGCCGGCGGGAGAGGTACGCCGCGACGTCGCCGTCGGGCGGTTGCCGGGGCGGGAACCTCGGGCCGGTCGGCGTACGCGGGGTCAGTCGGTCCACCCGGAAGCTGCGCCAGTCGTCGCGCTCGGTGTCCCAGGCGACGAGGTACCAGTGCCGGCCGAAGCTGACCAGACGGTGCGGCTCGACCGTACGGACCGTCTCACCGCCCCGGGGACTGCGGTACGCGAACCGCAACCGTTCGTTGCGGCGACACGCGTCCGCGATGACCATCAGCGTTTCCGGGCTGACCACCGGGCCGGTGCCAGCCACCCGGACGGTCGCGGTGTGCAGCGTGTTCACCCGGTGCCGCAACCGGGATGGCAGCACCTGCTCCAGCTTGGCCAGGGCACGCAGGGAGCTCTCCTCGACCCCGGCGACCGAACCGCCGGCCGCTGTACGCAGTCCGACCACCACCGCCACCGCCTCGTTGTCGTCGAGGAGCAGCGGCGGCAGCGACGCACCCGCCCCGAGCTGGTAGCCGGCGGTGCCCTGGGTTGCCCGTACCGGATATCCGAGCTCACGCAGCCGCTCCACGTCACGCCGGACCGTACGCGTGGAGACGTTGAGCCGGTCGGCGAGATCGGTGCCGGACCAGTCGCGACGCGCCTGCAACAACGAGAGAAGTTTGAGCAGTCGGACGGATGTGTCGCGCATGGGTTCAGATTGCCCGATCGTTAGGACCGGAACAGTCCTAACCGCGCCCTAGCTTGTGCCGGTGACCATCACCGAACAGGACATCCGCTCCTTCCGTGTCGACATCCCGCAGGCCCGGCTCGACGACCTCACGGCCCGGCTGGCCAACACCCGCTGGCCGGACGAGGTGCCCGGGGTCGGCTGGAGCCGGGGAGTGCCGCTGGACTACCTGAAGGATCTCGCCGAGTACTGGCGTACCCGGTACGACTGGCGGGCGCAGGAGGCAGCGCTCAACCATCTTCCGCAGTACGTCACCACCGTGGACGGACAGAACATCCACTTCGTGCACGTACGGTCACCCGAGCCCGACGCCACGCCTCTGGTGCTGCTGCACGGCTGGCCCGGGGGATTCGTGGACTTCCTCGACGTCATCGGGCCGCTGTCGGACCCACGTGCCCACGGCGGCGACCCGGTCGACGCCTTCCACCTGGTGATTCCCTCACTACCCGGCTTCGGGTTCTCCACGCCCCTCGCCGGGCCGGGCATGGGCTCGACCAGGATGGCCGAGGTGCTGGTACGCCTCATGTCCCGGCTCGGCTACGAACGCTACGGCGTACACGGGTACGACACCGGTTCGTGGGTCGGCCCCGCGATGGGTAGGCAGGCACCGGAGCACATCATCGGCGTACACGTCAACGCGCTGGTCACCTTTCCGATCGGAACCGACGGTGAGTTGGACGGACTCTCCGAGGTCGAGCAGAGACGCTGGCAGGCGATGCAGAACTTCAACGACGGCTACCTCCAGTGCAACTCCAAGCGTCCGCAGACGGTGGCGTACGGACTGCACGACTCGCCGGTGGGTCAGCTCGCCTGGATCGTGGAGAAGTTCAAGGAGCTCACCGATCCGGAGGACGGACTGCCCGAGGAGAGCATCGACCGGGACAGGATGCTGACCGACGTGTCGTTGTACTGGTTCACCGGCACGGCCGGGTCGGCAGCGCAGGTCTACTACGAGGAGATGTCCGGCAACGACTGGAGCGACACCACTGACGGGGACGCCACCCGGGACGGAAGCGACGACGCCTGGGCGGCGGGTCAACCCGCGACCGTGCCCACCGCCGTACTGGTATCCGGCCACGACGTCACCATCCGCCGTTGGGCCGAGCGGGATCACCATGTGGTGCGCTGGACGGAACTCGACCGGGGCGGCCACTTCCTCGCCATGGAGGCACCGGACCTCCTGGTCGCGGACGTTCGGGACTTCTTCCGACAGCTGCGCTGAGGCACCCGGGGGTCCGTTACCCGGTCGCGGTGCGCCGGCCGGAATCGCTAGGCTGCCACGCGGTGGGACCTGTAGCGCAGGGGTAGTCGCGCCGCCCTCTCAAGGCGGAGGATGCCGGTTCGAGTCCGGTCGGGTCCCACCACCGCCGCGGTGGTCGGTCGCGCGGAGGTCGACGCGACGCGCCGCACATCCGGAGGACGCCGGTTGGTTCCGGCTCGTTCCCCGGGCCGGCCATCGGGCCGAGCTTGCCCCGGTCGCCGCGGAAGGTGGTCCAGGCAGAAACGGGGAGACGGTGAACGGCGACGAGGTCGAGGCCGCGCTGCGGGTGCTCGGCGAGATCCGGGCGCTCCCCGTCGACGACCCGCGTCGCCAGCGGGTGCAGCGTGCGGTGGACGGGCTGCTCAAGGACGCCCAGCGGCAGCGGCGCGCCAACCGTCGCCGACAGACCGCCGCCGCCGACCGGGCGGTTGTCGCTGCCGCCGCGACCGGCGCGGTGGACCGGCCCGATGCCGTCCCGGTCGCCACCCCGCCCGGTGTCGAGCCAGAGCTGGACGGTGTCGGCCGGACCCGACGGGAACGGCGCTGCTACGCCTGCCGCGACCGATTCCGTACCGTCGATGTCTTCTACCACGCGCTCTGTCCCGCCTGCGCCGATCTGCACCGACGGTTCCGGGACGCCGGCACCGACCTGACCGGCCGGCGTGCGGTGGTGACCGGCGGTCGGGTGAAGATCGGCTACCAGGTGGCGCTGAAACTGCTGCGCGACGGTGCCGCGGTCACGGTGGTGACCCGGTTCCCGGCGGATGCCGCCCGTCGCTACGCGCAGGAGCCGGATGCGGCCGCCTGGCTGACGTCGTTGCGGGTGATCGGCGCGGACCTCCGGGACCCCCGCCAGGTGCTGGACCTGGCCGAGCGGCTGGCCGAGGACGGACGCCGGCTGGACATCCTGGTGAACAACGCCGCCCAGACGGTACGCCGCCCGACGTGGGCGTACCAGCCGCTGGTGGCGGCGGAACTGGCGGCCGACCGTACGGGATCGGCGGTCGAGACCGTGGCCGGTTACCGCCCCGGTGCCCCACCTCCCGGCTGGACCGGGGCCCTGGCCACGGTCGCCGACGTACCCGGTGGGCGGGAGCTGGTATCCGTCACCGACGCCACGGGGGCGCTGGTCGTCCCCGGCGTCGTGAACTCGTGGAACACCAGGATCGGCGAGGTCGACCCGGTGGAACTGCTGGAGGTGCAGTTGGTCAACGTGGTCGCCCCGTTCCTCCTGGTCGACCGGCTCCGTCCGGCGCTGACCGCACCCGGCACCAGCCCCCGGTACGTGGTGAACGTGACCGGCCGGGAGGGCTGGTTCGGCGAGGACGGCCCCGGCCCCGACCGCCACCCGCACACCTCGGTCAGCAAGGCGGCCCTGAACATGCTGACCCGGGTCGGCGCGACCGACCTGGCCCGGCACCGGGTCTACATGTGCGGTGTCGACACCGGCTGGATCACCGACGAGAACCCGACCGTGATCAGAGCGCGCCGGGCGGCCGGCGGATGGCGACCCCCACTGGACGTGGTTGACGCGGCGGCCCGGATCTACCACCCGATCATCAGTGGCGAGGCCGGAGCGCCGCTGCACGGGGTGCTGCTCAAGAACTACGCCGTCGTGCCGTGGTAGCCGACCGGGTCGGCGGCGCCGGCCCCGGCTCCACTACGCCGTCTGGTACTGCAACGGCACGCCAGGCAAACTCTGAACGGCCCCACAGAGAGCTCTGTGGGGCCATCCGGTGTCCCTCATCTGATTCGGGGAAGCCTTCCCAGGAGAAGGCAGAGCCAGGCAGGGAAGACTAAAGAGGGTCCCCCCGGGAGTGCTCGTTAGAGGGTTTGCGCAGATCGCCAGGATGTAGGGGAGGGGCGCCGGGATCCTGGATGTTGTGTTTATCTGAGAACATCAAAGCCGTGACTGATGAACAAATGACTATTTTCAACTTCTATGCAACGGTCCTGTCGGCGTTTGCTGCGATCGTTGCTTTGGCTTTTGCTTACGCGGCTATTCGGGCTACGCGGAGGCAAGAGAAGGTTGCAAGAGAGGTTGCCCTGGACCAGAGTCGGCGGCAGTTTGAGCTGCAGCTCTTGCGTGAGCTTTCCGTAATCTTCCATTCCGGTCAGCTGCGGGAGGAGACGGTGCCGGCGGCGCGGCGAATTCTTCTGATGCTTCCAGAGGGCGAGTTCCCTCTGTGGTGGCAAATGATCGAGAGGGCTGGTGATCGATCACCGTCAGCGCTCCTGGAGTATTTGAAGACTAAGGATGACCTGTATGTAGAGATCCTTGAGGCCATCAAACGACGAATGACGTAGTCCTTGACTTCATCTGAAAAGATCGATCCTGTGTGGAACCTGACCTTGTTGACTGGGCAGCCTCATCGCAAAAGGCTCTGAACGTAGGGCATTGCGAAAGGCTCTGAACGTAGGGCATAAGGAATGGCCCCACGGAGAGCTTCTGTGGGGCCATTCAAGCTGTCCTGGGACTCTCGGGAGTCCCATGGAACTTTCAGGC
This sequence comes from Micromonospora sp. NBC_01796, assembly GCF_035917455.1. Classification (NCBI taxonomy): domain Bacteria; kingdom Bacillati; phylum Actinomycetota; class Actinomycetes; order Micromonosporales; family Micromonosporaceae; genus Micromonospora; species Micromonospora sp. NBC_01796. The sequence continues at coordinate 7,472,154 of NZ_CP109078.1, read as the reverse complement.
TTTCAACTCAAGATCGTTGATTCATAATCTTACATCTTGCCTGGTAGAAGCCTTGTTTGGTCTTTAGGTGGGATTATTTCGGATGTGGTTCCCTGCTGATTCCTCAGCGCACCTGTACGAACACGGGGTTCGAGTAGAACCACAGGTCGTCCCAGGGGTTCTCCTTGCCGTCGGCGAGGGGCTCGGCCTCGTCGGTGTTGGTGCCGCGGACGCGGGCGTACATGTCACCCTCGACGTTGCGCAGGGTGTACCGGATGACGTGGTCGCGGCCCTGCTGGCGCCAGTCGCGGGGGCCGAACCGGGCCGCGACCCTGGTGGTCGGGTTGGTGTCGGCGTCGAGGTTGGCGTTCGGGCCGGTGATCTGGCCGACGATCAGGTCGACACGCCGGACCTGCGGGCGGTCACCGTGGGCGTTCTTGCCCTCCAGCGGCCGGAACTTGATCTCGATTTCGACGTCGGTCCGGTTGCGGCGGTTCAGCGTGACGGTCTCGCCCGACGTGGCGTTGCGGCCCTGGCCGGACGCGGTGAGGTCGAGGCTGGTGATCAGGTCACCGGTGGTGACGAAGATCCGGCCGTTGCGCAGGCCGTCCATGATGTCGGCGTAGCCCTGCCGGGCGTGCACGTAGGTCTTGCTGTACTCGCCCGGCCAGAAGTCGGAGCCGCCACGGGTCCAGTGCACGTGCGAGTCGGAGGTCGCGGTGATCCACCAGCGCCGGCCCTCGCCGAGCAGCGAGTCCCACAGGCCGCCGAGACGGGCGGTCATCTGGTCGAAGCCGCCGTGGGTCGGGTAGTTGCCGTAGCCACCCCGGGCGCCGCCGTTGAGCGGACCGGCCTGGTGACCGGGGGCACCCTCGAAGCCGACGTAGATCTCCGGCGCGGCGTTGTTGCCGTTACGGAACTCCCGGGGGGTGTCCTGCCCGTAGACACCGAGGCCGGTCGCCGAGCGGGACGCGTGGTGGGCGATCACCAGCGGGCGCTGCTCCAGGCCGCGGGCGTACTTGAGGAACTCGACCATCTTCGGCTCGGTGTCCCGGCTCGGGTCGGCGGGGAAGGGGTCGTTCTTGGCGAACCGGCTCTCCAGTTCGAACAGCAGCTTCGCCTCGTCGTCGTGACGCGGGATCATCAGGGTGTGGTGGTCCAGGGCCGGTGCGTCGAACTCCATGCCCCAGAACTGCAGCACCTCGGGCACCAGTTTGCGGGAGAGCAGCAGGTCGGGGTACGCCTGCTCCAGGTTCACCTTCGAGTGCGTCGGTCCACCATGGTCGGTGCACATCGCCCAGGTCAGGCCGAAGTTCTTCGCCATGATCGCGTTGGTGACGATCGGGTAGACCGCGTCACCGCCCTTGGTGAACTTCGGCGGGTTGACCGACGTGTCGAACGAGCCGCTGTACTCCGAGTGGATGTGGTGGTCACCGGCACGCCAGGCCCGGCCACCGGCCTCTCCGCCGCCCTGCTTGTCGTCCTTGCCCTCGGCGTCGTTGTTGGCGAACGCCGCACTGTTCCCGATCAGGGGGCTTGCCGCGGCCAGCGTCGCGCCGACGCCGGCGTACTTGACCAGTCGACGCCGGGACAGCTGCGAACGTTCGGTGTCTTCGATATCCTTGCCGTTCAAGGCGGAACCTCTCCTCGATACTGCGGTGGCCGTGTCAACCGCCGAGCATCGGAGGATGGGCTGAAGATCCGGTGAACGCAGGCTGGGCCGAGCACGAACAACAAACCCCGGCACGCTGAAGATCAACCTCGGTGAGCGCCTGCTATCCGATCGAGGACGCGGCCCGGCTCGCCCCGGATCGCGGTACCTCGGCCGGGTCGTGCACGCTCTTCCGCCGGAGCAGCAGCGGCTCGGCGAGCAGGGCGATCAGCGCGACGACGGTCAGCACCGCACCGACCAGGAAGGTCGCCCGTACACCGGCGGTGGACAGGATGACACCGCCGAGCAGCGCACCGGCCGCGATACCGACGTTGAACGCGGCGGAGTTCGCCGCGAACCCGATCTCGGTCCGGCCCGGGGCCACGTGCAGGATCCGCGACTGGGTGGCCATGAAGACCGGGGCGGTGGTACAGCCCAGCACTGCCACCAGCGCAACGACCGCCGCCTGGCTCGCCGCGAAGAGGTACAGCCCGAGCAGCGCCGCCGCCTGCCCTGCGACGGTCAGCACGAGCACGCCCCGGGGGAGCCGGTCGAGCAGGGGACCGGCGGCGGTCACGCCGACGACGCCCGCCAGGCCGAAGACGAACAAGATGGTGGTCACCTCCGGGTCGGTGAAGCCGGTGACCCGGGTGAGGAACTCCACCACGTACGTGAACCCGAGGAACACGCCGGTCACCGACAGGACGGTGGTGACCAGCACCAGCGCGAACAGTCGGGCGTCCGGCGCGGAACCGTACGCGCCGTGGCTCTCCTCGGGACGGGTCGTCGGCAGTAGCAGGGCGATCACCACCAGCGCGACGAGCGCGAACGCGCTCACCACCAGGAACGGGATCTGCCACCGGCTCTGTTGGGCCAGCCAGGTCCCGGCCGGTACGCCGAGCACGGTGGCCAGCGAGCCCCCGACCGACATCACGGCGATCACCCGTCCCCGTACCGCGGGTGAGAACAGGCCCACCGCCACGGGTGCCATCACCGCCCAGAAGAGGGCCTGGGCCAGGGCGGTCACCACCCGGGCGGCCAGCAGGACCCCGTAGGACGGGGCCAGCACCGACACCAGGGTCGACAGGACCAGCACGGCGAGCAGGCCGGAGAGGACGTGCCGCCGTGGCATCCGACGGGTCACCTGGGCGAGCGGCAGCGAAACCACCGCCACGGTCAGGCCGTACCCGGTGACCAGGTATCCGACCGACGGCAGCGACACGTCGAGATCCGCGGCGATCAGGCGGAGCAGCCCGATCGGCAGGTTCTCGGTGGTGTTGAAGGCGAAGGCGGACAGGGCGAGTGCCAGGAGGACCAGCACCCTGCGCGAGGTGTCGGTTCGCATGATAGGCGATCTCCCGTCCTGTCAGGAGTCCCACGGCTACCGGGGCACCGGCTTCCGTGCCACGTGGGCGTGACCGTGACGCTACCGGAGCCGGGCGGGCCCTTGATCAACGAACTGTTCACGTCGACATTCCCTTCTGATCACTGGGCCAGGCCCGGGGGTTCTCACAAGCGCGGCAGAGTCTCGGCCGCTCGCGTCTCCGGCGCGGAGCACCCCATGAACAAGGAGAAACCTCGCCATGACGCTCCAACTGGGCGTGGGTCGGAGACGCGTGCGCGTGCTCTGGTCCGTGATGGCCGTCGTACTCGTCGCCGGGTCGGCAACGGCGTTCGGTCAGTCGTTCGCGGGTGCGGAGGAAACCCCGGCGCCGGCGGTCGGTAGCGCACCGACGCTCAACCTGAACAACGGGCAGACGCTCGAAGGCACGGTCACCGTCACCGCCCAACCCACCACCGAGAACGACTCGGTGGCCAGCATCGCGGTCGACGGCACCCGGATCGACGCCGAGCAGACCGCAGGCACCGCCCACTTCGGCTTCGACATGGGCGGCAACGGCACCGAGGCCCGCTACCACAACTACCTCACGGTGAACGACCACACGGCCGAGGCGGACCGGATCTACTTCCCCGACATCCCCGGCGGACGGGCCAGCGGCCTGGACTTCCCCGGCGAGTGGCTGCATTCCGGGGTGAACACCCTCACCGTCCACGCGGGCTGGAACTGGGTCGACTCGACCAACACCGCCGCGGTCGGCTACGAGGTGCTGCCGTACGGCGAAGGGGGCCGCTGCCCCAACTACGACGACTTCCCGCTGAGCAGCCTCAGCCTCAGCCTGCTCGGCGTTGTCGCCGACGGCGAGCAGAACCTGTTCAGCTACACCCTCGGCGACGGCACCTGTGGCAGTTCGAGTCGCCCGCTGACGCAGGACCTGACGTTCGTCGTCTCCGGCGACCCCGGTAGCACGGCCGGTCTGAGTGCCGACCTCGACACCGCCACCCTCGGCAACGGCAGGCACACCGTCAGCGCGACCACCCGGTCGGGCGCGACGGCGAGCGTCGCCGTCGAGGTCAACAACGCGTCGCCCGGCGCGGCGAAACTGACCCCCGCCGACGGTGCCCTCGTCCGCGGTACGCGGCCGGTGATCGCCGCGTTGCCGAACGGCAGCAAGGACAGCGTCGAGTCGTTGGCCATCGACGACCGGGCGGCCCAGAACCCCGAGACCCTCGCCGCGGGGACCGCGACCCTCGGCCTCACCGTCGAGGCCGGCAACTCGGTCGAGGCGCGGTACCACAACTTCGTACTCGTCAACGGCAACCGGGTCGACCTCGGCGGTGACTACGGCGTCGGCGGCGCGGAGAACGTCAGCCTCGGCTTCCCCACCCGGTTCCTGCACCCCGGTGACAACGTGATCGAGGTCAGGACCGGCGACTACAACGGCACCGCCAACGGCGCGACCTGCGCGAACCACGACGACTTCAAAATCACCCGGGGTACGGCGAGTCTGCGGTTGAGTACGGCGGGCACGGTCACGACCGGCACCACGTACATCGTCACCACCAGCGGCGGGACCGTGACGAAGACTGCGACGACGGACGCCTCGCTCTCGCTGGGCGACGGGACCTGCGGCGCCAGCAGGGACGCCGAGTTCCACTTCACGATCGCGGGCGCGCCGACCGCGCGGACCATCGACACCCTCGGCAGCGGCGGCAACGCGCGGCTGAAGGTCTTCATCGGCGGCAACGGCACCGACAACGGTTACGACAACAAGGTGCTGATCAACGGCATCCCGCTGGACCTCGGGGTCTGGGAGAAGGAGGCCGCCGACCTTACCTTCCCGAACGAGTGGCTGGTGCCCGGCGTCAACGTACTGGAGTTCGTCGCCGGCAGCGACCACGGCAGCGCCAAGCCGGGCGGCTGCGACAACTACGACGACTTCACCCTGGGCGACTTCCAGCTCACCCCGGTCGACGCGAAGGCGACCCAGCTGACCAGGCAGATCGCGGGGACCACCGTCACGATCGGCTCGGCCAGCTACCCGGCCGGTTCACCGGTGACCGTGTTCATCGGCGACGGTACCTGCGGCAGCAGCTACAACCCGGCCCTGGACAAGACGATCCTGTTCGACGTCACCGCGCCGGACGGCGCCGCGCTCCGGGCGCTGGGCAAGCGGGCGGACGTCGACACGACCGCGATCGCGGACGGCGCGCACACGATCAAGGCGGTCGTCGGCGACAAGACCTCGACCCGGCAGTTCACCATCGACAACACCGCACCGGTGATCGAGAACAGCGTGCCGGCCGAGGGGCAGCGGCTGACCTCCACCGTCGCGCTCAACCTCGCCATCGCCGACGCGACCGGTGTTGCCGGCACGCCCACGATGACCCTGGACGGCACGGCGGTGCAGCAGGGTGACCAGATCGGTCACGGTCTGCCCGCCGGCAACCACACCATCGCGGTGACGGCGACCGACACGCTCGGCAACACTGCCGTCCGCGAGGTGCACTTCACCAGCGCGAGCATCCCGGACGTACCGACCGAGCTCAACGCTGCCGTCACCGGCTCCGCCTCGCCGTCGGCCGCGCTCTCGGCCAGGATCCCGGGCCAGGAGGGCATCTCGCTCACCGCCACGTTCACCAAGGCGGACGTCGCGACCCCGTCCACGGGCTACCAGGGCGAGGCCGCCGGGGTACCGACCACACTCGACGTCCAGCACGACAAGCTCGTCGACGTCGGCTCCCTGCGTCCGCTCGACGGGCGGACGATCGACACCCCTTCCGGTCGTGACGTGGTGTTCCAGCGCTACGACGTGCCGCTCGGGGCCTCGAAGGAGGTACCGACGCTGCGCTGGGAGGGCACCATCGACCCGCAGCGGGTGGTGGCGCTGCGCGCCTGGGACCCGGCGGCCAAGAAGTGGGTCGTCCTGACCAGTTCCCGTGGCGAGGCCGAACACAGCACGGTCCTCACCGCCCCGCTGGGCAAGGAGTACCGCGACGGCGCCACCGTCCATGTACTGGTCACCGGCGAGGACCCGTTCGCCGACGATCTGTCCCCGCGCGACTCGTCCGCGCAGAACGACAAGGACCGCTTCGAGGACCCGAACTCGTACGACTTCTCGATCACGCACTTCACCGACACCCAGTACCTCACCGAGGGTGCGGCGGGTGGCACGTACGACGACTGGGACGGCAAGGCCGAGCCTTCGGACGTCGCGACGGCGGAGGAGCAGGCGCTCTGGGCGGCGACGTACCGCGACGAGATGCAGTGGATCGCCGACAACGCGGACGAGCGGAAGATCGCGTACGCCGCGCACACCGGCGACGTCATCGAGAACGACTACTACGACCCGCTGGCCACCAAGCCGGACGGCTCGCTCCAGCGGCCCGGCCTGAACGCCGAGGTCGACAAGGAACTCGCGCTCGCGTCGAGCTACCAGAAGATCCTCGACGACAACGGGGTCGTGAACCAGGTCATCGCGGGCAACCACGACAACCAGCTGGGTGCCGAGACGGGACCCGACTCCCGGTTCAGCAAGACCTTCGGCGCCGACCGTTACTACCAGGTCGCGAAGTCCTGGCCGGCCGGCACCGAATACCACGCGTGGGACGAGGTGACCAACCCCGACGGCACCGTCACGCCCGGCCGCGACAACCAGAACAACTACACGCTGTTCTCCTCCGGTGGCCTGGACTTCGTCGCCGTTGGTCTGTCGTACGGGGTGACGCCGCAGGAGGCCAAGTGGGCCGACTCGGTCTTCAAGCGGTACAAGGACCGCAACGGGATCCTGCTGTCCCACGACTACCTGAAGCCGTCGACCAACCCCGACGGCCGGGGAGCGGACTTCTCCGCGCCGGACGGCTCGCCGCTCTACAAGCAGGTGGTCGAGAACAACCCGAACGTCTTCCTGGTCCTCGCCGGACACGAGCACGGCGTCGGCACCAACCTGAAGACCAACGTCGGGGTGACCGTGGCGCACGACGTGGTCGAGCTGCTGGCGGACTACCAGTTCTACACGGTGCCCGCCGGTGAACTCTGGCCCAAGCTGGTCGACGCGGCCGGCAACATCGACATCAACGGCGACGGCACCCCGGACCACAAGTCCACCGACCGCCTGCAGTTCGGTGCGAGCTTCCTGCGTCTGCTCCAGTTCGACGTCGACCGCGCCGAGATGCGCATCGACACGTACTCGCCGTTCCTCAACAACTTCGGGGCGACCGAGTACGACATCCGCCAGGACGGCAGCCAGACCAAGCCCCGGTACAACGGCGCCGAGGACAACCTGACCCTGCCGGTCGACCTCACCACCCGGAAGACGTCGTTCTCCACCGACTCGCTGGCGGTGTACGTACCGTCCGGTCTGATCGGGACCGCCGGGGTGACCGCGAACGGCACCGCGACGGTGACCTGGGCGGGCCTCGTGCCGGCCACGTCGTACGCCTGGATCGTCTCCGCACAGAGCGCGGACGGCGGCGTTGCCGTGGCCCAGCCGGCCGTGTTCCGTACCGTCAAGGGGGAGCCGACGGTGACCGCGACCTCGTCCGCGACGGCCTGGGGCACGGCGGCGACGGTGACGGTCAAGGTCACGGCCGGCACCGCGCCGGTCTCCGGCACGGTGGAACTGCGCGAGGGCACCACGATGCGCGGCTCGGCCACACTGTCCGGAAACACCGCGACGTTCACCCTCCCGGCGGGCCTCGCGGACGGCAACCACACCCTCACCGCGTCCTACTCCGGCAACGAGTACCTCAACCCGGCCCAGGGCACCGTCACCGTGACGGTGAACCTGCCGGCGGCGTGGAACGCGTCGACGGTCTACAACAACGGGGACCGGGTCGGTTACCAGGGCAGGGTCTACCTGGCCTCCTGGTACTCCCGGAACCAGCAGCCGGGCGACCCGAACGGGCCGTGGCAGGAACTGGGCATGACCGAGGACGGCGCCACGGTCTGGACCGCGTCACGGATCTTCAACACCGGCGACACCGTGATGCACAACGGCAAGAAGTTCCGTGCCCGCTGGTACACCCGCAACCAGGCGCCCGGTGACCCGAACGGCCCGTGGGAGGAGATCGCACCGCCGTCGCCGGACAACAAACCGGCGGCCTGGACGCCCACGACCGTCTACAACACCGGTAACCGGGTCTCGTACCAGGGCCACGTGTACGAGGCGAAGTGGTACACCCGCAACCAGACACCGGGTGACGCCAACGGCCCGTGGAAGTTGGTCAGCTAGCGCAACGGCGTACGCCGGCCCGGGACCCGAACGTGGTCCCGGGCCGGCTACCGGCCGCCAACCGATCGCCGCAGGTCTGCCGGCTCCGCAGATGAACTCTGTGATGCCAACCACCGGATTGGCTTCGTTTGGGCAGCAATGGTTCGTTCCACGTTAAGCTGGTCGACCGGTGGCCGAGATGTTCCCGCGCCACCCGAAGAACCGATACGCCGAGTTCCTGACCCGCCACAAGCGTGGACATCGTGCGGATCGCCACGCTGACCGTGAACCGGGTAGCCGACGGGCTGGAACGGCCCTCCCCCCACGCGGTGCAGTTCACGTTCGTCGGAGGGTGTGGAGCATGCGCGCGTACCTGGCAGGCACCGATCGGATCGAGGCACCCGGCGAGTTGCCGCCGCTCACTCCCGTCGACCAGCCCCAGGCCGAGGTCAACGCCGTCGACCCGCTCGAAGAGCTGGGCTTCGTACCTCCCGTACCCGCCGACACGCACGGCCCCTCCGACACGCACGGCGGGCCGCCGGCGGTGTACCCCGCACAGGCTGCCCCGCCCGTCCGTACCCTGCTGGACATCCTCGCCCGGACCGCGCACCGGCACCCGGCCGCGCCGGCCCTCGACGACGGGGCCACGCTGCTCAGCTACCGGGCTCTCGAATCCCGGGTCGACGAGGTGCGCCGACAGCTCGTCGCGGCGGGCATCGGGGTGGGGGACCGGGTCGGTGTGCGCGTACCGTCCGGCACCGTCGACCTGTACGTCTCGATCCTCGCCGTACTGGCCGCCGGTGCCGCGTACGTGCCGGTGGACGCCGACGACCCGGACGAGCGGGCCGAACTGGTGTTCGCCGAGGCGGAGGTCTGTGCCGTACTCGGACCGGACCGGACGCTGGTGCCGCGCCACACGCCGCACGGAACCCCGGGCCGCCCCGGTCCCGACGACGACGCGTGGATCATCTTCACCTCCGGCTCCACCGGCCGGCCCAAGGGTGTCGCGGTCACCCACCGCTCCGCCGCCGCGTTTGTCGACGCCGAGGCGAGACTCTTCCTGGTCGACGAGCCGATCGGGCCCGGCGACCGGGTACTCGCCGGCCTGTCGGTGGCGTTCGACGCGTCCTGCGAGGAGATGTGGCTGGCCTGGCGGTACGGCGCCTGCCTCGTGCCCGCCCCCCGCTCGCTGGTCCGTACCGGAATTGATCTCGGACCCTGGTTGGTCGAGCAGCGGATCACCATCGTGTCCACGGTCCCGACGCTCGCCACCCTGTGGCCGGCCGAGGCCCTCGACGAGGTGCGGCTGCTCATCTTCGGCGGTGAGGCATGCCCGCCCGAGCTCGCCGCGAGGCTGGCCGTCGACGGCCGCGAGGTGTGGAACACGTACGGCCCGACCGAGGCCACGGTCGTGGCCTGCGCCGCCCGGCTGACCGGCGACGGCCCGGTACGCATCGGGTTGCCGCTCGACGGCTGGGACCTGGCGGTCGTGGACGTCCGGGGCGACGTGGTCCCGATGGGCGAGGTCGGCGAGCTGGTCATCGGCGGGGTCGGGCTGGCCCGCTACCTGGACGCGGCCAAGGACGCGGCGAAGTTCCCGCCGCTGCCCGCACTGGACTGGTCGCGGGCGTACCGCAGCGGCGACCTGGTCCGCGCCGAGCCCGAGGGGCTGCTGTTCGTCGGCCGGGCCGACGAGCAGGTCAAGCTGGGCGGGCGCCGGATCGAGCTGGGCGAGGTAGACGCGGCGCTCCAGGCGCTGCCCGGGGTCGCCGCCGCGGCGGCCGCGGTACGCACCGCCCGGCACGGCAACCAGCTCCTGGTCGGGTACGTCGTCCCGAACGCGGATGACGGGTTCGACCGGGCGGCGGCGGTGCAGCGGCTGCAGACGGCTCTGCCGGCCGCGCTGGTTCCGCTGATCGCCGTGGTCGACGGCCTGCCCACCCGCACGTCGGGCAAGGTCGACCGGGCGGCTCTGCCGTGGCCGTTGCCCGGACTGGACACCGCCGACGTCGTCCACCGGATGGACGGGACCGAAGCGTGGCTGGCCGAGTGCTGGGAGGAGATCCTCGGCGTCGCGCCGGCCGGCCCGGACGACAACTTCTTCGCCTCCGGCGGCTCCAGCCTCGGCGCCGCACAGCTACTCACCCTGCTGCGCGACCGGTACCCGGGCGCATCGGTCAACGACGTGTACCAGCACCCGGTGCTGAGCGCGCTGGCGCGCACGCTCGACGGGTTCGAGACGGTGAAGGAGACCACGACCCGGGTCGTGCGCCCGACCCCACGGCGTACCGGTCTCGCGCAGACCGCCCTGATGCTGCCGTTCCTCGGTGTTGTCGGGCTGCGCTGGGTCGTCGCCCTCGCCGCGATCAACAACGTGCTGGCCCTGTTCGGCTCGTACCCGTGGGCACCCACCGTGTCCTGGTGGTGGGTGCTGCTCGGCTGGCTGCTGGTGATCAGTCCGCCCGGCCGGATCGCGATCGCGGCCGGCGGCGCCCGCCTCCTGTTGCGCGGTCTGCGGCCGGGGAGTTACCCGCGTGGTGGTGGGGTCCACCTGCGTTTGTGGGCGGCCGAGCGGCTGGCGGCATCGAGCGGTGCGACCAGCCTCGCCGGTGTCTGGATCACCTACTACGGACGCGCGCTCGGCGCCCGGATCGCCAACGAGGTCGACCTGCACTCCCTGCCGCCGGTGACCGGCATGCTCCAACTCGGGCAGGGCGCCGCGGTCGAGCCGGAGGTGGACCTCTCCGGTCACTGGGTCGACGGTGACGTCGTCCACGTCGGCCGGATCCGGATCGATGCCGGTGCGACGGTCGGCGCCCGCAGCACGCTGATGCCCGGCGCCCGGATCGGCAAACGGGCCGAGGTCGCACCCGGGTCGTGCGTGACGGGTTCGGTGCCCGCCGCGCAGCGGTGGGCCGGGGTTCCGGCGAGCCGGTCGGGCAAGGCTGCCCGCCGCTGGCCGCAGCAGCGTCCCGGCCGGGTCCGCGGGTGGGCCATGGCGTACGGGCTGAGTTCACTCGCCCTCAACTTCCTCCCCGCGATCGCGGCGGTACCGGGGCTGCTCGTCCTCGGCTGGTTCCTGCACGGCAGCACCACCCTGCAGACCGCCCTCGTCCGGACACTCACCGGCGTGCCGCTCGCCACGGTGGCGGCGATGACCGCGTACGCGCTGCTCATCCTGATCCTCGTACGCGCGCTGAGCATCGGCCTGCGCGCCGGCCACCACCCCGTGCACGGGCGGGTGGCGTGGCAGGCGTGGGCGACCGAGCGACTGATGGACCTGGCCCGGGTCGGCCTGTTCCCGCTGTACGCGAGCCTGTTCACACCGGTCTGGCTGCGCGCCCTGGGGATGCGGGTCGGGCGCGGGGTGGAGGCGTCGACCGTGCTCGCGTTGCCCGCGATGACCACGGTCGGCGACGGTGCGTTCCTCGCCGACGACACCCTGGTCGCCTCGTACGAGCTCGGCGGTGGTTGGTTGCGCATCGGGGCCGCCCGGGTCGGCAAGCGGGCCTTCCTCGGCAACTCCGGCATGACCGCGCCGGGCCGTGCCGTACCGAAGCGCGGGCTGGTCGGGGTGCTGTCCGCGACGCCGAAGCGGGCCAAGGCGGGCAGCTCGTACCTCGGCATGCCGCCGATGAAACTGCCGCGGGCGGCGGAGCAGGGCGACCAGAGCCGGACGTTCGATCCACCGGCGCGGCTGAAGGTCGCGCGGGCCGCCGTCGAGCTGTGCCGTGTCGTACCGGTCATGGTCGCGGCCGGGCTCGCCGTTGTCACCCTCGCCGCGTTCGAGGCGCTCACCGCCGGGTACGGGTACGTCGCCGCGCTGGCCGCGGGTGGTGTGCTGCTGCTCGCCGCCGGCATCGTCGCCTGTGTCGTCGCCGCCCTGGCGAAGTGGTTGCTGGTCGGCGCGTTCCGGGTCCGGGAGCGCCCGCTGTGGAGTTCCTTCGTGTGGCGCAACGAGCTCGCCGACACGTTCGTCGAGGTTCTCGCCGTACCGTGGCTCGCCGGTGCGATCGGCGGCACCCCGCTGATGAACCTGTGGCTGCGCGGCCTCGGCGCGCGGATCGGGCGCGGTGTGTGGTGCGAGACCTACTGGCTGCCGGAGACCGACCTGATCCGGATCGGCGACGGCGCCACCGTCAACCGCGGCTGTGTCGTGCAGACCCACCTGTTCCATGATCGGATAATGCGCATGGACCGGGTGATCCTCAGTGCGGGTTCGACGCTCGGCCCGCACGGGATCGTGCTGCCCGGCGTGACGGTGGGGGAGCACGCCACCATCGGGCCGGCGTCACTTGTCATGCGCGGCGAGACCCTGCCCGGTGGGGGCCGCTGGCTGGGCAACCCGATCGCCGCCTGGCCGTCGGAAAGGGCACGCCGAGGGTGAACACGAAGGGGGTCCCGTCGGGCTCCGTGGGCGGTACGCCGGCGGACCCGTACCTTCCCGGGCACGGGAACGCCGGCTACCGGACCACGCACTACGACCTCGACCTGGAGTACCGGACCGGTTCCGGTCGGCTCTCCGGCCGGGCGAAGATCTCCGCGACCGCCGACCGGACCCTCACGGAGTTCAGCCTCGACCTGGGCATGTTCCGGGTGGACCGGGTCCTGGTCGACGGCGCGGCGGCGAGCTACAGCCATCGGGCCGGCAAACTGCGGGTCCGCCCGACGACGCCGCTGCCCGCCGGGACGCCCTTCACCGTCACGGTGCGGTACGCCGGGGTCCCCCGACCCATCCCGAGCCGGTGGGGTGACCTCGGCTGGGAACGGCTGAACGACGGTGCGCTGGTCGCGAGCCAACCGACGGGGGCGCCGTCCTGGTTTCCGTGCAACGACCACCCGGCCGACAAGGCCACCTACCGGATCGCGGTCACCACCCAGTCGCGGTACGCGGTGATCGCCAACGGCACCCTCGTCTCGCACGAGGCCGGCGCCAACACCACCACCTGGGTGTACGAGCAGCTCGCGCCGATGTCCAGCTACCTCGCCACCGTCCAGATCGGACGTTACCGCCCGATCGACCTGGCGGTCGGTCCGGTGCCCCAGCGGGCCGCCGTGCCGCCACGGCTGTTCGCGGCGGCGCAGCACGACCTGGGCCGGCAGCCGGAGATGATGACGGCGTTCGAGTGCGTCTTCGGCCCGTACCCGTTCGCCGAGTACGCCGTTGTCGTGGTCGACGAGGCACTGGAGGTGCCGGTCGAGGCGCACGGGCTGTCCATGTTCGGCTCGAACCACGTGGACGGGCGGCGGGGATCCGAGCGGCTCGTCGCCCACGAGTTGGCGCACCAGTGGTTCGGTAACAGCCTGACCGTGGCCGACTGGCGCCACATCTGGCTCAACGAGGGGTTCGCGAAGTACGCCGAGTGGTTGTGGTCGGAGCTGTCCGGCGGCGAACCGGCCCGCGCGCACGCCGTCCGGTCCCGGGCCATGGTGTCGGCACTGCGCCAGGACCTGCGGCTGGCCGACCCGGGGGCGCGGCGGATCTTCGACGACCGGGTGTACCAGCGCGGTGCGCTCGCCCTGCACGCCCTGCGCGAGGTCGTCGGTGACGGGCCGTTCTTCACCCTGTTGCGGGAGTGGACGCAGGTCCACCGGCACGGCACGGTGACCACGGAGGCGTTCACCGCGTTGGCCCAGCGCCACACGTCCCGGCCACTCGACGGGCTGTTCGCCGCCTGGCTGTACGAACCGGCCCTGCCGCCGTCCTGACCGCGCGTCCCCGGTGCGTTCCCCGGCAGCGTCGGTGTTCCGGTTCACGGGGAACGCCTACCCGACGGGGGTCATGGCGGCGCCGACACGTTTGTCCCTGGTGTTGGTCAGGAAGGTGGTCGCCGGCAGCCGGCCGTCCGGTGACCTCGGCGCCACCGCCGATGCCGGGTCGGTGGTGAGCAGCGCGGCGTCGCTCCACCCGTCCTGGTCCCAGGAGTTGTCCGCCGCGTCCACCCCGTCGCCGAGGGTGGATTCGCGGCCGTTCCCGACGGCCAGGTTCTGGCGCAGGAACGAGGTCGATCGCTCGAAGGCGAAGCCGGTCTTCCCGTTCCGGAAGGCCGTGTTGCCGCGCACCGTCAGGGCGCCGGTGTTGCCGCTCTCGGTGAACCCGTACCCGGCGTTGTCCCATGCCGCGCTGCCGGTGATGACATGGTCGACCGGACCGGGCCGGGTGCCTCCGCCGAGTTTGAACCCGTAGCCGTCGCCGTCGAACGGTGCGATGCCCCACCGGTTCAGGCCGTTGCCGAACGACCAGGTGTGCTCGATCGTGACCGGGCTGGTGAACTCGTGCAGCCCCAGGCCGTCGTCGGCGTTCTCGTACAGCCGGCAGTTGCGCACCACGTTGCCGGTGCCGGAGCCGTACTCGATGCCCAGGCCGTCGGCGTACTCGCCGTTCGTCGGGTTGTCGTGGTTGCCGAAGAAGTCGCTGTCGACGACCAGGTTGCCGATGGTGTCCCGGTCACGCAGCAACAGTCCGGTCTGGCCGTTGTCGTGCAGCGACACCGCCCGGAAGACGTTGTACGAGCACGACCGGCACACGTACGCGTGCTCCGGCGCGCCCCGTACCGCCAGACCCTGCACGGTCCAGTAGCTCGCCCGCTGGGTGACGTACGAGGCGCCGGCCGGGATGCCGGAGGCGTCGATGACCGGGATCTCGTCCCGGTAGTTGCTCAGCACGATCCGCTGGTCCGCCGTACCACTCGTGGTGATCTCGACCGATCGGGTCGGGCGGTAGGTCCCGCCGCGCAGCGCGATGGTCTGGCCCGGCCGGACCACCGCCGTCGCCTTACCGAGCGTGGCGAAGGGTCGGTCCAGATCGCCCGGGTTCGCGTCGCTGCCGTCCGGGGCGACGTAGTACGAGGCGGTCGTGACGCCGTCGAAGCCGCCCACCGGCGGTGGGTTCGGAGCCGCCGGGGTGGCCGGACCCGGAGTCGGCGCGCCCACCGACCCGCCGCCGGTCGCTTCCGCCGACGGAATCGCGAGGTCGGGACCGCCGTCCTGATAGGGCGGGTAGGACACGGCGTAGACAAAAACCGTGGTGGTCGCGACCGCCACGACGCCGCCGACCGGCAGGAGGTGCGCCATCAGGTACCGGACGGCCCGCTGGACCAGGTCCCAGGCGGTGCCCCAGACGGGCGCGACCGCCCCGCCGACGGTGGCGGAGACGCCGGCGGATCCGGCCAGCCCGGCGAGCATGGGTGCCAGGTTCGCGCCCGCGAGCAGGTGTTCGGCCGGGATGAGCTCCCGCTCGTGGGCGAGGCAGACCTCGCACCGCCGCACGTGCCGGCCGAGGTGCTTCAACCAGCGCGGGTCGGACGGTCCGCCCAGCTTCGCCGCAGCCACGGTCAGCGCGGCGCATCGCGGGATCGCGTGCCAGGCCCGCAGGAGCGTACGGGCGAGGACGAGCTGCGCCTTCACCCGCTGTACGCGTACCGCGGCGTGGCCGGTGGTGAGGCCGAGTTCGTCGGCGAGGTCGGCCCGGGTGAGCATGCCGGCCGCCTCCCGCCACCACAGCCGCAGGACGCGCTGGTCCTCGGTGGTCAGCCAACGGGCGGCCTCGTGGGTCTCCCGGCGCTCAACGGACAGGTGGAGCCGGAACATGGTCGAGTCGACGAAGTCGCCGGCCGGGTCCGGCCACTGCGAAACGTCGCCGACCAGCGGCCCCAGCGCGGTCGCTACCCGGATCGAACGGCCCCGGTCCTGCATCTGGCGGTAGGCGATCGAGATGACCCAGGCCCGGAAGCACTCCGGATCCTTGAGTCCGGCGATCCCCCGTACGACGCGCAGCATGGTCTCCTGGACCACGTCGTCGACGTCGGAACTGCCGTGCAGTGCCTTGCCCACCACGTTGTAGACGAGCGGCATGGCCTCGGCCACCAGGGCTGCCAGGGCGTCTTCGTCGCCGGTGCGCGCCGCGCTGACGAGGGCGGGATCGACCGCCGTCCGCATGCCGACCACCTCCCTTCGTACCTGATCGCAATATTTACATGGATCGTGCTCTGAGTCGGTGCGGCTGCCGGCACGTGGATCACGGCTGAGCGTGGCCTGCCTTCGTTGACGCGCGACCCGACCCCCGGATAACAGCAATCGGGGGTTGGCCGCGCAGGGCGCGAAGATTTCCGACGTGATCTAGCAAGGACTCCAGGAACGCGCTTTCCTGAGGGAGTTCCCGACGTCACCGATCCGGTGGCGACTGCCCTCGGGTGCGCAGCGCCGTGCGCCACACGTGTGTGGACCCCACCCCACTCCACGCCACCCGTCCCAACCCTGGAGGTTCGTCATGTTCCCTCGTCCCTCGGTCCGCCGACGATGGGGTCGGTGGTCGCTGGTCACCGGCGCGGTCGCGGCGCTGATCGCCGGCACCATCGGCTTCAGCCACACGGCGCAGGCCGCCACCGTCTTCGGCGACAACTTCGAGGACGGCAACACCAGCGACTGGTCCAAGTCGGGCGGTACCTGGGCGGTCGTCGCAGACGGTTCCCAGGCGGTGCGGCAGTCCAACGCCGGCAGTGAGAACGCCCGGCTGTTCAACGGCTCGACCAGTTGGACGGCATACACCGTGCAGGCCCGGGTCAAGCCGCTGAGCCTCGCCTCGGGCGGCCACGTCGGGCTGCTCGCCCGGGCCAGCGGGTCCACGACGTTCTACCGGCTGGCGCTGCTGCCCGGCAACCAGGTGCAACTGCAGGCGGTGAAGGGCAGCACGGTGACCGTCATCGGCGGCGTCTCCCGTACGGTCGCCACCGGCACCTGGTACACCCTCGCGATCGAGGTCAACGGCACCACCGTACGGGCGACCGTGGACGGGACCCAGATCGCGCAGGGATCCAGTTCGGTCTCCGCCACCGGCCGGATCGGCCTGCAGACGGTGTACGCCACCGCCACGTACGACGACGTCTCCGTCACCACCTCGGGGACCACCCCGCCGACGGCGAACCCGACGACGACACCGAACAACCCGCCCACCACCTCGGCACCGCCGCCCACGACGACCTGGCCGACGCCGACCGGCAACGCGCCGGTCAACAACGGCACCATCCAGGTGACCGGCACCTTCGACGGCGGGATGCGTCGCTACTGCTGCATCGGTGACGGGGGCCAGGGCGAGAGTCAGGATCCGGTCTTCAAACTCGCCGCCGGTGCCACCATCCAGAACGTCATCCTCGGCGCGCCCGCCGGTGACGGCATCCACTGCGAGGGCAACTGCACCATCCGCAACGTCTGGTGGGAGGACGTGGGCGAGGACGCCGCCACCTTCCGCGGCGGCACCACGTACAACGTCATCGGTGGCGGCGCCCGAGCGGCGTCGGACAAGGTGTTCCAGCACAACGGCTCCGGAACGGTGCACATCACCGGCTTCTACGCCGAGAACATCGGCAAGCTCTACCGCGGCTGCGGCAACTGCTCCACGTCGTACCAGCGTCACGTGGTCATGGACAACGTGACGGTGCGCAACGCCGACGCCGTCGCCGGTATCAACACCAACTGGGGTGACACGGCGCGCTTCACCCGGATCACCATCTACGGCGACGCCACCGTCTGCCAGAAGTACCGCGGCGTGTCCAGCGGCAACGAACCCGTCCTGATCGGCGAGGGCGCGGACGGCGTCAACTGCATCTACAGCAGTTCCGACATCACCTACCGCTAGCCGATGGCCGTACCGTTCGGAGGTTTTGGAATGGATCGACAGGACGTTCCGCGATCACGACGCCGGCGCTGGCAGTGGGTTGCCGGCGCGGTGGCTCTCTTCAGCGTGGCGGCGGCGATGTTCGGCCAACTGGCCTTCGCCGCCACGTTGTTCAGCGACAACTTCGAGGACGGCAACGCCGACGGATGGTCGAAGTCCGGCGGGACCTGGGCGGTGGTGGCCGACGGGTCCCGGGCGTTGCAGCAGAGCAACGTCGGCAGCGCGAACGCCCGCGAGTTCAGCGGATCGACGAGCTGGGCGGCGTACACCGTCACCGCTCGGGTCAAGCCCACCGCGTTCGGATCGGGCGGCCTGGTCGGCCTGCTGGCCCGGGCCAAGAGCTCGACCACCTTCTACCGGCTGGCGTTGCTGCCCGGCAACCGGGTCCAGCTCCAGGTGGTCAACAGCGGTACGGTGACCGTCCTCGCCGACGCCAACCGCACCGTCTCGACCGGAACCTGGTACACCCTCGGGTTGACGGTGTCCGGCAGCAACATCACCGCCACCGTGGACGGTGCGGTGGTCGGCTCGGGCACCAGCGGGGTCGCGGCCACCGGTCGGATAGGGGTGCAGACCCTCTACGCGACCGCGTCCTTCGACGACGTGACGGTCGGGGACACCGGTACGACAAATCCGACCCCCACCACGGCCGGCTCGACTCCCACCAGTACCCCGACCTCGGCACCGCCGACGAGTCAGCCGCCAACGAACTCCCTGATCGTGGCTCCGAACGGCAGCGATGCCAATCCCGGCACCGTCGCCGCGCCACTGGCGACCCTGGGCCGGGCGGTCAGCCTGGCCACCCCGGGCACCACGATCGCGCTGCGCGGCGGCACCTACCAGTTCAGCACCAACGTCCAGATCATGAAGGACGGAACCGCCGCCAACCCGTACACCATCACCAGCTACAACGGTGAGAAGGTCATCCTGGACGGGGAGAACCTCCCGCACACCCCCGCGCCACTCAACGGCAGCATCCCGAACGCCGAACGCGGCGTGCTGCACATGGAAGCCGACTACTGGCGGATCCGCGACCTGGAGATCATCCACGGCCCGTACGCCATCTTCTGCCGCGACTGCAACAACAACGTCTTCGATCGCCTGGTCACCCGGGACAACTACGAGTCGGGTCTGCAGATCCAGGGCGCCGCGAGCAACAACCAGGTGCTCAACCTCGACAGCTACGGCAACCGTGATCCGCGCAAGAACGGGGAGAGCGCCGACGGCCTGGCGATCAAGGAAGGCGGCGGCAGCGGCAACGTCGTACGCGGTGCCCGGCTGTGGAACAACGTCGACGACGGCTTCGACGCCTGGCTGTTCACCTCACCCATCCTGATCGAGAACTCCGTCGCCTGGGGCAACGGTGTGGACCGGTGGGGATTCCCCGACTTCGCCGGCGACGGCAACGGCTTCAAGATGGGCGGCGGCGACCCCGATCCGCCGGCCAACCACACCATCCGCAACAGCATTGCGTTCGACAACGCCCAGGGCGGCTTCATCGACAACGGCAACCCCGGTTCCATCCGGGTCGAACGCAACACCGCCTGGCGCAACGGCGACGGTGGCTTCAAGTTCGCGAACTCCACCTCGGTCCTCACCGCCAACCTGGCCGTCGCCAACGGGGCCGGTGTCTCCCTCGGCTCGTCGACCGGCAGCGGCAACTCCTGGGACATCAAGAGCACCTGGAGCGCGGCCGACCTCGCCAGTACCGATCCCGCCACCATCACCGGACCACGCAACCCCGACGGCAGCATCCGCACGTCCTCCTTCCTCCGCCCGACCGCCTACCCCAACCTGGGCGCACAGATCTGAACCCGGGTGCCCGTCGGTGCAGGCGTCCACCGCCCGGCGGGCCACCCGGCTTCTCGAACCACCACCCAGCTTCTCGAACCACCACCCAGCCTCGAAAACGAAGGTGAGACAAGATGAGACGACCAGTCGCACTGCGACTCCAGGCGGCGCTGGCCACGGCGGCCGTCGGGGCCGCGATCGTGGTTGCCCTGCCGACACCCCAGGCGTCGGCAGCGGCCGGCAGCGCCACCGGCTACGCCACGCAGAACGGTGGGACCACCGGCGGCGCGGGCGGACAGACGGTGCGGGCCACCACGGGGACCGCGATCCATGCGGCCCTGTGCGGTCGGGCCAGTAGCAGCACCCCGATCATCATCGAGGTGACCGGGACGATCAACCACGGCAACACCACCAAGGTGTCGGGCGACAGCTGCAACACCGCCGCCGGCGTGATCGAACTCAAGCAGATCAGCAACGTCACGATCATCGGGGTGGGCAGCGGAGCCGTCTTCGACCAGTTGGGCATCCACATCCGCGACTCCAGCAACATCATCATCCGGAACGTGACCGTACGGAACGTCAAGAAGTCGGGCTCGCCCACGTCCAACGGTGGTGACGCGATCGGGATGGAGAGCACCGTCCGCAACGTCTGGGTCGACCACGCCACCCTGGAGGCCTCGGGCGGGGAGTCGGAGGGTTTCGACGGCCTGTTCGACATGAAGGACGACACCCAGTACGTGACCCTGTCCTACAGCATCCTGCGCAACTCCGGCCGTGGTGGGCTGATCGGGTCCAGTGAGAGCGACCGCGGGAACGGTTTCATCACCTTCCACCACAACCTGTACGAGAACATCGACTCCCGTACGCCGTTGTTGCGTGGCGGCATCGCGCACATCTACAACAACTCGTACGTGAGCCTGCACGAGTCCGGCATCAACTCCCGGGCCGGGGCGCGGGCCAAGGTGGAGAACAACCATTTCAGGAACTCCAAGGACGTCCTGGGTACCTTCTACACCGACGAGGCGGGCTACTGGCAGGTCGCCGGCAACATCTTCGACAACGTGACCTGGTCCAGCCCCGGCAGCGACAACAACCCCGCCGGCCCCAACCCGCAGTCGAACACCACCGTCAGCATCCCGTACTCCTACAGCCTCGACGGGGCGAGCTGCGTGCCGGACATCGTCCGCCAGACGGCGGGTGCCAACACGGGACTGCAGGAGTCGAACGGCAACTGCTCACCGCAGACACCGTCGCCGACACCAACCCGCCCCACACCCACGCCGAACACTCCCACCACGACGCCGCCGACTCCGACTCCGACCGCGCCGACTCCGACGCCGCCCAGCGGGACGAACCTCAGCATCGGGGCGGGCTCCGACGGCTCCAGCAAGGCCAGTGGCACCGGCTACGGCGACGTACGCGACGGCAACCTGAGCACCTACTGGTCACCGGCCGGCTCGACCGGCGACATCTCGATCAAGTGGGGTTCCGCCACCACGGTGTCCCGGATCAACATCCGGGAGGCGTCGGGCGCCGTGGGTTACATCGGGTCATGGCAGGTCATCAACCACGGCACCGGTGCCGTCCTGACCTCCGGCAGCGGGGCGGGCGTCATCACCTTCCCCTCGACCTCTCTCAGCAAGATCACCTTCAGGATCACCAGCTCGACCGGCACGCCGAGGGTCGCCGAGTTCGAGACGTACGCCGGATAGCGGTACCTCCCGCACACCTTCCGGGGAAGCGGCATCCGCCGGGGACCCTGCCCGGCGGCGGCAGTCATCGGGCATCGCCCGCCGTGTACCACCGATCCAGCGAACGCGGCGGGGTCGTCGAATTCGACGACCCCGCCGCTCGGCCGCGTGTTGCCCTGGCTGCTCTCCCGTGGGCGGGTCGACGCCGGCGTCCGTTCGCTACCCGTGAGCAGCGGGGACGGACCCGATGACGACCACCCGCGCCCACTCGGGCGGTGCGTCCGGCACGTAGTCGGGATTGTCCTCGCTCCACGATCCGGCGCCCCTGCTCCGGGGGAACAGTCCCACCACCGTCCGGCACGGTGGTCGTGTATCGGGCCAGGGCGTCTGCCCGTCGGTCAGGATCACCATGACATCCGGCCAGGGCCTCGATCGGAGCGCTGTGGCGAATCCCGTACGCAGGTCCGTCCCCCCGCCTCCCAACAGGGGGATTCCCTCGGCACGGCACAGCGGGTGCACGGTCCGGGCCGCCGCGTCGCACGACAGCACGGTGACCAGGTCGCGCCGGCCACCCACGGCGCGGGCGATCGCGGCGACCTCGAGCAGTGCGCTGCCCAGTTCGGCGTCACTCACCGAACCGGAGGTGTCGATGACCACGGAGACCCGCGGCGGCCTGCGTCGCAGGCTCGGCAGGATGACGCCGGGCAGGCTCGCGGACCGTCGCGACGGGCGACCGTACGTGTAATCCTGACCCGTACCGGGGCCGGAGGCCGCCGAGCGGATCGCCGCCCCCAGCAGGTCCCGCCACGGCTGCGGGGGGTGGAACGCCTCCTCGGCCCACCGCCGCCACCCCTTCGGGGTGTCTCCGGGACGTCCGACGATGCCCTGTGCCACCCGGAACCGGACCGCGTCGCGTTCCTGCGCACTGAGGCCGTGCGCGCCGTCCGGGCCGAGGTCCCACTCCCGCTCCAGCCCGTCGGCCCCACTGCCGCAGTCCAGCCACACCAGGCCCTGCGTGTACGGTCCGAGCCGGAACTGGCGCAGGTAGTCCTCCATCAACTCCCCGTCGGACAGTCCCAGGAGCTTCGGGTCGACGGAGCCCACGGGGCGGGTCAGCCCATCCCCGTACACGTCGTCGTTGATCTCGCAGTCCGCGGCGATGTTCATCCGCAGCCGTTCACCCGGCCCGGTCAGCCCGCGTTCCAGCGCGACCCGGTCGCCGCGGCCGTGATGGTCGCGCAGCAGGTGGGAGACCTCGTGCACCCATACCCCTGCCAACTCCTCGACTGGCGTCCGATCCACGAACGCCGACGAGACGTAGCACCGCCAGTGTCTGTCCACCGCCATCGTCGGCACCAGCCGCGACCGGACCGGGTGCAGTGCGAACAACGCCGCTGCCAGATAGGGCCGTACCCGGGCGGCGAGCAGCCGGGCGGCGAAGAGTTTCTCGAGGTCCAGCGCCTCCTCGGTGGTGTTTGTCATCGGCGGCTCGCCGCGACCCGTGTCCCGGCACTGTCTGCCCTGCGGGTCAGGGACACCACCCCGGCGAGCCTTTCGATCGAGTCCGGCACGTCCCATCCGGCCTGGCGTTGCGCGGCGAGCGTGGTCGCGGGGACGACCACCAGGTCCGGGGCGCCGGTGTCCAGTGCCCGGACCAGCACGGCCCACGCGGCATCCCAGCGGGACTTCTCCGGACGTGTCCGCACCGCGTCCACCACACCGTCAAGTACGGCCTGGCGCAGGTCGCCCCGCTCGGGCAACTCGGCCGCCGCCGGGTCGGCAAGCAGCACCTCCGGGTCCGGGAGGTCCATCCGGTCCAGACTCGCCAGCAGCTCCAGCCCCGGACCGTCCCCCACCGTTCCCCTGACCAGCATGGACAGCACCTCCCGTGAGGTGCCTGCGGCGGTGGCGAAGGCGATCAGGCACAGCGCCATTTCCCAACTGCGGGGTGAGGGCCAGGGCCCACCACGCCGGGCCTCGGTGTTCGGCAGACGGTGTACGAGCCCGGGACGGGCGACGAGGAATCCGCAGACCGCGCGCCGGGCGAACGCCACGGCGTCGGACAGGCACGCCGGATCGAGCCCCGGCAGCGATGCCCTCGGCCAGGTGCCGCCCAGGCCGCGTACCACGACCTCGTGATCGTAGGTCCACTGCAGATGCACGAACCGGTTGGCCAGCGGCGGGCTCAGTTCCCAGCCGTCGGCCGCGGAGGACCGTGGATTGGCGGCAGCCACGATCCGGACTTCGGGAGGTAGCCGCAGGGCACCGACCCGCCGTTCGAGAACGAGCCGGAGGAGGGCGGCCTGGACCGCCGGTGGTGCGGTGGACAGCTCGTCCAGGAACAGTAGTCCTCGGCCGGCCCGGACCAGACGTACGGCCCAGTCCGGCGGCGCCATCGGGACACCCTGCAGGGCGGGGTCGTCGCCGACAACGGGCAGGCCGGAGAAGTCGGAGGGTTCGTGCACGCTCGCGATCACCGTGGTCAACGGCAGGTCGAGGGCAGCGGCGAGCTGCGTCATGGCAGCCGTCTTGCCGATTCCCGGCTCCCCCCAGAGCAGCACCGGCAGGTCGGCTGCCACGGCCAGGGTCAGCGCCTCCAATTGCGTGTCGGGGCGTGGTTCGGTGGTGGTGTCGCGCAGGAGTGCGAGCAGATCGGCGGCGATGTCGAGCCGGGGCGCATGGGCCGGGCCGGAGGGCGCGTCGCTGGTGGCGGGCGGAACGGTTGCGAGCATGGGCGATCACCTTTGGGTTCGAGTTGGGGCCGGCACGGACATCCGTGCCGGGATGAGGCGGGGGAGCGGAGCTGCGGAAGGCGGGTCAGCGGGATGTCGCGTGACGGGGGTGTGCCCGACGATCGCGGGGGCGAGGGCCGGTCCGGGTGGCCGGTCCCTTTCCGTCCCCGGCCAGTCCGGCCCGGAACAGCCCGTGCGCGATCCGCCCCCGCGCGGCCATCTCCAGCGCGTCGCGCAGGGCGCCACCGCGCAGCAGCGCGCCGGGTCCGAGGAGGCCCTCGACGGCTCCCAACGCACCGTCGATGTCGCCGTGGTCCAGGCGGGCACGGATGTCGACGAGATCCTCCGGGTGCCGGTGCGCCTCGTCGATCGCCCGCAAGCACGGCATGGGCGTGCCGCCCAGCGCGGCCAGCAACTCCTCGCGGCGGATCTCGGCCGGATCATGGTCCAGTGGTACGAGCTGACCGTCCACGAGGCCGATCCGGTGCTGGGAACCGCCGCACTCGATCAGGCGAGGATCGGCCCCACCATCACGGGCTCGCCGCTCGTCGGCCTGCGGACGGCCCGGTACGAGCGCCGACGCCACGAGCGGATGCAGCCGGTCGGCCTCGACCAGCCCGGCGCGGAGCAACGCCAGGTCGGGCAGCACCCACGTCGCGGCGTCGGGCAGCACCGGCAGCGTGGAGTCGTGGCCGGTGCTGCCCGACGCCGCCGTGATCCGTGATGTGGAGTGGCCGAGGGCAACCGGGTCCGTGGACAGCTCGATCAACAGCCGCTTTCGGGCCCCGAGCCGTACGGCGACAGTGCCGACGGCCCGCCCCTGCGCGCGCAGGAGTATCCCCGCCTCGGCCGCCCACCGGTTGACGGCGCAGTCGCGCGCCAGTGGCACCTCCGGGTCCGGGCCGGGATGGCCGTCGGCGGGCGGCCCGTCCGTCCCGGCCCGGACCCGCAACTCGCCGGTCCTGCGGGCGTCCCAGAGGTGGCGGTGCAGGTCGAGACGGAATCGCCGGTCGGGACGGGGGTGCGGATGCGGGCCGTGCCCGGCGCTGGACCGTGCCGGGTCCCAGAGCGCGAGGCTGATCCGCTGACCCGCATCCGCCCAGGCCGGTGGTGTCCGGGCGACGAGATGCACCCCGTCGCCGCCCGTCTGCTGGTAGCGGGCTAGGGAGATGGTCAGCCCCGGACGCAGCAGACCATCCGGGGCGATTCTCGGCATGTGCCAGCGCAGCAGGTCAGGGGCAAGATGGCGGAGATCGGCGCGGAGCCGGGCCGCGATCTCTTGGCCGTGGGTGCGAGCCGCGGCGCGCGGATTCAGATCGACATCGACGCGCGCGGCGGCGCAGGCACCCGCCCAGTCGCCGACGGTGCGGCGGGCTGTGGCGGCCTCGATCATGGACGCTGGCACGGCGAACTCGCGCACGTGCAGCCAGAGGGAGAGGCGGGAATCCTCGTTCGCAGTCCAAGGGTGCATCAGCACTCACCTTGGCTGGACGGGACCCCCAATCTTTCACGAGAGGTCTTCATCGGAGGCAGCATACCGCCCCGGTGCCGGACGTGCACGGCCCGTGGCGGATACGCCCCGGACATCGGGGCCGACCAGCTCGCCTGTCCCCGCCCGGGGTTGCCGCCGCCGGAGGACCACCGTCTGAAAGACGGGTCCTCCGGCGACGGACCCGTTCAGCCCTGCGGGTTGAACGGGATCCCGGCGGGCATGGACACGTTCAGCAGGTACTCGAACGAGCCGTCCTTGATCTTGATGGTCGCGGAGCCGAAGTTGGCGTTCATCAACCTGTCCCGCAGTTGGGTGCTGGGCCACCCGTTCCAATCCACGACGGGCGGATAGCGCCAGTTGTGGTAGTGGTTCTCCGGCGGGTCGTCGCTGGCGTTGGCGAGCCGGAAGAAGTGTGTCGACGCGCCGTCCTTGTGGTAGACGGCCTTCGGGTGCGACCCGTCGAAACGTACCTGCGAGCGGGGGTAGGTGCGCTGGCTGCTGTGCTGCGTGGTGGTCACGTACTCGACCTGGTTGGATGCCTGGTTGACCCAGGAGATGACGTGCTCCCAGTCGTGCCGGTGGCCGCCGAGGCCGCTGCCGTGCACGGCCTGGTCCTTCTCGAAGTAGCTGGCGTAGACGATCGCGCACCAGCCGTTGTTGCACTTCGACCGGGCGTACGTCTGCGAGTTGTCCAGATCGGACTGGTCCCGGCAACTGCCGTTGATGGCCCCGGTGGTGTTCAGACCGGGGTTGGTCGTGCCGTCCGGACTGATGGCCGCGACGGCGTAACACCCGTCGCCGTCGTAGTCGTAGGCGGGCGAGAACGACGCCTCGTACCCTCCGGCGTTCGCCGGCAGGTTCTGCAGCGGATCGGCGAAGGCCGGCGCCGCGGGGATCAGGATCCCGAGGGCGGCCACTACGGCCAGGATCCGTTGCAGGGGACGACGATGACGGCTGACGAACGTGCCGGGGGACCGGGCCGCGGAGGACCTCGGTGCGGCAGGTGACGGGGGTGACACGGGTTCCATTCCTCGCCTCTCCTGGAATCGACGCGCTCCGGCCGGTTCACCCGCCGACGCGTGATCACCTGTATTTCACAGAGTTGACCTGGGGTCAATGTCCAGATAAGAGAAGAAAGCATGAACTGCGAGCGTAGGCCTTTCTGTGGCCACGGGGTCGGCCGGCCGGGCATCGTACGCCGACCGGCCGACAACCGCGACCAATGCGTCTCCGTCGTCTCCTTCCGCGTCTCCGGTCGGCCCGTCATCACCTGGCGGTTGTCTTGGCGAGCTTGGCGGCCTGCTTGGTGACCCGGCTGTGTTCGGCCGATCTGACGTCGTAGATGGTGGTCACGACGTCGCGCGGTGCTCCCTTGCGCAGCGTGATCGCCTGCCCCCGTAGCCGGCGGATGGTGTCCTCGGCCCTCTTGCGGAGGTTCTCCTTCGTTCCCCAGTCCTCGTTCGCGAGCGCGCTCGCCGCGTCCTCCAGTGCCTGTACGGCTTTGGCCCGTGCGTCGGGGTCGGCGAGAGCATCCTGGATGAGCCCGGCGGCGTCGTTGAGGGAGTCGCCGTCGAAGTTCTTGCTCTTGGGTCCGCCGGAACGCTCGCCGTGACCGCTGCGGTCGCCCGCGTCGAGGGTGGCGAACGGCAGCAGGTTGCGGAAGCTGAGGAAAGCGGTGGCGGCCGCGGCCACGTCGGTGGCGCTGATCACCGCCGCCGCCTGGGTGAAGATGTCCAGCAGTTGACCACCCTCCAGTTGCTCGGCGGGCAGCAGCCGGTCCAGCTTCATCACCTCCGAGCCGAGGTCCCGCAGCGTCTCCTTGGACAGCGCCGCGAGCGCCGCCGCCTCTCCCTTCGCGCCGGCGACCATGGCCTTGAGGGCGTCGACCTCCACGGTCCACGCCGTGGTGTGCGAGCCCATGCCCGCGACGCCCGTCGGCGCGGCCGCCCGTCCGTTGACCGAGAGCGGATCGGGGGCGCCGCTGTCGTACGTGACGACCAACTCCTCGTTCGAGGAGTCGGTGATCCAACTGTTCCGCGTTGCCGGCGTCGGCACGGAGCCGATCTCGGCGTACCGGTCGGCGACGGCCTGGGTCAGCGCGATCATGGGTGGGGTGCCGGTCGCCTTCGGCTCCCCGTCCTTGGGCAGCGGCGGCGGGAACGCTCTGGCCATCTCCGCGGTGAGCCGGTCGAGTGCGGCCTTTCTGGCATTTGCGGCGGCCTCGGCGTCCGTGTCGGCGGTCGGGCCGAGGAAGCCCGAGACCGTCACCGCCCGGGGGTACGAGGTCGCCACCGTCCGTTGGTGTTCGTGCAGGAGGTTGGCGAGGATGACGGAGGCGTGGGGTATCGCGTCGCGGGCCCGTTCGACGAAGTCGTCAACCGCGGTGGCGGCCTCGTCCATCGCCGGTTTGAGCGCGATCCGCCCGTTGACGATGCTCTTCTGCCGGGTGCTCAGCCGGGCCTGGCTGTCGCTCCAGAGCAGGTTGGCGCTGTCCCTGATCTTCAACGCCGCGCGCATGATCGACGGTTCCGGGGTGGAGCGCCGGAGTTCGTCCGCCAGCTTCTCGATCGCCCGAGCCTCGTCCTGCGGCTGGGAGCCCGTGGAATGGCGGGTCATCTCCGCGTCGAGGCGCGTCCACAGCGCCTTGAGCTTGGCGTGGTCGGCCTTCACGCTGTCGACCAGGCCGGGGTTGAGCACCAGCCAGGCGTCCGACTCGCGCAGCGCGGCGTCGAACGCGAACATGCCCCACAGGTCGTCCCGCAGGTTTCCCGCCTGGTCCGGGTCCGTCGCCAACTCGGCGTCCGCCAGCGGCCCGGCGCCCTCGGCGGCGAGGATCCGACGGCGTTTCGCCGATTCCGCCGACCCCTTTGATCCCCGCTCCGACGCCGCGGGGACCGTGGCGAACGGAAGGTAGTTGAGGTAGGCGAGGTGGTGGGCGATCGCCTGCTGGAGCGCGGTGGCCGCCGCCCGGTTGTCGCCGCTCTCGGCCGCCGACGCCGCCGTGTCGAGCTGGGCCGTCACCTGCCAGGCCCAGTGTTCGAGCGGGCCGACGCGCCGCTCCTTGTCCGGCAGCATGTCGAGCAGCCGCATGCCGGTCGAGTCGGGGTCGGCCATCCACGCCTCGGCGTGCTCCTGCGCTGTCCGGAGCACGCCGACCGCCTCGTCGACCGGGAGCCCGTGGACACTGGCCCGGACGGCGTCGACCAGGGCCGACCAGGCGACCGTGTGGTCTCCCATCGGGCCGCCGAACGGGGAGGGGGTGCGCTGCTGGGAGCTGATCAACAGGTTCTTGATGTTGCCCTCGTCGTCGAGTACGACCAGCGGCTTCATCCGTACCGTCGCCATCGCGGGCAGGTTGTCGTGCGGTTGCGGGGTCAGGGACGCATCCGGCAGGTTCTCCTCGTCCGATTCGTCCCCGGACCGGTCGAGTCCGGACGGTGCCCGGGTGAGCGTCAGGGTCTTCGATCGTTTGGTCGGCGGTAACGACAGATCCCGACCGGTGTCGGTGTCCGTGTCGCGGTCGGAGAGGTCCACGCCCGACAGGGACAGCGACAGGTCGGAGGTGAGCGATCGGTCCAGCCGGGTCGGGGTGGTCGTCCGGCGGAGCGAGTCCCCGGTGTCCATCAGGTCGGGCTTACGGGCGGAGCCCGAGTCGCTGTCCTTCAGGGGGGTACGGCTGGGGGTCTTCCGCTTGCCGGTGGTGTTCGTCTTCCGTTTCGGGGGCACCGCCGTCTCCTCTCGGATCGGTCCGCACTCAGGCGGTGGCTCGGTAGTTGACGATCAGAACGAGGTTGGCCAGTTCCGCCGGGTCGCCGTCCAGAGCGAGGCTCAGCCCCGACCCGTCGGCGGGCAGGGTGAGACCGGGAGTGGGCAGCAGGCGGCCGTCGGCCAGCGGCAGGTTGCGGTTGTCGTTGAGCAGGAACCGGGCGCTGCCGCCCTCCTCGTACGCGTAGGCGGCGTAGATGCCGGTGACCTGCCGACCGGACATCCCCGGGAACCAGTCCGGGGTCAGCGGGAGGATCACCCACCGGTCCTCGCCACCGAGGAACCGTTCCCACTCCTGCGGGAACTCCGCGGCCACGTCGAGGTAACGCGACGCCGGGTAGGGCTTGAGCAGACCCCGTACCGCGCTGGTGAAGACCTCGCCCCCGTTGTCGGCCGTGTACCGCAGGGTGAGTTCCACGTCGCCCGGCTCCTGCGGCGGCCGACCGCCGGTCAGCGCCAGCCGCCAGGTGGAGACGGCGCCCGTACCCTCGAACGGCAGGTACCTGTCGTCGTCGTAGCGCAGCTCGAACAGACCGTTGTTGTCGTAACCCTCCGGTACGTCAGACAGCGCGATCTGCTGGTCGGCGCGCCAGTCGAAGCGCAGCGACGCCGGTGGGGTGCCCTGCGGGTCGAGCAGGTGCTTGACCGCTCGCGGATCGGGTTCGAGGACGGTCTTGTGGCCGGTCTGGGTGAGCACTGCGTTCAACCGGGTGACCGCCCCCTCGGCGTCGGTGAAGGTGACGGCGACGGTACGGATCTGCCGCCGGTAGTGCCCGGGGAAGTCGCGGTCGAACAGCTCCTCGGTGAGCGCGAACTCGCACACCCCCTCGGTACGCAGGCGCAGCAGCGCCACCGCGTCGAGATCCCGCAACGACACCCGTTTGGTGATCTCCATACCCCGGCTGTGGCTGTCCGCGTACGCCTTGCCCAGCCGGTCCAGGTCGAGGGTGAGGCTCTCCCCGGCGAGCAGGCCGTTGCGCCGGCTCTCCCAGTACGCCGCCTTGACGTACGCCACCGCGCTCTCCGGCACGCCACGCTCGAACTGGAAGGCGCGTTCGGCCGACCGGGCGGTCTCCTCGGCCAGCCCGTACGCCTGGAAGTACAGGGCGCCGAGCCGGGTCGCGGTCCACTGGAACAGCTCGGCACCGGTGAACTTGTCGCGCAGGAACGCGGCGACCTCCTCCTGGTGGGCGGTCTGCCGACCGAGGATCTCCAGTTCGCGCTGGATCATGACGAGCTGGTACTCGGCGGCGGCGACCTCCGGCTCCAGTTGGGCCAGGTCGTTGCGGGCCATGTCGAGCTGGAACTGCCAGTCCTGCTGGGCCTGCTCCTGGTCGGAACGTACGCCCAGCAGCTCACCGACGACACTGAGTCCCTCGCCCAGCGACTCGGCGATCTCGGCGGCGTTCTCCAGCGAGTCGCCGACCTGCTTGCCGCCGTACTCGGTGCCGAGGATGAACGGGCCGACGAGGACCTGCGGGGTGGCGTGGGCGACCGAGGCGTAGATCTTGAGTCCGCTGGCGACCAGGTGCGCGGTGGAGGCCGCCGCCATCGCGGTGAGCTGGGCGATCTGGAGGGCGGACAGCCCGTCGTCGAGCACCTTCTCGTAGTGGGCGATCCGCGCCAGGGCGGAGTCGCGCGCGGCCCGGGCGGAGCGCAGTCCCGCCTCGGCGGCACCGACCTGCGCCTGACGGGCGCCACGGGTGAGGGCGAGGATCTCCCCCTCCTGCCGGGTCTGGAGCAGGTTGAGCTGCTCGGCGTCGCGTCGGTCCAGAGCGCCCAGCAGGTCCTGCCCGAACTGGCGCAGCCGGTCGGCCAGCTCCTGCGCCCGGCGGAACACGACCGCGAACCGCTGGTGCGGTACGGGCACGGCCGTGCCCTGCAACGCCGCCTCCACCCCGACGCCGGAGGCGACGCTGCGGACCAGGTCGGCGGGGTCGATCGGCGGCGCGAACAGCGGCACCGGACGGCTGATCCCCATGATGTCCAGCGACATCCGGATCTTGCGGAGCCGGTCCGCCACCAGGTCCCAGTAGTCGCCGAGCGCGGTGTTGCCGGGCACGTGGAAGTAGGTGTCGGCGACGCTGGCGTGTACCGCCCCGGCGCCGTCGAGCATCGCCCCGCCGGCGGTCAGCGCGGCCAGCGGGCCCTCCGGTGACCAGTGGCCGTCGAGCGTCCCGTAGCTGCGTGCGTCCGTCAGCGGCCGGGGACCGGCCACGTCCGGGCGTACGCCGAGCAGGTCATGGGCGAGGATGTAGAGCATCCGCGCCTCGTCGATGCTCTCCGGTGTGTACTGGCGGAACAGCAGGTCCGCCCAGTCGAGCAGGTTGTCGATGTAGCCCATGACGGTGGCCCGCCGGTAGGCGATCGGGCGTAGCTCGGCGATGGCGTGCGGGTCGAAGGGGTCGTCGCGGTAGGCGTCGAGCATCCGACCCCGGTCGCCCATCAGGTCGTACTGGCGTTGGAGTTCCTTCGCGACGGCCAGCGCCTCGTTCAGCGGGATGAGGTCGTCGGGGGAGGGCAGGCCGGGCGGCGGCGTCACCGTCACGGCCGCGACCTCGGCCAGCGCCCGCCGGTCGGCGGTGGTCAGCTCGCGTACGCCGTGGAACACCGGCGCCACCGACCGGAGCGTCTCCAGCGTCGGGCCGAGCCGCCGCTCCAGCGCCTCGGTGTCGGCGCCGATCCGCTCCAGTTCGGCCACGGCGCCGGTGATGTCGTCGGCGAGGGCGGCCGGGTCGACGGCGAGGAAGGGCAGGAACCGCCAGTACCGGTCCGGCCGGGTCGGGTCGAAGACGTACTCGTACCAGACCCGCGCGTCCTCGAACCGCTGGGCGCCGTTCAGCGCCTGCGCGATGAGCAGCGGAGCGTGGAAGAAGATCTCCCAGTAGTAGATGCCGTTGGCGCTCTGGAAGTCCAGGTGGGCGCTGCCGGGCAGCCAGGCCGGATTGACCCTGCCCGGCCGGACCCGCACCGTCGTCGCGTCCGAGAGGTCGGTACGGAACGCGGGCAGTTCGTCGGTCTCCTGGGTGGCGGTGTCCAACAGTCCCGCCACCCCACCGGCCAGCAGCCGCTGGTTCAGCTTGTACGCGGTGCTCGTGGTGAGCCGGACGATCTCGTGCTGGAGCGAGGCGAACTCGTACGGCCGGGGCACGGTCGCCGAGCGCGGATACGTGACGTAGGTGGTGTCGAGGAACAGGAAGAGATCGGTCGCAGCGTCGAGGGCACCGGTGATCCCGGTCGGCAGGTCGCCCCAGTGGCCGGCGATCCGGGTGAAGGCACCGAGCGAGCCGAGTTCCCCACCGGCGGGTACCGCGGCGTAGACGTCACCGCTGAGGGCGTACCGGCGGTCGCCCTGCTGGAAGACCGCGTCGAGCGGCCGGGCCAGCGTACGCGGGTAGCCGTCGTCGACCAGGTCGGGAATCGTGCCGTCGGCGCCGAGCGTGTAGCGGACGTACTCGGTGCCGTTGGTGAGGTGGAGCCGGCCGCCGTCGACGTAGCCGGCGTCGACCGACCACCAGCGGGCCAGCAGGTCGACCTGCGGCGGCGGTTCCAGCGTGCCCTTGCCGGGCTTGTGGCCGGCCTTGACCGCAGCCTCCAGGAAGGACGCGCCCAGCCTGCCGAGCAGTCCACCGGCGAACCGGTTGAGCAGCGAGATCCGGTCGGCCTCCGGCAGCGCGCCGGCCTCCCAGCCCCGGTCGACGGGACGCAGGGTGTTGAGGTCGGTCGAACTCACCCAGCCCTTCAGGTCGGCGGAGAAGAAGTACTCGACCCCGTTGGTCCCGGTGTACGCGTAGTCCACCTTGTTCCAGCGCGGCAGTCGCTCGGTGTTGGTCTGCAGGTCCTTCGGGTATCCGGCGTCGGCCGGGGCGGTGAGACCGCTGGAGTACCGCAGGTACTGGTTGCCGGAGAAGACGAAAACCTGCTCACCCCGGGTGAGCCCGGCGTCGACCACGCCACTGCGGGTGATCGACCGTCCGGTCCGGCCCCACCGGCCCGAGATCGGCGAGCTGGGTCCGGACCGGCTGCGGCCGGGGCGGATCAGGACGTACCTCTGGGCGGTGTTGTCGAAGAAGTACCGCGACCCGTCCGGTAGCTCCACGGCCGCGTCGATCCGGTCCCAGGCGGGCAGGATCTCGGCGCTGCCCCGGATCGGCGCCGGTGTCGGCGGATCGGCCGGTGCCGGCACGACCGGCCGGCAGAGGAAGCTGCCGCCCTTGTGGTCGACACTGAACCAGGCGCCCTCGGTGAACGACGCGGGCGAGCTGAACCAGACCACCCCGAACGGGTCGATGCCGCCGGGCTCGTCGAGGATCAGGCCGAGGTCACCGGTACGGGGTGGCTCGCTCGGGATCCCCTCGACCGGAACGGTGTACAGCTCGGGGGTGAGCGCGAAGGCCGCCCCGGTGATCTCCCCGGCACCGGTGGTCGCGGTGTAGGTCACCACGATCGCCTGGTGGTCGCCGGACCCCGACTGGCCGGGCAGCGGGCCGGAGCGTACGGACAGGGCGACGTTGCCCAGGCCGTCCGGGCGCGGCGCGCCGGTGGCGAGGACCTGGGCCGGCACCCACTCCTGGTTCAGGTTCCGGAACGAGAAGTAGATCTTGACGCTCTGCTGCACGTCCGGGGCACTGACCTGCTGGGTGTCGCCGGTCTTCTTCGCGATGATGGTGGTGGAACCGGTTCCCTCCGGCGTGA
Source organism: Micromonospora sp. NBC_01796 (assembly GCF_035917455.1). Lineage (NCBI taxonomy): Bacteria > Bacillati > Actinomycetota > Actinomycetes > Micromonosporales > Micromonosporaceae > Micromonospora > Micromonospora sp. NBC_01796. The sequence goes on along the minus strand of NZ_CP109078.1, from coordinate 7,438,134 downwards.
CCGTCTCGATCGTCGTCCAGAAGACGAAGACCCGGTCGAACGCGTGCACCGGGTACACCTTCTCGGCGTCGATCTGCACGTCGACCTTGAGCCACGGCCCCCAGGTGGCGGAGAGCCGGTCCCCGTCGCGGAACGTCGCGCCCCGGTAGTAGTACCGCCGGGGACTGGTCCGGGTCCGTCCGAACAGGACCAGTGACCGGCTTCCCTCCGCCGCCTCCCGCGCCGCGTAGACGTAACCACCCGCGATCGCGAGCCGGGACACCTCGGTGTACTCGTCGAGGTAGCGCTTGTACGCCGCCTGCGCAGCGCCGGTGGTGACGCCCGCCTGGAGCAGGTCGCTCTCCAGTTGCAGGAACGCGGGTGTCTTGGTGTCGCGCAGCTCGGGCCGGAGGTAGTTCTCCGGGTAGAGGAAGACCTTCCGGTTCGCCTCCCAGGTCCGGTAGTTCTTCATCCAGGCCCACCACCGCTTGATCCGCAGCCGGGCCTCGTCCTCGTCGCGGCGGGTCGGTGCACCCACCGGCTCCAGGTCGAGCAGGTAGCGGTGCAGGTAGAGCTGCGCGGCGGCGATCGCCTCCCGTACCCGGGAGGTGGTGCCCGGTGCGCCCATGTCGACGTCGACGAGCAGCCGTTCGAACAGCGTGCCGGGGGTCGGCGCCGCGACCGGGGCGAGCACCGCCGAGGCGAGCGCGTCCCGGCGTACCGCCGCCAACTCGTCGTGCAGCCGGTCGGTGAGCACCGCGAGGTCGGTCGCGGGCAGCGTCTCGGCGAGCAGGCCGTGCAGCGCGACGACCGCCCGGTCCAGCGCGGCGGCACGTTCCGGTCCGCCAACGGCACCGGCCGGGCCGTGGATCTGCGACCAGATGTCGGAGTGCAGGCGGGACGGACCGGTGCCCAACCGGCGGGCGAGCGCGAACAACTCGCCCAGCTTCAGCACGAACTCCAGTTCGAAGCGGTCCTCCTCGCCGGGCGCGGTGGGCAGGAAACCACCGTGGCGTTTCACCCACCGGATCTCGTCGACGTCCCAGCCCAGCAACTCCGCCAACCGCTGGTACGGATCCTCCACCGCCGGACCGGCCGCGAGAACACCGGCCAGGCTGCCGTCACCGCTCCCGTGCGCCAACCGCGCGAACCGGGCGATCGTGTGTACGTCGCTGAGCCGGTAGTCGGCCGCCTCCGAGAACCGGTGCCGGATCTCCTGGGGGAAGGTCCGGTCGACCGTCTCGTACCAGCCCGTCGAGTAGCGGACGTACTCGTCGCCCCGGAGCAGGTAGGTGGCGTCGTCGAGGCTGAACGCACCGTCGATGCCGGCCTCGAACGCGGCGGGCAGGTCACCCCAGTCGTCCCTGATCGTGCGCGGGTGCCCCGGGTCGACGTACCGCAGGTCGGTGCCGCTGTAGCGGACGAACTGGCCACCACGGAAGGCGTACAGGGCTCCGTCAGGGGCGACGAAGGCCGCGTCGACCGGTGCTCCGGGCGTCTCGAACTCGTTGCGTACCCGTCCCCACAGCTCGGCGGCCGGTCGCACGACCGGGGTGGCGGCGTCGGCGCGCAGGTAGTTCGCGCCCCGGAAGAGGTGCACGCCGCCGTCGGCGTCCCGGAACGCGGCGTCGACACCGTCGCGGAACTGCACCGGCAGCTCCGCCAGCTCCGGCGTACCGGCCTGGCTGAACTCCCCGGCGAGCGAGGACTCGATGGTCCGCGGGTAGCCCTCGTCGACGAAGGTGTGGTCGGTCCCGCTGTACCGCACGTACTGGTCGCCGGAGAACAGGTACGTCCGCGTCCCGACCACCATCGCCGCGTCCACCTTGCCGGTGTCGACCACGGTGTTGCGGACCCGGCCGAGGGTGGCCAGGTCGTACGTCGCGTACGCGGACCGGGAGACCACCTGGCATCCGCCACCGGCGAACAGGTAGACGTGGCGACCGTTCGCCACCACCGCGTCGACACCGCGTACCGCCGGTGTGTCCTCGAACGACTCCGGCAGGTTGCGGAACGCCTCCTCGGTACGCAGGTTCCCGGCGATCGGCCGGGGGTAGCCCGGATCGGCGTCCCGGTAGTCGGTGCCGGTGTAGCGGGCGTACCGGTCGCCGCTGAACAGGAACGTGGCCCCGCCGACCGGGTCCACCACGGCGGCGTCGACCCGCTCGAAGGCGGGCAGGCCCCAGGCCGTACGCACCTCGACCGGGGTGGTGAAGGAACGGTCGGTGTACCGGGTGTACCGCTCGCCGAAGAAGAAGTGGGTGGTGCCGTCACGGCCGACGAACACGGTCCGCAGGGTCTCGTCCGGCTCCGGGTCACGGCCGTACCCGCGCCACAGCAGACCGATCGGCTGCGGGGCGGACCAGGCCCCGGTCGGGCCGGTGCGCTGCACGTACCGCTCGCCGCGCAGCAGCAGCATGGTGTCGCCCTCGACGATGACGGCGGCGGGCGGGCCGAACCCCGGCCCGGCCGCCCAGAACCCGGCGTCGGCGGTGCCCGGTTCCCCGTCGGGTGTCGTGTAGTCGGCGCCGGAGTAGGTCAGGTAACGCATCCGGCCGGTGTGGTCGGCCGGTTCGAACAGGTAGGTCGTCCCGTTGTACACGTAGGCGAGTGCCACCGCGCTCAGGCCGCCCCAGTGGTCCGCGACCGGTCGCGGTCCGCCGTCCGGCTCCCGCGTCGGGTAACCTTCCCCGGCGTACGTCACGAACTGGTCGCCGCTGAACACGTAGGTCCTGCCGTCCCGGCCGACGAGGACCGCGTCGACCACACCGTCGCGGGTGATGTTGTCGCGCGGCAACCCCCACGTCTCGGCGATCGGATAGTCGCGACGCAGCCGTACGTCGTAGCACCCGGTGCCCTTGAACAGGTAGGTGGCGCCGCCCGGTGCGGCGAGTACGGCGTCCAGGCCGGTCGCGAAGGTCTCCGGCACCCCGCGCAGGACCCGGGGCCGGACGGGGACCGCTGTCGGAACCTTCGCCTCGATCGCACCGAGCCGGTGCCAGTGGTCGCCCTCGCCGACAAGTAGCGCGCCGTCCTCGACGAAAGCGCAGCCCACACCCGTCGGTCCGGCGTACTGGCGGTAGAGGACGTCGGAGACGACGTGGCAGCGGGAACCCTCGAACAGGTACACGTTGCCCCGGTCGGCGAAGGCCGCGTCGACCCGGGTGAGAGCCACCGGCAGCTTGCCGAGCCGTGGCTCCCCGGCGAGCGCGGACAGCGGCCGGGGGTAGCCGTCCTGCACCGTCGCATAGGTGCTGCCCTCGTACCGGAGATACTGCTCGCCGGAGAAGAGGTAGGTGTGGGTGCGGGTGACCTCGACGCCGTCGACGGTCTCGACCACGTCCATGACCAGCGTGGCGTCCACCCGCCCGGTCCTGGCCAGGTTGTTCGGCACCCGTCCCCAGGCCGTCGCGACCATCGCCGGGTAGCGGTCGTCGATCCGGGTGTAGTCGGCGGTGGAGTACCGGACGTAACGGTCGCCGGAGAAGACGTACGTCCGGCCGTCCCGGCCCAGGAACGCGGCGTCGACCCGGTCGAACGGAAGGCTGTCCCAGTGCTCCCGCAGCGTCCGGGGTTCCGACCACCAGCGCCGCCGGGCGTCGAAGACCACGAACCGGTCGCCGACGAACAGGTACGTCAGCCCGTCCCGCCCGGTCAGTACGGCGTCCACGTCTGCGAGCCCGGCGCCGAGCGCCACCGGCAGGTTCCACCACCCGTCGCTGAGCGGACGGGGATAGCCGGCGTCGGGTGTCGCGTAGTCCCGGGTCGAGTAGCGCACGTAGTACGGGGTGTTGTCGTCGCTGGCGACGGTGAGCCGGTCCGGCCTGGACCGTACGGTGAACCGGGCGCCGCGCTCGTCCGTCAGCCGCCACACCAGCGGTGTGCCGGCCGCCTCGACCCGGGCGTCGGCCGTGAACGACACACCGTGGTCGGCGAACCGGCGGCGCAGCAGCGGCGACAGCCGACCGCTGCCCAGCCCCGACCGCCAGTCGGCGGGTACGTCGAACAGGTCGCCCGCCACCCCGAAGAGGTAGGTTCGCCCGTCCAGGACGAACGAGGTCCCCACCTCGCGCAGACCGCCCCAGTCCCCGGCGATGCCGCGCGGGTAGCCGAGGTCCGCCATGGCGTAGTCGGCGCCCGAGTAGCGCAGGTAACGCCCGCCGCTGAACACGTAGGTATGCCCGTCCAGGCCGGTGAAGGCGGCATCGACGGTCCCGCCCACCAGCACCGGCCCGAGCACACCCCAGCGCTGGGCGGTCGGCACCGGTTGCGGGTCCCGCCCGAGTGCCACGGTCCGGTCGCCCTTGAACAGGTTCGTCACGCCGGCCGCGTCGACGAATGCCGCGTCCAGACCGCTCTCGAAGCCCGCCGGTACGCCGGGGAAGTGCGAGGCGATCCGCCGGGGGTAGCCGTCGTCGGTGCGTAGGCCGTTGTTCTCCAGGCCGTCGTGGTGCCGGACCACCAGGTCACCGGCGAGCAGGTAGGTGGCTGCGCCGTCGGTGTAGGCGGCGTCGACCCGGTCGGCGAACGGCGGCGGGGTGCGGCCCCAGACCTCGGCGATAGGGCGGGCCTCGATCTGGTTTCCGCCCGAGGTGCCGATCGTCAGGGTGCGGTCGCCGGAGAAGAGGTGCACCCGGCCGTCCCGGTCGTGGAACGCGGCGTCGATCGCGCTCGTGAACGGTGCCGGCAGGTCGGCCTCGCCCGCCCACCACTCGGTGACGGGGCGGGGAAAGCCCTCGTCGACAACCGAGTGGTCGGCGCCCGAGTAGCGGACGTACTGGTCGCCGGAGAACAGGTACGTCCGGCCGTCCGCGTCGACGTACGCGGCGTCGATCCGCTCCGGGGCGGCGAAGGTGTTCCGTACCGTGCCCCAGGTCTGTTCGGTCGCCACCCACCGGGTGCTGCCCGGCTGCCGTACGAAGGCGCGGGCGGCTCCGGCGGTGTCCCGGCCGATGATCCATTCGGTGCCGTCCGGGCGGGTGAGCGCGGCGTCGACCCGGCGCAGCGCGCCCAGGGCGGGGGAGAGTTCGGTGAGCGCGGCCGGCAGGTCGTCGAGCAGGGCCCGGGTGGACGCGGCGTACCGGTAGTAGCCGGTGTCGACAAAGAGGTAGATGGTGCCGTCGGCGCTCTGCAGCAGGGCGTCGAACCGGTCGACCCCGGTCGGCAGCGCCACCGGCTCCGGGAACTTGCCCGCCAGGTCCTGGTCCCGGAACACGACCTCGACCTCGGTCGGGTCGAGGTCCAGTTTTGCCGCGAGCCGGGCGAAGCCGCGGATGCGACGATAGGTCAGTCGGGCGCGGGGATCGTCGGCCACCGTACCCGTCGGGTTCTGTTCCGCCGGCTGCCCGAGCAGCGTCTCCAGGGCGTCCACGGAGTCGCCCGCCACCGCCCGGGCGATGCCGTCGACGGTCTCGACGGGTACGCCGAACGCGTCCCGCAGTACGGCGAGCAGGTCGGCGGACTGGCTCTGCGCGTGCCCGTCGAGCGTGGCGGTGATCTCCCCGATGCCGGCGGCGAGTTCGAGCGCGACCCCGTGCAGCAGGTGGAACACGTCCTTGCCGTAGTCCTCCAGGCCGGTCAGGGCGAAGTCCAGGGCGTTGCTGGCGGTCCCGAACCAGGCGATGCGTCCGCGCGGGAGGGTCAGCCACGGCTCCAGGTCACCGGCTTGCACCAGGAGCCGGATCAGCCCGTCGCGTTCGTCGGCATCCAGTCCGAGCCCGGTCAGCGCCTCGGGGTCGAGCACGTACGGCCGCTCGTCGCGCTGGATCGCCACCAGCCGGTCCGCGATCATCGTCTGTTCGGCCGCCGGGAACGGGCCGGGCACCGGCGGAAGCTGTTCCGGCGTACCGAGCAGGGGCTTGATCTCCGGCCTGATCATGGCCTGGTCGAGGAAGACACCGTCGAGCGCGTGGACGACGCGGGCGGCGATCGCGGTGTCGGCGAGCGGCCGGAAGTCGTCGACGGTGAACGTGCACAGCTCGGCCCGCACCGCGGCGATCTGCGCCTGCATCGCGGCCAGGATGTCCTCGCGGTAGGCGTAGAAGTCCAGGGAGAGGTCCAGCTCGTCCCGGCGCAGCCCGGCCAGGGCCTGCTTGTCGCGGTAGTGTCCGAGCTCGTCGAGGTAGCCGTTGAACCGCAGACTGGCCAGCAGATCGGCGACCCGTCCCTCGTCGAGCGGCAGCCCGACGAAGGTGTCCGGGCCCAGGTCCACCGCAACGGTCCGGAACCGGTCGACCCGTTCGCGCAGCGCGTCGAGCACTGCCGGTGCGACGTCGTCGAGGTCGGCGTTGACCGCGAAGTCCGTGAACCCTTCCTCGTCGGCGAAGAGGTCCCGGTTGACGATCTCGCCGCCCGGCTCCAGATAGCCGTGGTGGACGAGGTTGTCGTACAACTCGTCCCGCGCGGTCTGGTCGAGGTCGGGTAGCTGCTGGAGGTCCGACGGGTAGAGGAAGGCGGCGCCGTCGTCGCCGTCGGACGGATCGGAGCCGGCCAGGCCCAGGTCACGGATCAGGGCGAACAGGGGCTCGCGCTGCGGCTCGAAGTCGCGGGCCAGCGGCGGCGGGTCCCCGGCCAGGGCGGTCTCCGTCAGCGTGCCGTCGGCCCGCAGGTACCCGGCCAGCACCAGATTCGTGAAGATCTTCGTGGCCAGCCGCTCGTCCAGGCCGAGGCCGAGAAAGTCCTCCGCGGTGACCGCGCCGAACTCGGTGACCGCGTCGTAGGCCGCGACCTCGACGGCCTCGGCGTCCAGCCGCAGCAGCCGCGCGTCCCGATCGGAGACCACACCCTCGTACGACGTGAGCACCTCGTGCACGACCCGCGCGGCCCGGTCGCCGAACCGGGCCGAGACGAACAGCTCCGGGGTGAGCGCGACCTCGTCCAGCCGGGCCCGCAGCGCGGCCAGCACCGACCGCCGCTCCGAATCCTGGGCGCCGGTGGACCCGCCGGGGAGGAAGTCGGCGAGGTCCGCCGTGGTGAGGCCACTGTCCCGCAGCCAGCCGACCACCGCGGTCAGGGTCTGCGCCAGCCACAGGCTCGACGCCGGATCCGGCGCGTCCAGGATGCGGTGGCTGTCGCGTACGGTCGGGCCGCTGTCGAGCAGGATCGGGAACGTGGTGTGCCGCCACAGGGACGGGTCCCGGTCCAGGACCGACAGCAGCTCGAACAGCTCGTCCACCGAGATCCCGAGCGCCGTGGTCAGCCGGCTCACCCGGTGCAGCAGGGAGAGCGCGCCGAGCCCGATCTCACCCCGGTCGAACGGGCTCGGCTCCTGCGGGGTCAGCGCGTAGTGCTCGCGCAGGGCGTCGACGGTGGCGACGAGGTCCGCCTCGGCCATCGCCAGCGCGCCGGCCAGCCGGCGGCGGTACTCCCGGTTGGCGGGTGCCAGCAGGTCGCCGGTGCAGATCAGCTCCGTCCGTCCGGCCGGCGCGGCACCGGGCCAGGGCCAGATCAGGCTCCGCTCGATTCCCTCGGGGCCGGTGTCGAACGTACGACCGAACAGGTCCGGTGAGTTCCCGTCGGGGCCGATCCCGATGGTGTCCATCGGCGCCGCCAGACTGCACACCACCTCGACCGGCAGGCTCAACTGGTCGCGCAGCCGCAGCACGACGGCGAGTACCCGCAGCGCGTCGCCGTCCAACCGGTTGCCGCAGCAGCCGCGCAGCACCAGGTCGAGCTCGGTCGGGGTCAGGCCGGTACGCCGCGCCAGCCGGACGAACCGGCTCACCCGTTCGAACCACTCGACCGGTACGGCACCGTCGCCGACCAGCCTCGTCTCGTCGGCGTCCAACCCCACCGGCGTGCCGCCGTGGTGGACGAAGAAGACCGACGCTTCGGCCCGGCCCGGTGCCAGGTGCCCGAACAGCAGCTCCCGTACCTCGGCCGAGCTGAGGCCGGTGGCCCGCCGGAAGCGGTCGAGCGTCTCCAGGTCGCCGAGCGACTCCTGCTCGGTGAGTCCGTAGAACGCGCGCACGTCGGCCTCGGTGGGCCGCGCGACGGTCATCACCTCGACCTCCTCCGGCGTCAGGCCCAGGTACTCGCGGGCCACGATGTCCGGGTCGGCCGGCACGGCGAACCGCCGGTAGAGCTCGGCCGGGGCGACGCCGAGCCGGGTCAGGTACCGGCGGAGCCGCTCGTCGGCGAGGGAGAACGGCTTGTCGAAGGGGAAGCGCATGGTCCGCAGCCGCTCGTACGGCTCCGCGCCGACGAGGCTCTCCAGGATCTCGTTGACGATGTCCAGGTACGGCTTCTCGGTGAGGGTGTTCTCGGCGTCGAGAAGGATGTCCTTGATGTCCGGCCGGCGAGCGAGCAGCGAGGCTCCCTCGACGTTCTCCTCCAGGAGCCGGAGCAGGTCGGCCAGGTAGGCGGCGGGGGAGTAGACCGCCCGCGACTCGTCCGCCGGCCGCAGATCCAACTCGCCGAAGAGCAGTTCGTAGTTCGGCAGGGAACCATCCCTCGACATGACGTACCTCTCGTCCACGGCGCCAGCCGTCCCGGGGCGCGGGGCAGCCCGCGCGATAACAGGAAAATGTGCCTCGGGGCGGAACTGTGCCGCCGTTTACCACCCTGCTGTGCTCATGCCGATGGGGCGCCGATGGGCTGCGCTCAAGCAGCTCACCTGCGCTAATGGACCGTGGGGTGGCCGGTAGGACCGGCAGGGAAAGCATGCCGACGGCGCTTCACCGTCGTCAATGGAGAGTCGTATATCTGCGGAAGGGCCGACCGGACGGACGGCGAGGGAAATCCGCGCGTCCCGCCAATCACGGCGATTTTCGACGCGGCAAACTCCCACAATCGGTTCGCATCACATCGGTGCCATGGCGTGCGGCGTGACGACGCTAACAACCGCGCGGTCGCGGTCCCGGCTCGGCGGTGGTGGGCGGGGCGCGGTGCTTTCGTACGGCTGTCCCGGTGACCGCGATGTACGACCGGACGACGGGTCCGCGTTGCCGAAGCCGCGCCCAGGTCACGAAAAAGTTCCGAGGGCTTCCGAAACTTCCGGGGACTTCGACACCTTCCGGCGGGTCGAACGAGGCAGTTGTGACGGTGAATGCGCCGATCAGGACGGTTGTCTCGGGTTCGTGGCGAGCGTGCGGTCACAGTGGACGGCAATTTGAGACCCTTGACACACCTTGGCGGTGCCTTTAAGTTGCCGAAAAAGGTTACCGAGTTTACCGAAAGTTTCGGAGCGGGACCCGATCGGCCTGTCCCCGATCGGGCTGAGGACGTGGTCGGATCTGAGGGGTTGGATGAAAAGCCAGTTGCCCGTGGACACCCTTCAACCGTCACCGCGTACGCACACCGCCGCCACGCCGGACATCCGCGCAGCGCGCCCACGCCGCCGTCGCCGAAGCTGGCGGCGGGCCCTGCGCCGGGACTGGCAGCTCTACTCGCTGGCACTGTTCCCGCTGTTGTTCTTCCTGGTGTTCCGCTACCTGCCGATGATCGGCAACGTGATCGCGTTCCGCCGGTTCCAACCCGGCGGCAACCTGTTCGGCGAGTACTGGGTCGGCCTGCGGTACTTCCGGATGTTCCTCAACGACCCGACGTTCTGGGAGGTGTTCACCAACACCCTGGTGCTGGGCACGCTGACCCTGCTGTTCTGCTTCCCCCTCCCGATCGTGCTGGCGTTGCTGCTCAACGAGGTCCGTACCCGCAGGCTCAAGCGCTTTGTCCAGTCCGTGTCCTACCTGCCGCACTTCCTGTCGATCGTGATCGTGGCCGCCATGGTCATGCAGTTGCTCGCGATGGACGGGGCGGTGAACCAGCTCGTACGCGGTCTCGGCGGCGACGCGGTGCCGTTCCTCCAGCAACCGGAGTGGTTCCGGGCCATCTACGTCTCGTCCGAGGTCTGGCAGACCGTCGGCTGGGGCACGATCCTCTACCTCGCCGCGCTCACCACCATCGACGACAACCTGTACGAGGCGGCCCGGATCGACGGGGCCAACCGGTGGCGGCAGACCTGGCACGTCACCCTGCCCGGCATCCGGCCGACGATGGTGACGCTCCTGATCCTCAACATCGGCACGTTCATGGCGGTCGGGTTCGAGAAGGTCCTGCTGCTCTACAACCCGCTGACCTACCCGACCGCGGACGTGATCTCCACCTACCTGTACCGGATGGGCTTCGAGTCCAGCAACTTCAGTTACGCCGCCGCCATCGGGCTCTTCGAGGCCCTGATCGGGCTGATCCTGGTCCTGTCGGCGAACACGATCTCGCGTCGCACGGTGGGAACGAGCCTGTGGTGACCGTCGGGACCGACACCGCCACCGCGAAGACCGGTCGGCGACGGGGCGTACGCCCGACCCGGGGCTACCGGTTGTTCCAGGCGCTCAACGCGGTGATCCTGACGGGCGTCGTGATCGTGACCCTGTACCCCTTCGTCAACATCGTCGCCCGTTCCCTCAGCGAAGAGGCGTACCTCATCGCCGGGAAGGTCAACCTCGTCCCGCGCGGGTTCGACCTGACCGCGTACCGGCTCGTGATGTCCGACTCGATGTTCTGGACGAACTACCGCAACACCCTCGTGTACACCGTCGTCGGGACGCTCATCGCCCTCGTGCTGACCACCTGTTACGCGTACGTGCTGTCGAAGCCGCAACTCAAGGGGCGCGGGGCCCTGGTCGGCATTGCGGTGTTCACCATGTTCTTCTCCGGTGGCCTGATACCCAACTATGTGCTGATCACCAGCCTGGGGATGAAGAACACCCTCTGGGCGGTCGTCCTGCCCAACGCCATCAACGTGTTCAACCTGCTGGTGATGAAGGCGTTCTTCGAGAGCCTGCCGGTCGAGTTGGAGGAGGCGGCGGCCGTCGACGGGCTGAACACGTACGGCACGCTGCTGCGGATCGTACTGCCGTTGTCGAAGGCCATCATCGCCACGATGGTGCTGTTCTACGCGGTGTCCTTCTGGAACTCGTGGTTCAGCGCGTTCCTCTACATGGACCGGCTGGATCTCTTCCCGGTGACGGTCTACCTGCGCAACCTCATCTCGGGAGCCACCGGCGCGCAGTCGGCCGGCGGCGTGGCCGAGGGGGACGCGGTCCAGGCCGCGGCCACCCTCCAGGCCGTGACGATCGTGCTCACCACCCTGCCCATCCTGGCGGTCTACCCGTTCATCCAGCGGTTCTTCGTGTCCGGCGTGATGCTCGGCGCGGTCAAGGGCTAGCCCGTACGTCCCATCACCGTTCCACCCGCACCGACCTCGACCCACCCACCACCACCGCCCCGAAAGGACGGGCCATGCTCGACAGAACGTGGCGCCGCGTAGCGATAGCCGCTGCCGGTCTGCTCACCCTCAGCCTCGTCGCGTGCTCCGAGGAATCCCCGCAGACAACGGACCTGTCCGCCAACCGGGCCGGTGCCATGGCCGACTACGGCGTCGGGGACCAGTTCAAGGCCACCGAGCCGCTTTCCTTCTCCACCCTCTACAACAACCACTCGTTCTACCCGTTGAAGAACGAGTGGTTGTTCTGGTCGGAGCTCACCAAGCGCACCAACGTGAAGATCGATCCGGTCGCGGTGCCGTTGAGCGACTACGAGCAGAAGCGCAGCCTGCTGATCGGTGCCGGCGACGCCCCGCTGATCATTCCGAAGACCTACCACCCGCAGGAGAACGCCTTCGTCTCCTCAGGGGCGATCCTTCCGGTGAGCGACTACATCGACCTGATGCCGAACTTCAAGGACAAGATCGCCAGGTGGAAGCTCGAGCCCGAGATCAACACGCTGCGCCAGTCGGACGGCAAGTACTACCTGCTCCCCGGGGTGCACGAGAAGCCGCTGCACGACTACTCGGTCGCCGTACGGGTCGACATCCTCGACCAGCTCGGCCTTCAGGTCCCGAAGACCTGGGACGAGTTGTACACGGTGCTGAAGGCGTTGAAGGCGAGGTACCCGGACACGTACCCGTTCTCCGAGCGGTGGGGCAAGCCCACTCCGGGCGGCAACCTGTTGAACATCATCGGTGCCTCCTGCGGCACCCAGGCCGGCTGGAACTACCAGCACACCACCTGGGACCCCGGCGCCAAGAAGTTCGTCTACACCGGCGCCACCGAGCAGTACAAGCAGATGCTCCAGTACGTCAACAAGCTCGTGGCCGAGGGGCTGCTCGATCCGGAGAGCTTCACCCAGACCGATGACCAGGCACGTCAGAAGCTGGCCAACGGCAAGTCGTTTGTCATCGGCGCCAACGCGCAGACCCTGGTCAACGAGAACCGGCCGGACCTGGCCAAGACCCAGCCGAACGCGAAGCTGGTCAAGATTCCGCTGTTGGTGGGCCCGGCCGGGGAGATCAACCCCACCTCCCGCCTGGAGAACGGCATCATGATCTCCACGAAGGCCAAGGAGAGCAAGAACTTCGTGGCCATGATGCAGTTCGTCGACTGGCTGTGGTATTCCGACGCCGGCCAGGAGTTCGCCAAGTGGGGCGTCGAGGGGACCACGTACACCAAGGACGCCTCCGGTAAGCGCATCCTCACCGCCGACGTCAACGTACTCGGGCTCAACCCCCAGGGGAGCAAGCACCTGCAGAAGGAGTTCGGGTTCTACAACGGGGTGTTCACGTACGGCGGCAACCCCGAACTGGTCCAGTCCTTCTTCTCCCCGGAGGAGCAGGAGTTCCAGAAGGTGATGAACGCGCGCAAGCCGGTGGTGGTGCCGCCGCCGTACCCGTTCACCGACGAAGAGCGTGAGCAGGTGTCGCTGTGGGAGACGCCGCTGAAGGACTTCGTCACCCAGAACGGGTTGCGTTTCATCCTCGGGCAGCGGCCCCTCACCGAGTGGGACGCCTATGTGGGTGAGCTGAAGGCGAAGAACTCGGAGCAGTACATCACGCTGGTCAACAAGGCCTACGAGCGCTACCAGAAGGAAAACGGCTGACCGCGCGGTCCGGTCGGGTCCACCACCGGGCCCGGCCGGGCCGGGAGGAAGGAACAACCGTGAGCGACACCGCGCGGGCCGGGCGACAGGTCGGGGAGGGGCCCCTCTCCCGGGCCGCCGCGTTCGTCTACACCCTGCTGGCCGTCGAACTGCTGGTCCTGGTCACCACCCTGCCGGGCCTGGTCCCGCTGGTCCTGCTCGACCGCGACGCCAGCAACCTGCCGCTGGTCGCGACCTGCCTGCTCCCGGTCGGCCCAGCGGTCTCCGCCGCCCTGTACACGCTGCGTCACCAGCGCCCCGACCTGACCGACCTGCGCCCCGCCGGCAGGTTCTGGCGGGCCTACCGGAACAACCTCCCGGGCGTGCTCCGGTTCTGGGTCCCGACGGTGCTCTGGCTGGCCATCATCGCGATGAACCTCGCGAACCTCACCGCGGCCGCCGTCCCGGCCTGGTGGGGGGTGCTGCTGGTGCTCGTCGGGGTCGGGGTGGCCCTCGTCGGGGCCAACGCCCTGCTGGTCGCCTCCCTGTTCACCTTCCGCACCCGCGACGTGCTCCGGCTGGCCCTGTACTTCCTCGTGCGAACGCCGAGCGTCACGTTCGGCAACCTTGCCCTGCTGGCCGCGGCGGCAGGGCTCACCGCGGTCTTCTCGGAGGCGGTCCTCGCGCTGCTCGGCGCGGTCCTCGTCCTGGCGTTCCTGCGGGTCGGCGAACCGATGATCCGCGGCATCCGGAAGGAGTTCACCGCATGACCCTGCCCGTCACCTCGAAGGTCGCGTTCGGCGGCGACTACAACCCCGAGCAGTGGCCCGAGGACGTGTGGAAGGAGGACTACCGGCTCTTCGACGCCGCCCGGATCGACACCGTGACGCTGGGCGTGTTCGACTGGGCCCTCACCCAACCCGCCGAGGACGTCTACGACTTCTCTCCGCTGGACCGGATCGTCGAGCGGGCCGGCGCACAGGGACGCCGGATCTGCCTGGCGACCGGGACCGGCGCGCATCCGGCGTGGCTGGCGCGGGCGTACCCGGAGGTGACCCGGACCGACTTCGAGGGCCGCCGGCACCGGTACGGGCAGCGGCACAACTCCTGCCCCAGCTCCCCGGTGTTCCGCAGGTTCTCCACCGAACTGGCCCGCCGGGTCGCCCGGCGGTACGCGGGAAACCCGGCGGTTGTCGCCTGGCACATCGGCAACGAGTACGGCGGCGCCTGCTACTGCGAGCGGTGCGCCGCCGGTTTCCGCGACTGGCTACGACGCCGGTACGGCAGCCTCGACGCCCTCAACACCGCCTGGTACACGACCTTCTGGTCGCACACCTTCACCGACTGGGACGAGATCGAGCCGCCGTCGGCGTTGACCGAACACTGGCGCGGTCCCGACCACACCGCCTTCCAGGGCATCACCCTGGACTACCAGCGGTTCATGTCGGACGCCATGCTGGGCAACTTCCTCGACGAGCGGGCGGCGATCCGGGAGTCCAGCCCCGACGTGCCGGTCACCACCAACTTCATGGGCATGTACCGGCCTCTCGACTACCACCGCTGGGCGCCGCACCTGGACTTCGCCTCCTGGGACAACTACCCGCCGGACGACCGCTCGGCCGCCCGGATGGCGCTCACCCACGACCTGATGCGCGGTCTCAAGGACGGCCAACCGTTCTGGCTGATGGAGCAGACCCCGAGCGTGACCGCGTCCCGGGACGTCAACCCGCTGAAGCGGCCCGGACTGATGCGGCTGTGGAGCTGGCAGGCGGTGGCGCACGGCGCCGACGCCGTGCTCTTCTTCCAACTGCGGGCCTCCCGGGGGGCCTGCGAGAAGTACCACGGCGCGGTCATCGGCCATGCCGGCCGCTCCGACACCCGGGTGTTCCGCGAGGTCGCGGAGCTGGGCGTCGAACTGGACCGGCTCGGCTCGGTGGCGCTGGGCGCGCGGACCCCGGCCCGGGTCGCGCTGCTCTTCGACTGGGACAGCTGGTGGGCGTTGGAGATCTCCGACGGCCCGTCCCGGCTGGTCCGCTACCAGCAGGTCGTCCAGGCGTACCACCGGGCGCTCTGGGACGCGGGCGTCGACCTGGACGTGGTCGCGGTGACGGCGGACCTGTCCCGCTACGACGTCGTCGTGGCGCCCGCCCTGCACATGCTCAAGGGTGACCTGGCGAAACGCCTGGAGGCGGTGGCCGCGCGCGGCGGATCGGTGCTGACCACGTACCTGTCGGGCCGGGTGGACGAGCACGACAACGCCTTCCTGATGGACGTGCCCGGTCCGCTGGGCCCACTGATGGGAGTCCGCGTCGACGAGTGGGACGCCCGGGATCCGGAGGTGGTCAACCCGGTACGACTCGACACCGGCGCCGGCCCGCTCGACGTCGAGTCGAGGCTGCTGTTCGAGTTGGTGATCCCGCAGGGGGCGGAGGTGGTCGGCAGGTACCGGGCCGACTTCTACGCCGGCACTCCGGCGGTCACCCGGAACTCCTTCGGCCTCGGTCACGGTTGGTACATTGCCGCCGGGCTGGACCAGGCGGGGGTCGCCTGGGTGGTCCGGCAGGTGCTGGTACGGCACGACCTGCTCGGCCCGTACCCGGAGGTGCCGGACCTGGAGTCGGCTGTGCGGGTCACCCCCGACGGGATCCGGCTGCTGTTCCTGCTCAACCACCGGGACGAGCCGGTCGAGCTGACCGCCCGTACCGGTGGCGTCGATCTGATCACCGGTGACCGGGTCGAGGCCGGCCGCCCGCTCCGGCTGCCACGGCTCGGGGTTGTCGTCCTGCGGGAGGACCGGTGACCACCGGCCAGCAGGCGGTGCACGCCGCCTGGCTGCCCCCGGAGGCGTTCGGTGCGCTCGGCTCCCGCCGCGTCCTGGTGCACGGGGACGGTCTGCTCGTCGACACCGTGTTCGCCGAGGTCGCCGCCGCTTGTGCCGGGCACGGCGGCCGGGCGCGGCGCACGGGCGGCAACCCGTCCACGCCACGTGACCCGGCGAACGCCGGTGTCGACGAGGCCGCCGACCTGGTGCTCGCGCTGCGTGGCGGCGAGCCCCTGCCCGCACCGGCGGCACGGGTCGTGGCGGCGGACCGGGCCGGGCCGGACGCCGCCCTCGGTGACGAGGGGTTCCTGCTGGCCCGCGACGCTGGGGTGACGGTGGCGCTGGCCGACGCCCCGGCCGGCCTGCTGTACGGGCTGTTCCACCTGGTCCGGCTCGGCGCGGCGGCCTTCGACGCCCTCCCGGTCCCGCAACGGCACCGGCCCGCGATGCGTCTGCGGATGCTCGACCACTGGGACAACGTGTCCGTGCATCCGGTGATGGGGCAGGTCGAGCGGGGGTACGCCGGCGGCTCGATCTTCTGGCACGACGGCGCCGCCCGCCGCGACCCGAGCCGGGTCCGGGAGTACGCCCGGCTGCTCGCCGCCTGCGGGATCAACGCCATCTCGGTGAACAACGTCAACGTCCACGCCACCGAGGCGGAGCTGCTGACCGAGCGGCTCGGTGACGTGGCCGCGATCGCGGAGATCATGCGTCCGTACGGCATCCGGGTGCACCTGTCGGTCACCTTCGCCGCCCCGGTGGTCCTCGGCGGCCTGCCGACCGCCGACCCGTCGGACGAGCGGGTACGCGTCTGGTGGGCGACCACCACCACGAAGGTGTACGAGCGCATCCCCGACTTCGGCGGTTACGTGGTGAAGGCCGACTCCGAGGGGCAGCCCGGCCCGTTCACGTACGGTCGCGATCACGCCGAGGGCGCGAACCTGCTCGCGGAGGCGCTCGCCCCGCACGGGGGAGTGGTGCACTGGCGGGCGTTCGTCTACAACCATCGGCAGGACTGGCGGGACCGGGCAACCGACCGGGCCCGAGCCGCGTACGACCACTTCGCCCCGCTCGACGGGCGGTTCCGGGACAACGTGATTCTCCAGGTGAAGTTCGGCCCGGTGGACTTCCAGGTGCGCGAGCCGGTCTCACCGGTGATCGCGGCCATGCCGGCGACCCGGCTGGCGGTGGAGCTACAGGCGACCCAGGAATACACCGGCCAGCAGCGGCACGTCTGCTACCTCGGTCCGTGGTGGAGCGAGGTGTTGCGGTTCACGCCAGGGGAGCCGGGGAAGCCGGGGGAGCAGGGGGGACGGACGGTCGCCGACGTCGCCGCGGGCGGGTCGGCAGCGGGAGGCGGACTGGTCGCGGTCTCGAACGTGGGCGACGACCCGTTCTGGACCGGACATCCCCTGGCGCAGGCCAACCTGTACGCCTTCGGCCGGCTCGCCTGGGATCCCCGGCTGGACCCGCTGGCCGTCCTCGACGAGTGGATCGAGCTGACCTTCCCACCGTCGACGACGGGCGACCCGGACCTGGTACGGCAGACACTGCACGCGGTGATGGACGACTCGTGGCGCACCTACGAGCGTTACACCGCGCCACTCGGGGTCGGCTTCATGGTGCGGCCCGGGCACCACTACGGCCCCGACGTGGACGGGTACGAGTACACCCCGTGGGGTACCTACCATTTCGCCGACCGGGACGGCGTCGGCGTGGACCGTACCCGCGCGACGGGGACGGGCTTCACCGGCCAGTACCCACCGCCCTGGAACGCGGTGTACGAGTCACGCGAGCAGTGCCCCGACGAACTGCTGCTCTTCTTCCACCACGTGCCCTACGGGCACGTCCTGCACGGCGGAACCACCGTCATCCAGCACATCTACGACACCCACTTCGCCGGCGTCGAGGAGGTGGAGGCGATGCGCCAGCGGTGGCGGCTGCTCGACGGGGTGATCGACCCGGCCGTGCACCGCCGGGTGGGCGAGCGCCTCGACGAGCAGTTGCGTAGCGCCACGGAGTGGCGGGACCAGGTCAACACCTACTTCTTCCGGAAGTCCGGGGTGCCCGACGCGCGGGGACGCCGGATCCACTGAACCGACCGGCTCGCCGGGCCGCTGCTAGTCCAGGTCCTCGATCAGGGTGGTCAGCTCGCCGACCCGGAGGTGATCCCCCAGGCCGGTGTAGAGGTCGAGCGACTCGGCCCAGGCACGGCGGGCGGCGGGCCGGTCGGTCTCCCGGTACGCCCTGCCGATGATCGCCAGGGCGGCGGCGAGGAACGACGGCCAACCACGGGTCCGCCACAGTCGTACCGACTCCTCCAGGTGCTCGACCGCCTTGACCGGCCGACCCTCGGCCAGCTCGATCTCGCCGAGCACCTGGAGCGCTTCCGCGACGTGGTGGGTCATCGTGTACTCCCGCCCCACCGCGAGGGACGTCGCGGCGGCGTCCCGGGCCCTCGGGTCACCGCTGAGCAGGTGCACCCGGGCCAGTGCCAGCATCGTCAGGACCTCGGCGTAGTGGTCGCGGTAGCGGCCGGAGATCACGAGCGACTCGGCGAGGGCCCGGCGGCTGGAGTCGAGGTCACCCGCCTCCCGGTAGGCGATGCCGAGGAACTGCAGCACGGTCGACTCGTAGCGCGGGGTGCCCAGGGCACGGGCCAACCCCAACGCCGTGTTGAGGTGGGCGAGCGACCGGTCCAGCCGGGCACGCTCGCCGTACGCGAGCGCGAGCGCCACGTGCGCGCGGGCCTGGCCGCCGACGTGCCCGGTTTCCTCGGCGAGGTGCAGCGACCGTTCCCCCATCGCGACCGCCTCTTCGACGGCGCCCTGCGCGGTCAGCCCCCACGAGCAGACGACGGCGGCGTCCGCCATACCCCGCCGTTCGCCCAACTCCGTGAACATCTCCAGCAGCCGGGCACCTTCCGAGCGCAGTACCGCCATCGCCTCCCCGGCCTGTTGCCCACCGTTCCAGGTGCGTACGTCGACGAGGCCGCGCAGCATGACCGCCTCGCCGAGCAGGTTGCCGTTGCGCCGGCAGGTCTCGATCACCAGTTCGTTGGTGACCTGCCATTCGACGTACATGGCGCGGATGTCGAAGTACTTCTCCAGGCACCCGGCCAGGCCGAAGGCGAGCTCGTCCAGGCCGAGGTCGCACGCCTGCCGGATCGAGGCCCGCAACGCCAACTGTTCGGCGTCGAACCAGTCCAACGCGTCGAACCGGGGCATCGACCCGTCGGTGACGAACCCGATCGGCGTACGGGGCGCCGACCCGTGGATCGGCGCGTAGCAGGGACCGGGCACGTCGGCGGCCATCCGTTCGGCGAACGCCAGCCATGCGCCGAGGCCGCGTGCCAGCACCGCCGCGCAGCCGTCCGCCCCGTCCTCCGCCTCGGCGCGTTCCCGCGCGTAGAGCCGTACCAGGTCGTGGTAGCGGTAGCGGATCTGCCCGATCTGGTCGGGCGCCGCCATCGCCAGGAGTTGGGCGTCGACCAGCGCGTCGACGTGCTCGGTGGCGTCGTCGAGGGAGATGCCCAGCAGGCTGGCCGCCAGCCAGTGCGGAAAGTCCTGGGTGGTGAACAGACCGAGCATCCGGAACAGCCGCGCAGCCGTCTCGGGCAGCCCCTGGTAGCTCAACGCCAGGGACGCCCGGACCTCCAGGTCGCCGGTGGCCAGCCGGTCGAGCCGGCGCCGCTCGTCGGCGAGCAGCGTCGCGAAGTGGGCCAGCCGCCACCCCGGCCGGGCGGTGAGCCGGGCACCGGCGACCCGTACGGCCAGGGGCAGGCCGCCGCACAGCCGCAGGATCTCGGCCGCGTCGTCGTGCTCCGCCCCGACCCGTTGCTCGCCCGCGATCCGGCCCAGCAGGCGCAGGGCGTTGTCCGGGTCGAACACGTCCAGGTCGATCCAGCGCGCGCCCTCGACACCGGTCAGTCGCGCTCGGCTGGTGACCAGTACCGCGCAGGTGGCCGCGCCGGGCAGCAGTGGCCGGACCTGCTCCTCGGAGGCCGCGTTGTCCAGTACGACCAGCACCCGACGGTCGGCCAGCCGGCTGCGGTACAGGGCGGCACGCTCCACCACGTCGTCGGGCACCGCCCGGTTGTCGACGCCCAGCGAGCGCAGGAACCGGGCAAGGACCTCGCCGGGTTCCGGCGGGCGCGGCTCCGAGCCGCGCAGGTTCACGTACAGCTGGCCGTCGGGGTAGGCGCCGGAGACCAGGTGTGCCACGTGGACGGCGAGTGCGGTCTTGCCGATCCCGCCCATGCCGGCGATCGCGGCGATCAGGAGGGCCGGCGAGCCGCCGGTCAGCAGCCTCCGCACCTCGTCGACCGGCTCCTCTCGGCCGGTGAAGTCGGCGATGTCCGGGGGCAGCAGCGAGGGAACCACCACCCACGGCTCGCGTCGCTGGCCGCCGGCTGGGTCCGGCAGGTCGCCCCCGGCGTCCGAACCCTCCTGTTCGGGCAGCTCGTTGCGCAGGACCCGCAGGTGCGCGGCCTGCATCTCCTGCGCCGGCTCCACGCCGAGTTCCTCGATCAGGCGGTCGCGGACCTCGGCGAACAGGCGCAGTGCCGCGGCCCGCTCACCGCCTCCGGCGAGCGACAGCATGAGCCGGGCGTGCACTCCCTCGTGGTAGGGCTCGTCCTGCGCGAGGTGGCGAAGCGCCGTCACGGCCCGTTCGTAGCGACGCAGTTCGATGGCCACGTCGGCCAGGAGCAGGGCCGCGACCAGGCGCTGCTGGCCCGCCTCGGCGGCCACCGGATGGTCGCGCAGCCGTGGGTTGGCATCGGCCAGTACCGGGCCACGCCACCAGCGCAGTGCCTGTTCGAGCAGGTCCAGCGCCTCGGCGGGACGCCGGTCCCGCAGGGACCGGGCCCGGGTGAGCATGGCGGCGAACCTGGCGAGGTCGACCTGCTCGTCGTCGAGGCGCAGCAGGTAGCCGGCGTGCTCGAGCTGGATCACCCCACCGGGCGTCCGCTGGGCACGGGCCGGTTCCAGCATGGTACGAAGCTGCCCGACCGCCATGTGGATCTGGGTGACCGCCGTCTTGGGCGGCTGCGCGCCCCAGAGCATCTCGACGATCTCGTCGCGGGTGACCGACCGGTTGAGCCGCAACGCCAGCAGCCCGAGCAGCCCGCGCTGGGCCGAGGTGGCGAAGGCGACCGCACGGCCGCCACGGCTGACCGTGAGCGGGCCCAGCACGTCGACCCGGAGCTGGTCACCGCCGGGCCGGCTCTCGACCCGGGCCGCGGACAGGAGCTCGTCCCGGTCGGCGGCGGACAGGTCGAGTGCCACGACCAGGCGCTGGAGGGAGTCGGCGTGTGGCTGCCGTACGCGGTCATGCTCGATGTCGCGCAGGGCCCGGATGCTGACACCGCTGCGTGCCGCGAGCGCGTCCTGGGTGAGCCCGGCGCTGCGGCGGTGACGCTGGACCAGCTCGCCGATTCGTACCGGGGACACGGAAGCGTCCATACCGAAATCACTCCTGCGTCGATGAGTCCCGCAGCTCTCGCCGCCCGGCGTGATATCTGCCGGCGCCGATTCTGCCGGTTCCCCGGTTCGTGGTCCAGGGTCATCCCGATCGTCCTGTTGGACACCGCGATCGCCGCCGCGTCCTGGGGTCGACCGACCACGTGATCGACATAGCCGCGGCTGAGCGACCCGCGCTAGCCACCCCCGCCGGTAGGACGTACGGAATACTGCCGGCTGTGACCCTGCCGAGCGAGAAGAGTCCGTCCGCCGGGCTGATCCTGGTCGCCGTCGTCGAGATGGCGCCCGGGCACGCCGAAGCCGGACAGCGGTACGAGGACGCGGTGCTGGGACTGCTGGACCGGCACGGTGGTGTGGTCGAGCGCCGCCTGCGCGGTACGGATTCGGCAACCGAGGTGCACGTGATCCGGTTCCGGTCCCGAGCCGGATACGAGTCCTTCATGGTCGACCCGGATCGGCTCACCTGTCGCGCCGGTCTCGGCGAGGCCGCGCCGACCACGCGTGTGATCGAGGTACGCGACCTCGGGACGCCCGTCCACGGATCCTGACCGTCCACGGTGGAGGACACCGTGGCGGTTTGCCGGAGTTACCGGGGGTCGCGCCCGTACGCCGCGGCCAGCCGGGCGAATCCCTCCTCCAGGGTGACCTGCGGTGACCAGCGAAGTGCCGCCCTGGTGCGGCGTTGGTCGAACCAGTGCGCCGTGGACAACTGCTCGGCCAGGAACCGGGTCATCGGCGGTTCCTCGGTCCGCCGCAGCGCCGACCAGACCCGCTCCACCGCGGCGCCACCGATCTTCGCCGCGGCCACCGGCACCCGGAGCCTCGGTGGTGTCGCCCCGGCGGCGACGCAGATCCGGTCGACCAGCTCGGCCACCGTGCGCGGCTCACCGTTGGTCACCACAAAAGCCCGCCCGTGTACGGCGTCGTCGGGAGCCCGGTCGAGCGCGGCGACCATGGCCTCGGCGGCGTTGCTGACGTACGTCGTGTCGATCAGGGCGGTGCCCCGGCCGACCAGGGCCAGCCGGCCGGACCGCGCCCGTTCGACGATCCTGGCCACCAACTGGGTGTCACCCGGTCCCCAGACCAGGTGCGGGCGGACCGCCACGACGGCGAAGTCGGTGGCGTCGGCGGCCAGGGCGAGCAGCTCGGCCGAGGCTTTGCTGCGGGCGTAGTTCCCCCTGGCCCGGTCCGGATCGGCCCGGTCGGCACCGACGCCCACCAGGTCGGTCCCGTGGTGGGCGACCGACGGCGAGGAGACCTGCACGAACCGCGTCACGCCGGCGGCCCGGGCGGCGTCGAGCAGGGTGGTCGTGCCGCCGATGTTGATCTCCTGGAACTGTGGCCATGCGCCGGTCATCGACACCTTCGCGGCCAGGTGGACCACCGCGTCCACGCCGTCGACGGCCGCGCGTACGGCCGCCGGATCGGTGATGTCGCCGCGCTGCTCGTCGACCCCGGTCAGGCCGCTGGGCCGGCGCTGCAGGACGCGGACTCGGTCGCCGCGCAGCACCAGGGCGGTGGCGACGGCACCGCCGAGCATGCCGCTGGCGCCGGTGACGAGGACCTTCACAGTCCGCTGAACCTCCCGCCGGCGAGTACCCGTTCCGCCCATCGGCGCAGTCGGGAACGGTCGATCTTCGAGTTGTGCCGGATGTCCGTGGGCAGGTTCGGGACGACGAGTACGGCCGCGACCGTGGGTGCGACCACCGCTCGTACCGCGTCGGTCAGTTCCCGGCCGGCCAGCCCGGCCCGGCGTACCGGGGGCAGGGTCTCGGCGATGACCACGACCTGCGCCGCACCGCGCGGCCCGACGCCGACCACGGCGGCCCGGGCGATCTGCGGCAACGACTCCACCTGTTGCTCGATCCCGACCGGGGTGAGGACGCCCTCCGACGTGATCAACACATGGGTCAGCCGGCCCTGTACCCACAGCCGGCCGTCCGGGTCCACATAGCCGACGTCGCCGGTCCGGTGCCAACCCGGGTTGCGCGAGCTGGCCCGTTCGGTGAACCACAGAACGTCGTACCGGTCCTTGGCATGCGCGGCGCGGACCATGATCTCGCCGGTCACCCCGGGCACGTCGCCGGGCTGCTCGGCGGGTGTGCCGGTCGGGTCCAGGGCGGCGATCGCCACCTGCACGCCGGGCAGTGGCCGGCCGACGCAGACGCCGTCACCCGGTCCGGCGTCGACGATCTCGTCGAGGGTGATGTCCGTGACCGGGAGGACCTCGGTCATCCCGTACGGGGTGTGCGGCTGCGCCTTCGGCATCAGCGCCCGCGCCCGGGCGAGCAGTACGGCGGGCACCGGTGCGCCCGCACTGAGCAGCAGCGTGACCCCCTCCAGTGCGGCACGATGCCGGGCGTCCAACGCGTTCCCGGTGTCGACCACGTTGCGTAGCGCCGCCGGTGAGGCGAACACCGCCGAGGCGTCGACCGCGGCCGTTGCCTCGGCAAGGGCGGTGGCGGTCAACGTACGGGGAGCGGTCACCCGCATGTCCGGGATCGCCGAGGCGGCACCGAGGGCCGGTCCGAACAGTGCGAACGGCGCGAACGCCGCCACGATCCCGGTTTCGGCGTCGATACCGAGGTCGGACAGTGCGTCGCGCATCGCGGCGAGCTGACGGTGGGTGTAGACCGCGCCCTTCGCCGGCCCGGTCGAGCCGGAGGTGAACAGGACCGCCGCGTCGTCGTCCGGTTCGGGCGCGGCGGGCAGTTCCCGGCCACCCGCACCGAGACGGGCGAGCCGGCCCAGGGTCAACGCGCCGAGTGCGGCGGCACCCGGTCCGGCCCCGAACCGTCGTCCCGGCCAACGCAACGCGCGGGCGACGGCCAGTCCCTGACCGACGGCGATGATGTGCGCGGGGGCGGCACCCCGCAGTGCCCGGTTCATGCCGGCCAGTCCGAGCCCCGGGTCGGCCACCACGATCACCGCGCCGATGCGCAGGCACGCGTAGACGGCTGCGGTCAGGTCCGCGCCGGGCGGTACGAGCAGCGCCACCCGGTCGCCCCGGCGTACTCCGGAGGCGGACAGTCCCGCCGCGATCTCCCGGATCCGCCGCCACAGCAGCGACCAGCTGACCTGCCGGCCGTTCCGGGCCATCTCGACCAGCGCGACGGACCGGTCGTCGGCGCGCTCGGCCAGCGTCGCCCAGAGCGGACGCCACGGCGGTACGGCTTCGGGCGTGGCGGTCGGGGCCGGGGTCGACCGGTCCAGGTCGGCCACCCACTGCGCGACCGCACCGGCGACGTCGGCGTCCTCGGCGAGCAGGTGACCCGCTCCTTCGAACCGGTGCAGTTGCGCGTGCGGCAGTCGGGTGCGCAGGTCCCGCAGGTGTGCGGCACCGAAGACCGGGTCCCGTGGCCCCCACAGCAGCAGTGCCGGTACGTCCGCGAGCCCGTCCAGGTGCTGCGCGACCTCCTGCAACGCCGACCAGCTCGGATGTTCGGGGCGCAGCGGGATGTCCGCCACAAAATCGCCGATCGCCGATCGCCGCCCCGGCGTCCGGTACGGGGCGAGGTAGCCGTCCCGGACCGGGGTCGGCAGCCACGGATTCGCCAGTGCGAGAGTGGCCTGCAGGAACGTGGGAGTCCACACGGTGACCGTCGGCAGGATGCCGGGCAGTCCGGCCAGCCGGATCAGCGACGGTGCGGGTGATCCGCTCGGTTGGTGGACGGCCGTGTTGGTGAGCACCACCCCGCGGAGCTGGTCGCGGTGGCGCAGGGCCCAGCCCAGGGAGATGGATCCGCCCCAGTCGTGGCCGACCGTGACGACCGGTCCGGTGAGGCCCAACGCGTCGGTGACCGTACCGAGGTCGTCGATCCGTTGGGCGAGCCGGCGTACCGTGCCGGTGCGTTCCGAGAACCCCATGTCGAGGTGGTCGACCGCGACCACCCGCCACGGCGGGGCGTCGGGCCGGCTGAACCGGGCCAGCATATGCCGCCACAGGTACGACCAGGTCGGGTTGCCGTGCACGCACAGCAGGGTGCCGACGTACCGGGTGTCGTCGGGGTCCGCTGCGCCGGTGTCCAGGACGTGCCAGGTCCGCTCCACGCCCTGGCTGTCCACTGCGGTGACCGACCGGGACCAGGCGGGGTCCAGACCGGGCAGGACAACCGGCGGCAGCCCTTGATGGCCGTTCACCACACGATTTCCAGGGCGCAGGTGTTCAGGCCGGAGCCGACTCCCATGCACAGCACCCGGTCGCCGGAGCTGAGTGAGTCGGCGTGGTGCGCGAGGGTCAACGGCAGCGATGCCGGTCCGACGTTGCCCAACAGGGGGAACGTCGTCGGGACCCGGCGCGGGTCGAGGCCGAGCCGGTTGACGACTCCGCGCGTGTGGGCGGCCGAGACCTGGTGCATCACGTACAGGTCCATGTTCTGCCAGTCCCACGGTCCGACGTGCGCCCAGGTCGCCTCGGCCAGTCCCAGGCCGGCGTCGAGCAGACCCTTCGCGTCCGTACTCATCATGGTGTTGTCCCCGACGCACAGCTCGTGGTGCTGGGTCGCGGCCCGGCCCACACCACCGACCAGCCGGTGCCCGGCCGGGTGCGTGTCCGCCGGTCCCAGGACCATCGCCGCAGCGCCCGAACCGAGGGTCAACGTGGCGAACTGCTCCCGGACCTCCTCGCGGGTGGCGTCGGGGCGGCGCAGCCGGTCGATGGTCGCCTGTTGGGCCTGCCGGGAGCTCTCTCCCGCGACGATCAGCGCGTACCGGATCTGCCCGGCGTCGATCATGTTGGCGGCGACCTGGATCCCGTTGACGAACCCGAGGCACGCGTTCGCGATGTCGAAGTTCAACGCCGAGTGGGGTAGTTCCAGCGTGTGATGGATGGCGACTGCCGTCGATGGCTCGAGATGTGCCCGGGACACCGACGTGTTGATCATCAGGCCGACGTCGCGGGCGTCGACGCCGGCTTCCGAGAGTGCCTTCGCTCCGGCCATCGCCGCTCCGTCGGCAAAGGAGAAGCCCTCCGGCCACCACCGTCGTTCCCGGATGCCGGCGATCCGCTGGAGCATTCCCCGGCGCATGCGTAACCGTTGAAGGGTGTCGCCCAGTTCGTCGTCGATTTGGTCAGAGGTCACGATGACCGGCGCCTCCAAGGCCGCCACTGACAGTACCGCCGTGTTCGTGTAGCGATACTCAGCATTGCCGTCGGTCATCCAGCCTCCGTCCGTAGCCCGTACCTCGGGGCTCGAAGTTATCCACTCCGGCCTCCGTTCACCAATGATCAATTGTCTTGGCGGTGAACATCACCCCGCGTACCGGCGTCACGCGCGGCTCGCGTCGACTTTGGGTGTTTGTTTGGCGACCATGAGTAGCTGAAATCGACTCCCTACCACCGGTTTCCCGTGCCGTCTCCACGAGCGTCGGTCGGATTGTCGACGTGGTCGTGGATCGCGGCTACCCGTCGACGTATCCGACCAGTGGGTCAGGTTCCTAGGATGGTTAGGCGTTGTGCCTCGGGCAACGGAGATGTCGGTACGGGCCGAGCTGTCGAGCACCGGAAAAGGGACATCCGCCAGAGAACCGGGCGGAGGATGCGGGCTAGCATGGCCCGGTTCCTAGGCGGCGGCTGAAACGAGGCGACATGGGGTGGTTCCGGTCTTTGCTGGGCAGGAAGAAGGTCCAGCAGGATCCGACCCGGCAGGAGGCACTGCTCCACGATGTCCGGCGGTTCGGCGCCCGGGCGGACGTCCGGTTTCCCGAGCAGGCCGACGCGGTGGCGCGGTTGCTCGACGGTGACGACGGGTTGTCGGTGGCGGCCCGGATCATGCGCGATTTCGCCGACGAGGCCCACGCGGAACTCCACGCCCAGGCAGCCGACCTCAACCGGCGGCGTGGTTACCGCCTCGTGGTCGACCGACGGAACTACCGACCGCTGTGGCAGGCCGCCGGGCCGGAGTTGCGCTGGCCACTGTTCGCCCTACCCGGCGGCCTGCACCCGTACGTGCAGGTGGCCGCGGCCGTCACCGTCGTCGGCGCGCAGGCCTCCCGGATCGTACGGGTGACCGACCCGTACCCGTTGCTGGCCCACGTGTTCGAGGTGTTCGACCTCACCGCCGCCGGCTGGGAGTACGGCCGGGTCCAGGTGGACGTCGACGGCGCCGCCCTGGCCAACGGGCTGATCTACACCGCCCGGGATCTCCGGGGCGCGATGGACGACCCACCTCCGCTGCCGCCGCCGGTCCGGGAACTGATGCGACGCAACAACACCATCGACGTGTACGACCCCACCGGCACCAGGGTCGTCGGCGGGATCAATCTGGGCGGGGAGTTGAGACCTTCCCTGCTGGTCTGAGACCCGGCCCGGGATCTCCGGAACCGGGCGGGTCAGCGCGGGTCAGCGGCGTCGGGCCGCGGTCAGCGCCACCACGAACTGGCCACCGCCGGGCTCGATGCTCGCCGTGACGGGAAGTGCGGGGGCGAGTCGGGAGAAGCGGTCCACCAACCAGTCCGCCGTCTGCTCGGCATCGGCTCGGTCCGCGCACCGGACCACGATCTCCCGGCCGCCCTTGCGGTCCAGCCGGTCGGCAACCGTGAGCAGCACCGCCGGCTCCATCAGGACGATCTCCGCCGGCCAGGGAATCACCGGAGTGACCGCGCCCTTTTTCGTGTTGCAGCCCCGGTGGGCCAGGCGCTCCCCACCGGCGAAGTCCGTACCGGCCTTCTTGGCCGCCGCCCGTTGGTTGGTCGTCCTGCTGTCGACACTCGGGCCGCGCGGGTCGTTCACCGACGTGGCCCGGTCGACCGGTTCGTCACAGACCCAGCAGCGCCAGCCGTCCCGGTCTGCAATGTCTTCGAGCTGGCTCATGCGGGGGCTGCCGATCGTCGGAGGGCTGTGGACACCGCACACGCTAGCCTGCCGTCCGGTCGAGCGATCATCGGCCGCGACAGCGTCTCTGCGCGAAGTCGACACTTTCCGCGCCCGCGGACGAGAGACGCGAAGGGCGCCGAAGAGAGAGTCGACATTCTCCTCCGTGCGTTGTCGATTTGAGGGCTGTGCCTTCGTGTAGTTGTCGAGAGGTCGGCGACGGGCCGGCCGCATCGGCGAGGAGGCCGGCATGGGCAGGGTTGTGGTGGTGGAGAACGTGACGCTCGACGGGGTCATGCAGGCGCCGGGCGGCGCCGAGGAGGACCTGCGGGCGGACTTCCCGTACGGCGGCTGGGCGCGTCCGTACGCCGACCGGGTGATGGCCGAGACGATGGGCAGGGGCATGGGTAGGGACGGCGGGATGCTGTTCGGCCGCCGCACCTACGAACAGTTCCACGGCTTCTGGTCGAACCGGACCGACGGCAACCCGTACACCGAGGTGCTCAACCGCAAACCCAAGTACGTCGCCTCCCGCACCCTGTCCGGGCCGCTGCTCTGGCAGAACTCGTCGCTGTTGGTGGGGGAGGCGGTGGACGCCGTGGCCGGGCTGAAACGGGACGTGGCAGGCGACCTCGTGGTGCTCGGCAGCGGTGAGCTGGTGCGGTCACTCGCCGGGGCCGGCCTGGTCGACGTCTACACACTGTCCATCCACCCGCTCACCCTCGGCATCGGGACGAAGCTGTTCGGCGAGGGCGCCTACGGCACGATGGAGCTGGTCGAGGCCGTGCCGACGACAACCGGCGTGATCATCGCCAGTTACCGGCCGACCGCCTGAGAGAGGACCAGGTTCAGATGCGTCAGTACCTTCTCAGCCTCTACCAGCCCGACGGCGAACCGCCGTCGCCCGAGTTCCTCGCCCCGATCATGGCCGACCTCGGTGCCCTGGACGAGGAGATGCGGGCCGCCGGCGTCTGGGTCTTCTCCGTCGGGCTCCACCCGGCGAGCACCGCGACGGTTGTCCGCGACCGCGACGGGGAGGCACTGCTCACCGACGGTCCGTTCACCGAGGGCAAGGAGCATCTCGGCGGTTTCACGATCATCAACGCGCCCGACCTCGACGCCGCCCTGGCGTGGGGTGCCAGGCTGGCCCGCGCCTCGACCCTGCCGGTGGAGGTGCGGCCCGTCGCATGAGCGACGAGATCGAGCGGATCTTTCGCACCGAGTACGGCCGCGCGGTCGCGGTCCTGGTCCGGGTCTTCGGCGACATCGACATCGCCGAGGAGGCGGTCCAGGACGCGTTCGCCACGGCCGTGCAGCGTTGGCCGGTCGACGGGGTCCCACCCGGACCGGCCGGATGGATCATCACGACCGCCCGGAACCGGGCGATCGACCGGCTGCGCCGTGAGTCGACGCGGGCCGACCGGCACGCCGAGGCGCAGTTGCTGTGGGCGCCCGGCGAGGCACCCGATCCTGGACGGGAGGGTCCCGTGCACGACGACCGGCTCCGCCTGATCTTCACCTGCTGCCACCCGGCGCTCGCGCCCACCGCCCGCGTCGCGCTCACCCTCCGGCTGCTCGGTGGCCTCACCACCGCCGAGATCGCGCGGGCGTTCCTGGTGCCCGAGTCGACGATGGCCCAGCGGCTCGTCCGGGCCAAGGGCAAGATTCGTGACGCCGGCATTCCGTACCGGGTGCCCCGCGACGCCGATCTTCCCGAGCGTCTCGGTGCGGTCCTCGCCGTCGTCTACCTGGTTTTCAGCGAGGGCTACACCGCGAGTTCCGGCGACGACCTCGCCCGCGACGGCCTGAGCGCAGAGGCGGTTCGCCTCGGCCGCATGCTCGCGGCGCTGATGCCCGACGAGCCGGAGGTGCTCGGCCTGCTCGCGCTGATGTTGCTGATCGAGTCGCGGCGATCGGCGCGCACCGGGCCTGGCGGCGACCTCGTCCGGCTCGCCGACCAGGACCGGGCGCTCTGGGACCGGGCGCTGATCGCGGAGGGTCAGGAGCTGGTCAGGCGGTGCCTGCGTCGCGCCCGGCCCGGCCCCTACCAGGTGCAGGCCGCGATCAACGCGGTGCACAGCGACGCCACGGTGGCCATGGACACCGACTGGGTGCAGATCCTCGCGCTGTACGACCACCTGACGGCGCTGACGCCCGGCCCGGTCGTCGCGCTGCACCGCGCGGTGGCGTTGGCCGAGGTGCGGGGGCCGGCCGTCGCCCTGCCGCTGGTCGACGCCCTGACCGGCCTCGACCGCCACCATGTCTTCCACGCCGTACGCGCCGACCTGCTCCGCCGTCTCGGACGTACCGGGCAGGCCGAGGCGGCCTACCGGCGTGCCGCCGCCCTGACCGACAACAACGCCGAACGCCGCTTCCTCGACGCCCGCCGCGCCGCCCTGCCCCGCTGACCGCACCGGCCGGGTGGGGGACTGTTCCGGTGAGCCGTACGCGTCCTCCGGTGATGCGGGACCGGTGGGTACATCCCTAAGGTGATCCCATGCCTGCCACAGTCAGTTCCACGAAGACCCGAGCGGCGCTGCGTACGTCGGCGCGCATCTCGGTGGAGATTCTGCTGGTCCTGGTGATGACGTGGGTGGCGTTGTGGGTGCTGGGTCGCACCTGGTCGGTGGTCTGGCCGCTGGTGGTCGCCCTGCTCCTCACGACCCTGACCTGGCCGATGGCCCGTTTCCTGCGGCGGCACGGGTGGCGTCCCGCCCTGGCCGCGTCGGCGGTGACCGTGCTGTTCCTGCTGGTCGCCGCGGGGACCGTGGTGCTGATCGCGGTGCCGGTGGCGTCGCAGTCCGGTGACCTGGTCAGCGGTGTGGAGGACGGCATCCAGCAGGTGCGGGAGTGGGCGGCCGGCCCGCCGCTGAACATCGGCGACGACCAGGTCACCCAGGCGTTCGACGCCGCGATCGCCCGCGTCCAGGACAGCGTCGGCAGCATCATCACCGTCACCCTCTCCGGAGTGGGCACCCTGGTCAACGGAGTGGTCACCACCGTCCTGGCGATCTTCCTGATGTTCTTCTTCCTCAAGGACGGTCCGAGGTTCCTGCCCTGGCTGACCCGGCAGTTGCCCGGCCGGCTCGCCACCGACGTCCCGGTGGTGGCCGAGCGGTCGTGGGACGCACTGGGCGCGTTCGTACGGTCCCAGGCGTTCGTCGGGCTGCTGGACGCGGTCTTCATCGGCCTCGGCCTGTGGATCGTGGGCGTGCCGCTGGTGCTGCCGTTGGCGGTGCTGACCTTCGTGTCGGCGTTCGTGCCGATCGTCGGCGCCCTGTTCGCGGGCTTTGTTGCGGTCCTCATCGCGCTGGTGTCGAACGGTCCGACGGACGCGCTGATCGTGCTGGCCATCATCATCGCGGTCCAGCAGCTCGAGGGGAACGTGTTCCAACCCATCATCCAGAGCCGTGGCCTGGGCCTGCACGCGGCGGTGGTCCTGCTGGCGGTGACGCTGGGCGGCAGCCTCGCGGGGATCGTGGGAAGCCTGCTCGCGGTGCCGGTCGCCGCCCTGATCTCGGTGGTGTGGAACTACGTACGGGAGCAGCTCAGCGACCCGGAGCCGGAGACCGCTGAACCGGATCCCGACGGGTCGGTGCCCGTGGCGGAGCCGACCTGATCCGAGGTCGGACCGGGGAGGCTTCGGCCACGGGGTTAATGGCTTGCCGATCGTCGTCACGGATTCCACGATCGGTGCCATGCTCCGATCAGAGGTGATGGACTACTACCGGCGTGGCGGCGAACGGGACCGGCTCGCCGACGGGCAGGGCCGGCTGGAGTACCTGCGTACCTGGGACGTGCTGACCCGGGTGCTGCCGGGGGCGCCGGCGGAGGTGCTGGACGTCGGTGGCGCGACCGGGGTGTACGCCGGGCCGTTGGCCGAGGCGGGTTACCGGGTGCACGTCGTGGATCCCGTGCCGGAGCACGTCGTCGCGGCGGCGTCCCGTCCCGGTGTGACCGCCGAGGTCGGGGACGCGCGGGAGTTGCCCGTGCCCGATGCCAGCGTCGACGCGGTGTTGCTGCTCGGGCCGCTCTATCACCTGCTCGAACGGGAGCAGCGGGTCTCGGCGTGGCGGGAGGCCAGGCGGGTGGTCCGGCCGGGTGGTGTGGTGGTGGCGGCGATGATCTGCCGGTGGGCGTCGATGTTCGACGGTTTCGTGCACGGCTACTACGACGATCCGTCGTTCCGGGCGTTGGTCGAGGGTGTCCTCGTCGATGGGGTGCACCGCAACGTCGATCCGGAGAAGAGCTTCTTCACCAGCGCGTACTTCCACGATCCGGCGGAGGTCGCCGGCGAGGTGACGGGCTCGGGCCTGGCGGTCGAGCGGGTGGTCGCGGTCGAAGGCCCGCTCTGGCAGACCGGCCCCCGACTGGCCGGGATCCTGGCCGATCCCGACCGGACGGAGTTGATGCTGGACATGCTGCGGCGGGTCGAGGAGGAGCCGACCCTGCTCGGCGCCAGCAGCCACTTCCTCGCGGTGGCCCGCCACCGGTAGCCACTGTCGCAGGTACGCCCGGGGCCCGCCGTCCACGACGGCGGGCCCTTGGCGTACGCCACCTCGGCGGCAAAACCACACAACCAAAGATCTGTACGGCAACCCCGCCCGACGCTGCCCGGTCGGCCGCCGGAGCCGGTCTTCCGCAGGTCGGATCCACCTACTCGTTGGTCGATATGTCCTGGATCACCCTGGATCGAGTCACGGAGATGACAAGAAAGTTACGACCATGTGTTGACTGCCCACAGAAACGGGCGTAAACAAAAGCAAAGCCAAAACGAGCAAGCGGGTGAACAGACATGTACGCCGAGGAACGCCAGCAGGAGATCCTGCGTACCGCCAGGGCGGACGGGCGCGTGGACGTGATGGCGCTGGCCGAGGGCATGAACGTGACGGCCGAGACGATCCGCCGGGACCTCACCGTGCTGGAGCGGGCCGGCATGCTCCGCCGGGTGCACGGCGGGGCGATCCCGGTGGAACGGATCGGGTTCGAACCCGCGCTCGCCGCCCGGGACGCCGTACTGATCGCGGAGAAGGAACGGATCGCCAAGGCCGCCCTGGCCGAGGTGCCGGAGGAGGGGGCGATCATCCTCGACGCCGGCACCACCACCGCCCGGCTGGCCCAGTTGCTCCCCACCGACCGCGAGCTGACGGTGGTGGTCAACTCGCCGGTGCTCGCCGCGACCCTCGGCACCCGGAGCAACCTCAGTGTGTTGCTGCTCGGCGGCCGGGTTCGGGGCAAGACGCTGGCCACGGTGGACGACTGGGCGCTGCGCCCGCTCGCCGAGATGTACGTCGACGTGGCCTTCATGGGCACCAACGGCTGTTCGGCCGAGCGGGGGATGACCACTCCGGACCCGGCGGAGGCGGCGGTGAAGCGGGCCATGATCGCCGCGGCCCGCCGGGTGGTGCTGCTCGCCGACCACACGAAGATCGGCAACGACTACCTGGCCCGGTTCGGCACACTCGCCGACCTGGACCTGCTGATCACCGACAGCAGACTCGACGAGGAACTGGCCGACGACGTCGAGGCCGTGGGCGTACGGGTGGTCCGGGCATGATCGTCACGGTCACCCTCAACCCCAGCCTCGACCGGGCGATGGAGATCGGCGCCCTGGTCCGCGGCGAGGTGATCCGGGCCGCATCCGCGCACCTCGATCCCGGTGGCAAGGGGGTCAACGTCTCCCGAGCCCTGCTGGCGAACGGGGTGGCGTCACGGGCCGTGGTGCCCTGTGGCGGGGAGGAGGGCGCCCAGCTCGTCTCGCTGCTGCGGGCCGAGGGGGTCGACCTGGTCGCGGTGCCGATCGCGGGGCGTACCCGGTCCAACATCACGCTCGCGGAGCCGGACGGCACCGTGACGAAGATCAACGAGTCCGGGCCGGTGCTCGCCGCGGACGAGTTCGCCGCGGTGACCGAGGCGGTGCTGGCCGCGGCCGACACCGCGCGCTGGGTGGTGGCCTGCGGCAGCGTGCCGCCCGGCCTGCCGGCACGGGCTTTCGGTGAGCTCTGCGCCCGGCTGGTCGCCGCCGGGGTACGGCTCGCCGTCGACACCAGCGGGCCGGCGCTACGGGCCGCGGCGCAGGCCGGCGCCGCCCTGGTCAAGCCGAACCGGGAGGAGTTGGCCGAGGCGGTCGGCACGCCGCTGCGTTCGCTCGGCGACGTGGTCGACGCCGCCGAGCGGTTGCGCGGCTGGGGGGCCGGCGCGGTGCTGGCGAGCCTCGGTGCCGACGGCGCGGTCCTGGTCGACGACAACGGGGTGTTCACCGGCGAGTCGCCGGTCGAGTTCCCGCGCAGCACCGTCGGCGCCGGCGACGCGCTGCTGGCCGGCTTCCTCGCCGCCGGGGCGCACGGACCGGAGGCGCTGGCCGAGGGGCTGGCCTGGGGGGCGGCGGCGGTCAGCCTGCCCGGTAGCCGGATGCCCGGCCCGGACGACCTGAACCGGCACACCGTACGGCTGCATGCCCGGCCGGACCCGGTCCGGCCGCTGATCGCGGGGGGATGACGGCCATGGCGGCGCAGTCACCACCCGAGGCAAAGACCACGGGGTACGGCGACAGACCCGGAACCTCCGGGATGACAGACGAATCCACCTGCGCGCAGGCGCGAGCCATCCTCTGCGAAGGAGTCCCCTCATGGCCGTCTCATACACCCCCGAGGTCCAGGGAGCGGGGTTCAAGGCCCAGGTCCAACGGATCGGTGGCCATCTGGCCGGCATGGTCATGCCCAACATCGGCGCGTTCATCGCGTGGGGTCTGATCACGGCACTGTTCATCCCCACCGGGTGGCTGCCCAACGAGCACCTGGCCCAGCTCGTCGACCCGATGATCGGGGTGCTGCTGCCGGTCCTGATCGGATACACCGGCGGCCGGCTCGTGCACGGTCAGCGGGGCGCGGTGGTCGGCGCGGTCGCCACGATGGGTGTTGTCGTCGGCGCTGACGTGCCGATGTTCCTCGGCGCGATGATCATCGGTCCGCTCGCCGCGTACGTGCTCAAGCTCTTCGACGGGCTGGTGCAGGACCGGATCCGTCCCGGTTTCGAGATGCTGGTCGACAACTTCTCCGCCGGCATCATCGGCGGCGGCCTCGCGCTGATCGGGGTCTGGGTGATCGGCCCGGTGGTCGAGCAGCTCACCACCTGGGCCGGTGACGCCGTCGACTGGCTGATCAGCAACAACCTCCTGCCGCTCGCCTCGGTCCTGGTCGAGCCGGCCAAGGTGCTCTTCCTCAACAACGCCATCAACCACGGCGTGCTCAGCCCCCTTGCGGTGGCCGAGGCCCAGGAGACCGGCAAGTCCATCCTGTTCATGATCGAGTCGAACCCCGGCCCCGGTATCGGCCTGCTCACGGCGTTCCTGCTCTTCGGACCCCGCAGCCTGCGGCCGAGCGTGCCGGCCGCCATGATCATCCAGTTCCTCGGCGGGATCCACGAGATCTACTTCCCGTACGTGCTGATGAAGCCGCGGCTGATCCTCGCCGCCATCGCCGGCGGTGCGACCGGCGTCGGGACCTTCATGATCACCGGAGCCGGTCTGGTCGCCACCCCGTCACCGGGCAGCATCTTCGCCTACGCGGCGGTCACCCCCAAGGGCGGCTGGTTCGGCGTCTTCCTCGGCGTTGTGCTCGCCGCCGCCGTCTCCTTCCTGGTCGCCTCCGCACTGCTCGGCTTCGGCCGGCTCAAGAGTGACCAGGAAGCGGCGGAGGAAGTCGACGAGGCCGCCGCCGAGGGCCAACTGCCCGAACCACGACAGCCGGCCACCGACGGCAGCCCGGCCGGGACCCGTACGGCGAACGCCGAAGGCTGACCCACCACCACCGTACGAACGAGAGGGGTGCCCGCCATGGGCAGCATCAACGGCAAGGACGTCCGCAAGATCGTGGTGGCCTGCGACGCCGGCATGGGCAGCAGCGTGATGCTCGCCAGCCAGCTCCGCAAGCAGCTGAAGAAGTTCGAGGTCACGGTCGAACACACGCCGGTCAACTCCATCCCGGCCGACGCCGACGTGGTGGTCACCCACAGCGGGCTGGCCGCCCGGGCCCGGGCCAGCGCCCCGGACAAGATCGTCGTGCCGTTCCAGGTGTTCATCGGCGACCCGGCCGTGACCAAGGTGGTCAAGGCGATCGAGAAGGGCGACGAGATCAGTGGCTGACAACCTGGCCGAGCTCCTCGACCCCGCGGCCCTGCGCCTGCACGAGAGCGCGGTCGACCGCGACGACGCGATCCGCCGCTGCGGGCAGGTCCTGGTCGACATCGGCGCGGCCGACCCCGCGTACGTGGAGACCATGCTCGCCCGCGAACGCTCCGTCCCCACCTACATCGGCGAGGGGGTCGCCATCCCGCACGGCACCCTCGCCGGCAAGGACCTCGTCCACCGCGACGCGCTGGCCGTGCTCCGGTTCCCCGACCCGGTGGACTGGGACGGCCAGCCGGTCACCGTCTGCGTGGCGATCGCCGCCCGAGGCGACGGGCACGTCGAGATCCTGGCCCGCCTCGCCGACATCCTGCTCGACCCCGACCAGGCCCGCGAACTGCGCGAGGCCTCCCAACCCGACGACGTGCTGCGCCTGTTCGCGGCGGCACGGGAGGACAGCAACTCATGAAGGTCGTTCGTTTCCACGCCCCCGGTGACGTACGGATCGAGGACGTACCGGAGCCCACCCCGGGCCCCGGCGACGTCAAGATCCGGGTACGCAACTGTTCCACCTGCGGCACCGACGTCAAGATCTCCAAGTTCGGGCACCACCACATCCACCCGCCACGGGTGATGGGGCACGAGATCGCCGGTGAGGTGGTCGAGACCGGGGCGGACGTCACCGGCTGGGCCCCCGGCGACCGGGTCCAGGTCATCGCGGCGATCCCGTGTGGGCAGTGCGCCGAGTGCCGGCGGGGCCGGATGACCGTCTGCCCGAACCAGGAGTCGATGGGCTACCACTACGAGGGCGGGTTCGCCCAGTACCTGGTCGTGCCGGCCAAGGTGCTCGCGGTCGACGGGCTCAACCGGATCCCGGACGGGGTGGACTTCGCCGAGGCGTCGGTCGCCGAGCCACTCGCCTGCGTCCTCAACGGACAGGAACTCGCCCGCGTCGGCACCGGCGACGACGTGGTGGTCATCGGCTCCGGCCCGATCGGCTGCCTGCACGTACGGTTGGC
Source organism: Micromonospora sp. NBC_01796 (assembly GCF_035917455.1). Classification (NCBI taxonomy): domain Bacteria; kingdom Bacillati; phylum Actinomycetota; class Actinomycetes; order Micromonosporales; family Micromonosporaceae; genus Micromonospora; species Micromonospora sp. NBC_01796. The sequence continues at coordinate 7,401,044 of NZ_CP109078.1, read as the reverse complement.
CCGCGCCCGCGGTGCCGCCCGGGTGTTCCTGGTCGACCTCAACCGGGCCCGGCTGGACCTGGCCGCCGACCTGGTCGCCCCGGACGCGGCGATCTGCGGCGCGGAGGTCGACCCGGTGGACGAGATCCTGAAACTCACCGACGGCCGGGGCGCCGACGTCATCATCACCGCCGCCGCCTCGGGCGCCGCCCAGGAGCAGGCGATCCAGATGGCCGCCCGGCAGGGTCGGATCAGCTTCTTCGGCGGCCTGCCGAAGGACAACCCGATCATCGCCTGCGACTCCAACCTGGTGCACTACCGGGAGCTGACCATCGTCGGCGCCAACGGTTCCAGCCCGGCCCACAACGCCGAGGCACTGCGGCTGATCGCCACCGGGGCGGTGCCGGTCGCCGACCTGATCACCCATCGGCTCCCGCTGGACCGGGCGATCGACGCGTTCGGCATCGTCGCCCGTGGCGAGGCCATCAAGGTCACCATCGAGCCCTGAGCTGTAGCGGGCCGAGCTGAAGAGGGAGGGCCACCCATGCCCACGCGTACCGTCGCCGTTGGATCCGCCAGCGGTCTGCACGCCCGCCCGGCGGCGCTGTTCGTCGCCGCCGCCGCGGCACAGCCGGTCCGGGTCACGATCCGGGTCGGTGACAAGCGGCCGGTACCGGCCAACAGCATGCTCTCGGTGCTCTCCCTCGGCGCCAAACGCGGCACCGAGGTGGTCATCGAGGCCGAGGGGGAGGGGGCCGAGGCCGCCCTGGACACCCTCGCCGACCTGCTGGTCCGGGACCTCGACGCCGAAGAGGCCGCCGATGCCTGAGTCGTCGGCTCCGCAGCCGCTGCGCGGCATCGGGGTCAGCCGGGGTGTGGCCGGTGGCCCGTTGCTCCGGGTCGGTGCGGTGCCCACCCTGCCCGCACCGGCCCCGGTGGACGATCCGGCGGGAGAGGCAGATCGGGCGATCGCCGCGCTCGCCGAGGTGGTCGCCGAACTCGGCCGGCGCGCCGACCGGGCCCGCGAGCAGACCGTCGCCGACGTGCTCCGGGCCCAGGCGATGATGGCCGACGACCCGGTCCTGGCCGACGGCGTACGCGAGGAGGTGGCCGCCGGTCGGGACGCGCCGCACGCCATCGACGCCGCCTTCGCCACCCACCGGGCGGCATTCGAGGCGGCCGGGGGTTACCTCGCCGAACGGGTCGCCGACCTCGACGACCTGCGCGACCGGGCGGTCGCGGTGTGCCTGGGACTGCCGATGCCGGGGGTGCCCGCACCCGGTCACCGGTACGTGCTCGCCGCCCGCGACCTCGCCCCGGCCGACACGGTCGACCTGGACCCGGAGCAGGTCGTCGCACTCGTCACCGAGGTCGGCGGCCCGACCAGCCACACCGCGATCCTCGCCCGCGCACTGGGGCTGCCCGCGGTCGTCGGCGTCACCGGGCTCGGGGACCTGGACGACGGAACCGTGGTGCTGGTGGACGGCACCACCGGTCTGGTCGAGGCCGGTCTCGACGACGCCGCCCTGGCAGCCCGCCTGTCCGTCGCGACGGCCACGGCCGGCACGGCAGCCGTCTCCGGTCCGGGGCGTACCTCCGACGGGCACCCGATTGCCCTGCTGGCCAACGTCGGGGCCGCGCGGGAGGTGCCGCCCGTCGACGACGCGGAGGGCGTCGGCCTGTTCCGGACCGAACTGCTCTTCCTCGACCGGACCCGCGAACCCGGTTCGGACGAGCAGGCGGCGGCGTACCGGGAGGTGTTCGACCGGATGGACGGACGCCGGGTGGTGATCCGTACCCTCGACGCCGGCGCGGACAAGCCGTTGCCGTTCCTGCGTCAGGCGGAGGAGCCGAACCCGGCGCTCGGGGTCCGCGGGTTGCGGGTGGCCCGGCGACAACCGGCGGTCCTGCGTACGCAGCTCGAGGCGATCGCCCGCGCGGCGGCCGACACGGGCGCGGACGTGTGGGTGATGGCCCCGATGGTCGCCACCCGCGCCGAGGCGGCCGGTTTCGCCGAGGCGGTACACGCCGCCGGCCTGCCGAAGGCCGGGGTGATGATCGAGGTGCCGGCCGCGGCGCTACGCGCCGGTCAGCTCCTCGACGTTGTCGACTTCCTCAGCATCGGCACCAACGACCTGAGCCAGTACACGTTCGCCGCCGACCGGCAGTGCGGCGACCTGGCCGAACTGCTCGACCCGTGGCAGCCCGCGCTGCTACAGCTCATCGCGGTTGTCGCGACCGCCGGACGGGCAGCGGGCAAACCGGTCGGGGTCTGCGGGGAGGCGGCCGCCGACCCCCTGCTCGCCCCCGTCCTGGCCGGGCTCGGCGTCACCAGCCTCTCCATGTCCGGACCCGCCCTGCCGTGGGTACGGGCGGCACTGGCCGAACACACCTTCGCCGACTGCGAGCGGTTGGCGAAGCTGGCCCTCGACGCCGACGACGCCCGCCACGCCCGGGCACTCGTCGGCGTCGCCTGACACTGTCCTCACGTGGATTCCAGATGCCCCAGGGGGTGGGGGTTGGCGAAGACCTTCCGGGTCGCCGCCCAGCCGGAGCTGTCGACGCCGAGGCTGTGGCGCAGGTAGGCCACGGTGACCTGCTGGATCAGGGCAACACGCTCGGGGTTCTCGTCGGTGGTCTCCGCAGCCTGGTACCCGGAGATCCCGCCGAGGAAGTGTTCGGCTCCGAACAGGGTGAGCAGGCTCTTGCCGGGGGGAGCCAGAACGTACGGATCGGTCGTCCAGTCCGCGCCCCGGACGGTCAGCGGGAGGATGTCCCGGTCCCCCGCGATCACGAGGGCCGGGGTGGTCATGTGCCCGAAGTCCGGGTGCCTGAGCCACGGCAGGTTCTCGGCTGCGAAGGGTGTCAGGTCGTCGCCACCCCTGCCGGCCGTGGCCAGCAGCACGCCCGCCTTGACGCGCGGGTCGGACAGGTCCTCCGACTGCCCGGTCTGCGGGTCGCGAACGCGCAGCCCCAGCAGGATGCCTGCCGTCTGGCCGCCGAAGGAGTGCCCGGCGGCGGCGATCCGGCTCGGGTCGAGGCGTCCGCTCAGGCCGGGAACGGCCGCCTCGAGCACGTCGAGGTTGTCGAGGACCCGCTTCATGTCCTCGACGCGGAAACGCCACAACCGCGGCCTGCGGTGATCGTCGGCGGGCACGCCCAGCGTCTTCGAGTCGAGATGGGTGGGTTGGATCACCGCGAACCCGTGCGCGGCCCAGTGGTCCGCGAGCGGGCCGTAGCCGTCCAGCGACGAGCCGAAGCCGTGGGCGAGCAGGACGATCGGCAGGTCACGTCCGGTCACCGGCGCGGACACGCGTACGCGCAGGTCCGCGCCACGACCCGGCGCCGGCAACACGATCGGCTTGACGGATACGACCGGGGCGGGAGCCGTGGCGACGACGCCCGTCGTCACCGTGTCTGACGTGATGGTCATGACTGGCGCTTCTTCCTGACTGGGAGGTTGACGAGCTGTTCGGCTGCGAGATGGGCCGGATCTGCCTCACGGGTTACGCTAAAACCTGACGCTGACGTCAGAGACAAGTCGGTGTGACCCGTATGACAAGGGGGTGCGATGCGCATCGGTGAACTCGCCAGCAGGACAGGGGTCAGCGTCCGAGCTCTGCGCTACTACGAGGAACAGGAACTGCTCACCGCGGAGCGCAGCCCCGGCGGCCAACGCCACTACCCGGAGAGCGCCCTCGACCGTGTCGAGCTGATTCAGCAGCTGTACGCAGCCGGACTGACGAGCAGAGCGATCGTGGAGCTCATGCCGTGCGTCGTGGACGGCAATGCCACACCGGAACTGCTTGACCGCCTGTCGGCGGAACGGGACCGCATCGAGCGCCAGATCGCCCGTCAGGTCAGCGCCCGTGACCGGCTCGACTCCGTCATCGCAGGAGCCAGCACCAACCTGCTCACCGGCCGATCGTGCCGCAACGGGGTCACCGGACACGACTGACGTCTCGAACAGCGCACTGAACGGGCACACCCGGCGGACACCGATCGACGAGCAGCGGACCTGAGCTGCGCGTGCCTCAGCCTCTCTCGGGCGGGACGACGGGCGCCGCATCGCCGCTCGTGGTCGTACGATTGCCTCTTGAGATAGATGTCTGACGATCTTCGGGGGATTCAGTGGTCGATCAGCCGGTACGTCGTGTCTTCACCCCACCGCCGCAGCCCAGCCCGTCCGGATCGGACGGTTCGGCCGCGACACCACCACCGGACCCGGTACGCATCACCGGGGTCGCGTCCGGCTTCATGACGGCGAAGGCGCTCTTCGTCGCCGCCGAGGTCGGCCTCTTCGCCGCAGTCCCCGCTGAGGGCGCGTCCGCCCGCACGATTGCCGAGCGGTGCGAACTGCCGGAGCGCAGCGCCCGTGCCCTGGCCGACCTGATGGTGGCGGCGGGCCTGCTCGAACACGACGGGCGGCACTACCGCAACGCGCCCGACGCCGAGGCGTTCCTCGCCGGCCGTGGGCCGCTGGACCTGCGGGCGATGCTTCGTTACTGGGACACGGTCAGCTATCCCACCTGGACCAGGGCATCCACCGCCTTCCGGACCCGCCAGGGCGTACGCGCCGAACTCGACGGGGCGCAGACCCAGGCGTACGAGTCGGCGGTGGCCCTGGTGACGGCGGAGACGGCCGCGGACGTCGCCGCGGCGTACGACTTCGGCCCGCACCGGCGGGTGCTCGACGTCGGTGGTGGGATCGGGACCTTCGCCAGACCGATCCTGCGTGCCTTCCCGCAGTTGACCGCGACCCTGCTCGACCTGCCCGAGGTGGTGGAGGTGGCCCGCGCGGAGGTCTCCGGTGACCCCCTGGCGGACCGGATGGAGCTACGCGGTGCCGACGTGTTCGTCGACCCGCTGCCGGAGGGGCACGACGCGGTGATCGTGGCGAACTTCCTGCACCTGTTCTCCCCGGAGCGCAACGTCGAGTTGCTGACCCGGCTGCGCGCGGCGTTGGCGCCGCAGGGGCGGCTGCTGCTGGTCGACTGGTGGCGCGACCCGGTGGCGCCGCATCCGGCGACCCGGCTCGGGGCGGGGGAGTTCCTCATGATCAGCGGTGGCGACACGTACGAGGTGGCGGACGTGGCCCGGTGGCTCGAGGTGAGCGGCTGGCGGTTCGTCACCCACCTGCCGCTGCCACCACCGTCCGGACTGATCGTCGCGGAGCCGGACCGGTGAGTGGGAGCGGGGGCGGGTGGCCCGTCCCCGCGCCACGGCCCGGCGGGCGGTCGGCCCCGACGCCGGCCGGTGACCGGCATGGCGCGGCGACCGCGTCCGGTGGTGCGGCGGCGCGTCCCCGGGATCGACTTCGCCGGACGAGGGGCTTTGCCGGTAGGTTCTTCGCCGTGGAGGAAGTCGACCGTGCCATCATCGCCGCGCTGACCGCCGACGGCCGTTTGTCGTACACCGACCTGGCCGAGAAGGTGGGGCTGTCGGTGTCCGCGGTGCACCAGCGGGTACGCCGGCTGGAGCAGCGGGGTGTCATCACCGGTTACACCGCGAAGGTGTCGTTCGACGCGTTGGAGTTGCCGCTGACGGCCTTCGTGGCGGTCCGGCCGTTCGACCCGTCGCAGCCGGACGACGCGCCCGAGCGGCTGGCCCACCTGCCGGAGATCGAGTCGTGCTACTCGGTGGCGGGGGAGGACTTCTACCTGCTGCTGGTGCGGGTCGCCGGTCCGGTCGACCTGGAGCGGGTGCTGCAGGAGATCCGTACCTCGGCGAACGTGACCACCCGGACCACGGTGGTGCTCTCCACCCCGTACGAGAGCCGGCCGCCGAGGGTCAGTCGCACCCCGCAGTGACCGGCGGTCAGGCGGCACCGCCGGTGTTCCAGCGCAGGATCACCCGGCGATCGTGCTCGTAGCCGAGCGCGGAGACGGTGGCCGTGTCCAGCCGGAGCAGGCCGCCGCCGCTGGCGGGTAGCCCGATCCAGCGGGCGCCGGCGACCCGGAGGCTGTGCCCGTGCGCGACCAGGGCGACGTCACCGTCGGCGAGCAGTTCGGTGGCCCGGTTCAGGATCCGGTCGAGCCGTCCCCCGACCTGCTCGGGGGACTCACCGTCCGGACAACCGTCGGTCCAGAGGTTCCAACCCGGCCGTTCCTGTTGGATCTCCTTGGTGGTGCGTCCCTCGTAGTCGCCGTAGTTCCATTCGGCGAGGTTGTCGTCGACCGTGGTGACGGTCAGGCCCGCCAACTCGGCCGTGCGCAGCGCCCGGGTGCGGGGGCTGGAGATGACCGCGGCGAAGCGCCGACCAGCGAGCTGGTCGCGAACCGCGCGGGCCTGGCGCTCCCCGGCGGGGTTGAGGGCCAGATCGGTGTACGAGGTGTGCCGGTGTGCGGCACTCCACTCGGTTTCGCCGTGCCGGATGAGAACGATCTCTGCCACCCGGTTAGTTAAGCACGCCCCCTAGTACTAGCTTCCTAGGATGCTCTACGGGTTGTGCACCCACCCACCGAAGCCACCAAGGTTTTCACCGACCCGGGACCGGGGACTCACAAGAAGGCCGGAAACCGGACTAGTCACGAGGAGTCGAAATGAGCCTCACCGATAAGGCCAAGCAGAAGGCCGAACAGATGACGGGCGCCGCCAAGGAGAAGTACGGCGACGCGACCGACAACGAGCAGATGCGCGCCGAGGGGTCCCGGCAGCAGGCCGGTTCCAAGGCCAAGCAGGCCGGCGAGAACGCCAAGGACGCCGGCAAGAACATGAAGGACGCCTTCAACAAGTAAGCGTGTGGACGGCAGTGGGGCCACCGGTGTTCACCGGTGGCCCCACTGGTCGTACGGGACAGATCAGGTCAGGGTGCTCGGCTCGTGGGTCGCCCACCAGGCCTGCCCGGACTCCGGCAAGGTGTCGATCGGGTCGTAGTAGGCGTATCGCCGGCCGACCGCGGCCAGGTCGGCCGATTCGATGGAGGTGCGGTAGTTCTTGGTCCAGTAGGAGATGCCGCGCTCGCGGTCGTACTCGGTGAGCATGTGCACCCAGCGCTTGCCGACGAACGGCACGTCGCAGACGATCCGTGGGGTGGCGTAACCCGGCAGGTAGCCCATCATGTCGTGCTGGAGTTGCTGGGCGTGCCAGACCGGCACCCGCCAGTGCTCGGCGTTGGGGATCATGTCGCACATGTAGAAGTAGTACGGCAGGATGCCGGCCTCGCCCTGGAGCGCGAAGCAGAGGTCGAGCAGGTCCGGTGCGGTGGCGTTCACGCCGCGCATCAGTACGCCCTGGTTGCGTACGTCGCGTACGCCGACCTCGAGTGCGGTCTGCGCGGCTCGGGCGACCAGTGGGGTGAGTGACTGGGCATGGTTGACGTGGGTGTGGATGGCCAGGTTGACGCCCCGGCGGGCGGCGGTGCGGGCGACGCGTTCGAGGCCTTCGACGACGTCGGGCTGCAGCCAGTGCTGGGGGAGTCCCATCAGGGCCTTGGTGGCGAGCCGGATGTCGCGGATGGTCTCGATTTCGAGCAGGCGCATCAGGTACGACTCGAGGTTGCGCCAGGGGACGTTGGCGACGTCGCCGCCCGAGACGACCACGTCGCGTACGCCCGGGTGGGCGCGGAGGTAGTTGATGTGGCCGTCGTAGCGGTCGACCGGCTTGAGGCTGAGTTTGAGCTTGTCGACGGTGGGGGTGGAGTTGCCGACGAGGTCCATCCGGGTGCAGTGCCCGCAGTACTGGGGGCAGGTGGAGAGCAGTTCGGCGAGGACCTTGGTGGGGTAGCGGTGGGTGAGGCCCTCGGCGACCCACATGTCGTGTTCGTGGAGCGAGTCGCGGGTCGCGTACGGGTGTGACGGCCAGTCGGTGCGCCGGTCCGAGGCGACCGGGATCATGTAGCGGCGGACCGGGTCGGCGAGGAACGCCTCCGTGGTCATCGGCGCGTCCGGCACCATCGTGTTGATCATCTGTGGTGGGACCAGCATCGACATGGTGGCCAGCGCGGCCTGGTCGGCGGCGAGGTCGGTGTAGAAGCTGTCGTCGACGAGGTCGCCGAGTACGGCGCGGAGCTGTTTGGCGTTCTTGACGCAGTTGGTGCGTTGCCACTGGGCCGATTCCCACTGTTCGCGGGTGACGTGGCGCCAGCCGGGGAACCGGGTCCAGTCGGGTTCGACCAGCGGTCGGCGGCGGTATTCGTACGGTTGGCCGGCGAGTGGTGTGGTGGTGTCGGTCGGCCGCGGCTCCGGGATGGCCTCAACTGGGTGTGTCTGCGTCACGGACCCTCCTCGGGCTGCGCGGTACCGGTGACGGTCCGAAGGCTACTGGAAAATATCCTGTGCAGGAATTATTCTGCCGTAAGTTTTCCCGCAACGCGATCTGTTGGCAACGTGACTGACTTTGGAAGGGGCGCTTCGATGACCTCACCCGTGGGGCTGCACCGTGTGCTCGAACCGGTCGGCGTGTTGCCTCAGGCGGCGTGGCGGCTCGATCCGGGTGGTCCGGTCGGCGCGGACGAGGTGCGGATCCGCGTGGAGCGGCTGAACCTGGACGCGGCGAGTTTCCGGCAGTTGTCGGAGAAGCACGGTGGCGACGGGGCGGCGGTGCGGGCCGAGGTCCTGGAGATCATCACATCTCGGGGGAAGATGCATAATCCGGTCACAGGCTCGGGCGGCATGCTGATCGGGGTGGTGGACGAGGTCGGGCCGTCCTCGCCGCTGAAGGTGGTGCCGGGCGATCGGGTGGCGACCCTGGTGTCGCTGACGCTGACCCCGCTGGTCGTCACCGACGCTCTGGCCGGCTGGGACGGGCTCGGCGAGCAGGTGCCGTGCGCCGGGTTCGCGGTGTTGTTCGCCCGGTCGGTGGTCGCGGTGCTGCCGGACGACCTCGATCCGCGGTTGAGTCTGGCGGTCCTGGACGTGTGCGGGGCCCCGGCGCTGACCGCCCGGGTGGTGTCGGGGTACGCGTCCCCGTCGGTGGCGGTGCTGGGCGGGGGCGGTAAGAGCGGGGCGTTGGCGTTGGCCGCCGCGCGGCGGGCGGGTGCCGGTCGTACGGTGGGGGTGGTGCCGGTGTCGGCGGAGCGGGACCGGCTCCTCGCGGCCGGGCTGGCCACGGAGGTCGCGTTGGCCGACGCCCGTGATCCGGTGGCGTTGGCGGCGGCGGTGTCCGGGGCGTTGGGTGGTCCGGCGGACGTGACAGTGGTCTGCGTGGACGTGCCGGGGTGCGAGCACGGGGCGATCCTGGCGACCGCGGACGGCGGTACGGTGATCTTCTTCTCGATGGCGACGAGTTTCGCGGCGGCGGCGTTGGGTGCGGAGGGGTTGGCCGCGGACGTGACGATGCTGGTCGGGAACGGGTACGTGCCGGGGCACGCCGAGTTGGCGTTGGAGCTGGTGCGGTCCGAGCCCGGGGTGCGTGCGTTGTTCGAGGCCCGGATCGCGGCAGACTGATCACATGACTTCCCCCTCGACTCTGTACCGCGGTGGCCACCTCTACTGCCCCGGTGATCCGACGGCGACCGCGTTGTTGGTCCGGGACGACCGGATTGCCTGGATTGGCGCGGACGCGGACGCGCCGCCCGCCGATGTGGTGGTGGATCTCGCGGGTGCGCTGGTGACGCCGGCGTTCGTGGATTCGCACGTGCACGCGACCGACACCGGGCTGGCGTTGTCCGGGCTGGATCTGTCGTCGGCCCGGTCGGGGGCGGAGGTGAGCGCGGCGGTGGCGGCGTTCGCGGCGGCTCTGCCGGCGGACGCGGTGGTGTTGGGGCACGGTTGGGACGAGTCGTACTGGTCGGATCAGCGGCCGCCGTCGGCGGCGGAGTTGGACCGGGCGGCGGGTGGGCGGCGGGTGTACCTGTCGCAGGCGTCGATCCATTCGGCGTTGTGTTCGTCGGCGTTGCTGGCGGCGGCGCCGGAGGTGGTGTCGGCGGCCGGGTACGACGCGTCGGGTTGGTTGCGGCGCGACGCGCACCATGTGGTGCGGGCGTTGGCGTTCGGGTCGGTGACCCGGGAGCAGCGGGTGGCGGCGCAGCGGGTGGCGTTGGCGCGGGCGGCGTCGTTGGGGATCGCGGCGGTGCACGAGTGCGGTGGTCCGGACATCTCCGATGAGGTGGATTTCGCGGGTGTGTTGGCGTTGTCCGGTGACGGTGGGCCGGAGGTGTTCGGCTACTGGGGTGAGTTGATGGGGGCGGCGCGGGCGCGGGAGTTGGGTGCGGTGGGTGCCGGTGGGGACCTGTTCGCCGACGGGGCGTTGGGTTCGCGTACGGCGCATCTGTCGTCGGCGTACCTCGATGGTGACGAGGGTGCGTGCGGGCACGGGTACGTGTCGGCGGAGCAGGTCCGTGACCATCTGTTGGATTGTGCGCGGCACGGGATGCAGGGTGGGTTCCACGCGATCGGGGACGCGGCGATCGGGACGGTGCTGGACGGGTTCGCGCTGGCGGCGGGGACGTTGGGGGTGGATCGGCTGCGGGCGGCCCGGCACCGGGTGGAGCACGCGGAGATCATGAGCAAGCGGTTGATCGCCGGTTTTGTCGAGTACGGGATCGTGGCGAGCATGCAGCCGGCGTTCGACCGGTTGTGGGGTGGCGAGGATCGGATGTACGCGCAGCGTCTGGGGGTGGCGCGGTCGTTGGAGTCGAATCCGATGGGTGCGATGCACGGGGTGGGTGTGACGTTGGCGTTCGGGTCGGATTCGCCGGTGACGCCGTTGGATCCGTGGGGTTCGGTGCGGGCGGCGGTGGCGCATTTCAATCCGGCGCAGCGGATGAGTGCGCGGGCGGCGTTCGCGGCGCACACCCGTGGTGGGTGGCGGGCGGTGTTCCGGGACGACGAGGGTGTGTTGGCGCCGGGTGCGCCGGCGACGTTCGCGGTGTGGTCGGCGCCGGCGGGGGTGGAGCGGGGGTTGCCGGTGCTGGTGGCCTCGGATGTGGAGTTGCGGGGGCCGGAGGATCCGACGCCGTTGCCGGTGTGTCGGCGTACGGTGCGGCGCGGTCAGGTGATCTACGAGGCGCTCGACTGAGCGGCCCCGGCGGGTTTCGAGAAGGGAACGTCGTGACGAGCAAGCTCGCGTTGGACGCGGCGGTGGTGGCCCGGGCGCGGGAGTTGGCGCGCCGGGCCGGGCAGCCGGTGGTGGATCTGGCCCGTGGTCATACGACGGTGTCGGTGGAGCGGGCCGTGTTGCGGCTGGCCGGGGTGACGGGGGCGGATCCGGACGGGATTCCGTGGGTGAACCGGTTGGTCGATGCGGTGGTCGACGAGGTCGGGTTGGCGCACGGGGTGTCGTTGCCGGTGTTCGACGCGTTGGCGCGGGAGGGTCTGGCCGGTGGTGAGGTGGGGCCTGCGTTGACGTTGTTGGCGCAGAAGGCGGCGGCCGGGTCGGTGGGTTTCGCGGTGCCGTCGGGTAGGGCGGCGACGGCGGCGCGGTCGGCGGCGCGGCGGGCGACGGGTGCGGGGTTGCGGTTGGTCGACCGGCGGCGGGCCGAGCGGGAGCGGCTGGTGCGGCGGTACGGGGATCCGGTGCGGCGGCCGTGGATCTACCTGATCGTGGCGACGGGGGATATCTACGAGGACATTCCGCAGGCGCAGGCGGCGGCGCGGGCGGGTGCGGATGTGATCGCGGTGATCCGGTCGACGGGTCAGTCCCTGTTGGATTATGTGCCGGAGGGGGCGACCCGGGAGGGTTTCGCGGGGACGTACGCGACGCAGGAGAATTTCCGGTTGATGCGGGCGGCGTTGGACGAGTCGTCGCGGGAGCTGGGCCGGTATGTGCGGTTGACGAATTACGCGTCGGGGTTGTGCATGCCGGAGATGGCGGCGTTGGCCGGCCTGGAGCGGCTGGACATGATGTTGAACGATTCGATGTACGGGATCCTGTTCCGTGACATCAACCCGATCCGTACGTTCGTCGACCAGCGGTTTTCGCGGCAGGTCCACGCCCGGGCGGGGATCATCATCAACACCGGTGAGGACAACTACCTGACCACTGCGGATGCCGTGGACGAGGCGCACACGGTGACGGTGTCGCAGTTGCTGAACGAGTTCTTCGCGCACGAGGCGGGGTTGGCGGACTGGCAGTTGGGGCTGGGGCACGCGTTCGAGATCAATCCGGATGTGCCGGAGTCGTTCCGGTTGGAGTTGGCGCATGCGTTGCTGGCCCGGGAGTTGTTCCCGGAGGCGCCGTTGAAGTGGATGCCGCCGACGAAGCACATGACCGGGGACGTGTTCCGGGGGAACCTGTTGGACGGGTTCTTCAACCTGGCGGGGGCGATGACCGGGCAGGGGATTCTGCTGGTCGGGATGATGACCGAGGCGGTGGTGACGCCGTGGTTGTCCGATCGGGACATCGCCCTGCAGAACGTGCGGTACGTGTTGGGTGCGGCCGGTGGGTTGCACGAGGATTTCGTGCCGGCGCCGGGTGGGTTCATCCAGCAGCGGGCGTCGCGGGTGTTGGACGAGGCGGTGGGGTTGTTGTCCCGGATCGCCGACGACACGTTGTTGAACGCGATCGCGGAGGGCACGTTCGGGATCATGAAGCGTCCGGCGGATCGGGGTAAGGGCCTGTCCGGGGTGGCGGCGCACGCGGAGGGTTACTACAACCCGGCGACGGAGTTGCTGGAGCGCGATCAGGTGGCGGCGGCCGGGCGGGGGGTGGCGGCGTGACCGGGTCGGTGGTGCGGCCGTACGGGGACACGACCGGTGACGGCATGGTGCAGGTGTCGTTCACGTTGCCGCTCGCGCACGACAAGCGGGCCGAGGGTGCGGCGTTGCAGTTGGCCGGGAAGATGGGCCTGGAGCCGGCGATGCTGGTGCACGCGAAGCAGATGGGTGACGGGTTCACCTTCTTCGTCGTCTACGGGCGGGTGGGCCACCTGGTCGACACCGATGCCGTACGGGTGGTGGAGCGGGATTTCCCGTTGTTGTCGGCGAAGGACGTCAACGCGTTGGTGAAGTCCCGGCTGCGGCGCAAGTTGTCGGTGGTGGGGGCGTGTATCGGGTCGGATGCGCACACGGTCGGGATCGACGCGATCCTGAACGTGAAGGGTGTGGCGGGTGAGAAGGGTCTGGAGTACTACCGGGAGTTGAAGGTGACGAACCTGGGCGCGCAGGTGAGCGTGCCGGAGTTGGTCGAGGCGGCCCGGGTGGAGAAGGCGGACGCGGTGCTGGTGTCGCAGGTGGTGACGCAGCGGGATGCGCATCTGCACAACACCCGGGAGATGTCGGCGGCGTTCCGGGAGGCGATGCCGGCGGGTCGGCGGCCGTTGCTGATCGTCGGTGGGCCCCGGTTCGACGAGTTGATGACCGGTGAACTGGGTGTGGATCGGATCTTCGGTCGGGGGACGACGCCTCGGGAGGTGGCCAGTTATCTGGTGCACGAGTTGGTGGTCAACCGGGAGGCCCGGGTCGGTGCGGCGAAGGGGACGCGGTGATGGGTGACGAGCGGGTCGGGTTGACGGTGGTCCACCGGCGGTATGTGCCGTACGGGCACGCGCACTATGCGGGGGATCTGGTCGACGGGGCGTACGCGTTGGGGTTGTTCGGGGACGTGGCGACGGAGGTGTGTATCCGTACCGACGGGGACGAGGGGTTGTTCGCCTCGTACGGCGAGGTGCAGTTCCGGGCGCCGGTGCGGGCCGGTGACGTGCTGGAGGTGGTGGCGACGGTGACCCGGGTCGGTACCCGGAGCCGGACGATCGACTTCGAGTGCCGGGTGGTGTGTCGGGGGAGGCCGGAGCGGGGGGCTTCGGCGGCGGAGGTGTTGGATCCGCCGTTGGTGGCGGTGACGGCGACCGGGACGGTGGTGGTGCCGGCACCACCACCGGGTGGGGCGCCGGGCGCGGTGCCGCGGCTGCTGTGAGCGGGTATGCGGTCTGCGCCGACGTCGGTTCGACGTTCACGAAGGTAGCGGTGGTGGAGTTGGCCACCGGGGCGTTGGTGGCGTCGGCGGCTCGACCGACGACGGTCGGTTCCGATGTGCTGCGCGGCCTGGATGCCGCGGTCACGCAGGCGGCGGGCCCGGATGCCGCGGCGATGCCGTGGTACGTGTGCTCGTCGGCCGGTGGCGGGTTGCGCCTGGCGGTGGTCGGTTACGAGGAGTTGGTGACGGCGCGGGCGGGGCAGCAGGTCGGGCTGTCGGCCGGGGCGCGGGTGGTGCACGTCGGCGCGGGCCGGTTGGACCGGGCGGGTGTGACCGGTCTGCGGGCGGCGCGACCGGACGTGGTGCTGCTGGTCGGGGGGACCGACGGCGGTGATGGTGAGGTGCTGTTGCACAACGCGGCCCGGTTGGCGGCGGCCCGGTGGCGGGTGCCGGTGGTGGTGGCCGGGAACGTGGAGGTCCGTTCGGAGGTCGCCGGGGTGTTGGCCGACCGGGGGGTGCCGGTGACGGTGGCCGGGAACGTGTTGCCGCGGATCGGGGTGTTGGCGCCGTTGTCGGCGCGGGCGGCGATCCGGGACGTGTTCCTGCGGCATGTGATCGGTGGGAAGCGGCTGTCGCGTGGTACCCGGTTCGCCGGGTTGGTTCGGGCGGCGACCCCGGAGGCTGTCCTGACCGGGGTGGAGGTGCTCGCCGACCAGCTCTCCGGTGACCTGGTGGTCGTCGACGTCGGTGGTGCGACCACGGACGTGTATTCGGTGCTGACGCCGGACGAGCGGGCGAAGGGGCCGGCGCGGGCGGCCGCAGGGACGTTGTGGCGGGCCCGGACGGTCGAGGGTGACCTGGGGATGCGGTGGAGCGCGCCGGGGGTGGTGGCGGCGGCGCAGGCGGAGCGGATGCTGGTCGCGGGTGAGGTGGAGTTGTTGACGGCCGCGGCCGCCGACCGGGCGGCGGATCCGGGGTTCCTGGCGGTTGATGCGGGGGCGCGGGCGGTCGACCGGCGGATCGCCGGGTTGGCGGCGACGGTGGCGTTGCGGCGGCATGCGCGGGGCGCTTCGGTCGGCGATGGCGGGGGCCGTGATCTGCGGGACGTCCGGTTGATCATCGGTTCGGGGGGTGTCCTTCGCCACGCCGGGGCGCAGGAGGCGGTGGCGGTCCTCGATGCGGTGTTGGCCGACCACGGCGGTGGGTGGGCGTTGCCGAGGGCGGCGACACCGGTCGTTGATGATCAGTATGTGCTGGCCGCCGCGGGGTTGTTGGCTGCGGAACATCCGGTTACGGCGGTCGCCCTGTTGCGCCGGTATCTGCTCGTCGGGGATTGATCGGCGACTCGCGGGGTCCGACACGCCGAATTGATCGGGCCGACTTGGCCGCTGGCGGTTGACAGGGCCGGGGGTCCACCACGTACCGTCTTTGAGTCCTACCACGGGAAGCGGCTGTTGTTCGCTTCGTCCCTTCGTCCGCTGGCCGAGTGACTGTTTTCGATGTCGCAGCGGCCAGGTCCAGCGGGCGGGGGTCGGCGGGGCGGCGCGAACCGGCCGCGGTTACCGGTGTAAGGGCAGGATGACGTGCACGGCCAGTAGACAACGGCCTGACGGGGACAGCCAGTCCTCCTCCGGTCGGTCCGAAGGTCGTGACGGGTCATCTCTGCCACACCGGCCGGGAAGGGCCTGGGAGCATCGGGGCGCGGCCATTGGCCGCGCCCCGATTTTGTCTGCCCGGACGGCACCCGTTTTCCGGCGGGCCGGTGCTGTCGGGGCCGGACGTGGTGGTGGGAACGGGGTGGGCCGGTAGCCTTCGCCGGGGAAGATCCGCCGCCGATCGGTGCGGTGGTGGCCGGACTGGTGGTGAGGCGCAGGTGGCGATGGTGGACTCGGCGGACACGCGGCTCGGGACGGGTCACGAACCGGTGGTGTCGGCCGGTGAACGGCCCCGGCCGCTGCCGTTGTGGGTCGCGGTCCTGGCGGCCCTGGCGGGCGGTGGGGCGCTGCTGCTCGCCTTCCCGCCGTACGGGCTGTGGTGGCTGGCGCCGGTCGGGGTGGCGTTGCTCGCCGCCGCGACGCACCGGCGCCGGTTACGGGCCGGCGTCGGACTGGGCGCGTTGACCGGCTTGGCCCTGTTTGTGCCGATGTTGGCCTGGACGAACCTGCACACCGGTTACCTGCCGTGGCTGCTGCTGTCCGGGTTGCAGGCCGGCTACCTGGCTCTGCTGGGGTTGGCCACCGCCCTGGTGAGCCCGGTGGTGGACCGGTGGCGCTGGTCGTGGCCGGCGGTGACCGGGGTCCTGTGGGTGGCGCAGGAGGCGCTGCGGGACCGGACCCCGTTCGGTGGGTTCCCGTGGGGGCGGCTGGCGTTCAGCCAGGCGGATTCGCCGCTGGTGCGGTGGGCGGTCCTCGGCGGGGCACCGCTGGTGACGTTCGTGACCGCGCTCGCCGGCGGGTTCCTGGTCGCCGCCGGCTGGTGGGCGGCCACCGGGTGGCGTCGCCCCGCCGCCGTGGACCCCTCCTCCGACTCCGGCCGAGTACGGGCCGGTCTGCCGGCGCTCGGTGCCGCCGTGGCGGCGGTGGCGGTGGTCCTGGTCGGGCTGCTGGTGCCGTTGGGTTCCGGCGCCGGCTCCGGTGCCGCCACCGTGGCGATCGTCCAGGGCAACGTGCCCCGGCTCGGGTTGGACTTCAACGCCCAGCGGCGGGCGGTGCTGGAGAACCACGCGAACGCCACCATCGACCTCGCCGCCCGGGTTGCCGCCGGTACGGCGACCCAACCGGACCTGGTCGTCTGGCCGGAGAACGCCAGCGACGTCGACCCGCTGCGCGACCGGACGGCGGCGAACGAGATCACCGCCGCGGCGGACGCGATCAAGGCGCCGATCCTGGTCGGCGCGGTACTACTCGGCCCCGGCCAGGGGCAGGTCCGCAACACGGGACTGCTGTGGCTGCCGGGAACCGGCCCGGATCTGGACCAGATGTACTTCAAACGGCATCCGGTGCCGTTCGCGGAGTACATCCCGCTGCGCAGCATCGCCCGCAAGGTCAGCTCCGAGGTCGACCGGGTCCGGTCGGATTTCGTCGCCGGCACCCGGCCCGGTGTCATCACCACCGGTGGGGTGACCCTCGGCGACGTCATCTGCTTCGAGGTCGCGTACGACGAGGTGGTCCGGGACACCGTCACCGGTGGGGCGCAGCTGCTGGTGGTGCAGACGAACAACGCCACGTTCGACGTGGCCGAGGCCCGCCAGCAGATGGCGATGGTGCAGTTACGGGCGGTCGAGCACGGCCGTGAGGCGCTGATGGCCTCCACGGTCGGGGTGTCCGGGTTCGTCGGGGCCGATGGGCGGGTAACCGGTGCGACCGGGTTCAACACCCCAGCGGTGGTGGTCCGGGAAGTGCACCTCGGGGACGCCCGTACGGTCGCCACCCGGGTCGGTTTCTGGCCCGAGGTGGTGCTGGTGGGTCTGGCCGTCGCGGCGCTCGTGACGGCCGTGGTGACCCGCCGGCGCCGGGTGGTCCCCGCAGACGGTCCGTCGGTGGCGGGGGGTGATGTCGACCCCGCGACCGCGGCAGATGCGGAGGAGCGGTGAGTGAGACAACCGGTGCGGTCGAGCGCATGACGGGATATCCGGGCGTGGGACGCGTCCTGGTCGTCATTCCCACGTACAACGAGGCGGACAACGTTGTTGTCATCACCGAGCGGCTGCGTCAGGCGGTTCCGTCGGTGGAGGTCCTGATCGCCGACGACAACAGCCCGGACGGGACCGGGGCGGTCGCCGACCGACTGGCGGCCGCGGACGAGTTCGTCCACGTGCTGCACCGGCCCGGTAAACAGGGCCTGGGGGCGGCGTACGTGGCCGGGTTCGGCTGGGCACGCGACCACGGGTACGACGCGGTCGCGGAGATGGACGCCGACGGCTCCCACGCCCCGGAGGAACTGCCCCGGCTGCTCGACGCGGCCCGTGACGCCGACGTCGTCATCGGTTCCCGGTGGACCTCCGGCGGTGAGGTGGTCAACTGGCCGTGGCGCCGGCAACTGCTCTCCCGGGGCGGGAACCTGTACACCCGGCTGGCGTTGGGTATGCCGATGTCCGACGCCACCGGCGGGTACCGGATCTACCGGCTGCCGGCGTTGGACAAGATGGACTTCGAGTCGGTCGCCTCCCAGGGGTACTCGTTCCAGGTGGAACTGTCCTGGCGGGCGCACCGGGCCGGATTGCGGACCGTGGAGGTCCCGATCACCTTCGCCGAGCGGGAGCACGGGGCGAGCAAGATGAGCCCGCTGATCATCGCCGAGGCGCTGTGGCGGGTGACGCTGTGGTGCCTGCAGGAACGCCGGGTCGGGTTGGGGCGCCGACGTGCCCTTTTCGGTGACAGTACGTCGCGGTGGCCGTAGAACCGACCCGTGTCATGCTTGAGGGGCGGGATTCCGCTGCCGTTCATCATCCGGATGGGGTGACATGCGCCGAGGGCTGAGACTGGTGCCGTTGGCACTACTGCTCGCCGTGGTCATCGAGATCGTGGTTTTTGTCCTGGTCGGCCACGCGATCGGGTTCGGTTGGGCGATTCTGCTCGTGCTCGCCGCCTCGATGCTGGGCCTGGTCCTGCTGCGCCGGGAGGGGATGCGGGCCTGGCGTGGCTTCCGCAGCGCCGCCGAGGCCGGCAGCCCACCGGGCAAGCAGGTCGTCGACGGGCTCGTCGGGCTCGGTGCGGGTCTGCTGCTGGCAATACCGGGCCTGGTCAGCGGGGTCATCGGCCTGCTGCTGGTGATACCGCCGGTGCGCGTGCTTGCCCGCCGTGGTGTCCAGGTGGCAACGGAGCGCCGGGTGTCGGCGATGGTCGCCGGTGACCTGTTCGGACCCCGTCGGGTACGGGTCCGTCGTGGGGCGCCGCAGCCGACACCGCAGCCCGCCGAGCCACGGCCGCCGACCGCCGCCGGGCCGGCGATCGAGGGCGAGATCGTCGACCACCGCCCGAACTGACCCCGGCAACCCGCACCGCGTACGCAAAACCGCCCCACGGCCGACAGCCGTGGGGCGGTGGTGGTTGTTGTGCTGGTGGTGGTCAGACGCGACCGCGTCGGGTCCGTACCTCTTCGAGTCGTTCGGCGAGGATGTCCTCGAGCTCGGCGATCGAACGGCGCTCCAGCAGCATGTCCCAGTGGGTACGCGGCGGCTTCGCCTTCTTCTGCTCGGGCTCGGTGCCATCCACCAGCCGCGCGACGCTGCCGTCGAACTTGCACTCCCAGGTGATCGGAACCTCGGCGTCAACGGCGAAGGGCACCTCGAACTGGTGGCCCTTGGCGCAGAGGTACTCGCGGGTCTGGCGCGGCGCGAGCTCCGTGTTCCGGTCGGACTCGTAGCTGACTGCTCCCAGACGGCTTCCGCGCAGCATGCGCTCGCCCATGATCGGCATTCCCCTCGGTCGTGGTGCTGGTCTTATCGGTGTAACGATGGGTACCGGGTCGGCGATTCCCGACACCTTCGGCAAACGTACTTCTGATCAAACATTCCGAGCGTAGCCGGACACCGCAAGCCGTGATCCGGCCCACCACCGTACCCGATGGATTCTGGGTTGTTTGTGCGGTTTCGCCGTTTGGTTCCGGTCTGGGTCAGGTGGGGGGAAGCGGGGCCGGCGGTGCGGGTGCCGGCGCGAGCGCCCGGCTGCTCAGGCTCGCCAGCGCCGCGGCCAGGTCGCTGACCTGTACCGACAACCGGGCCACCCGGTCGGCCGCGGCGTCCCGTTCGGCCTGCGCGGCGTCGAGCCGGGCGACCAGGTCCCCGATCCGCGCCTGCGCCTGCGCGGTCGCCTCCCGGGCCGTGCGGACCTGCTCACCCATGCGTTCCCGGTCCTGCTCGGCGCGCTCCGCGGTCGCCCGCGCCTGCCCCGCCGCGGCGGCGTCGCGCTGCGCCTGCTCCCCGGCCAGCGCGGCGTCACGCGTTGCCTGCGTCGCCTGCGCCCGGGCCCGGTCGGCCAGGGACTGCGCCTGCTGTGCCGCCACCCGGAACTCGTCGGCCGCCCGCGTCGCGTCGGCAGCGGAAGCCTCGGCGCGGGCCGCGTCGGCGCGGGCCGCGTCCCGCTCACGGGTCAGATCGGTGATCGAGCGCCGGTCCGACTCCGCCTGCGTCCGCAGCGACCGCAGGTCGGCGCGGGCCGTGTCCCGGTCGGACTCCGCCTGCTCCCGCAGCGCCTGCGCGGCGCTCGCCGCCCGCTGCGCCTCGTCGCGTTCGGTGGCCGCACCGGTCGCCCGCCGCCCGGCCGCCTCGGCCAACTCCTCGGCCTGCCGGGCCCGGTCGACCGCGGTGGCCCGGTCCGCGACCGCCGTCGCCGTCGCCTGTTGCGCGACCGTCAACGCCGCCGTGGCCGCCTCCGCCTCCCGGCGGGCGTCGTCGCGTTCGGTCTGCGCCGCCGCGACCTCGGTCGCGGCGTCCGCGCGTGCCTGGGCCAACTGGCGTTCCACCCCGACCGGCGACAACTCGGCGTGCAGCGCCTCGGTCAGGGTCTCCACCACCTGGTCCAACCGGTCGACCGCCTCCCAGGTCCTGGCCACCTGACCGGCCAGCCCGGGCGCGTTACGGTGGCGCATCCTGCTGTTACGGGAGGCCCGCTGGCAGGCGCCGTCGTTGTCCCGGCAGTAGCGGAACGGTCGACCCGCGGCGGTGCGCTGGGGGACCGGCCGGCCACAGTGGGCACAGGGGCGGGTGTCGGCCAGGGCATCCCCGGCGGTCTCATGCTCGCTCATCGCCGGGCAAGTCTAGGCGGATCACCGCTCCCGGACGTCGGTCGTGGTCGGCGCAGCGGAAGCGGACCAGAACTGACGCGGGGCGAACCCGTCGCGACGCAGCCAGTGCTCGGTGTAGACGACCCGCCGCGCCTCGATCCGCAGCAGCGGACCCCGGGGCGCCTGCAGCACCGAACGACCGCGCTCGACGGCGTCGGACTGCCACCGGTACACCGCCATCCCGTCGTCGAAACCGTCGTCGCCGGGCAGCAGCACCCGGGCGGTCCCGAACAGCTGCGCACCCCGCGAACTCGCCTGACCCACCAGCGGGGCGAACACCCCCACCGACACCCGCGGATCAGCGGCGATGTTGCGCAGCTTCGGCGTACCGGCCTGGGCGGTCACGTACAACGTCAGCTCGTGGTGGTAGTAGCGGACCGGGGTGGCCAGCGGGCCGTCCGGGCCAGTGGTGGCCAGCACGCACATGTTCTGCGACGAGAGCAGGTTCAGGATCCGTTCCCGCAGCCGTTCGCGGGGCAGCTCGACGGTCGGTGGCGGGCCGGCCAACCAGGAATTGGTGATCATGGCGGACCCTACCCCGGCGGTCGACAGCAACCCGCTGTGGGGATATGGTCGGCGGATGCAAACCCAGCTCTACGGCTGACCCGACGCGAGGACGATGTCCTCGCCCGAGTGCGCGTCCCGCCAACGGCCCCGCCGTCGCGGCGACCCGGCGCACCGGCCCAGTCGTGTCCCATCTCCGTCGTAGACCTGAAACGAGGAACCCTCCATGTCTCGTCGCCGTGCCCACATCGCGATGGTCGGCATCCCCGCCGTCAGCCACACCCTGCCCAGCGTCGAGATCATCCGTGAGCTGGTGGACCGAGGCCACCGGGTCACGTACGCCAACGATCCCGCGGTCGCGGACCTGGTCACCGGCACCGGCGCCGAACTCGTCCGCTACACCTCCACCCTCCCGGTCGGCGACCACGACTGGCCCGACGACCCGATCGCCGCGATGGAAGTCTTCCTCGACGACTCCATCCAGGCGCTCCCGCAACTGCGCGCCCACTACGACCACGACCCGGCCGACCTGTACCTGTACGACATCGGCACCTTCGCCGCCCGCGCCATCGCCGAGGCACACCAGCGGCCCATCGTGCAGCTCTCACCGACGTACGTCGCCTGGGCCGGGTACGAGCAGGAGGTCGGCGCACACCTGTGGGCGCTGCCGGGCGCGGACGCGTACCGGGCGAAGTTCGCCGCCTGGCTCGCCGGCAACGGTGCCACCACCACCGACGTCGACACGTTCAGCGGCCGGCCGACGCGTGCCCTGGCACTGATCCCCCGGGCGATGCAGCCGTACGCCGACCGGGTCGACACCGACGTCGTCACGTTCGTCGGCCCCTGCCTCGGTCAGCGCACCGACCAGGGCACCTGGACCCGACCGGCCGGCGCCGCGAAAATCCTGCTGATCTCGCTCGGTACGGCCTTCACCCGGCAGCCGGAGTTCTACCGCCGATGCCTGGCCGCGTACGGCAACCTGCCCGGCTGGCACATGGTGCTCCAGGTCGGGAAACACACCGACCCGGCCGAACTCGGCGACATCCCCGACAACGTCGAGATCCACCCGTGGGTGCCACAACTGGCGATCCTCGAACAGGCCGACGCGTTCGTCACCCACGCCGGCATGGGCGGCAGCAGCGAGGGGCTGTTCACCGGCACTCCGATGATCGCCGTACCGCAGGCGGTCGACCAGTTCACCAACGCCGACCGGCTGGTCGAACTCGGTGTGGCGCGGCGCATCGACACCGCCGACGCCACCGCCGAGTCCCTGCGAACCGCCCTGCTCGACCTGACCACCGATCCGGATGTCGCTCGGCGCAGCGCAGCGCTGCGCGCCGACGCCCGGGCCGAGGGCGGCACCACCCGGGCCGCCGACATCATCGAGAGCCTGCTCGGCTGACGCACCGGCATCCGTGACCGGCAGACCCGTGCCGGGCGCCGGTCACGCCAGGCCCGCCGGAGGACTTCGAGTTCGGTACGGGGAAACGGCGCACCCCACCTGCCGTGGTAGCCGCTCTCCGGATCCGGGTGGCAAACTTCGATCATGACTTCGGAGGAGATCACCGCGGCGGCGGCGGGTACCTGGCAACTCGGTGACCTCACCGTCAACCGGATCGGTTTCGGTGCGATGCGCCTGACCCAGAACGGCGCGGCGCTCACCACCGACGCCGTCGCGAGCGACCGAGATCGGGCGGTACGCGTACTGCGACGCGCGGTCGAACTCGGCGTGAACCACATCGACACCGCAGCGTTCTACTTCTCGGCGCTGCGTTCCGCCAACGAACTGATCAACCGCGCGCTGGCTCCGTACCCGGACGACCTGGTCATCACCACGAAGGTCGGACCGGGACGGGACCCGTCGGGGGAGTGGTTGCCGCTGGCGCGTCCGGAACAGCTGCGCGGGCAGGTGGAGGAGAACCTGCGTCAGCTCGGTCGGGACCATCTCGACGTGGTCAACCTGCGGGTTCACGGCACCGACTCGATCGCCGAACGGTTCGGTGCGCTGGCGCAGTTGCGCGACGCGGGCCTGATCCGCCACCTCGGCATCTCCAACGTCCGCCCCGAACACCTGGCCGAGGCCGAGGCCATCGCACCGGTCGTCTGCGTGCAGAACCGGTACGGGATCGGCGCCCCGCCCGACGCCGACGAGTTCCTGCGTACCTGCGGTGAACGGGGCGTCGCGTTCGTGCCGTTCTTCGCGATCGCCGGTGCCGGCCGGGAAGCGGGCGCCGGCCACACCGACCACGACGAGGTCCAGGCCGTGGCGGACGCGCACGGTGCGTCGGCGGCCCAGGTCCGGCTGGCGTGGACACTGCACCGGGGGCCGCACGTGCTGGCCATTCCGGGCACCGGCGACCCGGACCACCTGGTCGCCAACGTCGCCGCCGGCGCGCTGCGGCTCACCCCGGACGAACTCGCCCGCCTCGACGCCGTACACCGACACGTCTGACCGACGGCGCAACCGCCGCTCACCCCACCGTGACCGCCGGGGCACGGCGTCCGCCGATAGCCGGGCCCGCAGGTGTACGTCGGGATGCCCTAATGCGCAGGCACCGTCAGACCGTCGCGTAGTGCACCCCGGCCAGCCGCTCCGAGACGTCCCAGAGTCGCGCCGCGTCGGCGACGTCGCGGGCCGGTTTGTAGACGGCCAACTCGGTCGGTCCCCCGGTGAACTGGCCGAATCCGTCCGGCCCGTAGAAGCGGCCGCCGTGCGCCTGTGGACTGGTGGCGGCGTACAGCGCGGGGAGCAGCCCGGCGTCCACGGTCTGCACCATGACGCCCAGGCCCGCCAACCGCCTCATGATCCACTCGTAGGGTGAGGGACGTTTGCGGCCGAGGTTCGGGCCGGAGGCGTACAGGTTGGTCAGGGTGGTGCCCGGATGTGCGACGTTGCTGACGATGCCCCACCCCGCCGCCCTGCTGCGCCGGTCCAACTCCAGCCCGAACATCAGGTTCGCGAGCTTCGACATCCCGTACGCGCGCAGCGCCGAATACCCCTGCTCGGCCTGCAGGTCCGCCCACTCGATCCTGCCCGAGCGAGCGGCGCTGCTCGACATCGTGGTGACCCGCGCCCGGCCGGCGCGCAGCAACGGCAGCAGCCGCCCGGTGAGCGCGACGTGACCGATGTGGTTCGTACCGAACTGCAGCTCCAGCCCCTCGGCGGTGCTGTGCCGGACCGCCGGCATCATCAACCCGGCGTTGTTGACCAGGATGTTGACCGGCCGGCCCTCGCGGTTCAGGGTCTCCGCGAGCGCCGTGACCGAGTCCAGCGAGGCCAGGTCGAGTTCTCGGGTGGAGACCGTTGCCCCCGGCACAGCCGCCTGGATCCGCTCGACCGCCGCCGCTCCCTTCGCCGGGTTCCGGACCGGCAGCACCACCTCGGCGCCCGCACCGGCCAGGCGTACGGCCAGGCCGAGACCGATGCCGTCGCTGCCGCCGGTCACCACGGCAAGCTTTCCGCTCAGGTCGGGTACGGACACGTCTTTCACGACAACTCCCTGGTGAGTGATTGCTTTCTCGGACTTGCGTCAACGGTCGCACCGACCACGGGGGAGATCCATGGCGCGCCTATCCAGGGATCGACAGTGCCTGGATAACCGGCGGCCGGTCACGGAGCGCGTGTCCCGTTCGTGCCCGGACATCCGGGCCAGGCTCATGATCGCGCCGGCCACGAACACACCGACCGGCCCGCTGCGGCACCGGGCGATGTCGGTGTCCGGCTATCGTGCCGGGGTGCGACAGCTCGCGTTGTTCGACCTGGACGACACCCTCGTTGACCGGGCCTCGGCGTTCAACGCCTGGGCCGAGGAGTTTGTCGTCACCCACCGGCTCGACGACGAGGCGCTCACCTTCCTCCTCATGGCCGACGCGCACCACTCCGGGCCGATGGGCAGCTTCTTCGCCACCGTCAGTGAGACGTTCGACCTGGGCGAGGCACCCGAGCGACTGTGGGCGCAGTACCGCCGACGCATGCCCGAGCTGGCGTCCTGCGAAGCACGGGACGTCGACGCCCTCCGTCGCCTGCGCCGGGCCGGGTGGCGGATCGGGATCGTCACCAACGGCATGACCGACAACCAGCTCGGGAAGATCCGCAACACCGGGCTCGACAGCCTGGTCGACGGGTGGTGCGTCTCCGACGAGGTCGGCGTACGAAAGCCCGATCCCGCGATCTTCCGGCTTGCCGCGGACCGGTGCGGTACCAGCCTCGACCAGGGCGGATGGATGATCGGCGACAACCTGGTCCATGACGTGGCGGGTGGTCATGCGGCCGGGATGCGGACGATCTGGTTGCAGCCTCGACGTCGGCCCGAATCGTGGTCGTTCGTCGGCCCGGCGCCCGACTTCGT
This sequence comes from Micromonospora sp. NBC_01796, assembly GCF_035917455.1. Classification (NCBI taxonomy): domain Bacteria; kingdom Bacillati; phylum Actinomycetota; class Actinomycetes; order Micromonosporales; family Micromonosporaceae; genus Micromonospora; species Micromonospora sp. NBC_01796. Next base: position 7,375,635 of record NZ_CP109078.1, on the reverse strand, counting down.
GGTCGACTCGGTCGCCGAGGCTGTCGAGGTGCTCCTCCGGTCGGGGTGACCCGGGATCGTCATTGCCCGGAATCGGAAGATCTACGACGTTCGGGCCTGGTCGCGTGGATCGGCCCGAGGGACCGGCCCCGTGGGTATGATCCGGGTATGACAAAGCGCGTGACGGTGAGTCTCCCGGACGACGTCGCGGCCTACCTCGATCGTGAGGAGAACGCCTCCGCCGCCGTGGCAGACGCGCTCCGCGCGCGGATGGACCGGGCGGCCGCGACCGTCGAGATGCTCCGGGCGGTCGGCATCGAGGTCACCGAGGAAGGCCGGAACCGGGTACGGGGTTCTCTGCCCCGGCTGACCGCCGGTCAGCGGGCCGAGAACAAACGACGACGCGACATGGTACGCGCGGGAACGTGGCCGGCGGACGACACCGCTCCCGCCTGATGCCGTACGACGACGAGATCGAGATCCGCGCCGTACTGGACACCTCCGCGATGCTGTCCTACGCCCGTGGACACGTCCACGTCGGCGAACTGCTCGTCGACATCGCCGACGAGGGCGCGTACGCGGGCCTGCCGGCGGTGGCGTTGCTTGACGCGTACACCCGGGTTGATGACGCACCCGCCCGAGCCCGCCTCGGCGTCCTGGCCGCCCTGCCGAGCGTCGCGGTCCTTCCCCTCGGATCCGGCGAGGCGGCCGACGCGGCCGCCTTCGTTCGCCTGGTCAAGGGCGACCTCGCCCGCGCCCACGCGGTGTGGGCAGCCCTGCAACACGACGCCTACTACCTCACCAGCGAGCCCTACCTGACCCCGTCGGCCATCCCCGCCGACCAGGTGCACCACATCCCGGCCGACGACGCCTGACATGCGTGCGGGCTCAGTGGACGGCGGCCCCGAACCACTTCGGTAGCCGGCCGAGCAGATCCTGCTGATCGTCACCGACCCAGGCCACGTGGCCGTCCGGCCGCAGCAGCACCGCGGGTACGTCCAGTTCCTCGCTGATGTCCACGACGTGGTCGACCCGATCTGCCCAGCCCGTCACCGAGAGGCGGCCGGTCTGGTCGAGCAGCAGCCCGCGGCCGCCGTGCATCAGGTCGTACAGGTGCCCCCGCTTCAGCTTCACATCCCGCAGCCGCCGGCCAAGCAGCTCGTGCCCCTCGCCGAAGTCGTAGCGGATCCCGATCGCGATGATCTTTTCGATCAGGTACCGGTTCACGTCCTCGAATTCCATCAGCTCCGACAGCAGCCGACGCACCGCCTGGGGACCCGGATCGAGGGACATCAGCTCCGTCTGCGCCCGAGTGTTGTCCAACACCGCGGCGGCCACCGGGTGCCGCTCGGCCTGGTAACTGTCCAGCAGCCCATTCGGTGCCCAGCCGTCGACCTCGGCGGCCAGCTTCCAGCCCAGGTTGAACGCGTCCTGGATGCCGAGGTTGAGCCCCTGCCCGCCCAGCGGCGGATGGACGTGCGCGGCGTCACCGGCCAGCAGCACCCGGCCGACCCGGTAGCGCTCGGCCAGCCGGGTGGCGTCGCTGAAGCGGGACAGCCAGCGCGGTGAGTGGACGCCGAAGTCGGTCCCGGCCGTCGTACGCAACTGCTGCTTGAAGTCCTCCAGGGTCGGCGGGACCGTACGGCTCTCGGACACCCCGTCGGCAGGTACGACAACGCGGTACAGCCCGTCCCCGATCGGTCCGACCCCGAACCGGAGCTGGGTCTTGCGGACCTCGGTCATCACGTCGGCCACTTCTTCCGGCGGCGCGGTCAGCTCCATCTCGCCCAGCAGCGTGTCGACCGTGGCGGGCTCGCCGGGAAAGCCGACGCCCAGTAGCCGGCGCACCGTGCTGCGGCCACCGTCGCAGCCGACGAGGTAGCGCGAGCGCAGTTGCGTGCCGTCGGCGAGTTCGGCGGTCACCCCGTGGTCGTCCTGACTCAGCCCGACCAGTTCACGACCACGCCGAATCTCGACGCCGACCTCGATGGCGCGCTCGGTCAGCAGCCGGTCGGTGACGGGCTGCGGGATGCCGAGGACGTACCCGTGCGCGGTATCCAACCGGTCGGGCCACGGCTTGGTGATGCCGGCGAAGTAACCGCCGATCTTGTACTGCTTGCCCAGCTCAAGGAATCGTTCCAACAGACCGCGCTGGTCCAGCACTTCGATACTGCGGGCGTGCAGGCCGAGGGAGCGGACAACCCTGGTCGGTTCCGTATCCCGCTCCAGCACGACCACGTGTACGCCGTGCAGGCGCAACTCGCAGGCCAGCATCAGACCGGTCGGCCCGCCCCCGGCAACAATCACATCGATCATGAGACTCCCCGTTCGAAACAAGGTGAACTTTCGGCCAGCGGCCCGACGCAAACCGCATCTGCCCACCGAGTGCCCCGCAACGGCACCTCGACCCCACCGGTGGAGCAACCTTCCGCGTGCCCCGCGCCCCGAGGCGAGCACAGGTGATTCGCGAAGCCCCAGTTTCCGCAGGTCCTGGCCCCGGCTGGAGATTGTGGGGCACGACCCGGGTCTTGCCGCAAGCCCCCCGGTGCGGTATACGTTAAGAGTGGCGAGGGAGTAAGCGTTTCCCTTGCCTTAATTTTTGTCGTCCGCTGCGGACGGACAGACTCCTCTCGCGACGGCGACGCGCCGAACACACCTGAGACCTCATCCATTGCCGGGGATCGCTTGGCCGATGAGGCAAGGTCTGCGCGCAGGCAGCCCGTACGTTCGTCGGGCCGTGGTGTCCGTCCTCGGCCGGCCGTCTCGGCCCGTTCCGCGACCGCGTACCCGCTGGCGGCGTCCGACAGATCGAGGCACTGCTGCGGGGCGCCGTCACCGACCCGACGCCCCACGTACGCGCCAACGCCGTGAGCGCACCCGGCGCCTGGGCGCGTCCGGAGGACGTACCACTGTCGACGCGCCCGTCTGGTCCGATCGAGCAGCACACCATAACTGTCATTATGGTGCAGCGCGTTTCGTCCCGTTTTGTCGACGGGTTCCTCTTGGGTCAATTATCGGATTGCATTAGCAGGTAATTCGATAATTGGAGAGGTCGGCGCCGGTCCGTCCGTACGTCTCGGGTCCTCGTTGTCGTTTCGCGGCCGAGGCGGGTGGCGCGTACCCGTGCGTGGGCCTGGACCTCTGGGCCGGCGCCGTCGGAGGCTCATGGTCCTGACCGGCAAGGGTTCACATGCGTGGCGGTGGATACGGGCGGATACGGTGGCTTGGTGGCGGAGGACAAGTGGGCGCAGTGGTTGCTGACCAGACGAGATGGCAACAGTGCGGCCCTGCGGGCCCGCAGCGACCGGGACCTCGCGGTGGTACGCGACGGCGTCCTTGACGGAGCAGGTCTGCTGCCCGAGGACGTCGTCCTTGATGTTGGCTGTGGAACCGGACTGATCGGCTTCGGCGCACTCGACCGGCTCGGCCCCCAGGGACACGTCATCTTCAGCGACGTCTCACGGGATCTTCTCGACGAGTGTCGGCGGACTGCCGGCGGCGACGAACGGTGCAGCTTCGTTCTCGCGGCGGCCGAGGACCTGACCGGCATCCCGGACGCGTCCGTGGATGTCGTCACCACCCGGTCGGTGCTCATCTACTCCGCTCGCAAGGCGGCCGCGTTCGTGGAGTTCTTCCGGGTGCTGAGGCCGGGCGGGCGGGTGTCCCTCTTCGAGCCCATCAATCGCTTCGCGCGTCAGCGCCGTCCCGACGACCTGTTCGGCCTGGGCGCCTCATCGGTGGACGACCTGCTCGCCAAGGTTCGCGACGTCTACCGGAGCGTCACGGCGGAAGGCGAGCGGCCGATGATCGACTTCGACGAGCGTGACCTCGTGGAGTGGGCGGTAGCGGCGGGCTTCGAGGCAGTGGAGCTGGACTATCGCGCCCAGGTAGATGTGCCTGGCGAGCCGATTGTCGACTGGGAAGCGCTCAAGCAGGTGGCACCCAACCCCTTGGTCCCCACGTACGGCGAAGCGATTGCCACGGCACTGACCGGTGCGGAACGCAAGCGTCTCGACGCGCACATGACCGCCCGGGCAGCGCTCGGCACGCCCACCCGACGCACGGTGGCCATCGCGTTCTTGCGCGCGCTGCGTCCCTGAGCTGCGCAGGACGCCAGCTCCACCCTGTTGAGGGCGACCCGATGCGACAGCGGAGCGGCCCAGTGGGCGGGCACCTCGACGGAGAGGCGCCGGCCACCAGGAACTGGCGCAGCGCGGACCACCACCCACCGGCAGCCGGGGACGACCCGACTCCCGGGAGAGCGTGACCCGTACGTCTGATCAGCCTGTCCAATGCACGACCCCGGATGTGTCATTTCCCGACGGATCTGGGCATCGGCGCAGATCCGGGTGGCCTGAGTGGACGAATGGCGCTACCTTCGGGTCGCGAGACACGGCGCATGAGCTTTCATGCGACCCAAGGGGAGGCTCCCCTGGGCGGGGGGCGTTACAGAGGAGCGGGGTGAATCCACCTTGACGGATACTCCAGGCGTTGGCCAAGTGCACGCTACGCAGGACCAGCTCAACGCGATGGCGCAGCGGTGCCAGGACACCGGGGAGCGGCTTGCCACGGGAATGGCGCAGTTGCTCGACCGCATCACGTCGCTGAGTGGTACCGGCATGGCCGGTTCGGCCAACAACGCACTGCAACTGGTCTCGGGTGACCTCAACGAAGGCCTGACGAAGATCCTGAACGCGCTGGACGGCCTGTCCGGCAAGATCAGCGACGCCTCGACGCAGTTCGGGGTTCAGGACGAGGATGCGGCGACGGAGATCCGGGCCGCCGCCGAGGGGACCGGAAACAGCGCCGTCATCAGCGCGCTGCGCGGCTGACCTCGGCGACTGAGGTCCCTACTGGTGGTCGAGAACAGTCGAAAGGTGACACACCAATGAGCATTACCTACAACTTCGGCGCGATCGGCGATGTGGCGACCGCGATCGGCACCTACCAAGGCAACCTGGACGTCGAGCTGGGGGAGCTCTACAACGCCTTCCAGCAACTCTTCGCCAACGACTGGTCGGGCTCCGCCGGCCAGGCGTGCGACCAGGCGCAGGCACAGTGGAACCAGGGCGCCACCGAAATCAAAGAGGCGTTGGCCCGCCTCGGCATGAAGCTCGGCGCGTCCGCCGAGCGCATGCAGGAGGTGGACAGCAGGATCTCGGCCAACTTCTGAGGCGCCCGCTGACCGGACGACTCACGAAGAGATGTCCCGGCGAGGTGGTACGCCTCCTCGCCGGGATCGTCGGCTGCGGCGGCTGGCCGACGGGTAATACGCTGTTCCGTGCCCCCGCAGTCGTGACGTAGGGCGGTCGGGCACATCGCGGTTCTCGGGGGAGGCACGATGGGGGTTCCAAGGGAAGACCAGGTCGGTGGGACGCCTTCGGACTACAGGTCGTTCGGTGACAAGGTCAACGTCGAGGTCACCGATCTGGTCAGCTACTTCGAGGAGCTGAGTTCGCTCTCCGGGCAGGCCAGCGGGGCGGCCGCTACGGCGATGTCCCAGATGAACATGCTGATCATGACCGGGTTGGCGACCTCGGACGACGGCGAGGCGTTCCCCGAGGGACTGCAGGCGGCCCGTTTCATGAACCACCGGCTCAGCGACTTCCAACACTTCAGCGCCGACGTGACCGAGGGAGTCCGCAACATCGGCTCGGCGGCGGCCGTCGTGGCCGAACTGTACGAGAACTCCGACAGCGAGAACGCGGCGAACGTCGCCGACATCGGCTTTGTCTTCTCCGAACCGGGAGCGAACCCGCCACGCGGCTTCCGCAAGGTCGAGAGCTGGTCGGAGTACGAGCAGCGGCTGGCCGACGAAGCCGGCCCGGTGCCGATGGCGTCGATGGGCGACGGTGTTCCCGTCAGCTTCACGCAGACCGTCGCGGCCGGCCTCACCTATTACTACTACTCGGACGGCTCCTACCGGGTCGTGCAGTATCGGACCGAACCCGGTACCTCGGCCTGGACGAGCGAGTCGCAGGTGTTGACGACCACCGTCTACGGGGCCGACCGGCAGGTCATCTCGACCGTCACCGAGCAGAGCTACGCCGTACGCGGCACCCCGGTGAACAGCGTCACCACCAGCCGCGGGAACGACCAGAACGGCAGCACGTCGACCACGACGACGACCAACAACCCCGACGGCAGCATCACGGTGACCAACGAGAGCAGCAGCACGGTCGAGGGCCAGCGGCGCGAATCGGAGCCCACCACGACGACTGTCGAACGGGACCAGCACCGCGAGGGCGGCACGCAGGGACCGGTGGAAAACGTCTCCGAGCAGCTCGATTCCCACGGCATGGACCACACCGTCCGCGAGTACGGCGCCGGGTACTGAGGAGGAACCGTGGCGGGCGAAGAGGAGTACTTCGGCTACACGTCGGCGCAGAACGAGCAGCTGCAGCTCAACCGGCAGATGGCCCGCCGGATGGGCGAGGACATCCGGCACTACCCGCCCCCGGCCAGCGGCGAGTACATCGAGCCCACACGCAACTGGGACACGGAGGAGGGCAGGGTCCTCTCCTCGAACGAGGAGAAGCAGGCCTTCTACGCGGACAGCATCGAGAAGATCCGCAAAAGGATCATGGCGCAGGACGCCACGGTGGTCCGCCAACTGGCCGACCAGTGGTACGAGGTCAGCCGGGTCCTCGACGACCTGCGGACCCGGGTGTTGCACGCGTCCACGAAGCTCAAGGACGGCAGCAACGGCAAGAACGGCTGGACCGGCCAGGGCGCCGACGCCTTTCTGGCCCGTGGACCGGGCGCGACCCTGATGTCCCTCGACGCGTGGGAGGACGCGGCCGTCACCAACTGGCTCGGCACGCTCGCCCTCGCCGGTGTGATCGTCAGCCGCCAGGCGGAGATGACCCAGCTCTGGCAGCGGTACGAGCAGGGCATGGAGGACATGAGCTCACGGTGGCTGCAGTCCAAGGGGTACGACTCGGTGGACGACCTCATCCCGGGCACGCCGTACGCGGACCAGTACGTCACCTTCATGCGCGACAACCAGCTCCGCTGGAACTGGGAGGCGCAACGGGTCCAGTACGGGATGGCCCGGGACTACTGGTCGGTGATGAACGAGGACCTGGCCGGCGGCAGGGCCACCGTCTACGAGGGACCCACCGACGCTGTTCGGTTCAACCCGGACTTCATCGCCCGCCACAAGCTGGGCGAGTTGGGCCTGCCGAACATCAACCCGCCGCGCGTGAATCCGAACATCACCGGCCCGAACATCACCGGGACGAAGGTCGTCCGTCCGGACGTGACGCCGCCGCAGGTGACGCCGCCGAAACTGACCGGACCGAACATCACGGCCCCGAACGTCGTCCCGGATCTCACCGCTCCGAACGTGACCCGCCCGGACCTCACCGCCCCGAACATGACGGCGCCGGTGGCCGGTCTGCCCGTGCCACCGCCTGTGGTGGCGCCCGTGCCGCCCGCCGTCCCGCGGACGCTGCCGTCGGGCCCGACAGCCGCTGGTGCACCGGCGTTGCGGCCGGGCGGTCTGCCGCCGGCCATCGGTCGGGGCCTGCTGAGCAACCTGCCCGGCGGCGGAGTGTCGAGCGTGCTGCGCGGATCCGGCGGCCCGACACCCGTTTCCGGCGAGGGTCTGCCGCCGTCGATGCCGCAGTCACGCGCCGGCCAGCCACCGCCGCCACAGGTCAGGGGGCGTGGGCCAGCCGAGGGAGGTCCGGCCTCGCCGGCCAACCCGCAGGGGAACAAGCGGGGTCCTGAGGCGCCGACCCCGGCCGTTCCGGGCGGCCCGAACCCCACGAACCAGTTCGGTGCCCCTCCGGCGGCGCCGTCCTCCCCGGTGCTGCGCAATCCGCGTGCCACACCGCCACCGCCCGGCGTACGGGCCGGCGGTCCCCGTCGCGGCGGCGCCGCCGTACCGGGGATGCCACCGACTCCGCAGGTTCCCGGCGCCGCCGCGCGTCGGTCCGATGCGGCACCACCGGTGTTGGCCCGGTCCCGGCCGAAACGCCCGCAGGGAGCCGAGCCCGTCCTTCCCCCGGTTCCCTCCGCCGGGTCGGACGCCCCCGCCAATCCCCTGGCCCCGCCACCGCCGCGCACGACCCCGGTCGTCGGTCGAGCCACCCGTCCCACCCCGGGCCAGCGGCAGCCGTCCGACCCGAGCTCGGGTGTGGTGCGCGGCCAACGGCGGGCCGCGTTCTCCGGCCAGTCCGGTGAGATAACGTCGCGCAAGATGTCGACCGAGCAGCCGCCGGTCGACCCGGCGGAGCGCGAGATCGACAAGATCCGCAAGATTCTTGACCAGGAGGGCGTGTGGACCGTCGAGACCCCGGGCGGTGGCGTGCTGGACGGCGTCCGGCCGACCACTGCGTCCGTGGAACCCAAACCGACCCTCGGCACGTGACCGCCCGGAGAGTCCGCTCCTGGACGACGGTGGTTGCGCTGGCGGCGGCGGTGCTGGTCGCGGCCGGTGGTTGCGGGGACGCGGATCCGTCGACCGAGAGTGAGCCAGGCAGGGCGCTGACCCTGCCGCCGAGGCCGTCGCAGACCACGGCCGCGCCCGCCGCGCCCGCAGACCAGGGGCCGGTCTACGTGCCGAGCGGTAACCTCTGTGAACGGGCTGACCTGGCAGCGCTGGCAGAGGTCTATCCGAAGGCCGAGACCCCGCTCGCCGCCACCGCGCGGCTCTGCGACACGTCCCGGTCGTCGGACACCTCGGTCGTGACCCTCTCGGTCGACGCGGAGCTACTCAAGGACGGGCGTTGGGCGAAGGAGTACTTCGAGACCGCGCGTCGGTTGGCGAAGACCTCGACCACGGACGTGCCCGCGGCCGGCGCGGGCGCGTTCTGGACCGGCGACGAACGGGGCGTCGAGCTGTTCAGCTACCACGGCAATCTCGTGCTGCAGATCCGCCTGCGCGTCGTGCGCGACCAGGATCGGCTACCGGCGGACGCCGTCGACCGGGTCGCCCGCGTCGCCGCCGGCACGTTCGCCCGTCTGGCTCCGTGACCGACACCGACTCGGGCAGTCAGCCGCCGGGCGCCCGGTTCGCGATGAGTGTCATCCACCCCGGGTCACCGGTCCTACGAGTCCGTTACCGGCAGGGTGTGCTGGTCACGCCGTACGGCTACCCGGACTGGGCGCTCTGCGCCCGGGCGGTGGTGGAACTGCCGCCTCCCGTGCCCGGGCTGAGCCGCGACGAGGTACGGGTGGTGGACGTACTCGCGGCGAACGCGGCAATGGCCCGCTGGGCGGCGGAACCTGACGGCGACCCGCTCTGGGTGATATCACGGGAGCGGCATCGGACCGTACCGACCCCGGTCGGTTGGTGTTGGGCACACGTCGCACTGACCCGGCAGCTCGCGCTGGTGCCGATCGAACTGCACGGCTCGTTCCGGCACGGGGGCGGGCTGAGCACGTTACCGGTCGCCGGGCGCGGGCTACGACTCGACGAGCGGCCGGTGCCCGTGGCCGCCGGTGCGTCCGAGCCCGTTCCCGAGGAGATGGTCGCCCTGTTGGAAACGGCGTTGGGTTGGCCGCTGCCGGAGGCGTACCGGCGGTTCCTGGCCGCGACCAACGGCGCCGGACCGGCGGGCCCCGGGGTGCTGCCCGGCCATGGTTTCGTCGCCGACCAGCCGCTGTTCGGCATCGCCCGCGAGGACCGGCATCAGGACCTGTCCTACCTGGTGCAGTGGCTGCGTGACCGGTTGACCGTCGACTTCCTACCCATCGGGTACGTGCAGGGCGGACTGCTCGCGGTCCGGGTGTCCGGCGGCGACCTCGACTCGGTCTGGTACCTGGACGACGACGACCCGCGCGACCGTGACGGCTACGACGCGGAATACATCTGCGCGAACCTCCTGCGGCGGTGCGCCGACAGCATCGACGACTTCTGGGCGCGGCTCGTCCAGCCGTCCCGGGCCCTGCTCGCGATCGCCGAGTCCTGGGTTGACGCCGATCAGGTGATCGAGGTCCGCGCCGACCCGGTCGGAGCGGGGTTACCATCGCGGATGAAGGCGCCGTGGCAGCCGCCGGTGGAAACGGGGCGTGACACGTTGGTTGCGCTGTTCGAGGCCCGATGACCACGGAAAGTCGATGACGATGGGAACTGGGTGACAGTGGAGCCCGGCATGGACCGGCCGACGGCCCCCTGGGCGCCGGCGAACGAGGTGGAACGCCGGTTACGCGATGCCGCCGACGCGGGCGACATACCCGAGCTGATGGGCATCCTCGCCGGTGCGCCGCTGTACCTGCCCGGGTTCCGCGACGACGGTGGGCCGGCGGACGGGGTACGGCAGCGCCTGCTGACCCGGGACCGCGACGGGGTTCCCTACCTGCCGGTCTTCACCTCACCCGAGGCACTGCACCGTACGGTCACCGCCGACGGGTGGCGCCCGACCAGCCTCTCGGAGCTGGCCCGGACCATGCCGTCGGGTTGGGGGCTGGCGGTCAACCCGGTCAGCCCGATCGGCGTCCTGGTCGCGCCGGAGGACGTACCGACGTTGGTGCCGGACGCGGCGGCGCTGGCCGCCTTCGTCCCGGCCACGGAACTGGAAGGGTTGCTGCGCGACGCGCTCGCCGCCCTCGACGGTGAGGTACTGCTCGATCTGCTGGTCATCGCGCGGGTGACCGTGCCGACCCAGGCCGTGGACGTGGACGGCCTACCGACGATTCCGGTGTTCACCAGCTCGGAGCGGTATCACGATTTCTTTGCCGGACACGGCTTGGACCTAGCGACGGTCGATCTCGACCTGGTGGCGGTGGTGCGGCAGTGGCCCGAAGGGGACTTCCGGCTCGCCGTCAACCCGGGCTCGCCGATCGCCTTCTCGCTGGGCGGCGACCGGGTCCGGGGACTGCTGACGTACGCGGCCGAGCTGGCCCACCGTCGTACCGGCAACCCGCCACCGGCACCGCCGGCCACCGAGACCGGGGCGCCCGAGCCGCCGATTCCTCAGCAGCGGGTCGGTGGTGTCGCCGACCTGCTGCGAGGCGGGGACGGCTGAGCACCGGATCGGGCGGACGTCATCTATTGTCGAAACAGGTCGTCGTCGGTGGAGGGAATCGGTGCGACCGATACGGGGAGGTGCGCGCGTGGAACGAGAACGTCCGCAGTGGTCGGCGATACGCGGCGTCATCGACGGCCTTCAGCGCACACTCGAAGACGCGACGCAGACCCGCCAGCAGGTCATGGAGATCACGGGAACCGCATGGTCCGACGATCGCATGATCAAGGCCGTGGTCGGCCCGCGTGGCCAGCTCATCGAGCTCGAGATCGATCCCCGGATCTACCGCACCCCCAATTCCAAGGCACTGTCCGCGTCGATCCTCTCCACCGTCCGCGCAGCCGTCGAGGAAGCCAATCGGAAGACCCGCGAGGTCATGGACCGGGTGATGCCGAAAACCGACGGGTTTCTCCCCAAGACGGACTTCGACGTGATGCTGGACAACCACGACGCCGACCTGCCACAGGCGATGCGCAAACGGGAGGAGGAGGGGCATGGGTACGTTTCTTAACGTCGACGGGGATCCCAACGAGGTGGCCGGCACCGGCGCGGTGCTCAGGTCGATCGCCGAGTCCTTCAAGACCGAGACCCAGGCGATACTCGGCGACATCAACGCCGTGCACGCCGAGCGCCCGTGGGGTTCGGACGAATACGGTAACGCCTTCGAGACGACGTACTACGCCGTCCCCGCGGGCGCCGAGGAGCCGTTGCCGGACATGGTGCAGACCGGCCTGTCGCGAGCGGGGGAGGGCCTGTCCCGCGTCGGCGACGGCACGATCCTCGCCATGACGGAATACCAGGGCACCGACACCGACAACGCCACCCGGATCGACGAGACGAACGTGTAGTGGGCTGCTGATGGGCGACACCGTCGAGATCTACCTGAGCTATTCGGGTCCCGGGCCGCGCCTGGCTCACCGGGTGGCCGAGACCCTGGACCTGACCGGTTACTTCCACTCCGGCGAGGGCTACGTGTTCCCGGTCGACGCCCGGCCGCTGATCGGGGTCGACGGTTGGGGGCAGTTGACCCTCGACGCGGTTGACCGGGACCCGGATGCCGGGTTCGGTGACGGCGCCGGGTCCGACGAGGAAGTGACGGCGTACGCGCCGTACGGCTTCGAGTTGTCGCTCGACTTCCGGGGGCCGCAGGAGCAGCTCGGCCGGGCGATCTTCGATCGGCTGACCGGCCTGGATCTGTCGATGGCCTACGGCGACTACCTGCGGATTCTCGCCGACTTCCGGCCACAGCGGGGTACCAGGGAGTTCCCACCCGACACCCCGGCCGACGGGACGGGCCAACGGGTCTGGTCGGACCTGACGCCGGCCGCCGCGCCGAGCGGCGATCCGCTGGTGTCCGGCGGCCCCACGACCGGTGGCCGGGTCGCCGTCTTCGACACCGGCACGCTGCTCCAGATTGTCCCGATGGTGGCTGACGACGGGCGGTGGCGTTGGTCCGGGCCGGTCGCCTCGGTCCTCCGTACGCTCGGGGACGACGATCTCGGTGTCGTCCTGGACGCCGCGCTACATCCGCGGGTCGGCTCGGGGCACGTGGGGCGGGAGGTCATCGAGTCGGCCGCGTTGACCAGCCGACTGTCCGTCGAGGACCTGCTCCGGGGCCGGGGATCGATCGAAGTCCGGGTCGAGTCCGGGGAATGGGTCGCGGTCGCGTGCGGGCCGAGTCCGGTTGTCGGCGACGCGCCCGGCCCGGTGATCGACGGCTTGGTCGGAGGTCACTCCGCCGACGCACCGCCGGAGGCGCTCGGCGGCCTGGTGCGTGACCTGCTCGACCAGCTGGCTGCCCGGCTCGGTGCGACGGGCCGATCCTAGGACCCGGTCCGCCGGTGAATCGTCGGTGAACGCGTGTGACGATGAGCGCCATTGTCAGGTGGCCGCAGTGACAGGGAGGTGTCTGGTGGATGGGGACCGGCTGACCGCTGCCGTGGAGCGCTACATCCTGACCCCGCACGAGAATGTCGTCAACCGGCGGGACTGGCCGGACAGCGTGGCCATCAAGACCAACCGGGGCTGGTACGACGCCCAGCCCGCCGACTGGCTCATTGCCCGGGAGCCCTGGGTCGACCAGGCATTCCGTCTGGTCCTGGACGATGCCGTCGAGGACGCCGCGTCGCGTACCTTCGGTCTGATCCTGCAGCGCGACGGCGGGGTGCTGCACGTCAACGACCAGGCCACCATGCGCGGGTTGGGGGGCCGGTTGGGCGACGACCTGGACCCGCTCGCCTACGCGGAACTGCTCGCCGAGTTCTACTCCGGCCCCGACATCGACCGCCCCGTGGTCGCCGCCCAGGCCGCGAGCGCGTTCACGAAGGCCGGTTGGTTGGTCCACAGCGTCGACCAGATCCTGGCGGAGTTTCCGTTCCTGGACCCGGAGGTGGTGAGCCCGCCGAGGGTGCGCCAGGTCGCAGGACGGGTCGAAATCACCTTCCACTCCTGTCATTACCACCTGGACGTCAAGGGCGAGGTTGACGTCCTGCGCTGGAACGTGGCCGGTGGACCCGGCCAGGAAGTCGGTTGGCTGCGGGAGTACGTCGCGAGAGACGTCAGCCGTCCGTAAGTGACAGCAGGGCGGTCACGCACTGGGGGACCCGGGACATCGAGGGGAGGTTCACTTGGGCGACAACGTCGCGGAGGACGGAGCAGACGCCGCCCTGGAGGCCGTACGCCAGTGCATGATCCAGATCAACGAGTGGATCCCCGTACTCGGTGACTTCCTCGACATGATCACGCAGTGGCCGGAGGCGCGGCACAGCCGCCTGTTCGACCTCGCCGACTCCTACCTGCAGGCCGCTGAGCTCTACGGCGCCCACCTCGAGGAGTTGCAGGACTACCTGGGCGACTTCGACGCGTGGCAGGGCGACGGGGCGGCCCAGGTCGCCCGCGAGCAGTTCCAGGCGTACTTCGCCGAGACCGCAGGCATGGCCGAGTTGCTCGGTGCGGTGCAGCAGACGGTGCACGCCAAGGCGCTCGAGATCGAGACCATGAAGTGGATGGCCGTCGTCACGCTGGTGATGATGGCGGTTGCGCTGATCCAGGCCATCCTCACGATCTGGACGGGCATCGGCGGCGTGGCCGGGTTGGTCGCGATCGTCACCGCCAGGCAGTCCATCGTGCAACTGGCCCGTCAGTTGGTCACGAAGCTCTGGCAGGAGACGGTGAAGGCCGGCGTACGGCAGTTCACCCAGAATCTCGCGAGGAACGCCGGGCGGGCCGCGCTGCGTGGCGGGATCATGTACGCCGGTGTGATGGGCGGGATCAAGGGCGGGATCCTGCTCATACAGGCCGCCGAGGGCCACGATCCGTTCACCGAGGGCTGGGCGACCAGGTTCGGCGTCGAGCTGGTCGACAGCTTCATCGCCGGCGCGATCGGGGGTCCGCTGACCCTCGGGATCCACAGCCGGGTCATGGAGGCGGTTGCGTTCGGCCTCGGCCAGACCGTCGACAACGTCCTGCAGTACGGCCGGGACCGCATGCTGGACGCGGCCGGCCTGGCCGACTGGGCGCAGCGCAACCACCTCTACAGTGGGATGACGCTGGACAACCTGCTCAGTGCCGTCACCCCGGCGGCGTTGATCGGTGAGATCGTCAGTGAGGGCCGGCGCCCCGGTGCTCGGCCGGATATCACCCCCACGGTCGGGCAGGGCGCCCGGAACCTGTTCGGCAACACGAACGCGCCCACGCCGGCGCCGAGCAATCTCGCTCCGCCGGCGGTTCTGCCCACTCAAGCGGTCCTGCCCACTCCGGCGGGCATCCCGTCGGGATCGGCGACGAACACACCCGCCTCGGCAGCGACGGGCGTCTCCAACACCGGCGCGGGCGCGGCGACTGGCACGACCGGGGCACGGACGACGCCCGCCGTACCCGCCGGAGCACCCGTGTCGACTGGAGCACCCGCCCCCTCGGGTAGCACCACAACGACATCGTCCGGTTCGAGCACTTCGACAACCTCGACGACCAGCGGATCGACCTCGACCGGCCGCGACTCCACGGTCAACTCCACAGCCACACCCACCCCGCCGGCTACCGGCACCGATCCCGGGCCGGCGAGTCCACCGCCTGGCGAACGATCCGTCGTGACGCCGACCCCGGCCACGCCGACCCCCAGCGCGCCTACCACGCCGACGCCGGACGCCAACCCTCCGGTCTCACCCGAGGCGGGCAGCCGGCCGGACCCGACCGTCGCAGGCCCGACCACCGGCACCGGCGACTCCGTCCAGACGCCCCCCGGCACCGACGCACCCGCGACCCCTGACTCGACCACGTCCCCGACAGCGGACCACACGGTCGCGGACGGCGACCGCACCCGCGACCCGGACGTGCCGGCGCAGACCGGCCCGGTGACGACAGCCGATGGCCCGCCACCACCCCAATCGGATTCCACCACCGACGGCGTCGTCTCCACTTCGGAGAGGTCGGCCGGGGCACCGCCACCGGACTCGGTGGACGGCGGCCACCGCACGGATGGATCCGACCAGCGCAGCGTCGACGGGCAACCACCCGGTTCGACCACACCGTCGGCCCCCGACAGCGCCCGAACCGACTCGGCCCGCAGCGAGCCGCCGGCCTCGACGTCCCAACCCAGTGGAGACGGGGGTACGGGACGCGCGGAATCGCGTTGGCAGGAGTGGAAACAGCGGATCGAAACGCGGATCGAAACGCAGTACGCGCACGGCGTCGCCGAGCACTTCGGCCGGTCGCCCGACGGCGCGGACCCGACGACCGGGTCGGCGCCACCGCTGACACCCGACCTGGTACAGCAGGCACTGAACACCCGCCCGGAAAACCTCAACCGGTACGGCGAACGCCTGCGTGGCTTCATCGAGCAGAACTTCACCCGAGTCGACGAAACCGGCACCCGTCGCCCGCTCAACGCGACCGAGATCGACGCCCGGCTCGAACAGATGCGCGGCGAGGGACACAGTCCCAACCCTCCGGCTACCCCCACCGACACACCCGAGCCCGACAGCGCCACCCGGACCGATCCTGCGGAGGGTGTCGACCGGACGGATCCTTCCGAGGGCGCGGCTCGGCCCGATCGCGAGACCGCAGGCCAGCAACCGAACGGTACGCCCCGACCCGAGGTCGAGGCCGGCCCCGTTCCCGAGGGTGGAAGCAGGTCCGAGCCAGCGCCTCAACCAGACGGAGCGGCGCGGCCCGAAGCTGAGACGGGACCGCAGCCCGAATCCGATACCCGGCCGGACGGAGCGGCCCGGGCCGAAGCCGAGACGGCATCGCGGCCCGAAGCCGATACCCGGCCCGACGAAGCAGCTCGGCCCGAGGCCGAGACGGGACCGCGACCCGACGCGACGCACACCGCCGAATCCGAGCTGCGTCCGACCGACAACCTCGGCCCCAACTTCCCGTCGCCGGACGGACGGACCGGCGCGGACCTGCCCCGGCAGGTCCGCGACCTGGTCGACCAGGCCCGGCAGCGGTTGCTCGACAACTATCCGGAGCATGCGGTCGCCGGCCGTCTCCGCGATCTCGACGACATCGCGAGGGTCGCCGATCGCCTGCAGGACAGCGCCGCCCGGGCCCGGGTCACCGGCGACACCCGCGACCTGGTTCGTCAGGTGCGCGAACTCAGTTCTTCGGTCAACCAGTACTCCGACCGATACCGGAACTGGCACCACCCCACCCGACCGGACCTGCCGGCTGATCCGGGTTGGCGGGACCTCGACGGCGTCGACCCCCTCAACTCGGTGGAGATGGCCAACCGGGCCGCGTCCATCGACCCCGAGACCCACCGGTTCCACGTTATCGACCAGGCCATCGCGATCGCGAAGATCGGTGATGTGCTGGGTCCGGAGTTCGAGGTCCACGCCAGGCGTACCTTCGAGCGGACCGTACCGATGGACATGCGTCACGCCGCGGAGGTCCTGTCCCCCGCAGACGCGTCGCATCTCGCGGAGAGCATCAACGGCAACAGTCGCGGTTTCTACGACTCACGCCTCGGCATCACCTTCGTCAACCCGACGGGTGCGGCAAGACATCCGATAACCGGTGAGTCGATCACCGTACCTCGGCCGATCAGCGCCATCGCTGCGACTGTCGTGCACGAGGGTATGCATGCGATGCAGCCCAACATGGCCCTGGTCTCCGACCTGGTCAGGGACAGTATGTCGGGAGCCGAGGCACGTCGGCTGGTGCAGCAGCTCAGGTTGGAGCGGGAGTTCCAGGCGTTCTCGGTGCAGCAACGGTTCATGCACGGGCTGACCGGTTTCCGGTCCTCGGATCCGCAGGTCGATCCCCGTATCCCGAGTACGGACGGGTACCGGGACACGGCCGCTCTCACCCCTCGGCAACTGGTGGACGACCTCATTGTCCGCTACCGGATCGACCCGAGCGCGGTGCCGGAGAGTCTGGTCTCGCAGCTGCGGGAGCTCACTCCGGAACAGGTGACCGAGCAGGCCCGTACGGCCATCGCCGAATCCACCCACCCCCAGCCCGACCAGCGCCGGCAGGGAGGTCTGCACGGCCCGATCACCGCCCACGTCTTCGATTCGCAGGGCTGGGACCTGGAGCGAATCCAGAGCCGCCAGGGAGAGATGGCACTCGCGCCGCTCGCCGACGGAACCACCGGAGTCGGCCACCCGGATCCCACCCAGTCGCCCACCGGGGACAACGGCCCTGACGGAGAACACCGATCCGGCGGTGACAACCGGCCCGACCAGGAGAACCCGGTCGGTGGCGACGGCAGGGTCGAGGGCGAGAACGGCCCGGAAACCTCACGGCGCCTGCATCTCCCACCCGAACGGTTCGGACCACTGGATCCGCAGCAGCCCGGACCCATGGGCGAGTCCTACACCCCTGGGGTTCACGACCGACACGACGGCACTGCGCAGGGGTTCGATGCCCGCGAACGCGAGACGGCCGCGCTCCGGGCCGAAGAGGGAAGGCTCGTCACCAGGCTGCCCGTACACTCGCTCAACCACGCCGGGTACCGATCGCTGGAGGCGTTGGAGCGAACCGGACCCGACGACCCGGGCCGGGGGGTGGAGTACAAGGACGTCGGCCGGGACACCAGGTCCGCCGTCGACGACCAGGTCCGGCGCGGGTTGGACAAGTTCAAACCGCAGCCCGACGGCACCCGTCTCGCCGGTGACGTCGTCGTTGACGGACGCGCAGCCGGCCTCGGCCGGGACAACGCGGTGAACTCTCTCCGTTCCCGACTGGGCCGGATGCTCGCCGATGGCGACCAACGGCTCGGGCAGGTCGGTCGGATCGACGTCTACCTCGGTGACGGCAGCCGCGTCAGCCATGCCGACGGTCGGATCACCCACCACACCGACGAGGGCGAGCGGGTGATCGGCGAGTGGGACGCCGACGCCCGGAGATTCGTGGAACCGCCGGGACGGATGCCGGAGGGCGGCAACGACCCGGACCCGGCAATAGAACGCGAGGACTCCGGAGCCCCCGGGGACGGGACCACCGAGCAAGGCGGAGGTCCGACAGATCGGGTACCGGACCACGCCGCACCGCCGCCGGACCCGACCACGGACCCCCCTTCAGATCCCACGGCGCCCGTCGACCCCGGCCACCGTCCGGGCAATTCCCCGCTCGGGGGCGGCAGGCCACCGTTGGCATCGACCCGGACGGTCGGTCCGGCGAATCTCGGACAGATCGAGGACGTTCAGCACCAGCGGGACGTGGCCGACAGCCTCCGGACCGAGAACGGCTACACCGTGCTCGCGAACCCGTCGAACCATCCGTACGGGCAGCTGGTCAACGACGGTGGACCGGAGGTGCCCGGCCGGAGCAACAACTGTCTCGACTGCTCGCTGTCGGCGCTGTCCAGCTTCTACGGACATCCCGAGGTCTCCGCGCCCCGCTGGCCCGACCGACTCGCGGACGGTTCGATCGACCGGATCACCGGCGAGGCGGACGGGCCCAGACGTGCTGTCGACTGGCTGGGCGCGAACTGGACCGGCCCGGACAGCACCATGCCCGTCGACCCCGCCGGCCGAGCCGTCGCCATCGCCGACCAGTACCGGGTCCTGCACCAACAGGTCGCCGACGCCGGTCCGGGAGCGTCGGCCGTGGTCGTCATGGACTGGTTGCACGTCGACTCCTCCACCGGCCAACCCGCCACGGACGCGGACGGGGCCGTGCAGAGTCGGGGCGGGCACGCCATGGTTCTGGTCTACCCGGACGGCGCGGACGGCCCGGTCTGGTGGGACCCGCAGAACGGCCGCACGTGGATCGAGCCGCCGCCCAGTTACGTCGCCGCCACCCACACCCTGTGGTCGATCCGCGGCGATGGCCTGGGCAGCAGTTCACTGCCCGATACGTCAGGCGTGGTCGGGCAACCCGACGGCGGTGTCAACAACAGCGAGGGAACAGATCATGGATCAGCGTCCGGAGATAACCGAGGATCAGGCGAGGGAGTTGATGACCCGACTGGTCGGGGCCGGCACGCAGATAGCGCTTCACCCGTTCGAGCTCGGTTGGCTGGCACAGGAGATCCTGTCGGAACAGGAGCGTGGCCGGGGGATGCACATCGGCCAGGGGAACTACATCATCGACCGGACGGGCGTGATCACAGTCCATCCGAGTCTGCCGATACCGGTGGTGATCGAGCAGTACGTCGAGGCCCGGAGGCGAGGGCAGCCGACTGGCCAGCAGATCTGGCCAGAGACGGATGGGACACCTCCGCACCGGTAACCGCATCCGACGGCACCCGGACGGCGTACTCCGGACCCGAAGGGTGGCCGGACCAGACGCCCGACGCGACTCCGGAGTCGTCGAGGGACGCCACCCGGGGCTGGCCGGATGACCGTGGCGCGCCCGCCTGGGACAGTTGGCGCCACGACCCCGATCCGGTCCGGGCCGACCAGCGTGTCGCACCGGACCCGGTCGCACGGGCCGAGCAGCCGGGCGTGCTGCGGCGGATGCTCGACGGTCTCCGCCAGCTCTTCGGATTCGGCGACCCGCCGGCCCGCATCGCCGTACCGGACACAGCCGCGAATCCGTGGTCGGCGCCCCGCCCGGAGCCGTACGCGACGGACTCGGGCGTGCTCCGGCACGATCAGGGATGGCCCGACAGTACGTCGACCAATGTGCTCTGGCCGGAACAGCCAGCGCCCGACCTGGCCCCCGTACCGGATGCGAGCCAGCCCACCGCGGAGCCGGCGCCGCCGCCGGAGAGTTCCCACGACGAGATCTGGAGTGACCCGCCGTGGCACCGGGAGGGGCGCCCGCCGTCACTGGATGAGCTCATCCCGTCCACCGACGCCGAGATCGCCCGCTGGGGAGACGCGATCCGGGAGGAGTTCGCACGCCACCTCGGCAGCCTGGAGTTCGCCGGCATGCGGCTACGGCTCGATCTGACCGAACCGCACACCTTCAGCGTCTACCGCAACAGCGTGATCGTTCGTGCCGAGATCATCGACCCGAAGCGTGGCAATGTCGGCCGGGCGGTCCGCGAGTTCCGTCGTGATCATGACGGAAAGCTGATCGCCGAGCACGCCTCGTTGAAGGTTTCCTCGACGGTTCACGGCAAGGGAGTCGCCGAAGAGTTCAACCGGGCGATGCGGGACTGGTACAGCTATTCCGGAGTTGACCACATCAGCCTTCGGGCCGCATCCACGGTCGGCGGCTATGCCTGGGCGAGGGCCGGATTCGACTGGCAGCCGGAGACCGGACACCACGCCCGGAATGTCATGCAGCGCCTCGGGATGCAGGTCCGCAGCGCGAACACGGACGCGACCGCGGTGGCCCGGTGGGCGGCCGGTGACACCACGGTCGACATCGACGCCCTGCGCGCCCTCTACCGTGCGACCGACCCGGACGCGATCGTGGCGGAGATCCGCCGACAGCAGGCAGGCGCCCGGGACATTCTCGACCGGGCCGCCCGGCACGAGTTCGGCACCCCCGGCTACCCCAGCCCGTACGAGGTCAGCCGGGCTGGCTGGAACGGGGAGCGTGGGCCGGAGGCGAGCTGGCTCGGCAAGCGGGCGCTGCTCGGTGCCGACTGGCGGGCGTACCAACGGGTCAGCGACGGCGGGCCCTTCCATCCGCGCAGTGCCCACAGCACACCCGCGCCGACACCGCCCGCCGCCACCGACCGGCACCAGACGCGCCGCGCCGTCGGTGAACCTGCTCCCGACTCGCGTGCCCCGGCCGCGCCGGGAAGGACGGTGGACACCACCCACCCCACGCGCGGCGAGCCGACCGATGCCCAGCCCGCGCCGGACGAATCGACCGGGGCGCGAGTCAGGCCACGAGACGACATCCGGGCGATGGAGTGGGCAGCAGAGGCCTACGACCGGTTCCGCGCCGACAACTCCGACGTCCCCGACATCGCCCGTCACCTGGCCGACGTTCAACGGTCGGACGGCCAGGTCGGGTTCACCCGCGCGGAGATCGACCAGATCAAGCAACATCTGATGGTCGAGGAACACCTCCTGGACGACTACGAGGGCGGGCATGTCAGCCAGCGGTTCGCGCCGGACGAGGACATCGCCGAGGCATGGATCCGGTTGCGCGAGGGACGGCACGTGGACGCCGATCTCGTGTTGCTGGAGCACGAACTCGCCGAGTCCAACTACCTGCAGGCCCATCCGGGGGCCACGTACCGTGAGGCGCATACTCACGCCAACCGGTCGCATGACTGGGCGAACGTGGCGCCGGGACGGGCCGGCGAGGATCTAGACAGGTCGTGGGGGGAAGGACGTCCGGATGGCGATTCTCGTGGACTTCCAGAAGGTCGGGGAGGACAGTCAGGAGGTCGAATACGCCTTTGGCTTTCCGGAGATGGATCGCCTGATGGTGATCGAGAAGGCGACGCAGCTGGGCAGACCGCTGGACGGAGTGGAGAACCTCCTCTACCGGAAGGCGTACCAGAAGATAGTGCGGACCCGGCTGGCCGACGGGACGTGGCCGACGAAGGGCGGATACGCGGCGTAACGGAGGAGGCCGGGGGGACACCGACCGCACCCCTGCCGGAGCAGCGCGA
This sequence comes from Micromonospora sp. NBC_01796, assembly GCF_035917455.1. Classification (NCBI taxonomy): domain Bacteria; kingdom Bacillati; phylum Actinomycetota; class Actinomycetes; order Micromonosporales; family Micromonosporaceae; genus Micromonospora; species Micromonospora sp. NBC_01796. The sequence goes on along the minus strand of NZ_CP109078.1, from coordinate 7,353,708 downwards.
TGGATTGACCGATACCGCGAGTGATCCGACGAACGTTCGGGATCAGACGGTCCGGGTTCCGTTCGACTTCGAGCGGTTCTTCAACGATCCCCGCTGGGCGGATGAGGCGGCCCGCTTCGAGCATCGGGTGGGGGAGTACTACTTCAACGACCCCGCCACCCTCGACATCGCTCGCGAGGCGGTCGGGAGGTTGCGGGACGTACTTCTGGAACTCACCCCGCGGCGGGCCGACGAGAGCGCGTCCGCGCATGCACAGCGGGTGGAGGGTGCGTTCTTCCGCGATGACGATGAGGGAAGCGCCGGCCAGGTCGGCACCGGTGTCACCCTTGACGAGCTGCTCGCGGAAGGCAACGTCCGGGAGACCGTGACGGCGTTCTACAACGCCGCCTATTACAACCGGGCTTCGCCCACGCTGGCGAGCGCCGTGCTCCACGTGATCGACAACGGGCGGTGGAGCGTCGCTCGGGAGCTGGGACTGGACGTCGACCAGCTCGCCACCATGAGGCGGCAACTTGACGAGCGACTGCACCGGGCGATCCTGGGCCGGATCGAGGCGCGGTTCGACCCCCACAATTTCCGGTTTGCCCGTGACCCGTTCGGCACCGGCAACGTCGTCATGGTCTCCGAGCGCGGCGTGTGGGATCTCGCAGAGTTGTTCCAGAGCCAGTGGACGCGGGACAACCGCAAAGATACGGATCTGGAACGGCTTGGCCTCATCAGGACCCCCGACTCCTACGACGCCGTGGGAGCGCCGCTCGGCCGGTTCGAGCGGGCGTACGTGGAATCGGTGGTGGATGGGCCGCTGACCCCGGACACCCCGCTGCCGTGGCGGGAGGGGGTGACCGCGCACGATACGACCGGGAGCCGGTGGGCCAGACAGGTCGCCGGTGACGGGTTTCCTGTGATCGACGGCATCTCCGCCTCCACCACCCGCATGCTGACCGCGGCGAAATTCCTCGGTCTCGACCCGGCGAAGCTGCAGGGGTTCCTCGGCGCACTGATGGGCTGGATGCTGCCCTGCCGTGACCATTCGCTGTTTGAGATCGCCAGGGGTGCCCAGATCGCCGGCGTCGGACGCCAGGCGCTCGAGCCGAGCGCCCGTACCAACGCAGTGAACTTCTACCGGAACCTGACCGGTCTCGACCTGCACACGCTGCGGACCCGGATCCTGCCGGACGGTCTGTTCCCGCACGAATCCCTCTACCTCCGACATGCCACCGACCCGGACGGGTTCACCGAGACCCAGCACCCCAAGGTGCGGGACACGGCTGCCCGGCTCTGGCCGCAACTACGTGACGGTCACGTCACCGATCCGGACCTCGCCGACTGGCTGAGCCGTAACGGAATCGACCCGGGCGACGTGGCGGCGGTCCGCTCGTTGGGGGAACGACTCTCGGAACCGCACGTGATGGCGCTGACCGTGTACACCCGGCACAGCCACTACCTGATCAACAACGTCATCCGGACCCAACTCTGGACCGCCGGCGTATCCGAGCCGATAGTCCGGGGGAGGATGAAGGACAAGGTCCTCGAACTGGTCTCAAATTACCTGGAGAATCTCCGTACGGGGCAGAAGGCACTGCCATTGCCCTTGGCGCTCCGCCCCGTCCTGCATCTTGGCGAGGGCCACTTGGATTCCCACTCCCCACTCAGCCCGCATGCCAGAGCTTGGGTCGACGCCGCCCGCCGATACGACGCTGCGGATCTGCTGCTGACCGAGCATCCGGCCACTCGCCGCACACCGGAGGTAGACCGAGCTCGAGCCGCACGCGTGCGGGCGGAACATGAGATGGAGACTGCGTGGAGCCATATCCACGCGTCTCTCAACGCACCGGCTGCCCGCCTCTTCGACGAGATGCGCTGGCATGCTGACATGGTGCACGACGCCACGTCACGCCTGCCGACACTCGGTTCGATGCATGCTCCGGCGCTCGCCTATCGAGGTGACTGGATAACGCCGGTACACTCGCCCATCTATGGGTCGCGGCTTTGGCGGAACGGAACGGCACGTGAGTTTCTGAGCGTCAGCCGTCGGCTGGACGTGGCGGTTCGGTTCATGGCAGAAAATCCGGCCAGTGACCGAAGGGTATTCGTCGTCTACCGGCTCAGCGGCATGCAGGCTCGGGATATCTCGGTCTTCTCGTCCTTCGCGGAAGACCAGGAAGCGGTTCTTCCGCCGTGGTCGCGGACCCATCGGGTTGATGCACCGGAACTGGCTGATCGGATCCGGGCCGAACTTGACGAAACTGTCGACGAGATGGTTGCCAACGGAGTAATCCCGGAGGCGCCGCAGGGCTATGAAGTCATCGTCATGGAGGAGAAATAACGTGTCTGATTGGCTGGAGCTGGATGACGCGGCTCGGCGGGTCTACGGTGGTTTGCATCAGTTGTTGTTTCGGTTTGCTGGTCGGGTTCCTGATGAATGGTTGACTCACACCCGCGGTATGCTGGGTGGTGGTGATTTGAATTACCTGCCAGATACGATTTCGGGCTCGATGTTGGAGCTCGGGCTGCCGTTGCGGGCTGCCGAGGCGGAGTTGCTGCGCTACACACTGGTGGCGCTGGGAGTCGAGGGGGACCCTCCGGCAGGGCTGCATCTGGTACGGATCTCGGAGGAACCCACGCCCCCGACCGACCACCGCTTCTATCCGGCTCCGCCGGAGGTGCTGGTCTCAGCGGGGGAGCGTATCCCGCCCAGTCTGGACCTGACCGGCGGAGATCCACTCGCCCTCTCTGACCTGCCGGCTGACCTGGCCCACCTGGACGATCTCGCTCTCGACCTGACGGATCGGCAGGACGACGCAGCTCTCGGCAACGTCTATGGACGACAAGACGTCATCGCCCTATGGCGGGCTTGGCGATTCGGGCCTGATGGTCCGCCCGGCGGCGGCCATCGAATCTACCTCGCAGAGGTCGCTCCGGACACACAGTCATCACGTGTCACCTACGAGTTACAGCGGGCGCTCGTACGCCGCGGGGAGGAGAATCCGCAGGTGGAGGTGTTTTGGACGGGGGAGGAGTTGGCGCCGTACCACCGGGCTGCCTTGGCGGGTGCGGCACGGCTCTGGGTCAGGCCTGACTCGGTGCGCGGAGCGGAGGTCTAGCGTGCGTCGTTTGTCGGTGTCTCCCGATGTGGTTCGGACGGTCTTCGGGGGGTTGCACCGGTTGTTGTTTCGGTTTGCTGGTCGGGTCCCCGACGAGTGGCTGACCCACACCCGCGACATGCTGGGCGGCGGCGACGTGAATTATCTCCCAGATACGATTTCGGGTTCGATGCTGGACCTTGGTTCGCCGTTGCGAGCTGCCGAGGCGGAGTTGCTGCGTCACACGATGGTGGCGCTCGGGATCGAGGAAGAGGAGCCGGCGGGGCTGCATCTGGTACGGATCTCGGAGGAACCCACACCCCCCACCGACCACCGCTTTTATCCGGCTCCACCCGAGGTACTGGTCTTGGCGGGGGAGCGTATACCGGCGAGCCTGGATCTGACCGGCGGAGATCCGGAAGACCTCGTCGCCTTGCCGGCTGACCTGGCGCACCTGGACGACCTTGCTGACGACCTTACAGATTCCAAGGACGACAGGGTGGTAGGGAATATCTCGCGGCACGTCGGCGCCGTGTCTGTCTGGCGTGCCTGGCGATTCGGGGCCGAGGGCCCGCCGGGAGCCGGTCAGCGGGTTTACCTCGCCGAGGTTGCTCCTGGCATGAGTGCGTGGGAACTCGCCCACGAGGCGCAGCGTGAGCTCAAATGGAAAGGGGAGGAGGCGCCGCAGGTGGAGGTGTTCTGGACCGGGGACGAGTTGACGCCGTACCACCGGGCTGCCCTGGCGGGTGCGGCGCGACTCTGGATCAGGCCGAGCCGGTGAACGGGACCCAGGTCCCGGCATGAGCGATTGGTCTGAGTTGGACGATGCGGCTCGGCGGGTCTTCGGGGGTTTGCATCGGTTGTTGTTTCGGTTTGCTGGTCGGGTTCCTGATGAGTGGTTGACTCATACCCGCCGCATGCTGGGCAGTGGTGATTTGAATTACTTGCCGGATACGGTGTCGGGTTCGATGTTGGAGCTCGGGCTGCCGTTGCGGGTCGCCGAGGCGGAGTTACTGCGCTACACGCTGGTGGCGTTGGGAATCGAGGGGGACCCTCCGGCAGGGCTGCATCTGGTACGGATCTCGGAGGAACCCACGCCCCCGACCGACCACCGCTTCTATCCGGCCCCACCAGAGGTGCTGGTCTCAGCGGGAGACCGTATCCCGCCGAGTCTGGACCTGACCGGAGGGGATCCGCTGGCTCTTGCTGAGCTGCCGGCTGACCTGGCCCACCTGGACGACCTCGCCCGTGACCTGACGGACCTGAAAGACGACGGGGTCGTGGCCGTCAGCATCGCTGGCGAGGACGAGACGATTGCCCTCTGGCGGGCTTGGCGGTTTGGACCCGACGGTCCGCCCGTCGACGGGCAACGGGTCTATCTCGTAGAGGTAGACCCGGACACCCAGTCATCACGTATCACCCATGAGTTGCAGGACGGACTCTTGGAGGATGGGGAGAAGAATCCGCAGGTGGAGGTGTTCTGGACCGGGGACGAGCTGACGCCGTACCATCGGGCTGCCTTGGCGGGTGCGGCACGACTCTGGGTCAGGCCCGAGCCGGGGAACGGAACCTAGGACCGGCGTACCGCTGCAACGCGGCGATGACCTGCTCCGGCGTTTCCACCAGCTCACCCAGCTCGACCACGACGTACCCCTTTCGGTCGCTACCGGGGAAGCGCGGCCGGCGTCGCATCGCCACCCGGTCGGGTACCCAGAGCACGAGCTGGTTCAGGGTCCCGTTGGGCAGCACGACCGCTTCGATACTGATCGCGTCCACCTGGTCCCACGAACCTTCGAAGTCACATCCACCCGCGTGGACGACCAGTCCGGACTCGGTCAGGACAATCTGGAACCGGCGCAGCGGGGCGAGGAGTAGCACCATGCCCGCCAGGAAAATGAACGCGCCCGATGCCCAGACGAGCACCGAGATGAAGCCGGGCCGCCCGCCGACCAGGGCGAAGAGCCCGCCGACGAGCAGGGCGACCATCGCGTATCCCATGGCGATCAGCGCCAGCTTGCGACTACCACGATCGTCGCGGTGGAGTTCCATGCCACCTCTCGCCTTCGCCGGTCGGTCATAGTGAGCCGGGCAGCACCCATCGCTCACAGCGTGCTGTCCGGCGTGGACGCCGTCCCTCTTGGGTCGGACGGCGCTGCTACATTGTCGAACGGACATCGGTCGGGCCGACGGGGAGGTACGCATGGCGTTGCCGGTCGCCCGTAGCGAGGACGAAGCGCAGCTGTACCTCGACCTGCACCCGTGCGAGCGCTGCCAGGTCGCCGACGTCGACTGGCGGACCGCGCCCGGCCAGGACGAAGGGGCTCCCTCGCGTCGGTACTACGGCGTCTGCCGGCGATGCCAAGCGAGCCGCGAGTTCGCCTTCCGGCTGCCGGGGCGGCCGACGCCGCCCGGTCCCGACGATCTTGTCTTCTTCGGTGGCCCGGAGCCCTCACAACTCTTCGACGCCGGTGAGTGGCGACTGATCTCCGACGCCGGCATCCACGAAGGCGGAGCGCCGCCGGACACCGGTTCGTACGCGGAGCGCAAGCACGCCTTCGCACTGGGCGTGGCCGCCTTGGCCGAGGTTCTCAAGTTCATCCCGGACGGCGCCGACGCCGTGCCGGAGACCGCGTTCTGGACGCCGCACGGCCGTGCGGCGTACGACCAGAAACCCGACCGGTTCACCCGTGAATACCTGGAACGGTGGCTGGACGGCTTCCAGGAGGAGTTGGAAGCACGTTTCCGCGACTGAGCGGTGCGGGGGAGGGAGTCACACATGCGCCGGCCCGTCCGTACGGTGACCATGGCCGTGGCCTGTCTGGGGGCGCTGCTGGCCGGTGCGGTGGGTCCGGGTGCGACGGGGCACGCCGCCGTCCGGTCCGCCCAGGAATGCGCGGACCCCGGCCAGCCGATCAACCCGATGCCGTGGCCGCAGCAGATGCTCGGCCCGGAGCGCGCCTGGTCTTTCAGCCAGGGCGGTGGCGTGACGGTCGCGGTCCTGGACTCCGGCGTCGACGGCAGCCACCCGCAGCTCGCGGGTCGGGTCGCCGCAGGGTTCGACGCGGTGGCCGGCGGCGGCTCCGCCAACGATGACTGTGTGGGCACCGGCACCCAGGTGGCGGGCGTGATCGCCGCGGGGCAGGCGCCGTCGGTCGGGTTCGTCGGGCTGGCGCCCGGGGTACGGATTCTGCCCATCCGCGTCCTCGATGACCGCGGTGGCGGCCGTGGAATCGCCGAACCCGACGTACTCGCGCGGGGTATCGACGCGGCGGCGAACCGGGAGGCCGACGTGTTGGCGGTCTCCGCGGTCAGTTACACCGACAGCCCGTCGCTGCGGGACGCGGTGGCCCGCGCCGTGGCGCGAGGGATCGTCGTCGTGGCGGCGGTCGGCGACCGGGGCGACGAGAACGGGGCGAGCGTCATCCCGTACCCCGCGGCCTACCCGGGGGTGGTCGGGGTGGGCGCGATCGACCAGGCCGGTGAACGCTGGCGAGGCTCGCAGCAGGGTACTTTCGTCGACCTGGTCGCACCGGGTGCTGCCGTCCCGACACTGCAACGTGGCGCCGGGATGATCCAGGTGGACGGAACGGGGGTGGCCTGTGCCTTCGTCGCCGCTTCGGTCGCGCTCGTGCACGCCCGACGCGGGAACCCCACGGTGGATGAGGTGGTGGGGCAGTTGCTGGCGACCACGATTCCGGCGGCCGGCGGCGACGCCTACGGCCACGGCATCGTGAATCCGTACGGCGCGGTAACCGACCGCGTGGCCGGGGCCGGCCCGGTCCCGTTGCCCGCTATGGTCCGGCCGCCGACGGAGACGTCCCCTGCCTTGGCACGCAGCCGGAACCTGGCGATTGCCGGCAGCGTCGTGGCGTTGCTGGTGGTGCTGACGGTGTTGGTGACCGCAGTCGCGCTGCCGCGCGGGCGGCGGCGACTCTGGCGTTCCGCTTCGGCGGCCGCTCCGGTCGGCCGGGCCGAGCCGGAGGAACCGGGGCCGCCGGTGCCGCTCTTCCCTGCTGGGTGACCCACCACCGCACCGTCCCGGCCGACGCCCGGTTCCCGGTGCTCCGGGCGGGCTGACCGACGCGGGCGGCAGGGCGGCCGAGCGACTAACTGCCGTTGACAGCTGCCGGTTGAAGCGCGGCGGCCGGGTCGAGAGTCGGGCCGGTCGGGATCCGGCTCACCAGGCTCGCCGGCACGTCGACGGCCTGGGCCGGCTGGTAACCGAGCATCGGCAGGACCGCCGCCTGCGGCACGGGGTACTTGATGCCCAGGTCGGTGATGACGTAGTACGGCCCGGCCTGGGCGGTCGGTGAGCCCAGCACCCGTACGGTGGTGACCCGGCCGGCGGGCACGAGCACCAGGTCGGCGAACGGTACGCCGTCGGCCGAGACCGCGGAGGTGGGCACCGCGGCTTCGATCCCGGGCAGATTGCCGCCCACCCGAAGGGTCGGCGGGGTGGCAGCGTCCGTGGTGACAGCGCAGAGGGAGTCACTACCGCCGGGCCGGGTCAGCGTCGGAGTCGCCGCAGGTGGCTGCACCTCGCCGGCCGGCGCCTGCAGTTGGCCGCTGCGGGGCGCCGCGTTGGCCTCGGCGACGCTCACCGGGATCGCCTCGGCCGACGACGCGGCGCGCAGGATGTCCCGCTGCAGGGCGGTGATCGGAGCCAGCCCGTCGCCGAAGACGAGGTGGTACTGCTTTCCCGAACCGGTCTCCGTGCTCAGGACGTCGCCGATCGAACGACCCGGCATCGCCGGTGACGGCTCGCCCCGGCCGCCGACGTTGATGGGCTGGATGTCGCCGCCGGCAGGCAGGGCATTGAGCCACGCGGTACCGACGGGCACCTGGGTGGCCGCACCGAACAGTGCGGGCACCAGGGCTTCCGGAGCGTGTACCTGGTGGCGACGGCCGTGCCAGATCAGGAACTGGGAGCCCAGTCGGGCGTCCCGGACCAGGACCGCGTCGTCGGCCAGCGTCTGGCCGCCTTGCGGCGCGGTGGCGATCGCCACCGCAACCCCGCTGACGCCCTTCCCTGCCTCGTTCGTGCCGGGGATGGCGCACATCGTCCAGGGCAGACCGACGTGCCGTTTGACGGAGGGAAGCGAGTTGGGGGCGCCGGCAATGCCGACCGTGGTGCCACGCGGCGCCGCGCTCAGCGAGTTGGCCGCCACCCGGAACACGGGTGGGCTGGGCCGACCGGCGGCAAGCACCGCCGACGCGTAGTTCAGCGTCGGGTGCAGGGTGCCCGCGAAGTAGACGAAGCTGGCCCCGGTCTCCTTCTCGATGACGACCGCGCCGTCGGCCTGCCAACGGTCGGCGCCGACCTTGGTGATCAGGCCGTAGATGCCGAACCCGGCCGCCACCAGGATCGCGACCATCAGCCCACCGAACAGCGCACCGATACCCCGTCGCAGCGGTGACTGCTGCGGGTCGGTCTCGCGCATGACGAAGGCGGAGATGACCCGCTGGGTCATGAACTGGTACGAGTGCAGTTGGTCCCGTCGGGTCGCCATCAGATCCTCACCCGCCGATCGACGCGAAGAGCCCCTGGATCGCGCCGAAGACACCCAGTACCGCGCAGGCCAGCGGGATCAACGCCATGATGGCGAGGACGTCGAGGATGTCGGCGGTGCGGCCGATGTACGGCGACGGGCTACGCCGGCTGTAGACCAGCCCTGCGGCGAGCACCACGCCGGCCACCACGACGAACAGGATCAGCAACAGCAGTCGGCCGCCCTGGTCGGCGCCGAACACGTACCCGAACAGCAGTAGCGCGAGACCGGCGACCCCGCTTGTCAGCAGGGGAACCCGCTGCTGGGGCATGGCGAACAGCCGCGCCCGCAGCAGCAGCGCCGCTGCGGCGGCCATCGAGAGCAGCTCACCGGCGAGCGTTCCGTCGACGAAGATCAGGAACGCGATGGCGATGGCTCCGGTCACCGCGGCGGCGAGCAGCATGCCGGAGAGCAGTTCCGTGGCGCGCGCCACGGCCGCGAAGACATCGGACCGCCGGGGCACCGGACGGTCCTCCAGGATGTCCTCCGGCCGGTCCGGTAGTTCCGGCACCGGCAGCCGGCCGAGGGAGCTCGCGATCAGCGGATAGCCGGGCAGTAGGCCGATGACGGTGGTCAGGGCCACCGCCGCGGCACCGACCGGTGTGGCACCGGCGAGGCAGAGCAGTGCGGCGAGCAGACCGGTCAGGCTCGCGGCGAGACCGGCCATGAAGAGTCGCTGGACGGCGGCGACGCCCGTGTACCCGATGACGCTGAACACCAGCAGCAGCGCGGATCCGAGCAACAGACTGGACGCACCGAGGTCGGTCAGCGCCACGTCACCGGGCGCGGCGAGCAGGGCACCGCCGACGAAGGCGTACGGCAGGCCGGAGGCGGCGACCACGGCGCCCACCGACGCGTCCCCGAACGCCCGGGACAGCAGGACGCCGAGCACCGCCAGTACGGCGGCCAGACCGAGCGCGGCGGCGGTGGGCAGCGGCCACGGTGGTCCGGCGGAGAGCAGCACGATCAGGCCCAGACCGAGGACGGCGGCGGTGACCACCAGTCCACAGCGGCGGGTCGCCTCGTTGCCCCAGGACCGCCCGGCCCGTCGGGCACCGCCGGCGATCACCTCGACCACGTCGTCGTAGGCCAACTCCGGCCAGTCGTCGCGGCGTGGCGCGAGGTGCAGCAGTTCGCCGTCGCGAACGCCCTGCACCGATAGGTTGCGATTCGGCTCGAGCACCGCACCGGTGGCGCGGCGCAGCACCCACCCACCGTGTCGCTCGCCGGTGTCTCCGAGATCGTCGCCAGCGTGCCGCAGCAGGTGCGGAAGCAGTTCGGCGACGATGAGATTGTCGGGCAACGCGACATCCATCCGTCGCTTTGGCGCCGCGACCGTGACCCTGGCCAGACTCAGGCTCCCGGGGACCGCCATGCTGGTCACCTCCCCGCCCCCATGCGATAGCAGCGCCCAACCTAGCATGTCGGTTCCGGCCCGTTCGCATCTCGTTGCGCTCCACGGGGCGATCCGCGACGAAGCTCCACTGTCTATAGGATTGGCCCGCCGGGTCCGGTCGAACGGGGAGGTCGAACGGTGACGTCGGTCATTGTCAAACGCCTACCGCGCCGGGTCGCGCCGGCGCTGCCGTCGGGCGAGGTCGTACTCGATCCGCCGCCGGAGGTGCCGCCACCGGCGGGCAAGGGCTGGACCCGCATGCTGACGATCCTGCCGATGGTGGCGGGTGGGGCGGCTATGGGCCTGATGATGGCCGGTCAGCGGGGCGGTGGCGGGCCACTGACCTATGTGGCCGGTGGAATGTTCGGCATCTCCATCCTCGGCATGATGGGGATGATGATGATGAATCAGTCCGGGCCGGGCAAAAAGGAAATGATCGAGGCTCGTCGGCAGTACATGCGCCGGCTGGCGCAACTGCGGTCCCAACTGCGGGTCACCATTCGCCAGCAGCGCGAGGCTATCCACTATCGGCACCCCGAGCCGGCGGCGTTGTGGTCCACCGCGACCGGGGGCCGGCTCTGGGAGCGCCGACGTGCCGACGCCGACTTCAGCGTCGTACGGATCGGGCTCGGTTCGCAGGAGGTCGCCACCCCGCTGATCCCGCCGCAGACGCGGCCGGTCGACGAACTCGAACCACTCTGCGCCGTGGCGCTGCGGAAGTTCGTCGCCACCTACGCGGTGGTGCCCGACCTCCCGGTGGCCATCGCGTTGCGCGACTTCTCGCACGTGTACCTGCGTGGCCCGCAGGGGCCCACCCGCGACCTGGCGCGCGCACTGCTGGCCCAGGTGGCCACCTTCCACGCCCCCGACGACCTGCTGATCGGCCTGTGCGTCGCGAACGACCAGCGGTCGCAATGGGAGTGGGCGAAGTGGCTGCCGCACGCGCAGCACCCGGCCAAGCTCGACGCCGTCGGTCCGATCCGGCTGTTCGCACCGTCGGTGGCCGCACTGGAGGCGATGCTCGACGACGTGCTGGCCAACCGGCCCCGGTTCGATCCGACCGTCGCGCAGACCGTCGGGGGGCCGCACGTCGTGGCCGTCATCGACGGGGGGTCGACGGCCGGTTCCGACCACCTGATGACCGACGGCGGGGTGGCCGGGGTGACCATCCTCGACCTGTCCAATCCACCGCCCCGGCTGCTCGACGACACCTCCGTCATACTCGACCTCGCCGACGACGGCAGGATCTCCGGCACGACCATGGACGGCGCCACCGAGGTCGGAGTCGCGGACGCCCTGGCCCCCGCCGAGGCCGAGGTGCTGGCCCGCGAGCTGGCGCCGCTGCGGCTCTCCGCCACCTCGTACGCGGACCAGTCGTCTCCGGTGACCATCGACCTCGGCCTCGCCGAGCTGCTCGAACTCGGCCCGCCGCACGACCTCGACCTGACCCGCGCCTGGGCCGGCCGACCCAACCGTGACCGGCTGCGGGTGCCGATCGGGGTGGGGCAGGACGGGCGACCCATCGAGCTCGATCTGAAAGAGTCCGCGCAGGACGGCATGGGCCCGCACGGGCTCCTGGTCGGCGCGACCGGCTCCGGCAAGAGCGAACTGCTGCGCACACTCGTCCTGGCGCTCGCCGTCACGCACAGCTCCGAGATCCTCAACTTCGTGCTCGTCGACTTCAAGGGTGGCGCGACGTTCACCGCGCTGGACCGGCTTCCGCACACCAGCGCGGTGATCACCAACCTGGCCAACGAACTCTCCCTGGTCGACCGGATGCTCGGCGCGATGCAGGGTGAGCTGGTCCGCCGCCAGGAACTGCTACGGCAGGCCGGCAACTACGCGTCCCAGCGTGACTACGAGCGGGCCCGGGCCGCCGGCGTACCGCTGGCGCCGCTGCCGAGCCTGCTGGTCATCGTCGACGAGTTCAGCGAGCTGCTGACCGCGCGGCCCGACTTCATCGACATGTTCGTCCAGATCGGCCGGCTCGGCCGGTCACTCGGCATCCACCTGCTCCTCGCCTCCCAGCGGTTGGAGGAGGGCCGGCTGCGCGGGCTCGAGACCCACCTGTCGTACCGGGTCGGGTTGCGGACCTTCTCCTCGATGGACAGCCGGGCGGTGCTCGGTGTCTCGGACGCCTACGAGCTGCCTCGCGCACCCGGTCACGGTTACCTGCGCACCGGCACCGAGGGGCTGATCCGGTTCAAGGCCGCCTACGTGTCCGGCATGGTCCGTCAGGACGGCTACCGGGCGACGGTTGACGGTCGGCCGGTCGATGCCGTTCGCGACTTCACCACCTACTACGTGGCGCCGCCGCGCGCGGACCAGCCCGGCGAGCCGGCAGCGAGTCCCGAGGAGCCCGAAGACACCGCGGTGGGCGACACGCTGCTCGACGTGCTGGTCCAGCGAATGGAGGGGCAGGGTCCACCGGCCCACCCGGTCTGGTTGGACCCGCTCGATGCACCGCCGACTCTCGGCCAGATGCTCGCGCCGGTCGTACACTCGCCCGAGCGCGGGCTGACCACCCAGTCGCTGGACCCGGAACGCGCGGTGCACGGCCTGGTCGGGATCATCGACAAACCGTTCGAGCAGCTCCGCGAGCCGATGTGGCTCGACATGTCCGGCAGTGCCGGCAACGTGATCGTGGTCGGCGGGCCCCAAACCGGCAAGAGCACCTTCCTGCGTACGCTGATCGGCAGCCTGGTCCTGCGGCACACGCCGCGGGAGGTCCAGTTCTACGGTCTCGACTTCGGCGGCGGCGGGCTGACCGCGATGGCGGGTCTGCCTCATGTCGGCGGCGTGGCCAACCGCCGCGACGTGGACAAGGTCCGCCGGACGATCGCCGAGATGTACGGCCTCATGCAGGAGCGGGAGGCGATGTTCGCCACGCACGGCGTGGAGGGGATCGCCGCGTACCGGCGCGCCAAGCGGCAGGGCCGGTTCGGCGACGACCGTTTCGGCGACATCTTCCTGGTCGTGGACGGCTGGGCGACCCTGCGTGCCGAGTTCGACGACCTGGAACCAGTCATCAACGAACTGGCCAGCCGGGGCCTGGGCTACGGCGTACACATCCTGGCCGCCACGAACCGGTGGATGGACGTGCGGGCGGCGGTCCGGGACATGTTCGGGACGAAGATCGAGCTGCGACTCGGGGAGCCGAGCGATTCGGTGATCAACCGGCGGGCGGCGGTCAACGTGCCGGAGCGTACGCCGGGACGTGGCCTCACCCCGGACGGTTTCCACTTCCTGGCCGGGCTGCCCCAACTGGATGCCGAACCGCGGGTGGACGACCTGGCCGACGCGGTGGCCGAGTTCGTCAAGCTCGCCCAGGCACAATGGACCGGAGGCCGGGCACCATCGGTCCGTCTGCTGCCCGCCGAGCTTCCGTACGCGGCGCTGCCCGCCCCGCGGGCCGGTCAGCTGCCCATCGGCATAGCCGAGGCCGACCTGCAACCGGTCCACCTCGACTTCGACGCCGAACCGCACGCCCTGCTCTTCGGCGACATCGAGAGTGGCAAGAGCTCGTTCCTGCGCAGCCTGGCGAAGATGATCACGACCAGCTACGAGCCGAGCCAGGCCCGGATGATCCTGGTCGACTACCGCCGCAGTCTGCTCGGCTGCGTCGACAGCGCGCACCTGATCGGCTTCGGCACGGCCCAGCAGTCGACGACCGACCTCATCAAGCAGGTCACGACCGTGATGCGGGAGCGGCTACCCGGGCCCGATGTGACGGCGGAGCAGCTTCGCAACCGTAGCTGGTGGAAGGGCCCCGACCTCTTCCTGCTGGTCGACGACTACGACCTGGTGGCCAGCGGGACGGTCAACCCGTTGGCGCCACTGCTGGAATTCCTGCCCCAGGCCCGGGACATCGGCCTGCACGTGGTGATAACCCGGCGGATAGGCGGCGCCTCCCGGGCCATGTTCGATCCGGTGATCGGCCGGATCCGGGAGCTGGCCTCGCCGGGCCTGATGATGTCCGGACCACGGGAGGAAGGCGCGCTGTTCGGCAACGTCAAGCCGCAGTTCCTTCCGCCCGGCCGCGCCTGGCTCTTCACCCGACGGCACGGCGCGCGCCTGGTCCAGCTCGCCTGGTCGCCACCGGCGCACTGACCAGGCGGCCGGACGGTGGCCATGGTGGAGGGGCCGCACCGCCTGGCCGGGAACGACACCACCCGCAGGGCGGATCAGCGGCGGGGGCCACCCGCCTGCTCCCGCTCGACCTCGGTCTGCGCGAACCAGACGTAGCGCTCGGTTCCGCCGCCGACCAACGCGATCATGTCGTCGGCCATCACCTGGAGGAACTGGGCGCTGGAACGGGGCAGCCGTAGCGCCTCGGCAGCCAGCGGCGCCTCGACACTCGACAGCCGCTGCAGGATCACCAGGTCGCACTCCTGGATGGAGGGCACGCCGGATTGACCGAGCTGGCGCAGGACGGTGAGCTGGGTCTGCCACGGGCCGAGCGGTGGCGGCGCGGCGCCCCCGGCAAAGCCCAGATCGTAGATGACCAGGATGGGTTGGTGCGCGGATCCGGTCAGTGCCAGCGGCTGCTCGGCGTTGAGCACAGCGACCCGGTCGCCGTGCCCGGTCGCCCGCTCCCCGAAGCCGTGCCAGGCGTACGGGTCGGTGGTCACCACGGCCACCCGGGCGCCGAGCGCGAGCGCCCGGAAGGTGACGAGCTGTCCGGCCCAAACCCCGCCGACCAGGGCGACCCGAGTCGGATCGGGCCGGAACATCCGCACCGAGACCGGCAGTTGCTGCCGGTCGGCGCCAAGGATCATCCCGGAGCCGGCAGCGGTGATCCTCAGTTGGGTGAGCGCGGCGCGGGACGCCGTGTGGGAACCGATGCGCAGTCGCGTCAACCGACCGGACAGCGTGGCCCGTCGACGGTGATCCGGGGGCCGGCGGTCATCGTCAAGGTCCGGAGGACCAGAGTGGCCGGCGTCGGGGATGGCAATCCCGTGCGCCGACAGCTGGGCGCCCGTGGCCCTGCTGGACGTATCGGCGGCTGCGGCCGCCTGGCTGTCGGCGCGGGCCAGGGTGGTGCCGCCGGGGAGCGCGGCGACCGCCGGTGGGGCCGTACTTTCGGACGGTGCTGACGCCACCGGCCCGGCCTGTGGTGTGGGCACCGCCTGGGCCGGTGCCCACGGGTTCGACGGCGGCTCGGGGATGGCTTCCGCCGGGCGCCAAGCCTGGGCAGCAGCCTGTCCCTGGGCTGCCGCCTGGACCTGGCTCGGCGCCGGAGGCGGCGGTGGTGCCCACTGTGCCGGAGCCGCCGGCTGGGTCGGCTGCGCCCATGCCGTCGGCGGCGCCGGCTGGCGCGGATATGTCGTCGGGTTCGACGGCGGGCCGGCTTCCGGTGACGGTGGGGGGATTGCCGGCCACGCCCCCGACTGGCTGCCGGGCCGGCCGATGACCGTGCCGCCGGCGACCGCGGCGACCTGCGAGAGCGGTGGGGGCGGTGGTAGGGGGCGGGACGGCGCCGCCTCGTCCCCGGCCAGCGGGTCGGTTGCCGGCGGGCGCGCCCTCGGCGGTCCGACAACGGCCCGGCCGGTGGCTCGTGGCGGGGGCGGCTGCACCGGGGTCTCCCGCGCGGCCTCGTCGTCTCCCGGCCTGGTCATCGGGCACCACCTCCCGTCGGTGCCGACGCGTACACCGCCGGTCCTTGTTCGCCGTCGAGTGGGAAGAGGTCGGCGCCCGCCCTCTCCGCGCCTCGGATGAGTGCCTGGGAGACCGATGCCAGTTCGTTGGCGGGCGCCGCGATCCGGATCAGCGCTCTGAGGTCCACCGTACGGGCGTTGTCGTCCGGCGCCAGGATCAGGGACACGCTGGTCATCGCCGCCGCGGCGGTGGACACCTGGGTGAGCAGCGCGGCCGCCTCCCCCAGAGCGGGCCAGCCACGAATCCAGAACGATCGGTGGGCCAGCCGCGACGAGTGCCACTGCGCCCAGTCCTCGCGCGGCTGCACCGGCTCCGCGCTGTGCCCGGGCTCGAGGTCGCAGGCGTGCGTGAGCACAACCAGCAGTTCCTCGGCGTCGAGTAGTCGATGCGGAATGCCGACCCACCGCAGTGACTTGGCAACCCGGTGCACGAGCGTGGCCACCACGGCGGGAGCGGCGTCGAGCTCGGAGCCGCCGGACGCGCCGGCCTCGGCCACCGCGCGTGCGTCCAAACGAACGGCGATCCAGGTCTCCTGGTTCGCCGGTACGTCGCCGAAGCGACCCAGCAGCTCCTGGTACGACTGGCGGGCCTTGGACGCGGGAGACAGGGCGACGGTGGGCGCGGGCACCGTCTGGGTCACCACCTGCAGCACCGCGCCAGGCTGTTCGGTATCGGCGAGGGCCGACACGAGCAACTCCACCGGAAGGCCACCCGGCTCACCGCGTGCCGGCGCCTTCGGAGTGACCTCGGCTACCGCGTACCAACCCGCGTCGTCACGGGCGACACCGACCGGGGTGCCGCCGGCCACCGTCACGTTCTCCACCGTCAGCCCCGGTGCCAGTACGCGCAGCGCCGCCAGGCGGGGATCGTCGGCCGCCGGTACGCCGGCGGTGTCCCGCTGCCGACGCCGGTACCGCCACATCATCAGCCGTTTCTCCAGCCACCACCGGCCGCGATCGCGACCCAGCGCCAGCAGGAGCAGTCCTGCCCCGACCACCCCACCCACGACCGCCGGCAGCACCCCGCCGGTGAACGCGGCGAGGATCGCGATGACCACCGCCTCGGCGATCAGAAGCTGGGAGACGTGGAGGGGCCCCAGCCGGCCGGGACGACGGCGGGGCAGCAGGAAAGCCGGTTCGGATCGCTCCGGCGTGTCCGGGCTCGATGGTGTGCCGCCGCCGACCGGGACGCCGGTAGCCGTCCGTTGCGGAAATCCGGCCCGCGGCTCGCGGGTGCCCGGCGGCTGGGTCTGCGGCGACGCGCTCATGCGATTCAGCTCCCCCTGACTGGTTCGCCGCCCGCGTAGGGCGTCCCACCATCATAGGATCGACGTGCGTGCCGCCATCCCCGCCGTTGGTCCCGTACCGGTGCCCGGTGTGGATGTTCCTACCACGTCGCGTCCGGCGCGTGCCGGTGCACGTGATCCCGCCAGGGCCCGGGACCACGGCCCGTTGCGGGAATCGACGCTCGGGTCGGTACGATCCATCGAGGCGGACGGGGAGGCCGGCAGGCCAGGACCAGCACGTCCACCCTGATCGAGGTGTAGGGGAGCCATGGCCCGGATACTGACCGTTTCGTCACAGCGATCGGGGGCCTATCCGACCATCCAGGACGCCCTCGAGGTCGCGACCGACGGCACGGTGATCTCCATCGAACCGGGCGTCTATCCGGAAAGCGTCCGGCTGGCCGGACGGCGGTTGAGTCTGGTGGTGGCGAAGGAGACCGGCTCGGTGACCATCGACGCCACCGGCGCCGACGGATCTGCGGTCGACTGTCAGGGCGGCGAGGTGACCCTGCGCGGCCTGGTCCTGAAGTCCGCCGACTATCCGACGGTGCGGGCGTCGGGCGGCCGGCTGACGGTGGAGAGGTGCGAGGTCAGTGCCGGCTACGCGGCCGCCGTCAGCGCCGGCGACGGCGTCGATCTGACGGCCACCGACGTGAAGGTCTCCGGCGGCCAGTACGGCTTCGTGATCGAGGATGCCGGCGGGGTTCTCGACAAGTGCGAGATCCGGGACATCGCCGACGACGCAATCATCGTCCGACTGGGAGCGAACCCGACGATCCGTAACTCGACCGTGGCCGGCTGCGGCTTCCGCGGCGTCTACGTCTACCAGGCCGGTCGGCCGACGATCGAGCGGTGCGACATCTCCGGGGCAGGGGATGTCGGTATCTCGGTGGCGCACCAGAGTTCACCCAGCATCATGGACAGTTGGGTGCACGACACACAGGGCGTCGGAATCAGGTTCGACCGGGGCTGCGGCGGCGTGGTCGAGGGCACCCGGGTGGAGAACACCGCGGCCCCCGGCATCCAGGTCGAGGAGGGCGCCACGCCGACGATCCGGCCGGTCGACGATGGCCTGCACCGGCCGAAGGTCGGGATCGGGGCGATCGAGGGCGCCACCCAGCAGGACACCGCGGAGGTCGACAAGCTCCTCGCCGAACTCGACTCGATGATCGGGCTGGCCGGCGTCAAGGGTGAGGTTCGTGCCCTCATCGACGAGATCCAGGTGAACGAATGGCGGCGCAGCGCCGGGCTGGCGGTCGGCGCGGCAAGCCACCACCTGGTCTTCACCGGCGCCCCCGGGACCGGGAAGACCACCATTGCCCGGCTCTACGGGCAACTGCTGAAGGCGCTCGGGGTGCTGCCGAACGGCCAGTTCAGAGAGGTTTCCCGGCGTGACCTGGTGGGTCAGTACATCGGACACACCGCGGAGAAGACGACCTCGGTGTTCGAGGAGGCGCTCGGTGGGGTGCTCTTCATCGACGAGGCGTACACCCTCTCCCGGTCCGCGGGTGCGAGCGCGGACTTCGGCCAGGAGGCCATCGACACGATCGTGAAGTTGATGGAGGACCGCCGCGACGAGGTCGCGGTCATCGTGGCCGGCTACACCGACGAGATGCGGGACTTCCTGAACGCCAACGCCGGCCTCGGCTCCCGGTTCGCCAAGACCCTGGAGTTCGAGAACTACGATCCCGACGAGCTGGTGCTGATCGTCAACCGGATCACCCGCAACGACGACTACGTGCTGGGGCCGGGGCTCAGCGACGCCCTGCTGGAGTGGTTCGGACAGATCGAACGCGATCGGAACTTCGGCAACGCCCGGGAGGCACGCAAACTGCTGGAGGGCATGCGGAAGGCACAGTCGGGGCGGTTGCGGGCGCTCGGTCGGATGCCGTCCCGCGACGACCTGCGCACGCTGGTCCTCGACGACCTCCTGGTGGCGACGAGGTAGCGCGCCGCGGTGCGGAACGGACCCCGGCCGGGGCCCTACTCGGCCGGTAACAGCGGGAGGGGGCGTGCCTCGTAGTGGTCGAGGTAGCGGCCCGGATCAGCTCGCAGCACCGAGGCGATGACCGTACCGAAGACGTCCCGGAAGTCGACGGTCGCCTTGAGGTCGCCGTCGTCGAGGTCGGTCAGCGGCGGCTGCTCACCGTAGAACCCGCCCGCCACCCGTGGGCCCAGTACGAAGACCGGACCGGCGGTGCCGTGGTCGGTGCCGTCGGAGGCGTTCGCCCGGACCCGACGCCCGAACTCGCTGTAGACGACCACCGTCACCCGCTGACCAGCCTCGGTCCTCGACATCCGGGTCACGAACGTGGTGAGCGCGGCGTCGAGTTGGCGCAGCAGCCTCTCGTGCCCGGCCCGTTCCTCTGCGTGGGTGTCGAAACCGCCGAGACTGACCGAGTAGACCCGGGTGGGTACCCGGGCCTCGACGCACGTGGCGACCAGGGAGAGTTGCGCGTCGAGCGAGTTGTCGCCGCCGGTGCCGGTGGCGGTGACACCCGGTCCGGGATCCGCGCCAGCCGTGTTCGCCGCTCGCTCGGCCTCCCGGGTCAGTTGATCGATCTTGAGCAGATCGGCGTACGCGCCGGCGACCCGCGCCTGCGCCACGGACTCGCCCGGCGCACCGCGCCCCAGCGCGGCGACCATCTCGGGAGTGATCCCGGCCGGCAGCCGCAGCCCGCCGGTGCTCACACACGAGCCCGCCCGGGTCTTGCCGACGAGCAGGGGTGGGAGTACGGACTCGAAGCTGACGGCGGTCTCCGGCGCGGCGTTCACGCTGTCCAGCCAGCGACCGATCCAACCGGTCTCGACCGGTCCGGCCGGGGCGGCGGTCTGCCAGATGTCCATCGACTGGAAGTGGCTGCGGTCCGGGTTCGGGTAGCCGACGCCGAGGACGACGGCGAGCCGCCTCTCGTCCCAGAGTCCACGCAGCCCCGCCAGCATGGGATTGAGCCCCAGCGCGTCGTCGAGGTGGAGCACCTTGTCCGCCGGATACGCCAGCTCGGGTCGCAGCGAGTGGTACGCCGGGTCCGCGTACGGGACGACCGTGTTCAGGCCGTCGTTGCCGCCGTACAGCGTGACCATGACCAGTGTGCCGGCGGCGTCGTCCTGCGGGGCGGCGTCCGGGGCCGTGGCGAGCAGTTCCGCGAGGCCGAGACCGGTCGCGCCGGCGGCGATCGCGCCCGCGCCGACCACTCCGGAGGCGAGCAGGAATTTTCGTCGAGTCACCGGGTCCATGTCAGGTCACCAGGTACTCCGGGCTGGCCAACCCGAGGGTCAGCAGGTGGCGCGGGTCGGACGTCTCCGTCAGTGCCGAGTAGGTCCGGTTGGTCCAGGTGTCGATGGCGAGCAGCTGCGCCAACCCCTCCACGGTGATCGGTCCGGCCTCGGCCAACTGGGCGAGTTTGCCGGCGAGGCTGAGCCGTACGTGCGCGGCGCCGGCCGTCAGCCAGGACGATCCGGCGGGCCAGCCGGCGACGCTCGGCGGTGCGAACGGCACCTGGCCCAGTCGCTCCATCCCGTAGATGACCTGCTCCACGATCGCCGGCGGGAGGCTCCCCGGCCGCAGCCCCAGTTGTCGGGTCGCACCGACGAGCCACTCCACCGGCTGCTTCACCAGGTTGCCACGGGTGCCGGGGAAGGCCTCGTCCGTCAGGAGTGTCCGGAGCATGGCCACCGAGTCGGGGAAGGCTGCGGCCATGCGGTCCAGCGTCGGGCCCGGAATCGGCTCGGTCGAGGAGGCGTACCGGTGCCAGAGCCGGGCGGCGACGAAGCGGCGGCACTGCGGGTGCGACAGCAGGAAGTCCACCAGGGAGTGCGCGTCGAAGTTCCTGGCGACGCCGAGGATGGTCTTCTCTCCGGCGTCGTGCGACGGTGGGTTGAAGTACGTCCGGGCGGCGTCGTAGTCGATTTTCCAGCCGGTCAGCGCACGGCCGGCCTCCTTCACGTCCCGCTCGCTGTAGTTCCCGATGCCGAGGGTGAAGAGCTCCATCAGCTCGCGACCGAGGTTCTCGTTCGGCGCCGACCTCGTGTTGAGCTGGCCGTCAAGCCAGTAGATCAGCGCCGGGTCGGTCACCATCCGGTGCGCCATCAGTGAGAAGTCGAGAGAGGTGCGCAGCGTCCGGTGCTGCGTCAGCATCAACTGGGCACGGATGACCTTTTTGACGGACGTGGCCCAGTGGCCGTGCCAGAAGAAAATCAGCTTCTCTGTCGCCTGGTGATCGGCGACGGCGAGCCGGTCCAGCCACCACTGTGTGATCGCCAGCGTCTGCTGCCGGCGTCGCTCGTCGGCGGTAACCCGCTGCGCCGACGTCGGGTCGGTCAGGTTGGCGTACGGGTCCGGGCCCAGGTCGGGAATCGGCGCACTGGTCGCACCGAGGTCCGGTCCGGTCGGCGACGTCAGCGCGTTGACAGTGGCCTGGTAGCCGGCCTTGCGCGCCGCATCCAGTTCCGCCGCCGACGGACCGAAACCGGCCCGTCGCAGCAGCAACGCGACGTCGTCGGGCATGGCTGCCAATATATGCGACGGCCGGCGCCGCCATCGAGGCGGTCGTGGTGGGCGGAGCCGGCCGCCGACGTGTCTCAGCGTCTGGTGAACCGGTCGCCCGCCACCGCGGCGTACGCGACGTCGAGCTGCCGCCGTACGGCCGCCCAACTGTGGTGCGCCACCGCCCACTCCCGACCCTCGGCGGCCAACTGTTCCGTACCGGGCTCCCGGTTCAGCAGGCTGGTCGTCGCGTCCACCCAGCCCTGCCGGTCGTCCGCGACCCGGACGTGTACGCCGTCGCGTACTCCGGCCCGGTCGGCCACCGTTACGGTCGTGACCGTCGGCACACCCGCCGCCAGGGACTGGATCAGTTTCATCTGGACCCCGGTTCCCCGGAAGATCGGCGCGATCGCCACCGAGGCCGCCGCGTAGTGCGGCTCGATCTCGGGGGCATCCGGGTAGAGCTCGATCCCGTCCCCGACCAGTGAGCGCACCACTCGGGGCGGCTCCGAACCGACGATCCTGAGTCGGACGTCCGGGACCTGCTGCCGGATACCGTCCCAGCACTCGTGCACGAACCACAGCAGGCCGGACACGTTGGCCTCGTAGCTGAGCCGCCCGACGAACAGCACGACCGGCGCCTTCCGCGCGTCGCTCGTCGACGCAGGCTGGGCCGCGGTTCCCGAAGGTGACACGTCAGCCGGATAGTCGTACGGACTGCGGACGAGGTAGGTGTTGGGCCGCTGCTCCCCGTACTCCGGTGGGGCCGAGAGCATCATCGG
The DNA here is from genome assembly GCF_035917455.1 of Micromonospora sp. NBC_01796. Lineage (NCBI taxonomy): Bacteria > Bacillati > Actinomycetota > Actinomycetes > Micromonosporales > Micromonosporaceae > Micromonospora > Micromonospora sp. NBC_01796. The sequence goes on along the minus strand of NZ_CP109078.1, from coordinate 7,331,469 downwards.
TACGCCCATCCGCACCAGGTCGTCCTCGCGAGCCCGCATTCGCCGGGACTCCACCAGACCGAGCGTCCGCCAGGGGATGTTCGGGCCGTGGGAGGCGAGTTGTTCGTAGTATTCGCTGCGGAACTCGTCCAGGTCGACGATGACCGGCGTACGGCCACACGCCTCGACAAGGTGGACGGTCCGGAAGACGTTGAGGTGGACCACGTCGGGCCGCCAGTCGGCGATGATCTCCTCGAGTGCGACGGTCAGGGCGCGAGGGCTCGCATATCCGTGTTGCAGCGACCGCCCGGTGGCCAGGGCGTGCAGGCTCCGGCCAATGGCACCCTGCCGGGGGTTGGGGACGAGGGTTCGATCGAGGACCGGTAGGTCGTCCGCGAGCCGGGCCTCCGCCTCGTCGTGCACCAGGGACAGGAAGCGCACCTCGTGGTCCGCCGCGAGCATCTGCAGCAGGGCGAGGCTACGCGGTCGCAGTTGCGACGGCACCCAGGGCGCCACGAACAGGATCTTCATATTGGAAGCCTCCCCAGGGCTCGCGCAAGCAACCGCTGGCGCCATGTGCCGTGCTTGGAAAAATAGACGTTCATGCCCGACCGGTACAGTCGTCGTTTACCGACCGCGGCCGTACTGGTGCTCTCCTTGTGGTCGGCCACGCTCGTCCCCACCGAGGCGACCTGCCAACCGCGCCCGCGCAGGCGCCGGCAGATATCGACATCCTCGAAGTAGAGGAAGAAGTCGGGGTCGAAGCCTCCGACGTCCCGGAACGCCTCGGCCCGTACGAGCATGCAGAATCCCGACACCCAGGCGGCGGGGCGGGTTTCCGGTGTCGGCCCGACGGCCAGGTAGCCGAGCATCGGCACCTTCGACCGGAGCAGTGCCGAGCGGGCCAGGAAACTCTTGAGCCGGCCGGGCACCAGGTGGTCGGCCCGCAGCGCCGCGAGCCACTCCTTGGCGATGCTCGGCTCCGGTCCGGAGGAGATGCCGTACCGCCCGTTCGGATAACGCATCTGCGGCGCGACCGCGCCGAGCCGTTGGTCGTCGTCGAGCGCGTCGACCAGGGCCGCGAAGTCCGGCCCGGACAGGCGGCAGTCCGGATTGAGTAGAAAGTACGCGTCGACATCCGGCGCGGTACCGGCGGCAACGTTGATCGACGCGCCGAACCCCGCGTTCGGCATCGCCTGGACGTGCGGGGTGTACCGCGCGGCGACCTCCGCGCTGTCGTCCGTGGACGAGTTGTCCGCCACCACGATCCGTGCGAGCGGGAGCGCAGCCAGGCAACCGAGGCTTTCCGGCAGCTCACGGGCCGAGTTGTACGCGACGACAATCGCGGCGACCCTCACCGGGCGCTCGCGATCTCGTACGCGTCCAGGTAGCGGAGAACCGTATCGTCCCACCGGAAGAGCCGGGCGATGTGCGCCCGCGCCCGGTGCCCGCGCGCCACCGCCTCGTCCGGTGATCCGACGGCTGTGGCGACGGCGGCGGCGATCTGCTCGGGGGTAGAGGCGACGAACAGGTTGGTCGCGTCCCCCCGGACCGACGCCGCCGGTCCGGGTGACGTGATCACCGGGCAGCCCAGGGCCATCGCGTGCACCACCTTCATCAACACCCCGCCGCCGACGATCGACGGCACGACAACCGCGTGCGCGGCCAACATTTCCGTGCGGAGGTCCGGCACGGTGCCGGTGACGACGAACCGGCTGTCCCGGTCGGCGAGGGCGAGCACGTCCGGTGGCGGCTGCGCCCCGACGATCCTGAGCTCGGCGGCGGGCAGGGTCTGCCAGACGATCGGCATCACCTCCCGTGCCAGGTGCTGCGCCACGAGCACGTTCGCCCGTCGCCACATCGCCCCCGCGAAGACCAGCCGCGGCCGCCGGAGGTCCGTCGGCGGCGCCCAGCACACCGAGCCGAGGTCGACACCGGGACGGGCGAGGACCACGTTCGGGTTGTACCGGGACGCGACCGCGAAGTCGGCGTCGGCGAGGGTCAGGACCGCGCCGGCGCGGCGAATCGCCGCCCGTTCGAACAGGCTGGTACGACGCAGCTCCGCCAGCCGGTACGCGCGTTCGACCCCGCCGGCGGCGGCCCGGTAGGACTCCCGCATCACGTTCTCCGTGATGTCGTGCAGTCCGAGTACCGAGTTCCGCCGGTCGGCGAGCGCCTCCGCGCTCTGCAGGTACTCCGCGTGCACGACGTCGGGCCGCAGCCGGCTGATCAGCTCCACGGCCTCCCGGGTCGCCCGCAGCGGCCAGGCCTGCCGCAGCCAACCCGGCCGCCGACCGAATCGGTCCAGCCGACCCGGTCCGGCCTGGACCGTCGACTCCACCAGCGTGTAGTTGCGTTCCCCGGCCGACGCCGCCGCTGTCGCGGACCGGTGCTGCGGTGAGTACACGAAAAGGTCGGTCTTCTCGGCCAGTCGGGGGACCAGCCTCGCGATCGTGTCCGCCGCCGCGTGCGGCTGGCTCAGGTCCGGTGCGTACGGGGTCAGCAGCAGGACCCGCATCAACCCAGCCCTTTCAGGGTGGCGGTGACGAACTCCCGTGCGATCCTGCCCTGGCGTGCGACCCGGCCGGCCGCCTCCCGGAACTCGGCGGGTGAACCGGCGGCCGCCGTCGCCGTTCGGTGCAGGGTTTCGGCATCGACGTCCGGCCCGACCACGAACCGCCCGAGCCCGAGATCGACGAACGCGTCGTGCACCTTCCGTTCGTAGGCGATCGCCACCGTGGGCACCCCGAGCGCCACGGCCATCACCGCGGCGTGCAGCCGGGTGCCGATGACGAGCCGATATCCGGCGAGCGCGGTCAGCCACCCGTCGAGCGCCCCGGCGAGCGTGGTCCCTTCCCGGTCGTTCAGCGGGTTGCCGGCCAGGCCGAGTACGTTGCCGAAGGCGCGGCGGTAGATGTCCCGGTCGTCCTCTCCCTGGGCGTCCTGGCCGAACGCCATCGGTAGGAAGTCGCCGGTCCAGCCGTCGGCTTGGAGCCGATCCAGGCAGCCGCCGATGGACAGCAGCAGCCCGGCCTCGGTGTCCGGGGCGAGCGGCCGCATCGACAGCGCGAAGGTGGGTCGCGCGGAACCGGCCGCCTCCTCAACGGCTGCCGCTGGCTGCGTGTCGGGTATCGGCAGCGCGTAGGCCACGTCACCGATCACCTGCGCCCTGGCGCCGAAGTAGGATCCGCTGCGCTGGTCACGTACGCCTATCGCCACGGACGCGGCACCGATCACCCGCAGCAACCGCCGGCCGGCTGGCGTGCCTCCCTCCCGAACACCCACCCCGACCGGGGCCACCGGCGTGCGGGCCAGCCGGGCCATTCCCACGATCCGGGCGAACAGCGGCAGAGTGCCTGGCCACGGCAGGTTGGGCGACCGCTCCTGGAACACCGTCCCCGGGCCGAGGAAGAGAATGTCGCAGTCCCGGATCGCCCGCTGCGCCGTGCCCTGGCGTCCCACGGCACCACGGGCGCGCAGCGTCGGCATCCTTTCTGCGTCGACGCGGTGCAGTGCGGCTACCCGGTCCGGGTTGGGGGAGAAGACCACGAACGACGCGCTCTCGTCCACCGAGCGCACACAGGATACGAGCGTGTGCAGGAGAATCTCGTCGCCGAGGTTGTCGGAGCCGAACCATCCCGCGATTCCAATTCTCACCTGGCTGTCGCCCTTCGTTGCGGGTCCGCAGTGTGCTGTTCGTCGTTCTCCGCACCGGCCGGATCCACTGTCCGTCGGGCGGCCCGTCGCTGACGGAGAAGCCCCAGCGCGGCCAGGGCCAGCAGGCAACCGCCGGGGACCATCGTGGCCAGCGCCGGCTCCACCGCGGCCCGGGCGCCGATCAGCGCCGCCGCGGCAACCGCCACACCGGCGGCCGAGACCAGGACTGGCCGTACCAGGGCCCGGATCCGGAGGAACCAGAGCAGCGATCCCGCCACGATCAACTCGGTCAACACCGTCGCCCAGGCCGCACCGTGTGCGCCGTACCTGCCGTCCAGGGCGAGGTTCAGCACGACGTTGCCGCCGAGGCTCACCACCAGCACCAGCAGGCGACTGGTGGCCCGACCGTGCGCGAGCAGCATGGCGGAGAGCCCGAAGTTGGCGAACCGTAGCGCCAGGAACAGGGTGAGGATCGTCGCGAGCGCGAGGATGTCGTCACCTTCCCCGCCGAACAGCACCACCACCCCGACCGGCAGGGCAAGGCAGATCAGGCCGGCTGCGGCCTGCCCGGAGATCCGGAAGAACCGGAAGATGGTGACCGGGTCGTCCGACGGCGAACGATCGGACAGCAGGCGCGGCGCCGCGTACGCGACCGCGCCGAGCCCCATCGATGCTGCGACCTGCACGGCGGGGCCGATGATGGCCGCCGCCGAGACGTACTCGCCGACCTCGCTCGCTGCGACGAACATCGCCAGGATGAACACGTCACCGCGGAAGTAGAGAAGACCGAGCAGGTCGGATGCGAAGTAGGGCAGCGACCGCCGGAGTTGGGTCATCGGGTCGACCCGGCCGGGCGACCGGACCTGGCGCCACATACCGACGACGATGAACGCCATCGCGGACCGGAGCACGGAGGCCGCGACGAAATAGCCGGCCGCCTCGCCGAATGCGAGGCCGTCGCCCAACCACGTCTCGGCCGAGCAGGCGACGATGAGCAGCACGCCGGTGGCGGAGTTCGTGAGTGGTTCCAGCCAGGCGGAACGGGTGCCCCGGACCAGGACCCAGGCCGTTTCGTTCCACTGCTCCAGGAGGCTGGCGGCAAAGAAGAGGAAGAAGCCGAGCTGGATCAGACCGGGCAGGAGACCACCGGCGACGGGATAGGCCACGACGGCGGCCAGCAGCAGGGTGACGAGTCGACCGCAGTGGATCCGGGCGACCTGCGGCGCCGAGACCAGTCCGGCCGCGAAGTCCCGGGTCAGGTACGTCGGGAGCCCGACGGAGAGCCCGGCGGCGGTGAACGAGGCGATCAGGGTCGCGAGTCCGTAGTAGCCCACTGCCTCGGTGCCGGCGCCCCTGGCCAGCAGCGCCATTGCCACCAGGGTGGTCAACCGGCTGGCGATGGTGGAGACGCCGAGCAGACCGGAGGCCACCGTCAGGGATGTACGCCGCCGCTGCGGCGCGTCGACCTCAGCCGCGGCCATCGGCACCGTTGGCATGCGGGTCACCGATGCGGGCACCGAAATACCCCATGACCAGTGCGAAGGTCAGGAAGTAGGGACCCTGGAGCAGGCCCCAGCCGGTCATGCCCATGAGCACGATGCCGGGGAGCGCGCTGACGAGGACACGGGCGGTCTGGTCCGATCCCCGGCTGCGCCGGACGTGCCGGATCGCCCGGACGGACACTGCCGCGAACGGCAGCCAGAGCAGAAGAGCACCCAGGATGCCGAGTTCGGCGGTACTCAACAGGAAGATGTTGTGCACCGGTACGCCGGTCTCGGTGAGCCGGTCGGTGGCGCCGACCACGGCGACGTACCCGTTGGGACCGACGCCCGCCCATGGGTGGTCCCGGATGGTCGACAGGGCAATCTGGGTGATCTGTGGCCGGGCTCCGCCGGTCGGGTCCGCCATGAAGCGGTCGATCAGCCATGGCAGTGACGCCAGGCCGAGGGCGAGGGTGATCCCGATGATCACGAAGTGCTTCCGCTGCCACTTTCCGGCGGCGAGTTCCAGGAGTACGGAGATGAGGATCATCGCCATGATGGCGACGAGAACGGAGCGGCTCTGGGTGAGGGAGACCCCGATGAGTACGGCACCCAGCGTGAGCCACACCGCCCACCGTTCCCGGGCGGTTCGTTGGGGCAGCGTGAGCACGCAGAGCCCGCAGAAGAAGAGCAGCTTCGACAGTTCGCCCGGGTGGCTGGTCAGGCCGGTCGCACGACCGAGCACGTCCAGTGCCTGGGCTCCGGTGACCTCCCGGAGCGGAAAGCCGAGGATGGCGGCCAGGATCGCGCCGAGCTGGACCCAGGCGACGCCGGCGAACACCCAGGACAGTGCGGATCCGCCCCGGTCCTGGCGTTGGGCTGCGACGCCGATGGCGAACACGACCGCCCCCAGGCACAGGTGCAGCAGCCCGGACCCGGTCCGGGGCGACCAGTCCCAGGTGGTGAGAGTGAGCGTGAGCAGCCAGAGCAGGAAGGGTGCCCAGGGCAGCAGACCGGTACGCAGAGAGCGGCCTGCCAGCAGGGCCATCAGCAGGCAGGACAGGGCGATCGTGAGCGTGAAGGTGTACACGGTCGGCGTCGCGTTCGCGATTCCGGAGTAGATCGGGCTCTCGGCCGGAAGCAGCGCGACCGGCACCAGGCCGAGCGTGACCACCAGCAGGGCGGTGGTGACGTTCTGCCTCGGGTCGGACAACGCCAGGGCGAGCAGAGCCCGGCCTGCCGCAAGCCGGGACCTTTGAGGACGCCCGGTGTCGACCGGGTCGGCCACCGTGTCGTTCGACATCACGGACTCCATGCGTTGGATCAGGGGCTGACCGGATGTTGGTCCGGGACGGCTGACGACGGTTACGGTTGGGGACGCCGTCGCACCACACCGGAGCGGTGGCGGGGGCGGCGCCCATCATAGGCATTCACGGTCGGCTGTGCGGCGATCAGTCGGGTTTAGATGGCCGCAGCCGTCCGTACGCCGTTTGCAACCCGGCGCACCTCGTCCACCCAGTCCTTCGGCGCGGCCATCCGAAGTACGAGCTGCCGGTCGACGGTCCCACCCGGCGCGCTCCGCCAGTAGCCGATCACGGCGAGGCCATAACGCTGCTCGTTGTTGAGATTCAGTGTCTCGGCCAGCGTGGTGTATTCGCCGCCGTAGCGCCACTGCTGGCCCCACGCCTCCTCGGCCTGACGCATCGTGGTCCGACGTGCCTCGTCGCAGGGCTTGGGGCAGTCGCGCACGATCAGCTCGCCGCCGATCTGTCCGCCGTCGACGTGGGTGGTGCCGCAGTTGTACCTGACGAATCCCTGAGCGCTGCTGTCCGGGACGCAGTCCCAGGTCGACGGCACGGTCAGGTCGAAGCCGAGCCCGTCGAGCTTGAGCGTCTGGACCCGGCTCGTCTGGTCGAACTGCGGCCATCCCGCAGGCCAGTTTCCCGGTCTCGGTGGTTCCAGACCCGGCCGGATGGGCGGTGATGCCAGCACCGGCGTCGACGGGGGAGCACTGGTCGGCTGGCTGAGCGGTGCTTTGCTCTCCGGCCAGGTCTGCACGGCGATGAAGGTGCCGGCAAGGACGGCGACGGTGACGGCGACGATCGCGAGCAGCCGGGAGTTGCGGCGACGCGTCGGCGGGGGAGCGTCGGACGCCGCGATGCGGCGCCCGTCCGCGTGAACGGGCCCGTAGGAATAGGGACCGGCCGGCGGCAGTGGGCCGGCCGGTGGCATGGGCCCGGGCGACGTCGGCTGCGGCGGTCCCGACACCGGGTACGGCTGTCCCGACGTCGGCTGCGGCGGTCCCGACACCGGGTACGGCTGCCCGGACGTCGGCTGCGGTGGCCCCGACACCGGATATGGCTGTGCGGACGTCGGCTGTGGTGGTCCTGACACCGGATATGGCTGCCCGGACGTCGGCTGCGGCGGCCCCGATACCGGGTACGGTTGCCCCGACGTCGGCTGCGGCGGCACCGAGATCGGCTGCGGCACTGGTTGTGCTGGCGGGGTGTACGTCTGCGGGGGCGCGGGTGCCGCCGGTGGTGGCGACACCTGCTGCGGCGGGGTGGACCACGGGTCGATCCGCGGCATGACCTCTGTCGGCGGCTCGTCCTCGACGCTCGGCGGGGACTCGGCCGGGGAGGTTTGCTCGACAGCGACATCGGGACGCGGGTTCCCGCCGGCACCGGGCAGCCCGAGGGGAACGGTCGGGGTGCCGTCGGTGGCCGCCGGTTGCGGGTGTCCCACCTCCGACTTCCCGGTCCGCGACGGGACGTCATCGTGCAGGTCAGGTGGTACGGGGTGGTACTCCACACCGAGTGCCAGCAAGACCCGCTCCGCACCGGGGCCGTCGTCCGCGGCGAAAGCAGCCCATGGGGCGGAAGCCGCGAAATCAGCGGAGAAGACCCGGGCCCCGCCCGCCTGCGAACTCGCCAACGCGTTCACCGCGGTGGCGAAGGCTTCCCGCCACCGCTGGTCGGTCGCGACCCGGGCATCGAGAATCACCACGGTGACGGGTCTGCCCACCTGGTCGAGGGCCGACCAGACAGTGCCCACCTCAGACGACCCCAGTGCCTCGATCAACTGGTATGGACTGTCCGGTTGCATCCGACCCTCCCGCTCTTCCGTGCGGATCCTAGCGAGGTCTGGCTCGTCGAGCGGAGGCGCCCGCACATACCGCGTCGTCGTCGCCGAGCCTGTCCGCAATGGACGCCGTTCGAGAGCTTGTCGACCTGGCAGCGCCGACAAGCTCTCGAACGGGTCGGGACGGCTCCAGCGGGGCTCGACGGATGCTGACGATCACTGCGCCCACAGGGTCGGCTCCACTAGGGAGTCGGCTCACCTGCCTTCGAAGAACAGGCGTACGTCGGCGGCGAACAGGTCCGGCACCTCGAGTGCGGCGAAGTGTCCGCCCCGGTCGAACTCGCTCCAGTGCGTCACGGTGTACGTCCGCTCCGCGAGAGGGCGTACGGACAGGGTGATGTCGTGGGCGAAGACGGCCACCCCCACCGGCGGCGGGCAGGGCAGGGGGCCGCCGAACGCGCTCTCCCGGGTCAGTCGCGCCGAGGACCCGGCGGTGCCGGTGAGCCAGTAGAGCATGACGTTGGTGAGGATGCGATCGTCGGTGATCGTGGAGCGTGGGTCGATCCACTCGGTGAACTTCTCGGCGATCCAGGCGAGTTGCCCGACCGGGGAGTCGGTCAGCGCGTACGCCAGGGTCTGCGGCCGGGTGGCCTGCAGCACCATGTAGCCGGGGCGTTGGGCCACGAACTGCTTGATCCGGGCCAGCCGGTCGCGGTCCCGATCGGTCAGGTGCTGCTCTCCCGTGCCGTCCGGGGGTGGCGGTGTGGGCAGGTAGTTGAGGTGCACCCCGACGACCCGGTCGGGGGCGATCGCACCGAGGGCGCGGGAGACAGCCGATCCCCAGTCCCCGCCCTGGGCGCCGTACCGGTGGTAACCGAGTCGGTGCATCAGGGTCGCCCACGCGCGGGCGACCCGGTGTACGTCCCAGCCGGTTTCCCGGGTCGGACCGGATAGGCCGAAGCCGGGAATCGACGGGATGACCAGGTGGAACTGTTCGGAGAGCGGACCGATCACGTCGAGAAACTCCACGATGGAACCGGGCCAGCCGTGGGTCAGGATCAGCGGAAGCGCCTTCGGGTCCGTGGAGCGTACGTGCAGGAAGTGGATGTTCTGCCCGTCGATCTCGGTGGTGAACTGCGGGTACCGGTTCAGTTCGGCCTCGTGCCGGCGCCAGTCGTACCCGGTGCGCCAGTGCTCGGCCAGCTCCCGTACCCGGTGCAGTGGAATGCCGTAGTCCCAGCCGACGTCGGGGAGTTCGTCGGGCCATCGGGTACGGGTCAGCCGGGCGCCGAGGTCGTCCAGGTCGGCCTGTGGGATGTCGAGGCGGAAGGGCTCGATCATGGTCGTTTTCCTCTCCTGCTGCTCTGCGTCGCCGGCCTACGTCCATCGGCACGGCGAGAATCGTTCGGCGGACTAACGTTGGTGTAACTAACGATAATCGGGCGGGTCGGCGTCGTACCGTTAGTCGCACCAATGAAATTTGTTAGGCTGCCCACATGGAGACGCCGTCCGACGACGCGCCGCCGGCCCGGCTCACCACCCTGCCGAGCTGGCTGATGACCCAGACCGCCACACACGCCCACCGTCTGGTCAGTGAGGGCTTCACCGCCGTACACGCCCGCGGCTACCACTACCGCCTGCTCGCGACGCTCGACGAGTACGGCCCGGCGAGCCAGGCCGCGCTGGGCCGCCGCAGCGGCATTCATCTCAGCGACATGGTGGCCACAATCAACGAACTCGCCGAACGGCACCTGGTCGAGCGCGCACCGGACCCGACCGATCGGCGACGCAACGTCATCACCATCACCCCGGACGGACGACGGCAGCTCCGGCTGTTGGACAAGCAGGTGACCCGGATCCAGGACGACCTGCTCGCTCCCCTCTCGCCGGACGAGCGTGCGCAACTGGCCCGGCTGTTGGCCCGGGTCCTCGACCACCACAACCGGCGGTCGGACGGCTGATCCGGCCCCGCTCGCGGGCTTCGGGTGGATGCCCGACGATGGTGGTGTGCGGGTCGGGTGGGCGCGGGCGGTAGCCACGGACTGGGTGTCGCTGCACGCTCGCGACGAGGCCGGGTTCGTCGGGGCCTTCTTCAGCGGCTCGACGACCTGGCTGCCGGCCGACGCCGAGTTGCCGCCGACCTCCGACGTCGACGTCGTCGTGGTCATGGAGGGGGAACCGCCCGCGCTCAAGCTGGGCAAGTTTCGTCATCGTGGCGTGCTGCTGGAGGTCACCCACCTGTCCCGGGACGAGTTCGACCCGCCCGAGCGGGTACTGGCGACGTTCTACCTGGCCAGCAGCTTCCGTACCGACACGATCATCGCCGACCCCACCGGGATTCTGGGCCGGCTGCGGTCACTGGTGTCGGCGAGCTTCGCCGAGCCCACCTGGGTACGCGCCCGATGCGAGCACGCCAGCCGCAGGATCGAGACCGGACTGGCTGCCGTCGACGTGTCGGCGCCGCTGCACGAACGGGTGCTGGCCTGGATGTTCCCCGCCAGCGTGACCACGCAGGTGCTGCTCGTCGCGGCGTTGCGCAATCCGACCGTACGGCTGCGTTACCTGGCGGCCCGGGGTGTGCTCGCCGACCACGGCCACCTCGATCGTTATCCCGACCTGCTGGAACTGCTCGGGTGCGCCCGGATGACCGGTGGCCGGGTGGCGTACCACCTGCGCCGGCTCGCCCACACCTTCGACGCGACCGCCGAGGTGTCCCGTACACCGTTCTTCTTCAGTGCCGACATCACGACCGCGGCCCGACCGGTCGCCATCGACGGCAGTCGGGCGCTTGTCGAGCGTGGCGACCACCGGGAGGCGGTCTTCTGGATTGCCGTGACCTTCGCCCGCTGCCACCGGATCCTCGCCGTCGACGCACCTCCGGGGCTGCGGGACGCGCTCGCCCCGGCGTTCGAGGAGCTGGTCGCCGATCTCGGCCTGACCACGGGTGCGGACCTGCGCCGCCGAACCGCGGAGGTCCTCGGTTTCCTGCCGGAACTCTGGCGCACGACCGAGTCGATCCTGGCCACGATCCCCGGCATCCGGTCCCGGTAGCGGGGCGAGTCGCTTGACGGGCAACGGCTCACGCTCTACGTTTAACACATCAGTTAATTATCAATGAGGTTAAATAACATGGCGAGTGACCGGCTCAGCGTGATCTTCGCGGCGCTGGCGGACCCCACTCGGCGGGCGATCCTGACCCGCCTCGCGGAGGGCGACGCCACCGTCTCGGAGCTTGCCGAGCCGTTCTCCATCAGCCTTCCGGCGATCTCGCGACACCTGAAGGTGCTCGAGCACGCCGGACTCATCTCCCGCAGCCGTGCGGCGCAATGGCGGTCCAGCAGCCTGAACGCCGAACCCCTGCAGGAGGCGACGGCATGGATGGAGCGCTACCGGCAGTTCTGGGACGCCAACTTCAATCGACTCGACGCGCACCTGCGCCGCATCCAACAAGAGCGGTCGGCACAGCAGACCGACCGCGCACCCGAGGGGGAAGCACCATGACGAACACCGTCGCCAACAAGGAACTGGTCATCACCCGGATCTTCGACGCGCCCCGCGAACTGGTCTACCAGGCGTTCGTCGACCCCGACCAGATCGCGCAGTGGTTCGGCCCGGTGGGCTTCTCGGTGCCGCGCGACACCATCGACATCGACGCCCGCACGGGTGGACACCAGCGGATGGTGATGGTCAGCGACGACGACCCGAACATGACCTCGCCGGTCGACGCCCGGTTCACCGAGGTGATCGAGAACGAGTTGCTGGTCGGTGCCGAGGAATGGGACCCCACACCGGGCGAGGCGGAGCCCGTCGCGATGTACATGCGGCTCGAGTTTCACGACGAGGGCGACAAGACCCGGATCGTGTTGCGGCAGGGTCCGTACACCGAGGAGGTCGAGGGCATGGCCCGCGAGGGTTGGAACAGCTCGTTCACCAAGCTCGACAACCTGCTCGGGTCCTGATCCGGTCCACCCCCGTACCGCCTCTTCGGGGGAGGCGGTGCGGGGGCGTTCGGGTCACGTGTTCGCGGTCTGCGCCACGGTGAAGACCTCGCCGTTGCCCGGTACGCCGATCCCGCGCCAGGTGAACGGCACTCCACGGGCGACGTCCAGATCCGGGTCGTCCATGAGCTGGAAGTGCAGATGCGGTTCGGTGGTGTTGCCCGAGTTCCCGCACCGCGCCAGGAGATGACCGCTGTGGACCCGGTCCCCGGCGCGCACCGTGAGCGAGTCACGCCGCAGGTGGGCGTACGCGGCGTAGGTGCCGTCGCCGAGGTCGAGGATGACGTGGTTGCCGAACACCCGCCCCGGGCCGGAGAGGTCCCGCAGGATCGACTCGACCAACAGGTAGAGCAGCGCCGGGTACGAGTTGCGACTGAGGTGGTCGCGGTGGTGGTCGACCGCGGACAGGACGGTGGCGTCCGCGACGGCCAGGATCGGGGTGCCGAAGGCCGGGAAGTGCCGGTTTCCGCGTACGAACGGCCACCAACCGAAGCGGGGTCGGGCGGTGTCCTCCGGTTCGGCCACGATGTCGATCGCGTACGCCTGCCCGTAGCCGCGGGTGCCGTGGCTGGGCACCCGGTCGGCGGGACTGTTGAGCGCGGACCAGCGGCCGGTGACCGGTGGGTCGACCTCGACCACGGGCCGGGCGTCGGCGACGGCGGGTTGCCGGTTCGCGGCGAGTTGCAGCGCGAAGGCCAGGCCCAGCGGTAGCCAGCCCCAGAGCCAGGAGAAGTCGAGGTAGTACCCGGCCACGAGCAACGCGAGGAACGCCACCCAGCAGCAGCGGTAGAGGATCATCGACAGCTTGCGCACGGTACGTCTCCTGTCCCGGTGTGAGGTCACGGTCGGGCGGCGGCCAGCATCACCAGCAGTGGCACGACCCGACCGGGCGGCACTTCGTAGCGGCCCCGGGCGGCGGTGTGCAGCCAGCCGGTGGCGGTCAGTTGTCGCAGGTGGTGGTAGATCTGGCCGGTGGTGCCGAGGTCTTCGAGGGCGGCCAGTTCGGCGGCTGTGCGGCGGCCGCCGAGGATCTCGTGCAGCAGGCGCATCCGCACGGGATGGCCGAGCGCGGCAAACGACTCGGCGGCCTGCGACCAGTCCTCGTCGAGCAGCGCGTCGGTCGGGCGGGCGTACTGCCACGCGTAGTGCTCGTCGGTGGGTAGCTGGACCTTGCCGGTGAACAGCACCCCGCCGTGCGCGATGTCGTGCTCGGCGAGCATCGCGGTGAGCCCGTCGAGGGCCCAGAGGTCGCCCTCCACCACACGGGTGGCGGGGTGGTCGGTCCGTTCGAGCGCGGCGAGTCGACGTTCCAGCTCCGCGACACGCTCCTCGATCTCCATGGGTTCGAGTTTACGTACTTACGTAAAAGATCGGTAGATGGGTCGGGTCCCGATACGGGCCCCGACCCATCCGAAGTGGTCAACCGGCGTAGGGGGAACGGGTACGGGCGTCGCGCAGCGCCTCGCCCCACCAGAGGAGCTGGTCGAGCATGGCGGTGGCCGCCGCGGTGCAGGCTTCCGGATCCTTCGGTTGACCGTCGGGGCCGAACCGCGCCCACGCGCCGTGGAAACTGACCGTCTCGCGCACCGTGACGGCGTGCAGTTCGGCGAAGACCTGCCGCAGGTGCTCCACCGCGCGCAGTCCCCCGGACAGTCCGCCGTAGGAGACGAATCCGACCGGTTTGGCCTGCCACTGGGTGAAGTGCCAGTCGATCGCGGCCTTGAGCGAGGCCGGGTAGCTGTGGTTGTACTCCGGTGTGACCACCACAAACGCGTCGGCCAGGTCGAGACGCTTGGTCAGGCCACCCAGCACCTCTGCCAGTTCGGCCGTCGGGTTGTTGGTGAGCGCGGTCGGCAGCGGAGTTTCCGCCAGGTCGACGAGGTCGACGGTCAGGTCGTCGCGAAGCTCCGCGTGGGAGGCGAACCACCGGGCCGCGGTCGGCCCGAACCGGCCTTCCCGGTTGCTGCCGATGATGACCGCCACCCGCAGCGGCGGCCGGGAGGAGGTGATTGCCGCGTCAACGTTCATCTGTGTCATTCCCTCGATCGCTGTCCTGCCGTCGGTCGACGACAAGATGGACGGTAGGACCTCAACATTTGTTAAGGTCAAGGCCGACGGAAGGAAGGGGCACGACCATGGGTGAATCCATCGCCGGTGAACTCACCGTCGGCGAACTCGCCGCCCGCAGCGGTGTGAGCGTGTCGGCACTGCACTTCTTCGAGCGGCAGAACCTCATCACCAGTCGCCGTACGGCCGGAAACCAGCGTCGGTACCGGCGGGACACGCTGCGTCGGGTCGCGCTGATCCGGATCGCCCAGCGCGTCGGCATCCCGCTGGCGAAGGTCGCCGAGGTGCTGGCCGTGCTGCCCGGCAGCCGTACGCCCACCCGGGAGGACTGGGCGCGGCTGGCCCTGTGCTGGCAGGACGAACTGGACCGACGGATGCGTCACCTCCAGCAGTTGCGCAACGAGTTCACCGACTGCATCGGGTGCGGCTGCCTCTCCCTGGACCGCTGCCCGCTGGTCAACCCGTACGACCGGATGGGTGCGGAGGGGCCGGGGCCACGACGGCTGCTCGGAGCAGGTGGTGCGGTGGCCGGCACCGGGTGCGAATCGCCCGTCGACGGATCGTCCGCCTGCCTGGCCCCGGCCGGCGCGACCGACCGACCCTGACGCGGACAGGACGGCGATCTGGATTGGGTAGGGCGCGCCTCGGACGAGGACACCCACCCGGCTGAGAAACTTTTTCACATGCCTCGCACCGCCGCACCCGCTCAGCGTCCGTCGGCCCGCGCCGCCCTGGCCACCGGCCCGCTCGACTTCACCGAGGCGTGGTTGCGCAACCGCCGGCTCTCCGAGCACACCCGGGCGGCGTACCGGCGGGACATCACCGGTTGGCTCGGCTGGTGCACCGGACGGGACCTCGACCCGCTGCGGGTGACCTTCCTCGACGTCAACTCCTACGCGCGCGACCTGGAGTCGACCGTGGACCCCCGAAGCGGTCGCCCGCTCACCCCGGCGACCGTGGCCCGCAAGCTGTCGGCACTGTCGAGCTGGTACGACTTCCTGGTTCGGTTGCGGGCGGTCGAGGCGAACCCGGTCTCCGGCGCCGACCGCCCCCGGGTCAGCCGGGACCACTCCGCCACCGTCGGCATGACCCCGGACGAGGTGGACGCGCTGCTCGCCGCGGCGGAGACCGACACCGGCCCGACCGCTGCCCGCAACCGGGTCGCGCTGGCGTTCCTGGCCGACCTCGGGCTACGGGTCGGTGAACTGGTGTCGCTGGACCTCAGCGACCTCGGGTACGAGCGCGGACACCGAAGCATCCGGTTCATCGGCAAGGGAGGCCGGGCCCGGCGACGGGCTCTCACCCCGGGTACGGCGTTCGCGGTCGACGCGTACCTGCGGACCCGGGCGGCGGCCGAGCGGGTTCCGGTCGAGCAACTCGCCGGGCCGCTGCTGGTGACCGGAACCGGTGGGCGACTCGACCGGCACGCCGTGTTCCGCCTGGTACGCCGGCTGGCCCGACTCGCGGGCATCCCGGCCTGGGCGAAGCTCTCCCCGCACTCGCTGCGGCACGCGTTCGCCACCACGGCACGCTCCGAGGGGGTGCCGCTGGAGGACGTCCAGGACGCGATGGGGCATGCGGATCCGCGTACCACTCGCCGCTACGACCGTGACCGGCACAACCTCGACCGGGATCCGGCGTACGCGATCTGGGCCGCCCGCGCCCGACGCCAACCGGCGGACCCGGCCTGAGAGGGTCACCGGTCGGGTACGGACATCCGCCACAACCCCAGCCGGGTGCTGTCGGTACGGCACACCAGGTCCACGTCGCCGGCCCGGCAGTCCGACACCCGTTCGGGTAGGGCGCCGAGGATGCGCAGAGCCGCGCCTTCCTCCACCGCGACCAGCGGCCGATCGGGGGAGGGACGCAGCAGCACCCGGGCGCCGGTGCCGATGCCCCACGGCAGCCGCCCCCACCCCCGGTGCGTGCCGCCGGTCCAGAGCGGGGCGCCGGTGACCGGGTCGAGCGCGACCACCTGCCGCCAGTCCTCCAGGCAGACCAGTCCCGCGCACTCGCGCAGGCCGCCGCTGACCCGCTGGACCGGTCGGCTCCACCGCAGACCGAGGTCGGACAGGTCGTAACCGCTGATCGCGGACTCGCCGCCGCTGGTCGGATGCCGCAGGATCAGCCGGTCACCGACGATCACCGGGTTGTCCGGCGCGTAGTCCGCCGGTGGCAGGCGTCCCTCACCGACCACCGCGCCCGTGCGCAGGTCGTGCAGGTTCACCGCGCCGCTGTCGTGCACCACGAGCAGCCGGTCCGGGCCGCCGGGCACCAGTTCGCCGACCGCCGTCGACGGCACCGGCACCGTCCACCGGATCCGCCCGGTTGCCAGGTCGACGGCTTCGATCGTCCCCTCGATCCGGCGGCCGGCGCCGGACGCGCTGCGTACCTCGGAGATCGCGACCCCGGTGGCGGAGTCGGCGCCCACCAGCAGCAGGCCGGGGCGCTGCCACCGGACCTGGCCGGTGCGTGCCGACCGGGCGGTGGTGGAGATCCGGCGGCCCAGGCTGTCCACCTCGGCGACCAGCACCAGGTCACCGACGAGGTCCGCGGCGAAGGACGCCGCAGTGGCGGCCGGGACCTGCCAGAGCCGCCGCCCGCCGGGCAGGTCGTATCCGGACAGTGTCATCGGCGTGCTGGTCGGGTCGGCGACCAGGAGCAGGTCCCCGGCGAGGAAGAACGAGGCCCGGGCGGCGATCGGCAACTCGCCGGTGCGGCGCAGGTCCCGCGCGAGCGGCTGCGCCGCGGTCACCGACAGCAGGACCAGCAGCGCGGTCAGGCAGAGCACCGGCCACCGGACCGCGACCCGGCGGGCACGTACGGACGTCGGCCGGTCCTGCTCCGGGATCCCGCGTTCGGTGCCGAGTTCGATCAGCACCGCCGGGTGCGTGTCCATCACATCTCCCGCTTGCCGGCGTTGCCGCCCCTACCCGGAGAGTCGTCCGGTTACCGGTCGAGCGTAGCCACCACCACGGCCCCCGGCTGCCGGTCCGGCCCGATCGACGGTCGACGCACCGGCACCACCCGCGTGTCGCCTGGCGTCCCGCCCGCCGGTTGTGCTAGCAGAGCACGTCCAGGTAGTGGTGGGCGTCGGCGGCGATCTCCTCCCCGCGCAGCCAACGCCGCGCCCAGAGTCGGGCGGCGACCTCGGCGAGTTCGTCGCCGCCGGCGGCCTGCTCGACCAGTACGGCGGCGGCCAACGCGTACGCCAGCCGCAGGGCGAACCCGCGTGCGCCGGCGACGACGGCCACCGCGTCAGGGTCGGCGGTCACCTCCGCGACGGTGGTACGCAGACGCCGGGCCGACGTGGCGAGCGCGTCGGCGAGGGCCGGGTTCAGCCTGCGGGCGATGTCCGTGGCCAGGTCGAGGCGGCGCAACAGCGGCAGGGCGGCGTCCTCCCGTACGGTGGCGCGCAGCACGTCGAGCGCCAAGACGTTGGTGGTGCCCTCCCAGATCGGCAGCACCTGGGCGTCGCGCAGCAGGCGGGGCACCCCGGTGTCCTCGACGTAGCCGGCGCCGCCGAAGCTCTCCACGTACTCGGCGGCCGAGGCGACCGCGAGCCGGCCGGTGGCGAGCTTGGCCAGCGGGGCCACGATCCGCAGTTCGGCGGCGGCTGCCGGGTCGGAACCCACCTCCACCCGGCCGAGCAGGAAGAACGCGTGTCCGGCCAGGGCGAACGCACCGGCGGCGTCGACCGCGAGGGTGCCCAGGGTGGCCCGGTGCAGCGGGGAGGTGGCGAGCAGCCCGCCGGCCACCTGCCGGGTGTCGGCGTACGCGCGGGCGTAGGCCAGGCCACGGCGCATACCGCCGGCCGCCGCGGCGGCGTTGTGCAGCCGGGTCACCACGACCAGGGTCATCGCCCGGGTCAGGCCCGGTTGTTCCGGGTCGCCCAGCGGGAGCGCGTACGCGTTGTGCAACCCGATCTCGGCCGTGGGCAGTGCCCGGGTGCCGAGCTTGTCCTTGAGCCGGTGCACGGTCACGCCGGGTGCCGGGTATCCCGGGTCGGCGCCGACGCCGGCCAGCGGTGAGTCGACGGCGTAGCGGGGCACCAGGAACGGGGCCAGGACCCGGCTGCCGCGTACCTTCCCGTCGGGGCGGGCCAGTGCCACCGCCATCGCCGAGTCGGCGGCGGAACAGAACCACTTCTCGCCGGTCAGCCGCCAGGAGCCGTCGCTGGCGGGCCGGCCCGTGGTGGAGGAGCGGGCCAGGTCGGAACCGCCCTGCGACTCGGTCATCCACTGCCCGCTGGTGATCGCGTGCGCGGGGTCGGTCGAGGTCAACCGGGGCAGCCAGGCGTCGCGTACCGCCGGGTCGACCTCGGGTCGGTTCAGCAGGGCCGCCGCGCCGTCGCTCATCGCGACCGGGCAGGAGAACGTGGCCGACTCGGGACCGTACAGGTGCAGCAGGGCGTGCTGGACCACCCGCGCCGCCGCGCCCCATTCGCCACGGGCCTGCGCCAGGTAGGGCAGGGCGACCACGGCGTGCCGGGCGGCGGCGGCCCGCTGGGTCTGCCAGCCGGCGGAGGTGTCGATCCGGTCGATCCTGGCTCCCCACGGGTCGTAGCGCACCAGTGTGGGTGGGTGGGCTTCGGCGTCGGCGTGCGCGGCCCGCAGCGGCCCGGTGACGTCGGCCGCGAGCGCGGTGAGTCGGCCCTTGGCGGCGGCGTGTCCGGCGAGCCCCAGTTGCCGGTCCAACCAGGAGCGCAGCAGGCGGTCTTCGGTGTAGGGATCACCCGGCGCGGTCACCGGTTGCACGTAGCGGCCCATCGTCTGCTCCTCCGCCGATCGGGGGTGGTTGGCGGGATGCGCTGACCGTAGACCACACCGAACGGCGGCAACAGGCCACCGAATGTCAACAATCTATTACCACCCGGTGGAGCGGCGCCCTCCCGTACGGGCTGTCGTGATCATCGCGGTGACGGTGGCGCCGGCGCGCCCTCGGGCGTACGGCAGAATCCCGCCCGCGACCCCCCGCCCGGCCCGAGGAGCCCGATGCCGTCCCCAGCACCCGCCATCCTGTACGTCACCGACCTCGGCTACCAGGCACGCGGGCGCAGGTACTGCGACGAGGACATCTTCCTGTCGGGGCGGCTGCGCGCGGACTTCACCGTCGCCCTGTGCCACCCGTTGCAGGCGACCGCGCTGATGGACGACTTCGACGCGGTGGTGGTCCGCAACAGCGGCCCGGTGATGCAGTACCAGGCCGAGTACGCCGCGTTCCGGTCCGCCGCCCTGTCCCGGGGCACCAGGGTCTACAACCCGCTGACCGGCCGGGCCGACATGGTCGGCAAGCAGTACCTGGTCGACCTGACGCTCGCGGGGTATCCGGTGATCCCGACCGTCGACCGGTACGCCGACCTGCACCGGCTGCCGGAAGCGGCCGAGTACGTGGTCAAGCCCGCCGCCGGTGCGGACTCGATCGGGCTGCGGACGGTGTCGCGCGAGCAGCTCGACCGGGTCGAGTTCGACGGTTTGCTGGCCCAACCGAAGATCGATTTCTGGTACGAGGTGTCGTTCTACTTCGTCGACCACGAGTTGCAGTACGCCCTGCACGCCCCCGACCCGGACCAGCGCTGGCTGCTCCGGCGCTACGACCCGACCCCCGCCGACCGGGACTTCGCCCACCGGTTCGTCGACTGGAACGGCCTCAGCCACGGCATCCAGCGCGTCGACGGGTGCCGTACCGCCGACGGGGGACTGCTGCTGGTCGAACTGGAGGACCTCAACCCGTACCTGTCGTTGGACCTGGTCGACGAGGAAACCCGTACCGCCTTCGTGGCGAGCATGCGCGCGTCGATCCGGGACCTGCTCAGTCGTTGACCGGCAGGTCCAGGGCCGCCCGGACCAGCGCCAACGCCTGCGCGGGCGGTACGCCGAGCCGGCGGCTCTGTTCGGCGTAGCGCTGGGCGAGCAGTTGCGCCTCGGCCGGCACCCGAGCCGCCCTGGCGGTGATCACCGTGCCGTGCCGGCCACGGGTCTGGACCAGCCCGGCCTGCTCCAGTTCCCGGTAGGCGCGGGCGACGGTGTTGGCGGCCAGGCCGAGTTCCTCGGCGAGCTGCCGTACGGCCGGTAGCCGGGTGCCCGCGGTCAGCTCACCGTCGCTGGCCAGGGCGGCGATCCGCGCCCGGACCTGCTCGTACGGTGGGACCGGCGAGTGCGGGTCCAGTTCGATGAACACGATTCGCCGAGGGTAGCAACGGGAGTTCCTGCGGCGGCGCCGGAGGGTATCTACCGTCCTAGGCATGGCGTACGAGATCGCGCGGTCCCGGATCCGGCCCCGGCGGGGGTTGCGCGGGGCGCTGGTCGTGGTCGGGCTGACGCTCTTCGTGTGCTGCGTCGGCGCGGCCGGACTGGCCGCCTGGAACTTCCAGGCAGTCCGGCAGGCGACCGGTCCGGCGAAACGAGCGGCCGGCACCTTCCTCGACAAGGTCACCGCCGGTGACCACGCGGGTGCGTACGACCGGCTCTGCGCGGCAACCCGCAAGCAGTGGAGCCTGCCGAGGTTCGCGTCGCGGATCGAGACCCCGCCGACGATCAGCCGGTACGCGATCGAGGACGTCAAGATCGCCAGCAAGGACGGACGGCAGAGCGCCACGGTGACGGTCGCGCTGACCCGCACGAGCGGGGCGGTGGACAACCACCAACTGCCGGTGGTCGACTCCGACGACGGTTGGCAGGTCTGCGGTGACCCGTTCTGAGCCCGTACGCCGAGGTCAGCCGCGCGGGCCGAGGTCGCCGGTACGGTGGTGCCGGCGGCAGAGCACCTGGTAACGCACCTCGGCGCTGACCACGGTGTCGCCGATCACCACCTGCTGTCCCTCCCGGGCCACCGCGCCGTTGACGATCCGCGCGTTGAGCAGCCCCTCCCGCCCGCACCAGCAGAGCACCTCGACCTGGATGCGGGCCACCTCGTCGGCGAGTTCGAACAGCCGCTGCGCCGCCGGGAACAGACAGGAGCGGAAGTCGGAGGCCAGACCGAAGGCGAACACGTCCACGTCGTAGTCGTCGACGAGTTCGGCCATCTGTTCGACGTGCTCGACGGTGTAGAAGCAGGCCTCGTCGCAGATCAGGTAGTCGACCTTGAGGCCCTCGGCGCGCCGGCCCCGGACCAGGGCGCGCAGGTCCAGGTCCTCGGTGACCTCGATCGCCTCGTGGGCGAGCCCGATCCGGGTGGTGACCTGCGGGCCGAGCGAGCGGTCGATCCGGGTGGTGACCAGGCCCCGCCGTCCCTGCCGGGCGTGGTTGTAGTTCATCTGCAGGGCCATGGTCGACTTGCCACAGTCCATCGGTCCCCAGAAGAACTTCAGCGCGGCGGCGTGCAGCGGCCGACCGTCGCGGGCCGGCCGCGCCGTGTGGTGCTGCGGGGCGTCGGGTCCGCCGGATGGCGAGTACACCAGGGGGGCGGAGGAGGTCGCGGCGTCGTCGGTCACGGTCGGGCAGCCTAACGCATGGTCAACCCCGGGCCCCGCCCGTCCGAGCCGCGACCCGCGTGCCTCACAGCACCCGTGGCGGCGTGTTTCCCGCCGCCACGATGGCGCGCCGGATCGGCACCGCGAGCAGGAGCACGAAGCCGACCACGAAGAAGATCAGTAGCGAGACCAACCCCACCCGGTAGCTGTTGGTGAGTTGGAACACCACACCGAACGCGAGCGGCCCGAGCCAACTGGTGCCCTTGTCGCTGATTTCGTAGAAGCCGTAGTACTCGCCCTCCTTGCCGGCCGGGATGAGCTGGCTGAACAGGGACCGGCTCAGTGCCTGGCTGCCGCCGAGCACCAGACCGATGCCGGCACCGAGGATCATGAACGGCACCGGCGCCTCGGCGGGGAGCCGGAACGCGGCCAGGATCACCACGGTCCACAGCACCAGGCTGAGCAGCACCGTCTTCCAGGCGCCGATCCGCTTGGCCAGCGCGCCGAGCAGCAGCGCCCCGCCGAACGCGAGGAACTGCACCAGCAGGATGGTCACGATCAGGGTGGTCTGCTCCAGCCGCAGTTCCTCGGTGCCGTACTGGCTGGCCAGGGCGATCACGGTCTGGATGCCGTCGTTGAAGACCAGGAACGCGAGCAGGAAGAACAATGTCAACGGGTACGCCTTGAGTCCGCGTACGGTCCGGACGAGCTGCCGGAACCCGTCGGTGAGCAGGTTGCCGCCGGTGCTGGCCTCGGCCGCCGGGCGTTCCCGCAGCCAGCGCAGCGGCACCAGGGTGAACAGGGCCCACCACACGCCGGCCGAGACGATCGACCACCGGGCCAGGTCCAGGGTGCGCTGGTGGTCACCCTCCACGCTGAACATCGTCACCACGACCAGGTTCAGGGCCAGCAGGAGTCCACCGCCGAGGTAGCCCAGCGCCCAGCCCCGGCTGGAGATCCCGTCCCGGTCGTCGGGGCCGCCGAGCTGCGGCAGGAACGAGTTGTAGACCACCACGCTGGCGCCGAAGGCGATGTTCGCGACCAGGAACAGGGCGCCGCCGAGCAGGTATCGGTCGCCGGTGACGAAGACCATCCCGATGGTGGCGAGCGCGCCGATGAACGCCGCCCCGGCCAGGAGCCGTTTCTTGTGCGCCGACCGGTCCGCCACCGCGCCCATCACCGGGAGCACGAACACGGTCAGGAACACCGACAGCGACACCAGGTACGGGAAGTACGACCCGGCCGCGATCGTGATCCCGAACGGGTGCACGTCGCCGTCGCAGGCGTCCGCGCCGAGTTCGCAGCCGGCGGCCAGTTCGGTGACCGTGGTCAGGAAGGGGCCGAGGAACACGGTGATGACCGTGGTGGAGAACGCCGACATCGCCCAGTCGTAGAAGTACCAGCCGGTCCGTTCCCGGCGGGTGCTGGGCGGCGGCGCGCTGGTCACGGGGACGGAGACGGTTTCGGCCATCGGTGGTCCTTCGACGGTGCTCGGGCGGCGGGTCCGGTCCGACCTAGGGGGTTCGGTCGGCGGGCCAGTGACCGCGGCTGAGGTACGTGTCGCGCAGCACGTCCACGCGATCGGTCATGATGCCATCCACACCGAGGTCGAGTAACTCGTGCATCTCGGTGGATTCGTCGATCGTCCAGACATGTACCTGAAGTCCCAGGCTGTGGGCGTAGCGGACGAACCGTCGGTCGACCACCGGGATCCGCCCGTAGCGGACCGGCACCTGGGCGGCGACCACCGACGGGGGCAGTACCAGCCGTCTGCCGGTCAACGAGGCCAGCCGCAGCCGGGCCACCCCGCGCATGCCGAGCGAGGTCGCCACCGTCGGCCCGGCCAGGGCCCGCAGTCGGGTGAGTCGGGCGTCGCTGAACGAGGCGAGCAGCACCCGGTCCTGCGCGGCGGTACGGCGTACGGAGGCGATCGTCGGCTCGATGCCTCCGTCGGCCTTCACGTCGATGTTGAACCGGACCTGCGGCCAGCTGCCGAGCACGTCGTCCAGTCGCGGTACGGCAGCCGCCCCGCCGATCCGTACGCTGGTCAGGTCGGCCCAGGTCAGGGTGGAGATGCGGCCGCGTTCACCGGTGAGCCGCTCCAGGGTCGAGTCGTGGAAGACGACGGCCACCCCGTCCGAGGTGCCGTGTACGTCCGTCTCGACGTACCGGTAGCCGAGTTCGATCGCGCGGCTGAACGCCTCGGCGGTGTTCTCGTCGCCCTCGGCCGCGCCGCCCCGGTGCGCGAAGGCCAGCGGCGTCGGTGCGTCCAGGTAGGCGAAGTGCGCTCTCACGCAGCGCAGTATGCCGGCCGGAGGTGACCGTCGGGTGTCCGGTGGACGAGAGGAAGCTGGCCGGGGTCCCGGGGTGGGGCGTGCTCGACAACCTCCGGACCGGTAACTACCCTACTGCCTATGACTCCTTACGCACTGGATCCGGTGGCCTGGCAGGAGAGTTGGGACCGTCAGCAGGAGGCGTACCTGCCCGACCGGGAGGAACGCTTCGCCGCGCTGCTCGACACCGTTGCCGCGACCGCGGACGGGCCCGCACCGGCGGTACTCGACCTGGCCGGCGGCACCGGCAGCATCTCGCTGCGGGTGCTGCGCCGGTTCCCGTACGCGACCACCACGCTGCTCGACGTGGACCCGGTCCTGATGACGATCGCCCGGGAGTCCCTGGACCAGCGGTCCACCGTGGTCGCCGCCGACCTGCGTTCCCCGGACTGGGCGACCGGCCTGCCCCGCCAGGAGTACGACGCCGTGCTGACCGCGACCGCGCTGCACTGGCTGCCCCGGGAGCGTCTCGGCGCGCTCTACGCCGAGATCCGGCAGGTGCTGCGCCCCGGCGGAGTCTTCGTCAACGTCGACACGATGCCCGACGACGGCCTGGCGGACCTGACGATCAGGCTCGGTGACCTGGCCCGGGCCCGCCGTCAGGCGCGCTACGCGGCCGGCGCGGTGCTGTCGTGGGAGGCGTGGTGGGAGCACGTGGCGAAGGATCCGGTGCTGGGGCCGTTGCTCGAACAGCGGCGCGAGGTGTTCGCCGACCGGCATGCCACGGAGTGGACCCCGCCGATGTCGTGGCACCTCGACGCGCTGCGCGCGGCCGGGTTCACCCAGACCGGCCTGGTCTGGCGGGGTGCCAGGGACGCGGCCGTGGCCGGGGTCCGCTGAGTCCGCTGAGTCCACGGACCCGCGTGCCGCTGCCGGTGGCCCGCACGGGTGCGGTCAACGCGCCGACGGGAACCGGGCGTCGGTTCACGCCGTCGAACGGTTCGTGAGGATCGTTCGAGTCGGCCCGCGCCCGGCGCCCGCCGTCACCGCGTCGCTCGTGCTCGTGGCGGTGCTCGCCGGGTGCGGCTCGGGCGGTGCGGGTGTGTCGCCGTACCCGACCCCGACGGCACCGGTTGTCGTCCCGGCGAACTGCCCGGCGCCGGTGAACGGGTCCGCGTTGCCGGGGCTGACGTTCGAGCCGGGTCCGGCGGGCAACGTCCCGGCGGACTTCGTCGCGGTCGCCGCACTGCGCTGCACCGTCGTCACCCCGGAACCTGCGGGCCCGACCGTGGTACGGGAGGAGCGCGTCGACGGCCCCGGACTCGACGGGCTCCTCACCGCCCTGGCCACTCCCTGGGCGACGCAGCGGGCCGACGTGTGCCTGCTGGCGTTGCGGGTGTCCCCGTACGTTGCTCTCGTCGCCGCCGACGGCACCGCGATCCGCCCGGCGCTGCCCCTGGACGGGTGCGGTCAGCCGCAGGTCGGGGTGGTCGAGGCGATCTCCGGCCTGCCGTGGCGGACGGTCCGGGAGAAGCAACGGTGAGCGCGGCCGGGTGACGCCCGGGTCAGCCCGCCTGCGTCCCCCAGAAGCGGGCCAGGGCGCTGGTCGCCGGATCGTCGGAGGCGGCGAGCGCGGTCCACGGGTCTTCCCCCGGCGCCACCTCCTCGGCCGTGTAACCGGCCAGTTCCGTGGGCTCCGGTGCGCCGGTCCACGCGGTTGCCGGGTCCGGTGCCGTGTCGGCGTCGCCCAGGGCGGTCGGGTCGGCCCAGGGGAAGCCGTCGACCGGTTCCGGTACGGCTCCGGCGTCGAACGCCTCCGGGAACACCGGCTGCGGCCAGGAGTCGGTGTCGCCGTACGGGTCGAGGTCGGGGTCGGCGCCCACCGGCGCCCCGGCGGCTCCGAAGCCGACCCGGGCGTCATCGTCGACCGGCGCCTGCGCTCTAGTGTCGGCGTCATCCGCCGGCCCCAGCCCCGCGTCGGCGTCCGGTGCGGGGTCGGCGGAACCGAACCCGGTGTCGTAGTCGGGGGAACCGGATCCGGTGTCGGGGTCGGCGGGGCCGAATCGGGTCTCGGCCGGGTAGTCGGTGTCGGCGGTGAAGGGCTCGTCGCCGTACCCGATCGGCCCGGTGTCCGACGCGGTGCCGTCGAGGTCCTCCTCACCGGCCCCGCCGCCGCCGGTGTGGTCGTCGGCCGGGCCCAACCCCTCGATCGGGTAGCCGTCGTCGGCGGCGAAGTCCGTCGCCCCGGCCGGGTCCCCGCCGGGCTCGGCCCCGAAGTCCGGCCCGTCGTCGATCCACCCTTCCCAGTGGTCGCCCATCCTGGTCACCCCCGCCCGTCGGTGGCCGGCACCGGCGACAACATCCGGGTCCGGGAAAGTACCTCGTCAACCTGCTTGATCCGGGCCCGCAGCGTCTCCCGTTCTGCCTGCAACACGGTACGACGCCTGGCCCGGGTCGACTTGTCCTCGGCCATCGCCTTGTCGATCTCCGCGATGTGCGCGTCGAGTTCCCGCAGCCGCCGTTCGATCGCGTCGTCGAGGGCGAGGGTCAGCGCGTACTGCAGGTCGGTGAACCGGTGGGTGACCTCGTCGGAGAGTGCGGCGCGGGCCTCGGCGAGCACCTCCCGCAGCCACACCCGGGCCTGCTGCCGGTCGGACTGCACCCGCCGCCGGTAGAGGATGAACGCCCCCGCGGCCAGGCCGAGCCCGAGACCGGCGAACGGCACCAGCAGGCCGCCGCCGATGAGGGTCCCGGCGCCCAGGGCCGAGGCACCGGCCATCGCCCCCCGCCCGGCCATGAACGCCATCCCACCGGCCGACATCGCGATCATGACGTTGTCTGCGCCGCCGCCGTCGCGCCGGGGCTTGCTGGCCAGCGCGTGCCGCAGGGTGGCGTTGAGCCGGCGCAGCACGAACTGCAACTCGTGCGGCGCGAACACCTGCGCCAGGGCCCGCTGCGCGACCTTGGCGAACCGGGACTCCAGGTCCCGTGACAGGCGTACGGACAGCGCCTGGAGGGACTCGTCGACCTTCCCCGGCAGGTTTTTGATCTCCTCACCCCGACCGTTGTCTATGGTGTTGAGCAGTTCCTCCTGCAACGCAGCCAGGTAGCCGCGCAGCAGGCCGGTCACCTCGACCCGGGCCCGCTGGGTTTCGGTGCTCAGCGCCAGCGACCACTGCCGTGACTCGGTGCGTTTGCGGGCGGCCAGGGCGGCTCGTTCGTCCTTGGCCCGGGTCACGTCCGCCGGTTCGGGGTCGGTGGCGCTGAGCCGGGCGCCGATGCCGAGGTCCAGCCGGACCAGTTCACTGCGGACCGTACGGAGTGCGTTCGCCCGGTCCAGCAGGTGTCTCTTGCCGGCCAGGTCGACCAGGGCGTGTTGCAGTTCGCCGATCCGGGATTCGCGCAGCAGTTCGGTGGCCGCCTCCGGTGGCAGGGTCAGGGCGAGTTCGGCCAGCCGGGCGGAGACGGGAAACCAGGCGGCGGCACCGAACCGGGCGGCGTGTGCCTGCAACTGGGCCCGGTTGTCCGCCCAGATGGTCCGCCAACCCGGGTACGCGTCGGTTTTCGTCAACGCGAACACCACCAGGTTGACCCGTTTGCTGGCCTCGATGAGGAAGTCGAGTTCGGGTTTGCCGAACGGGGCGGAGGCGTCCACGACGAACAGCAGCGCGGTGGCCCGTTCGACCGCGTCCAGGGCGATCTCGGCGTGGACCGGGTCCAGCCCCCCGGTGCCCGGGGTGTCGACCAGACTCAGGTGCTCCAGCAGCGGCGCCGGGTGCCGTACCTCGATCCGCCGGGGCGGGCGTGTCCCGTCCGGCAGGATCCCGCCGGCGGTGCCCCAGTTGCGCAGGTCGGCCAGGCCGAGTTCGACCGGTTCCGTGCGGCCGGGCAGGAAGGCTCGGGCACCCGCGTCGGCCGCCGGCACGAACTCCAGGTAGGTGCTGGTCGCCACGGCCACGTCGACCGGCGACAGACCGGTCGCCCCGATGAGCGCGTTGACCAGTGAACTCTTGCCGCGTTTCGTTTCACCGACGACAACGATCGCCGGCCGGGTCACCTCCCGGCGCAGGGCGGTGTCCACCTCGGCGGCCGCGTCCGGGTCGGCTTTGCGCAGGTACGCGAGCGACGTCTGCACCGCCCCGGCCAGCAGTTTGCCCAGCGCCTCGGGTTTTGCCTCCGCCGCCGCCGTCACCGTGCCCGCCCTTCGTAGCCGACCGCGGGAGGTACGGGCTGTGGTGGCGTACCGGCGCGGATCCGTTGCGAGAGTAGATAGAAACCCCGGTGTACGACCAGCGCCACCCGGGACTGGGCCGGGCCGGATCCGGCGACCGCGTACACCCGCCACCGGCTCGCGGCCGCGAGCGCCGCCTCGGCCAACTCCGGTGCCCCGGCGCCGGGGCGGTCGAGGATCCACTCCGGATCGGTGGACAGCGCCAGCCGGTTCAGCTCCCGCTCCATCGGTTCGGGCAGCTCGACCGTGCCGGTCCCGACGAGCTGGGCGACCTCCAGCAGCCGCAGCCGGTGGTAGTCGGGCTGTTGCAGGACCCGTTCGATGCCGTCGCGGAGCAGTTCCCGGTCGGCGGCCGAGGTGGCGTGGCTGGCGATCTTCTCCAGCGCGGACAGTGCCCAGCCGGCCTTGATCGCGTCGGTACGCCACCGGAACGCCTGGTCGAGGGTGTAACGCAGGCGCGGCAGGCCGGACGCCCGGAACAGGGCCCGGACTAGGTCACCGCTGGCCAGGTCCGGTACGGCGGCGAGCTGGGCGAGGGCGAACCCGATGCCGTACAGGTCCAGCAGCCGCAGCAGCCGCTCCCGTTGCGCCGGTGGCACGGCGCAGTCGCGGGTGGTGAACAGGTCGACCGAGGCGAGCAGGATGAGCCGTTCGGTCGCGGGCAGCCGCGACAGCGTACGCAGGGCCTCGCAGTCGGCGGCGGTCAGCCGCCCGGCTTCGGTGGTCTCGGCCAGCAGTCCCACCACCGGGACCACGTCGGACACCACCCGGCGCAGCACCCGGGCCTGGTCGGCGGCGAGCGGCCCGGCGACCGGCCACGGGTCACCGGTCCCGCCGACGAGTTTGTCCACCTTGTTGAACAGGCCGAGGGAGTTGATCGGGTTGCTGGCCAGCCGGGCCGAGACCGAACGGAACGCGGCCAGGGCCCGCACGTCGTCGTCGCGTACGGCCTGGGTGAACACGTAGACGATCGCCTCGGCGCCGGAGATCGCCCCGGTCGAGTCGTCGTCGATGTCGTCGTCGAAGGGGGCGGCGTCGGTGTGCAGGAACCGGTTGGCCCCGTCGCTGACGGAGGTGTTCGTCGAGGCCAGGCCGGGGGTGTCGACCACGGTCAGGTCCCGCAGGTGGTCGCTGGTCAGCGTCACGTCGACGTAACCGATCTCGGCGCGCGGCACCCCGAGCCGGGACGGGATCATGCCGGCTTCGTCCAACGGCAGGCTGGTACGGGAGCCGTCGCGGCGGACCACGTCGACCCGGTCGGCGGTGCCGTAGCGGAACTGGGTGACGACCCTGGTGCACTCACCGACCTCGGTCGGCGCGACCCGGCGGCCGATGAGCGCGTTGACAAGTGTCGACTTTCCGGCTTTGAGCCGGCCGGCGATCGCCACCCGCAACGGTTCGTCGAGCCGCCGCCGTACGCCGAACACCTGTCCCTGCAGGGAAACACCGAGCCGGGGCCCCACCTCGTCGCAGAGCGCGGCGACGCGGGCACCGAGCGGACCTGACCCCATGACTCGTCAGCCGGCGGTACGGTCGGCGACAATGGCATGGTCACGGCGGTCTTGCTCGCTCATATCGTTGGACGTCCCTCCGACGCGGCGACAGGGCGGGGCGCCCCTGCCGGACCCACACTACGAATATCCTGCCGGCGCAGGATCCCATGTTCGTGCCACCGCCCCCTGCGGTGGTGGCCGCGAGCCCTGGCGGGAGGACCCAGTGCGGCACGCACTCGGCGGCGTACCCGACGGCCGTGTCCACGGACACGAGCCGGTCGACCCATCCGCGCGCGCCCTGCTCGACCGGGCGGCGGCGTTGCTGACCGCACCGGGCCTGGTGGTGGTCCACGGTGGCCCCGGCAGTGGTCGCAGCACCGTGCTGTCCCGCCTCGGTGATGCGTTCCACGGACCGGTGTGGCGCGGCGGCGGCCTGGCCACCCTGGGGTCGGTGCCGGCGTTCGCGCTCAGTCACGCACTGCGGGTGCGGCTGCCGACCGGGGACCCGGCGCTGCTGGCCGAGGCGGTCCGGTCCCGGGTACGCGGCGGGTTGCTGCTCCTCGACGATCTGCAGTGGGCCGACCCGGCGACGCTCGCCGCCGTGGTGCCGCTGGCGGTGCACTGCCGGGTGGTGGTGGCGTTGCGTACCCCGCACCGGTTGCCGGCGACGGCGGTGACCGCGTTGCGTGAGACGGCAGCCGGGTGGTTGGCCGTACCACCGATGGACGCGGTCACGGCGGCGGACCTGGTCCGGTCCACCGCACCCGGTCTGGATCCGGTGACGGTCACCGACGTGGTCCGCCGGGCCGGTGGGGCACCGCTGGCGGTGACGGTACTGGCCCGGCAGGCGGCCGGCACCCGGCCCGGTGCCGGTCCGGCCGCCGAGGTCGACCAGATCGGGTACGTCGTGGCGACCGCGTTGGCCGACCTGACCCGTCCGGCCCGTACGGCGTTGGCCGCGCTCGGCCTGCTGGGCCGCCCGGCGTCCGTCACGCTGCTCGGCGCGGGTGTCGACGAACTCCTCACCGCCGCCCTGGTCACCGACCTCGGGGACGGGACCGTCGCCCCGGTGTCGGCGTACCTGGCGGAGATCGCGGCCGGGATGCTCGACCCCGACGGGCGGGCGGCGTTGCACCGGCGGCTGGCGGACCTGGTTCCGGCCGGTGAGTCGGCCCGGCACCTGGCCGCGGCGGGGCACGGCGCCGCCGCGTACGCCAGGGCGGTCACCGCGGCCGGGGACGCGGCCACCGCCGGGGAGCGGGCGGACCTGCTGTTGTTCGCGTGTGCCCTGCCGGACGTCCACCCGGACCCGGCCGTACGGATGGACGCCGCCCGTGCCGCGCTGGCCTGCGGCCGTCCCCGGGCCGCCATCCGGGTCCTGACCACCGCCGCCCCGCTGGGTGTGGCCGCGTCGGTGTTGCGGGCCGAGTCGCTGGTGCAGGTCGGTGACCTGCCGGGGGCGCGGGCGGCGGCGGCACCGGTGCCCGACTCGGCCGCCCCGGATCTCGTCGCCGCCCGGGACCGGGTCCTGCTCCTGGCCCGGCTCGGTGACGACCCCGCCTCGGCGGTCGAGGCGCTGTCCGGGGTCCTCGCCCGGCACGGGGCTCGGCCGGCGCATCCCGGTCTGCGGGCGGCGTGCGCGGCGGTGCTGGCCGCGTCCCGGACCCCCGGGTGGGAGGAGTCGCTGCGCGACGCGGTCGACGTGGCGTCGGCCGCCGGTGACGTGCTCGCCGCGAGGTGGAGTGCCTGGTTGCTGGTGGAGACGCTGCTCGCCGACGCCCGGTTGGTCGAGGCCGAGCGGGCCGCCGAGGGGGCGGCTGCCGGGTGCGCGTCCGACCTCGCCTACAGCTGGCAGACCCGGTTCCTGACCGCGTCGCTGTGGTCCGCGGCGTTGCGCCGGACCGGGACGGACCCGGACGAGGTGCTGCGCCGCGCCGGTGACCTGACCGACCGGACCCTGCCGACCCTGGCCCGGGTTTACGCGGTGGCGGCGGCGAGCCTGGTCGAGGCCGACGGTGGCCTGCTGGCTCCGGCCCGGGCACGGCTGGCCGCGATGGCGGTACCGACGGGCGGTCTGCTGGACTGGGTCGGCCGGGAGGCGGCCTGGCTCGACGGGCAACCGGAACGCGCGGTCGCGGATGCCGCCGTGTCCGGTTCGCCGTTGCTCGACGGGCTGCGCCGGATCACCGGCCGCTGGGCGGCGCACGACGCCGCCGTCGACCGCACCCCGGTTCCGGTGCCACCGGCGACGCTGCCGGTGGTGGACCAGACCCTGACCGCCTGGGACCGGGCGACGCACGATCCAACCGGGTTCACCCGGGCCGCCGCCGGCTGGCACGACGTGGTGGTCCGGGAGGAGGTGCGCTGCCTGTTGGCGCACGGTCTGCATGATCCGGATCCGGGGCGGGCGGTGCCGGCGTTGCTGGAGGCCGAGCGGTTGGCGACCGACGCGGGCCTGGTGGTCCTGCTGGGACGTACCCGGCGGGCGTTGCGGCGGCACTCGGTGCGCCGCGACAGCCGGGGACCGCGTGCGGGCAACGCGCTCACCGACCGGGAACGTGAGGTGCTGCGTCTGGTCGCCGCGGGTGAGCCGACGCGTCGGGTCGCGGGCCAGTTGGGGGTGTCGGCGGAGACGGTGGAGACGCACATCCGGTCCGGTATGCGCAAGCTCGGGGCGCGTACGCGTACGGAGGCGGCGGCGTTGGCGCTGACCGGGGCGGTCGAGGTGCCGGCCCCGCGTGCCGGTGGTGCGGCCCGTCCGGTGTCGGAGGTGGGCCGGTGAGCGGGACCGATTCGCCGCGCTACGTGGTGTCCTCGGCGGTCGACGCCACGGCGGTGCTGCGCCGGCTCGCCCGCGCGGGTTGGTCGACCCGGGAGGGTTTCGCGCTGCCGGAGGGCGGGTGGGACCTGACGGCGGCACGGGTGCTGTTGTTCGGGCGGGTGCCGGATCTGGAGACGGCCCGTCTGGTGGTGCTCGCCGCCGCCCGGGGCGCGGGTGTGGTGGCGATCGTCGAGGCGGGCGGTGACGTCGGCCGGGCCCTGCTGGCCGACCTGGACCGGCTCGGCGAGGTGTACCGGACCCCGGACGGTGGCCCGGAGCCCGACTCCCCGGCGGCGGCGGTGCAGCTCATTCCGGAGCAGCGGGCCCTGCTGGAGCGTCTGGCGAACGGGGAGACGATCGCGGCCGCGGCGGCGGCGGAGTTCCTGTCGCTGCGTACGGCGAACCGGCGCATCGCGCAGGCCCGGGAGGTGCTCGGCGTACGGAGCACCCGTGAGGCGGTGCTGGCGTACCTGCGCCAACGCCGCCCCGAGTAGCCGGGCGCGCTCCTACACCGGGGGTGGGTCGGAGCGTCGGTGTACTCGGGTGGTCTCGGTGGGGCGGGTCGGGTCGCGGTGGCGGGGGCCGTCGGGTTCGTCGGGGCGCAGCGGCACCAGGGTGGTGGTGAGCGCGTCGATGATCCGGTCCGTGGCCCGCCTGGCCGCTCCGGGTACGGTCGGGTCGAGCCCGTCCAGGTCGACGGGTTCGCCGAAGTGCACCCGGATCACCGGGCGGCGTACGAGGGCCCGGCCGACCGCGCGCAGCAGCCCCTTCGGGGTCCCGTACGGCAGCACCTCGTGGGCGCCCCACTGCGCGACCGGTACGACAACCGAGCCGCTGGCGAAGGCGAGCCGGGCGGCTCCGGTCTTGCCCCGTTCGGGCCACATGCCGGGGTCGAGCCCCATGCGTCCCTCCGGGTAGAGCAGCACCACGGATCCGTCGGTGACGGCGCCGGTGGCGGCGTGCAGGGCCTGGCCGACCTCGGCGGTGCGCCGGTCGACCCGGATGTGGCCGCTGCGGCGCATGACGGCGCCGACGACCGGGGTGCGGAACAGCCCGCCGGTGGCCATGATCCGGGGTGCGATCCGGCGGACCTGGCAGGCGGCGGTGAGCACCACCGGGTCGAACGGGCTGATGTGGTTGGCGGCGAGGATCAGTGGCCCGTGCCGTAGCTGCTCGGGTACGTCGCCGGTGACCCGCAGCCGGGCGACCACGGCGACCAGCGCCCGGGCCACCATCTGCAGGAATCGCCAGAGTCGGGGGGCCCGCCAGCGGGGATCGGTCGCGGTGTCCATCAGCCGCCGATCCTCGCACAGTCGGGGCGCGCGGGGTTGCGGCTACCGGTTGCGGGCGGTGCGGGGGAGTGTGGTCGAGCGCACGCCGGCATCCCCCGCCCTTATCTACGACGGTCGGTAGTATTTACTACAGGCCGTCGTAGAACCTGGGGGGTTCCCGTGGACGCGTTGGACGTCGCCCGCTGGCAGTTCGGTGTCACCACCGTCTACCACTTCCTGTTCGTGCCGCTGACCATCGGGCTGTCGCTGCTCGTCGCGATCCTGCAGACCCTCTGGTACCGCACCGGCAACGAGCGCTACCTCAAACTCACCAAGTTCTACGGCAAGCTCTTCCTGATCAACTTCGCGATGGGGGTCGTCACCGGCATCGTGCAGGAGTTCCAGTTCGGCATGAACTGGAGCGACTACTCCCGCTTCGTCGGCGACGTCTTCGGCGCCCCCCTGGCAATCGAGGCACTGCTCGCCTTCTTCCTCGAATCCACCTTCCTCGGCCTGTGGATCTTCGGGTGGGACCGGCTGCCCCGGCAGATCCACCTCGCCACCATCTGGGCCGCCGCGATCGGCTCCACCCTCAGCGCCTACTTCATCCTCGCCGCGAACTCCTGGATGCAGCACCCGGTCGGCTACCGGATCAATCCCGACACCGGGCGCGCCGAACTCACCGACATCTGGGCCGTACTGACCAACAAGGTCACCCTGGCCACGTTCCCGCACACCCTCGCCGGGTGCTTCCTCGTCGCCGGCGCCCTGATGGTCTCGGTCGCCCTCTGGCACCTCATGCGCCACCGGGACACCGGGGCACCCGACGACGAAGCCACGACCGCCGACCCCGCCGACACCCCGGAAGCTCCCGTGCACCGGATCCGCCGGTGGCGCAACCGGGCAGTCGCCCCCGCCCTCCCGGCACACCCCGCGACCGACACCAGCGCGTTCCGGTTCGCCGCCAAGTTCGGTGCCATCGTCACCCTGGTCGCCGCCGTCGGTGTCCTGATCAGCGGCGACTTCCAAGGCAAGATCATGACCGATGTGCAGCCGATGAAGATGGCCGCCGCGGAAGGGCTCTACCACACCGAACAACCCGCCGCGTTCTCCGTACTGACCATCGGCAGCCTCGACGGCACCCGCGAGCTGTACGCCCTCAAGATCCCGTACCTGCTCAGCTTCCTCGGCACCGGCGACCCCCACGGGCAGGTCCAGGGCATCAACGACCTGCAGGCCCAGTACGTCTCCGAGTACGGCCCCGGCAGCTACACCCCGGTCATCCCGATCACCTACTGGAGCTTCCGGTTCATGATCGCCTTCGGGATGGCGGCCGCCGCCATCGCCCTGTGGGCGCTCTGGGCCACCCGCCGCGGCCGTACCCCCACCTCCCGGTGGCTGCTGCGGGCCGCGATCATCATGCCGATCCTGCCCCTGGCCGCGAACTGCTTCGGCTGGATCTTCACCGAGATGGGCCGCCAACCCTGGGTCGTCTTCGGGGAGATGCTCACCCGTGACGGCGTCTCCCGCAGCGTCTCGATGACCGAGGTCGTCACCTCGTTCACCACCTTCACCCTGATCTACGCCACCCTCGCCGTGATCGAGGTCCGGCTCCTGCTGCGCTACGCCCGGGCCGGACTACCCGATCTCACCCCACCACCCGAACCCGACGACGACACCGCCGACGAAGACCGGCCCCTCGCCTTCGCCTACTGAACCCGGAGCCCACAGTGGACCTCACCACCGTCTGGTTTCTGCTCATCGCCGTCCTGTTCACCGGGTACTTCATCCTCGAAGGCTTCGACTTCGGCGTCGGCGCACTGCTACCCGTACTCGGCCGCGACGACCGCGAACGCCGCGTACTGATCAACACCATCGGACCCGTCTGGGACGGCAACGAGGTCTGGCTGATCACCGCCGCCGGCGCGCTCTTCGCCGCCTTCCCCGAGTGGTACGCCACCCTCCTGTCCGGGTTCTACCTGCCGTTCCTGCTCATCCTCGTCGCCCTCATCGGCCGAGGCGTCGCGTTCGAGTACCGCCACAAGCGCCCCGACGCCCCCTGGAAACAACGCTGGGACGCCGTCATCACCGCCGGGTCCGTCATCCCCGCCGTCGGCTGGGGCATCATCTTCGCCAACATCGTCCGAGGCGTACCCCTGGACGCCAACCACGACTACACCGGCGGCCTCACCGACCTGCTCAACCCGTACGCCCTGCTCGGCGGCGCGACCACCGCGGCCCTGTTCCTCACCCACGGCGCCGTCTTCCTCGCCCTCAAGACCAACGGCGACATCCGCACCCGCGCCGGTGACCTCGCCGCCCGGATGACCCCGGCGGCGCTCGCCCTCACCGCCGCCTTCCTCACCTGGACCCTGGTCCAACGACACAACCCCACCGCCGTCGCCCTCGCCGTCGCGGCGGCCCTCGCCCTCACCGGCGCGTTCGCCGCCACCCTCGTACGCCGTGAAGGCTGGGCCTTCGCCGGCACCGCCACCGCGATCGGCCTGGCCGTGGCGACCCTGTTCGCCGCCCTCCACCCGAACGTGCTGCCCTCCACCACCGACCCCGCCGGCACCCTCACCGTGCTCAACGCCGCATCGAACCCCTACACCCTCAAGATCATGACCTGGGTGGCGGTCATCTTCACCCCGGTCGTCCTCGCCTACCAGGGCTGGACGTACTGGGTGTTCCGTCGCCGGATCAGCGTCGCCAACATCCCGCACTGACCACCCGACACCAACAAAACGCCCCCGGAATCGGCTCCGATTCCGGGGGCGCACCGTACGCGTCCCACTCAGCCGACGTCGCGCAACTCCGCCAACCGGGCCTCGATCTCGGCCAACTCCGCCCGCAGCTTCTCCGCCTGCTGCTCGGCCTCACTGCGCTCCACCGACATGATCTGCTCGACCGCCTCGTGGACCCCCGGCACGTCGATCAACGACACCATCTTCAACGCCTCGACCGGCTTGATCACGTACGGCTTCGCCAGCGCCTTCGTGCCCTGCGTCGCCGCCAACGTCCACTCCCCGTCGGCGTACGCGAGCGTCACCGTCAACCCCGCCGGGCCCTTCGGCCGGGCCGGCTTCGCCACCGCCCGCCGCGCCGGCTTCGCGTCCGCCTCCACCGGCGCCGCCACAGAACTGTCCACCGCGGTCACAACAACCTCCTCGCGTGGCGCCGGCACCGGCGACCTGACAACCATGAACTCCGGCTCCGGAACACTCTCCACCGGTTCCGCCGCCCCCGCCTTCGGCTCGGCCCGGCGACCCGTCGCCCCGCGCGGCGGAATGCTCAGGTCGGTGGGGGAGAAGGGCAGCTCGTCGCGACCGAACCGCACCACCACCCACTCGTCCGACGTCGCCGGATCGGTCAACTCCACCACCTGACCGATCTGCCCGGCGATCTGCCCCGCCGCCTCGGTGAACATCACCTTCGGCTTACGACCACCGGCCAACGTGTCCCGGATGCTCTGCAACTCCTCGGTGGACAACCCTCGGACAGCGGTATGCGCGGCAGCCATCAGATCCTTCTTCCGTACACCTGTTTGATTTCCTGCTTTCCTACCAGCCCGATCCGACAACGTCGAACCGACCCCACCCCACGGACACTCACCGGTCCACCCGCGACGCCAACACCCGCAGCGCCCGATCCGCGTGCCCGTTCATGTCCAACTCACCCCGGATCACCTCGACCACCCGACGATCCGTGCCGATCACGAACGTCATCCGCCGGGTCGCCAACGACCCCGGAGCCAACCGCCGACGCACCCCGAACCGCGCCGCCACCACCCCGTCGACGTCCGACAACAACGGATAGTCGAACCCGTGCAGGTCCGCGAACTCCCGCTGCCGATCCACCGAATCCCGACTGATCCCCACCCGGTGCGCACCCAGGCGCGTGAACTCCGCACCCAGATCCCGGAAATGGCAACTCTGCGCCGTACAACCCCGACTCAACGCCGCCGGATAGAAGAACAGCACCACCGGACCGGTGGCCAGGAAGTCGGACAACCGCCGGGGTGTACCCGTCTCGTCCGGCAACACGAAATCATCGACCAGATCACCCACACGCAGACCCTCGGCCACCCGTCCACCTCCCGCGACACCGCACCGCCCGGCGGAACACCCGACAGTGCGCGAAGCGTACGCCGTGCGCCACGTCACCACGATCACCCCGCACCGGCGCGCTAACCTCACCCCACACGCAGGGAGGTCACGATGAACCCGGTAACAGTGGTCACCGGCGGCGGACGCGGGATCGGCGCCGCCACCGTACGACAACTCGCCCGCGCCGGACACCACATCGCCCTCTGCTACCGCGCCGACGCCGACGCCGCAGCCGCCGTCCTGCGCGACGTCCACGAAGCCGGCGTACGCGGCATCGCCGTCCAGGCCGACACCACCGAACCCGAACAGGTCGCCCACCTCTTCGACGCCGCCACCGCACTCGGCGACATCACCGGCCTGGTCAACAACGCCGGCGTCACCAGCCAGGTCGGCCCGTTCGTCGACCTCACCCTGACCGACCTGCGCCGCGTCGTCGACGTCAACCTGATCGGCTACATCCTCTGCGCCCAGCAGGCCGCCCGCCGGATGAACGCCGGAGCGGCGATCGTCAACGTCTCCTCCGCCGCGGCGACCCTCGGCAGCCCCGGCGAATACATCCACTACGCCGCCGTGAAAGCCGCCACCGACACCCTCACCATCGGACTGGCCAAGGAACTCGGCCCCCGCCAGATCCGAGTCAACACCGTCGCACCCGGCACCATCTGGACCGACCTGCACACCATCTCCGGCGTACCCGACCGACCCGCCCGGATCGCCGAACGGGTCCCACTCGGCCGCGCCGGCCAGGCCGACGAAATCGCCGCCGCCATCGTCTGGCTGCTCAGCGACGCCGCCTCCTACACCACCGGGGCGACCCTCAGAGTCGCCGGCGGCCTCTGAACCACCGACAACCCGCGCCTTGTGACGCGGGCGTGTCTGCGCTCCTCACACGCTGCTATGCCCCCGGCGAGACGAGCACCCGCCACAGACCCGACACGGCCAGCAGCGACGCCGCACCCGCCGCACCGACGACCAGGCCGGGCGCCGACACCTCACCCAACGCCCCGCCGGCGGCCGCGAACAACCCCTGCAAGGTCATCGTCCCGGTCACCGCCAACCCGAAAGCCTGACCCCGGTACGCCTCCGGCACCACCTCCAGAAAACGCCGAGCCAACCCCAACTGGTACGCGACCCCGAACCCGGACACGGCCAGCAGCAACGCCGCGGCCACCGGCCCGGGCGAGACCACGAACCCGAGCAGCGGCGCGCCGAGCAGCAGAGCCAGCGGCCCGGCGAGCCGTTCCCTTCGCTCCGGAGTGACCAGCCGGCCGATCACGAGGTCACCGGCGAGCATGCCGAGCGCCACGGCGGTGAACAGCAGCCCGGCCGAGGCCGGCACACCGATCTCGACGGCGTACGGAACCAGCACACCCTCGGCGCCCACCACGATCGCCGGCGGCAGCCACTGCGCCAGCAGCAACGAACGGATCGCCGGCCGGCGCAACAGCTCGCGATTGACCCGCCAGGTCTGCCGTACCGCGTAACCCCCGGCCGTGCCACGACCCGGCCGCCCGGCCAGCCGCAGGCGCAGCAGCACGGCGGACAGCAGACAGCTCGCCACGGTCATCCAGAGCGCGCCGTACGGGCCGAGCCCCGCGATCAGCATCCCGCCCACGGCGAAGCCGAGCACCTGCGTGCCACCGGCAGCCATGGAGAACACGGCCCGGCCGAGCACGTACCGGTCGCCGTCGAGCAGTTCCGGCAGCAACGCGCTGCGCGCCGCCGACGCGACCGCGCCGGGGATGCCGGTCACGAACACCAGCACCAGCATCGCGGTGGGGGAGAGCAGCCCGGCGGCGAGCACAGCGGCGACCACGGCGCGAACCACGTCGTAGCCGACCATCACGGCCCGCGGCGGCCACCGGTCGGCGTACGCCAGCAGCAACGTGCCACCCAGGGCGTACGGCAGGAAACCGGCGACGTACGCCAGCGCCGCCAGCAGCGACGAGCCGGTCCCGGCGTACACGGTCACCGAGAGGGCGAGCATCTTCACCGTCTCGCCGCCGAGGAAGAGCGTGTAACCGGCGAACAGCACGCGGAACTGACCTACCGCGAACACCTCACGGTAGGTGGCCCGCACCGGCGCGACCCGGGGTGTCGGCATGCGGGTCAGTCTCGGGGCGACCCGGGCACAGACGTTAGGCTTTCGCGTGGAGGCGAAAGATGCTTGCCATCGAAATCGGGCCGGTCGACGTCGCGCACACCCGCTACGCGATCTCCCCGCTGGGTGAGGCGATGAACGCCCTGCGGCTCGCGGCGGGCAAGCAGCCGGCCGGGCCCCTGCGCCCCTGGGCGGAGCGCATCGCACCCCGGTACGAACGGCTGCTCGCCGAGACGCCCGCGGTCGGGGCACTGACAACACTGTTCCGCCGCGGCGCCTACAACGCCGACTTCATCCACCCCCCGCCCTCGGGTACCGGCGACGACTTCGCCGACGAACTCGCCACCGTCCGGGCGACCCCGCTGCGCCAGGTTCGCACGGAGATCGCCCGCAACCTCGTCGGGATGCGTACGCCGCCGCGCCACGTCCAGCAGATCCTGTCCGCCCCGGACGTACTCACCCGGCTCGCGGACGCGATCGAGGCGACCTGGCACGCCCTGGTCGAGCCCGACTGGCCACGGCTGCGTACCGTCCTCGAGCGCGACCTGGTGCACCGCGCCGGGCACCTCGCCATGTACGGCTGGGCCTCGGCGCTGTCCGACCTGGATCCCCGGGTGCGCTGGCGCTCCGAGGGAGCCGACGGTGTGATCGAGGTGCGCACCGGCCCCCGCAACGACTGGGAACGGCACCGACTCGACGGCAAGGGACTGCTGCTGATGCCGACGGTCTTCGGCACCCTCATCAGCTACGTCGAGCCGCCCTGGCCCTACGCCCTGGTGTATCCGGCGCGTGGCGTCGCGAACCTCCTCGGGCCGCCGCCTCCGCAGGGCGGTGCGGTGGCGCTGGCACGGCTGGTCGGCCCGCACCGCGCGCAGGTGCTGCGGGCGCTCGCGGTGCCGGCGACGACCACGCAGCTGGTCCGCCAGCTGGGTCTCAGCCTGGGCGCAGTCGGCGGCCACCTGGCCGTCCTGCGCGAATCCGGCCTGGTGACGCGGACCCGGACCGGCCGATCCGTACGCTACGAGCGCACCCCGCTGGGCGGAACCCTGGCCGGCGACTGAACGCGCCCACCATTTCGCCCCCGCAGTCGCACCGCTCGCCCCGACCCGGCAACGCCGAACACCCCTGGACCGTCGCCACCGACCCGATCTCCCGACCCGCCGTCACCACGTCCGCTTCGTGCCCCGCTGACCGGAACGACGACACCCAGCCGTACGACACGACCCGGTCCGGAGCCGACACGCGGACTGCGGCGGCACCCGGATGGCGTTGGGCAACCCCGGTCCGACGTGGCACCATCACGCAGGTGACCAGCAGATCCGCCCCGGCGCAGCACCTGCTCGACCTCGCCCGGCTCCGTCGCGTCCGCGACCGGATCGACCGGGAGTACGCCCAGCCGCTGGACGTCGAGGCCCTCGCCCGCGGCGTGAACATGTCGGCCGGACACCTCAGCCGCGAATTCCGGCGCGCCTACGGCGAGTCTCCGTACGCCTATCTCATGACCCGGCGCATCGAGCGCGCGATGGCGCTCCTGCGCCGCGGCGACCTCAGCGTCACCGAGGTCTGTTTCGCGGTCGGCTGCGCGTCGCTGGGCACCTTCAGCACCCGCTTCACCGAGCTGGTCGGCGTGCCGCCGAGCACCTATCGCAGCCAGGCGGCACGCGCGACGGCGGGGATGCCGTCGTGCGTGGCGAAACAGGTGACCAGACCGATCAGGAATCGAGAAGCCCAGGTCACGCACCCACAGCTAGCGTGACTGCCATGGACGTCACCATTCACGCGAGCTTCCTCCCGCACACCGACCCGGACGCCTCCCTGGCCTTCTACCGCGACACCCTCGGCTTCGAGGTCCGCAACGACGTCGGCTACGGCGGAATGCGATGGATCACGGTCGGCCCCGTCGACCAGCCCGGCACCTCCATCGTCCTGCACCCGCCGGCCGCCGACCCCGGCATCACCGACGACGAGCGCCGCACGATCACCGAGATGATGGCCAAGGGCACCTACGGCGGGATCCTCCTGGCCACCAAGGACCTCGACGCCACCTTCGAGCGGCTCCAGGCCAGCGACGCCGACGTCGTCCAGGAGCCGACCGAGCAGCCGTACGGCGTACGGGACTGCGCCGTACGCGATCACGCGGGCAACCTGATCCGCATCCAGCAACTGCGCTGAGGGCCTCCGGAACCCGCAGCGACAAGCCGGGCAGGAACGCGCAACCGGCGCGGTGCCGACCGGCGCTGCCTGATGGCCCGGCCGGCGGGCGGCACCAGGGACGCCCGCCGGCCTGTCGAATCACACCCGTGTGACGCTGCCGTACAGCCGGTCCGACCGATTCGTCGCGGACAGCGGCTCCGACGTGGCGCCCGCGGCCGGCCACGCCGTACCACTGGTTCGGCATCTCCCCGCATCGCATCTAGGCTTGCGCGGGTGGACGGGATGTCGACGGCGAGTTGACGCGCGACACCCGCTCTGACGCCCGGCTGGTCAGGCCGCGCGTGGCCGGGGACCGGAGGCGCCACCTGCCGAGCGGCGCGGGGGATGGCTCGGTACTCGCGACCACCACGGATAACCGGACATACCACCCGGATCGGATCATCCAACAGGCGACGTCGACGGAGCCCGCCAGAGCGGCCCGCCCAACAGATGGAGACACATGAGCATGGCCACGAGGACGGGCACGCAGCCGCCCGCGCCACACGCCGCCGACAGCCACGACCTGATCCGCGTACACGGCGCGCGCGTGAACAACCTCAAGGACGTCAGCATCGAGATCCCGAAACGCCGACTGACGGTGTTCACCGGCGTCTCCGGCTCGGGCAAGAGCTCCCTGGTGTTCGGCACGATCGCCGCGGAATCACAGCGGATGATCAACGAGACCTACAGCGCCTTCCTGCAGGGCTTCATGCCAACGCTGGCCCGCCCCGAGGTCGACGTACTCGACGGGCTCACCACCGCGATCATCGTCGACCAGCAGCGGATGGGAACCGACCCGCGCTCCACCGTCGGCACCGCCACCGACGCCAACGCCATGCTCCGCATCCTCTTCAGCCGACTCGGGCAACCACACATCGGCTCACCCCAGGCGTTCTCCTTCAACGTCGCCTCCATCAGCGGGGCGGGCGCGGTCACCCTGGAACGCGGCGGAACAACCGTGAAGGAACGCCGCAGCTTCACCATCACCGGCGGCATGTGCCCCCGCTGCGAGGGCAGGGGATCGGTCAACGACATCGACCTGTCCGCCCTCTACGACGACAGCAAGTCACTCAACGAGGGCGCGCTCACGATCCCCGGCTACAGCATGGAGGGCTGGTACGGCCGCATCTTCG
This sequence comes from Micromonospora sp. NBC_01796, assembly GCF_035917455.1. Lineage (NCBI taxonomy): Bacteria > Bacillati > Actinomycetota > Actinomycetes > Micromonosporales > Micromonosporaceae > Micromonospora > Micromonospora sp. NBC_01796. The sequence continues at coordinate 7,288,173 of NZ_CP109078.1, read as the reverse complement.
GCGGCTGCGGCTTCTTCGACCCGGACAAGCCAATCAAGAAGTTCACCAAACGCGAGCTCCACGACCTGCTCCACAAGGAACCAACCAAGATCAAAGTCGACGGCATCAACCTGACGTACGAGGGCCTCATCCCGAAAATCCAGAAGTCGATGCTGTCCAAGGACATCGACTCACTGCAATCGCACATCCGCACCTTCGTCGAACGGGCCGTAACCTTCACCACCTGCCCCGAATGCGGCGGCACCCGGCTCAGCGAAGCCGCCCGATCATCGAAAATCAACGGCATCAACATCGCCGACGCCTGCGCGATGCAGATCAGCGACCTCGCCACCTGGGTACGCGACCTCGACGAACCCTCCGTCGCCCCGCTGCTCACGACCCTGCGGCACACCCTCAACTCGTTCGTGGAGATCGGGCTGGGCTACCTGTCACTCGACCGACCCGCCGGCACCCTGTCCGGCGGCGAGGCACAACGCACCAAGATGATCCGCCACCTCGGCTCCTCGCTCACCGACGTCACCTACGTCTTCGACGAACCCACCATCGGCCTGCACCCCCACGACATCCAGCGCATGAACAACCTGCTGCTCCAACTACGGGACAAGGGCAACACCGTCCTCGTCGTCGAACACAAGCCGGAGGCGATCACGATCGCCGACCACGTCGTCGACCTCGGCCCCGGCGCCGGTACGGCCGGCGGCACCATCTGCTACGAGGGAACCATCGAGGGACTACGGACCAGCGGCACCCTCACCGGCCGGCACCTCGACGACCGCGCCACCCTCAAGGAAACGGTACGCAAACCCACCGGCACCCTGGAGATCCGGGGCGCCACCGCCCACAACCTCCGCGACGTCGACGTCGACATCCCACTCGGAGTCCTCTGCGTCGTCACCGGCGTGGCCGGCTCCGGCAAGAGCTCACTCGTACACGGTTCGATCCCCGCCGGCGAGGACGTGATCTCGATCGGCCAGGGCGCGATCCGCGGCTCACGACGAAGCAACCCCGCCACGTACACCGGACTGCTCGACCCGATCCGCAAGGCGTTCGCGAAGGCCAACGGCGTCAAGCCGGCCCTGTTCAGCGCCAACTCCGAGGGCGCCTGCCCCAACTGCAACGGCGCCGGCGTCATCTACACCGACCTGGGAATGATGGCCGGAGTCGCCACCACCTGCGAGGTGTGCGAGGGGAAGCGGTTCCAGGCATCCGTCCTCGAATACCACCTCGGCGGCCGGAACATCAGCGAAGTACTCGCGATGTCGGTCAACGAGGCAGAGAAGTTCTTCGGCACCGGCGAGGCCCGTACGCCGACCGCCCACGCCATCCTCGACCGGCTCGCCGACGTCGGGCTCGGCTACCTCAGCCTCGGCCAGCCGCTCACCACGCTGTCCGGCGGCGAGCGGCAGCGACTCAAGCTCGCCACCCACATGGCAGGCAAGGGCGGCGTCTACGTCCTCGACGAGCCGACCACCGGCCTGCACCTCGCCGACGTCGAACAGCTGCTCGGTCTGCTCGACCGGCTCGTCGACTCCGGCAAATCGATCATCGTCGTCGAGCACCACCAGGCGGTCATGGCACACGCCGACTGGATCATCGACCTGGGCCCCGGCGCAGGTCACGACGGCGGCCGGATCGTCTTCGAGGGCACACCCGCCGACCTCGTCGCCGCTCGCTCCACCCTCACCGGCGAACACCTCGCGGCCTACGTCGGCGTCTGACAGAGCACCATCGGTTCCTGATCATCGCGGGGGAGCACCGGGTGTGCTTCCCCACGATGATCAAGAACCCGGCAGGACGATTTCCCACTCGACGACCATTCGCCGGAGCCCGGCAACCAGGGCGTGTTCTTACAAGAGCGACAGCCCACGACACGCTAATTTGTGGGGCACCCCGAAGCAGAGGAGAGCCCCGTGGGCAAGGTGGTCATGTACAGCTCGGTGTCGGTGGACGGCTTCGTCGCGGACATGAACGACCAGCCCGGACCATTGTTCGACTGGTTGTCCGGCGGTGACGTCCCGTTGGACGAGAGCGGCGCGGTGAAGGTGTCGCAGACGTCCTACGACTACACCCGGCCGTACTGGGACCAGATCGGAGTGACAATCGTCGGCCGCCACGTCTTCGACATGACGGACGGCTGGGACGGGAAGCCTCCGGGCGGGATCGACCACGTGGTCGTCGTGACGCACCGGCCCGCGCCCGAGGGCTGGGACCCCGAGGCACCGTTTCACTTCGTCGACGGCGTCAAGGCAGCCGTAGCCAAGGCACAGGAGCTTGCGGGTGACCGCATGGTCGAGGTCGCCGCCGGCGAGGTCGGTGGCCAGGTGCTCGCCGCGGGCCTGGTCGACGAGGTACGCATGGACGTCGTACCCGTCGTGTTCGGGTCCGGCAAGCGCTACTTCGGGTCGGTCGACGCGCAGCACCTGTTGGAGGATCCTGACGTGGCGATTCGGAGCAACCGGGTGCTTCACCTGCGCTATCGGGTGCGCCACTGACCGATCCGAGCGCGTACGCCAAGAGGTCTTCCGGCTGCGCTTATCTGTTCGTCAGGCCGCAGCAGGGGAGACGTAACAGGTGGTGGGTAGCGACTGCCGCCACGTTGCGCGCCGCCAGCCACGGCGATCCCTCCACGACGAACGAATCGCTCAACTATTGAGGACGACAGCCGGTATGCCGGCGTACACGCCCATCAACAGACCTCGTCGGATCCTGCCGGCACGGCACGACAGACCGCACAACCCTTGCTGGGGTATGGATCACTTCTGCTCCGATGAGTCGGAGTAGAAGTTCGATAATGTACATTATGTCAACTAGCACAGATGTACGTCGGTCCTCCCGTACGGAAGGGGTCCGGCCACGCCCCCCGAGTGACCACGCGACACACTCACGCCACCCCAAGATCCGCCAGCCTTGCCCGGCGGCCCGGAGCCCGGGTATGTCAGGGTCGATCGGCGCGGTTCATCTGTCGCGTGTGCGCGCACGGGCAAGGCTGCGACCGGGTCGGTCAGTGCAGTCACCAACGTCAGCGACGAGCCTCCGGCTACCCCTGCCCCGCGTGATGGTCGGTCTCCGCACTCCTGAAGATCAATTACCGGCACCCGGTTCCGCTGTACCGGTAAAACATGCATAATATTCCTTATGCAGGACAAAAGTGACGTACCGCTACTTGAGTTGGTGGAGGAGTTCCTGACCGCGCGGGGCACCCGTAAGCCATCCCCTCACACCCTGCAGGCGTACCGCCGGGACCTGCTCGCCATCGGGCATCTGATCGCCGAGGACACCACCCCTCCCCTGCCCCTGGCCGAACTTCCGCTGTCCGCCCTCAGCGCCCGCACCCTCCGAGCGGCATTCGCCCGGTTCGCCACCCCCAGGGCAGTGGCGTCCATCTATCGTGCCTGGTCGACCTGGAACAGCTTTTTCACCTTCCTGGTCACCGACCAGGTGGTGGCCGGGAACCCGATGTCCGCGGTGGACAAACCGGCGGCACCACTCCCCCTACCCAAGCCGCTACGTGGCGAGGACACCCCGGAGCAGCTGCTGCAGGCCGTCGCCCGCGAGGATCACCGGCAGCGTCACCCGTGGCCCGAGCGGGACCTGGTGGTTATCGCCCTGGCGCTCTGCGCCGGGCTGCGTCTGTCCGAGTTGCTCGCTCTGCAGGTGGGTTCGTTGGCCGGGCGCCCCGGTGAGCGGCGGGTCGAGGTGAGCGGCAAGGGCGGGCGGCCTCGGGTGATTCCGATCGAGCCGGAGCTCAACGCGGTGGTGTCGGGCTATCTCGACAGCCGGCGGCGGCGGTTCGGGGCCCGTACGGTGCGGCGGGAGTCGGTGCTGCTGGTGGATCGGCACGGTGAGCCGCTGCGTCGTGGTGGGCTGCAGTACCTGGTCGAGTCGTGTTACCGGCGCGCGGGTATCACCGACCGGGTGCCCCGTGGCGCCCAGTTGCACGCGTTGCGGCACACGTTCGCGACCCGGTTGGCGGAGGACGGTGCCACCGCTTCGGAGATCATGTGGTTGTTGGGGCATGCGAGTTTGACGACGAGTCAGAACTACATCGACGTGACGGCGGGCCAACAGCGGGCGGCGGTACGGGCGAATCGTACGAACCGGGCGCTGACCGGGTTGGCTGGCGAGCGGCCGTGACTGCCTGTTGCCTGGTGCGGGTCATTTGGCGAGGTCGGTGACGGCGAAGCTGAGGGCGCGGCGGTCGGCGGTGAGTACGGCGACGAGGTCCTTGTTGATGGTGACGTGTTCGGGTGGTTCGGCGCCGACGTCCGCGCCGCCGGTGGTACGGCCGGTGGTGATCTCCTGGACGGCGATCTGCCACTGTTTCGTGGCGCCGTTGTACTCCTGGAGGACGAGGTTGGTGCCGTCGGTGGCGGTGGTGTTGGTGAACTGGGGAAGCTGGCGCAGTTGTCTGCCGTCGGTGTGGTTGAGGATCCGGGCTTCGGCTATCCGGTCGAAGGTGCTGTCGCCGCTGACGATGACGGTGGCGCCGGCGTACCAGTTTTCGTCGTCGGCTGATTCGGTGGGGGTGGACCAGGCTTGTTTGCCGGTCCGGGTGTCGAGGGCGATGACCCGGTTGTTGCGGGCTTCGTCGATGGCGGCGCAGATGAGGTGCGGGCCGCAGGGTTTGACGTTCTCGATGTCGACGCCGGCGGGGAGTTCCTGTTTCCACTTCTGTTTGAGGTCGGCGGCGTTGTAGGCGGCGAGTACGTCGCGGGCCGGTGATGCCTTGGTGCTGAGTTTGCCGATGACGAGGTTGTCGTAGGCGACCCAGCGTTCCTCGTCGAGGGGTAGGTTTCCGCTGCTCTTGACCTTGCCGGTGGTGACGTCGAGGGTGTAGCCCTTGCCGGTGCTGGTGTTGAGTTCGACGACGGTCGGGCTGGTGGTGGTGGTGTCGCGTAGTGCGCCCGCGGTGGCGGGGAGGGTGCCGGCGGTGGGGTCGGGCGCGGTGGGCCATTGGCGCATGGCTTCGATCCGGTGGCGTTCGAGGATGAGTAGGCCGGTGTTGCCGGCGCGGTTCCAGCGTTGTTTGCCGGTACGCAGGTCGATGCTGAGTACGGCGTTGCCGTCGATGGAGCCGCGGGCTTCGACGATGGCGTTGGTGCCGTAGTAGGCGACGTCGTAGCGGTTGGTCCAGGTGTCGCGCCAGAGGAGTTTGCCGGTGGTGGCGTCGAGGACGGCGCGTACGGGTTTGCCGTCGTCGGTGGCGGAGTCTGCGCCGTCGATGATGATGAGGTCGTCGGCGGGGTGGGGTGCGTCGATGGTGGTGAGGGTGAGGTCGGCGGGTTCGATCGGCACCTTGACGGTCCAGTGTGCTGCTCCCCCGTTGCCGGGTAGGGCGGTGATTTCGGTGTTGCCGGCGGTGGTGACGGCGGAGATGACGTTCTGGTCGGCGATGGTGACGGCGGCGGCGCCGCTGGTGGCGGCGGGTCGGGTCTGGCCGGGTTTGAGGGTGCCGTCGGTGGGTTGGTTGTTGTCCGTCAGGCCGGGGATGCGGTTGGCCTGGTTCAGTGCGCCGTTGACGCGGTCGGCGAGCCAGTTGCCGCTGGTGATGGTGGTGCCGATGCAGGCGGCGACGGCGGTGAGTGCGGTGGCGGTGATGACGGTGCGGCGGGTGCGGCGGCGTGCGGGGGTCGGTGTCGGTGGTGGTGTGGGGGCGGGGTGTGCGACCGGGCGGGGCGGCGCGGGTGGTGGCGGCGGGGTGTGGGTTGGTGCGGGGTGTGGGGTGGTGGGGTGGCGCAGGGCGCCGTAGGCGACGGGTAGTTCGGGTTGTTCGGGTACGGCGGGGGCGATGCCGAGGCGGGCGTGGAGGCGGCTGGCGACCAGGGGCATGCGGCTGGATCCGCCGACGAGCAGGAGTGCAGCGAGGGTGGTGGGTTCGGTGCCGGCGCGTTGCAGGACGCGGCGGGTTTCGTCGACGGCTCGGGCGATGAGTGGGGCGGCGATGCGGTCGAGTTCTTCGCGGGTGAGGTGCAGGGGTTCGGTGCGGCCGGGGACGGTGACGGGTGCGGTGGCGGTGCGGGAGAGCATTTCTTTGGCGGCGCGTACTTCGGTCCAGAGGGTTTGGCGGTCGCGGCGGTCGACGGGTGTGGTGGGTTGGTGGAGTCGTTGCCACAGGTCGGGGTCGCGTAGGGCGATGAGTTGGCCGAGGTGGGCGACGAGGGCGTCGTCGATGTCGACGCCGCCGAGGTCGTCGAGTCCGCCGGTGGCGAGTACGCGTGAGCCGGTGGGTTCGCGGCGGATGACGGTGACGTCGAGGGTGCCGCCGCCGAAGTCGAAGATGGCGAGGGTGGCGCCGGGTGGGAGTTGGGGGCCGAGGAGGTCGAGGCAGTAGTGGGCGGCGGCGACGGGTTCGTCGATGAGGGTGACTTCGCCGAGGCCGGCTTGGCGGGCGGCGGTGCGTAGGAGGTTGCGGCGGGGTTGGGCCCAGTCGGCGGGGCAGGTGAGGACGGTGGCGGTGGTGGGATTGATGCCGGTGAGGTGGGCTTCGTCGGCTACTCGTCGGAGGCCGGCGGCGAGGAGTTGTTCGATGGGGATGTCGTTGTCGCCGAGCAGGATGGTGCCGTCGTCGATGCGGCGTTTGGGGTGTGGTTCGAAGCGGTCGGGTTGGTTGCTGGCGAGGCGGTGTGCGTCGCGGCCGGTGTGGGTGGTGCCGGTGGGGTCGAGGTAGACGCCGCTGGGCAGTAGTGGGGTGCCGTCGAACAGGAGTGGGCGGGGTGGTTGGCCGGGGCGGTGGATGACCGCGACGGTGTGGGTGGTGCCGAGGTCGACGGCGAGCCGGGCCGTTGTGTTCACCGTGTGTCCGCCTTCCGGCGGTCGCGGGGGTTGCCGCCGGGGGGCGATGTTACTGCCCGGGTACGACGTGTCGTCGGGGGTGGGTGGTTCGGTCCCGGCTGCCGGTTTTTGCCGGTGGTGGTGGGTGGGTCAGCCGAGGTCGACGACGAGGGGGCGGTGGTCGGAGATGGTGGCGGCGGGGGTGGTGACGGCGGTGACGTCGGGTAGGCGTTGGCGGCCTCGGGGGTCGGCGAGGATGTGGTCGAGTTGGACTCGGGGTTCGGTGGAGGGGTAGGTGGGTTCGCGGCCGAGGGTGTGCCAGCGGGAGGTGAGGGTGGCGAGTCGGGCGGGGAGGTTGAGGTCGCCGAGGAGGAGTCGTGGGGCGGGGAGGGTGCGGAGGGCGCGGATGACCTGGCGGAGTTGGCGGAGGTTCCAGCCGGGGACGAAGGAGAGGTGGGTGGCGGCTGCGGTGATGGGGCCGTAGGGGGTGTCGAGTACGGCGGCGAGCAGTACGCGGGGTTCGTCGTGTAGGAGGGTGAGTCCGCCGCTGGGGCCGGGGATGTAGATGGGTGCGCGGATGGGTGCGGGGGTGAGTCGGGTGACTTGCCAGGAGTGGGCTGGGTAGCGGCTGATGAGGCCGACTCCGTAGAGGGGTTCGCCGTGGCCGTCGTCGTCGTGGTTGAGGGGGCGGAATCCTTCGCCGGGGGTGCCGACGACGGCTGCGGCGAAGCGGTGGGTGGGTGCGTCGAGGGCTTGGGCGGCGATGGCGGTGAGGTCGAGGTTGCCGCTGCGGCTTTGGTCGCGGTCGACTTCCTGGAGGGCGAGGATGTCGGCGTCGAGGGCGGTGACGGTGTCGTGCAGTCGGGTCTGGTCCACCATGCCGTCGTGGAGGGATCGGCCGTGGAGCAGGTTGAAGGTGACCAGTCGCACCTCTGCACCTTACGGGGTGGTGTGGGAGAGTTTCTGGGTGATCATCAAGGTGTTGCTCTGTTCGGTGTTGGTCTTCGTGGCGTTGGGTGTGGCGGGGATCGGGTTGCGTCGGCGGCGGGGGCGGTGACGGGGCCTGGGTGAGGCTGCCCACAGGGTTGGTCGGGTTGGGTGGTGGCGGCGGAATAATGCCGCGTCGTGGATCATGGCGCGTTGGTGGGTTTGTTGGTGGCTGCGGCGGCGGCGGGGTGGGTTGATGCCGTGGTCGGTGGTGGTGGGTTGCTGTTGTTGCCGGCGTTGTTGATCGCGGCGCCGGGGTTGGCGTTGCCGGTGGCGTTGGGGACGAACAAGTTCGCGGCGATCGCGGGTACGGCGACGGCGGCGGTGACGTATGCGCGGCGTACGAAGGTTGATTGGCGGTTGGCGGGGCCGGCGGCGGTGTTGGCGGTGGTGACCGCGGGGGTGGGTGCGGCGTTGGCGGGGGTGGTGCCGGCGGCGGCGTACCGGCCGGTGGTGTTGGCGGTGTTGGTGGGGGTGGCGCTGTTCGTGACGTTGCGTCCGCGGTTGGGGGTGGTCGCGGAGCCGGGGAAACGTACGCGGGGCCGGGTGGTGGTGGCGGTCGCGGTGGCCGGTGGGGTGATCGCGTTGTACGACGGTCTGATCGGTCCGGGTACGGGCACGTTTCTGGTGTTGACGTTCACTGCGGTGGTGGGCGCCGATTTTGTGCATGGGTCGGCGATGGCGAAGTTGGTCAACGCGGGGACGAATCTGGGTGCGTTGGTGGTTTTCGGTTCCGCCGGGCATGTGTGGTGGTCGCTGGGGGCGGCGATGGCGGCCTGCAACGTGGTGGGTGCGTTGGTGGGCGCGCGGATGGCGTTGCGCCGTGGTTCGGGTTTTGTTCGGGTGGTGTTGCTGGTGGTGGTGCTGGCCCTGGTGGCGAAGCTCGGTTTTGACCAGTGGGTCGCCTGAGCGCCGGGGCGGGGTGTTGGTCAGGTGTTGCGGCCGGGGGCGGCGAATCGGCCGTCGCGGATTTCGCGCAGCGCCCGGCGGCGGGTGTCGCCGCGCAGGGTGTCGACGTAGAGGCGGCCGTTGAGGTGGTCGGTTTCGTGTTGGAGGGCGCGGGCGAGGAAGCCGCTGCCGGTGATGGTGCTGGGTTCGCCGTACTGGTCGACGCCGTGGGCGGTGGCGTGCATGGCGCGGGGGGTCGGGAAGTACAGCTCGGGGATGGACAGGCAGCCTTCGTCGTCGTCCTGGAGTTCGGTCGACAGTTCGAGGGTGGGGTTGATCAGGTGGCCGCGGTGTCCGTCGGCGTCGTAGACGAAGACGCGGGCGCTGACGCCGATCTGTGGTGCGGCGACGCCGGCTCGGCCGGGGGCGCCGAGGAGGGTGTCCATCAGGTCGGTGACCAGGGCGCGTAGTTCGGTGTCGAAGGTGGTGACCGGTTCGCAGGGGGTGCGGAGTACGGCGTCGCCGATGATCCTGATGGGCCGCATCGTCATGGGGTGAGGTTATCGCCGTGGGTCGGCCGGTCGTGCGGGGGCTGTCGGGGTGTGGCGGCGGGTGGGGTGTGGTGGGTCGGGGGCGGTTGCCTCGGTGGCGCGCCGACGATTCCTACCAACTGGTGGACGTCGATTTAATATTCTATAAGCCAGGTGGGTTTTGCGGGTCATATTACCGCAGGCCACAGCATGTTTTACGACTCTTCATCTCTTCGGTTCTCAACATCTGGTCGGTGCGTTGACCATTTTCGGTGGGAGCTGGAGCATGGTCTGCATGCGACAGCGACACGTACTCCTGCTCGTCGCTCGCGTGCACGTCGACCTGGTCCGGCACGCCAGCGCCCTCTGTCCGCGCTGACCCTCGCGCGGCGCGGCCCCACGACGGCCCAGCCCCGCCCCTCCCCCATCACCCCGGTTCGGGCGTCGGGATCAGCGCCGACCCGCCCACGAACAACGGGACCCCTTCCACCACGCCACGCGCCCGACACCGATGTCGCCAGGCGCGGGTGTGGCCCCGCGGCGCGCCACTGTACGACCGCCGTCCGCGTGATCCACCGCGCCCGCCGCGGCGGGACGACCCCGCGTGCTCCACCCCCGAGGAGGAGAAGATGACGATCACCGAGCTCGACCCGGTCGGCACCGGCCAGTTCCGGGCGTTGCTGCGCCGGCAGGCGGCGACGGTCACCGTGGTGACCGCGCCGGCGGACCCGGACGCCGGCCTGCCCGCCGCCGGTTTCACCGCCACCTCGTTCACGTCCGTGTCCCTGGAACCGCCGCTGGTGTCGTTCTGCCTCGACCGGGGCTCGTCGTCCTGGCCGACGGTGTCCCGGGCCGGGTACGTCGCCGTGCACCTGCTCGCCGAGACGCAGCAGGACGTGGCGCGGACCTTCGCCGTCAGCGGCATCGACCGGTTCGCCGCCCACCCCGGCTGGCAGCCCGGCCCGCACGGTGTGCCGCTGCTGCACGGGGTGCTCACCTGGCTGGTCTGCCGGGTCGTCGACCGGCTCACCGCCGGTGACCACAGCATCGTACTCGCCCAGCCGCTCACCGGCAGCCACGGTGACGACGGGGCACCCCTGCTGTACCACCAGGGCGCGTACGCCGGTCTGCGGGAAACCCGATGACCGGGCTTCCGTTCGACGCGTACGGCACCCCGTTGCGGCGGCGTACGGTGCTGTCCTCGATCGTCGGCGCGGCTGCCCTGGGGCTGACCGGGTGCGTTGCCGACGCACCGGCTCGGGGCGCGCTCGGGCTCGGTGACCCGCTGCCGAGCACCGTGCCGCCCGACACCGCGTTGACGATCGCCATCCACACCTCGCACCTGCAACTGCAGGCCGCCGGGCTCCTCGACGACCTGCCGTTCGTCGTCCGGGACTGGCCGAACATCAGCGCCGGTCCGGACGTCATCCAGGGTTTCCGGGCCAACTCGATCGACCTGGCCTCGAACGCGGGCATCCCACCGATCCAGGCGCGGGCGATCGGGTTCGACGCGAAGATCGTCGCGGTGCAGGCGCGGACGAAACCGAACTACCAGCTCGCCACCGCACCGGGTGCGGCGATCGGCGGGCTGTCCGACCTGCGTGGGAAGAAGATCGGATTCTCCCAGGGGCAGGCGCAGGGTGTGGTGGTGCTGCGTACGCTCAAGCAACTCGGCCTGGGCACCGACGACGTCACCCTGGTCCCGCTCAACAGCCCGCAGTTCCTCACCGCCCTGCAGGCCCGGCAGGTCGACGCGGCACCGCTGGGTGAACCGACCCTGACGAAGTACCTGCGCCAGTACGGCACCGACGGGGCCCGGGCGGTCGAGATCACCGCACTGGACTACCTGACGATCCTGTGGGCGCCGACGTCGGTGCTGACCGACCCGGCCAGGGCCGCCGCCGTCGCCGCCTTCATTCCCCTCTGGGCCAGGGCGAAGACGTGGGCGTACGAGAACCCCGACGCCTGGATCGACCACTTCTACGTCAAGGACCAGGGCGTCACCGCCGAGGACGGCCGGCGGATCGTCGCCGTCGACGACCGTCCCGTCTTCCCCACCAACTGGGACAAGGCCATCGGATGGGAGCAGGAGACGATCGACCTGATGGCGCAGGGCGGTTTCGTGCCGACCGCGTCCGCCGCGGAGTTGTTCGACCGCCGGTTCGAACCGATCGCGGCGCGGTCCGTCGCCGCCGCCTACCGGGAGTGAGGCCATGACCGACACGTACCCGGCGACGGTTGCCCGTACCGTTTCCTCGCCGCACTCCCCCACGACCGTGACCGTCGCGGCGCCGCCGGTGCGCCGCCGGCGTCTGGGTCCGGGCCGACCCATTCCGTACGGGCGGGCGATCGGCCCGGTGCTGCTGCTCGCGGTCTGGGTGCTCGCCTCCGCCACCGCGGTCCTCGACCCGCGGATCCTGTCCGCGCCGTGGACCGTGGTCGCCACCGCCGCCGATCTGATCGAGAGCGGGAAGCTGCAGGACAGTGTCGCGACGTCGTTGCAGCGTGCCGCCCTCGGGTTCCTGTTCGGGGCGGTCGCCGGGGTGACCCTGGCGGTCGCCGCCGGACTCAGCCGGATCGGGGAGGCGGTCATCGACGGGCCGGTCCAGATCAAACGGGCGATCCCGTCGCTCGGCCTGATCCCGCTGCTGATCCTCTGGCTCGGCATCGGCGAAACGTTCAAGATCGTCGTGATCGCGCTCGGGGTCGCGGTCACCATGTACGTCCAGACCCACGCCGCGCTCACCGGCATCGACAGCCGGTTCGTCGAGCTGGCGCAGGTGCAGGGCTACAGCCGGTGGCAGTTCCTGCGGCACGTGGTCGTCCCCGGTGCCCTGCCCGGGTTCTTCATCGGTCTGCGGCTCGGTGTGACCGGGTCGTGGCTGTCCCTGATCGTGCTGGAACAGATCAACGCCACCAGCGGCATCGGCTACCTGATGTACCAGGCCCAGAACTACGCCCAGACGGAGATCATCGTCGTCGGGTTGGCGGTGTACGGGCTGTTCGGGTTCTTCTCCGACGCCGCCCTGCGGCTCACCGAACGGAGGGTGCTGTCGTGGCGCCGTACGCTGACGAGCTGACCACCGACCCGGCCGTACGGGTCACCGGGCTGGTCCGCCGGTTCGGGACCCGGACCGTACTGGACGGCCTCGACCTGGACATCGCCCCCGGACAGTTCGTGGCCCTGCTCGGGCGCAGCGGCTCCGGGAAGAGCACCCTGCTGCGGGCTCTGGCCGGGCTCGACCACGACGTCGCCGGTGACGGTGACCTGCGGATCCCCCGGCAGGTGTCGGTGGTGTTCCAGGACTCCCGGCTGCTGCCGTGGCGTCGGGTGATCGACAACGTCGTACTCGGGTTGCGTGGCCCGGACCGGCACGCCCGGGCCCGCGCCGCGTTGGCCGAGGTCGGGCTCGCCGGCCGGGAACGAGCCTGGCCCAACCAGCTCTCCGGTGGCGAACAGCAGCGGGTGGCGTTGGCCCGGTCCCTGGTCACCGAGCCGGAACTGCTGCTGGCCGACGAACCGTTCGGCGCCCTCGACGCACTCACCCGGATCCGGATGCACGGTCTGCTGCGTGACCTGTGTGCCCGGCACCGGCCGGCGGTGCTGCTGGTCACCCACGACGTCGACGAGGCGGTCCTGCTCGCCGACCGGGTGGTGGTGATCGACGACGGGGTCTTCACCGTCGACGTCGACCTGGACCTGCCGACCCCGCGTACGTCACGCGACCCGCGGTTCCAGGAGTACCGGGAACTGCTGCTCGCCGCCCTCGGCGTCCCCGACGCCGCCATCTGATCCCCCACGGAGGAGCCGTCCCATGACCGGTCGACCCGGGAAGCTGCACCTGAACGCGTTCCTGATGAGCGTCGGGCACCACGAGGCCGCCTGGCGGCTGCCGGAGAGCGACCCGTTCGCGCACACCGACGTCGCCCACTACCAGCACCTGGCCCGGACCGCCGAACGCGGCAAACTCGACTCGTTGTTCCTCGCCGACTCCCCGGTGCTGTGGAACAGCATCGGCCGCCGTCCGGCGGGCGCGTTGGAACCGACGGTGCTGCTCACCGCCCTGGCCGGGGTCACCACCCACATCGGGCTGATCGCGACCGCGTCGACGACGTACAACGAGCCGTACAACCTGGCCCGCCGGTTCGCCTCGGTCGACCACATCAGCGGCGGCCGGGCCGGCTGGAACATCGTCACGACCGCCGGCGCCGACGCCGCCCGCAACTTCAACCTCGACGACCTGCCGGCCCACGCCGACCGGTACGCCCGCGCCGCCGAGTTCATCGACGTGGCCCGCAAACTGTGGGACAGCTGGCAGGACGACGCCCCCCTCGGTGACAAGGCCACCGGGATCTGGGGTGACGATGCCCGGGTGCATCCGCCGGCGCACCGGGGCCGGTACTTCCGGGTCGCCGGGGCGCTGAACCTGCCCCGGTCGCCGCAGGGGCACCCGTTGCTGGTCCAGGCCGGTTCGTCCGACGACGGCAAGGCCCTCGCCGCCCGGTACGCCGAGGCGGTCTTCACCGCGCAGCAGACCCTCGCCGACGCGCAGGCGTTCTACACCGACCTGAAGGCCCGGGCCCGGGCGCTGGAGCGGGACCCGGACACGGTGAAGATCCTGCCCGGGATCGTGCCGGTGATCGGGGCCACCGAAGCCGAGGCGCGGCGCCTCGACGCCGACCTCGACGAGCTGATCCGACCCGAGTACGCGCTGCGTCAGCTCGCCGAACGGCTGCGGGTGGCGCCGGAGGACCTGCACCTGGACGCCGAACTTCCCGCCGACCTGCCCAACGAGGACGAGATCGAGGGCGCGAAGAGCCGGTACACGCTGGTGGTGAACCTCGCCCGCCGGGAACGGTTGACCGTCCGTCAGCTCATCGGGCGCCTCGGTGGGGGGCGCGGACACCGTACGTTCGCCGGCACCCCGGAGCAGGTCGCCGACGCGATCGAGCACTGGTGGGACAACGGTGCCGCGGACGGGTTCAACATCATGCCGGCGGTGCTGCCGTCGGGGCTGGTCGCGTTCGTCGACCACGTGGTGCCGATCCTGCAACACCGTGGTCTGTTCCGGACCGAGTACACCGGGACGACGCTGCGGGACAACTACGGACTGCCCCGCCCCGCGGGCGTACGCGCCGACGACCGGGCGGCCGTACCGGCCTGATCCGCAACAGGAGGAGAAGCACCATGACGCAGTACCGCCTCTTCGGCACCACCGGGGTACGGGTCAGCCCGCTGACCCTCGGTGCGATGAACTTCGGCCGGCGCGGCAACCCCGACCACGACGAGGGCGTACGGATCATCCACCGGGCGTTGGACGAGGGCATCAACGTCGTCGACACCGCCGACGTCTACTCCCAGGGCGAATCGGAGGAGATCGTCGGCAAGGCCCTCGACGGTGGCCGCCGCGACGACGTGTTCCTGGCGACGAAGTTCCACGGCCAGGTCGGTGAGGACGTCAACCACTTCGGCAACTCCCGGCGTTGGATCTTCCAGGAGGTGGAGCGGAGCCTGCGCCGGCTGCGGACCGACTGGATCGACCTGTACCAGGTGCACCGCCCGGAACCCGACACCGACTTCGACGAGACCCTCGGCGCACTCAGCGACCTGGTCCACCAGGGCAAGATCCGCTACATCGGGACGTCGACGTTCCCGGCGCCGGCGATCGTCGAGGGACAGTGGATCGCGCAGCGCCGGGGCCGGGAGCGGGTGGTCAGCGAACAGCCGCCGTACTCGATCCTGGCCCGTGGTGTCGAACGGGAGGTGCTGCCGGTCGCCCAGCGGTACGGCCTGGCGGTGATCCCGTGGAGTCCGCTGGCCGGGGGCTGGTTGTCCGGGCGCTACCACCGGGGGCTGACCGAGCCGATCTCGTTGCGGGCGGGGCGGCAACCCGGCCGGTTCGACCCGGCCCTGCCGGCGAACGCCGCGAAGCTCGTCGCGGTCGAGCAGCTCGCCGACCTCGCCGAACAGGCCGGGCTGTCGTTGATCCACCTGGCGATCGGTTTCGTGCTGCGGCACCCGGCGGTGACCTCGGCCATCATCGGCCCCCGCACCCTGGAACACCTCGACAGCCAGCTCGGCGCGGCGAAGGTGACCCTGACCGACGACGTGTTGGACCGGATCGACGAGATCGTCGCACCGGGTACGACCCTGAATCCGGCCGACGCCGGTTACCAGCCGCCGGAGCTGGCCGACCCGACCCGGCGCCGCCGGCCCGTGTCCTGACCGCCGTGGCGACAACCACCGGGCCGCGCCACCCGGTGGTTGTTGCCCAACACTCGCGGTTACCGCGTTGTCGCATACCGGTAGCGGCGCTTAACCTGCCGACCGGCGAGCACCGTCGTGACCCGCCGGCCGGGAGGAAACGATGAGCCACGACCACGCACACGGCCACGATCACGGCCACAGTCGGGGGCCGACGCGCCTGCACCGGGTCCGGCACCTGCTGACCCCGCACTCGCACGACACCGCAGACAAGGTCGACCGGGCGCTGGCCACCTCCCGCGACGGCATCCGGGCACTGTGGATCTCCCTGGTGGTCCTCGGGGTGACCGCCGCCGGGCAGGCCGCGGTGGTGTTCTGGTCCGGTTCGGTGGCCCTGCTCGGCGACACCCTGCACAACGTCGCCGACGCCCTCACCGCCGTACCGCTCGGGGTGGCGTTCCTGCTCGGCCGGCGGGCGGCGAACCGCCGCTACACCTACGGATACGGCAGGGCCGAGGACCTCGCCGGGGTCGCGATCGTCGCGACGATCGCCGCGTCGGCGGTCTTCGCCGGATACCAGGCCGTCGCCCGGCTGCTCGACCCGCGGCACATCGACCACCTGCCGTACGTCGCCGCCGCCGGACTGATCGGGTTCGCCGGCAACGAACTCGTCGCCCGGTACCGGATCAGGGTCGGGCGGCGGATCGGTTCGGCCGCCCTGGTCGCCGACGGGCTGCACGCCCGTACCGACGGGTTCACCTCGCTCGCGGTGCTGCTCGGCGCCGGTGGTGTGGCGATGGGGTGGTGGTGGGCGGACCCCGCGGTCGGGTTGCTGATCACGGTCGCGATCCTGGTGGTGCTCGTCGACGCCGGACGGGCGGTGTACCGGCGGCTGATGGACGCCGTCGACCCGACCCTGGTCGACACCGCCGAGGAGGCCCTGCGCGCCACTCCCGGTGTCACCGACGTCGGTACGCTGCGGCTGCGGTGGATCGGTCACCACCTGCACGCCGAGTGTGCGATCACGATCGACGGGGACCTCACCGTGGCGCAGGGGCACGTGATCGCGGTGGCGGCCGAGCACCGCCTGATCCACGCCGTACCCCGGCTCAGTGCCGCGCTGGTCCACGCCGACCCCGACCACCGTGGGACCGGTGACCCGCACGCACCACTGGCCCACCACCGGTAGCACCCGTTAGGATTCCCGCCATGACTGCCGGGTCGGCCTTGGGCCACAACCGAGTGGGGCACCCGGCGCAGGCGTGACCGCCGGGCGGCCGAGAGGCCCGCCACCCCCGCGTTCCGCGCGACCGATCACCCCCGTACGGCCACCGACAACGGCCGCTGCCGTACGCATTTCCCGTGACCCGACCCGGTCGGTGACCACACCGACCCCGTTGGCTGTCCGGGCGACTTCCCACCCCCCACTGTCGGGGTTGCACCGTGCCCATTTTCGCCCCGCCCACCGTGGCGGGTTCCTCACCGTGCCCGCGCCACCGTACGCGGGCACCATCGGACGGGAGAGACAACAACGTATGGCACATGATTTCAACCAGCAGGTCATCGACGAGTTCCGGGCCAACGGCGGGCGGGTCGGTGGCTACTTCGAGGGGGCCCGGCTGATCCTGTTGACTACTACCGGCGCCCGGTCCGGGGCCGCTCACACGACCCCGCTGGGCTACCTGCCCGACGGCGGTGAGCGGATCCTGGTCATCGGCTCGGCGGGCGGCGGCCCGAAGCACCCCGCCTGGTTCCACAACCTGGTCGCCGATCCGCGGGTCACGGTCGAGGACGGTGTTTTCGTCTACGACGCGACCGCCACCGTTTTGGTCGGCGACGAACGGGACCGGGTGTTCGCCCGGGCGGTCGAGGCCGACCACGGGTGGGCCGACTACCAGGCCCAGACCGGGCGGGTTCTGCCGGTGGTCGCCCTGCGGCAGGTGCCGGGCCCGCCCCGGTTCGGCACCGCCGACGGGCAACCGTCCTGGGGTACGGCGCTGCGGCTGGTCCACGACGCGTTCCGGCGGGAACTCGCCCTGATCCGTGCCGAGGTCGCCGGGTCGGGGGCCGGGCTCGGCGCCCAGTTGCGGGTGAACTGCCTGACCGTCTGCCAGGGCCTGGGGCTGCACCACGTCGGTGAGGACACCGCCATGTTCCCCGCCCTCGCCGAGCACCACCCGGCGCTCGCCCCGACGATGGCCCGGCTGCGCCGCGAACACGAGACGATCGCCGCCCTCGTCGAGGACCTGCGTCAGGTCGTCTCCGCCGACGGGGTCTCCGCCGACGGGGTCGCCGCCCCGGTGGTGCTCGCCGAGGTCGACCGACTCGTCGACGAACTGGAACGGCACCTGGCGTACGAGGAGGAGCAGTTGATCCCGATCCTCGACGCGCCGGCGGCGGTACCGGCCGAACGCGGCTGACGACCGGCGGGCGGGGTCCGGTCGGTTGTCAGGCCCCGCCCGAAGGTCGGTCCGGTCCGGTGAGCGCGGTGCGGACCGGTCCGGCTTTCGCCGCCGCCTCGGCGACCTCGGCGTCCGGGTCGCTGTCCCAGGTGATCCCGCCGCCGGCCCAGACGTGCAGCCGTTCACCGTCGGCGGCCGCGGTACGGATGGTCAGCCCGAGGTCGATGTGGTCCGGGCCGACCCAGCCGAGCCCGCCCATGCCGGCGCCGCGGCCGACGGGTTCGAGGTCGGCGATGCGGCCCAGCGCGGAGACCTTCGGGGTGCCGGTGACCGAACCGCCGGGGCAGACCGCGCGCAGCAGGTCGGCCAGGCGCAGACCGTAGGCGGCGCGGGCGGAGATCGTCGACTCGGCCTGCCACAGGTCGCACCACCGGCGGATGGCGTAGAGCTCGTCGACCCGGACCGATCCGGTGGCGGCGACCCGGGCCAGGTCGTTGCGTTCCAGGTCGACGATCATGATGTGTTCGGCCCGTTCCTTGGCCGAGGTGAGCAGCTCGACCCGGCCGGGGCCGGTGGCCGGGCGGGTGCCCTTGATCGGGCGGGTGACCAGGCGTCCCCCGGTGACCTCGATCAGGGTCTCCGGGGAGGCGCAGCCGATCGCCCAGGTGTCGCCGGTGAGGACCCCGCCGTAGCGGGCGCCGGGCAGCCGGCCGAGTCGGGCCAGGGCGGGGATCGGGTCGCCGGTGTACCGGGCGCTGGCGTGGCCGACGACGTTGACCTGGTAGATGTCACCGCGGCCGATGGCGTCACGGGCGGCGGCGACGGCGGCCGCGTGGGCGGCCGGGGACCAGCTCGGCAGCCACGGCCCGAGCCACCACGGCGCCGTGGGCGGCGGGGGCTCGGGGGCGCGTCGGGTGGTGCGGGTGTAGACGACCGCGACCACGTCGGGTACGCCCGCCGCCGGGCTGGGCCGCCCGGTCGGGGCGCCGATCATGGCGGCCCCGGCGGCGGCGGAGACGAACAGGGCCGCCCCGGCGGGGTGTCCGGGTTCGGGTCTGGGGCGGGCCCCGGAACCGGTGCCGGTCGACGGGCGCAGCGCGCCGGTGCCGAGCCCGTGACCGGTCAGGAACCCGTCGATCAACTCGGCCGGGTCGCCGGGCTGGCCGACGTACCATTCAAATCGGTCGAGCTCAGTCAATGAATCGAGGTATGCCGATGGCATCGCCGGGGTGACCCCGGCCCCGTATGGGAGCGTTTCCACGACGAGTGGCCCAATCTCCATCATCCGTTGGGTGGATTCTCCCCGGTTGGTGCCGATCCCTGCTCGATGTAGCACCGTTCCGCTTGGTACCGTGCGTCACTGGTCATGTGAACCATGACACAGCACCCCCACAGTCCGGAGAACCCGATGTGCCAGCACCAACCCACCTGTCCCTCCGCCGAGGCAACCGACCGGGATGCCGCCCGGGTCGTCGCCTGTTTCCGTGAGCAGGGCTGGAGCCTGCTCTGCAACGGTGTGATCGTCTTCGAGGACACCGGTGAACTGCTCCCCGACGGCAGCACGATCGCACCGCACCGCGGACCCGCCCGGCACGTACTGGTCGCCTGAGTCGACCCGCGCCTTGACCAACCCGGTGGGCGGTGCAGCCCGCCGATCAAGGCTATCCCCGCCGATCAACGACCACCCCGCCCCGGTCAGGTGACCGGGGCCCGGATGTTCCGTCCTTGATCGGCGCGGATTTCCTTGATCGACCCGGACGTGTTCAGTCCTCGAACGCGTCCGGCGGCGGGCAGGCGCAGACCAGGTTCCGGTCCCCGTACGCGCCGTCGATGCGACGCACCGGCGGCCAGTACTTCCCCGCCCGGTCCACCCCGGCCGGGTACGCCGCCACCGACCGCGGGTACGGGTGCGTCCACTCGTCCCCGGTGACCATCGCCGCCGTGTGCGGGGCGTTGGACAGCGGATTGTCGCCCGCCGGCCACTGCCCCGAACCGACCAGGTCGATCTCCTCCCGGATCGCGATCATCGCCGCGCAGAACCGGTCGAGTTCGGCCAGGTCCTCACTCTCGGTCGGCTCCACCATCAGCGTCCCGGCGACCGGGAACGACATCGTCGGCGCGTGGAACCCGTAGTCGATCAGCCGCTTCGCGACGTCGTCGACACTCACCCCGGTCGCCTTCGTCAGCGGCCGCAGGTCGAGGATGCACTCGTGCGCCACCAGGCCCTTGTTGCCGCTGTACAGCACCGGGTAGTGCGCACGGAGCCGGGCCGCGACGTAGTTCGCCGCGAGGACCGCCGTCCCGGTCGCCCGGGTCAGCCCCTCGGCACCCATCATCCGCAGGTACGCCCACGGAATCGGCAGGATCCCCGCCGACCCGTGCCGGGCCGCCGAGATCACCGGCGTACCGGTGACCGAAGCGTCGAGGGGGTCACCGGGCAGGAACGGGGACAGGTGCGCGCGGACCGCGACCGGGCCGACACCCGGGCCACCGCCGCCGTGCGGGATGCAGAACGTCTTGTGCAGGTTCAGGTGCGACACGTCGGCACCGAACTTGCCCGGGCGGGCGAACCCGACCAGGGCGTTGAGGTTCGCCCCGTCGACGTACACCTGGCCACCGGCGTCGTGGACCTTCGCGCACAGCGACGCGATCCCGGTCTCGTACACCCCGTGCGTCGACGGGTACGTCACCATGATCGCGGCGAGCGCGTCCCGGTGCGTGTCGATCTTCCGGTCGAGGTCGACCAGGTCCACGTCACCGTTGTCGTCGCAGGCCACCACGACGACCCGCATACCGGCCATCACCGCGCTGGCCGCGTTCGTCCCGTGCGCCGACGACGGGATCAGGCACACGTCCCGGTGCGCCTGCCCGCGTTCGCGGTGGTAACCCCGGATCGCCAGCAGCCCGGCCAGTTCCCCCTGGGACCCGGCGTTCGGCTGCACGCTGACCGCGTCGTACCCGGTCACCTCGGCCAGCCACCCCTCCAGGGAGGTGACCAGTTCCCGGTACCCGGCGGTCTGCTCCGCCGGCGCGAACGGGTGCATGTTCGCGAACTCCGGCCAGCTCACCGGCTCCATCTCGGTGGTCGCGTTCAGCTTCATCGTGCACGAACCGAGCGGGATCATGCCCCGGTCCAGGGCGTAGTCGGAGTCCGACAGCCGGCGCAGGTAACGCAGCATCGCGGTCTCGGAACGGTGCCGGTGGAACACCGGGTGGGTCAGGTAGTCGCTGGTCCGCAGCAACGCCGCCGGCAGGGCCTCGGTGACCTCACCGGTGAACTCCACCACCCCGAACGCCGCCCAGACCGCGCCCAGGTGCGCCGCCGTGGTCGTCTCGTCGCACGCCACCCCGACCCGGTCGGCGTCGACCAGCCGCAGGTTCACCCCACGCGCCGCGGCGTCGGCGACCACCTGCGCCGCCCGACCCGGGACCACCGCGGTGACGGTGTCGAAGAACGCCGGACCCTCGGTCGACACCCCGCCGGCCCGCAGCCCGGCCGCGAGCCGGGCCGCCGACCGGTGCGTACGCGACGCGATCTCCCGCAACCCGTCCGGACCGTGGTAGACGGCGTACATGCTGGCCATCACCGCGAGCAGGACCTGCGCGGTGCAGATGTTGCTGGTCGCCTTCTCCCGCCGGATGTGCTGCTCACGGGTCTGCAACGCCAACCGGTACGCCGGGTTGCCGTCGGTGTCGCGCGACACCCCGACCAACCGGCCGGGCAGCATCCGCTCCAGGCCGGTGCGGACCGCCAGGTAACCGGCGTGCGGCCCACCGAAGCCCATCGGTACGCCGAACCGCTGGGTCGTCCCGGCGGCGATGTCGGCGCCGATCTCCCCCGGCGGCCGCAGCAGCGTCAGGGCGAGCAGGTCCGCGGCGACCGCGACCAGCGCCCCGGCACCGTGCGCCGCCTCGACCAGCGCGGCATGGTCACGGACCAGACCGGACGCACCCGGGTACTGCAGGTGCAGACCGAAGAACTCCGCCGGCAACTCCTCGGCGTCCAGGTCGACGATGCGGACGTCGATGCCGAGCGGCTCCGCCCGGGTCACGATCACCGAGATCGTCTGCGGCAGGGTGTCGGCGTCGACGACGTACACCGGGCTCTTGCTCTTGGACGCGCGGCGGGCGAGCGTCATCGCCTCCGCCGCCGCGGTCCCCTCGTCGAGCATCGAGGCGTTCGCGGTCGCCAACCCGGTCAGATCGGTGACCATGGTCTGGAAGTTCAGCAGCGCCTCCAGCCGACCCTGGCTGATCTCCGGCTGGTACGGCGTGTACGCGGTGTACCAGGCCGGGCTCTCCAGGACATTGCGGCGGATCACCGCCGGGGTGTGGGTGCCGTGGTACCCGAGCCCGATCATCGACACCGCGACGGTGTTGCGGGACGCGATCTCCCGCAGCTCGGCGATCACCTCGGCCTCGGTCGCCGGGGCCGGCAGGTCGAGGGTGCCGTGCCAGCGGATCACCTCGGGAATCGCGGCGTCCATCAGCTCGTCGATCGAGCCGTAGCCGACGGTGTCCAACATCCGGCGCTCACCATCGGCGTCCGGGCCGATGTGGCGTACGGCGAACTGCTCTGCGGTCATGGCGGCTCCCGGGGCGAGGTCGACGATGCGGCCTCCCCCTCTGTCACACCCACGCGTGGCGGGCGCTCCACAGTCGCCTGCCCACGAGGTCCTTTTGCCTGAGAGGTTCCGGGGAGGATTTGCCCCTTCGGCGCCGCCCCGACAAGCCGGGCGGTCTCTCCCACGTGGGTGTTACCGGCATGGTCAACGCTACCAGCGGGTCTGTTTCAGGCGGGTATCGGGCAACATCCCGCGCACCACCGGCCCCATCCGCCAGTGACCCCGAAACATGGTCAAAACGCCCGTCCGGGTCGTGATCGGGCACCACCTCGACGGCCGGACCGGCCGTGCGGGTCGACGGCGATAGTGTTCGTCACAGCGGACAAGCCCTGTTACCGGCGCCCCACGTGACCATGATCACCGCAGACGGAGGACGTCGCATGTCACCCGGAACCCCCGACGGGTCGGCACCACCCACCCCCGGCGCTTCCGGACGGTCAGCTCCCGCTCGCGGCGAGGACTGCACCGTGCGTCACGTCCTGGACCGGGTCGGCGGCAAATGGAGCATCGCGATCATCGTCGCCGCCGCCCACGGCCCCGTCCGGTTCACCGAACTCGAACGCGGCATCGAAGGCATCAGCCGCCGCATGCTCACCCTCACCCTGCGCAACCTCGAACGCGACGGGCTGCTTGTCCGGACCGTCCACGCCACCGTGCCACCCAGGGTCGAATACACCGCCACCGAGATCGCCCACGAACTGCACGACACCCTGCTCACCCTCACCCGGTGGGCGGAACGCCACCGCGCCACCATCGCCGCCGCCCGGACCACCTACGACCGGACCCACCACCCTGCCGGCACCCTCGACGACCCCACCGGCTGCTGATCCGCGCCCCACCCCGCCCCCGGACGGCAGCCGATCAATAGGGTGGAGCCCGTGACCGTCACCTACACCGCAGCCCCCGGCCGCTACGACTCGATGACCTACAACCGCGCCGGCCGAAGCGGCCTGCGCCTACCCCCGATCTCCCTGGGCCTGTGGCACAACTTCGGCCACGAACGCCCCTGGCAGCGCCAACGCGACATCGTCCGGCGCGCCTTCGACCTCGGCGTCATCCACTTCGACCTGGCCAACAACTACGGCCCACCGCCCGGCTCCGCCGAGGAGAACTTCGGCCGGATCCTGGCCACCGACTTCGCGCCCTACCGCGACGAACTCGTCATCTCCACCAAGGCCGGCTACGACATGTGGCCCGGCCCGTACGGCGAATGGGGCTCCCGCAAGTACCTCGTCGCGTCCCTGGACCAGTCGCTGCGCCGGATGGGCCTGGACTACGTCGACATCTTCTACCACCACCGGCCCGACCCGGACACCCCGCTCGAGGAGACGATGGGCGCCCTCGACGCCGTCGTACGCGCCGGCAAGGCCCAGTACGTCGGCATCTCCAACTACA
This sequence comes from Micromonospora sp. NBC_01796, assembly GCF_035917455.1. Taxonomy (NCBI): domain Bacteria; kingdom Bacillati; phylum Actinomycetota; class Actinomycetes; order Micromonosporales; family Micromonosporaceae; genus Micromonospora; species Micromonospora sp. NBC_01796. Next base: position 7,264,370 of record NZ_CP109078.1, on the reverse strand, counting down.
ACTCCGAGCAGACCGCGAAAGCCGCCGCGATCCTGCGTGACCTCGGCACCCCACTGGTCCTGCACCAACCGTCGTACTCGATGGTGAACCGGTGGATCGAGCGGGACAACCTGCTCGACACCCTGGAGGAGGCCGGCGCCGGGTGCATCGCCTTCAGCCCCCTCGCCCAGGGCCTGCTCACCGACCGGTACCTGCACGGGGTCCCCGCCGACTCCCGCGTCGCGACCAGCGTCTTCCTCAACGAGAGCCACCTCAGCGACACCACCATGACCAAGGTCCGGGCCCTCAACGAGATCGCCGCCCGCCGCGGTCAGACCCTCGCCCAACTCGCCCTCGCCTGGGCGCTGCGGGACAAGCGGATGACCAGCCTGATCATCGGCGCCAGCAGCGTCACCCAACTCGAGGACAACATCGCCGCCCTCGACAACGTCGAACTCAGCGACGCCGAACTCGCCGAGATCGAACCGTACGCCACGGAGGAGTAGCCGGCCCGCTGGTGCTGCGTCCACTGCGGCGGACGCAGCACCAGCCCCGGCCCACTCACCCCGCCGGCCGACTCCGTGACTGCACCACCTGCGACTCCACCTGGGCCAACGTCTCCCGGATGTGGTCCACGACATCCGCCGGCACGTCCAACCACATCAACGTCGCCAGCAGGTGCGCACCAACCCGCGCATAGTGCGCCGACGGGATGCCGAGCCCCTGGTGCGCCTGCGCCAGACCACGACCGGCGTACGCGTCCGGCCCGCCGAGCAGCACGGTCAGCATCGCCCCCAGATGACGCCGCTGGGCAGCCATGTCCACCGTCTCGAAATAACCGGCGAGGTCCGGCTCGGCCAACACCCGCTCGTAGAAGATCCGTACCGCCGCCTGGACCGCGACCGCCCCACCGATCCGCTCGTACGCCGACCCGTCACCGTCACCGTCACCACCCGGTACGGCCTGCTCCGGCAGCTCGACCGTGTCCTCGATCGAGGCGTCCCTTGTCGACGACGCGTTGGCTTCCGTTTCCGTCACGGCATGTCCTTCCGGCGGCAGACTGAGCGGCCACTCCGACCCGGCAACCGGCACCGACGAACACACGCCGACACGGAACCGTCACATCAGGACAACCGCAGTCGGACGATAGCGCACAACACACACAGTGTCACGCACCCATCACCGAACGGTGAGCGAATCTGTCGCTGACCCACCGGTCAAGCACGCAACGCGTCGTCCACACCGGACTCACGCGGCCCCAGGAACACCGGATCCCGACGACTCACCACATCCACCACCGCCTTCACCGCCGCGAACCGTTCCCGGAAACTCCCCCACCGCCACGCCCGCCCGAACCGGCTCACCGAATCGTCCCCCACCCCCACCGCGTCCAACCCCACCTGCCGGCACACCGCCACCGCCCGCTCCACATGGAAACTCTGCGTCACCACGATCACCTGCCGCACCCCGAAAATCCGCGACGCCCGCAGACACGAGTCATAGGTGTCGAAACCCGCATGGTCCTGCACCACCCGCGACGCCGGCACACCCCGGTCAACCAGCCACCGACGCATCGCCCCCGGCTCGTCGTACTCCCACTCGCGGTGATCGCCCGACACCAACACCACCCGGGCCTTGCCCGCGTCGTACAACTCCTTCGCCAACCCCAGCCGGGCCGCCAGGAACGGCGACGGGGCCCCATCGGCGTCCACCTGCGCACCGAGCACCAACACCACCGGCGCAGCCGGCACCCCGGCCGCGTCGAACACGAACTCCCGCGCCGACCGGTCCACCCAGATCGCGCTGCCGACCACCGCCGACGCCCCCAGCAACACCAGCACCACGGCGGACACCAACAACGGGCGCCACCACCGGCGAAGCCGAGTGACCACCCAAACCAGAAGAAGAACAACCCGACGGGAGAAACCCGCGACAGCCGACATCACCACAGTGTGGCCGGCACCAACAACAAACCGTCAGCCGGCCCGCCGCCGCGCCCGCCGGGCAGCCAACTCGTCACCGGACACCTCCGGCTCCGTCGACACACCGATCGGCTGCACACCACCGGCCGGCTCCGCCGGCAGATGCGACAACGACCCCTGGATCTCCTTGAACGCACCACCGATCGCGATCCCGAAGACCCCCTGGCCACCCTGAAGCAGGTCGACGACCTCCTCCGGGGAACGGCACTCGTAGACCGTCGTGCCATCCGAGATCAACGTGATGCCGGCAAGATCCCCGACGCCACGCGAACGCAACGCCTCGATCGCCTTCCGGATGTTCTGCAACGACACCCCGGCATCAAGCAACCGCTTGACCACCTTGAGCACCACCAGATCCCGGAACGAGTAAAGCCGCTGCGTACCGGACCCGGACGCGTCCCGGATACTCGGCACCACCAACGTGGTACGCGCCCAATAGTCCAACTGCCGGTAACTGATACCCACCGCGGAACAAGCAGTCACCCCGCGGTACCCGACCGCACCGTCACCCTCCACGAAGGGATCGACAGGCACGCCGCCGTCGGTGTGGCGATGATCTGATGTCCCCGGATCAGGGTCCTGTGGCTCGTGCATCCGGACAACCTCCCCGCCAGTGCGGTGACACGTCGTTTCCGGGACGTGCACCCCTCGACAAGGCCAACCCTATAGCGACCACGAACCGAACAGCCGCAGGATTCAGCGCGACACGCCGCGCACAAGGCGACACACGCCGCACCCAGCACGTCACCGTACGACCGGACCCCAACAGGCCCGGCACGATCAACCCGCGAAATCCTCCGGCTGAACCTGCTCCAGGAACTCCCGGAACTTCTCGACCTCGTCCTCCTGCTCATCAGGAATAACGATCCCGGCCTCGGTCAGCACCTGCTCCGCGCACCTGATCGGCGCACCCACCCGCAACGCCAACGCGATCGAGTCACTCGGCCGGGCCGAAACCCGCAACCCGTCCCCGATCAGCAGGTCGGCGTAGAAGACGTTCTCCTTCAGCTCGGTGATCTCCACCGCACGCAACGGCGCCTCAAGCGCCGCCAGGATGTCCCGCAACAGATCATGGGTCAACGGCCGAGCCGGTTTGACCCCCTGCTGCTCGTACGCGATCGCGGTCGCCTCCACCGCACCGATCCAGATCGGCAGGTAACGGTCACCCTCGACCTCCCTGAGCAGGACGATCGGCTGGTTGCTGGGCAGCTCCACCCGAACCCCGACCACGCTCAGCTCGCGCACCGCCGCCTCCGTGTCGTTGTGTCTTCCCCAGCACCGTGACCCGGCGACCAAACCCTCAGCCACCGCAACCGGCCCCTTCACCTGCACGGTACACGGGCCGCGAGACGGTCGTCCCACGCGCGCCGCCGCACCGTTGCACGCCCCACAGGGTTACCCCGCGAAGCCTACGGCACGCCCGCGACCGCAGATCTTTCCCACCACACGAGCACGAATCAACGGCCCAGCATCGACCGCAACCCCACCCGCACCAGAGCCGCGTGCAACTGCTGCGACAACCCGACCAACTCCCGCGCCGCCTCCGCCGCCCGAGCCCGCGCCGCCGGATCGTTCTGCCGGGCCAACGGCGCAATCAACTGCTCGAACAAACCCACCTCGCGGTCCGCAGCCGTCCGAAACGCCCGCAGATGACGCGGCTCCAACCCGTACGCGGCCAACCCCGCCACCGCCTGCGCGATCGCCAACGCATCCGAGTCGTACCACCCCGGCGGCCGGGACACGATCAACCCCAGCCGCTCCAACTCGGTCAACGTCACATCATCGATCCCCGTACGCGCCACCAGATCCGACCGGGTCACCCGCGCATCCGCCGACTCCACCGGCCCCGAGGCAGCACCGTCCCGGCCCGGAACCTCACCAGCCGGACCAACCGCGACCAACGCCGGCCGCTGCCGCCCCGGAGTCTCCGGCTCCCGCCCCAGATCCTCCAACTGCTCCCGGATCACCCGCAACGGCAGATACTGATCCCGCTGCGCGGTCAGCACGAACCGCAGCCGGGCCACATCCTCCCAGCTGTACTTCCGGTAGCCGGCCGGCGTACGTTGCGGCTCAACCAGACCCTCCGCCTCCAAGAACCGCAACTTGGAAATCGTGGTGTCGGGAAACTCCACCCGCAGCTGAGCCAGCACCTCACCGATGCTCATCAGCGGCTGGGCCCGGCCGGCCGAAGCCGTGGGCGCAGCCGCTGCCGCACGCTCATTCACCCCCGGCCGGCCTCCTCCTCCGGGCGCGGACCGGCGATAAAGACCAACCGGAACTTGCCGATCTGCACCTCGTCGCCATTGCTCAGAGTGGCCGCCTCGACCCGCTCCCGATTGACGTAGGTGCCGTTCAAACTCCCCACATCGCGGACGGTGAACGTACCCCCGTCCCGGTGGAACTCGGCGTGCCGACGCGACACCGTCACGTCGTCGAGGAAGATGTCACTGTCAGGATGCCGACCACTGGTGGTCACGTCGTGGTCCAGGAGGAACCGGGCCCCGGCATTCGGACCACGCCGAACGACGAGCAACGCCATGCCCGGAGGCAACGAACCCGACATCCGGCTCGGCACAACATCGGCATCCGGTCCCTCCAGCACTTCGTCCAGTGCACCGAGGTTGAGCGTCGATGTGACGTCGAGTGGGGGGAACTCGTCGTCTGGGCGCGTCATGGGACCACCTCACGGATCTGTTCGGTCGGCGTCGGGGGTGGCGGGTCTGGCCGCCGGGCTGTAAAGCCCAGCGGCTGGCTCACCCGTGCCTGGGAAGGCAATTCCACAACGCGCAACTATTGGATTCTCGGTCGACTGAGCGAGCCTAGCCAGCGCCGAAATACAGGGCAACCAGACGCGCGGGCACAACCCGGCCCGAGCGCGCCCAACTCAGCTTTCGGTCAATTCCCGGTACGCCGCCGCGGTCAACAGACCCTCGACCGCCGCCGGCCCACCCGGAGCGATCTCCAGCAACCAACCCGCACCGTACGGATCACTGTTGATCAACTCCGGCGTATCGCCGAGATCGGCGTTACGCGCCACCACCGTGCCACTCACCGGGGCGTAGATCTCCGAAACACTCTTCGTCGACTCGATCTCACCCAGCGACTCACCCGCCTCGACCGTGGCGCCCTCGTCCGGAAGCTGAACATAGACGATGTCACCAAGAGCGTCCTGCGCGAAGTGGGTAATGCCCACCCGCACCGAGCCGCTACCGTCGCCCGCCACCCACTCGTGCTCGGCCGTGTAACGCAGGTCCTCAGGAATCACCAGCCGCGTCCTTCGTCGTCGCTCTGATCGGTACCGCACCACGGATGGTACGGCCGCGCCCGGTCAGGAGACCGGGCGCGCGTGCTTCAGGTCCAGCGGAGCGCTCAGGGTCGTCACGTCGACCACCTCCCGCTCTTGGACGGTCACGTTACCGCCGTCCCCACTCACCGACGCCACCACCCCGCCCGGAATGTTCAACGCGGTCCGCATCGTCGATGGATCACCGATCACCGTGATCGTGTACGGCCCCACCAACCTCCGCCCACTGACCGCGATACCGCCATCATCGTCCAGGAAGAAAGTGCTGGCCACGATCCGTACCGTCGCACCACCACCGGAGATCTGCATCGCCTCCGCGCCCGCACCCCGCAACTCCTGCACCGCGTCCAGCACCGTCGCCGCCTCGATCGACTCCGACCCCGCCGAGAACGTCACAGTCAACCCCGGCCCCCGCGCCGGCAACGTCCCCGCCAGGATGCCCAACTCGTCAGCCCGCCGCGTCGCCTCGTCCAACGCCGCCTGCCGCCCCTGCGCACCCGAGGCAAGCTGCCGCTGACTGTCCTCCAGACCAGCGATGTCCTGACGCAGTCGCTCCTCCTGGGACTCCAGATCCGACAGGATCCGCACCAGGTCCTCCTGCCGCGTCGCCGCCAGCTCCGGATCCGCCGAATTCGTCTTCAACTGCACCACCAGGGTGAACCCGAGCAGAGCCAACAACACCGCGATGATCACACTCGCACCGCTCCAGCGGGACCGCAACGACAGACCCCGCACCGGAGCACCCCCGGCGACCGGCTCCTGACGACCCTCCGGCGCCTCAGCCACGGCACCCGGCTCGTCGACCCCGGCCGAATCATCCCCGCCGACCACCGACCGGCGCGCCGCGCCCAGGTCCACCGTCGGCCCGTCACCGACCCCGTCGCCCACATCCGGCAACGACTCCGACCGGCCCACCGCATCGGACACCGCCGACGCTCCCGGATCCACGCCGCCCGTCGACGGCCTCTCCACCGGCCCCGACCCGCCCGGGGACGCGTCGGGCTCGGACCCGGACTGCCGCTGCTCGTCGCTCATCGCCGCAAACCTACGCCCGGAACAGGTGCCGACGAATCGCCGCCACATTGCCGAAGATCCGGACACCGAGCACCACCACGACACCCGTGGACAACTGACCACCCACACCGAGCTGGTCACCCAGGTAAACGATCACACCCGCGACCAGCACGTTCGAGATGAACGAGATCACGAACTGCTTGTCGTCGAAGATCCCGTCGAGCTTCGCCCGTACCCCACCGAACACCGCGTCCAGCGCCGCGACCACCGCGATCGGCAGATACGGCAGCAACGCCGCCGGCACCGTCGGGTCCAGCACCACGCCGAGCACCACGCCGGCGAGCAACGCGAGTACGGGGATCATCGGCCGCCTCCGGAGGGGCTGAGGGATGACCCGGCGCCAGGCGACGCCGGACTGGTGGAACGCGCCGCCCCGGAAGGCGACGGCGACGGCGACACGGAGGGAACCGCGTACCGCAGTTGGGGTTCACTGGCCGCCGGCAGGGTCAGATCATCGGCCCCACGCACACCGAACGACATGCCATGCTCCGCCGCGACCTGACGCAACAGGTTCGCCGCGTCGCTGTCCCGGAACCGGCGCTCCAACTGACCCGGGCCGATCGCCGACACCTCGTACGGCCCGGTCACCGGCCGGAAGTCGACCAGGATCGCACCACCGGCAGCCCGGATCGTCGACGTCGCGGTAAGCCGCTGACCATTGATCGAAACCGCTTCCGCGCCAGCGCTCCACAGGGCATTCGCGATGTCCTGAAGATCCCGGTCCAACACCTTGCCGAGGTTAGTACCGCCAGCCCCGGTCACCGCATCCGCCTCCGACGGCCCGTCGGCGACCCGAACCACGACACCATCACCCTTGACCCGACCCAGACCCGTCGCCGCCTCCAGATCACGCAACCGGGCCGCGTCACTCCCCGACAGCGCCGCGTCCCGCTGCCGGTTCACGTCCTCGCGCAACTCGTCCGCCCGACGGGTCAGCTGGTCAGCCTCGCTCTCCCGCTGCTTGATCTGCGCCACCAGCCCCGCCCGCGCCTGGGCCCGCCCCGGCTCCCCCTCGATCGTCTGCCGGTACGCGATCGCCAGCAGGAAGCCGAGCGCGGCCAGGGTGATCACCGTCACCACCCGGATCGTGGACCGCCGCCATCCGGTCGGCCCGCGACCCGCACGCCGACTCAACGCCGCATCCGAGTAACCGGGATCGAGCGGATTCTGGAACAGCTCGGTCAGGAAGTCGGGGGCGTAGGTGCGTTCCGGTCCGCGCCCGGCGCTCATCCGGCCTCCCGGCGAGCCGTACGGATCAGCCGGGCAGCCTGGATCAGGTAGAACACCCCGGCGGCCCAGTAGAGCACCAGACCCCACCAGGCCAGGCCCCACCCGATCGCGCCGGCCGCCGTCGCCGCGCCCGGCACCGCGTCGGCGAGCAGCAGCGTCGGGAACGCGGCCAGCAGGATGAACGTGGCGGTCTTGCCGAGGTAGTGCACCGGCGGTGGACCGTACCCGTACCGGCGCAGGACCAGCAGGGAACCGAAGAGCAGCAGCTCACGGGCGAGCAGCGCGGCGGTGAACTCCCACGGCACGATCTCGCGGGCGGTGAACCCGGCCAGGGTGGCCAGGATGTAGAGCCGGTCGGCGGTCGGGTCGAGCAACTCCCCCAGCCGGCTGACCTGGCGCAGCCGGCGGGCGACGTACCCGTCGACCCAGTCGGTGGTTCCACCGACGGCGAGGACCACCAGGGCGGCGACGTCCGCGTGCGGTCCCAGCAACAGATAGAGGAAGAGGGGTACGCCGAGCAGGCGGGCGAAGCTGATCAGGTTGGGAATGGTGAGCACCCGGGTCGCCGCGTCCTCGGACTGGGCGGCGGTGCCCCCGGTTGGCTGGGCGTCGTCTGCCCGCGCCGGCCGACGCGACACCGAACCTCCCTCTGCGGCTGGTCCGGCGCCCGCTGAGGCGGGTCGTTCCGGGACCGTGCGCGCTCCGGCCGGTGCTCACGGGCCCCTCGCGGTGGCCTCGTGATCATGCCGGCTCCTGGCACAGTCGCCGTGGCCCGCCGATGAGCGGACGTCCGGGGCTGCTGATTTGCGGTGTCACTATATCCGCCCCCTGCTGGCGGGCTGCGGGTGCCGAGGCGGGTCGTTGTCGGGTGACGAGTGACACAACCTGTAACGCATCCTAGGACGCTAGTGGAATGACCGGATCGGACCGCCCTTCACCTGACAGCGGGCCCGGGCCGGGGTGGGCGGTCCATTTGTAGGATTCGGGGGTGGAAACAACCGATCCGGTGGACATCGCCGTCGAGGCGTGGATGGCGTCCCTTGCCATGTTCTCGGTCACCCAGCCGAACGGCTTCTACCGGATGGGCGCCCACGGCACCTCCGAACTCATCACCGGTGCACCGATGTCCCTGCTGAACGGCGTGATCAGCATCAACCGGGAGCCCGACGTCGAGGAGATCGCGGCCTTCGCCACCTCCCCGAAGTTGACGCCGGTCGCCTGGAGCATCCAGACCCGCGGCGACGAGCCCATCCCGGGGATCGAACGGACCGCCACCGAACACGGGCTGACCAAGCGGACGACGTTGCCCTTCATGACCAAAGCCCTCACCACCGTCGACGCGCAGCTCCCGAAGACCGACGCACCACGGGTACGCGGGCTGACAGGCACCGACAGCGAGCTCTATCAGACGGTGATGGCGGCCGGCTACGAAGGTCCACCGGAGATCTTCGCGGTCCTCAGCTCGCCCGCCGTGCTCGACCACTCCGCGATGCGTGGGTACGTCGCCGAGGTGGACGGCGTACCGGTCGCCTCGGCGTTCGGCGTCGTGGTGGACGACCACGTGGGGGTGTTCAACATCGCCGTACCGCCGGAGCACCGGCGACGCGGCTACGGCCGGGCGGCGACCGCCGAGGTGCTGCGGGAGGCGTACTCGGCGGGAGCACGGACAGCATTCCTGCACGCCAGCCCGATGGGCGTCGGACTGTACCGGGACATGGGCTTCCGGGTGGCGGAGAACTGGACGATCCTCACCTCGTGACCCCGCTCCCCCGCTCGGCGTCGGCAGGGTGGTGCCACGGTGGTGACCCGCGCCGACGGGTCACCACCGTGCACGACGGTCATCTCGGCGAGCTGGTAGCCGGCTCGGGGGCGGCGAACGGCACCGCCGCGGCGACCGGCTCCGGCTCCCCCACCGGGTGCCGCCACAGGCCGCGCTGACGCAGGATCGGCAGCACACCCTCACCGAACCAGTACGCCTCCTCCACGTGCGGATGCCCGGAGAGGATGAACTCGGTGATGCCGAGGGCGTGGTACTCCGCGATCCGGTCGGCGATCTCGGTGTGGCTGCCGACCAGCGCCGTACCGGCGCCGCCCCGGACCAGACCCACACCGGCCCAGAGGTTGGGGGCGATCTCCAGCCCGTCCCGCGAGCCGCCGTGCAGGGCGATCATCCGGCGCTGCCCCTCGGACTCGCTGCGCGCCAACCCGGCCTGGACCGCCTTGATGTCCGCCTCCGGAATGCCGTCGAGCAGCCGCTGGGCCTGCGCCCAGGCCTGCTCGGAGGTGTCCCGGGCGATCACGTGCAACCGGATACCGAAGCGGAGTTCCCGCCCGGCCTCGGCGGCGAGGCCACGGATCCAGGCCAGCTTCTCGGCCACCTGTGCCGGCGGCTCGCCCCAGGTGAGGTAGACATCGGAGTGTGCCACCGCGACCGGGCCGGCCGCCTTCGACGACCCACCGAAGTAGATCGGTGGGACCGGGTCCGGCAGACGGCCGAGCTTCGCCTGCTCGACGCGTACGTGCGGGCCGTCGTGGGTCACCGTCTCACCGCGCCACAGCGCCCGCACCACGTGCAGGAACTCGTCCGTACGGGCGTAGCGGGCGTCCTTGTCGAGGAAGTCGCCGTACGCCCGCTGCTCGTGGCTCTCGCCGCCGGTGACCACGTTGAGCAGCAGCCGCCCGTTGGACAGGCGCTGGAAGGTGGAGGCCATCTGGGCGGCGAGCGTGGGCGAGAGCATGCCGGGGCGGAACGCGACCAGGAACTTGAGCCGCTCGGTGACCTCCGACAGCATCGCGGTGGCCAGCCAGGCGTCCTCGCACCAGGCACCGGTCGGGGTGAGGGCGCCCTCGAAGCCGAGTTGTTCCGCGGTGCGGGCGATCTGCCCGAGGTAGGCGACCGTCGCCGGCCGGGCGCCGCCGGCCGTACCCGCGGCCAGCCCGTGCCCGCCGCCGACGATGTCGCGGCTGTCGCCGTAGGTGGGTAGGAACCAGTGGAAGGTCAGGGCCATGGTGCTCTCTTTCGATCCGGGTGGGGCGTCTCGGTACGGAAGGTCCGGGCTCAGGCCGCGATCGGCAGCGCGCGGGGCGCCAGGGCGGCGGCGAAGGTGTCCACCACCGCGTGCAGCGCCGGGGCGGCCGTCGCCTCGACCACCGTCGCGCCGTCGGCCCCGGTCAGGATCAGCTGGTCCAGCAGGAAGTAACCGGGCACGATGTGCGCCGCGCCCATGGCGTTGAGCACCGGTCGCATCGCGTAGTCGATCGCCAGTACGTGGGCGAGGGTCCCGCCGGTGGCCAGCGGCAGCACCACCTTGCCGGCGAGGGCGTACTGCGGCAGCAGGTCGAGCAGTGCCTTCAGGGCGCCGCTGTAGGACGCCTTGTAGACCGGGGTGGCGACCAGCAGGCCGTCGGCGGCGGCGAGTGCGTCCGCCACCGCGACGATCGCCGGGTGGGCCGGGTCGGCGCCGAGCAGCGCGTCCGGCGGCACGTCCCGGATCGACAGGGCGCGGACCTGGTGCCCGCCGCCGGCGAGGCGCCCGGCGAGCAGTTCGACCAGCCGCTCGGTACGCGAGGTGGCCGACGGCGAACCGGAGATGGCGAGGATGGTGGGCATGCGCTCTCCTCGGGTCGTGACAGCACACCGTGCCGGTAGCGGGACGCCGGGTGGCGGCGCCGGAGGGTGGATCTTCCGCAGCTTATCTATAATTCCTATCGGTTGAGTAGACCTTTCCGCCAAGTTGATCAAGTTGGGTCGGGTGAGACGCGACACCCGGTCGGCACCCCCGTCGTGAATACCGATTTTTTCTATCGGTCGAATAGGACAAGCCACCCCGAGCGACCTCCGCCACCACTCCCAACGGGCGCCCATATCCGCAGCTCACGATGCCTTCAGCCGGGGCCACCGGTGGGCCACGCGAGCGGAAGCAGGAGCAGGCAGAGGCAAAGAGTGACCTGCGTCACAGGACATTGACGGCGTTGGGCGACCGCCCAAAGCATGGTCGCCGGCAGCCACCGCCGCGACTCCACCCACTGTGGAGCGTTCACCGTCCTCGATGCTCGGGAGTCACTCATGTCGATCGGCACGCGTACCGGCAGCCGAGGCTGGCGAAGAATCCTGGCGATCGCGCTCAGCGCGGGCCTGCTGGCCACGGTCGGCCTGGTCGCCGGCTGCGGGGACGGCGACGACGCCTCGGGCGCCGAGGCGCCACTTCGCGTGGGTTACCAGCGATTCGGGGGCCTGAGCCTGGTCAAGGCGCGCAACGCGGCGGCCGGCACCACCTGGTCGCTGTTCGAAAGCGGCCCGGCACTGACCGAGGCGTTCAAGGCCGACGCGATCGACATCGGCCAGGTGGGCGAGGCCCCGCCGATCTTCGCCGCCGCGGGGAAGATCCCCTTCAAGATCATCGGCACCTCGGCCGAGATCCCCGAGGGCGAGGCGGTACTGGTCAAGGAGGGCAGCGGGATCAACAGCTTCGCCGACCTCAAGGGCCGGACGGTCGCCCTGAACAAGGGCTCGAACGTGCACTGGCTGCTGGTACGACTACTCGAAGCCAACCAGATGACGCTCGACGACATCCAGGTCAAGTACCTCAAGCCCGCCGAGGGCCGGCCCGCCTTCGACGCCGGGCAGGTCGACGCATGGATCATCTGGGACCCGTACTTCGCCCTCGCCGAACAGCCGGGGGTGAAAATCCTGGCCAACGCGACCGGCCTGGCCGGCAACCGGGAGTACCTGCTGGTCTCCCCCGACGCGTTGAAGAACAAGCCCGAGCAGATCCGGGCCTTCCTCGAGACCTACCGCGAGGTCACCGACTGGGGCATCGCCAACCCCGCCGACCGGGCAAAGATCCTGGCCCCCGAGCTGAAGATCCCCGAGGACGTCACCACCCGCGCACTCGCCCGCAGCGCCCGCCCCCTGGCCCCGGTCACCCCGGCGATCGGTGACGAACTCCAGGCCATCGCGGACGGCTTCACCAAGCTCGAACTCATCCCGACCTCGATCGACATGCGGGACCGGGTCGACACCCGGTTCGCCGAGGTACTCGGGTGACCCGACCAACGCTGGTGCCGACCCAAGGCCCGGACGGTCCCAGCGCGGCGGGCGTACCAGCCGCGTCGGTACCGTCCGGGCCGAGGCGCCGCCGCCGCACCGGCGCCCGGTGGCGACGGGTTATCAGTCCGTTGGTGCTCGTACTGGCCTGGGAACTGGCGTCCCGCACGGGCCTGCTGGCACCGGAGAAGCTCTCCGCCCCCAGCGAGGTGCTCCGTGCCGGGTGGCGGCTGGCCGTCGACGGGATCCTCTGGACCCACCTGACCGACTCGCTCACCCGAGCGGCGATCGGGCTGGCCATCGGCGGCACCCTCGGGGTGGTGCTGGGTGCCCTGGCCGGACTGCTCCGGATCGGGGACGACCTGGTCGACCCGCCGGTGCAGATGGCCCGGATGCTCCCCCACCTCGGCCTGGTCCCGCTGCTCATCATCTGGGTCGGCATCGGCGAGTCGCTGAAGATCACCCTGGTCTGCCTCGGTGCGTTCTTCCCGATCTACTTCAACATGTACGCCGGCATCCGCGACATCGACGTACGCCTGGTCGAGGCGGCCCGGACCTGCGGGTTGAACGCGTTGCAGCGGATCCGGCACGTGATCCTGCCCGGCGCGCTGCCCGCCCTGTTCCTCGGCCTCCGGCTGGCCATCGGCGCCGCCTGGCTGAGCCTGGTCGTCGGCGAACAGGTCAACGCCCAGACCGGTATCGGCTTCCTCATGATGGAGGCGCGGGAGTTCAGCCAGACCGACGTGGTGGTGCTCGGCCTGCTCATCTACGCCCTGCTCGGCCTGCTGTCGGACGTCGCGCTGCGAATCCTGGAGAGGAGGGCGTTGACATGGCGGACCGGCGTACACGTCCAGGCGAGCTGAACGGCACCGATGACCGGGCACCGGTGGTCACCGCGACCGGGGTCCGGCGGGACTTCGACGGCACGGTGGTGCTCGACGGCGTGGACCTGCGGATCCGGCCGGGCGAGGTGGTGGCGCTGCTCGGCGGCTCCGGCTCCGGCAAGAGCACCCTGCTGCGAGCACTCGCCGGACTCGACCCCGAGGCCGGCGGCACCATCGAGGTCCGGGGCCGGCCGGCGGTCGTGTTCCAGGAACACCGGCTGCTGCCCTGGAAACGCGTCGGCGACAACGTCGCGCTCGGCCTCACCGGTCCCGACGTACGCGACCGGGTCCGGGCGGCACTGACCGAGGTCGGCCTCGCCGACCGGGACCGGGCCTGGCCGGCTCAGCTGTCCGGGGGCCAGGCGCAGCGGGTCGCGGTCGCCCGCGCCCTGGTCCGGGAACCCGAGGTGCTGCTGCTCGACGAGCCGTTCGGTGCCCTCGACGCACTCACCCGACTGCGGATGCAGGGCCTGCTCGGCCGGCTCCGGGCCGAACACGGCTTCGCCGCCCTGCTGGTCACCCACGACGTCGACGAGGCACTGCTGCTCGCCGACCGGACGCTGGTCCTGGAACACGGCCGGATCGTCGAGGACGCGGCCGTACCCCTGCCCCGTCCGCGCACGCACGACGCACCCGGCTTCGGCGGGCTGCGCCGGCACCTGCTCGACCGGCTCGGGGTGCCGGTCGCCTGAGACCGGCACCGGTCAGGAGTGGCCGGCGCCGGCCGCCCAGGTGGCGAACATCCGGGCGTACGGGCCGTCGCGGGTGAGCAGCTCCCGGTGGGAGCCGGACTCGGCGATGCCGTGGTCGTCGATCACGATGATCCGGTCCGCCCGCGCGGCCGTGGAGAGCCGGTGCGCGACCAGGATCGCCGTACGCCCCTCCAGCAGTACGTCCAGCGCCGCCTCCACCCGCAGCTCGGACTGGAGATCCAGGTTCGCGGTCGCCTCGTCGAGCAGGACCACCCGGGGCTGGGCCAGGAACGCACGGGCCAACGCGAGCAGTTGCCGCTCACCGGAGGAAACCGACTGACCACGTTCGTGCAGCGGGGTCGCCAGCCCCTGCGGCGAACGTTCGACCAGGTCCCGCAGGCCGACCGCGTCCACCGCCGCCCAGACCTCGTCGTCGGTCGCCTCGGGCCGGGCGAACGCCACGTTGTCCCGGATCGAGCCGGCGAACAGGAACGGCTCCTGCGGCACCACGCCGATCTGCCGGCGCAGCGAGGCGAGGGTGACGTCACGCAGGTCGTGCCCGTCGATCAGCACCCGGCCGGCGTCCGGGTCGTACAGCCGGGTGACCAGCTTCGCCAGGGTCGACTTGCCGGCACCGGTCGGCCCCACGCACGCCACGGTCTCCCCCGCGGCGATCCGCAGGCTGATCCCGCGCAGCACCGGCCGGGTCGGATCGTAGCCGAACGTCACGTCGTCGAACTCGATCTCACCGCCGACCGGGGGCAACGCCGCCGCGTCCGGCGCCTCGACCACGCTCGGCGGGGTCTGCAGCAGCTCCCGCAGCTTGCTCACCGCCGCCCGGCCCTGCTGGTAGCTGGTGTAGAGCTGGACGAGCTGCTGCACCGGCTGGAAGAAGGCGTTGAGGTAGAGCACGAACGCCGTCAGCTCACCGATGCTCAGCTCCCCGCGCAGCACCATCCGGCCACCGATGAACAGCAGCGCGGCCAGGCCGAGCAGGCCGATCGCCGAACTGCCCGGACCGTAGACGGCGCTGATGTGCCCGGTGAAGTCGTTGGCGTCGCGGTAACGGCCGACCACCTCCCGGTGGGCCAGGACGTTGCGCTCCTGCCGGTTGTGCGCGGTCACCACCCGTACGCCGTGCAGGCCCTCGGCGAGGTCGGAGAACATTGCCGCGACCGCGTCACGCTGCCGCCGGTAACCGCGGTCGGAGGCGACCCGGAACCAGATCGAGGCGGCGGCCAGTGGCGGCAGGACCAGCACCAGCATGATCAGGGCGAGTTCCGGGTCGTAGCCGACCAGCACCGCGACGATCACCAGCATGGTGAGCGCGTGCCCGGCGAACTGGGCCAGGCCGTCCTGGAGGAGCTGTTGCAGCGACTCGATGTCCGAGGTCATCCGGGTCATCGTGACCCCGGCCTTCTCCCGGGTGAAGTAGTCCATGGACAGCCGCTGGAGCTGGGCGAAGACGCGTACCCGCAGGTCGCGCATGGCGTACGCGGCCAGCCGGCCGGTCTGCCGGGTCCGGGCAGCCGCGGCGAGCCCGCCGAGCAGGACGGTGGCCGCGAACGCGCCGGTGGCCAGCAGCAGCACCGACGGGTCCCGGGCCACGATGCCGTGGTCGATGCCGACCTGCACCAGGTACGGGCCGGCCTGCAACAGCAGCGTCTCCAGGACCACCAGCAGGCAGGCGACGAGCAGGGTGCCCCGGTAGCGGGCGACGATGGTGGACAGGGTCAGCGGTGGCTCGTCCGGCGGCCGGGCGGTGAAGGTGTTGGACTGCGGTTCGGGCTCGGGCTCGCTCGCCTCCAGCCGGGCGACACCGGCGAGCAGCTCGTCCGGGATCCCGGCGAAGGGCAGCCCGTTGCCGTGGTTGGCCGACTTGCCGCTGCCCCGGCCGGCGCCGATCCCGCCGAGGCCACCCATCGGGCCGCCGGCCGAGCCGCCACCGGGTCCGCCGAAGCCGCCACCGAACATGCTCATCGCGACACCTCGATCGCCGGTCCCAGCCCCTGGCGCGGCGCTGTACCGGTGCCGGGCCCGTCCACGGGTGCGGTCGGGTTCCGTTCGGCGAGCACCGCCCGATAGCGGGGTTCGGTGGCGAGCAGGTGGGCGTGGCTGCCCTCGGCCACCACCCGGCCGGCCTCCATCAGGACCACCCGGTCGGCGAGCCCGATGGTGGAGAGCCGGTGCGCGACGATCACGGTGGTCCGGCCCCGCATGAGGTCGCGCAGGGCGGCGTGGATGCGGTGCTCGACGGTCACGTCGATGGCGCTGGTCGCGTCGTCGAGGACCAGCACCGGCGGGTTGACCAGCAGTGCGCGGGCGATGGCGAGGCGCTGACGCTGGCCACCGGACAGGGTGTAGCCGCGCTCCCCGACCACCGTGTCGTAGCCCTCCGGCAGGGCCCGGACGAAACCGTCCGCCCCGGCCGCGACCGCCGCCGCGACAACCTCCTCGAGGCTGGCGTCCGGGCGGCCGTAGGCGATGTTGTCCCGGATCGACACCGAGAACAGGAACGGCTCGTCCGGCACGATGCCGACCTGCTCGCGCAGCAGGTCGAGGTCGAGGTCGCGGACGTCGTGCCCGTCGATGCGGACGGCGCCGCTGTCGGCGTCGTAGTAGCGGGCCAGGAGCCGGCCGAGGGTCGACTTGCCCGACCCGGTGCGCCCCACCACCGCCACCGTCTCACCGGCGCGGACCCGCAGGTCCAGGCCGTCGAGGGCGAGCGTCCCGTTCGCGTACGTGAACCGCACGTTATCCAGGTGCAGGTCGCCGCGGAGGTCGGCGCGTACCGGGTGCGGGGGCGACACCACGTCGGAGCGGGTGTCCAGAATCTCGTAGATCCGTTGGGCGGAGGCGGCTGCCCGCTGACCCATCATGATCATCATCCCGAGCATCCGGAACGGCGGCTGGAGCATCAGGACGTAGGTGTTGAAGGCGACGATCGTGCCGACCGTGGTCCGCCCGTCGAACACCAGCCAACCACCGGCCAGCAGGACCAGCGCCAGCCCCAGCCGGGGCAGGTTCTCGATCACCGGCGACCAGCGGGAACGGATCCGGGCATCGGTCAGGTACGCCCACCGCACCCGGTCCGCCGCCGTGGCCAGGGTGTCGAGCTGCCGCCCCTCGGCCGCGAACGCCTTCACGATCCGGACCCCGTTGATGTTCTCGTCGACCACCGTCGCGAGCCCGGCCAGCCGCGCCTGGATCAGCCAGGAGACCGGGAAGATCGCCTTGCGCATGGCAACCCCGAGCAGCCCGATGATCGGCATGGTCACCATCGCGACCAGGGCCAGCGGCACGTTGATCGTGAGCATCAGCACGAACGCGATCCCGGCGATCGTGCACTGCACCAGGATCGACGGCCCGAAGGCGAGGTACATCTGCACCGCCCGGATGTCCGAGCTCGACCTCGACATCAGCTCACCGGTCTGCACCCGGTCGTAGAAGCCGAACGGCATCCGGATCAGGTGGGCGAACATGATGTTGCGCAGGTCGTACTCGATCTCGTACGCGGTGCGCAGCAGGTAGCGCCGGGCCAGGTAGGTGACCACCGTCTGACCCAGCGCCAACCCGACCACCCACCAGACGTACCGGCCCAGGTCACCGCCGCGCGCGATGATCGCGTGGTCGATGCCGAGCCGCATCACGTTGGGGATCTGCACCTGCACGACCAGGCCGACGAACGACAGCACCAGCGAGGTCAGCAGCAGCCGCTTGTGCGCCGCCACCAGCGGGAACGCCCGACGTAGCCAGGACTTGGCCGGATCCGGGTCGATCGCCGCCCGTGGTGCGCGGTAGGTCACGCCGGGCTGCCCGCCGTACTCACCCGCAGCGGGGTCGCCGGCACCGACAACTGCGCCGGGTCCCGGTAGCGGGCGCCCGGGTGCACGTCGTACAGGCGGGCCTGCCCGGCCCCGAACAGGCGCTCGCGCAGCGTCTCACCGTCGTCGTACGACTCGCGGTAGCGACCCCGGCGCCGCAGCTCCGGTACGACCAGCTCGATGAAGTCCTCGGCGGTACCCGGGGTGAGGAACTGGCGCAGGTTGATCCCGTCGATGCCGCCGGTGTCGACCCACCGCTCCAACTCGTCGGCGACCACCTTCGGGGTGCCGGCGACGAAGAACGGGCCCCGGTTGAACGAGCCGATCTGGTCGAGCACCTCACCGACGGTCTGCTCCGGCCGGTAGCGGCGACCGAGCCGCTGGTAGCCGGGGTCCTGCCGGGCGATGATGTCGCCGATCCGCTCGGCTCGCGGGTAGCGGGTCCAGTCCAGTCCGGCGCCGGCGTGCGCGAGATGACCGTCGACGCTGCGCAACCGCCGGAACTCCGCCACCTTCCGGTCCACCTCGGCGTCGGTACGCCCGACGATCACCGCCGCACCGGCGAGGAACTTGATGTGCTCCGGGTCACGCCCGTACGCCTTGGCCCGGCTGCGGGTGTCCTCGACGTTCGCCCGCACCTCGTCCAGGGTGCTGCCACCGGTGAAGACCGCCTCCGCGTGCCGGGCGGCGAACTCCTTGCCGGCATCGGAGGCGCCCGCCTGGTAGATCACCGGGGTCCGCTGCCGGGACGGCTGCGACAGGTGCGGGCCGGCGACCCGGTAGTGCTCCCCGACGTGGTTGATATAGCGGACCTTCGCTGGGTCGGTGTACACCCGGTCGGCGCGGTCCGTGATCACCGCATCATCGTCCCACGAGCCCTCCCACAGCTTGTAGAGGACGTCGAGGTACTCGTCGGCGATCGCGTACCGGCGGTCGTGCTCCACCTCGTCGGGCAGGCCGAAGTTACGGGCCGCGTTCGGCAGGTACGAGGTGACCACGTTCCACGCCACCCTCCCCTTCGTCAGGTGGTCCAGGGTGCTCATCCGGCGGGCGAACGCGAACGGCGGTTCGTAGGTGGTGGAGAAGGTGGCCGCGAACCCGAGGTTGCGGGTGACCGCCGCCATCGCCGGGATGACCAGCAGCGGATCGTTGTTCGGGATCTGCACCGCCTCGCGCAGCGCCGTCTCCGGACCGGACCGGAACCCGTCGTACGCGCCGATCACGTCGGCAAGGAAGACCGCGTCGAAGGTGCCGTACTCGAGCAGTTCGGCCAGCTCGGTCCAGAACTCGATGTCGTTGAAGCGGTGCCGGTTGTTGTCCTCGTGCACCCAGAGGCCGTGCGAGATGTGTCCGACGCAGTTCATCTCGAACAGGTTGACGTGGATCTTCTTCTTGGCGGGGTCAGCGGTCATCTTCGGTGTCCTTCGTGAGTGTGGCGAACCCCTCGCCCCGTAGCGCATCCTAGGAGGCTAGGTGATATGGCTAGGCGGATCTGGTCGGGTGCAGTCGGGGCACGGCGGCGAGGAGGGCACGGGTGTACTCGTGCTGCGGGTGCGCGAAGATCTGCGCGGTGTCACCGGCCTCGACCACCCGGCCGTCTTTCATCACCAGCACCCGGTCGCTGACGTGGTGGATGACGCCCAGGTCGTGCGAGATGAACAGGTACGACACCCCGAGCCGTTGTTGCAGGTCGGCGAGGAGGTCGAGCACCTGCGCCTGGACCGAGACGTCCAGCGCGGAGACCGGCTCGTCGCAGACGATCACCTCGGGCTCGGGGGCGAGCGCCCGCGCGATCGCCACCCGCTGCCGTTGCCCGCCGGACATCTCCAGCGGTCGCCGGCCGAGGTAACCGGCGTCCAGGCCGACCTGTTCGAGCAGTTCGACGGTCCGGTCCCGGCGCCCGGCGCCCCGCGGATGGCCGATCACCCCGAGTGCCTCACCGATCACCCGCTCGACGGTGTAGCGCGGGTCGAACGAGCTGAGCGGATCCTGGTAGATGACCTGTAGCCGGCGCCGTTCCCGGCGCCGCTCGGCGTGACCGAGGCCAACCCAGTCGCGGCCGTGCAGGCGTACCTCCCCCGCGTCGGGCTGCTCCACCCCGAGCACCATCCGGGCCGTGGTGGTCTTGCCGGAACCGGACTCGCCGACGATGCCGAGGGTCCGGCCCTGGCCGAGGGTGAAGGAGACGTCGGAGACCACGGTGCGGCGGACCCCGTCCGGCCCGAGGAACGACTTGCTCAGCCCGCGCGCCTCGACCACGTCCCCGCCGGGCGACCGGCCGGGCGACCCGCCGGGCGCCGACGCACCGGTGACGGTCTGGCCCGCGGCGGGCTCGGGGGCGACCCGTCCGGCGGAGAGCCGGGTGCCCTTCGGACGGGTGCCGGGCACGGCGGCCAGCAGCGCCCGGGTGTAGTCGTGGCGGGGATCGCCGAGGACCTGCGCGGTCGGCCCCTGCTCGACGATCACACCGTCGCGCATCACCGCGATCCGGTCGGCGAGCCGGGCCACCACCGCCAGGTCGTGGCTGACCACCAGCATGCCGCCCTCGCTCGTCTTCAACGTCTCCAGCAGGGCCAGCACCTGAGCCTGCACGGTGGCGTCCAGGGCGGTGGTCGGCTCGTCGGCGATCAGCAGCCGCGGCGCGCAGGCAATCGCGGAGGCGATCAACGCCCGCTGCCGCAGCCCGCCGGAGAGCTGGTACGGATACTGCCGGGCCCGCACCTCCGGCTCCGGTACGCCGACCGAGGCGAGCAGTTCGACCACCCGCCGCTGCCGAGCCGTACGGGTGAGCCGGGTGTGCAGGGCCAGCGGTTCGGCGACCTCCCGCCCGATCGGGCGGAGCCCGTCCAGCGAGGAGAGCGCGTCCTGGAGCACGAACCCGATCCGCGCTCCCCGGATCCGACGCCATCGCCGCTGGGAGAGCCGGGTCAGGTCCTCACCCTCGAAGTCGAGCCGGTCGACGCGTACCCGGGCGCCGGTGCCGGTCAGGCCGACCAGGCTGCGCGAGGTGACGCTCTTGCCGGAACCGGACTCCCCCACCAGGGCCAGGCACTCGCCCCGGCCGATGGTGAAGGAGATCCCGTCGACCACGGTCACCCCGTCGAAGTCGACCCGGAGGTTCTCCACGGTGAGCAGTGGGTCGGCCATCAGGAGGCCCTCCCCTCGGAGCGGCGCCGCAGGTCCCGGCCGACCACCGTCACCGAGAGCACGGTCAGGGTGATGGCCAGACCGGGTACGGCGAGCATGAACCAGTCGTTGGAGATGTACTGGATGCCGGTGGAGAGCATGCTGCCCCACTCGGCCGCCGGTGGCGGGGTGCCGAGGCCGAGGAAGCTCAGCGACGCCCCGTTGGCGATCGCGTCGCCGATCCGGATCGTGGCCAGCACCACCAGCGGCTTGAGCGCGTTCGGCAGCACGTGCCGGGCGATCACCGCCGAGCGGCTCAGGCCGAGGGTGGTGGCCGCCTCGACGTACGTGGCCCGGCGGACGACGTGTACCTGGGCGCGGACGATCCGGGCGTAGTACGGAACGCTGGCGAAGGCCACCGCGAACAGCACGTTGGTGGTGCCGGTACCGACCAGGGTGATCACGACCAGGGCCAGCAGCAGGTCCGGCACCGCCAACGCGACGTCGACCAGCCGCATCAGGGTGCCCTCGACGAACCGGCCGCCGATGCCGGCGAGCAGGCCGAGCAGGGTGCCGCCGGTGACCGCGAGCGCGGTCGCCCCGAGCCCGAGGATGAGGGTGGGGCGGGCGCCGTGGATGATCCGGCTGAGCACGTCGCGACCGGTCTGGTCGGTGCCGAGCAGGTGCCCCGGACCGGGCGGCAGGAACGCGCCGTCCGGGCTGAGCACCAGCGGATCCTGCGGCGCCAGCCAGTCCGGCACCAGCGCCGCGACCACCAGCAGGACGAGGAAGACCGCCGCGAGGGCGACACCGGGACGGACCGACCGGCGCCGGGACCGCCGCCGCCGGGCGGTCGGGGTGGTCGCCGACGGCAGCGCCGCCACGGGTACGTCGAGCGCCGTCACGCCGTCACCACCCTCGGGTCGACCAGGCCGTAGACGATGTCGACGACCAGGTTCACCACCACGTAGACGGCGGCGGCGAAGAGCACCACCCCGAGCACCAGCGGAATGTCCTTGGTGGTGACGGCGGTCAGCATGAGCTGCCCGACGCCCCGGCGGACGAACAGGGTCTCGGTGATCACCGCGCCGCCGAGCAGGGTGCCGATCATGTAGCCGGACATGGTGACGATCTGGATCAGCGCGTGCCGCAGGGCGTGCCGTACGCGTACCGCCGTGTCGCGCATGCCGCGGGTGCGGGCGGTGAGGATGAACGGCTGCTCCAGGACGTCCTCGAGTTCGGCGCGCAGCACCTGGCCGAGCACCGCGGCGATCGGCAGGGCCAGGGTGACCGCGGGCAGGACCAGGGCGGAGAAGCCGTCGTTGCCGGAGACCGGGAACCACCCGGTCCGGAACGAGAAGACGATCAGGAGCAGCAGGCCGAGGACGAACGTCGGGAAGGAGGCGATCACCACCTCGACACCGGAGGCGGTCGACCGTACCCAGCGACGGCGGCCGGCGGTGAGGACCGCCACGGTGACCGCCAGGACCAGGGCCAGCAGCGCGGCGCTGAGCGCCAGGGCGACGGTGGGGCCGAGTTGCTCCCCGATCGCCCGGGTGACCGAGATCCGCTGCTGGTACGACTCACCGAGATCACCGGTGAGCAGGTTGCCGAGGTAGTTCAGGTACTGCCGGTGCAGCGGCAGGTCCAGCCCGTAGTCCTGGCGTACCCGTTCCAGGACGGCCTGGGTGGGGTTGGCGCCGTCACCGGCGACGGTCGCCAGCGCGGCGTCGCCGGCGGTCGCGTGCAGGGCGAGGAAGGACAGCGTCGCCGCCCCCCAGAGCACCCCGACCCCGGCGAGCACCCGGGCGCCGATCCGTCTGACCTGCGCGCGGGCCCGTTCCGCCCGGGCCGCCACTACTTCTCCAGCCAGGCGTAGGTGAACAGGGGGGTGCCGTGCGAGGTGTCGACCGAGACGTTGTGCAGTTTCCGGCTGAACGCCCAGAGGACCGAGTTGTCGTAGACCGGGATACCGGGTACGAGTTGCGCGAGGCGACCCTGGACCTGGCTGTAGAGCTTCTGCTGGGTGGCCTGGTCGGTGGTCTGCCGGGCCTGGTCCAGCCACTGGTCGACCTGCGGGTCGGACAGGTGCGAGGTGTTCTGGCCCAGGCGCTTGGAGTTCGGGATGCTGAAGCTGGCGTACTTGATGTAGAGCACGTCCGGGGTGTTGGTGTGCCAGACGCCGTACGTGAGGTCGTAGTCACCGGCGTAGCGCAGGGTGGTGACCTGGGTCGACGGCAGGAGTTGGATGTTCACCCGGATGCCGACGGACTTCACCTGGGCCTGGATCAGGTCGAAGATCGGGCTGACCGTACCGGCCTGGCTGACCGGCCACTGCACGACGAGTTCCCTGCCGTCCCTGGTCCGGTAGCCGTCGCCGTTGCGGGAGGTCCACCCGGCCTGGTCGAGCAACTGGTTGGCCAGCTTCGGGTCGAAGCCGGGCAGCTTGACGGCCGGGTCGTAGTACTTGGTGACCCGGTCGACGTAGCTGGTCGACTGCTGCCGTTCGCCGAAGCCGAGGGTCTGCACGATCGCCGGCACGTTGACCGCCGCCGCGAACGCCCGGCGTACGTCGAGGTTGTCGAACGGGGCGCGGGAGGTGTTGAACTCCACCGTGTACGGCAGCCCGATCCGGTTGACGTTGGCGTACACGAAGTTGGGGTTGTTCTTCAGTGCGGCGGCGTTCTGCGCCGGGACGTAGCCGGTGGCCTCGTACTGCCCGCCGGTGAGGGAGTTGAACCGGACCGCGTCCTGGCCGACCCAGGACACCTCGATGCCGTCGAGCTTCGCCTCGCCGGTCTGCTTGAGCTGCGGCGGCGCCCAGTTGTAGCCGGGGCGCCTGACGAACGTCACGCCCTGGTTCTTGGTGTAGCCGGTGAGCACGAACGGGCCGGAGCCGATCGGCTTCTCGCAGAGCTGCGCCGGGGTGGTCTCGTTGATCGCCTTCGGCGAGAGCAGGCCGAGCCAGCCCTGGGCGAGGACGTCCAGGAACGGGCTGTACGGAACGCTCAGGTGCACCTCGATGGTGTAAGGATCGATGATCCTACTGTCCTTGTACGGGGCGATGTACGGTCCGGCCAGCGGTGAGCGGGTGGTCGGGTCGAGCATGTGCTCGAAGTTCACCCGGACCGCCTCGGCGTCGAACGGGGTCCCGTCGCTGAACGTCACACCCTGGCGCAGCTTGAAGGTGTAGGTCCGGCCGTCCGGCGAGATCTGCCACGACTCGGCCAGGTACGGGCCGGGCTGCCCCTGCTCGTCCAGGTAGATCAGGTTGTCGGTGAGGATGTGGCCGAAGATCTGCTCCACGTCGGAGGAGATGGCGTGCGGGTCCAGGCAGAGCGGGTCGGTGTTCATCGACAGTCGCAGCGTCCCGCCGGAGACCGGGGTCCCCTCGGCGTTGAGCGCGGCACCTCTGGCCGGCTCGTTGGCCGTGCCCGGCCCGGCGGTCGCACCACCGCCCGCCCCGCACCCGGCGAGCAGGGCGAGTACGGCCACACCGGCCAGGCTTTGCATCTTGCGTCGTACGCGCACGGAGGCTCCTTGGCTGTTCACTGGGGGTTGTCCGATCAGGAGTACGCCGTCGGCGTGACGACGGTGTCGTTGAGGAAGAAGTCGCCGAGTTCGCGCTGCTTGTAGGCGACCGGGTCGTGCAGGGTGTGCGTGCGCACGTCGCGCCAGAACCGGTCCAGCCCGACCGACCGGGCGGTGGATCGGGCGCCGGTGAGGTCGAAGACCCGCGCGGTGGCGTCCAGTGCCACCCGGGTCGAGACGATCTTGCCGGCGGAGATCAGGGCGGCCACCTCGCCGCGTTCCCGCGCGGTCAGGTCCCCGCCCCTGGCGTGGGCCCACTCGATCGCCGTCACCGCCTGGTCCACCAGGGCCGATGCGGCCTGCAGCCGGGCCACCAGTTCGCCGTAGGTGGCCAGCACGTAGGGGTCCTCGGTGGCGCTGTCCAGCCCGCTGTTGGTCCAGGCCCGACTCCGGGTACGGGTGTAGTCGCGGGCCGCCAGCAGGGCGCCCTCGGCCACCCCGAGGTAGAGGTTCTGGAACAGCACCTGGTTGGACGGGATGGTCAGGGTCTGGTGCGGGGGCAGTTCGACGCCCGTGGGCGGCAGGGTGCCCACCACGTCCCGGGCGGTGATCGGCACGTCCCGGAACTCGACGCTGCCGCTGGCCGAGAGGCGCTGACCCAGGCTATCCCAGTCGTCCGGCCGGACCACCCCCGGCCACCGTGGATCCACCACGATCCGCAGCCGCTCGCCGGTTTCGGCGTGCGTGGCGAAGGCGGCGATCCGGTCCGCCACCCGGGCTCCGGTGGCGAAGGTCTTGCGACCGTTGAGCCAGTAGCCGGACCCGTCCGGGCGGACCTCCAGGTCGGCGTCGAGCGGAGTCCCGGTGCCGCCCCAGAACCAGCCGTGCGTGACGGTTTCGCGCTCCAGCCGCTCGGTCACCTCCGGATCGTCGGCGAGCGGGCGCCGACCGAACTTCCAGTAGTGGTAGCCGAGCAACTGGGCGATCGAGCCGTCCGCGCGGGCAAGTTCCCGGACCACCGCGTACGCCGTCGGCCAGCCCTGCCCGCCGCCGCCCCGGTCGGCGGCGATCAGCAGGGTCAGCAGTCCGGCCTCGCGCAGCAGCTTGACCTCGGTGAACGGTGGCTGGTTGGCGTGGTCGCGGGCGTTGGCGTCGGTGGCGAGTTCGGTGGCGACGCGACGGGTGATCCGGAGCCAGTGTCGCGCCGGGTCGTCGTCGGACGGTCGGGGGCCGGCGAGCGGGCCGGCGCCGGAGGGTGGGGCGATGGGCAGCAGACTTGGCACGGTCGGTCCTTTCGAGGATCGATCGCGGCGGGGCGGTACGGCTTCCGCGCGGGCGGCAACCGCCGGTGGCACCCGGCGGTTCGATCGGGAATCCCGGACACGGTGGCCCGCGTCGTCGCGGTGCACCGGATACGGCGGCGGTGGTGCGCGTGCGCGACGCTGCGGCACGCCGGCACCGCCAGGCGGGGAAGGTTCGGGAGCGAGGGTGACCGCGACGCCGTCCGAACGGGACGGCCGGGCGGGCCGATCAACCGGGATGGGACGGGGGCCGGGGTGTCGGCCACGTCGCCAGCGGCGTCAACAGCTGCTGCTGCAGACCCGCTGGTAGTCGACGAAGCGGCGCCGGACCAGGCGGATGCTCCGATTCATGGCGCCGAAGGTAGCCGGCCGACGAGCACAAGGTCTAGATCATTGTGACCTGGCTCACCTATTTTCCCAGTATGTTCTACGGGATTAATAGGAATTGGGCCCGCCCTCGATGTCGCCGCGACGGGGTGGTCGGTCAGTGCAGCGCGATGCCGCCGTGGAAGGCGTCCGGCACCTCGACCGGTCCGCCCTCGGGACGCCACCGAGCCACCGGGACGATCCCGTCGGAGGTGGGCTGCCACTTCCCGAGCAGGGCCGGGAGGGTGGCGGGGTCGCGCATGTGGAAGCCCTCCCCCATCATCGCCAACGCCTCCGGATAGCCGGTCAGTTCCTCCCCGTCGAAGTCGAACGCCAGCATGCTGCCCGGCGCGACGGCACGGTGAAGCTGGTCGAGCGTACGGGCCAGGGTCGGGTCGTCGAGGAAGGCGGCCAGCCCGAGGAAGACCACCCCGATCGGCTCCCGCCCCCAGCCCGGCAGGAACCGCGCCAGCGCCTCCGGATCGATGCCGGCGGGATCGGTCGCGTCGCCGAAGGCGTAACCGGCGCGGTCGTGCCCGGCCAGGACCTCCTGCCCGAGGGCGATGGTGACCGGATCGATGTCGGTGTAGAGGACGTGTGCGTCGGCGGCCACCTCGTGCACGTTGCCCCGGGTGGGCACACCGGCGCCGAAGACCAGGAAGTTCTCGATCCCCTGGCCGGCCACGTACGCCACGGAGCGGCCGAGGAAGGCCCGCAGCGAGCGGAAGATCTCCGCGCAGGGGCCGTACGCGCCCTCGAACGCGGACGCGGCGGCAACGTCGATCGGATAGTGGTGCCGGCCGCCGAGCCAGTAGTCGATCATGCGGGCGGTACTCGGGGCGACGGGTGTCTCGGTCATCGCGGAGTCCTCTGCTGCTGCTCTCGATCGGTCGACGGCTCAGCGTACAGAGTGGACCACGGGGTCGCCGGGTGGCGCGGCGCCGGTTGTCGTACCGGTGTGGTGGACTGCGGACGGGAAACGAAACGGCGGGTGGACGGGGGCAACGGTGCTGTTGCGGAATGTGCGGTTGGGCGACGTCGAGGCCTACGTCCGGATGCGCTGCGATCCGGTGATGATGGACGAGCTCGGCGGCCCGCTGCCGCGTACGGGCATCGAGGCGAAGGTCGCGCGCGACGTCGAGCGGGCCGCGGCGGACAGCGACTGGATCAAGATGATCGTGCCCGACGAGACCAACCCGGACCAGGTCGCCGGCACGGTGACGCTGTGGTCGCACGAGACCGACGGCGAGGTCGCGTCCGAGATCGGCTGGATGGTGCTGCCCGAGTTCCAGGGCCGAGGGCTCGCCAAGTGGGCCACCCGCGAGGTGCTCGAGCGCGCCCGCGACGATCGGCGCTGGGGGCTCGTGCACGCCTACCCCGCGGTCACCAACGGACCGTCGAACGGCATCTGCCGCTCCCTCGGCTTCACCCTGGCCGGGGAGGAGGAGGTTTCCTTCGCCGGCCGGATCCTCCGGTCCCACCACTGGGTGATCGACCCCGCCACCGACCTGGCCTGAGCGGAACGGCCGGCACGGCGCACCCTAGAGCTGGCCGTCGAGCATCTTGCCCTCCTCGGAGCTGACGAGTTCGTCGATCAGCTCGAAGAACGCCTGGATGTAGGGCAGGTTCCCGCCCTTGGCGCGGGACGCGGCAAGATCCTCGGGCGACCGCCAGAACACGATGTCGACCCACTCGTCGTCGGGCAACTGCACCAGCCGGGCGTCGAGAAACCCCACCCGGTCGGCCTCGAAGTCGCGCAACATCGCCGGCCGCGCGGCAAGCAGCTCCTCGGCTCGCCGCGATGCCACCCGGAACCGGGTGAGTTCTACGGTAACCATCGTCGCCCCCATGGTGATCGCGGTGGTCGGGCCGCGAACAAAGGCAGATTATCGGCAGCTTCCCGGTGGAACCGGGTTTCGGCGTACGCCGAAAGGGTTGACCCCCACCGACCCGCGAACCCAGGGTATGGGCCAACGGGGACGGGGAGGGGAACTGTCGTGCGACGGATCATGCTCTGGGTGACGGCGTTGTGCCTCCTGTTCGGCCTCGCGTCCTGCGACACCGGGGAGCCGTCGGCACCCCCGGTCGCCTCCTCCCCCGCCGTACAACCCGCACCCGGCAAACACCGGTTGACGCTCGACCACGACGGGGTCACCCGCAGGTACCGGGTGCACGCGCCCACGGGTTACGACCGGGCAACCCCCGTCCCGCTGGTGATCGCTCTGCACCCGTATCCCGGGGAGGGGCTGGGCCTGAGTCAGATGATCGGCCTGGACGACAAGGCCGAACGGGAGAACTTCCTGGTCGCGTACCCGGACGGGGTCAACGGCGGGTTCAACGCCCTGGTCTGCTGCGGCAGCGCCGACGACGTGGGTTTCCTCAGGGCCCTCACCGAACACCTCGTCGATGCCTGGGGGGTGGATCCGGACCGGGTGTACCTCACCGGCATCTCCAACGGCGGCGACCTGAGCTTCCGGGCCGCGGTCGAGGCGACCGGCGTGTTCGCCGCGATCGGCGCGGTCAGCGGCGGGTACATCGGGGCGTCCGCCGCGAAGACCGACTACGTCCCGCGCAGCCCGGTCTCGGTGATCACCTTCATCGGTGGCCAGGACCGCTACGCCGAACGGTTCCGGACCGGGGTCGCCGCGTGGCGGGAGCGGCTGCGCTGCGTACCGGCGACACCCCCGCCCGCACCGGTGGCCGAGGCGATCACCCTGACCCGCACCCGGTGCGCCGACGGCAGCGACGTCGACGTGTACGTGCTCGACCGGATGGGCCACTCCTGGCCCGGTGCGAAGACCGGCTCGATCGCGGCACCGGAGGCGGGACTGGTCGCGACCGACCTCCTCTGGGAGTTCTTCGCCGCCCATCCCCGGCTGTCGTGACCGGGCGCCGGGTGGGGCGGTACCCGGCTATCGGCTCCCCCGGCCCGTCGACCTGCCCATACTGAGGGTGACCCCGTACCCCCACGTAGACCGGAGGAGGGGCGGCCCGTGGACGTACCGAGCGGAGCGCCGGTGGTGGTCGGCGTGGACGGCTCGCCGACCGGTCTGAACGCGGTCCGGCTGGGCGTGGACGAGGCGCTGCGCCGATCCTGCCCGCTGCGGGTGGTGCACGCCTTCGTCTGGCCGAAACTCAAGGTCTCCGGCAAGCCGTCACCGGCCGGACCGGCCGAGGGCGGGCTGCGCCGACAGGCCGAGCGGGTGGTGGCCGAGGCGGTCGACGAGGCCCGTGCCGCCGCGCCGGATCTCCGGGTCACCGGCGAGGTGGTGGCCGGTTTCGCCACCGCCGTGCTGGTCGGTGAGTCGACCGCCGCCGCCCTGGTGGTCATCGGCGACCACGGCCTCGGTGGCCTCACCAGCCTGATCATCGGCTCGGTCGCGGTCCAGGTCACCGCCCACGCGGCCAGCCCGGTCCTGGTCGCCCGGGGCCGGCCCGACCCGAGCGGTCCGGTCGTGGTCGGGATCGACGGCTCCCACCGGTCGACCGCCGCGCTGGCCTTCGCCGTCGACGAGGCCGCGATGCGGGGAACCCATGTGGTGGCGGTGCACGCCTACCGCCACCCGGTCTCCACCCAGGCCGGGGACGTCCTGCCGACCGTGCACGACCGGGACGCGCTGCGCGACGACGAGGGCCGGGTACTCGCCGAGTCGGTCGCCGGGTGGCGTGAGCGCTATCCCCAGGTGGAGATCAACCGGCAACTGATACCGGGACGGGCGGCGCCCGCCCTGGTGGAACTCTCGCGGTACGCCCAACTGGTGGTGGTCGGCGGCCACGGTCGGGGTCCGCTCGGTGCCCTGCTGCTCGGTTCGGTCAGCCAGCACGTCCTGCACCACGCGGACAGCCCGGTGATGGTCGTACGCGAGACCGAGCCGGCGCAACCGGAGCCGCACGCCCAGACGGTCACCGACGCCAGGCGCGACGCCGACCTCTGACCGGGCGGCGCGAATGGCCCCCACCTGGGCGGGTAGACACCCCGGGTACGCCGTCGGACACAACGGAACGGGGACAAACCAATGCCAGGACCACGACCGGGCAGCAACGCGTACGACGTTGAACGGGCGCGGCTGCGCAAACTGATCGAGGATTCCGGACGCGCCGTCGACAAGGGCGCCAACACCGTCGCGAACCAGGTCCTACAGGACGACCGGGGCCAACGGGGTGTGCTGCGCAGTGAACGCGGGCGCGGTCCCAAGGGCGAACGCGGACGCGGCGAGCGGAGCTGAGCATGCGGGCGTACGGGGAATCGGGTGTCGACCGGGGCGGTGCCGCCATCGACGGTGCGATCGCCGGCACGGTGGGCACGCTGGCACTGAACGCGGTCACCTACCTGGACATGATCATCCGGGCTCGACCGGCGAGCAGTACGCCGGAGGAGACCGCAGGACGGTTCGCCCGGACCGTACACCTGGATCTGGGACCCGAGGATCGGGCGGCGAACCGCCGCTCGGGCCTCGGGCCCCTGCTCGGCTACGGCACCGGAGTCGGTACCGCGGTGCTGGTCACCCTGCTCACGGCGGGACGACGGTTGCCGCTGCCGGTCACCGGGATCGCGATGGGTGCGGCCGCGATGTTCGCGACTGACACGACGTTCGCCGTTTTCGGCGTCAGTGATCCGCGCCGGTGGAGTCGCTCCGACTGGGTGTCCGACGCCGTCCCGCACCTGGTGTACGGCCTCGCGGCGGCGGCCACCTGGTACCGGCTGGGTCGGTCGCGCCGGTCCCGATGACCGTGCACGCCGACGTTCCAGCCGCCGGTGCCGACGGGGTTACTCGGACCGGTGGTCGTGCTCGCCGGCCTGCGCGACCGGTCGGGACGACGGTCCGTACGGGGAGACCTGGTCCGGCGGGACAGGTCTGGCGGCGCCACCGGAGGACTGGCGCCGGTCTCCGGGTCGGGGACCCTTGCTGTCCTGCACGGTCGGGTTGTTCTCGTTGCGTCGCATCTCCGGTTGCTGCACGTTCGTCATTTTCTGTCTCCTTCCGTGCTCGGCGCCGGTGCCTGGTCGCACCGACCCGCACCCCGTCGGTTACCCGGCCGCCGGTCGGCCATGCGGGTGCTCCGGTCGGGCTAGCGGCGGCGCCAGCGGGTAGGCAGGGAGCATGAGCAACGATCGTGAGGTGGTCAGGGCCCTGCTCGACCGGTACGGGCAGACGTACGCCCAGCAGGCCGGGATCGAGCTGGCCGACCGGCCTGCCCCGCTGTACCAGCTACTGGTGCTCACCACGCTGTTGAGCACCCGGATCCGGGCAAGCGTGGCGATCGCTGCCGCCCGGGAGCTTTTCGCCGCCGGCTACCGCTCACCGCAGCAGATGGCGGAGGCGAACCGGCGCAGCCTGCTGGCCGCGCTCGGCCGGGGGCACTACCGGCGCTACGACGAACGGACCGCCACCATGCTGGCCGACGGTGCCCGTCTCTGCCAGGAGCGCTGGCACGGTGACCTGCGCAAGCTGCATGCCGAGGCGGGCGACGATCCGCCGGCGCTGCGTCGCCTGATCGTCGAGTTCCCCGGTATCGGACCGACCGGGTCGGAGATCTTCCTGCGCGAGGTTCAGGCGGTCTGGCCGGAACTGCGCCCGTACACCGACCGTCGGGTGGGCACCGGGGCACAGCGGCTCGGCCTGCCCGCCTCGGCGGACAAGCTCGGCGACCTGACCGGTGGCGCGGACTTCGCCCGGCTGGCGTCGGCCCTGGTCCGGGTCTCCCTCGGCGAGCAGCCGATCGACGACCGTGAGCTTTCCGGGGACCTGGCCCGCGCGGTGGCGGCCCGCTGAGGGTCAGCTCGTCGAGGTGTTGCCCGGTTTGGTGAGGTGCCAGACGATCAGCCCGGCGACCGCCGCCAGCACCAGGATGGCGGTGGACACGCCCTGACCCTCGCTGGTGCCGAAGAAGATCACCGCCAGTCCCGCCAGGACCGACAGGAAAGTCCGCAATCCGTTATTTTTCACGGGATTCACCGTAACGACGAGAATGTGGGGCGTCCGGCGGTCGGGCGGACCATCCCCGTACGGGTCGGCGGGTCGCCGCCGACCCGCCGCGCCCGTTCCCGGACGTCCGGACGTCGCGGTCACCGCTTGTCGTCCGACCCGTCAGCCGGCCCACGATCGTCGCCGGTACGCAGCCGTACGGTGCGGATGGCGTGACCGCCGACCTCGACCACCTGCGCGGTCAGTCCCGGTAGCCGCAACGTCTCGCCGGGGGCCGTGGGCAGGTGCCCCAGCCGGGCCAGCATCAGACCGGCCAGGGTGGTGTACTCCCCGGTGAGCGGAACCCGCAGGGTGATGCCGAGATCGGGCAGATCGTGCAGGGGGAAGGTTCCCGGCACCAGCAGCGCCCCGTCCGCCTCCCGAACCACCGCCTCGACGTCCCGGTCGGTTTCGTCGTACAACTCGCCGACCACCTCCGCGAGCAGGTCCTCCATCGTGACCAGCCCGTCGATGGCACCCCGTTCGTCCACCACCAGGGCGAGCTGGTGGCGTTGCTGGCGCAGCTGACGCATCGCGTCGGCGACCCGCAGCGTCTCGGGCAGGAACACCGCCGTCCGGGCCCGCTCGTCGACCCGGCAGGGACCACCGACCAGGTCGCGGATGTGCACCACCCCGATCACGTCGTCCAGCCCGGACGGGCCGGTCACCGGCGCCCGGGACCTGCCCGTCTCCGCCATCCGGTGCAGGGCCTGCTCGATCGGCATCGTCGCGGGCAGGCTGGTGACCTCGCCCCGGGGTACCAGGATCTCCCGCAGGGTCCGATCGGCGATCTCGAACGCCCCGGTGAGAATCTCCCGCTGCTGCGGCGACACCCCCCGCTGGCTGACCACCAGCTCACGCAGTTCCTCGGGGTTGATGTCCTCCCGGGTCGCGTGCGGGTCGGCGCCGAAGACCCGGACCACCAGGTTCGTGGTGACGCTGAGCAGCCAGACCACCGGCCGTACCAGGGTCGCGAACAGGTCCAGCGGCCGGGCGACCAGCAGACCCCACCGCTCGGCCCGCTGCATCGCGATCCGCTTGGGGGCCAGTTCGCCGAGCACCAGCGTGACGAAGGTCAGGATGGCGGTCACCAGCACCACCGCGACCGGTCGGGCGGCGCCGCCGAGAAAGCCCAACGGGCCGATCAACGGCTGGGCGAGCGAGACCGCCGCCGCCGCGGAGGCGAGGAACCCGGCCAGGGTGATGCCGATCTGGGTGGTGGCCAGGAACCGGTTCGGATCGCGGGCCAGCCGGGCCAGGATCCGCCCACCGCGCGAACCCCGTGCCAACGTACGCAACTGGCCCTCCCGCAACGACACCAGCGCCATCTCACTGCCGGCGAAGGCCGCGTTGATCAGGACCAGCAGCAGCACCAGTGCCAACTCCGTGGCGTGTCCGCCCACGACCCCCGTCGCCCCCCTCCGCCCCTGAGGTCACCTAACCGCAGCGGTACGACCGGCGGGGCGCTTTGCCCGGACAAGTGGGTCGGTACAGTCACGCGGTGACCGATATCCGGACAGAGGTCGAACTGCGCCACCCGGTGGACCGGGTCTGGCGCTCGCTGACCGACCAACAGTTCCTCGAGAAGTGGCTCGGCGCCACCGACCTGCTGCCCGAGAACGGCGCCCCGTTCGAACTGCGACCGATCGGGCTACCCGGACTCGACGGGGAGGTCAACGGCGCGGTGGTCGAGGTCGACGAGCCCCGCCGGCTGGTCCTGCGCTGGCGGGAGAACGGCGTACGGGTGCTGGTCACGTTCGAGTTGGCCGAGACCGAACAGGGGTCCCGGCTGACCGTACGGCAGTCCGGCACGGACGGGCACTGGACCGCCGAGCAGGACGAGCAGCGCCAGCAGGGCTTCCAGCAACTGCTCGCCGGCCCGCTGCCGGCCGTACTCGACTGGCTCGCGTTCCGCGAGGTCGACTTCACCTCCGAGACCGACATGACCGACGTACCGGACGACACGGCGGACGACGCTGACCGGTGGGCCGGCACGCCCACCGGTGCCGACCCGGAGCGACGCCGACGGCGGCTGACCGCCGGGCTGATCGCCGCCGCGATCCTGCTCGGCGGCGTGATGGTGGTGTTCGCGGTCCTGCGGCCGAACGCCTCGACCACCACCGCCGCCCCGCAGGCGTCGACCGGGACCGCGTCCGGCTCCCCCGGCGCCAGCCCGGCACCCCCATCCGAGCCGGGCGCCGTCGCGTCCATGGCCGGCGCACCCCGGGCGACCCCGACGGGATCGGCACCAGCGAGCCCCTCCGCGACGCCGACCCCCGCGACAACCCCGGCCCCGCCCACCGCCGGTGCGCCGGCCGCCGGCAACGCCCCGCCACCCGGCCAACCCAACCTCGACGCGCGGTACAACCGCGCCTCCAACGAACTGCTCGGCTACACCGGCGAGATCGTGCTGACCAACTCCGGTACGGCCGAGGCGGCCCAGTGGTCGGTCACCGTTGTCCTGCACGGCGGCGCCACGGTGGTCGACGCCTCCGGTGCGAACCACGACCAGAAGGGGCGCACCGTCACGTTCACCGGTTCGGCCGTACCCGCGGGCGGCTCGGCCCGGTTCACCTTCCAGGTGAACGCGGCACTCAGCGAACGTCAGCCGGAGAGCTGCCGGGTGGGTGATCGCGCCTGCGCCGGGGTGTGACACCGGTCGGGCCGGGAGTCGGTGGCGCGGTGCCACCGACGGTCACAACTCCTCCAGGTCGTCGAGTTCGAGACCCTGGATCATCAACCAGCGGGCGAGTCCCGCCAGGCCGAACAGCCAGAGCGGCGCCGACTCGGTGGTGCCGTTGGTGGCGTAGATGGCGAACCTCAGGTCCGGTGCACGGATCGCCTCGATCCGCCACCGGTGGTTGCGGTCCCGCCAGGTCGTCACCGGGTCCATGAGGCCGTTACACCCCGAAGGCGCCCACTCGGCGCACGCTGCCCTCGGCCAGCCGGTACGACAGACCGACCACCCCGACCCTGCCGTCGGCCAACCGCTCGGCGATCACAGCCGACCGGTGCGCCAGCATGTCCACGGTGTATCGGACGTGTTCCTCGACCGCGATGTCCGGGTTGGTGATCGCCTGTTCGCGTACCGGGAGCACGCTCAGCATCACCCGCTCGACCACGTCCCGCATGAACCCGGCCGGGGTGATGCCCCGTTCGATGGCGGCCAGGGTGGCGGCGATGGCGCCGCAGGAGTCGTGCCCGAGCACCGCGATCAGCGGCGTGTCCAGTGCCGCGACGGCGTACTCGATGCTGCCCAGCACCTCCGCCCCGACCACGTGTCCCGCCGTACGGACCACGAACAGGTCACCCAGGCCACGATCGAAGATGATCTCGGCGGCCAGCCGGGAGTCGGAACAGCCGAACAGCACCGCGAACGGCCGCTGAGCCGGCGCCAGGGCCGTCCGACGGTCGGCGTCCTGGTGCGGATGAAGGCGATTCCCGCTGATGAAACGCTTGTTGCCCTCCAGGAGCAACTCCAACGCCGCCGCCGGGCTCGCCGGCCACTGCAGACCCGTCTCCAACATCCGTCACTCCCACCGCCGGCCGGGTTACTGGGGACCAACACGTGCCGTGGATGACCGGCCGGAGTCGCCCCGCACACCGTACTCGTGAGCAGGGCGAAACCGGCGTAGGTGAGGGTTCATGGTGGCGGGCGCAACACCATCCGCGTGTCGTCGGGCAGCCGGCAGGGTGGTTCCCCGCGTGTCGAACGGTTCGCGCGGCGGCACCGCCGGCTCGCCGCCTACCAGACGGTCCAGACCAGGTGGTTGACCGCGAGCGCGGTCACCGCCTGGACGGCGAGCCACCGGCGCGGGTGCGACTGCGGCAGTAGCGCGGTGGCGGCGGTCAGCCAGACCGCGAACGGCAGCCAGATCCGCTCCACCTCAGCCTTGCTCATCCCCGACAGGTCCGCGACGACGATCGCGAACGCGGCGGCGAGGGACAGGGCGACCGGGCCGGTCGACGCCCGGCGGGCCACCCCGCCGAGCGGCCGGAGTACGAGCACCGCCCGGCGCAGCGCCGGAACGCAGGCCGGCCCGGCGGCGAGCACCAGGCTGGCCAGGTTCGCCCAGACCCAGTACGCGTACGGGCGTTCCCGGGCGATGCCCTGGTAGTAGCGCTCGACCACGAGGTGGTAACCGTCGTACCACCGGAACCCGGCGACGGTGAAGCCGGCGACCACGGCCGCCGCCCCGATCGCCGCCGGCAGCAGCGGCCAGCCTCGGCGGCTGACCAGTACCACCGCCAGCACCAGCGGGGCGATCAGCACCAGCCCGTAGGAGAGGTAGACGCCGAAGCCGAGCAGCACCCCGCCGGCGAACGCGGCCAGGGTCGCCGTGCCGGGGCCACCCCGAAGGCGACCGGGCCCGGCTGGTCGCCGGGCGGCGATCGCGAGCAGCGCCAGCCCGGAGGCGGTCACCCCGGCGAAGATCGCGTCGGCGGAGGCCCCCCACCACACCGCGCCCGGGAACAGCACCACGAACGGCAGCACCCGGCGGGCGGCTCCCTCGTCGCCGAGGGCGCGGACGGTCACCGGCACCGCGACCGCGGTGGCCGCCCCGGCCGCGACGCAGACCAGCGCCGCCCAGCCGCCGCCGGACAGGCCGACCCGGTCGAGCCCGACGAAGACCAGCAGGGCTCCGGGTGGGTGCCCGGACACGTGGGTGGTCCAGGAGTCCGGCTGGAGGTCGAGGATCCGGTCGGCGAAACCGCGCACCATCGCGGGGATGTCGGTCACGCCGGGGACCTCGGTGAGGTACTCGGCGTCGAGGGTGAGCCGGGTCGCGAGTCCGGTTCGCCAGCCGTCGACCAGGGCCAGCGAGACGATCCAGGCGACGGCGGTCGCGTACCCGGCGGCCAGCAGTGCCGGCCACCGCAGCCGGGCGGCGAGCCGGGGCCCGTACCCGATGGTGGCCGCCGCGACCAGCAGGGCCGGCGGCGTGCCGGGCCCGACGTGCGGGCCCCAGGTGGCGAACAGCGGCGCGGTGCCGGCGTGCACCGGCGCCCCGGACCGGTCGAGCCACCACCCGACGACCACGGCGAGTCCGACCAGGGCCAGCGCGACCCCGGCCGCCGCGGCGTCGGCGCCGCGCCGGCGCCCGGCGCGGGCCCGGGCCGGCGCCTGCTGCACGCGGTCACGCTACCGGCGGCCGCCGGCGGCCGGGCCGGAACGCAGGAGCGGGTCGTACGCGCCGACGGCGCGCCGGCCCGGTCCGGTGAACCCATCGGGACGGCGTTTAAACCTCCGCACAATGGCTAACTGCGGCTCGACCTACGCAGCGCGAGGAGTGTCCGTGACCGAATCACCCCGGGTGGACGTGGTGCTGCCATGCCTCGACGAGGCGGCGGCCCTGCCCGGTCTGCTGCGCCGGTTGCCGGCCGGCTACCGGGCGATCGTGGTCGACAACGGCTCCCGGGACGGGTCGCCGGAGGTGGCCGCCCGGCACGGCGCGCTGGTGGTGGCCGAGGCCCGCCGTGGGTACGGCGCGGCCGTCGACACCGGGCTGCGCGCCGCCACCGCCGAGATCGTGTGTGTGCTCGACGCGGACGGTTCACTCGATCCGGCCGACCTGCCGGCGCTGGTCGCCCTGGTCGAGCGGGGCGCGGCGGATCTCGCCGTGGGCCGGCGGGTCCCGGTCGGGCGGGGCGCCTGGCCGTGGCACGCGCGGGCCGGGAACCTGGCCCTGGCGGCCATGATCAGGCGACGCGGTGCACCGGTGCACGACATCGCCCCGGTCCGGGCGGTACGCCGCGAAGACCTGCTCCGCCTGGACGTACGCGACCGGGCGTTCGGCTACCCGTTGGAGTTGCTGGCCCGGGCGGCGGCGGACGGGTGGCGGATCGTCGAACGCCCGGTGGTCTACCGCCCGCGTGCCGCCGGCACCTCCTCCAAGGTCTCCGGTTCCGTACGCGGCAGCCTGCGGGCGGCCCGTGACATGGCCCGGGTGCTGGCATGACGCCCCCGCACCCGGTGCTGCTGGTGCTCGCGAAGGCGCCGGTTGCCGGGGCGGTGAAGACCCGGCTGACTCCCCCGGCCAGCCCCGCGCAGGCAGCGGAGATCGCCGCCTGCGCCCTGCTGGACACGCTCGACGCGGTGGCGGCGACCCCTGCGGTGACCCCGGTGATCGCCCTGGCCGGCGACCTGTCCCGGGCGACCAGGGGCGGGCAGATCCGGCAGGCCCTGTCCGGCTGGACGGTGCTGGACCAGCACGGGGCGACCTTCGCCGACCGGTTGTGCAACGCCCACCTGGACGTCGCCGCCCGGTTCCCGGGACAGCCGGTGCTCCAGATCGGGATGGACACCCCGCACCTGCACTGGACCCTGCTGGACGCCGCCGCACGCCGGCTCGACGGCGGCACGCAGGCGTTGCTCGGTGCCGCCCTGGACGGCGGCTGGTGGGCGCTGGGACTGCACGACCCGGTCGACGCCCAGGCACTGCGTACGGTGCCGACGTCGCGTCCGGACACCGGTGCCCGTACGCGCAGGGCGCTGGGCGAGTGGGGTCTGCTGGTCGACGCACTGCCGTCGATGTCCGACGTCGACACCATGGCCGACGCGGTCACGGTCGCCGCCACGGTGCCCGGCGGGCGGTTCGCCGCGGCCGTGTTCGACTTGCGCGACTCCTGGCTGGTGCCGGTACGGGAGCAGCGATGACCGTGGCCGTGGTGGCCTCCGGGCCGGGTCGACCGTGAAACTCCGGGTGCCACGCGAGTCGGACTTCACCGCCCCCGCACACGACGTACGGGTCGCCGCCCGCCTGGGGCTGGCCCTCGGTGTGACGTTCGGGCTCTGTTTCGCCACGGGTCTGCTCTCCCACATCGGCCAGCACGGGTCGTGGTGGCCGACCCGACCGGTCGACTTCTACCGGATCACGCAGGGCGTGCACGTGCTCTCCGGGATCGTCGCGGTGCCCCTCCTGTTGGCCAAGCTGTGGAGCGTCTACCCCCGGCTGTTCGCCCGGCCGGTGATCCGGTCGCTTCCGCACGCGCTGGAACGCGTGGCGCTGCTCGTACTGCTCGCCGCCGCGTTCTTCCAACTCGCCACCGGCCTGTTCAACAGCGCCCAGTCGTACCCGTGGCCGTTCCAGTTCGTACCCACCCACTACGCGGTGGCGTGGGTGGCGATCGGCGCGATCGGCATCCACATCGCCACCAAGCTGCCGCTGATCCACGACGGGCTGAGCCGGCCGGTCGGACCGACGCAACCGGGCCGGTCCGGGATGAGCCGGCGTGGTTTCCTCACCACCACCGGGCTCGCCGCCGTGGCGGCCCTGGTGGCCACCGCGGGCGCGACGGTGCCGTGGCTCTACCGGGTCTCCCCGCTGAGCTGGCGGGCGGCGAAGGGGCCACAGGGTGTGCCGATCAACCGGACCGCGAACGCCGCGCGGGTGAGCCGGGTCGGCGCGGACTGGCGGTTGACGGTCCGCTGGCCGGGCGGGTCACGGGCCCTGGACCGGGTCGAACTCGCCAACCTGCCGCAACACACCGCCCGGCTCCCGATCGCCTGCGTCGAGGGCTGGAGCGCCAGCGCGACCTGGACCGGGGTGACGATCGTCGACCTGCTCGGCGCGGTAGGCGCCCCGACCGGACGGGTCGAGGTCGAGTCCCTCGAACGCTCCGGGCCGTACCGGACGAGCGTGCTGCTGCCGGACCACGTCCGGGATCCGCTCACCCTGCTGGCGCTGCGGATCAACGGCGAGGAACTGACCCTGGACCACGGTTACCCGTGCCGGATCATCGCGCCGACCCGACCGGGTGTGCTGCAGACCAAGTGGGTCACCGCGCTTCGGGTACGGCCATGATGCTCCCGGTGCGGGTACTGCTCGGTGCGGTCGGCGCGGGCGTGCTCGGGTACGGCGCCTGGCTGCTCTGGGCCCAGGTCACCTGGGAGGCGGACTTCGTGCTCCCGCTCGGCGGCTGGCTGGTCGCCGGACCGATCCTGCACGACTGGGTGCTGACCCCGTTGACGACGCTCGGCGGCCTGCTGCTCGCCCGTACGCTGCCCCGACCCTGGCGTACGACGGTGGTCGCCGGTCTGGTCACGACCGGGGTGCTGCTGCTGGTCGGGA
Source organism: Micromonospora sp. NBC_01796 (assembly GCF_035917455.1). Lineage (NCBI taxonomy): Bacteria > Bacillati > Actinomycetota > Actinomycetes > Micromonosporales > Micromonosporaceae > Micromonospora > Micromonospora sp. NBC_01796. The sequence goes on along the minus strand of NZ_CP109078.1, from coordinate 7,223,992 downwards.
TCCCGCTGCTGACCCGGCCGATGCCGGCGGCCCCGAATCCGGGGCTGGACGACCGGGACTACCTACCCGGCCTCCTGCTGTACCTCGCGGTGTTCTGGGTGTTGTTGCTCGGTGCGACCGCCGGGTACGTCGCTGCGGTGGCCCAACGTCGGCGGCGACCGGACGCCTCCGAGGCGGGTGGGCGATGAGCGTACGCAGCCGGCTCTACCGAGACGGCGAGCTGATCGCGGAGAACTTCCCCGCGACCGAGGTCGCCGGCCGGCTCAACGACACCGAACGGTCCTTCGCCTGGCTGGACCTGTGCGGCCCGACGGCGCAGCAGATCGCCCTGCTGACCGAGGAGTTCGGGATGCATCCGCTCGCCGTCGAGGACGCGGTCCAGCAGGCGCAGCGGGCCAAGCTGGACCGGTACGACTCGCACCTGTTCCTGAACACGTACATGGCCGAGTTGCATCCGGACGGGTCGTTGAACACGGCCGAGGTGGCCGCGTTCATCAACCAGCGGGTGCTGATCACGGTCCGCTACGACGAGCGGTTCGACATCAGCCAGTTGCTGATCCGCTGGGACGAGAACATCGAGATGGCGAAGTACGGCGTGTCCTTCCTGATCTACGGCCTGGTGGACGCGCTGGTGGACGGTCACTTCGAGGCGGTCCAGCAGCTCGACCAGTCCCTGGTGGAGCTGCAGAACACGATGTTCCGCCCGCACCCCGAGTCGTACGCCCAGTTGCAGGAGAGGACCTTCCTGGCCCGTCGCAACCTGGTCCGGCTGCGCCAGGTGGCACTGCCGATGCGGGAGGTGGTCAACTCGATGATGCGCCCGACCATGCACCTGGTCAGCGCGCCGATGCTGCCGTACTTCCAGGACGTCTACGACCATGTGCTGCGGGTGGTCGAGTGGACCGAGTCGCTGCGGGACCTGAACAACGCCATGCTCGAGACGAACCTGATGCTGCAGAACAACACGATGAACCAGATCGTCAAGCAGGTGACGAGCTGGGCCGCGATCATCGCGGTGCCGACCGCGATCACCGGGTTCTTCGGGCAGAACGTGGCGTTTCCGTGGGAGCACACGCTGACCGAGTTCATTGTGTCGACCATCGTGACCATCGGGATCGCGGTCGGGCTGTTCATCGAGTTCAAGCGCCGGCAGTGGATCTGACCGTCGCCGGGGGTGGGCCGGAACATCCGTAGGCATGGTTCGCCACGTCGGTATGACACCAAACGTATGCACGGTTGCCGATGTCCCGGTCGTACCCTGAGCGTATGTCGCGCAGACTTGCCGTCCCGGTCGCGATCCTGCTGACGACCGCGCTCATCACCGCAGCAGCCACCCCGGCCGGCGCCGCGCCGACCGTCACCGGCGCACAGCCGGGCGCCGCGGCGGTGGACCCGCGTCCGGACCCCGCGGAGGTCGTCGCCGCGTTGCGGCGCGACCTCGGACTCACCCCCGACCGGGCCGCGGCCCGACTGGCCGTCGCGACCGCCGCCGCCGCGACGGAGCGGGACCTGCGCGCGACCCTCGGCGCCGCGTTCGGCGGCGTCTGGCTCGACGGGCACGGAAACCCGGTGGTCGCGGTGACCGACCCGGCCGCGGTGCACACCGCCCGACGCACCGGTACGCGGGTGCGTCTGGTGCCGCACGCCGAGACCACCCTCGCCGCGACAGCGGCCCTACTCGACCGCGCGGCCGGTCACGCGCCCGGTGCGGTCTCGGGCTGGTACGTCGACGTCGTGGGCAACGCCGTCGTCGTACGGACCGCACCGGGCGGGGCTGCCGCTGCCAACGCGTTCGTCAGCGAGGCCGGTGCGTCGCCCGGTGTCGTCCGGGTCGTCGAGGGCACCGAGCGGCCCCGCACCCTGGCGGACGTACGCGGCGGTGACCCCTTCCTGACGTCGCAGAGCATGCGCTGCTCGGTCGGCTTCACCGTACGGGGCGGGTTCCTCACCGCCGGGCACTGCGGCCGGACCGGTGATTCCGCGTACGCGCCGAACGGGCAGGTGATGGGGGTGTTCGCGAGTTCGTCGTTCCCGGGCAACGACTACGCCTGGGTACGCCTGAACCCTGGCTGGACGCCGCGCGGCGAGATCCGGACCGGCCGGTCGACGGCGGCACCGATCCGGGGTTCGGTGGAGGCACCGATCGGCGCACCGGTCTGCCGGTACGGCTCCACCACCGGCTGGCGGTGCGGTGTGGTCCAGGGCCGCAACCAGACGCTGAACTTCGCCTCGGGTGAGGTCATCTCCGGCCTGACCCGGACGACCGTATGCGCCGAGGCGGGCGATTCCGCCGGCCCGTTCGTCTCCGGCGACCAGGCACAGGGCATGCTCGTCGCCGGTACGGGCAACTGCACCGCCGGCGGCACCACGTACTTCCAGCCGGTGAACGAACCGCTCGCCGCGCTCGGCCTCACCCTGCTCACCTCGCCCTGACCGGCGGCCCGCTCGCACCGGCACAGACACCGCTGGCCGGGTCCCCTCCCTCCGGGGCCCGGCCAGCGTGCTGTGCTGTGGTTCGTTGACGACTTACCGGTTGTTCCACAGATCCTGCACGATGTGCGCGGCCTGGTTCTCCCACTGCGCGTACGCGAACGGGAAGGCCGAGACCTGCACGGTCTGCGCGGCGTCGGTCAGCGGCATGTGCTGCCACCCGTCCACCCGCTTGAGCCCGTTGAAGAAGGCCGAGGCGGCGTAGTCGGGGTCGGTGACCTGTGCCGGGGTGCCCCAGCCCGACGACGGACGCTGCTGGAACAGGCCCAGCGAGTCGTGGTCGTTGAGGTAGCCGAGGTGACCGAAGTTGTTGAGCTTCGACTCCTGCAGCGAGGTAGCCACACCGATCACGGCACCCCGCTCGCCGACGCCTTCGCGCTTGGCGGTCTGCACGATCGCCTTCGCGTTGTCGAGCTGTTCGTCGGAAAGCGGCGTGGAGACCTGCTGTCCCTGGGTGCCGAACGGCATCAGGTCGGACAGGTTCGGCTTGTCGGCCTGCTTGCGCTCGACGCGCTTGTGCGCCGACGAGTCGGCCGAGCGGTCGACAACCTGTGGGGCCGCCGAGGACGCCTCGGCCGGCTGCTGGCTCGCCTGGCCGTCCGGGCCGGGCTGGGCGACGACGAGCGGCTTCGGCTCGGTCTTGCTCGCCTCCGCGGCCTGACGCAGTTGTGCCGCGGCGGCCGGGTTCACGTTCGGCGAGGTCGAGTTGTCGGCGGCCAGCGCGGGGCCGGCGGCCAGTCCGCCCACGACCGCGACACCGGCGAGGGTGAGCACGGCCTTGCGGCGGTTGCCCTCTGCCAGCCGACCCAGGTCGAGCCGGCGGATCTGGTACTGCGTCAGACCACGCAGGTCGGCTTGGAGCGCCTTGGCCTGCTCGAGTCGCCGACCGAGGTCAGCCTGCTCGATCTTGGTCTGGGCGTACTGGCGGAAGTCGGTCTGCGCGATGGCCGGGAGCCATCGAGTGAAGCGGTCCTTCACGATGGGAGCCCTTCCGTTGGGGGTTGACGCTCCGGCAGGAGCGATCCGGGAGGATGACGCACTCCGGGAGGAGCAGTCCGGGGCAAAACAACACGCCCGGCAGATGCTGCTCGGGCGTACGCAAGGTGTAACGAGCCCGACCCATCCGACATTCCAGAAATGCCCGGCTCATGGCGATTGATTGGGCGGGCGGTACCGGGTCGGCTCGGGGTCGGTGGAGCGAACGCCTCGATGGCCGACCGATCCACTGCTTCCGGCAAAACGGACACGAAGGACACGCCTGGCTCGGATCAAGCCGAGTACGGGCTACGCTCTCCCCATGCTCGGCACCCAATCGACTCCGTCCGGCGTCGCCTTCCTGGCTCGTCCGGGGCGTCCCGCCGTGGTGACCCGTACGCTCACCGAGCTGACCGGGCCGGTTCGCGGAGCGGTGGAGCTGCCACTGCGGCTCATGTGGTGCAGCGACCGGACCTTCGAGCTGGCCGACCCGGATCAACTGCTCTGGATGTACGAGAACGTCCTGCGCGAGGCCACCCGCGCCGACGACCTGCGTCGACTGGTCAACGGAACCCTGCTGCGGCGGGTGTGGCCGGACCTCAACCTGCCGCACGGTGTCCGGCGGGCGTGGGAGGCCCGGCACCGTACGCTCCACCGCATCGGGTGAGCACCGCCCACCTGGGCGACTTCTATCGGGAGGTGGCCCGGGTCGCGCTGTCCGTTGCCGACCGCTACGGGTTCGTCCTCGGCGGTGGCGTGGCCTGGGCCGCCCATGGCCTGGTCAACCGTCCGACCGAGGATCTCGACCTGTTCGCGGACGTGGACGGAGCCGCGGGCGCGGCCGCCACCGAGGTCCGCACCGTGCTGCAAGCGGCCGGTTTCGACGTACGCGACGAGGACCCGGCCGGTGACCTGGCCAGCCTCTTCGACGGGTTCGACCAGGACATGAAGGACTTTGTCGTGAGCCGCGGTGGGCGCCAGCTCCGGTTGACCCTGGGTCGGCTCGACCGGCACCGCAGCCCGGTGGTGATGGACCTGGGTCCGGTCATGCACGTCCAGGATCTGGTCGCGAGCAAGACCGTAGCTCTGATCACCCGCCGCGAGGTGCGCGACTACATCGACATCGCCGCCGCGTTGGACGTCTACCGCCTCGACGAGCTGTTGGCGTTGGCACACGACTACGACCCGGCACTCGACCCCGAGGACATCCGGGCAGCCGGTCACTACCTGGACCGGCTACCCGACCGGCGGTTCGCCCGCTACGGCCTCACCCCGGACGAGGTACGGATCGTCCACCAGCGCCTGGCCGACTGGCCACGCTGACCCGGTGGGGACCGTACGCCGTTGGCCGGGTCCCCGTGGTGGGAACCCGGCCACTGGCTTGTTGCTTACTTGGTCCAGACGTCCTGCACGATGTGCGCGGCCTGGTTCTCCCACTGCGCGTACGCATCCGGGAACGCCGACACCTGAACCTTCTGCGCCGCATCCGTCAACGGCATGTCCTGCCAACCACCAACCTGCTTCAAGTTCTTCAGGAAGGCGGTCGAAGCGTAGGTCGGGTCCGTGATCTGCTCAGGAGAACCCCAACCCGACGACGGGCGCTGCTGGAACAGACCCAGCGAGTCGTGGTCGTTCATGTCACCCAGATGACCCAGGTTCTCCAGCTTCGACTCCTGCATCGAGGTAGCAACCGCGATCACGGCACCACGCTCACCCATACCCAACTTCTTCGCCGTCTCCGTAATGGCCCTGGCGTTAGCAAGCTGGTCCTTGTCGAGCTTGATGCTCGACTGCGCACCCTGAGTACCGTGCGGGACCAGCTTATCCATGGCCGGCTTGTCAGCCGTGACCTGCGCGACCGTGGTCATCGCCGGAGCCGCGTGCTCGGCCGGGGACGCAAACGCGTGACCCACAGGACCCGCGACAGCGCCACCAACAAACGCCAGACTGGCAACACCCAGAGCGGTCCTACGAACAAACGAAGTCTCAGTAACAGCGGTGAAAGTCGTCTTCACGATGGTTCACCTTCCAATCGGGGGTTCCGAGCACGCGCACACAGGGGGAAACGGCGCTGCACTCGGGAAGAAGTACGAGGCCACAGCACACACGAGGCGAGGCGATCATTGCCCCGGCGCTGCTCCGGTCGTACGCGATGTATAACCACCCCGGGCCCGCCGGCATTCCGCGAACGGCCCCCCGACGAGAGTTGATCAAGCCCAAAAACCTCGCGAACGCGACACACGTCGCAGGCTCGAACCGAGTCCCGGGAACCCGCGACCGTCTGAGCCCTGACAGGCGGATTGATGGGCCAGGGGTGCCCTGCGCCGAATCCGGCCGCCGCGAGGATCGTCGCATTTGAAGCTGTTAGGTCAAGCGATAGGTGAAGTCGTCCGACATGCGATGGAGGTCGCCTCCGACGGTTGTCATCCGGCCGACGCCGGAGACCAACTGCGCACTCTCCAATCGAGCGTTCTTGACCCCGAACTTGGCCGGATGCAGCACGTAGAAGTACGTGTCACCTTGCCACGTGTACCTGCCGTTCTGGGCTCGGGCATGGATCACGAGGTCCTGACCCGATCGCAGCACGGGGAACTCCATGCCGAATCTGTGCCCGGCGTCGATGTTGATCCAACCGAACGCGTACGAACTTCCCCGGTTACCGAGACAAACTGCGGCGCTCACCGCGTGCTTGGAATCGTTGATGACCGTGAGGACAGCGTCCCGGTACAGCAGGAAGCCGCCGACTGCGACGGTTGCCTTGTAGGTGGCGATGCCGATCGACACGGGATCCATTGCCGCTCCCCATTCTGACGAGGGTCACCCACCCGTGACCCAAGCCGACCATTGACAGGAAACACAGTGTGCCAACCCGCAACAGCGCGATGCCCATCGTTTGATGGCTTGTGGCGGAGGTCCTGCCACCGATTCCGTTTGTGTCACGGAACCCGGAGATAGGTGTCGAGCGCGGCCGCGCCCGCCAGCATCGCCAGACCGCGCGCCGTCAGCCGGTCCCGCCACTCCCGCATGGTCGCCTGCAACGGCTCCGGTCCGCCGGCAGCCCGTACCTGCTCCAGCACCTGCGCGATCTGCTCCAGCCCGTGCCCGCCACGTCGCAACTGGTGGGCCAGGAGCACGTCGCGTACGTCGGCCTCGGTGTAGACGCGGTAGCCGGTACGCGGATCGCGGCTGGGCACGAGCAGCCCGGCTCGCTGCCATTTGCGCAAGGTCGCCGGTCGGATGCCGAGCCTGCGGGCCAACGGTCCGATGAAGGTCACACCGGGTTCCACCTCGGACGGCGGTACCAGGTCCCGGAGCGCCCGCTGCACGGCCTCGAGCGTGCCCCGGTCGACGGCCAACTGCGCATGGCTCTCGTCGACCAACCGCAGCGCCTCCTCGACCTCGCCGCCGTTCACCGACCGCATGATCGCCCCCGCGGTCGAGTGGCCGTGCGCGGGTATCAGCGCCAGGAACGTCCGCAACGCCGCCGCGTGGCGCGCAGCGTAGGCGCGGTAGCCGTGCGGCGAGCGTTCGGCCGGCGGCAGGATCCCCGCCTCCTCATAGTTGCGCACCGCCTGCGTGGACAGGCCGTGCTCGCGCGCCAGGTCGATGGGCCGCAACCACATTTTGAAGGTATGTCCTTGTCGCCAGCCGGAAACAGCAGCAAAGTTTACACCGAGGGTTCAACGATAGGGTTGAGGGAATGACGAACCTGATCGGGGACGCCGTCCGTCCCTTCACCGGCGGCGATCTCACCCCGCTCCTGTCCCCCGCCACCCGCCTGCTCGGCCTCGGCGAGCCCACCCACGGCGTCGAAGCCTTCCTCGAACTGCGCAACGAGTTGTTCCGCCACCTCGTCGACCACGAGGGCTACCGCTCGATCACCATCGAGAGCGACTGCCTGTCGGCCCTGGCCGCGGACGCGTACGTCACGGACGGGGTCGGGGAGCTCGACGACGTGATGACCCACGGTTTCAGCCACGGCTTCGGCGCCTCGACCGCCAACCGGGAGCTCCTGCGCTGGATGCGCGCCCACAACGAGCAGCGCGCCCCGCACGAACGGCTCCGCTTCTACGGCTTCGACGGCCCCCTGGAGATCACCGGAGCCGCCAGCCCCCGTCCGGCCCTGATCGCACTGCACGACTACCTCGCCGCCCACCTGGACCTGGCCTGGAGTCGCGACACCCTCGACGAACTGCTCGGAACCGACGACCGCTGGACCAACCAGGCCACCATGATGGATCCCACCCAGTCCGTCGGCCGTACTGCCGAGGCCAGGGAACTGCGCCTGATCACCGACGACCTGCGCGCGCTGCTCACCGCGTACGTCCCCCACCTGACGGCCATGACCACCCCCGAGGACTGGTGGCGCGCCGACCTGTACGGCCGCACCGCCGCCGGGCTCCTGCGTTACCACGCCGCCATGGCCGACACCGCGCCCACCCGTCTCCGGGCACTCATCTGCCTGCGCGGGGTGATGATGGCCGACAACCTCGACGCCATCCTCCGCCGCGAGGCCCGCCGCGGCCCGACCCTCGCCTTCGCCCACAACCGCCACCTGCAGCGTGACAAGAGTCAGATGCAGCTCGGCGACCACCCGCTCGAATGGTGGAGCACGGGCGCCATCATCGGCACCCACCTGGGCGACCAGTACAGCTTCGCCGCGACCACCTTCGGCGCTCGCGGCTCCGACGTCCCGCACCCCGACACCCTCGAAGGGCTCCTGTCGACTCTTCCGCACGCCCGCGCCGTCGTCGACCCCGGCCGGCTCGTCTCGGCTCTGGACCGGAAGCTGACGCCCCGGGTCCCGGCCGACCACACGTACTTCGCGCTCGATCCGACCACCGTCGACCAGGTCGACGCCATCGTCTTCGTCAAGGAGATCTGAGCCCTCCGTGGTGGCGACGGCGAGCGGGTCCTCGGGATGCCACCGCCCCGGCCTGGTGCGAGGATGCAGCCATGTACCTCATCCGTGAGCGCCTTTTCGACATCGGCGACGACTTCGACATCACCGACGACTCCGGCCGGAAGGTCTTCCACGTCGACGGCAAGGTGCTGACCCTGCGCGACAAGCTCGTCATCGAAGACGCGACCGGTGAAGAGGTCGCCTCGGTGCATCGGCAGCTCGTCGCGCTGCGTCGCACGTACACGATCAAGATCGGCGGGGAGAAGGCCGCCGAGGTACGCAAGAAACTCTTCACCCCGTTCCGCGACAAGTACACGATCGACATACCGGGGCCGCACGACCTCGAGATGCGTGGTGACCTGCTCGACCATGAGTACACGGTCGAGCAGGACGGGCATGAGGTCGCCTCGGTGTCGAAGAAGTGGTTCACGATCCGTGACACGTACGCGGTGAAGATCCCCGGGGACGAGAACCACCTGCTCATCCTGGCCGGCGTCCTCGCACTGGATCTCGCGCAGTCCCGCGCCGAGAAGGAGCGCGAGGAGAAAGAGCGCAAGGAGAAGGCCCAGAAGGACAACTGAACACGCCACGGGTACGAGCTCTGTCAGCGGGCCCGTACCGAGGCACAGAAAAAGGCCCTGTCCGGGTCCCGCTGGGGACCCGGACAGGGCCGAGATTCTTCAAGCTTGTTGCTTACTTGGTCCAGACGTCCTGCACGATGTGCGCGGCCTGGTTCTCCCACTGCGCGTACGCATCCGGGAACGCCGACACCTGAACCTTCTGCGCCGCATCCGTCAACGGCATGTCCTGCCAACCACCAACCTGCTTCAAGTTCTTCAGGAAGGCGGTCGAAGCGTAGGTCGGGTCCGTGATCTGCTCAGGAGAACCCCAACCCGACGACGGGCGCTGCTGGAACAGACCCAGCGAGTCGTGGTCGTTCATGTCACCCAGATGACCCAGGTTCTCCAGCTTCGACTCCTGCATCGAGGTAGCAACCGCGATCACGGCACCACGCTCACCCATACCCAACTTCTTCGCCGTCTCCGTAATGGCCCTGGCGTTAGCAAGCTGGTCCTTGTCGAGCTTGATGCTCGACTGCGCACCCTGAGTACCGTGCGGGACCAGCTTATCCATGGCCGGCTTGTCAGCCGTGACCTGCGCGACCGTGGTCATCGCCGGAGCCGCGTGCTCGGCCGGGGACGCAAACGCGTGACCCACAGGACCCGCGACAGCGCCACCAACAAACGCCAGACTGGCAACACCCAGAGCGGTCCTACGAACAAACGAAGTCTCAGTAACAGCGGTGAAAGTCGTCTTCACGATGGTTCACCTTCCAATCGGGGGTACCCGACGCGCGCCTACAGGGGGAGGCGCTGGCGCTCGGGGAAAGAAGTACGAGGCCACAGCACACACGAGGCGAGGCGATCATTGCCCCGGCGCTGCTCCGGTCGTACGAGATGTATAACCGCCCCGGGCCCGCAGGCATTCCGCGAACCCACCCCCCGACGAGAGTTGATCAAGCCCAAAAACCTCGCACATTTCGCGGGCCCGGGACACCGGTCACCTGACAGCCGTTGTCGGACCCGGCGTCATTGCGGTCAGGCGGGTCGGATGAGCATTATCGGCGCACCCACGGCGATGTCGACCGGTGGTTGGACGAGCACGGCGACGACCGTGCCGGAGATCTCGGCGGGGACCTCGGTATCGACCTTGTCGGTGGACACCTCGCACACCGCCTCACCGGCGCGTACGGCTTCACCGGTTGATTTGTGCACCGACGTGACGGTAGCGGTTCCCATCGACTCCCCGAGCCACGGCATCACAACGGCCACGGTTTCGGACTCGCTGCCGGAGGCGGGCTGAACCGCGGGGACGGCCGGTCGTGCGGGCGCGGGAGGTCGGCCGAGCGCGCCACGCAGGAGGGAGACTGCCGCCGCAGCGGACAGCAACCCGCACATGACGAGCAGGGTCCGGAGACGCAGGTGTTCGTGCGCGACAACGTCAACCACCACGCACGGCATCACCAGCCAGAACCACCATCGCCTGACGCCCTCGGACCAGCTCACCGGAAGGGTCGGTCGTCGAGGCCGGAGCGGCCGGCGGAGGGTGAGGTTCGCCGCGAGTACGGCGGTCACGACGAGAGCGACGACATCCGACACGATCAGCAACGTAGGACGTGACGTCAATGCTCCACCGCACCGGGTTTCGGCCGGGTATGCGGTGAGTGGCCGGGACGTGTCGTCTTCGGTCTGCACTGGCGCCGTCCCGAGCGGATGGTTATCGTGCCGACGACGCCCACGAGGCCCCACCCACCGTCATTGGAAGGCGCGTAATGACCTCTCCCTCCGGCCCGTCCCGACGCCAGCTTCTGGTCACCGCGGCGGCTGCCGCCGCGGCAGCACCGCTGGTCGCCGCCGCTCCGGCCCAGGCGCACCGGCCCACGAAGCCGAAAAGCTGGGACCTCACCGTCCTGGGCACTTCGGACACTCACGGTAACGTCTACAACTGGGACTACTACAAGGACGCCGAGTACGACGACAGCGCCCACAACGATATCGGCGTGGCGAAGCTGACCACCCTGGTCAAGCAGATCCGCAAGGAGCGGCGGGGCAAGGCGACCCTGGTGCTGGACGCCGGCGACACGATCCAGGGCACGTCGCTGGCGACGTACTACGCCAAGCAGGAGCCGATCACGTCGACGGGTGAGAAGCACCCGATGGCGCGGGCGATGAACGTACTCGACTACGACGCGGTGACGCTGGGCAACCACGAGTTCAACTACGGCCTGCCTCTGCTCGACCTCTGGATCCGGCAGCTCGGTTTCCCCGCCCTGGCCGCGAACGCGGTCAACGCGCGCACCGGGAAGCCGGCGTACACGCCGTACATCATCAAGAAGGTCGACCTCGGCGCGGGCGCACCGACCCTGCGGGTCGGCATCCTCGGTCTGACGAACCCCGGCGTGGCCATCTGGGACAAGGGCAACGTCGAGGGCAAGCTCAGGTTCGAGGACATGATCGCGACCGCCGCGAAGTGGGTGCCGGTGATGCGCCAGCGCGGCGCCGACATCGTGCTGATCTCCGCGCACGGTGGCGACAACGGTACGTCGAGCTACGGTCCGGAACTGCCGAACGAGAACCCGGTCGCGCTGATCGCCCAGCAGGTTCCCGGCATCGACGCGATCCTCTTCGGCCACGCGCACAACGAGGTGGTCGAGCGGTTCGTCACCAACACCGCCACCGGTGTGCAGGTGCTGACGTCGGAGCCGTCGCGGTGGGGCCAGCGACTGACCCGGATGGACTTCACCCTCACCCGGGAGCACAACTGCTGGAAGATCACCAGCAAGCACGCCACCATGCTGAACACGAACACGGTGGTCGAGGACCCGAAGGTCCTCGCGGCCGTACGCGCGCAGCACAACAAGACGGTCGCGTACGTGAACCAGGTGGTGGCCACCTCCGCGGTCGAACTGCCCGCGACGGAGTCCCGCTACAAGGACACCCCGATCCTCGACTACATCAACAAGGTGCAGACCGACGTCGTCGGCGCCGCCCTGGTGGGTACCGCGTACGCGAGCCTGCCGGTGCTGTCGATCGCCGCACCGTTCAGCCGTACGGCGGTCTTCCCGGCCGGTGACGT